>CAXXMY010000014.1:0-29261 GCA_963663635.2 Acidimicrobiales bacterium
TGTCGACGCCGTCTGGCGCATCACCAACCATCCTGGAACGCTGACCCAGGACTGGTACGAGTCGATCATCGAGCGCGGCGTCGATTCGCTCGCCTATGTCGAACTCGTCGGCGTCGTTGCTCAGGCCAACTGCGTCGACCGCTTCGCCGACGGCCTGGAGCTTCCCCGACTCGCTCTCGGCGAGCCTGTCGACGGCCCTCCCACCCAGCAAGGCGCGCCGGCCGAAATCCTGCATCACTGGGTGCCCACCGCCGAAATTCAATTCCCCAACGTGATCAAGGCCCTCAGCGCGGTTCCGGCTGAGAACGAAGCGCTGTTCATCCTGTCCGATGTGCAGTACGTGCCGATAGAGCGATTACGCGCCGACTTGATCAACGACCAGAACTCGCTGAACCGGCCACAGATCGAGCTGCTGGCGGCACGGACGTCGAAACTGAACGAGTGCTTCTACTGAACGTCTGCCCATGCAATGCTGCTCGGTCTGAGCGGCCAGCACAAGGAAATGGACCTCAGCTACGACGCGGTCAACGGCTCCGAACTAGATGATTAGTTCCAAGGGGTCGGGTCCACCTGTGGTGGGGTGAGGGTGTCCAAGCTCGGGGTGTGAAACAACACCTCGATCTTGGAGGACCGGAGCATGAACCCGGACTCGGGTCACCCTGGCGACCGCACTGTATGTGAGGATCGATGACCTGTTGGCACAGAACCCTGGGTGGGCGCCGCAGCGGCCTGTGGTGGGGTTCGCCCCGAAGCTGTCGGACGCTGAGCTGGTCACCCTGGCGGTGATCTCTGCGCTGCTGGGCTATGACAACGAGTCGCAGTTCGTGCGCTACGCCCACGCGCATCTTCGGCCGTGGTTCCCCTATCTGGCGAACCGCGACGGCTACAACAAGCGGCTGCGGCGCAGCGCCGACATGATCGCAGGTGTCATGGGATGCCTCGCACGCGAGTGCGAGTCGTGGCACGACGACGTGTGGCTGGTCGATTCCACGCCGGTCGAGTGCGGCACCAGCCGCGAGACCCAAAAGCGCTCCGGCCTCGCGGGATGGGCCCAATACGGCTGGTGCGCGTCGCATTCCCGCTGGTTCTGGGGCCTGCGCCTGCATCTTGTCGCCACCCCGGCGGGGCTGCGGGTCGCGTTCGCGGTCGCCGGCGCGAAAGCCGACGAACGCGACGTCTGCGCCGACATGATCGACGCGGCCGACCTCGCCCGGCCGGGCCAGACCCTCATCGCCGACAACCGCTGCCGCTCCCAAGCATTCGAAGCCGACCTCAACAACGCCGGCATCACCCTGCTGCGCCCCGCCACCCGAACCGAGGCCCCACGTCCCGGCGCAAAGTTCCTGCGGCCCCTGCGCCAGATCACCGAATCGATCAACCAGACCCTCAAAGGCCAGCTCACCCTCGAACGCCACAAAGCACGCACCAAAACCGGCGTCGCCGCGCGCATCGGCACCCGCCTCCTCGCCCTCACCGCCGCCTTCTGGCACAACGAGACCTACCGACACACCCGACCAGCACGCTCACTGACCGCATACGACCACCAAAACCTTGGAACTAATCATCTAGGTGACGGAGGCGTCGAGCACGGCGCGCTGCTCGCCCGCCTCGCCGAGGCCATGTGGGAAGGTGACCGCGAGGCCACTGCGGCGGTGCGCGAAGCCTGCGGGGTTAACGAATTCGTGACGCACCGCGTTCCCCAAGAGAAGCGATAAGGCGCCAGCGGTTTCTCGGACCGCTCATCAGCCCGCCTTCACGCGCCGACCGCGGCGCCGGCACCCCCGCTTCCCACTGGTTGACGCAGCTGGTGCCTCACTGCTCGACGTATGCCAGCATATGACGATTGCCACTGCCCACGACCAGCGGAGTAGCACCCATGAGCATCGCGGCACCACAGCGCACCTACGACACTGAGCTGCCAATCCGGGGCGATCTCGCAGCCGCTCACAGAGAGGTCGCGACACGCTGGGCCCGGCCGGGAACCTGGTGGACAGCGGCCCAGCGTGCGGAGATCGTGCGGCAGGTGAGGGCAGCGCGCGACCATCGCACCGACAACGGCGAAACGCTGCCCCCGTGGGTGCAGTCCAGCAGCATCGACGGTCTGGTCGATCCCGACGGTCCCCTGCCCACCGCCGCCGTCGATGCGATTTGGCGCATCACCAACCATCCAGGAACGCTGACCGAGGACTGGCACCAGTCGATCATCGACCGCGGCGTCGATTCGCTGGCATACGTGGAGCTGGTGGGTGTGGTCGCACAAGCCAATTGCATCGACCGGTTCGCAGACGCATTGGAGCTGCCACGGATCGATCTGGACGAACCCGCTGACGACCCGCCAACGAGGGAGGGCGCGCCTGCGGCGGTGAAGTACCACTGGGTTCCCACCGCCGACATCAAGATGCCGAACGTCATCAAGGCCCTGAGCGCGGTACCGGCGGAAAACGAGTCGCTCTTCATCCTCTCCGACGCTCAGTACGTGCCGATGGAGCGCGTTCGCGGCGAATTGATCAATGACCAGAACTCGCTGAACCGGCCGCAGATCGAGCTGCTCGCGGCAAGAACATCGAAGCTCAACGAGTGCTTCTACTGAACGTCTGCCCACGCGATGCTGCTCGGTCTGAGCGGCCAACAAAAGGACATGGAAGTCGGCTACGACGCCGTCAACGGTTCTGACGGGGGCGACGGCGGAGTGCCGCACGGCGCCCTGCTGGCCCGCCTCGCGGAGGCGATGTGGGAAGGCGACAGCGAAGCCACGGCTGCTGCGCGTGCCGCTGTGATCGATGCCGCGGGAGCCGACGTCATGGTCGATGCTGTGGCCGTCAGTGCCAACTTCCACATGATGACCCGCGTCGCCGACGGCACCGGCACCCCGCTGGATCCCGGCACCTTCGACATGTCTGCGTCGGTGCGCGAGGCCTGCGGCCTCGACGGTTTCGTGACGCGCCGCGACCCCCAGGGCGAGCGCCAGGGCGCCAGCGGTTCCTCAGACCGCACATAGCGCCAACAGCGGGTGTCACCCGCCGAGCTGACGTCAGGACCTGAAGCGCTTGGTGGGCAGGTGCGGACCGATGTAGCCCACGTGCACCTTGCCGGTGTTCCCGTCTTTTCCCGTGTCATCGTAAAAATAGAGTCGTGGTGCCAACGATCCGTTCGACAACTTGAGATGAGCCTGCATTTCGAGACGGCCTGACTTCGAGCCGGGCACGCGAGTCGACACTGGAAACTTTCGATGCTTGAGCAGCTCCGGCTGTCGCATGACCTCCTTCGATTCCTTCATCGCCAGCTTCTTTGCGCTGGAGGGCCACTTACGCGGATTCTTGGTGCGAATACACCAGTCCCGGAAGTCACCGCCTTCGTCGGCAGAGTGCGCATAGGCCTCAAGCGCCAACAGGCCGTCGAGCACGCTTCGAGCCCAAGTGCGCGACTCCAATGCGCTGTCGAGTTCCTCTATGCGCTCCTCGGCCCTTGCAGGTATCTCTACCCTGCGGAGGTTTTCCCGAGCCAGCGCAATCGCGTCGCCTACAGATGTCGGTTGGTGGTATGCGCGCTTGGACGGATCAGTGATGGGAGGCGCGCTTGCATCTCCTGCCGCGACCAGTTCGCCTACCTTCCGATCCACGATCGCATTGAGCGTGTTCACCTCGTCCCGTGATTCGTCCAATAGCTCTTGCAACTGCTCTACGCGCTGCTGTGCCATCTCGAGTTCCTCGAGAGCTCCATACAGCTGGTCGGACTGTTCGTCACGCTCAGCCCGTGCCGCAGCCCGCTCCTTACGAGCCTGATAGAGCGCATCCCATACCGCTTCGACCTCGGCTTCGAGCGCTTCGGCTCGCTCGGCCGCATCGGTGTCGGGCGACGGCTCGTACCTCTCCCGGCGATCACCGAGCAACTGACGGGACCGGCGGTACAAGTCAGGCGGTTCACGTTCGACAAGCATTGTCTGCAACAGGCGACCGAACCAGCGGCCTGTCTCATTGAAACCGCTGCGAACGACTTCGGCCGCCAGGGTGCGATGCCGGTGTGGTTCGTGCTCGCCAGGCAGGTACAGCCGCGCCTCCCCCGGTGTCACGTGAAGTTCCTCCCCCATCACTACTTGGAAGGCATTGAGGCTCTGAGCCGGAATCACGAAAACTCTCGCGAGGCCCGCGAGCTGCTGGGCGGTCACGCGGGCGACGCTCACATCCCTAGCTGGGCTTCCCAGAGGATCGTATGCGATCACGACGTACGGGAGGAGCCGGGCGGGATCGCGAATCCTGTCGGCGAACGGCACCATGAAATCGCGGCGCGGCCCAGCCCAATCGGCCGACGTGCGAAGAAGCTCCTTTCCGAGCCGGGGACGCCCGCCACCGCGTTCTGCCTCGTCGAGCAGTGTGCACACAAGGCTCTGCACGCCAATTCCGCCCACCGAGCCATGGCGATCTCCGGGCACCTCAACGTCGACCCAGATCCAGCTGTCGGAGCCATTCGTCAACACCCGCATCACGACGATCGACGATCCTGCAGGGCCGAGCTGGTCCAGTTCGAGCAGCGTCTCGGATACGCCGCCGTGGGCTGCGGTTTCCCGGCGCAGGTTGACCCTCGCCTCAGATGGACCAACACCGTCGCCGACTTCGATGGGTGGTTCTGACTTCGGTGACTCGATGAGGGCCAGCGGTTCCTCAGGAGCGGTGACATTGCCGCCACCGAGTTGGGGATGGATAGATCTGGCCCAGTCCCGAAACGTGCGCGCTGCCAGCTCATGCACGCCTGGACGGTCGTCGTTCCACATCGCTCGGTACACCACCGGCATCGCAGAGGGGCCCCATCTGGGTGGCGCTCATGAGTCCACCTCGGATGCGAGGGCGGCGACTGGAATTTCGGCGCCACTCTGCACCCGAGCCTGTGGAACCGGATCGCCCCTGCGGGCATCTCCGGGTGGCATCGCTAGCTCTGTTCGTAGACGGGCGTGATGAGCGCGCGGGCGAGCGTCGTGCCGAACATGTTGAAGCCGCAGATCGCCGGGGAGACATCAGTGGTGATCGGCAGCGACTCGACGCTGAGCGCGTGCACGGCGAACATGTACCGGTGCGGCCCGTGACCTGCGGGGGGCGCGGACCCCAGGTATCCGTACAGACCGGCGTCGTTGCGCAGTTGCTTGGCGCCGGCGGGCAAGCCCGAGCCTTCGCTGTCGCCCGCGCCCGACGACAGCTCGGTGCATGACGCCTCGATGTCGTACACGACCCAGTGCCAGAACCCGCTGCCGGTCGGCGCATCGGGATCGAAGCACGTCACGGCGTAGCTCTGGGTGCCGTCGGGCGCCCCGGACCAGGCCAGATGCGGCGAGCGATCTTCGCCACCGGCGCCGAAGATGCCCGAGACCTGCGGCATCGACAGCATCTGCGCATCAGCGGCGTCGTCGCTTCGCACCTCGAAGGACGGCACCTCTGGAAGAAAGTCGTAGGGGCTGGGAGGTTGAGGCATGACGGCAGCCTTTCTGTTGCTCGGCAGTTTCTCGGAATGGAATTCCCACACCAATACGCAGGGCGGGTCCAGCAGACGAAGGCTCTGCAACTCGTGCAGTTCCGGCACGCCCCCGCGTACCGATCATTGACACTATTCGTTCGGTTGCATGTGGTCGGATGCCCGATGCGTCGAACTCCGACGCGCTTGTGGCCCGAACGCTGCATATGTTACGTCATGCCTTCATGCACAACGCGCACGCTTCCAACAAGCTCCGGGGTGGATCGGGCCTCGAGGCACGTTGTATAAATATAATGTGTTCAGCGTTCGGAGTGAAAGCTCCGGGTTGCACATCACACAACCCAAACTGACAGACCAAGGACCGGCCCTCTTCCGAGGGCCGGTCTTTGTTATTGGGTTCGCATCTCGGCCCGGCATGTTCGAACGAGGCGATTCGACTGGCTAGAACTCAATCGTGACAAGTCGCAGTACCGAGCAATGGTGGACCGACGCGGCCGGCTACCAGGTCGCTGCGAAGCTCGGCGCCTACTCCGATGTCGGCATCGACGCCTTTATCTTGTCCGGCTATTCGCACATCGCCGAGTGCGACCTCTTCGGCCGCCTCGTCCTCGAAACGATGCCCCACCGCAAGCTCTGGCAGCCCTAGATCCGTACCTCGGTAGGTTGCCCCCCCCCCCCCCCCCCCGAAAGCCCCGGGCCAACAGCCAAGTTGGCGGGAATGTCAGCTGCGGATGGTCAGCTCGGTCTGCGGGTCGAAGAAGTGCAGGTGCTCGGTGTTGACGTTCAGCTCGACTGCCGTGCCAGGCCGCGCGCTGCTTCGCGGGTTCACCCGTGCGATCACCATCCGATCGTCGATGCCTTCGAGCGTGTCTGGATCCCCTGCCTCCACCGATGGCGCATCGAGCGGGAAGTGCAGCAACAAGTCCGAACCGAGCGCTTCGGTGAGCGACACCACGGCCCTCAGGCGAGAACGTCCGTCATCACCCCCCACGGATGCATCTTCGATGGCCTCGGGCCGGATGCCCACGACGACGTCTGCGCCGTCGTACGCCCGCAACGCGGGGTGCGAGTCGAACACAGATTCATCGAGGCCCAGTACCTGAGACCCCAGTTGCAGCGCCCAGCCGTCATTTCCGCTCGACAGGCGAGCCATGCGCAGGTTCATTGCCGGCGCTCCGATGAAGCCGGCGACGAACAAGTTGTCGGGTCGCTCGTAGAGCTCTGTCGGCGCTGCCACTTGCTGCAGCAGCCCATCCTTGAGAACGGCAACGCGGTCCCCCATCGTCATCGCCTCGACCTGGTCGTGTGTGACGTAGATGGTGGTGGCACCGAGCCGATGCTGCAGGCTCGTGATTTCGGCTCGCATCTGCACGCGCAGCTTGGCGTCGAGGTTCGACAACGGCTCGTCCATCAGGAACACAGCGGGATCGCGCACGATCGCCCGGCCCATAGCGACACGCTGGCGCTGACCGCCGGACAGCTGCGCCGGCTTGCTGGTCAGCAACGACTCGAGTTCGAGCAGGCGCGCCGCTTCGAGCACCTTCGCTTCTGCTTCTTGCTTCGGTACACCGGCCAGCTTCAGCGGAAAGCCGATATTGCGTGCCACGTCCAGATGCGGATACAGCGCGTAGCTCTGGAAGACCATCGCGATGTTGCGGTCCTTGGGCTCGACATCGTTCATCCGCTGTCCGTCGATTTGCAGCTCACCGTCGCTGATCTCTTCGAGCCCGGCAACCATCCGCAACGCCGTCGACTTGCCGCAGCCCGATGGGCCCACAAGAACCAGAAACTCGCCGTCATCAATACCGATGTCCAGTTCGCTGACAGCGACGAATCCGTTGGGGTACTTCTTCGTCAGCCGATCCAACGTGACGGTTGCCATGGGACCCCGCGATTATGCGCGCTTGCGCCAACCGCCGACACTAGATGATTAGTTCCAAGGGTTTAGTGGTCGTAGGCGGTGAGTGAGCGGCTGGGGCGTGTTCGGTGGTAGGTCTCGTTGTGCCAGATGGCGGCGGTGAGGGCGAGGAGCCGGGCGCCGATGCGCGCGGCGACGCCGGTTTTGGTGCGTGCTTTGTGGCGTTCGAGGCTGAGCTGGCCTTTGAGGGTCTGGATGATCGATTCGATGATCTGGCGCAGGGGCCGCAGGAATCTGGCGCCGGGCCGTGGGGCCTCGGATCGGGTGGCGGGGCGCAGCACGGTGATGCCGACGTCGTTGAGGTCGGCTTCGAACGCTGCAGAGCGGTAGCCCTTGTCGGCGATGAGGGTCTGGCCCGCTCTGGCGACCCCGGCCGCGTCGATCATGTCTGCGCAGACTTCGCGCTCGTCGGCTTTCGCGCCGGCGACCGCGAACGCGATCGGCAGTCCCGAGGGCGTGGCGACAAGGTGCAGCCGCAGGCCCCAGAAGTACCGCTAATGCGACGCGCAGTATCCGTATTGGGCCCATCCCGCGAGGCCGGAGCGCTTTTGGGTCTCGCGGCTGCGTCCGCACTCGACCGGCGTGGAGTCCACCAGCCACACGTCGTCGTGCCACGACTCGCACTCGCGTGCGAGGCATCCCATGACACCTGCGATCATCGCGGCGCTGCGCCGCAGCCGCTTGTTGTAGCCGTCGCGGTTGGGCAGATACGGGAACCACGGCCGAAGATGCGCATGGGCGTAGCGCACGAACTGCGACTCGTTGTCATAGCCCAGCAGCGCCGAGATCACCGCCAAGGTGACCAGCTCCGCGTCCGACAGCTTCGGAGCGAACCCCACCACAGGCCGCTGCGGCGCCCACCCAGGGTTCTGCGCCAACAGGTCATCAATCCTCACATACAGTGCGGTCGCGAGGGTGACCCGAGTCCGGGCCCATGCTGAGAACCTCCAAGATCGAAGCGTGAATACACACCCCGAGCTTGGACACCCTCACCCCACAACCGGTGGACCCCACCCCTTGGAACTAATCATCTAGTTCGCGCCCCCGGTGACGGTGACGGTGACGGCGGTGACGGCGGCGGTGGCGGTGGCGGTGGCGGTGACGGCGCCACCCGTGGCAGAATTCGCGACGTGAACGCTCGCGATCTGGCTGTTGAGGCAACCGAGCCGTTCGAGGCCGACCCGCTTGCCGAACGATCCCGGCTGCTCAGTGATCTGGCACTCGCGTACCGCCTGTTCGGCGTGCTGCGATGGGGCGAGCTCGGCGACGGGCACATCACCTGCCGCGACCCGCTGAAGCCGGATCACATGTGGCTGCTGCGCTACGGGGTCACGTTCGAGCGGGCAACCGTCGACGACCTGGTGCTCGTCGGCCCGGACGGCACCGCCGTCGACCAGCAGGGATGCCCGGCACCTGTCAATGCAAGCGCCTACTACATCCATCACCCCATCCATGAGGCGCGTCCCGACATCGGCGCGGCAGCCCACACGCACACCCAGTGGGGCACGCCGTTCTCCGCCGAGCGCCGGATGATCGAACCAATCAACCAGGAAGCGACCTGCTTCTTTGAGGACCATGTGCTCTTCGACGACGAAGAAGTGCAGATCCTCTCGACCGACGGCGGCAAGCGCATCGCAGCGGCATTGGGAGACCGCCGCACGGCGATCCTTGCCAATCACGGCCTGCTGACCGTCGGTTCGAGCCCCGCTGATGCCATCGGATGGTTCGTTCTGGCCGAGCGGGTGGCTGAAGTCCAGATGAAGGCACGTGAGGGCATGCCTATCTCTGCCGAAGCGGCGCGGATCGCCCAGAACGACCTGACACGGGGTGACTTCGGCTGGAACCTGTTCGGATGGGCGACCCGACGGCACCTTCCGGATGAATTCGACTGACCCCACAGTGACGAATTCCACCGAGACATGCGAACTTCTCGTCGCGGGCGACAGTCGCCTGGGACCAGCCCAGCGCGCGGCGTGGCTCGAAGAGCTTGACGGTGGCCGAGTCGATGTCGTCGTCATCGGCGGCGGCATCACCGGCGTGGGGTGTGCGCTGGACCTCGCGCTGCGAGGCAAGAGTGTCGCGTTGACCGAGCAGCGCGACTTGGGATCAGGCACCTCGAGCCGGTCGTCAAAACTGATCCACGGCGGGCTGCGTTACCTGCAGCGGCTGGAATTCGGGCTGGTGCGCGAATCTTTGACAGAACGGCGCCTGCTGCTGGGGTCGCTGGCCCCACACCTGGTACGGCCGGTGCAGTTCCTGTACCCGTTGCGACGGGGTTGGCGCGAGCGGCTGCGCACGGGGGCCGGCATCTTGCTGTACAGCCTGATGGCAGGCCGCGGCAAGCATGCGATCGGATCGCACCGTCATCTGTTCCGCCGCGGCACAGCTCGCTTCGCGCCAGCGCTCGACACCGACGTCGTGCGCGGCGCCATCACCTACTGGGACGGCCAGACCGACGACGCACGGATGGTCATCGCGGTTGCGAGGACTGCTGCACTGCACGGGGCACGCATATTGACATCCACCCGCACCCAGGAGCTGATCGTTCGCGACGGCCGCGTGCGCGGCGTGGTGGCGCACTGCGGCGAGACTGGGCGCACGATTCGGCTCGAAGCCGACGCTGTCATCAACGCCACCGGGGTGTGGACCAGCCAGATCGAGGAGCTGGCAGGACCCCCCAGCGCTGCCGACGCCAACGCGAGGACCAACGTCCGTGCGTCCAAAGGGATCCACCTGCTGGTGCCCGCCGAGCGCATCAGCCTCGACTGCGGGCTGATCGTGCCGACGCCGCCCAGCGTGCTGTTCGTGGTGCCGTGGGGCGAACGCTGGATCATCGGCACCACCGACACCGATTGGGACCTCGACTACGCCCACCCTGCAGCCAGCAGCGCAGATATCGACCTTCTGCTGGAACGTCTGAACGGCGTGCTGGCTGAACCGCTCAGTCGCGATGACGTCACGGGCGTTTATGCGGGACTTCGGCCGCTGGTCGCCGGCAACGCGAATGAAACCGCCAAGCTGAGCCGCGAGCACACGGTGACGCGCGCAGCGCCCGGGTTGGTGTCGGTTGCGGGCGGCAAGTACACGACCTACCGGGTCATGGCCGCCGACACCGTCGAGGCTGCACTGCGGGAGGTGGACGAAGCACACGGTCGCAAACCGGCGCATGGCGGGCCGAAACGGCGGCGGCGCCGCGACGCGGCGTCGCGGCGCTCTGCGACGATTGCCACACCGCTGGTGGGTGCCGCCGGCTACGAGGAGCATCGGCGGCGATACGACGAGATCGCCGCCGCTGCGGGCCTTAACCGCCCGACCGCGATGGATCTGCTCGAGCGACATGGCGACCAGATCGACGAGGTGGTCACGCTGATCGCCGAGCGGCCCGATCTCGCCAAGCCGCTGGCGCCAGGTCACACCTACGTGCGCGCCGAGGTTGTGCACGCGGTGCGCGCCGAGGCCGCGCTGCATCTCGACGATGTCTTGACGCGGCGGACCCGGCTGTCTGTCGAGTCGTGGGACCGGGGCGTCGATGTTGCCGCGGACACCGCCGAGCTGATGGGTGCCGAACTGGGCTGGACCCCCGAGACCATTGAGCGCGAGATCTGGCACTACCGCGCCCGAGTCGAAGCCGAGCGCGACAGCCAGACTCGCCCAGACGACCACACCGCCGATGCAGCCCGCCTCGGCGCCCCCGACATCCGCCACTGACGGCGGCAGGCTCATCCCCGATGGGATGAGCCTGCGTAGATTGGCGTGATGGTCGTTGACTACGAAACACAAGGCCGGATTGCGATCTTCACGCTGAACCGGCCCGAAGCCCGAAACGCAATCAGCCATGAGGTCTCCTCAGAAATGGAGGCCCATCTGGACGCGTTCGAAGCCGATCCCGACGTGTGGGTCGGCATCCTGGCCGGAACCGGCACGGTGTTCAGCGCCGGCGCCGACCTGAAGTCGGTCGCAGCCAAGAAACCGATCGAGACCTCCAAGGGCGGATTCGCCGGGCTGGCCCGCTACCCGCGGACTAAGCCGATCATCGCCGCTGTCGACGGCGCTGCACTGGCCGGCGGCCTCGAGATCGTGCTGTCGTGCGACCTGGTGGTGGCCTCGCCGCGAGCTCGATTCGGCATTCCCGAAGTGAAGCGCTCGTTGGTCGCCGCAGCCGGCGGGCTGTTCCGGCTGCCGCAGGTGGTCGGTCGCAACGTGGCGCTGGAGTTGGCGATGACGGGCGATCCGATCTCGGCCGAGCGTGCCTACCAGCTCGGGCTCGTGAACGAGATGGCAGCCGAAGGCGAGGTCGTCGAAGGGGCGATTGCGCTGGCGGAGCGGATCATCGCCAACGCGCCAACAGCAGTGCGCGAAAGCCGGCAGGTGGTGCTCGAGAGCCACGCCCGCTCCGAGGACGACGGCTGGGAGATCACCAAGAACCACTTCCGCAACATCCTGGGAACCGAGGATTTTCTGGAGGGGCCACGGGCGTTCGTCGAGAAGCGAGATCCTGTGTGGACCGGTCGCTGAAGCAGACTCACGGCTGATCCGTCTGGATCAGCGCCCAGCCCGGAATCTCTAGGAGCCCTCTCATGGCCTACACCGCACCGACTGAATCGTTCCGCTTTGATGAATTCCGCGCCGGGGTAGTGGGCAAGCGTGTGCTCATCACCGGCGCCGGCAAGGACGGCGGCATCGGGCAGGCATTCGCGCTCAGCACTGGTCTGAATGGCGCCGAGTCGGTCGGCGTTCACTTTCATCGCAGCTACGAGGACGGATTCGACCTCGTCGACCGGTTGCGCAATGAGGGCGTCCGCGCCTTCCCCGTGCAAGCCGATGTCACCAACCTGCGCGACCTGTGGGCGATTCGCAGCTATGTCATCGACCAGATGGGCGGCCTTCCGCCAAACCTCGTCATCTGCAACTCGGGACTGACCGAGTCGGGTTACAACTTGGGACGCACCCTGCGGCAGGTGGAGGGCGAATCCACGTCTTTGCGCCGGGCCCGCGTGCGCCAGCACTTCATTGACAACCTCGACGAGTCACGGCTTGTGCTGCACACCAAGGTCGACGGCTTCCTGGCGTCGACGCACCTGTGGGCAGGCGAGGCCGTCTATCACGATGAGCCCGCGCAGTTCGTGTACGTGTCCTCGCGCCAGGCCATCGACCCCGGACCATCCGTGCCCGGCTACGCGCTGAGCAACTGGGCGGTGCTGCAGCTGCCGAAGGTGCTCAAGGTGAACCTGGGACGCAGCGCGGATCTGGTGAACTGCTTCACGCTGCTGCTGCCCTTCGTGCGCACCGGCATGACGAGCTCCTACGCCGACAACGAGCGTGTCTTCGGCCGCTGGCAGCCGCGCATGCTCGAACCGTGCGAGATGGCCGAGGCGTTCATGGCACTGTTGGCTCGTCCGGCCAGCGAGACCGACGGCGCTATGTATGAGCTGATGGTCAACGCAACGCAAGGCGGCGCGGCCTCGGGTGTCGAGCTGATGTGGAATCGACTGTCTGTGAACCTCGACGAACAACCCGTGGACTGGAGCGCAGCGTCGCCGCTGCGCTTTGCCTGACACAACTCGTTAGGTTAGCTTTATATCAGACGGAAACTCTGGCTATAGTGCGTCGCCATGCAGACGGCGATCCGTTCATTCTTTCGTTCACGGCACCAGCCCGGTAGTGCCCAGCAGCATTGTCGCTGGGTTGCGATCGCGGTTGCGATCGCAGCACTCGCAGCGGCATGCAGTTCGGCACGCATGCTCGACGGCCCGGCTGCGGGGATCTACGACGGCGAATGCCAAGATGCTGGCGACCGTCAGCTCACTGTGTACTCGGGCCGCACCGAGAACCTGATCCAGCCGGTACTCGACGCCTTTGAGTGCGAAGCCGGCATCGAGGTAGCTGTCCGCTGGGGCGCATCAACCGACCTGGCCCTGCTGCTGGCCGAGGAAGGCGACCGAACTGCAGCGGACGTGTTCCTGTCACGCTCACCTGGCCCGGTGGGATTCCTTGAGGTCAAGGGGCTGCTCACGGCCATCGACGGCGACGTTCTGGGGCTCGTGAGCGAGGAGAACCGCTCAGACCGGAAGGCGTGGGTCGGCTTCACAGGCCGCAAGCGCGTGCTCGTCTACAACCTCGACAGCGTCGCACCCGACGAGTTGCCAGCGTCGGTCTTCGACCTCACCGACGAGCGCTATCGAGGACGGGTGGCAATCCCTGCCACCAACGGTTCATTCGTCGACTGGTTCACCGTGTTCCGTGACCAGCACGGCACCGATCTGGCTGCGCAATGGCTCGATGACATGGTTGCCAACGATGCCCGCTACTACCCCAACAACCGGGCCATCGTGGAGGCCGCGGGTCGGGGTGAGATCGACATGGGCCTCGTGAACCACTACTACCAGTACCAAGTTGCCGAAGCGGTGGGCGATGACCACAGGGCGACCAACTGGGAATTCATCGGCGACGACATCGGCTCGCTGCTAGTCATCACGGCCGCCACCGTGACTGCCGCCAGCGAGAACACCGAAGCTGCCAATGAGTTCATCGCCTACCTGCTGAGCGAGCCCACGCAGCGCTACTTCAGCGGGGAGACACTCGAATATCCGCTCGCCGCGGGGGTCGCGCCCGCCGACGTCCTGCCCCCGTTGCAGGGTCCCGAGATCGGAAGCATCGACTTCGACTCCCTCGGCGAGGGCTTCGCCCGCTCCACGGAGATCATCGAGGCCAGCGGCATCCTGAACGAGTGACACCGGTCCGAACGGAGCGATGAAGTGATCCAGGCGGCCCGGCAAGGGCGCAGCAGCGCCCCGCCGGCGCTGCGCGTCGCGGGTGTGGCACTGGCGTGTCTGTTCGCATTCCCCGGCGTGTACCTGGTGCACCGGGCGCTGCGCGACGGCACAGGTCCCGACGGGCTGCTGTGGAGCGCGCGCACCCTCGGTCCGCTGTGGCGCACGCTCCGTCTTGCCATATCGGTTTCCGCGTGCGCGCTGTTGCTCGGCACAGGCCTGGCATGGCTCACCATGCGTACCGACTTGCCGTTGCGCCGGCTGTGGCGTGTGTTGCTGCCGCTGCCGCTCGTGTACCCGACGTTCGTCGGCGCCGCGGCGTTCATCCGCACGCTCAACCCCGGCGGCTTGGCCAACGACCTGCTCGCACGCATCGGCATCGCCTCGGTACCAGAGTTGCGGGGGTTCTTCGGCGCCTGGCTGGTGCTGCTGCTCTTGACGTACCCCTACGTGTACCTGCCGGTCGCGGCCCGGCTGCGGCAGCTCCCCGGCAGCCTCGAAGAGAGCGCCCGGCTGCTCGGGGACAGTGCGTTCGCGGTGTTCCGACGCATCTGCCTGCCCCATGCGGGCACCGCAATCGGTGCGGGCACCCTGCTGGTGTTCCTGTACACGCTGAGTGACTTCGGTGCCGTGCAGTTGATGCGCTACGACACGCTGACCCGGGCCATCGCCACCAACTACCTGGCCAACCCGCCGGTGGCGCTGGCCCTCAGCCTGATGCTGTTGGTCTTGGCTGCGGCGGTGGTGCTGGCTGAGCGCTGGTTCTCCCGCCGCCTGCCCGACGGGGCACGCTCGGGCAGCCAGCGGCCCCTTGACTATCACCTCGGCCGCTGGCGGCCGCTCGCACTGGCTGCGGTAGCGCTCACGGTGTTCGCGAGCGTGGGCGCTCCGTTCATCGCCTTGCTGGATTGGGCCCAGCGGGGTGTGCTGCGCTCGATCACCGGTGACCGACCGCTTGCGGTCGACTATGCGAGCGTTGCCGACGCCACGTTCAACACGGTCTGGGTGAGCGTCGTTGCTGCGGTGGTCGCGGTTGCTGCCGTGCTGCCCATCGCGATGTTGGTGGGGCGCCACCGCTCACGCACCGGTTCGATAGCGCACGCAGTGGTGATCAGCACGTTCGCGCTGCCCGGCCTGCTCATCGCGCTGTCGATGCGCTTCTGGACGCTGCGGACCGACCTGGTGCTCGAGCTGCTCGGCGACACCACGGTATTGCTGATCTTCGCCTACGTCGTGCGCTTCGGGTCGCTTGCGATGGGCGTCAGCGTCGTGGCGGTACGCAGCGTGCCCGCTCGATTGCACGACTCGGCGCGCTTGCTGGGCGCCGGGCCAGTGCGCCGATTCGCCAGCATCGATCTGCCGGTCATGGGCCCTGCGCTCGGGGCGGGTGCCGGTTTGGTGCTGCTGTCGGTGATGAAGGAGCTGCCGATCAGCCTGCTGGTGTCGCCGCTGGGCTTCTCGACGCTGACCACCCGGATCTACGGCTCGTTCGAAGATGCGTTCATTGCCGAAGCCGGCTTGATGAGCGTGATCTTGGTGGTGCTGTCGTTCGCCCTCACCTGCTTCCTGGTGGTCCGCCGCCAAGAACACACATGACGCTCTCGCGAGCGCCAATGGCGCTGGCGTTGCTCAGCGGTGGTCGACCATCACGTGCTCTTTGGCCAAGAACATGGTTGAGCGAGCGAAGTCGATGAAGTTGGCCTCGTCCTCGTAGGCCCGGCGGGAAGCAGCCCGGTTCTCTGGGATCGCATTGCCCATGGCGCTGCGGTCCATCCAGACCTCGGCGTGACCGGTGTAGGGCTCGACGGTGGAATTGCGTGACCGGTTGACGGCCGCGGTGAAGGAAGGCTCGTCGGCGTGCACCTGCTGGTAGCGCAGGATTCCCGATGACTGCGCTTGGCGGCGGATCACCGGCCCGTGATGCGTGCGCCAGTACCACTGCGCCTCTTCGATGCTCTGTGACCGCAGGTGGCGCAACGGGAAGTAGAGCTTGACCAGGCTGGAGCGTTCGGTGGCGACGATGTTCTCCGGTGTCGGGTTCACCTGCGGGAGCTCGTAGCCGTAGTACGCCACCGAGCGCTCGATGTCCGCGAAATTGAACTCGTCTTCGCGCAGCAGCCGGTCGAATTCACGGCCGGCGTCGGTTTGCATGGCATCGAGCATCGATTGACGTGACTCCCACCACACCTCCGCCGCGCCGTCGTATGGCTCTTCCATCTCGCCCCGCCGACCTGGTAAGCGGCCGTGGTCGTCATCGGTGGTGTGCACCTGCACGTAGCGCAGCATCTTCGCCGTCGCCGCATGGGCACTCACCAGCGGACCGTGCACGTTCAGCCAGTACTCCTGCATCTCGGCCCGGCTCATGCCTTCTTTGCGCCGCAGCAAGAACGTGAGTCGCAGCATTGTTCGCCTCCTCGGAGAATCGAGCCAGCCTCGCTTCGAGGCGAGGCTAGTTCCGGCGGGGTTTGGGGGGACCAAGACCAAAGAGTCGACCAACAACCAGGTTCGCGGCTCGGCTTCGGCAGGACGGTGCCTGCTAATTTCGACGTGGCTGCCACCGAGCACCGAAGGGGGCGCACAACATGCCGATCACCGAGTTCTTTCCAGGCGTCAAGATTGTCGACTCAGACACGCACTGGACCGAGCCGCACGACCTGTGGACGAGCTTGGCGCCGGCCAAGTACCGCGACCTGGTGCCGCAGATCCGCGAGCACAACGGGAAGCGCAAGTGGGTGGTGAACGGTGACATTCCGATCGCAGGCGACTCAGCGGTGTCGGCGATCCTGCCCGATGGCGAGAAAATGCTCGGGCTGAAGTTCCTCAAGCACGACATCGAGATGGTGCACGCTGCGTCCTACGACTGTGACGCCCGCCTCGAGCTGATGGATGCCATGGGTGTAAGCCACGGCATCGTGTACCCCAACGTCGGAGGCTTCGGAAACCAGAACTTCCTCAAGGTGAAAGATCGGGCGCTGCGCATCGCCTGCGTGGAGATCTACAACGACTGGATGGCCGACCTGCAGGCCCGCTCGGGCGGTCGGATCCTGCCCATGGCGCTGGTGCCGTGGTGGGACATCGACGCCAGCGTCGGAGAAGTCGACCGCATGCACCGCAACGGCGCCAAGGGCATCGTCATGTGCTCCAACCCGCACGATTCGGGAATGCCGAACTTCGCCCAGCCCGACTGGCGGCCCTTCTGGGAGATCTGCGAAGCGCTCGAAATGCCGGTCAACTTTCACATCGGCGCCTCCGAAGGCGACATCAACTGGTCGGGCTCGGTGCCGTATGACACTTGGTCGGGCGATGTGAAGATCTCCCTCGGCGGAGCCGCAATCTTCCTGGGCCAGCTGCGCTGGATGGTGAACCTGCTCGTGAGCGACGTGCCCGAGCGCTACCCGGGCCTCAACTTCGTGTCAGTGGAGAGCGGCGTCGGCTGGATCCCGTTCCTGCTCGACGCGCTCGATTACCAGTGCGGCGAGACGGCGCCCGAGCACCTGGCCCAGCTGTCCATGAAGCCTTCGGAGTACTTCCGGCGGCAGTTCTTCGGCTGCTTCTGGTTCGAGTCCCAGACGCTGGCACCGGCCATCGACCACATCGGGGCCACCCAGATCATGTTCGAGACAGACATCCCCCACCCGACGTGCCTCTACCCGCGCAGCGTCGAGCGGGTGCGTGACGCGATCGGCAATCTCGATCCCGCCGTCCAAAAGCGGATCCTGCAGGACAACGCCACTGAGCTCTACAAGATCGACGCGTAGCGGGGCGCTTGCGTCGGCAACCGCCGGGGCGGTCGCTACGCGGCGGTGGCACCTCGGCTGAGTCGGTCGGCGCCCCAGCGGGCCATGTCGGATTCGAGATCGAGCGGGATGTCGCGCGGCGCGTCTTCGTCGTAGAGCTCGAGCGGCACCTCCCACATCACCTCGAACTCGATGCCGTCAGGGTCGTGGCAGTACAGGCTGCGGCTGGTTCCGTGATTGTTCTCGCCCACCAGGGCACTCATCTCGGCCAGCCGGGTCTTGGCCTCGGCCAACTCGGCGAGCGTCGCGATTTCCCAGGCCAGGTGGTACAGGCCCACGTGCCGTGCCGGTGCCCCCTCGCCAACCGCGTCGAACAGTCCGAGGTCGTGGTCGGTGTTCGACGAAGGCGACGCCATGAACACAGCGGTGCCGTAGCGGTTCACGACCTGCAGGCCGAGAGCCTGCTCGTAGAAGCCGGCAGAGGCTTCTGGGTCGCTCACCCACAGCACTGCGTGCCGGATGCCGAGTGTGGCCATGACGCCTCCCGTCGGTGCTGGTCGGGCCCCGGGCGCTGGCAGGGCCGTCGATCGCACCCGTAGCCCCGCTCGGAGCGTACCGAGCACCTGCGCGTCGTTGCGGCGAGATGCCCCTTCTGGGACATCGGTAACCCGTGACGACGATGGGACGCACTTTTCTTAGCAACCAGAAACTTATTGTTTGAGTCGATTTCTCGCCTGATACGCCAGCACTGTCAGTCACTACGCAGCAAAATCAATTAGCAATGATCGTTACAGGGCGTTAGCGTCAAGTTATGGCACGTCGTCCGGGAGTCCACTGGCCGACCGAAGCGCGCACAGTCTTCTTCGACGAAGCCGCATCAGCTGCCACCCTCTCCAAGGCCGTCGCTGAGGGGCGCATCCGACGGCTCGCACGTCGGATCTACACGGCAGATCTCATCAGCGAAGCCGACGAAGTCATATTGAAGAATTGCTGGAAAATCCTCGGAAATTTCCTGCCGAGTGCCCTCATCGCCGATCGGTCAGCTGCCGAAGACGGCCGAATTACCCATGGGCGGCTCTTTGTGGTCGCAGACACACATCGGAAGTCGATCCGGTTACCCGGGCTCGAAGTCAGCATTCGGCCCGGTCACACATACGAAGCACCGGATCTGCCGGTCGCCGACACAGTGTGGGCCGAGGGACTGCGGATGTCGAGCGCGCCGCGAACACTGCTCGACAATCTTGAGAATTCTCGTCAGCACGGCGAAGGTCCTTCCCGGACATTGAAGCTGGCCGAACTCGAGAACTGGCTCGCTCGCAAGTCCATCGTGTGGGGCGGCGAACGAATAGAGCGATTGCGCGACGATGCAATCGCGCTGGCGCTAGCGCTCGGCGTCGATGAGCGAGTTCCGAGGATTCTTCGGCTCTTCGACCAGTTGTCGGGTAGCGAACCGGTTCGACCTCGCGCTGGATCGCTCCTTCTTGCACTGAGAAGCGGACAAGCTTGGGACGAACGGCGCTTAGACATGTTTGAGCGTGTCCAAACACAGCTCAGCCGCACCGAGGAGTGGGCGGTCCCCGCCGAACTGCCCGCATCGACCGAGACGGGCGAACTCGCCTTCTACGAGAGCTACTTCGCCCACGGTACGGGAACCGGAACGATCCCTCTCCACGTTCCCGAAGAACTGCCGTTCTACGAGAGCTACTTTTCCAACTACATCGAGGGAACCGAATTCAGCCTGGAGGAGGCCCGGCAGATAGTTGATAGCCAGCAGCCGCCCGCGTCTCGACCAGCCGACGGACACGACATTCTGGGCACCTACAGGTGCGTCGCTGATCCCGTCGGTCGGTCCACGACATCCGATGACCCAGATGTTCTCGTCGAGCTTCTCGTACAGCGACACGCAGCGATCATGGCGGGTCGGCCGGACGTCCAGCCGGGAAAGTGGAAGATCCTTTCGAACTCAGTCGGCACATACATCTTCGTCAAACCGGAACTCGTTGAAGGGACGCTGCGGCGAGGGTTCGACTTGTTGCGACAAATCGAACCGGGGTTCAGCCGAGCGCTCTTCGTGCTCTTCGTCATCTCCGAGGTGCATCCCTTCGCAGACGGAAACGGCCGTGTCTCTCGAGTCATGATGAACGCCGAGCTCTCGCGGGTCGGCCAATCCCGAATCGTCATTCCCAATGTCTTCCGGAACGAGTACATCTCGAGCCTGCGCCGTGCCTCCACCGAGAACGGCAATGTCGAGGCGCTTGCTCGCGTCTTGGCCTACGCATGGCAGTGGACGGCGACGATGCCATGGTCGGATCGTGCGGCAGCCGAAGGGCAACTGCACGCCACGAATGCGCTCATCGACTCGACTGAGGCTCAGCAGTCCGGCCGCCGCCTCGAATTGCTCTTAGCCTGAATCCACCGGTTGGCCTTTGGTGAGCGTGGGGTTCGCGGGTCGGTGGCGGGTTGGGGTCGCGTCGGGTTGTTGGGGGTGTGGTTTGGTGTGTTTGGGCGTGTTCGGCTAGGGGTGCGGGTGTGGTTTGGGGTTGTCGACGCTGGGTTTGTGTGGGGGCGCCGGTTCCGGGCGATGTCGGTCAGCCTGAGGGTCCGGGCAGAGCCTGAGGTGTGTCTGAGTCTTCCGCGGAGATCGGCTGAGAAATGAACCAAGTCATGCTGTGTTCTCGGGGTTGTTGGTGGTGGTCCGGCGGTTGTGGTCGAGCCGTCGTGTGCGGGCTCGTTGGAGGCCTTGGCGGCGGGCCTCGCGGATCGGTTCTCCTCGTTGGTGGTGTTCGTCGTCGGGGGTGACGTAGCCGATCGCTTCGTGCAGCCGGACTTCGTTGTAGTCGATCCGGATGCGTGCCAGCTCTGTGTCGAGCAGCGCCGGGTCGGTGATGTCGTCGAGGTGGGGCCATTCGTGCTTGATGTGGCTGAAGAAGCTCTCGATCCAGGCTTGGTCGGTGGGGGTGCGGGGTCGGCCGTGGTGCTGGGCGATGGCCATCATCGCCATGTAGGCGCGGGTGTCGTGGCTGGTCATGGCCGGGCCGTTGTCGGACACGGCGAGCAGGATCGGCCGGTCGGGGTCGTCGATGTCGAGATCGAGGCGGTCGTCGGTGAGCAGCTCGTCGAGATCTTGGGCTAGCAGCGCCTGGTCGAAGATGACGCGCACTTGGGTGGAGGTCTCCTCGGTCGAGACCAGGGTGGTGATCCAGTAGCGCGAGACCATGTCGACGATGGCGAACACGCAGCGCCGGGCCCGCCCGAAGTGGGTGACGTCCCAGATCCAGATCCTGTTCGGTTCCCAGACCAGCCAGTGGGGCCACGGCGTCTTGGGCCGCCGTGGTGTCGGCGGCTGTTCGGGCAGCACAAGCCCGTGGGCAGCCAGAACGCGCCGAAACGTCGAGGGGGCCACCCACACCCGGCCCGCATAGGAACCGCGGTGGGCGAGCTTGCGGTGCGACCGGTCGACCGGTCCCCACTCTTCAGCGACAGCGAGGACCTCCGCGACTTCGTCGGCCAGCAAGGCATGCACCGGCGCGCCGCCCGTGGCGAGGTCGCTGAGCGTGCCCAGCTCGCGCCGGCGGGCCCGCCAGCGGTGCACCCGGTCGTCGGAGACCTGCCACACACCGGTGGCCCATGTGTGCCAGAACCCGGCGGCAACGGCGTCGTCGACGGTGTTGAGGACCAGCTCTTTGGCCTCGGCGGGGACTCTCGCCGGGACCGGTCCGTTCAGTCCCAGCCGGATTTTCCCCGGACAATGGCCAACTCGATCGCTTGGACCTTGATCGCCTCGGTGAGCTGACCGATCTCTGCCCGGGCCGCTTCGAGCTCCCAGTTCCGTTCGGTGGCCGGGCGACCCGGCTTGCGGGCCAGCGCAGCCAGCGCCGCGTCCTTCACCGTCCGGCGGATGGAGATGATCCGTCGACACATCGACCCCCCACTTCCGGGCCGCGTCGGCCTGGGTGATCTCTCCGCCCGTGACCTGCAAGTAGATCTCCCACTTCGTCTCCGCGGACAGCTTCTTCGGTCGACGCCGACCCTCGCTGACAGTCATCTGATGCTCCTTCACACGTCAGCGAGAACACGATCAGACTTGGTTCATTCCACGGTGGACCCTCCGCGGCAAAGTCAGACGCACAGTGCTCGCCCACAACACACTGACCAGCGCCTTTGCTGCCGGGGTCCGATATCGCCCTCAATGTGCGCTAAAGACCGGCCACCTATCCGCGCGGCCTCTTAGGGCGAACAGCAGCGTGCCGATCGTGCCGATGAACGCGATCGTCGCCGCCGGCTGCACCGCACGCAGCAGCACGTCGAGCGACAGGATGGGCGCATGCAGCGTCGGCAGCGCGGGTGGCGCGTCGGCAACCGTCGGCACGCTGCCGGCCCACAGCTGGTGCACCACGCAGCCGACGATGAATGCGATCATCAGAGACGGCGCGTACCTTCGGAGCCGCTTGGGCCACCACACCGCTACACCAAGAGTGATCGCGCCGATCGCAAGCGCCCTCGGATTGATGTCCCGGAACAGCTCAGGCCAGTCGAAAACGGTACCCACAAGCTTGCCACCGAGGTCCATCGGCGAGCCGAGCAGCGGTGGGATCTGCAGCGCGACGATGCTGATGCCGATCCCTGTCATCATCCCCGCAACCACCGAGTACGGCGTGTACGAGACAAAGCGGCCTGCTCGTGTCAACGCCAGCATCACCTGCATCGCACCGGCGAGCATGACGATGGTGAACACTTCGGTGAGATTGTCGGCATGGTTGACAACCACC
Organism: Acidimicrobiales bacterium; assembly: GCA_963663635.2. GTDB lineage: Bacteria > Actinomycetota > Acidimicrobiia > Acidimicrobiales > Poriferisodalaceae > Poriferisodalis. Next base: position 22,655 of record CAXXMY010000014.1, read on the forward strand.
ACGGCGGCGAGCACGGATACCGGCGCGGAAGGGCCGAAGATCATGGTGCGCGTCCCGCAGAACAGCACACCGCTCAAACCCGCAGCGAGGGCTCCATACAGCCCGGCTCGCGGGCCCAGACCGGAAGCGACGCCGTAGGCCAGCGCGAGCGGCAGCATCACCACAGACGAGGTGAACCCCGCTATGACATCGCCCGCGACCGTTCGGGCTGAACGCTCGCTGGACCGCGCTGTTCTCAAGATTCGCCTCGCGCCGCGTCCGACCACCCCCGTCGGGATTGGCTTAGGCCGTACAGCCCTCAGCCCCGACGTCACACGCATTCGAGAAAATATAAGCGCAATCGCTCGCCCATCCCGGCGTTCAGCAATTCATGAGTGACAATTCCTCAGCGCTGCGGGCGACGGCCGCGAACACCTCCCGTCGCCACATTCGGCTGACGCGCGGACGCTGCGGTCCAATGGGACCGGGGTTATGGGCTTGTGCCGGGACGGCTACGGCTATCGCAGGGAGAACGGCGGGTAGCGGTCGGTGACCAGCAGCCACATATAGGCCGAGACGCGCAGTCCCCAGCGGTTCACGCCCAGCACGAAGTCGAACAATCCTCGGGGGTAGCGGCCGGTGAAGAGGATCGCGAACCACGCGATCACGATGCAGACGAACGCTGCCACTCCCAGCACAATCAGCACGATGTAGTGCGGGATCGCCAGTATCCACTTGACCAGCGGCAGCCAGCGGTTCAGGTCTCGGGACGCGTCGGGATAGTCCAACTCCAGCCGAACGGCCTGCTGCTCATCGGTTGAGGGGTACTCGTAGCGCATCAGCGACACGTAGGCGCCAAAGCGGGTGGTGAACCGAGTCAGTTCGAGGTTCCAATCGAACCACCAGCGGGGGTACTTGCGGCGAAACAAGAGCATCAGCAATGTCGGCCCGAACAGCACGCCGCCTGCGGTGACCGCCGCCCAGTTCGTCTGGCCAGGCTGCCAATTGCTGGCGACCGAACCCGTGACCAGACCCGCTACGACCGCGATCGGTATGACCAAGATGATCCGGAACAGCGTCGATACCCGACTGAGCCCCCCGTCGGGATATTCGATATCCAGCCTCGCCGGATAGTCAGGGCTATCGGACTCGGTGGTGCCAACGGTGTCTGACATGGAATTCTCCCCGAATTGTTCTGGACATAGAGGTTGGTAGCAGCGTGATGGGGTGCGCCTCCTGTGCGAGCGTGGTGATGAGGCCACACACGAGACACAGGAGGCTTGATGTCGCACGCTAGATGATTAGTTCCAAGGGGTCGGGTCCACCTGTGGTGGGGTGAGGGTGTCCAAGCTCGGGGTGTGAAACAACACTTCGATCTTGGAGGACCGGAGCATGAACCCGGACTCGGGTCACCCTCGCGACCGCACTGTATGTGAGGATCGATGACCTGTTGGCGCAGAATCCTGGGTGGGCTCCCGAGCGGCCTGTGGTGGGGTTCGCCCCGAAGCTGTCGGACGCGGAGCTGGTCACTCTGGCGGTGATCTCTGCGCTGCTGGGCTATGACAACGAGTCGCAGTTCGTGCGCTTCGCCCACGCGCATCTGCGTCCGTGGTTCCCGTATCTGGCGAACCGCGACGGCTACAACAAGCGGCTGCGGCGCAGCGGCGACATGATCGCTTGTGTCATGGGATGCCTCGCACGCGAGTGCGAGTCGTGGCACGACGACGTGTGGCTGGTGGACTCCACGCCGGTGGAGTGCGGCACCAGCCGTGAGACCTAAAAACGCTCTGACCTCGCCCGATGGGCCCAATACGGCTGGTGCGCGTCGCATTCCCGCTGGTTCTGGGGTCTGCGGCTGCACCTTGTCGCCACACCCTCAGGTCTGCCGATCACGTTCGCTCTCGCCGGCGCGAAAGCCGACGAACGCGACGTCTGCGCCGACATGATCGACGCGGCCCGCATCGCCCGGCCGGGCCAGACCCTCATCGCCGACAACCGCTACCGCTCCCAAGCATTCGAAGCCGACCTCAACAACGCCGGCATCACCCTGCTGCGCCCCGCCACCCGAACCGAGGCCCCACGGCCCGGCGCAAAGTTCCTGCGGCCCCTGCGCCAGATCACCGAATCGATCATCCAGACCCTCAAAGGCCAGCTCACCCTCGAACGCCACAACCGACGCACCAAAGCCGGCGTCGCCGTGCGCATCGGCACCCGCCTCCTCGCCCTCACCGCCGCCTTCTGGCACAACGAGACCTACCGACACACCCGACCAGCACGCTCACTCACCGCATACGACCACTAAAACCTTGGAACTAATCATCTAGTGCTCGCCTGACGCCCGCTGGGCGGCCTGTTGATGGTCCGAAGAGTCGAGGCGGGGATGCCCCAGGCGCATATGGCGGCCCAGATGGGGCTGTCGAGGGGCACGGTCGCGGCTCGGGGGCCGCCAAACGCGCCCGACGAGGACGACGCCGGGTCCACGACTACAACTGCCACCGACACCACACCGCGGTGGGCGGCCCACCCGCATCACGCGCACACAACCTCACGCGAACCGACACCTAGGCAGCACTGGCCCACCTGACCGTCCGACGAGCCACCGTCGCAGCGGTCGCGTTCGCCATCCCAGCAGCAATGCTCGGCTGGACCGCGACATGGACGCTCGTCGCCGTCGGTTGTGCGCTGGGCATCTTGGCAGCAAGGTCGACTCAGACCAAAGCGAATCAGGCGCAGCACGAAGCCAAGCACACGCTGCTGCTCGCGATCAGGAATCGGTCAATGCAGTTCCGAGCTGCAGCCTTCCTGATCGTCCTGGCCATTCGCTAAGAAGTAGGAGTCGTTCATTTCCGGGTCAGGTCGATATGGTGGCCTTCTGGTTCCGATGCCGCCCTCGCTGATTCGGCGCATCTGTTCTTCTTCGTCTGCCCGGTTGACCCGTTCACACTGCTCGGCGTCGAGATAGAAGGCATATTTCTCGACACGGCGAAGAGCCTCAGCGAAATCCTCCCCGTCAGGATGTTCCTGCGAACAGATCACGCAGAACTCGTCGATCGTCGGCGCGACCTCTGATCGCGACACCTGGGGTCGGAGAGCGGGCAGCAGACTTGGGTCGCCGTCGACCGACACCACGACAATGAATGCGCTGTCGGAATGGACGCGCTGGTAGCGCCCTTCGGTGCCGACGAGAAGGGCTCCGTCGACAGCCCCGAGCCGCTGGATTTCGGAGTTCTCCAGCACGCACGATTCCAAGACGAAGGCTTCGGAACCCAATCGTCGTGCTTCGGCCTCGGCTTTTGACGACACGGCGAGCATCATGCCGTGGCCGCTGCTGCGCGCAGCTTCCACGTACTCCCAGATGCGCTCCAGATTGCACGCACCTACCGTTCGTCTTGCGGCCTCGACCAAATCGTCTCGGTCAAGCGGCACACGGGGAAATGAGACTTGGCTGGCGGCGCTTTGCAGCAGTGCCTTGCCCTGCGCCGACAGTGTCCAGTCCAGCTTCCCACGCACTCCAATGTCCAGTGATTCCGCGACAGGGCTGACGCTGCCTAAGCCCAAGATTCGGGCCTCGTCGGCAATCAGCGCGAGGGTCGAATCGCTTGACTCCAGCAGCTTCCGAAGCGTTCTTGCGTCGCCTAGGGAGACATGCGTGGCCAGCGGGACCCTCAGCTCATGCCCGTCTTCGCGTGAATTGACGATGTGCAGAGACGCCGATGCCTCGGCGCGTTCGTATGCCTGTGCCGTGCTGCTTTTCATGACGTGCAAGAAATCGTTCGGCATGCCGGCGACTAAGAGCGTTAGCGGATTGGGCGGTTGTGGGGTTGCCAGCGGTTGCGGTGGTCGATGAGTTTGATGGCGATGATGAGGGTGACGGCGAGGGCGAGCTGGGCGAGGCGGTGCTCGGGTTTTCGGTCGGTGTTTCGTCGCAGCTGGCCGTAGTTGGACAGCCATGAGTTGGTTCGCTCGACGCGCCAGCGCAGCCCCAGCGGCGCTGGGGCCGGTTCGGCGGGGCCGTCGTGGCCGGGTTTGCGTTTGGGGGGCCGCACCAGGTCGGTGATGCCCGCAGCGGCGGCTGACCGGTCGACGCGGGCGCCCCAGTATCCGCGGTCGAGGTGCAAGGTCTCGGTGTCGTGATGGAGGCCTTGTCGTTCGATCTCGGCAATGGTGGGGTCGAACAGCATGATGTCGTTGCGGTTCGCGCCGGCGGCAGCCCACGCGACCGGGATCCCCGCCCCGTCGATCGCGATTGACCACTTCCAGCCTGATTTGCGCCGGTCAACGGGGCTTTTGCCGGTTCCTTCGCCGCCGCAGGGAGCTTTGTGGGTGGACCCGTCGACGCACACGTCATCGAGATCGAGTCCCACGATCCGGTCATAGGCGGCGATCGCTTCGGCCGCGATCAGCTCGAACACCCCAGCAGCGACCCACTCGTCGCGGCGGGACCGCAGCGTCGTGTCCGACACCTGCCATCCCAGCAGCGCCTCCGCGCACTGCCATGAGCAGCCCGTCGCCAGCCGCACCAGGATCCCCCAAAAGCACAGCCGGTCCGGTATCCGGGGCCGATGCCCCCTGCCAGGGTCACGAACCGGCCGCGCCGGCAGCATCGGCTCCACCGCCGCCCAGATCACATCCACCACCTCAGGCTCCAAAGCGCGCATGATGAAATCGGCCTCCACGGGTTGTCTTGTTCAGGACAACCCGACCAATACACCGGGGAACCAGCCAACCCGTGGATGGCCAATCCGCGCGGCCTCTAAGCCTGAATCCACCGGTGTGGTGGGTGTGTGGGGGTTGCCGCGTCCGCGAAAAAGGCCTCCTGATCTGCGACGATTGTGATGTTGGAAGCAACATTCGTCTCAAAAACAGGAGGCACTTTTTGTGTCTGAATCATCGCGCAGTCTGGACCGGTTCGCAACGACCTTTGATCATGAGGGCCTGGTGGCCAACGCGGGCCTGATCCTGGCGGGCACGCTGATGGACCGTCTGGGTGTTTCGGCGCTGATCGAGCGGTGGGTGCGCACCGGTTCCGCGAACCCGGGCCCCAAGATTCTCACGGTGGTCGCCGCGATGCTCGCGGGCGGCACTCATATCGATCACGTCGGGATGCTGCGCGCCGGGCGCACCGGTCGGGTGCTGGGATTCAAGCCGGCGGCGCCCTCGACGGTCGGGACGTTCCTGCGGACGTTCACGTTCGGTCACATCCGCCAGCTCGAAGCGGTGCTGTCACGCACTCTGGCGCGCGCCTGGGGACTGGGCGCGGGCCCCGGCAAGGCGCCGCTGGTTGTCGATCTGGACTCCACGATCTGCGAGGTCCACGGCAAGCAGAAACAGGGCGCCGCGTACGGCCTGCACCAACGCGCTCGGCTATCACCCGCTGCTCGCTGCACGCGCCGACACCGGCGAGGTGCTCGGCGCCCGCATGCGCAAAGGCTCCGCGGGGTCGTCGCGAGGCGTGGTGCGCTTCGTCGACGAGCTCGTCGCGAACCTGCGACGAGCCGGGGCTGCCGGGCCGACCACGGTGCGCGCCGACTCAGGATTCTGGTCACGGAAGCTGATCGACCGTCTCGACGCCCACGACGTCAAGTGGTCGATCACCGTCGCCCTCAGATCCGCTGTTCGCGCAGCGATCCAAGCAATCGGCGACACCGCATGGACCGACATCGACTACACCAACAGCGGCCACGCCCAAGTCGCCGAAACCGAATACACCACCGGCCGCGGCAAAGCGAAACGCACCGTTCGCCTCGTCGTGCGCCGCACCCGCCTCACCGACACCGCCCAACAACGACTGTGGCCCGACTGGCGACACCACGCATTCAACGCCAACACCGAAACCGACACCGCCGCCGCGGACGAGTTCCACCGCGCCCACGCCGTCGTCGAGCTCGCCATCCGCGACCTCAAAGAAGGCTCCGGGCTCGAGCACGTCCCCTCAGGGCACTACGGCGCGAACTGCGCATGGCTCGCCTGCGCAGTGCTCGCCCACAACATCGGCCACCCGAGCGCCGCCCTTGCCGGCGCGCCGCCAGCCACGAACCGCTCCCGCCGCACCCGACTCGTCGCCCTCGCCGCCGTCGCGGTCAACCGATCCGGCACACCCACCCTGCGATACCCCGCCCGCTGGCCCTGGGAAACACAATTCCGAGCCACACTCAGCGCTCTCAGGGCTCTGCCCGGACCCTCCGGCTGACCCGAACCGCCCGGAACTGACGCCCCCACACAAACCCAGCGTCGACAACCCCAAACCACACCCGCACCCCTAGCCGAACACGCCCAAACACACCAAACCACACCCCCAACAACCCGACGCGACCCCAACCCGCCACCGGCCCAGAAATCCCGCGCTCACCAAAGGCCAATCGGTGGATTCAGGCTAAGTAGACGAGATATTGGGTGAAGGACTCCGCTGCACTGGCGAAGATCTCCTCCCGGCCCCCGAGAGCGCCGATGAGCTGAGAGCCGGCATCGGGCTGATACAGCTCAGCGTCGGCCCTGGCCAGACACTCGCTGACAATCGCATGCTGCAGCGACTGCGGCCCCTTGACTCGTTCGTCACTGTGGTCATAAACAGGCAACGCATCGAACTTGCTCGATTCGACACCGAGGCAGGTGTGAACAAAGTGTCCGC
>CAXXMY010000015.1:0-138969 GCA_963663635.2 Acidimicrobiales bacterium
ATTCCTATGACAACGCATTGGCCGCCACGACCAACGGTCTCTACAAGGCCGAATGCGCCTACGGGCCCGACACACACGGCTGGCACGACACCGACCAGCTCGAACTCGCCACCCTGGGCTGGGTGCACTGGTTCAACCAGCAACGGCTCCATGGCCACTGCAACGACACCCCGCCCGCAGAATTCGAAGCAGCGTTCTACGCTGCCCACAAGACCACCCCAACCGGGGCTGGAAAACCAAACCAATGAGTCTCCAACAAAGCCAGAGCGGTTCAGGGGGTGTGGTTTGGTGTTGTTTGGGCGTGTTCGGCTAGGGGTGCGGGTGTGGTTTGGGGTTGTCGACGCTGGGTTTGTGTGGGGGCGCCGGTTCCGGGCGATGTCGGTCAGCCGGAGGGTCCGGGCAGAGCCCTGAGAGCGCTGAGTGTGGCTGTGAATTGTGTTTCCCAGGGCCAGCGGGCGGGGTATCGCAGGGTGGGTGTGCCGGAGCGGTTGGCGAGCACGGCGGCGAGGGCGACGAGTCGGGTGCGGCGGGAGCGGTTCGTGGCTGGCGGCGCGCCGGCAAGAGTGTCGGTCCAGTGGCCGCTGTTGGTGTAGGCGATGTCGGTCCATGCGGTGTCGCCGATTGCTTGGATCGCTGCGCGCACAGCGGATCTGAGGGCGACGGTGATCGACCATTTGATGTTGTGGGCGTCGAGGCGGTCGATCAGTTTGTGTGACCAGAATCCCGAGTCGGCGCGCACCGTGGTCGGCCCACCAGCCCCGGCTCGTCGCAGGTTCGCGGCGAGCTCGTCGACGAAGCGCTCCACGCCTCGCGACGACCCCGCGGAGCCTTTGCGCATGCGGGCGCCGAGCACCTCGCCGGTGTCGGCGCGTGTAGCGAGCAGCGGGTGATAGCCGAGCTCTTTGGTGTATCCGTACGCGGCGCCTTGTTTTTGTTTGCCGTGGACCTCGCAGATCGTGGAGTCCAGATCGACCGTCAGCGGCGCACGGCCCGGGCCTGCTCCCAACTGCCATGCGCGAGCGAGCGTGCGCGACAGCACCGCTTCGAGCTGGCGGACGTGACCGAACGTGAACGTCCGCAAGAACGTCCCGACCGTGGACGGCGCCATCGGGCGGAATCCCAGCACCCGACCGGTGCGCCCGGCGCGCAGCATCTCGACGTGATCGATGTGAGTGCCGCCTGCGAGCATCGCGGCGACCACCGTGCAGATCTTGGGGCCCGGGTTCGCGGAACCCGTGCGCACCCACCGCTCGATCAGCGCCGAAACACCCAGACGGGCCATCAGCGTGCCCGCCAGGATCAGGCCCGCGTTGGCCACCAGGCCCTCATGGTCAAAGGTCGTTGCGAACCGGTCCGGACTGCGCGATGATGCAGACACAAAAAGTGCCTCCTGTTTTTGAGACGAATGTTGCTTCCAACATCACAATCGTCGCAGATCAGGAGGCCTTTTTCGCGGACGCGGCAACCCACACACACCCACCACACCGGTGGATTCAGGCTAAGAACCCAGGTGCGCGAGGTGCCACGAGCGAGCGCTCTTGCGCCATGCAGACGGAGTTCGCCTGCCGGGATTCCCAGTCTGAGTACCACACGCCGACGCCGACGCACATCGTTTCTTGAAGTGTTGCGAGTGTGTTCCGCAGGTGGGCTTTCGGTCTCGTGGCTGGTTCCGGCTGCAGCGTTCTGAAGTTCCTAGTTTCAGCGCTTATGAGCGGGAGCCCAAGCTTGTTAACACGGTCCCTTGATGTTCATGTTCGTCCCCTGGTTCATCATGGGAACCGACTGCTCCAGCGGGAGTGGTGCGTGGTCGCTCGACATGTCGCCGGAGCAACTGCTTCCGACGTGTATGGCGATGCCGGCCGGAAACCCCCGACACCAACCTCGAATGTCAGTGAGCGCACAATGCGGCTACCGGAGAGCGCTCACAAACGCAGCGGGCCTCACTGCCCCGCCGTCACCGTTGACGTTCAGCGCTGTGTACGCCGGGTTCGATAGCTCTGCTTCGCCGGGGTTGTCTCCGCTGTGGAAACGTCGTAGCAGCCGGAGCGCTCTCGCTTCGTGCGGTTCGGCCTCCTAGATCTCTGCGTCAGCCGCAGCAGTTCCTTCGTTCGGCGCGGTTCAGCCCGTGTACGGCGAGTCGTCCGCATGGCAGAGCGACAACTGCCGGGCATCCGCTTGCAAGTGCGCGAGCACCTCGCAGGATCAGCTGGGTCGAGGAACCGCCCGTGGAGAGGACGTTGACGAGGTGAAGTGTCTTGCCACTATGTCCAGCGATGGCGAAGTGCGGATTACCCAGGATTCCGGAACATTCGAAGTTCCATGTCACCTGCCCGCCTAGCTGTGGATTGCTGAGAACAGTTCCCGTGCGAACCCTGCGAAGATGACGGATTTGAATTCTGGGTCGCTGAGGCATCGGTTGGCGAATTCGTCGTTGCCGGCCTTACCTCGCTGATCGGGACCTTCGACGAGCGCGACGTGCCCTACTTCCCGATGGCCACCTACCAGGACATGGGCATCCCAGCCATCGGCACCGAAACAGCCAGCGCAGCGGCGGCGAGCTGACACGCGGCCGGCGGTCCGTGGCATCAACCTTCCGAGGTTCTTGCTTGTCCGACGCCAGCGCTATGCAACTGTCGCTTTCTTGTGTTCGCGTGGACAGTTGTTCTTGTGCACCTGCAGTCCGCTTTTGGAGCGATGGGGCGAGCCATCGTCATCTGCGTTCCGTGGTCAGTGCCGTGGGTAGGCGACGAGTCGGTTGGGTTCCGGCGGCGAGTGCGGTTCGGACGGTCCAGGGTCGAGACTGACCGCGAGCTGGATTGCTTCGTTCAGCGGGATCTTCTCGCCCCAAACCATGTTATGCAGCACTTCTTCGTAGCCTTGGGCGAGGGCCTCATGCTCGGGAGTTGACGAGTCGAACGATCGCAGCGAGGCGAAGCCATCCGCGGGACGCGTGCGGTCCTCGCTCGGAACCCACTGCTCGGAGATGTGCAGCAGTGCTTTGCTGTCCCGCCCGATGTGCCCCTCGAACCTGTCTTTGGCGAGCGCGATGCATGCCAGGTCGTACACGTCACGTGCACGTTCTCAGAAGGATGAATCGCAGGTCCCCAGAAGACGAGGTCTCGGTCTGAGCGATCAGCTTGTTCATCGCTGTCGTCCCCGGCCCCAATGTGACCATCTCGAATCCGCCGAGCTCCGGATGGGCTGCGAGCATCGGCGAACTCCATCGGTGGTTGCAAGTGAACGGTCATGATGACCGTTGGGAACACATCGCAGCCGACCGATGGAGGTGTCCAGTATGGCAGCGAGGCTGAGTTTGGATCGAGCGGGTGTTCATCGAGTCGTCGCTGAGCGGGGCGGGCCGCAGCGTCGCGGACGCAGCGCAGCGGGCTGGGCCGTGACCGGTCCACGGTGCATCGCGAGCTGGCCCGCTGCGGCGGGCGGGGGGCCTATGACGCCCGCGCGGCGCACGCGTGGGCGTGCGCGAGGGCGCGACGAGAGCGAACGCCCAAGCTGGCGGTCGATCGGGTGCTGGCCGCCGCGGTCGATGAGCGTCTGAAGCTGAGGTGGTCCCCGCACGCGACCGCGGCGGACCTGCGCGAGGCGGGTATGAGCGTGTGCGCGGAGACGATCTATCGGGCGTGCTACGCGAACGACCCGCGCAGCGGCCTGGCGGCGGGCACCTGGGCGAAGCTGCCGCGGCGCTGCCGGCGCCGTCGGCCGCGCAGCGTCGCGCAGGCCGAAAAGCCCAGCCCGCTGGGGGAATACCGGCGGTTGGCCGACCGGCCGGCCGCAGCCGAGGACCGTATAGAGCCCGGCCACTGGGAAGGCGACCTCATCGTCGGCAAAGCGAACCTCACCGCTGCGGTCACGCTCGTGGAGCGCACCAGCCGCTACGCGGTCACCGCAGCGCTGCCCGACGGCTACGGCGCGCCCCAGGTCGCCGCCGCGGTCACCGCGGCGCTGGGCCGCCAGCCCGCAGCGCTCGTGCGCAGCCTCACCTGGGACCAAGGCCGCGAGATGGCCCGCTGGGCCGACGTCGAGGCCGCGCTCGGCATCGAGGTGTTCTTCTGCGAGCCGCGCTCGCCGTGGCAGCGACCCACCAACGAGCAGACCAACGCGCTGCTGCGCCGATGGCTCCCCAAAGGCACCAGCCTCGACATCGGACAACTGCGGCTCTCGGTCATCGAGGACAACCTCAACCACATGCCACGCCGACTCCACCACTGGACATCAGCACACGACATCTACACTCAACTCAGTCGCAACCACCGGTAGAGCTTGCCATCTCTTCATCGCAGACACGGCCGATCATCGACATGACCGGCTCGCGCTGAGTCCATATCGGTGCTGCATCGAGCGGCTTGAACGAGACGTCGAAGCGGCACATCCCGGCTCGTTGGGGATGGACGAGCGTCACGAAACGGTGTGCCGGCCCCTTGTCGACGATCTTGTATGTGCCGGAGATTCTCCTAGAGGTTCTGCCGAACGCATCCATACATGCCTGTCGAAGCTCTCTTGCCTTCACATGCTCCCGCGCGCTGAGTACCAAGTCGATGTCCTCTGACCATCGCTGGGTGATTCCCCACGCTGCAGACAGCGAAGTCCCGCCGCCGAAGACGAATCGCCCGACGATGTTCTCGGCATCAGATCGAGCCGGGTTCGGGAATCTCCGCCGCACATAGCCGTCACTGACAGCGTTCCTCCATGCGTACAGCGTCCTGATGAGCCAGTAATCGCGGATGGTCAACTCCGCTTCGAGGCCGTAGTGCGCTGACGCATGGCCCACCATCTCACGAAACATGCGCTCGTCATCAGCCAATGGTCTTGGCGCTGAGGAATCTGCTTCGCTGTAGCCGATTGCGTCTCGCACAGCAGACCGAGCCGCTTCGGAGGCATCAGTTCGGGGCGCAGACCGGGTGCGGTGGGAGACGACCGGGCAGGTGTCGTAGTAGTTCTGGCACAGCCCGCCGCGCTGTGTCGGGGCAAGGCATAGCCGCATCCTCTTCAATGCGACTCCAACAGGTCCGGCAGCCCGCCGGCCAGCCTGCCGATGACCGCTTCGAATGCCCTGTCTCCTTCGCCACCGAATGGCCATCTGCGCCCCGTCGGCTCCGTCTCAGATGCCCACAGCAGCACCTCCTTGCGGATCGGCTCGCCCGGCTTCATCCAGCCGTTCGCCTCGGTGAGCAGCCACATGGCGTGATCCCAATTGTGATAGTCGGCTGCTGCTGCCGACTTGGCTGCCTCGAGCAGATTCGCCTCGTTCCAGTTCAACGACCTTCGCCGGATATTCGATCTCTCGACGAAGCTCAGGGGAGGGCCGACGGGCAATGCAGGAGGTGTGAGGTTGCGGTACGGCACAGCGATAGTCGTGCGGTACGGCACCTGCGTGGACCAGCCGATGCGCGAGAGCGCTCCGAATCCCGCTTCGCAGGAGCCGAGAGGGGCAAGAACCGATTTCGCCTCGTTGAGGACCAGAGGCATCGATCCATAGCTGAAGTCCGCAGGCGGCGGCTGCCGCCAGTAGATGCCTCGTGCTGCCCTGCCGATGATCGGCAGGTCAGCGGACAAGAGGCGGCTGAGGATGTTCCGCGCGACCTGCCTCGGGCCCGGCACGGCGCTTGAGCGGAACCAAGTGCCGGATGGCAGGTTCTCGATCCATCCACGGGCAATGCTGGACAGACTCGGGCGGCTCACGTCCGCTGATGCCATCGCCGATGTCATGTAGGAATAATAACAAATAATGTGAGCACAAGCGAGCGCGCTCCGCGTTCAAGGGGGCGTCGGCACCGAGTCAACCCCGAACTCGAAAGACCGCCGCCTCTTCCAGTGGGGCGCACCGGCCGCATGTATCGAAGTGTCTCTTGCTGGTCTGATCTACGGCCGGTGCTCCGCCGACAGACACGACGTGTAGTTGCTAACGGGCAAGTGACCACACTTGCCGCACGATGGCCGCTCACGAACCCAGCTCCCGGTGTGGACGGATCGCCAGGTGCAGAGTCGCTTCATACTCACTAGCGACACCGACAAGAGAGCGCTTGCATGTTTGATGCGATCATCTTCGATGCCGACGACACGCTGCACCTCGACGCAATCGCCCGAGCCATGCCCAGAGCGCACCTGGAGTTCGGCCTACCCGCAGCTGCCACACACTCAAGATCGAGTGGCGGCTAGCTCTGTCAGTCGAACCGATAGAGGTGTGACACGGGCCGCAGACCAGAGTACGGCCACGCGTGCATGCACGAGGGAAGCGCTCGGGACAACAGACGAGCCCCGCCATGCCCGATACGCCGCACACGCCCCGGAGTCCCAGAGTCGCGGTGTTCGTCGACTATCGGGATCTGGCACACCACTCGTGCACTGTCCGCTCCGCCGGGCGTTCCCCCCGATGGGCCATGGGCACCCTGAACGGATCGGGGAGCGTGGCCGTGTCGCGCCGTTTCAGCGCAAACCACTAGTGTCTGTTTCATACTCCCCGTCTTCCCGGCACCGCCGGGAATGGCGGGGTCTGCCTGTTTGCTAGGCATCCCTCACCTCTGACGCCGCCGGTCGGATCTGGGTTCCGCCCGAAACAACAAGCGGCGATCCGCGTTGCGTTCGCGTTGCACAATCGACTACAGTCCGCTTATTCCTCCCCGTCTGGCCGGCTCTGCCGGGCATGGCGGGGCTTATCTTTTCTGACAATGACTTCCCGGCCGCCCACACGCTTGTCCGTCTTCGTCGACTACGAGAACGTGCGTCACGGCGCCCGGTCGATCTTCGGGAGCCCCAGCACCGATTCTCCGACGATGGGCCACGTGCACCCGGATCTTCTCGGCGAACTGCTGTGCCAGCGAGGGCAGGCCGTGGACACAACACGGTCGCTGACCGCTGTCCACGTGTATCGGGGACGCCCGGGACGGCAAAGTCACCGCAACCTGCGGGTCTCGTTCGACCGTCAGACCGCCCGCTGGGCCAAGATGCCCGGCGTGATCGTGAAAACCAGCAACATGCGCTACGAGGCCGCTGAGCGTGATCCGAACACGGGCGAGGTCACCAGGTGGGCAGGCCAGGGAAAAGGCATCGACGTGCTGCTCGCCCTGGACCTCGTCCGCGGGGCACGCGACGACGCCGCCCTTCCATAGCAGCATCGCGCGCCGCTGCCACGCCCAGGCGGCCTGTGCGTGACGCGGCCGACGTCGCCGGCCTCAAAGCACCAGCCGCCGGCGCACGGTGCCTGCCTGACATCGCCGAAACCTGAAATGTGCCCCCTAGCGGGCGCATATCGCCTGAACCGGTAATCTGAGACAACACCGAACGATTCTTCCTTTTCACGAACAGGGGCAGCCATGCCCGCCTTCCGCCCGGACCTCGATCTTGTCGACCACGACGTGCGCACCCCCGGACGTCTCGCACGAACCCTGCGCGACCGCCGCCGCAGTCTCGGTCTCACACAAGCCCAGACAGCCCAACGCGCCGGCGTGTCCCCCCAATGGCTCTCAGTGTTCGAGAACGGAAAAGCCAGCTGCGGCACACACCGCATGATGCGGCTCCTCGAAGCCCTGGGCCTGTCACTCGCGGTGCACACCCGGCCGCGCACCCTTGCCGACGCGGTCCTCGAAGCCGTCGCCGCGCCCGTCGACTGAAACTCGCGGCCCATGCCCCCGGAACCGCTCACCGTGCTCATCGCCGGCCGGCCCGCAGCCGTCATCGACCATCTCCGCTCGCAGCTGCGCCTCACCTACCACGACACCTACCGGGCCGACCCCGCCGCAGTCCCCCTGTCGCTGTCGATGCCCCTCACCCGACCCGTCACCATCGGCGTCCGCGTCAGCGGCTGGCTCAACGGCCTGCTGCCAGGCAACGAAACCGTGCGACGACGCTGGGCCGCGAAACAAAACGCTCTCTCACACTCCCCGTTCGACCTCCTGTCCACCCCGATCGGCCTCGACTGCCCAGGCGCAGTGCAGACCTGTCCCAGCAGCCTCGTGGCGGGCCTGGCCTCACGCCCGTCCGGCGTTGACTGGCTCACCCCCGCCCATCTCCATCAACTCGTCGACGAGCTCGTGCGCGACCAGACCTGGCAGCGACGCGGCGCCCGTTCCGCATGGAGCCTCGCCGGAGCTCAATCCAAGACCGCACTGGTCCGCGACGGCGACCGGTGGGGCGAACCGTGGGGCACCACCCCGTCCACACACATCCTTAAACCGTCAATGCGGGACCTCGACGACCAGGCAATCAACGAGCACCTCTGCCTCGCAGCAGCCCGCAACCTCGGCCTCCTAGCAGCCCCCACCGAACCGTTCCGCGTCGGCGCACACTCAGTGCTGGCCGTGCGCCGCTACGACCGGCTTCCCGGCCCCGACGGCACCATCGGACGCGTGCACCAAGAAGACTTCCACCAAGCCTGCGGCCAACCCGACGTCAACATCTACCAGTCCGACGGCGACGGCCACTCCATCAGCCGACTCGCACGCCTCATAACCGACCACTGCGCGGAGCCCGACACCGACCAGCGCCGCTTCTTCGATGCCCTCGTGTTCAACTGGCTCACCTGCAACACCGACGCCCACTCCAAGAACTACAGCCTGATCCTCGCTGCAGACGGCAATCGCCTCGCCCCCCTGTATGACGTCTGGTCCATTCACCCCTACGAGCCCGAGTTCGTGCGCTCGTTCACGATGGCCATGTCGGCACTCCCCGACCGGCGCTTCCTCACCGCCGAGAACCCCGCCGCCTGGATCGCAACAGCCGAAGCCGTCGGCCTGCCCGCAACGCACGGCCCTCAGCGAGCAGCCGACCTCGCCGCCCGACTCCCCGAAGCATTCACCCGGGCCGCAGACGAACTCCCGGCCTTGCTGCGCGCAGCCCCGATCACCCACACCCTCACCGCAGCGATGACCGAGCGAGCACAGCACTGCACCAACTCGCTCGCCCAGAACTCCCCCCAACGCGCCCCCCGCGAACGCGGTCTCGAGCTCTGAGCAGAATCCAGCGCACCACGCACACTGCCCCGCCTGAACGAACCGCCGCCGCACCACCGAACCACGCTCACGGGATCGACGGCCTGGCTCACGTCAGCCGTGACGCGCAACGACGCCCGCATGTGCCGTTCTCCGCTGCGCAGCCAAAGGGAGCCTGCAACCGCGAAGACGAAACGGCCCGGATAGTATTACAGGCGACGAAAACAATTGTTCCACTTGGGGAAGCCGACAATGCCGATCCCGCCAGGCACACCTCCGCAGCCACCCAAAGCAACCGATGTCGCAGCCGAAATCCGTCACCGCGGCCCCTACATCGGCGACGTGGCGCTTCACAAAATGCTCTACTTCGTCCAGGCCGAGCACCTCGCATGGCACAGCACCCCAGCGTTCCGCGAAACCCTCGAGGCCTGGGAAAAGGGACCCGTCGTCGCTGACCTGTGGCGCGCGGAGCGATACCCGCTACCGGCCCGCGCCGCACCCCAGCCCGTGCCGGGCACAGTCAGCGACGTCATCACCAACGTCCTCGCCCGCCTCGGCAACAAATCCGGCACGCAACTCATCGACATCGCCCACCAGGCCGACCCGTGGGCCGACGCCACCAGCAACGGCACCGACGTCGCCAACCAGGTCATCAGCCACGAAGCGCTCGCACGCTTCGCCGCCAAGCTCCCGCCAGAACTCGCAGAAGCCCGCGAACACATCCAAGCCGTCCGAAACGACGAACCGTTCACACCCGACGCACCCGGCGCACTGGACCGTCTTCTCGCAGCCCACGGCATCAACTAAACCCCGTGCGCAAGCCACTCTGGACATCCAACGTCGTCGCATCATGCTTTCGGCGCTCCCGGAACGGAAATGGAACGCACTGCGGCATTGCCCCTTGCGCCCACGGTCGCCGAAGCGCTTGATCGAGTCGGAGAGCCGGCATCCACCGCCCAGGACGAAGCGATTCAAGGCCACTCTGCGCCACGCGTCTCAGAATCGAACACTCGCCGTTTCCAGTTGCTGCAGCAGGGCCAAACAATGCGCGACCTTCCGAAGGACCTGCAACACCGAAGCTACGACAGGCGATCCAATCGGCGGGTCGCAGACGGAACGCCCGCTGAACGACGAGGCGGGGCACCTGCAGGTCTCCGACGCCCGCGTTCTGGCGAACCCTCCAAAGCGATAACCGGAGCAGCGAGCCGGGAGTTCGTGCATCCTCTGCGAGATCGCTGCATCACCCTGAGAGAGTGCGCACGGCTGCAGGGATTCCCCGATGACTTCGAGTTCGTTGGCAGTCGATCAGAGCAGGCGACACTCGTCGGCAACGCGATCCCTCCGACGTTCGGACGAGTGTTCGGAGAGTGGATTGCGGAGAGAGCGAAAAGGGCACCATCGAGCGCAAGCGAACCACCTCGTCTCCTCGAATTCCACGTAACGAACAGCGCCGGGATGAGCCCCGTCTTGCGCCACGTCGTCAACCGCATCAACGCTCGCTATCCGCTGGGAGCATCTGAGCGTTCGCCAGGAGTACACGCTTCTACCCTGCCGGCATGATGACCGCCCACGAGTCCCCACGCATCGATCAGCATGCCTCAGAACCGCACATCGGACAGCGCGGGTCCGTTCGTGTCTTGATCGGCATAGCGAAGATGTGCTCGATGCGGTCATCTGCACCGTGTGGGCTGTGATCTACGGGGGTTTTGCGCGGAGTGGATTCACCGCAGATGTTGGACTGTTCGGCCGGGGGGCGTTGCTGCTAATCGCCGGCGGATTCGCGGCCATTGCGGTCATGTTTGCCGGCTACGTGGTCAAGGCGGCTCGCTGTGGCGTTCGGAACATACAACTGTCCAAGCGCCGCTCTGCCCGATGGGGACAGCCAGCCGCCTGATTCAGCAAGGACCTCTTCGAAGGATTCCCTCGCGAGCCCACCGAAGGCCAAGCCAGCAGTTCCGTTGATCTGACAGTCGGCAAGCTCTACCGGTGGTTGCAAGTGAGTTGAGTGTAGATGTCGGCGGCTGATTGCCAGTGGTGGAGTCGGCGGGGCATGTGGTTGAGGTTGTCCTCGATGACCGAGAGCCGCAGCTGTGCGATGTCGAGGCTGGTGCCTTTGGGGAGCCATCGGCGTATCAGTCCGTTGGTGTGCTCGTTGGTGGGTCGCTGCCACGGCGAGCGCGGCTCGCAGAAGAACACCTCGATGCCGAGCGCGGCTTCGATGTCGGCCCAGCGGGCCATCTCGCGGCCTTGGTCCCAGGTGAGGCTGCGCACGAGCGCTGCGGGCTGGCGGCCCAGCGCCGCGGCGGCCGCGGCGGCGACCTGGGGCGCGCCGTAGCCGTCGGGCAGCGCTGCGGTGACCGTGTAGCGGCTGGTGCGCTCGGCGAGGGTGACCGCGGCGGTGAGGTTCGCTTTGCCGACGATGAGGTCGCGTTCGCAGTGGCCGGGCTCTGTACGGTCCTCGACGTCGTCGGGCCGGTCGGCTGTCGGCCGGTATTCCCCCAGCGGGCTGGGCTTTTGGGCCTGCGCGACGCTGCGCGGCCGACGGCGCCGGGCGCGCCGCGGCAGCTTCGCCCAGGTGCCGGCGGGCAGGCCGCTGCGCGGGTCGTTCGCGTAGCACGCCCGGTAGATCGTCTCCGCGCACACGCTCATGCCCGCCTCGCGCAGGTCCGCCGCCGCGGCGTGCGGGGACCAGCGCAGCTTCAAGCGCTCATCGACCGCGGCGGCCAGCACCCGATCGACCGCCAGCTTGGGCGTTCGCTCTCGTCGCGCCCTCGCGCACGCCGACGCGTGCGCCCAGCGAGCGTCATAGCCCGCCCGCCCGGCGCAGCGGGCCAGCTCGCGATGCACCGTGGACCGATCACGGCCCAGCCGCTGCGCTACGTCCGCGACGCTGCGGCCCGCCCCGAGCGACGACTCGATGAACACCCGCTCATCCAAACTCAGCCTCGCTGCCATACTGGACACCTCCATCGGTCGGCTGCATGTGTTCGCAACGGTCATCATGACCGTTCACTTGCAACCACCGATGGAGTTCGCCGTCGTTCGAAGCCGGCACGGACAACTTTCGCCATCTCCCGTGTTCGTTGGTCGAGGAATTCTTGGTACTCCATCGTTTCCCAGCAGGGGGAAGGACATGTCAGAAGTGCTGACGTTGGAGCGGTTCGTCGCTGAAGCCGCTAACGGAACGCGTCGATTGGGGTCCTCGCTGTGGGCGCTGCGGTATTGGCAGCGAATTCAGCGTTCACGGCATGGAACGCATTCGATGCAGGCGCGAACCTCGCGCAAGCTGCACCATGCTGAGACTTGCAAGTCTGGTTTGAGGACGAGAAGCGCCTATCGGCTGCGGCAGTGTCCGCGATGACCAGGCTGTAATCGGCACTGCAGACCCGTCGAAGATACGATCCGTCCGCAGCGACTTGGCGCCGTGATGGCCGGCAGAGTCGGCGGCGGCGCTGGTTTACTGTTCGATGCCGCGAAGGTCCGCTGCCGCGAAGGTTCGCTGCCGCCGCCGGCCTCGGCGCGACATCTTTCGTTTCCGCGGCTTCATCTCTGATGGATAGCGCGTCCTGTCAGCGCGCATGATCCGACCGAGGCGCTGACGCAGGCCGAAATTGCTCTGAGCCGCTTTGAGCTCAGCGGCTCGGGAGAGGATCGGTTCGATGTTCTCGGACCAGCCAGCCGTGCCACCGGGGAACTCCCAGTCGTACGTCTCGGTTACAGCTTCGTAGATTTCGTCGTATGTAGTGAATCCGAGATCAGCGGCTAACCGGGCCGCGTCGCGGAGATCGCTGTCGCGTCCGGCTAGAACTTTCATGGCGATCAACGCTTGCCCGTTCACGCTCTCCACTACGAGGTTCCGTCCGGTGTACATGCGTTCTTGCTCAAAGTGCGGCAACACTTGATGGCGAGAGACTGAGTCGTTCATCCAGTCGTGATGGATGCCGAATCGCTTGCCCACATCAACGACGGCTTGCCGAGTCCTGTCGTCCAGCAACGAGTTGATGACGTCCACATCACTGCTGAGCCGATCATCGTAGCGCCACATCATCGATGCGCCGCCACAGACGATCAGATGCACTGGCGGTCCGCCGCTCAGCGCTTCGTCGAGCGCCGAGAAATAGTCGAGCATCTCGGAACGCCCGAACTGATAGCTGTCTCTGGATGGAGGCATGTCTGGTGTGTCCGCAAACGCGCTCAGGGCGACTCACTCAGGCCATCGGCCGAAAACCATGCACTCGGATGTCCTCGATGAACGCATGATCGAACCAAGCACGATGGTAATTGCACGCTTCTGGGGCGTCGAAGTAGCGCCTCTCGGAACGCGGATCATTTTGGTCCAGAGCGCCGAGCACGGAGAACGCTCCCCATGAGACCCGAATGTGATGCGGAGCGCGATGCTCGAAAACCCAAGCGGGGACGTCGACTCCGTCTCTGTCGCACAAAGCATGCACCACCGCTGCGACCCGCACCAGGTTCCACCGGTGCCACGGATGCCAGCGGTCGGTGATGTAGCCATGACGCGGCGGATCGGCGATCATCGCTTCGCGGTCATCGGGGACAAGCGCCCAGTGCTTCGCGAAGCTGCGCAGAGCCGCGTCGCGGGGCGAGCGGCGACGCGGGGACATGTATCTCGGCAGCCTGCGAGCCAGCGGCATGCGCACCCCATGCTGCGTCGGCGTCACGGCGGCGCCGGCGACATCCCGCGAACTCATAGACGCGACACTAACGCAGCGACAACGCCCGGCGAAAACGCACACCAGGCGGTGCGGTGCAGCACGACCTCTTGTCGAGCACGCAGATGCTCTGATTCATTCGGAACAGACGGCTTGCCAAGCGGCGATCTGCCCGATGGGGACACTCAGCTGGTTGATCAGTAGGCGTGATCGCCCGGGTGACCGGCACGCCGCACGCAATTCTTGCCGTTGCGCACGCCGACATGGCCGCATCGCGGCTGCAGTGTCGCTCCTGTTGTGTGTTCGGCTGCCTTCGCTGCGGCCAGTTCATGCAGTTGCTCGGTGATGTCGTCCGCTCCTGCGAGGTTAAGCCCCCAGGACTCCTCGAGCAGTTCGTTGCGGTTGTCGACGATGGACAGCACTTCGGGTATCTCGAAGGTCCGCTCGCCGCTCTCGACGTCGCGGCCCTCGGCGATGAGTCGAGCGTCTACAAGCTGGCGCAGGCCACGAGCGACGGAGCGTCGTGGCCGGCCTGTCTTCTCTGACAGGAAAGGCAGGGTTGCAGCTGGCGCTTCGCTCATCGCATCCATGATCTCTCGGGCCGCTGATCGGCTCCGCAGACTTGCGGCCGCGCAGCGCTGCTCCCAGTCGTTGATGGACCGTGATGCTGCTTCGGCGTAATCGCATGCCACGATCACTGCGTCTGCCATGTACTCCGTGGATGCGTGCATCGCCTCTGCCCTGCCCTCGGCATCGGCATCGCCGATGAATGTCGAGTAGGGACGCAGGCTGCGGTAGTACTCGTCTTTGTGAGCGTCGATCGCCGCGGACAGCGGGACGGCCAGCGGCAGACGCCCCTCGCGTCGCAATACGAGGTGCATCAGCGCTCTACCGATACGCCCGTTGCCGTCCGCGAACGGGTGAATTGTCTCGAACTGGGTGTGAGCGACGGCGGCCTTGGCCACTGGAGACGCCCAGACCGAGGAATCCGAGATGTACGTTGCGAGATCTCGCATCAGCGACGGCACCTCGGCATGCGGAGGCGGCACGAAGTGGGCTCGCTCGGGAGTTCTCTGCCCAGAGCCGATCCAAACCTGCTCGTCTCGCAGCCTGCCGGCGTCGAACTGCTGATCGGTGTCAGTGAACAGATCCCTGTGCAGCCTCTCGATGTCTGAGACATCCACCTCGGTGTCCGTGCGATCCCCGAGATCGAGCGCGTGGCTGGTCATGAGCACACTGCCGAGCGCCTGCCTGTCCCGAGCGTCGGTCTCATGGCGACGCCTGCCTCGCAGTGACTCGAGCAAAGTCAATGACCGCAAGGTGGTGACGATGCCCTCAACGCTGCTTGAGGAAATGCCTTCGGCACGGCTCAGGCACCATCTCAGCGACGAAGTGGGCGAGACCGCATTGTGCAATTCCGCAAGGCGGCGTTCCGCGTCTCTCACCCGCTCTCTCGTCTCAGGAGAAGGTACTGGCGCCCATCCTCCGAGCGGGTGAGGAACGTATGCTTCATACGGCACTGAGGTGGTCGTGGTTCCCCGCCAGTAGTGGTAGTCCAAGTGCAGCAACCGACCCACGCTCCGCATCCTAGCCAATCAACAAGAAATATGGCCTCTCCCGGCCGTAAGTGACCACATTTACCGCACGGTGGTCACTTGCAGCCCTCCCAAGAAGCGTGGCCCGTCCACCTAGGGCAGCACCCTGAACATGCGACAAGCCCGCCGTGCGCAGATAGAGGCATTTGCGGGCTGGCCGTGCCAACTCCGCCATGGTGCCCCACTTCTAGCCCGATGACGTGAGGAAGGCCAAACCTGTCCCCGCGGATTGACGCTATAAGCCTGAATCCACCGATTGGCCTTTGGCGAGCGCGGGATTCCCGGGTCGGTGGCGGGTTGGGGTCGCGCCGGGTTGTTGGGGGTGTGGTTTGGTGTGTTTGGGCGTGTTCGGCTAGGGGTGCGGGTGTGGTTTGGGGTTGTCGACGCTGGGTTTGTGTGGGGGCGTCAGTTCCGGGCGATGTCGGTCAGCCTGAGGGTCCGGGCAGAGCCCTGAGAGCGCTGAGTGTGGCTCGGAATTGTGTTGCCCAGGGCCAGCGGGCGGGGTATCGCAGGGTGGGTGTGCCGGAGCGGTTGACCGCGACGGCGACGAGGGCGACGAGTCGGGTGCGGTGGGTGCGGTGGGCGCAAGAGTGATCGCTCAATCCGGTGTCTACCCGCTCTAGCGACGACGGTGCCCAGCTGGGCACTTCCCTCCTGGGCGCGGGCGCGGATGACCGCAGGGCCTTCTGCTACTCGTGAGCGCGCCGCAGATACCTCCGCCTTCGTCGATTGCGCCGCTGGCTGCGCTCCTGGCAGCGATCACGGAATGCTCAGAGACGGGGGTGGCAAGCGTGAGGTTGGCGGCGGGCTGTTCGCGTGCTGATTCGGTGAAGGCATCCATCATGTCGCCGCACTCGAAGACTCTGTTGCGGCGGCCGGCGCTGCGTTGTTCCAAGATGCCCAGATTGGCGAGACGAGCGACGGCGCGCTGTGCTGTTCGTTGTTCGATCGAAAGCAATTCGGCTGCGCTTTCTGCAGTGACGACCGGGTGTTGCGGGAGCACTTTGAGCAACTGGAACGCAGCGCTCGATGTACGGATGCCTGCCGCACGAGCCTGCTTCGTCCAGCGTTGCGAGAGCGCCTCAACATGCTGGGTCAAGCGTCGGCGCAGTACGCAGGCATGATCGGTCGCCTGTGCGAGTAATTCGATCCATGGCTGAAATGCCTTGGAACGTTCTGGATCATCTGGCGCACAGACTGCGCGAATTCCGTCTAGCGCGTCGAAGTAACGCTCCCTGTTCAACATGAGCGCCGAGCTGACAGGCAACGCACCGCCGCTCATCAATTCGTCACGCACGTACATGTACTGAATCAGCGCCCGCCCGGTCCGTCCGTTTCCGTCCGGAAAGGGGTGAATCGTCTCGAATTGGGCATGAGCGATCGCCGCCCGGACAATTGGGATCCCGTCCTTCTCGTTGACGAACTCAACGAGATCATCAAGCAGCTCGTCGACAAACTCCGCTGGCGGCCCGACGTGACGAGCGTCAAGGGGGCCGCCCAAAGCGCCGTTGCCGACCCAATTCTGACGATCTCGAATCTGGCCAGCGATGGGATCTTGCTCACCCATCAGCGTCGCGTGCACATTGCACAGCTCCGCGGCGGTCAAATCAGCGCCGGATTCCGCTAGATCAATCGCCTGTTGCGTCGCTGCCACATTTCGCAGAGCTTGCATCTCTAGGTCCGCGGGCTGCTGACCGAAGAGGCTGATCTGCGCCTCTGCCCGGGCGACGCGGCGAGCTGACGGACGGATTTCCTCGATTGTGCTCGAGGCGATGCTCTCAGCCCGACCGAGAAGCCATTCCGAGGCGGCTACTTGCGTGCTCGCCGTTTGCGCGAGGTCAGCGCATCGGTCTGTGGCCATCGAGACCTGTCTCCACGTGCTGGCATGAAGGTCGGGCTCCCAGCCGCTGATTGGGTGAGGGACGTACGCATCGAAAATCAGTCGCGTGGGGTCGGACGGCAGCGCTGCTCGAGACGTGAGGCTTCGGTCATCCCAGAATCGTCGCTCGTTCCGCCCCACGATCTCACTTCCTTGAATTGACGCTCACATTGAGGTTAGCGACAATTCCGGAGACGAGACTTCCCGAAATGTCGTTAGCGGACGGATTGGCGACAACTCGGCCAGGTGCGTAGCGCGACGGTTCCCATCATCACTCACCAACAGGTGACCGCGACGAGTCCGCTCACGGCATGGCATGAAATCGCGATTGCGGGGTCTGTGAAGCGGCCTACCGACATCATGTCTGGTATGGCTGCTTCGTTCAGGCTTCTTGGTTCGCGCCGTCGAGTACGAAAGACTTGTGCCGTGCTGGTAGCCGTCGCGTCGTTGGTGCTCGTGCCTCGCATGCGCCGGCACGTGCTGGAGTGGTCACCATGAAGCGCGCATGGGCAAGCGCCAAGAAGATGTTGGCCGCGTGGTTTGTGCCGATCAAGCCACACGGTCATCGCCGAGGCCGCCACACCCGCGGGCGCAAGACGCGGGTGGCGGTGGTGTTGACGGTCGCCCTGTCGGCAGGTCTGGTGTCTTCAGCGCAGCCGGCGACGGCCGCGGCCGATTCGGACCTAGCGCGTCGTCACGCAGCGCTGACCGAAGAGCGTGATGCCATTAGGACTCTGCTGCCGCTGTTGTCGAGCTGGGCACTGACGGCACAGGCGCTCGCCGACTCTGGAGCGCTGCCCGAGGACAACTATGCATCTGCCGCCACGGCCCGCCGCCGGTTGTCCGCCGAACATGCTCGCCTGCCCCAGATCGAAGCCGAGATCGCTCAGATTGAGGAGGTGCTCGGTGGGGCTCCAGATCCGGCGCCCGTGCGCCCGTGCCGGCCGAGATGCCTTGACTAGTAGGACACGATACGTGTGGACCGCGGCCGGCAGATGACTCTTGACGAGTCGCGAGGCCACTGACGCGGTATCGAGTAGTAGGCATAGCGGAGCTGGTCGTTCATCGTTAGATCGCACCCGCTTGCTGAGTCACGCCACGGACGGACCTCGGCGGGGCTTGCGGATGGTGGTCGTGATGCTCATAATGTGATCTCACTCTCAGGCGCATCTTGATCACACGCCTCTGGAATCAACTATTTTCCGTCGGGCGGCGTCCCGTGGAGTGGTGGGTTTTGGGGTTGGCCTCGGTGTTAGTTGCGGGGTGTGAGCTCGGCTGTGGCGATGGTGTCGCGTTCGGGGTTGAGGGTGGCCGTGGTGTGTTCTGTGAGGTAGCGGCGGTCTGTGGCTTGGCATTCGTCGTGGAGGTCAGCGAGGATCGCTGCGACGAGGCGGACGGCGGATGCTTGGTTGGGGAAGATCCCCACGACGCGTGATCGGCGTTTGATCTCTTTGTTGATGCGTTCGAGGGGGTCGGTGGACCAGATCTTTTGCCGGTGCGCCCGAGGGAACACGGCGAAGGCCCCCGCCTCGGGCTTGGCGTGGGCCATCAGCGCTGCGACTTTGGGGAATCGGGCGCCGAGCTGGGCGGCGACTTCGTCCCAGGCGTCGCTCACGGCGTCGGCGTCGGGCTGCGCGAACACGGTCCGGGACACTGCGGCGGCCATGTGCTGGTGGGTGCGGGGCACCAGCGCCACAAGGCTGCCGATGAAGTGCACCCGGCATCGCTGGCGCCCGGCGCCCTCGATGGTGCGGTCCGCGGCGGCGCCGAGCCCGGCGTGGGCGTCGGCTGTCACCAGGCGCACCCCGGCGAGCCCTCGGGATCCCAGCGAGCCCAACAAGTGCTGCCAGAACCCCTCGCTGTCGCCGATGTCGCATCCCAGGATCTCCCGGTTGCCGTCGGCGGTGACGCCGGCGGCCACGACCATCGCCATCGAGACGACCTGGCAGACGCTGTCGCGCACCTTGAGACAGGTCGCGTCCACATAGACGCAGGGGGAACCGACGTGATCGAGGCGCCGGCCCCTGAACGCCTCCGCCATGTCGTCGAGCCCCGCACAGATGCGCGACACCTCCGACTTCGATATCCCCGACTCCGCGCCCAGCGCGGCCACCAGATCGTCCACCGATCGGGTGGACACCCCGGCCGCATATGCCCCCATGACCACCGCGCCCAGCGCCCGATCGACGCGCCGACGCGGCTCAAGCACCGACGCCGACAACGAGCCCTTGCCCAGCTTGGGGATCCTCAACTCGACATCGCCGGCCTGGGCGGCCAGCAGCCGCGGCCTGTGCCCATTGCGCTCGGCCACACGAGCGTCGCTGCGCTCATAGCGCCCGGCGCCCACCGCCTCGGCGGCCTCAGCCTCGATCAGCTCCTGGAGCACAAAGCGCACCGCGCCGCGCACCAGCACCGCGCCGCGCACCAGCACCGCGCCGCCCCCGGCGCGAAACGTCTCCCACAGCTGTGCTGTGTCACTCCCAGAAAGGGCCATCGGTGCGTCCTCCTCGACGAGTGGGTGATTTCTCTCACCGAGGATCACGCCGACGGCCCCCCTACTGGTGGACCCCTGCGACTACCTCAAACCCCACCACCCGGTGGGACACTGCCTGGGCCTCGAGGTCGCTGAGGTCCGCCCACTACAAGGTGCGCGCATGGGTCGCTTTCAGCACGACCTGCGGTTTTGCGAGCAGCGCGCACCAGATTTGGCATTCGCGCGTTCCACGAGGCCGCGGCACAGGTCCCTGACCTGGGGTTTTACCCAATCGGACCGACCCCGATTCACCGGTCTCCGCAGCGGACAGAGCGTTGTACCACCTGGGGATGAGTCCACGGGTGCGTCCGGACGGCGAGCCATCCTGCGGCGGTGCCTTATCAATGCATGCAACCGAGTAAACAGCCTCGACTCCCGAAGCCGCAGGCTACAACACCCTGACCTGCGGCTTTGGCATGAAGACGTTCAGTGAATCGGGTAAACGCGTTCGGTGAATCGGGCAAACGCGTTCGGTGGCGGCGCGCCCATAGCGCTGTGACCAGGAGGTTTACCAATTCGCACACGCCCCTTCATCCGCGGCACAACCGCGCTGATCGCTTCGCCAGGTAAGCCGTGCGACACTGCGGCTATCCCCATGTGGCCGCGCCATGCGCAGTCGTAGCGTGAGTGAGATATCCATGCGTAGATGGCAGCCATACGAATTCTCGACAGAGCATCGGTGGGGCAATACGCGCGCCTTGTCGGATGACATTGTTCGCACTGTGCTCGTGGTGGGCGACATTCATGGCGAACGTATTCATCTTGACGGAGCCATCGGCATGGCGTTGCAGCACGAAGCTGATGTGATCGTCCAGGTCGGCGATTTCTGGCTCGGCGACGCAACGTGGAGCCAATTCACCCATGTCGAATCTGCTTTCATGTCCGCCGCGCATGATTCACCGGTCCCGGTCATCGTCATCGACGGCAATCATGAGATATGGCCGTCGCTGTGGCGATACCAAGCAACAGAAGATGCGCGCGAAGCCATGGAGTCGCGCCGACCGCTAAATCTCGGAGGTTCGATCTGGTGGGCGTGGCGGGGCAGTGTGTGGCAGTGGAACGGCACTCGGTTCGGAGCGCTCGGCGGCGCGGTCTCGCCAGACAAGCGCGATCCCAGTGTCCGCCGTTGGCGCTGGCCCGAAGAAGCCACCACCGAAGAAGATCTTCGGCTCTTCATCGACAACGCCGGCACCGAGCACTCAGGTCAGGCAGATGTCCTGTTCACTCACGATGCGCCCACCGAGGCACGCGGATTACGAGGCCAGATGGTCGGCGTCCCGTGGGATGTCCGCCAGGAGATGGACGAGACGCGCCGCCTGCTCAGCCGGGCAATGCATCAAACGGAGCCGCGGTTCGTGATCCATGGACACTGGCATCAGTCCAACCGAGAGCAGGTCGGACCGAGCACGGAGATCATCGGGCTCAGCGAGGACGGACGGCGCAACCACCTCGCGTTGCTCACCCTCGAGCCGGTCCCGACTGTCACCTACCTCCCATAGCCAGCACATTGCTGGCACATCGGCATCCTCTCGCACATGCGGGCGCGATACCTGAAGCGAGCATGAGATTGGACCGGTCTGTGGTGTCTGCCTGGCGGACATCGCCAGGAGCGAAATGCGTTTCTGCGTACAGTGGCATCCCGAGGTCGAAGTCGCCTCGTGCGAACGGACAAGATGATGGCCGATAGTCGAACTGCGGAAGCGAACGCTGATGTCGCGGCATTTGAGGTGCCGGGATCTGACACGCCCGAAGGGGCGCTGTGGCGAACGATCCTGGGCGGCGACTCGTCTGCACCGTTCATGCTGCTGACGGAGAACGCGAACTTCGTTCACCCCGGTGATTCGGGCGCGCTCGACCGACCAGACCTGAACCGACGTAACCACAACAAGGTCAACTATCAGGTCGGCCTTTGGGCGGTCGAATCGCTCGGGCACGAAGACTCTGAAGCCAGGCGCTTTGCTGCAGACGCGCTCAGTGCTGTCATCTCGTACGAGGAAATCGGGCTCGCTCGCCACTGGGTGATCCATGAAGCAAGCATCTTCGGTTTCCTGTGCGCGTTCTCACATGTCGAGAGGGTCAGAGACATGGCGCATCGATACGCACACGCAGTTCAGGCCATCGAGATCGAACTGTCCTCCGTTTAGGCATTCTCGTCCGCATGAAGCGGTGCGGGAAAACCACACTCGACGGCACTCCCTGCGCGAACCCTCCTGGGTGCAAGGTCAATCATCGATCCGCTGTTCCTCTCTCAGTCGGAAGCCGCATGGCTGCTATCAGTGCGGCTGCGGCTGCGGACAGATCCGCCTTCGATGATTACGCACAGGACGCCGCGACCGAGGTGGTCACACCACTGAGCCATGAATACTTCACGCATGAAGCGCCGGGCGTCTCCGACCTGCAAGCCAGCGACATCTTCAGCGTTTTGCAGCGCACGCAGCGTCAAGGCGGCTTCACGTTGTCGCCCAGACGCTTCCGCCCGGAGCAGTACGAGTTCGCAACAGAAGGCATCTGTGTGGCGATCCCCGGCTCAGACATGCATCTGCCTGCGGACATGTTCGACCCGGACACTGGAGTGCCTTCGGATGCCGCTCACGAGAAACTGTCGGCATTTTACGAGCACCTGAAGCCGTTGCGAGACACCGGTCATGTCTGGATCGGCGGATGGCGCAACGACGAAGGCGTGTTCGAATTGAACGCGACCCTCGTGCTCCATGAGGAAGACCGACAGCACGCCACGCGACTCGGCGCACCAGTGGCGCCAAGAGAGCGTGTTTGATCTCGGACGAGGCGAAGTTATCGATATCGGCGGTGACGGCGGTGAGAGCATCTACGACCAGCCGAGCAGGCTGCAACGATGGTTCAGGCGCAGATAGATCACGTTGAGAAAATCTCAAGGGCGCACCGCGGCAGCCGATTGGCATTCTCCCAAGCATGCGAGGGAACACGGCATCACAAGTTGCGTACTGCCCGGGAGCCGACGGTGAGCCGTGCCGGTCAGGCAGTCATGGCGGGGCGGCGCAGCTGCATGGCGGCAGGGGAGTTTGCGGCACTTGTGAACGACGAGGGCGAAACGGCAAATCAGGCGACCGAACGCAGGCAAGCGCAGCGGCGCAACAAGCAGCCGGCAGCGCCGCTGAATCGGACTCAGCGCCGACGCCGTGGGAGGACAGGCCGATCTCTCTCAGCGAGGCGTCTTCGATGCTCACCGTGGCGGGCTGCGGCAAACCAGCGCATCTTGCCCCTCTCGTCGAGATCCGGCAAGGGTCAGAAGGCACGATCTACACGACGGTGGCGGCGTTGGGCGGCAGCCATTCTGGCGCCTTGGAGGTCACAGACCCATTCGCTGTGTGCGACGAGGAGCGTGTCGCAATCGTCAACGGGCGTTTCCTGCAGGACGCGATCAAGACGCATGACAGGGCAGCCCTACGGGGATTGACCGGATCTGACATACGCATCGACAACGGCGACGTGAGCGTAGGCGAGACGCAAGTCCACGGGCTAGACGGGCTTGACGAATCAGGCAAAGACGCGGCTGAGGAGATCGCCGGCATCGAACGGCGTGCCCGTCACGACGGGGTGACGAAGAAAGCTGCCCGTGCGCAGGCAATCGCTGATCACTTGGCAGGAAGCGGTTTGGGCGACAAGGAAGCGTACGTCCGAGAGTACGTGAAGCAGGGCGCGTTGTGGCCGCTGTCTTCAGACGATGGCCCTGATGCTTACCGCGCATTCCATGAAGATGCCCATGCCCGCATGCGAGACGAAAACGCACTGTCGACCATGCATGATCACGATGCAGCGCGGCTGGCGTTGGCATACGAACAATCCGGCATGCAATTACCGCGCGATGAATGGCTGAGCGAGCGAGCACAACGCGCATATGGAAATGATGTCGAGTCGGCGAGAAGGGGTTCGGCAACGTCTTCCACGCCGAAGAAATCGTTGCTAAGGCATACCGAGATTCTGTTGACGAGTGGGGAAACGTCCGTGGTCATGACATGGCGGCACTGCGCACGCTCGCCTCGCCGCCGCCTCGATACGAGGGTGTCACCGGACGACAGGACGGCGACCTGGTGCTGGCGAAGGAATGTCTTGCCAAGTGCGGCGATCCGACATGGGAACCGAACGTCACCGTGGGGGATTTCAAGTCGGAACTCGACCTCATCGCCCCCGCCGCGAGCTCAGATCATGCTCGACCGATCCTGACAGGGCTGTCTTTCGCGGACGGCTGCGGGCGCCGACGCATGACCGCAACCGACAGCTACCGGCTGCTGACGAGCAGTGTCGCGGTGCCTCAGGCGCTAGCGCAAGATGAGCATCTGGTCGCTGCTGACAATCTCCAAGCATGGGCGCAACATGCCAACAAGCATCTGGGAAAGAACCAGCGGACACATCTGGGGGTTTCAGTCGGGGAGCCGGGTGAGCGCTACTACGGATTCAATGCAGGTCAGATGCGTGTCGCATCGAGAGGCGTCAGGGGCAACTTGCCGACATATGAGCCGCTGATCCCTTCCGACGCGGCAGCTCGGTGTCTCGGTATCAGGCAAAGCCCTTCTGGATGTCCACAAGTCAACGAAGACCGGCGGCGACCAGCAGATGCTGTTCACAGTTCGGGACAACGGCTCGGGGAAAGTTCAAGCACTCGAGTGGCAGGCAACTGACGAAGATGGCAAGGAGATCACCACGACAGGATCCGTGGCGGCTTCGACCCGCCAGCGCTCGACAACGGACATCCCTAGTTCGGCAATCTCTGTTGACCCCACCTATTTCAGAGACGCACTGCGATTCGCAGGCGGCAGCGCACAAGACAAGAACATCGGCGATGTCGAGATGCGGCGCATGGACCCGCTGAAACCGATGATGATCGTTCCTGCCGGCTCACCGCGCAAACTCCAAGACATCGACCGCATCGCCATACAGATGCCGATACGGCGTTCGTGATCAGCCACCCGGACTTGGCCGAACAGTTCGATCCTTGACGTCTTCGGCATTCTCCCTGACATGGACGACGATGACGAGACCCCATGGGGACCAGCTCAAGCAGAGTGGAATGAGCACATCGCTGACGGTGTGACTCGAGTCAGCACAGCCGGCCACGGTGGCCTGCGGTTCAGCCCGGAACGCTGGGCGAGCATTCCTGCCGCAGTCAGGGAAACATTCATGAATCCCGGCTGGGCCGAAGAAGACTGTGAAGAACCGATAGCGATAGCGGTCTTAGGGCTCGGCGGAGAGCGACAGCAGCAATACGAAGCGGCCGCTCGTCGCATGGCAGAGGAATTCGACACCTACGCCCCGTGTACGCCACACATTGCAAGGGACGACGAAGCCGCTGCGCCAACGGGTACGGCTGCGGCTTCAAGAGCAGCTGCCGCCAGCCGCGAACTGCCGCGCTGCGGCTATCCGATGCCTCGCGCCAAACGACCATGCGGGCGGCCCGCCGGGCATACCGGCTCTCACGCGTAAAAGTGGGCACTGCTCACCT
The DNA here is from genome assembly GCA_963663635.2 of Acidimicrobiales bacterium. Taxonomy (GTDB): domain Bacteria; phylum Actinomycetota; class Acidimicrobiia; order Acidimicrobiales; family Poriferisodalaceae; genus Poriferisodalis. The sequence continues at coordinate 25,102 of CAXXMY010000015.1, forward strand.
GGCAGGCAACATCCCAATGCCGTAGCGGGTAGACGTACAGTGACGCTCCGGCGCTGACAAGTGCCTCACATGAACGGACAGACCCATGAACGACGGCAAGCTCTACCGGTGGTTGCAAGTGAGTTGAGTGTAGATGTCGTGCGGCTGATGTGCCAGTGGTGGAGTCGGCGGGGCATGTGGTTGAGGTTGTCCTCGATGACCGAGAGCCGCAGTTGTCCGATGTCGAGGCTGGTGCCTTTGGGGAGCCATCGGCGCAGCAGTCCGTTGGTGTGCTCGTTGGTGGGTCGCTGCCACGGCGAGCGCGGCTCGCAGAAGAACACTTCGATGCCGAGCGCGGCTTCGACGTCGGCCCAGCGGGCCATCTCGCGGCCTTGGTCCCAGGTGAGGCTGCGCACGAGCGCGGCGGGCTGGCGGCCCAGCGCCGCGGCGACCGCGGCGGCGACCTGGGGCGCGCCGTAGCCGTCGGGCAGCGCTGCGGTGACCGCGTAGCGGCTGGTGCGCCTCCACGAGCGTGACCGCGGCGGTGAGGTTCGCTTTGCCGACGATGAGGTCGCCTTCCCAGTGGCCGGGCTCTATACGGTCCTCGACGTCGTCGGGCCGGTCGGCTATCGGCCGGTATTCCCCCAGCGGGCTGGGCTTTTGGGCCTGCGCGACGCTGCGCGGCCGACGGCGCCGGCAGCGCGCCGCGGCAGCTTCGCCCAGGTGCCCGCCGCCAGGCCGCTGCGCGCGTCGTTCGCGGTAGCACGCCCGATAGATCGTCTCCGCGCACACGCTCATGCCCGCCTCGCGCAGGTCCGCCGCGGTCGCGTGCGGGGACCAGCGCAGCTTCAAGCGCTCATCGACCGCGGCGGCCAGCACCCGATCGACCGCCAGCTTGGGCGTTCGCTCTCGTCGCGCCCTCGCGCACGCCGACGCGTGCGCCCAGCGAGCGTCATAGCCCGCCCGCCCGGCGCAGCGGGCCAGCTCGCGATGCACCGTGGACCGATCACGGCCCAGCCGCTGCGCTACGTCCGCGACGCTGCGGCCCGCCCCCAGCGACGACTCGACGAACACCCGCTCATCCAAACTCAGCCTCGCTGCCATACTGGACACCTCCATCGGTCGGCTGCATGTGTTCGCAACGGTCATCGACCGTTCACTTGCAACCACCTCGCCGACACTCGAATGCGGAGCCACCGGGCGTGATACGCCCGAGCTCGGCGCGTCCCTCTTGGCATGCAGTCCCGTACATGCTCATCACTGAGGACGCCACGCTCATGCAGCGGCACCAACAGCCTCACAATCCCCTGGGGCGCGATGAACAATCACCGGTGGGCTGTTGATTCCCTAGCAGAGGAAGATCCTGCTGTCAGGGCGCTAGCAGCCGAGGCTCTCAACAACCTCATTTCGTATGAGGACCACGATCTTGCCTGCCGCTGGGTCGCCTTTGAGGGAAGCATCTACGCCTTCCTGTGCAGCTTCTCTCCTGGGGAAGCAGTCCGACATCTCGCGCACCGTTACACAAGCGCAATCGAAGGCATCAAGGTTGAACTAGCAGCGCGTTAGGAATTCTCCGGTACATGAATCGGCGAGCATGCGGGCAGATCACAGTCGACGGACGCCTTGCAAGAACCCTCCTGGATGCCGAATCAATCACCGCGGCGGCGCGACGATCACGGCTGGCAGCCTGGCGGCGATCAGCGCGGCGGCGGCGGCCTCGAATTCCGCATTCTCGGAATATGCGCGCAGCTGTGCAAGTGATCGATCCGCTGCGCTCAAAGGCGTTCACCCATGCTGCACCAGGTCGACGCCATCAGCGTCGAGGCTCTCGTTGATGCACTGAAGGGCACCAGTAACCAAGATGGCTTCACGCCCACGCGGGCCATACTCTGCGTAGCGCTACCTCCATGGTCGACGCAGAAGATGATCGCCCTTCGGGACCCATTTGACGAGATCCGCATGTGCACCGCAACGACACAGGTCATGTCTGGATCGGAGCATGGAAAGATCCGCAGGGCCGGACCAGCTCAATGCAACTGTCGCAGGGAAGAAGACCAGAGGCACGCCACTCGGCTCGCGCACCGAGGCGTTTTTCCACATTTGGGTCTTGACAGGCGCCGACATCTACCGGGGCGGCTAAGGCGCTGGCGCAGGCGCAGGCACCACTGCTGCCGCGTGAGCGCCAGGCGCCATGAGGACGGCGTGTTCTCCCTAGCGGCATATGGAAGGCGCTCGGATGAGCAGGGTGACTTGCCGACCCGCCCGAGCCGATCGCCTCCGACCTGTTCGCACTTGCCGGCCTGGATCAAAGAGCAGGGGCTGAGTGTTGGACGCGCTGCTCTGCTTGCGACGACGATCAGGCACTGATACGGGGCAAGCTCTACCGGTGGTTGCGATGTCGGCGGCTGATTCAGTGGTGGAGTCGGCGGGGCATGTGGTTGAGGTTGTCCTCGATGACCGAGAGCCGCAGCTGCCCGGTCGAGGCTGGTGCCTTTCTCGGCGCAGCAGTCCGTTGGTCTGCTCGTTGGTGGGTCGCTGCCACGGCGAGCGCCTCAGAAGAACACCTCGATGCCGAGCGCGGCCTCGACGTCGGCCCAGCGGGCCATCTCGCGGCCGTCCCAGGTGAGGCTATCGGCACGAGCGCTGCGGGTGGCGGCCCAGCGCCGCGGCGGCCGCGGCGGCGATGGGGCGCGCCGTAGCCGTCGGGCAGCGCTGCGGTGACCGCGTAGCGGCTGGTGCCTCGGCGAGGGTGACCGCAGCGGGAGGTTCGCTGCCGACGATGAGGTCGCTTGGCCGGGCTTGCACGGTCCTCGACGTCGTCGGGCCGGTCGGCTGGCGTATTCCCCCAGCGGGCTGGGCTTATGGGCCTGCGCGACACTGCGCGGCCGACGGCGCCGGGCGCGCCGCGGCAGCTTCGCCCAGGAGCCGGCGGGCAGGCCGCTGCGCGCGTCGTTCGCGTAGCACGCCCGATAGATCGTCTCCGCGCACACGCTCATGCCCGCCTCGCGCAGGTCCGCCGCCGCCGCGTGCGGGGACCAGCGCAGCTTCAAGCGCTCATCGACCGCAGCGGCCAGCACCCGATCGACCGCCAGCTTCGAGGCCCGAACGCGCCGCGCCCTCGCACATGCCCACGCGTGCGCCGAGCGGGCGTCATAGCCCGCCCGCCCGCCGCAGCGGGCCACCTCGCGATGCACCGTCGACGGATCACGGCCCAGCCGCCGCGCTGCGTCCGCGACACTGCGGCCCGCCCCGAGCGACGACTCGACGAACACCCGCTCATCCAAACTCAGCCTCGCTGCCATACTGGACACCTCCATCGGTCGGCTGCATGTGTTCGCAACGGTCATCATGACCGTTCACTTGCAACCACCGATGGAGTTCGCCGACATACTGGCCAACTGCATCGAAGAGTGCGGGAAACTAACGCAGGAACATGTTTCCGCTGCCTTCGGACGTGTGCGGCATACGGTCTCTGAATTTCATGACGGCATCTTCTCAGACCTGCCTGCCTCAAAGTTGTTGAAGCCGTTGAGGAAGCGTGATGCATGGATGGGATACCTGCTGGACTCGGCCTTCGTTGATCTTCTCTGGCGAATACCGATCCAAGAATCACGCAATCGTGCAGGAGAGTTGTTGTGCGACCGGATCGTTGTCGCGGTGCGTGACTACCGGGCAACATCTGAATTCGGAGCACTGCCAGAGGAAGATCTCCCGCACCGACCGTTCGCCCTCGACGAGCGGCTCGTGTGGGTCACAGAATCAGCATGTGAAGAAATAAGCCACGCCGTTGCCAGCTCAACGACTCCGACCCTCTCGGCTGACATGTTCCCTGTTCCGGCTGCAACTGTCGTATTCCATATCCCTGCCCGCATGGGACCAGTGAGCGGCATCGGTGTGTTCCGTTGGGCGCTTGGCGAGTACGAAGGCAGCGATGTCGTCTGGGTGGAATCCACCGCTCCTTTGATGCACACCGGGTTGCCCGTCAAGAGAGCCGCATGCATTCCCCTGGGACACAGGTGCGAGGAATTTGAGGACCGGCGAACTCCATCGGTGGATGCTCCTATGTTTGTCAACTCCCGGTCTGTGCGAGGTGTCGCTGGTAGCGTTCGGCGAGGTCGCGGTTGTGGATGATGCCTCTTTCGAGTTCGGATATCCGGTTGGGTGCGGCTCCGAGGGCTCGGGCTGTCTGGTGGATGGTGAGCCCTCGTTGGGTGCGGTGGCGGCGCAGGTCCGCTCCGTGGGCGACGTCGGGCGGGTCGATGATCAGCTTGTAGACCTCGCGTGCGATGTGGCGTTTGAGGCAGCGGAGTATCTCGCGTCGGGTCTTGCCCTCGGCGGTGAGGCGGGCGGCGTAGGCGATGCTGCGCTCGTCGACGCGCAGGCGGACCATCGCGATGCGCCACAGTGCGTTGTTGGCCTGGCGGTTGCCGCCGCGGTTGAGCCGGTGGCGCACCGTTCGGCCTGAGGACGCCTCGATGGGGCTGGTGCCGCACAGGGCGGCGAAGGACGCCTCGCTGCGCAGCCGCTCGGGGTTGTCGCCGGCGGCGACGAGCAGCGCGGCCGCGGTCTCCGCGCCGACGCCGCAAGCGCCCAGCAGCGCCGGGTTGGCTCGTTCGCACAGGCGGCGCAGCTCGGCGTCGAGGTGCTTGATCTCCGCGGTGAGAGCCTGGTGGCGGCGGGCCAGGGAGCGCAGCGCCCGCTTGGCCGCAGCGCGGACGAGATCACCGTCTGTGCCGGGCCGCATCCGGGCGCAGGCCTCGACGGTGCGGGCCGTGTTCAGTGCCCGCAGGCGGTCTTTGACGGGCTCGGGGGCGGTCACGACGACAGCGTCGATCTGGTTGGCGGCGACGGTGCGGGCCTTGACCGCGGAGCGGCGCGCCACACGCAGGGTCCTGATCGCCTCGACGCATCCGTCGGCGCTCTTGGGCACCACTGCGGCACTGCCGTTGAGCGCGGCCCGTGCCGCTGCCTCCGCGTCGACGGTGTCGGTCTTGCCGCGGCGGCGGCGCATCTGGCGGTTCGGGCGGTTCACATCGACGACGTCGACGCCGGCAGCCGTGAGGTGCCGGGCGAGGCCCGCGCCGTAGGAGCCGGTTCCCTCCACGCCGACGCGCTCGACGCCGAGCCATCCCAGCAGCGCCGTGTAGCCGGCGGTGTCCGCGTCGAACGCGGCGCTGCCCAAGACCCGTCCGGCGCCGTCGAGGACGGCGGCGACATGGGTGTGCTTGTGGGTGTCGACCCCGCCGAATACGGCGGGGTGGTCCTGTGTCATGATGGTGATGCCTCCTTGTGGTCATCTCACTGTCGGGGGCGCCACCGGCCGCGACGGCGGACAGAACACTCACGGTGTGGCTTACAAGGCTCCTATCGGGTCACATCCGTCGGGCCGGTCGGTGCGCGCCCCGCCGACCAGAGAAAGCCGACAGATCCACCGCAGGGCACCACGAGGGGCCGGTTGCAACTCGGGTCAGACCCTCTCCTGCCGACAGGGCCCAACCATTATGAGTGTTGCAAGTGAACGGTCATGATGACCGTTGCGAACACATGCAACCGACCGATGGAGGTGTCCAGTATGGCAGCGAGACTGAGTTTGGATGAGCGGGTGTTCATCGAGTCGTCGCTCGGGGCGGGCCGCAGCGTCGCGGACGCAGCGCAGCGGCTGGGCCGTGACCGGTCCACGGTGCATCGCGAGCTGGCCCGCTGCGCCGGGCGGGCGGGCTATGACGCCCGCTGGGCGCACGCGTCGCCATGCGCGAGGGCGCGACGAGAGCGAACGCCCAAGCTGGCGGCCGATCGGGTGCTGGCCGCCGCGGTCGATGAGCGCTTGAAGCTGCGCTGGTCCCCGCACGCGACCGCGGCGGACCTGCGCGAGGCGGGCATGAGCGTGTGCGCGGAGACGATCTATCGGGCGTGCTACGCGAACGACGCGCGCAGCGGCCTGGCGGCGGGCACCTGGGCGAAGCTGCCGCGGCGCGCCCGGCGCCGTCGGCCGCGCAGCGTCGCGCAGGCCCAAAAGCCCAGCCCGCTGGGGGAATACCGGCCGATAGCCGACCGGCCCGACGACGTCGAGGACCGTATAGAGCCCGGCCACTGGGAACGCGACCTCATCGTCGGCAAAGCGAACCTCACCGCCGCGGTCACCCTCGCCGAGCGCACCAGCCGCTACACGGTCACCGCAGCGCTGCCCGACGGCTACGGCGCGCCCCAGGTCGCCGCCGCGGCCGCCGCGGCGCTGGGCCGCCAGCCCGCAGCGCTCGTGCGCACCCTCACCTGGGACCAAGGCCGCGAGATGGCCCGCTGGGCCGACATCGAAGCCGCGCTCGGCATCGAGGTGTTCTTCTGCGAGCCGCGCTCGCCGTGGCAGCGACCCACCAACGAGCAGACCAACGGACTGCTGCGCCGATGGCTCCCCAAAGGCACCAGCCTCGACATCGCACAACTGCGGCTCTCGGTCATCGAGGACAACCTCAACCACATGCCCCGCCGACTCCACCACTGGACATCAGCACACGACATCTACACTCAACTCACTTGCAACCACCGGTAGAGCTTGCCCACGTTCGGCTAACCGAGAGGTTCGATGACAGCTTGGGCTGCCGCGACGAGGTCTTCTGCCCAGTGCTCTGCCCGGTCTACTGCCCGCTCGGGATCGGGATGGGTGTCGGGTATCGATGCGGGGTCGGTACCGACGAGGTCTACAGGCCGGACGCCGAGACCCGCGTGGGAAGAGAACCACCATGAGGCGACGCCCCATGGGTCTCCCACTGCGTTCAGCATCTCGTTCACTGCGCGGACGGCTTCGTACACGTCCGACCGGTTTGGGTCGAATTGAAACTCTGGGTAGAGATAGCCGCGGCCCCATCGCAGTCCGACCAGCCACGACCGTCGGCGGTACTGGCTGACCTTCTCCCGGTTCGAGGGCTTGACCCCAAGCGCAACAGCGGCGACGCGGGCTTCGAGCATCGGCTCCTGCCAGATCGCAGCCATGGCTTCGCCCTTTAGCCGGGCCCGGTGGAACAGTTTGCGTTCAATGTCATCGACGACCTTGCGAGGACCGCCGGCGAACTGACGGGAGATGTCGTCCCGCATGGCGTAGAGCACAAGGAGGCTCCGCACGTCGGTCTCGTGGTCTGCAAGCGAATGGTGGAGTGCAGCAACCGACGCAGCCGTGTCTAACAAGAGCGTGTCGTCGAATTCCAACGCCGCGATGAGAGCGACGACGAGTTCAGAACGGTCTCTCGACCACTGCGCCGTGATCTTGGCCAGCAATTGTGAGAGTTCGTGCGAGTCCAGCCCTTGGCCCCAATCCACGAACCGTTCGTAGATTTCTTTGTCGACAGTCGTCGCGCTGCTCGCCATGTCTGCGCCCCGAACTTATGGCATGAAATAGCTGACGCTCACATAGTTTAATCATCACCGTCAGAAACGTCATTCTATGGCCGTTCCGCGGCTGCTCGGGCGTCTTGTAGGGGCGGGGCGACGTTGCGGACGGTGAACACACCGATGGCGGCGATCAGGACGAGGCCCGCGCCGATGGCTCCCAGCGCGGTGGTGCCCACGCCGTCGATCAGCAGACCGCCCAGCAACGGTCCGCCGGCGCGGCCTGCGGCCATCACAGCCTGGGCGTCACCGGCTCGCTCTTCGGGATAGCGGGACCGGCTGGCCAGGACTTCGAACACTCCCGGTACCGCCAGCCAGAAGAAGAAGCCCCACGCCACGAGCGCACCGAGGAACAGCCACGATTGCGCTGATGTCGCGAGGAGGATCAGGCACACCGCTGTGGCTGCCATCGCGGGGCTGGGAAACTTGCGGGGAGCTTTCCATCGAACCGCCGGGATCCCGACCAGGGCGTTGAGACTGAAGGCGACGGCGATGACCGGCACCGACACGGACGCGTTGCGAGTTCCCAGCACCACGGCGAACACGAAGACCGAAGAGCCGCCGAGGCTGAACAGGCCCAAACAGATCAACAGAATCCGGGCGGCGGGCACGGCGCGGTTGCGCGTCGTCGCTCTTGGAAGATGGTCCACTGCGCTTCGATAACCAAACGCGAGAGGGATCAGCGACACGCCCGCCAGCGCAGCGAACACGAGCCGCGCGCCGCCAGCTGTGAGGAGCACCGAGATGAGCGGTGCGGCGATCAGCCCGACCAAGGGGTCCGTCACGGCCACATCGTCCATGCGGCGCGTGTTGCCGAAGGCCTGCACCCATCCGTACCAGGCCACAAGCCCGAGCGCGAGGCCGCTGGTGAGCCGCAACGCCACAAGCACCGCGAATGGGGGCAGGGCGGCCGAGGTCAGGTTGGCTGCCGCGGCCATGCCGAGACTGGTGACAAAGACCCACCCGCGTGGCTGCAGCCAGCGACCGGCGCCCCATGAGGTCACCACGAATCCGCCCAGCTGGAACACCCCGATCATGGAAGCCGCGCCGAGGCTGATGCCGTAGTGGTCGGAGATCTCCGACAGAAGGAACGGCGTCGACACGAACGCGAGGACGCTGAAGCCGACCGCGAGCAGGATGCCGATCTTGACTGTCGGCCGCAGCAGCAGGGCGAGCCGGATGGGGAATTGCACCAGCGGACGCTACTGGTGGGGGCGGGTGTTCGAAGGTCAGGCGGGCTGCAGGCCGGTGAGGACCATGGCGGCGAATTGGCGGGCGAGGTCGTCGAGGCACAGTTCGCCGCCGGGGCGGTACCAGCTCACGAGCGAATTGAGGCCCGAGATCATCAGCCGGGCGAGGACCTTGGCGTTGGTGTCGGAGCGCAGCGAGCCGTCGGCTTGGCCTTCAGAGATCAGCCCCACCCAGAGGTTCGCGAATTCGCGCAGCGGCACGGTGAGGTTCTCGCGGGTGTGCGGGGGCGATTCGTTGTAGCAGCGAATGTTGGCAACGGTGAAGCTGCTCTCGGCCACGATGCAGTTCACGTAGGCCACGACGGTCTCGGCCAGCCGATCTGAGCCCGAGGCATCAGGACCCAAGGCCTCAAGCCCGGCATCAATGGCCTCGCGGGCGTGGTCGATGCCGACTCGCAGCACTTCCTCGACGATCGCGTCCTTCGAATCGAAGTGGTAGTAGAGGCTGCCGGCCTGCATCTCCGCGGCGGCAGCGATGTCGGTCAGGGTGGTGGCGGCGTAGCCGCGGCACGACAGCAGGAGCGCGGCGGCGTCAAGGATGCGCATCCGGCTGCGCTCGCCTTTGCGGACCCGACGACCGTTGCCTGCGCCGCCGTTGTCTAGGTCTGCACCGGCATCGGCGGCAACGGCGGCGTCTGCGGGACCCGACTCGGCTGAGCTGTCGGTGGCTGCATCGGTGCTTTCCATGCCGGATGTGAACTTAGCCCTGAACGAGCGTTTATGCAGTGGCCGGACGCACAGCGGGAGACCCGCATCTGCGGGGGCCCGCCGGGCCGCGCCGAAGCGCGCTCACCTACACTCCGCGAGGCGGCCCGCCACAGGCAGTCGCGAGCCGAGCCGACGGGAGCCAGGGTGAAGTTCAGCCTGTTCATGTACTGCACGATGGGCCGCCGCTCCGAGCTCGAGGCCGGCCTTGCAGGGCTCAACAACGACTACTACCAGCGCATGCTCAGCGAGATCGCCGACATCGCCAGTTACGCCGACCGCAACGGCTGGTACGGCTTCGGGCATCCCGAGCATCACCTGCAGATCGAGGGTTTCGAAGCCTCCAACGATCTCGGCCTGATGGCCAGCTGGATTGCACAACACACCGAAAGGCTCCGCCCGATCGCCTGCGGCTACGTGTCGACCACGCACAACCCGCTGCGAGCCGCAGAGCAAGTGGCCACGCTCGACCATATGACCGGCGGGCGGCTGTGCTTCGGCGTCGTGCGCGGCTACCAGCACCGCTGGGTCGACCAATTCAAGGTCCGCCCAGACCTCGCCGCAGTCGGCGTGTGGAACAAGAACACTGATGTCGATGAGCACAACCGGCGCTTCTTCGAGGAGTTCGTCGACGTCATGCTCACCGCACTGGTGAACGAGACGTTCTCCTACGAGGGCGAGTTCTGGCGCTTCCCCAACGACAACCTGAATCCGCACACCCACACCGTGTATTCCGACTTCGGCGCGGGTGTCGACCCAGACATGACGATCCATGAGATCGGCATCGCGCCCCGTCCGCTGCAGTCGCCCCACCCGCCGCTGTACGGCGGTTTCACCATGTCGATGACTTCGGCGGTGTTCTGGGCGCGTTACGGCGGAACGCCCATCGTGCTCAGCGACAAGATGGACTTCTGCCGTGCACTCTGGCAGGCCTACCGCGAAGAAGCTGAACGCCACGGCGTCGAGAAGCCCCGTGGCCGCGAATGCGCCTGGGGCGGCGTGGCCGTGTGCGCGCCCACCGATGCGCAGGCTTGGGAGCAGTTCGCGGACATGGAGTGGTTCTGGGGTCAATGGGCTGAACAGTTCGGACAGGGCATGCCGCTGCAACTCGTCGGCAGCCCCGACACGATCAGCCGCCAGATTGAACAGGCGCAGGAGTTGCTCGGCATCGACGAGGCGTTCTTCTTGATCCCCCAAGGCATCCATTCCAGCGACCAGATCATCTCGTCGCTCGAACTCATCACCGACAAGGTGATGCCTCGCTTTGCTTGAGACTCCGACTGGTCTTGCGCGGTGATCGGTCGCATCGCACAGGAATCGGTCACCGCACACGACGGCTCTATCGCCGTGGTTCTGACACCCCGCGGTGAGCTGGACCTGTCTTCGATTGCGTCGCTCGACAGCGCGGTGCGCTCGGCGCTGACCGCCGCGGGATCCCCACCGCGACTCGTCATCGATCTCTCCGATGTCGACCTGCTGGCACCCGTCGTGCTCGGCGTGCTGCTCGACGCTCAGCGGCGTTGCCGGGGTGCAGGCGGGCGAATGTCGCTGGTGGTCACGAGCGCTGAAATCGGCGCGACGCTGGTCGAGGCGGGAATCGAGCCGCTCTTCGACGTGGCCACTGAACGGCAAGACGCCATCGGGCGTTTGTATGATGGCTGAACATCGACAAACGAGACGTCACCGGCGCTGATCGGGGGCAAGACGCCAGCGACAGCGGCCGTATCCTGTGCGCCCGTATGGCCGGACCGGAGTACCTGTACCAGCGGGAGACCTTCGCAGGCGGGAACAGCCGGCTTGCCCGCTTCTTGGCGCGGCCGATCCTGAAGTTCGTCCACCGCGAGGTGGCCGGCAGCGTGCTGCTGTTGCTGGCGACCGCCGCAGCGCTCATCTGGGCGAATTCGCCCTGGAGCGACACCTATTTCGACTTCTGGCACACCCACATCGACATCTCGATTGGCAGCTTTGACCTGCACCCGCTGACGCTCGAGGAGTTCGTGAACGACGCGCTCATGGCGTTGTTCTTCTTCGTGGTCGGTCTCGAGATCAAGCGGGAGCTGGTGACGGGTTACCTGGCGAGCGTCCGTGCGGCCGCGCTGCCCGCGATTGCCGCGATCGGCGGGATGGTTGTGCCGGCGCTGCTGTACTTCATGCTGAATCCGTCCGGCGACGGGGCGTCGGGCTGGGCCATCCCGATGGCCACCGACATCGCATTCGCGGTGGGCGTGGTGGCGCTGCTGGGCTCGCGGATCCCGCCGATGCTCAAACTGTTCTTGCTGACGCTGGCCATCGTCGACGACATCGGCGCCATTGCCGTGATCGCCATCTTCTACACGAGCGACCTGAACCTCAAGTGGCTGCTGTTCGCCGTTGCGCTCTTGGTGCTCATCAGGGTGCTCACGGTGATGAAGGTGTGGGCCCTTGAGATCTACTGGGTGATCGGACTGGTCGTTTGGTACGCGATGCTCGAATCGGGCATCCATGCCACCATCGCCGGTGTCGCGCTGGGCTTGCTGACGCCGGCCAATCCGCTGCTGAACCGCGTGCACGCGCAAGACGTCGTCGACCATCTGCCCGAGCGACCGAGCATCGAGCAGGTCCACCAAGCCTCATTCCTGGTGCAGGAGTCGGTGCCGATGGTGGAGCGGCTGGAGAACATGTTCCACCCGTTCACTGCGTTCATCATCGTGCCGCTGTTCGCGCTCGCGAACGCCGGTGTGCCGTTCTCGTCTGACACGATCGCCGAGGCGGTCAGCTCACCGGTGACGCTGGGTGTCGTACTGGGCCTCGTGGTCGGCAAGCCCATCGGCATCACGCTGTTCACCTGGGTGGCGACCCGCTTTGGCTTCGACCTGCCCGAGGGAATGAACTGGCCGCAGTTCATCGGCATGGGCTTCGCGGCGGGCATCGGCTTCACCGTGTCGATCTTCATCACGGGCTTGGCGTTCGACGGCGGCGGCATCACCGACCTCGCCAAGATCGGCATCCTGTTCGCGTCCGCGTGCGCGGGCGTTGCAGCACTCGTGCTGCTGGCGCTGTCGGGCAAGGCAGGCGATCACCTTGACGAGACGCCGCCCGGCATGATCAGCGACCGCAGCGTTCCGCCGGAGTCTTCAGCCGCCGATAGCTAGCCTCGCTGCCCGTGCACCGATCCCCCTCGATGCCCCAAGCCCGACGCGACACCGTGAGGTCTCTGTGACTGCTGTTCCTTACCTGGCCCTGATTGCCTCCGTGCTGGCGCTGCTGCTGGCCTACTACTTCGCCAAGGTGGTGCTGCGCGCCGACCAAGGCACTGACCTGATGCGCGAGATCGGCGCAGCTATCCGCGAAGGCGCCATGGCGTTCCTGCGCCGGGAGTACCAGTGGGTGTCGGTCTTCGTGGCCGCCATGTTCGTGCTGCTGCTCGCGGTGCCGATCGACGGGAAGCCGGCCGCCAGCTTCGCCTACCTCATGGGAGCAGTGCTCTCGTCGGTAGCGGGCTTCATCGGCATGCGCATTGCCACTGCGGCCAACACCCGCACGGCCCAGGCGGCCCGCGCGGGGGCAGCCAAGGCGCTGCCGTTGGCGTTCAAGGGCGGCGCAGTCGTGGGCTTCACTGTGGCCGGCTTGGCGCTGCTGGGCATCTCGTTCAACTACCTGCTGTGGGTGAAGTGGATCGGCGTCGACCAGGCCTTCCAGGTGGTTGCCGCATTCGGGCTGGGTGCCAGCTCGATCGCGTTGTTCGCCCGTATCGGCGGCGGCATCTACACCAAGGCTGCCGATATCGGCGGCGACCTCGTGGGCAAGGTGGAAGCCGGCATCCCTGAGGACGATCCCCGCAACCCCGCCACCATCGCCGACGCCGTGGGCGACAACGTGGGCGACGTGGCCGGCATGGGTGCTGACCTGTTCGAGTCCTACGCCGGATCGATCGTGGCGCCGGTGGTGCTCGCCTCGCTGCTGGTGCCGGTCTTCCTCGAGGGCGACAGCCTGACCTCCGACTTCGGCGATGCCGAGGCGCTCCTCATGTACCCGATCCTGATCGGGGCGCTCGGCATGATCGCCTCGATCGTGGGCGCGCTATTCGTGCGTGGCCGCGAAGGCCGGAGCCTGTCGGGGCAATTGCACACCGGTCAGTACGTGGCCATGGCGCTCACGGTGGTGTTCTCCATCGTCGGCACGCTGGTGCTGTTCAACGGCAGCCCGACCTTCGGCAGCGGTGCAGATGCCTTGGAGCTCAGCGCCCCGATCTTTCTGGCGCTGACCATCATCGTGGGGCTGCTCGGCGGCTGGGCCATCGGGTTCACCTCGGAGTACTTCACCTCCGAGCGCTTCAGGCCCGTCAAGGGCATCGCGCAGCAGTCCGAGACGGGCCCCGCAACCGTCGTCATCGAAGGCATCGCACAGGGCAAGCTCTCCACGTTGCCGGCAGTCGTGCTCGTGGTGGCGATGATCGGCCTGTCGTACCTGTTCGGCGGCATGGCCTTCGGCGACGCCGGCAACGAGATCGGGCTGTACGGCGTGTCGCTGGCGGCCATCGGCATGTTGTCGGTGACCGGAGTCATCGTGGCAGTTGATGCCTATGGACCCATCGCCGACAACGCAGGCGGCATCGCGGAGATGGCCCAACTGCCACCCGAAGTGCGCAGCGTCACCGACAGCCTCGATTCGCTGGGCAACACGACCGCTGCGGTCGCCAAGGGCTTCGCCGTCGGCTCAGCCGCGGTCACCGCACTGGCGCTGTTCAAGTCGTTCAGCCTGACCGCCGGCGATCAGGTCTTTCTGGACATCAACGACACCGCCGTGACGATCGGCCTGTTCCTGGGTGCGATGACGCCGTTCGTCTTCGCGGCGCTCACGATGTCGTCGGTCGGTCGGGCGGCGCAGGCGATGATCGTGGAGGTCCGCCGTCAGTTCGCCGAGATCCCGGGCCTGCGGGAAGGCAAGCCGGGTGTGAAGCCCGACAGCCGCCGCTGCGTGGACATCTCCACTCAGGCCGCCTTGCGCGAGATGCTCCTGCCCGGTGGCCTCGCCGTGGCGCTGCCGCTGGTGATCGGCTTCATCGACGTGAACGCGCTCGGCGGTTTCTTGGCCGGCGCGGTGGTGACCGGTTTCCTGTTGGCCATCTACATGGCGAACTCGGGCGGTGCCTGGGACAACGCCAAGAAGTACATCGAGGCGGGCGCCCACGGCGGCAAGGGCACCGATGCGCATGCCGCTGCGGTTGTCGGCGACACCATCGGCGACCCCTTCAAGGACACCTCGGGCCCTGCGATGAACATCCTCATCAAGGTAATGACCATCGTCAGCCTGGTCTTCGTCCCCGCTTTCCTCTGACCGCTGTGGCGTCGGCCTGCAGGGTCAGGCGCCGACGACGGCCAGTCCGATCGCTCGGGCTGCGCGAGCTTGGCGCTGGTCGAACGTCAACACGGTCGCTGAGGGACTGGCGCGACGTGCCGCAGCCAGATGGATTGCGTCAAGCGACCGGCACAGCGTTTGCTCTGCGATGAGCGCGGCATCCTTGCAAACCGTCGCGTCGAGGCTGACGAGCGCGAAACCGTCGAGGTCGGTCTGCAGCCGACGTTGTGCCTGCAGCAACTCGTCGCCATCGAAATAGCGGCCGAAATTGCGTCTGACTTCGATCTCGGTGATGCGCGAGGTGACGAGGGCCGGATCGGAATCCATGAGTTCGAGGACAACGTCGGTTTCTGGCTCCGTGACGTAACGCTTCATGAGTGCACTCGACTCCACGTACAGCATCAATCACCGCGGTCTTCGTCAAGCATCTCCATAATGCTCGGCCCGGAAGCGGAGAGAATCGGCCGCGCCGGCCCGAGTGGCCCACGCCGCTGAGCGGGTGTGATCCAGCCCTCGGCAACGCCGCGCTCGATCCTCGCCATGTCATCGAGGACGCTTTGGCGCACAGCGGTTTGGTCCAGGCCGGTGAGCTGGGCCACGGGGCGGCCACGGTCGGTCACGACGATGCGCTCGCCGTCGGCCGCACGTCGTACGCACTCCGACAGGCGCGCCTTCAGCTCACGGATGCCAATGTCAGTGCTCATGTAGTCACAATAGCGAGACGATGTGACTACAAAAGGTCCTGTTTCGATATCTGAATCACGATCTGGCACATGCCGCCGGACTGTGGCGTAGCGTCCGCGGTCGTGCGCGAAGCAGCAGCGACACCCCGCCAAGCGGTTGATGAGACCGCCGTGCGGCCTCGGACCGTGCTGGCGGTTCTGGTCGGTGTGCATGCCATCAACGACTTCTATGTGACGGTTCTGCCGGCGTTCCTTCCGGCATTGGCCGACGAGTTCGGCTTGAGCTACACCGACCTCGGCGTGCTGTCGTTCGCTTTCACCGTGTTGAGTGGTGTGCTGTCGCCGATTCTGGGCGGCGAGGCCGACCGCAGGGGTCGGCGGCGGTGGATCCTGGTGTTCGGCTTTGTGATCGGCACGGTTGGGTTTCTGGGCATGGCAGCCTCGCCGAGCTTCTGGTTGATCGTCGTGTTGAGCCTGTTGTGCGGCCTCGGAGGCGCTACGTACCACCCGCAGGCCACAGCGTTCATCGTCTCGGCCTACCCCGAACAGCGTGGGCGCATGATGGGTGTCCACGGCTGGGGCGGTTCGTTCGGGCACTTCGCAGCGCCAGCAGCGGTGGTGCTCGCGGTCTCGGTCCTGAACTGGCGGCTCACGATGGTGGCGCTGGCCGTACCGATGGTGATGGCAGCTGCATTGCTGCGATGGCGACTCCGAGAGATTCCCGCCGCCCCGGCGGTGCGGCTGCGCGGCGCGTTCAGCGTGCCGCTGCTGATGCTCTCGCTGTCGTTCGGGGCAGTGGCCATGGTGGGCATGAGCTTCATCAACTTCTCGGTGAAGATGCTCGTCGATGAGGGTTGGGACACCAACGATGCCGGCGTGATTCTGACCGTCATCCTGCTGGTCGGCGTCGTGGCGCAGCCACTGGGCGGCTGGGCTTCCGACCACCTCGGCGGCCGCACGGTGATGATCATCGCGTCTGTCGGCACGTCGCTGTTCGTGGCGCTGTTCGCGCTGACCGGCGGAGCGCTTTCGCTCGTCGCCATCGGCGGCATCTCGTTTTGCATGTTCAGCCTGTTCCCGGTCTCGCTGGCGATGGCCAGCCGACTGGCACCGGCCACTCAGACCGGTGCGGGAATCGGCGTGGTGTTCGGCGTCTCAGGGTTGCTGACCGCCATTGCGAAACCCGCCGTGGGAGTCTTGGGCGATATCACCGGCGACATCCGGTTGGCGCTGTCGTGGCAGCTGCCGCTTGCGCTCGCAGCTGTCGTGCTCGCATCCAGCCTCGACCCGGGTGCCCGCTACGTCCCTCCTGCGCCTCCGACGTAGCGCAGCGGCCCGAACTGGCTCAGGCCCCGCTGTCGGCTAGCGGATCAGCGGGAGAATCGGGTCGGCATCCGGCGCGTCGGTGGCCGGTTCGGATTCGCTGTCGTCCGAATCGTTGACCTGGGTCCCGCGGCGCTTGCGCAGGCTGACGAGGGCCGCGAGCACGAGGACGATTGCCACGACGAGCCCCACGATGCCGATGTAGCCGATTCCGCCGCTGCTGGGTCCGGTTTTGGGCATAGAACTGCTCCGGGGCGCTTTGTTGGCCCGTCAAGTCGAACTCCCAACTGAACGTCGAGCCGGTCGCTGAGTCGGCGTTGTGCTCGAATGGCTCACCCGGGAGCGTCACCGAAATGACGGCCGTCGGCGGGTCCAGGCCCAGCGACAAGAGCTGCGCGGACTCATCGTCAGAAGGACCTTGGCCCATGAAGCTGGTGCTGAGCTCGAAGCGCCAGCCGTCGTCGAGCTGGGTGATCTGTGGCCCGTCTCCCGCTGCCATGACCTCGCGGAGCGTGCTGTATTGAGCGGCGCTCCACGAGAAATCCTGCGTCGTGCTGCATTCGCTGTCGGAGTTCGCGCTCTCGAACTGCGGGACGATGCTGTCGAGATCCGACGTGTCGACCCCGGCGGTGCTGAAGTCGATGATCGATTCGTTTGCCTCGGATTCCGCGATGAAGCTGTCGCAGGCCTGTGCTCGCGTGGTGGCCTGACCGGTTCCGACCATGAGTTCGAGCACCGGCTCGGCGAATGTGATCTTCTGCGAGAACGATCCGGATCCGTCGTCACTCACGACGAAGTCCATGTCGACCCTGACGCAACCGGTTGCGATAAACGCGAGCGCCATGACGGCAATGGTCGGCAAGATTCGTCGACGCCGTCCGATTGAGGTGCGAAGAAGCTGAAAGAGACCGGGCGAAACCTGCCATCAAGCCCGCCGCAGCCACGACATCTGTGCTCGAAGGACGGCGATCACCGCCGTCAGCTTCGATGCGACTACCGCAGCCGGGACGGGCTCCGGCGAGGTCAGACCGCAGGGGGCGGTCGGAGGCGGTCGGCGACGGCTCGGGTGAGGCGGTCGAGGATGCCGGCGAGCAGCACGATGGCGATGCCGGCCTCGAAGCCCCGGCCGACCGCGTCGCTGCGGCGCAGGGCGTTGACGGTCTCGAGCCCGAGCCCGCCGCCGCCGACAAGGCCGGCGATGACGACCATGGCGAGCACCAGCATGATGGTCTGGTTCACCGCGACCATCAGCTCGGGAGCCGCCAGCGGCAACTCGACACGCCGCAGTCGCTGCAAGCGGGTGGAGCCGAAGCTCTCCGCGGCCTCGCGTACCTCCGCTGGCACCCGCCGCAAACCCAGGTCGGTGTAGTGGGCCGCCGCCGGGAGCGCGTACAGGACCGAGGCGATGATGCCGGGAATACGCCCCACGTGGAACAAGGTGATGACCGGCACGAGCAGCACGAAGCTCGGGATCGTCTGCAGGAAGTCCAGCACCGGGTTGAGCAGCGACTGGAATCGGTCGTGGTGTGAGGCCGCGATGCCCAGCGGCACTCCCAGAGCCAGCGTGGCCGCCACCGCGACGATGGTCTGCGCAAGGGTGTCCATCGACAGCTCCCACATGCCCAGCACGCCGATGCCGAACAGCGATGCGCCGATGCCGAATGCCAGTCCCGGCCCTCGCGCCATCAGGCCCCCGAGCACGCCGATGCCGATCATGGCGGGCCACGGAATGCCGGATGAGAACAGCTCGCGCAGCGGCGTCACCAAATAGATGGTGACGAAATCGCTGAACGGCCCGGTTCCGATGCCGGTTCCCCAGATGTCGTAGAGGTTGTCGCGAGTCCAGCCCGTCACGTCGTTGATGAAGGGCGCGAAGTGCCACTCGAGCAACTCTGGGAACTCGTTGTGCCCGGCAATGCCGCCGGCCAGCGCGGCCAGCGCGGCCGCGGCTGCCAGCCAGCGGATCTGGCGCGCGTCGGTGCTCGACTTGGCGTCTTGGTCGGTGGCACCTCGCTGGCCCAGCGTCGCGATGCCGTTGGAGAATCGATCGAGGATGATCGCCATGATGACGATGGCGATGCCAGCCTCGGAGGCCTCGCCGACGTCGATGTCTCGCATGGCACGCAAGACGTCCTGACCGAGACCGCCCGAGCCGATGAATGCGGCGATCACCACCATGCTCATCGCCAGCATGGTCGTCTGGTTGACGCCCGCAAGGATCGCCGGCCGCGCTGCGGGGATGCGCACGAGACGCAATGTCTGCCGCTCGGTCGCGCCGAACATCTCCGACGCCTCCACCATCGTCACCTCGACGTTGCGCAGACCGATATCGGTGAGCCGCACGACGGGCGGCAAGGCGAAGACCACAGTGGCAATCAGCGCCGGCACCCGGCCGATGCCGAACAACAGCACGAACGGGATCAAGTAGACGAAACCCGGCATCGTCTGCATGGCGTCGAGCGTCGGGCGCAGCACGCCGGCGAACCGGTCGTTGCGCCACGCCGCGATGCCCAGCGGGATGCCACAGCACAGCGAGACGAGCACGGCCACGCCCATCAGCGCGAGCGTGGCGAAACCCTCGTGCCACAGGTCCATCACGCCGATCAGTGCGACGCCGCAGAAACCCAGTGCCCCGGCGGCTCGGCTGCGAACACGCCACAGTCCGAGTCCTGCGAAGACGGGGTACACGTACCACGGGAACCACTCCAGAATCGCCTCGAACTGCCGGATGCCGGCGTCCGCGAGGTCTGTCACCGGATTCAGCAGCACGGAGTAGAGCCAGTGCGACGTCTGATTGTTGATGAGCCATCGCCGTGCCCGGTCGATGGGGTCGGCCAGACCGATGTCCCAGGACTCAGGAAAGGTTCCGACCGCGGCCCCGACTCCCACCACGATCATGGCTGTGGCCACCGCCGCGATCACGATGCCCAGCAGCTTGGCGGGGCTGCGACCAGCTGTGCGGCCCAATGTCGCGGCCCTGCTGCCGAGCCCGTTCCGACCGGGCCTGGTGGCAGGATCGACCGCTGTCATCGTAGGTTCTGCTCCAGCTCTGTGTGGGTGTGGCGGTGCTGGAGCGAGGTCGGCTGGGTTTGGGTCATCTCAAGTTTTGCTCCAGCACCGCTGCCACGTCATCTCCATGGAGCAAGCCGACGGGGTCGCCGGTGCGGTTGCAGATGACGACTGGGCGGTCTTCGGACAACAGATGGGGCAGTGCGGTTTCCAGCGACGCTGTGTCGGTGAGCCGCGGCCACTGCGGGTCGGGCACGGTGTCGCCCAGAGGCCGCATGAGCGAACAGGCTTGAAGCACCTTCGCGATCGGAGCGTCCTGGGTAAACGCCTTGACGTAGTCATTCGCCGGCTCGGTCAGGATTTCGAGCGGTGTGCCGACTTGGGTGAACACGCCGTCGCTCATGATCGCAATGCGATCCGCGAGCCGCAGCGCTTCGGCGAAGTCGTGCGTGATGAACACGATCGTGCGCTGCAATTCCTGTTGGAGCGCCACCAGCTCGTCCTGCATGTCCCGGCGGATCAATGGGTCCAGTGCCGAGAACGGCTCGTCGAAGAAGAGCACTTCGGGCTCTACCGCCAACGCGCGCGCCAGCCCGACCCGCTGCTGCATGCCGCCGCTGAGCTGCTGGGGGTAGTGGTCGCCCCATCCGCCGAGGCCCACCGTGTCGAGAACGCGGCGGGCTCGTTCATGGCGCTCGTCGCGGCCGATGCCCTGCACTTCGAGGCCGTACGCGACGTTGTCAAGGACTCTGCGATGCGGAAAGAGCCCGAAGTGCTGGAACACCATGGCCATCTTCTGGCGCCGCAGGTCGCGCAGCCCTGCGTCGCTGACGTCGGCCAGGGCCGTGCCGCACACGGTCACGTCGCCCGCGGTGGGCTCGATCAGGCGAGAGACGCAGCGCACCAGCGTCGACTTGCCCGAGCCGGACAGCCCCATCACGACGAAGGTCTCGCCTGCGCGGACGCGGAAGCTCACGTCGCGCACGGCGATCAAGCAGCCGGTCTCGTCGCGGATCTCCTCGCGCGAGTGGCCCTGGGCGGCCAGCGTCTTCGCAACGTGGGTGCGTTTGCCGAAGATCTTCCACAGCCCGCTCACGTCGACCATCTCGGCATCCGCACCGTCGGATGCCTGCGCCGACGCCGCCGGATCGGTTACCGCCGCCGCTGCGGCTTGCGATGCAGTGGTCGACTCCATGGGTCCTCCCGTGGCGCTGCTCACGGTCTGGCTGAGGTGGTCTGGGGGGCAACTACCCTGTGCTGAAGATGGCACGCGACGAGTCTCGCACCGGGACATTCTCCGGGACGCCTTCGGAGCCACGCCCCCCGCGGGGATCCCGAGCCAAACCGGTCCAGGAGCGCGCCGTGCAGACGCGGGACCGGATCTGTCAAGCCGCCATCGAGGTCATCAAGGCCGAGGGCGCAGCGAATCTGACGCTGGACAAGGTGGCGGTGGCGGCCGGGGTCAGCAAGGGCGGCTTCCTCTACCACTTCGGTTCCAAGGACGCCCTCATGGCCGGCCTGCTCGACGAGACGCTGGCGGTCCTCGACGATGAGCTGGACAGCCGCGAAGCCAGGTTCCGCGCGGGCGATCCCGCTGCCCGCGGCACATTTGCTCTCGCCTATCTCGACTACGTGCGCGAGCCGTACAAGGCGGCGGACGACACCTCGGCATCGATCCTGGCCGCAGCAGCTCTCGACGACGATCTGCTTGCTCACACCCGGGAAACCTTCGAGCGCTGGCAGGAACGCCTCGTGCACAACGACGGTCTCGCAGAGACCACGGGGCTGCTGGCACGCATCGTGGGCGACGGCCTGTGGCTCATCGATTTGTTCGGCCTTGCGCCGCCCAGCGAGGCCGACAGACGCCGGGTGCTCGACCTCGTCTGGACGATGATCTCCGATCACGACGTCAGCGAGGCTGGCCCGGCCCCATAGACCGGTACGTCCAGCGGTTCGAGCGGGTCGTTGCCCAGCAGCAGATCGGCCGCTTTCTCGGCGATCATCATCACTGGCGCGTAAATGTTGCCGTTCGTGACGCTCGGCATGACCGACGCGTCGACGACGCTCAAGCCCTCGGTGCCGTGCACGCTCATCGACGCTGGATCGGTGACGGCGAGCTCGTCGGCCCCCATCCGCGCGGTGCCGGCGGGGTGCAGCGCGGTCTCGGCGTCGCGGGCCACCCAGTCCATGATCTCGTCATCGGTCTGTACGCCAGGCCCAGGGGAGATCTCGCCGTTGTTGAATGATGCGAACGCCGGCTGGTTCATGATGTTGCGGGTCACCCGCACCGTCTCGATCCACTCGCGCCGGTCCTGAGGGGTGGAGAGGTAGTTAAAGCGGATGGCCGGCTTCTTGACCGGGTCGGTCGAGCGGATCCGTACCCAGCCGCGGGCATCGGAGTACATCGGTCCGACGTGCACCTGGTAGCCGTGCTTGCCCGCTGGTGCCGAGCCGTCGTATCGCACCGCCAGGGGGAGGAAGTGGAACATGAGGTTCGGGTAGGCCTCGTCAGTGTTGCTGCGGACGAAGCCCCCAGCCTCGAAGTGGTTCGTGGTGCCCGGTCCGCGCCGGGCAAGCCATTGCATGCCGATCCACGGGCGGCGCCACTTCTGCAGATGCGGCTGCATTGTCACGGGCTGCGCTGAGTCGTATTGGATGTAGACCTCGATGTGGTCTTGGAGGTTCTCGCCGACGCCGGCCAAGTCGGACACGACCTCGATACCCAGTGGTTCGAGCAGGCTCGCAGCGCCGATCCCGGAAAGCTGCAGCAATTGCGCTGAACCAAAGGCCCCGGCGCACAGGATCACGTGTGCGCCGTTGGCGGTGAGCCGCCGCCCTCGACGGCGATACGCCACGCCCGTCGCTGCGTTCTGGTCGAACAGCACGCGTTCGATGAGTGCGCCGGTGCGCACCGTGAGGTTCGGCCGATTCAGGACGGGGTGCAGATACGCGCGCGCTGCAGAAAGCCGCCGGCCACGATGGATGTTGCGATCGAACGCGGCAAAACCCTCCTGCCGGAAACCGTTGACGTCGTCGGTGAGCTCGTAGCCGGCTTCTTGAACTGCGTCGAAGAAAGCCCCGAACAGGGGACTCGTCGCCGGACCGCGTTCGAGGATCAGCGGGCCGCTGCCGCCGCGCCAGGCGTCAGGGCCAGCCAGGCAGGTCTCCATGCGCTTGAAATACGGCAGGCAATGCCGGTAATCCCAGGCCTCCATGTCCGGCTGGCGAGCCCACTTGTCGTAGTCCGCGGGGTTCCCTCGCTGAAAGATCATCCCGTTGATCGAGCTGGACCCGCCCAGGACCTTGCCGCGGGCGTGGTACACGCGCCGGCCGTCCATGTGAGGCTCGGGCTCGGTTTCGTACTGCCAGTCGTAGAACCGGTTCCCGATCGGCATTGCCAGCGCCGCGGGCATGTGAATGAGGACATCCCAGCGGTAGTCGCGACGACCTGCTTCCAGCACCAGCACACGGGTGTCGTCGTCTGCACTCAGCCGATTTGCGAGCGCGCAGCCAGCCGAGCCGCCTCCCACGATGATGAAGTCGTACCGAGGATCTTTCACGATCTCACCCACGAAGCCGTGTGCCGGGACATGCGACGCGAACCCCGAAGGCGTCGGCCCAGTCCTGATGCGGGCCGACGCCTTCGAGGCAGCGTCGTGATGTGGCCAGGCCGGCTACTCCAGCCAGGCGCTCCATGTGTCTTCGTTGTCGGCGATCCATGCCGCTGCGGCATCCTCGACCGACAAGCCATCGCTCTCGACGGCAGCCAGCATCGAGATCTGGTCGGCGCTGTCGTAGCTCATGGCACGCAGGAGCGCATCGGCAGCCGGTGCGTTCTCTGTGAGGTCGGCGTCGATGATCTTGAACAGCACGTCGGCTGGATAGTCGCAGTCCACGCCGCCCGCATCCGCCGTGGCGTAGCAGTCGTCGCTGTAGTCGGGCAGCAGCACATTGGTCAGGTCGTACTTGTTGAATGCGGAGTGCGGCGTCCACAGGTACACCAGGACACCCTCTTCGCGGCTGTACGCAGCGTCGACGGCCGCGAGAATCGCTGCCTCGGAACCGGCGTACACGACCTGAAGCGGCAGTCCCAGGTTGTTGATGATGTCCTCGTCGAACTGCACGAAGCTTGGATCGCCGCCCAGGAATTGCCCGAGGTCGCCGGTCTCGGCGGTTGCGAACAAGGCGGCGAGCTCGGGATCGGCGAAGCCCTCCCAGGTGGCCAGCTCGGGATGCTGCTCGACCATGTAGGTCGGGATGAACCATCCGATCTTGCCGACTGGGCCGAGCAGACCGGCATGGTCCACGTTGGCGTCCGGGTTGTCGATGAAGTCGACGACGTTCGGCGCGTGACCCGATGGCCATACCTCGAGCGAGGCGCTGATGTCGCCGGTGTTGATCGCAGCCCATTGCGCGTTCTCGTCGATCTCCACGATCTCGACGTCGTAGCCAAGTTCGCTCTCGAGCAGCTGGGCAGCTACTTCGACGTTCAGCGCCGAACCGTTCCACGGATTGGCAGCGAGTGTGATCTCGGACTGCGAACCGAGGTCGTCGCCTCCGCACGCGGCGGCAAGCAGCGCGAGCGCGGCGAGCAGTGCCAAGCGCAGTGGCCATCTGCGTTGCCGTCCCTGACGGCGGCTGAACGATTGTGTTGACATTGGCATTCCCCCCGGTTGCCTCGGGCCAGACCAAAACCGGCCAAACAGACTGTTTTGGAAACGCTAGCACGCAGGGATCGGTTGAATTGACGCCACCGTGGCGGGAGTGGGGCCGCTGTTTGCTGCGGTTCCGTTCGGCGTATACTGTTCGGCTTGATGGCATCTCCCAACGTGCTGTTGGTCATGGCCGATCAGCTCGCGCCACACTTCACCGGCACCTATGGGCATCCGCTGGTGCGCACGCCGGCCATGGATGCACTCGCCGAACGCGGCGCCCGCTTCGACGCGGCGTACTGCCACTCGCCGCTCTGCGGGCCATCGCGCCTGTCGATGATGTCGGGCCGGCACGCCTCCGATGTCGGCGCGTGGGACAACGCTGCAGAGTGGCCCGCGGAGGTTCCGACCATCGCGCACTGGATGAACCTGGCGGGCTACCGGACCGTGCTGTCGGGCAAGATGCACTTCATCGGTCCCGACCAGCTGCACGGCTTCAGCCAGCGCCTGACCACCGATCTCTACCCGGCCAACTTCGCCTGGACGCCTGACTGGGACGCCGCCGACGTGCGGATCGACAAGTGGTACCACAACATGACCAGCCTCGCCGAGGCCGGTCAGGCGCTGGCCACTTATCAGATCGACTACGACGACGAAGTGGGGTTCGCCGCAAAGCGTTGCCTCTACGACCTGGCGCGCGACGCCGATGAGCGGCCCTTCTTCCTGGCTGTTGGGTTCATCCACCCTCACGATCCCTACGTGGCTCGGCCCCAGTGGTGGGACCTCTACGACCACGACCAGATCGATCTGCCGGGGCCCTCCCCAGACGAGCTGGATCCGCACACGGTCCGCATCCGTGCAGCCATCGAAGCCGACACGATCGGCTGGACAGAACAACAGTGCCGCAATGCCCGCCACGGCTACTATGCCAATACGAGCTACTTCGATTGGTGGCTCAGCGAACTGCTGCGGGTGCTGGATGAGACCGGCCAGACCGACAACACCGTGGTGGTCGCGACGAGCGATCACGGGGACATGCTGGGCGACCGCAGCACCTGGTTCAAGATGTCGTTCTTCGAGCGATCTGCCCGGGTGCCGCTTGTACTGGCCGGACCCGGAATCTCGGCCGGCACGGTGCCCAACGCGTGCTCGCTGCTGGATCTGGCGCCGACGCTGCTCGACATTGCCGGCGAACCCTGGCCCGATCTCGGCGTTTCGTTGGCAGGCCGCAGCCTGTGGCCGGCTGCCACCGGGGGCGACGACCCGGTCGATGAGGCCGTGGGCGAGTACATGGGCGAGCTCACGTCGCACCCCATTTTCATGATCCGCCGGGGCCGACACAAGTACATCCACTGCGACTCTGATCCCCCGCAGCTGTATGACCTCGAGGCCGACCCGGCCGAGCACCGAAACCTGGCCGACCCGGCCGTCGGTGCCCCAGCAGATGCCGAACTCGCAGCCGATTTCGCCACCGAAGTAGCCGAACGGTGGGATTCGGCTGCTCTCCGCGAGCGGGTGCTGGCCTCCCAGCGTGCCCGCCGAGTCGTGCACGCAGCATCTCGCGAGGGATGGGACTACACGCCGGTTCGCGATGCCGCAGAGGAATACGTCCGCGATCACATGGACTGGGCCGAAGCCGGCCCAAGTTTGCGATTCCCACGCGTCGACTAGCCCACTAGCCCGCAACGTTGCCGAAACATCTCGGCAACAGCGCCGACCCGTGCTGTGCATCGAGCGGACACGGCTCGGTGACCACGGTGCAACACGCGAATCCTAGCTTGCCCGACATCAGCCAAATCGTCGGGAGGACGCCCATGAAACGCGAGCTACTTATCGCCGCCGCGGGTGCCGTTGGCGGCTTCTTCCTCTTTGCCGGGCCAGTCGGGGCACAGGACGACTCCATGTCGGCCGAGATGGTGCAGGCCGTCATGGACAACCTGTGGGTGTTCATCGCCGGCGTCCTGGTGTTCTTGATGCAGGCCGGTTTCGCCATGCTCGAGTCGGGCCTGACGCGCTCGAAGAACGTCGCGAACATCATGGCCAAGAACCTCGCCGACGCATCCATCGGCATCCTCGCGTTCTTCCTCATCGGCTACGGACTCGCCTACGGCGATGGCGGCAACAGCTTCTTCGGCTGGGGCTCGTTCGCACTGTCGGGCGTCGATCTCTTCGGTATCACCTTCATCGACGAGGCCGACGGACTGCTGAAGGGCAAACTGTCAGGCTCGACGGATTTCTTCTTCCAAGCAGTCTTCGCCGCGACCGCAGTCACCATCGCCTCCGGGGCGATGGCCGAGCGCACGAAGTTCAGCACCTACCTCATCTTCAGCCTCGTGATGACGGCGATCATCTACCCCGTCATCGTCCACTGGACCTGGGGCGGCGGCCTCATCTCCAAGATCTCCATCGGGGATGCCGTCTACAGCGACTTCGCCGGATCGACCATCGTGCACAGCGTCGGCGGCTGGGCAGCGCTTGTCGGCGCTTGGATGCTGGGTCCGCGCATCGGCAAGTACAACGCCGAAGGCACGTCGCGCAACATTCCGGGACACAACGTGACCCTTGCGATCCTGGGCGTGTTCATCCTGTGGTTCGGCTGGTTCGGGTTCAACCCGGGCTCGGAGCTTGCCGCGGACGAGTACGTGATGTTCGTGGCGCTCAACACCGTGCTGGCAGCGTGCGCAGGAATGATCGGCGCCACAGCGCTGAACTGGATCCGCACGGGCCGTCCCGACGTCCCGATGGCCGGCAACGGTGTGCTGGCGGGCCTCGTGGCCATCACCGCGGGCTGCGGCACGATGACTCCCTGGGGCGCCATAATCACCGGCTTCATTGCGGGCATCATCGTGGTGCTGGTTGTCGGTTTCGTCGACCGCAAGCTGAAGATCGACGATCCCGTTGGCGCCTTCGCCGTCCACGGCGCTGCTGGCATTTGGGGAACCCTGGCAATCGGCCTGTTCGCCCACTACGACGATGCCTTCCTGGGCCGCGAAGACGCTGGTCTGTTCTACGGCGGCGGCATCGAGCAACTGGTCGTGCAGTTCCTCATGGTCGTGATCGTGGCGGTCTGGGTGATCGTGACGTCAGTGATCCTGTTCGGAATCTTGAAAGCCACCATCGGTCTGCGGGTGTCGGCAGAGGAGGAAATGGTGGGTCTCGATGTGTCTGAACACGGAGGCCCCGGATTGGCGCTCGACGACGTGGTTTCGGGCGGCTGACACTCAACCACGGGCTGAGTCGTCAAGCGACCACCTGCTCTGCCTGTCAGCGGAAGTCCCCGGGTTTGCGCCCGGGGACTTTCCGCGCCCGGGCGCAGATCGATGCGTCTAGTTTCGACAGGGTGCGGCGAGGAGTGGTCACTGACTCGCTGGTGAATGTGGCCCGGGGGCTGGCGATGGGGGCCGCGGATGTGGTGCCGGGAGTGTCGGGCGGCACGATGGCGTTGCTGCTGGGGGTCTATGACCGGCTGGTGGGTCAGATTGCGCTTGTGAGCTCCGGGGCCGGGTGGCTGCTGCGGGGGCGTCCACGCCAGGCAATTGAGCGAGGGCGCCAGGCGGACTGGCCGTTCTTGGTCAGTCTTGGATGCGGCATCGGGCTCGCGATCGGCGGGCTCGTGCAGCTCGTGCGGGTGCTGATCGAAGAGCAGCCGGTCGTGCTATCGGCCGCCTTCTTCGGGCTCGTTGCGGCGACGGTCGTGACAACTCGGCGCGAAGTCGGCCGCTGGGATGCTCGCCTCGTTGTCGTGTTCGTGGCAGTTGCGGTGGCGGTGTTCGCCGTCCTCGGCCTCCGCTCTGGCACCGTCGCCGAACCATCGAGTGCGGTCGTTGTCGGCGCTGGCGCGCTGGCGATCTGCGCAATGATCCTGCCCGGCATCTCGGGAGCGTTCGTGTTGTTGCTGCTGGGGCTGTACGACCCCATCACCGAAGCGGTGTCGGATCGGGAACTTGGCACGATCGCGTTGTTCGGACTTGGTGCGGCAATCGGCCTGGGGCTGTTCTCCCGCCTGTTGGAGCGCCTGCTCGCTCGCAGCCGCGATCTGGTCGTGGCAGTGCTGATGGGCTTGATGGCGGGCTCGTTGCGGGTCCTGTGGCCGTGGCCAGCCGATACTGAGGATGTCGCGAGCTTCGGCAATGCTGAACTCGGGTCCCCGGTCGCGTCAGACCTGCTGGGCGCGATCGTTGTCGCTACGGTGGCTGCGGCCGTTGCTGCAAGCCTGCACCGTCTCGGTGCACGTCGGGCGTCTGCGTGACGGCACTCCGCCGCCGCTAGTCGAGACCGTTCCGTTACCGTCCGGCTCCGCCCACCCCGGATGCTCATGCCCACATCTCTCGTCATCGTCGAATCCCCCGCAAAGGCACGCACGATCTCGCGCTTTCTCGGCGACGACTACATCGTGGAGTCCTCGATCGGCCACATTCGGGACTTGCCGCGCAACGCGTCGGAGGTGCCTGCGGCCTACAAGTCCGAGTCGTGGGCCTCGCTTGGTGTCAATCCCGACGACGGTTTCAAGCCGCTGTACGTCGTCACGGCCCGAGACCAGGTACGCCGGCTGCGATCGCTCGTGCGAGACGCAGATCAGCTCTACCTCGCGACGGACGAGGATCGGGAGGGCGAAGCCATCGCATGGCACCTGCTCGAGGTGCTCAACCCCCAGATACCCGTGCATCGGATGGTC
The DNA here is from genome assembly GCA_963663635.2 of Acidimicrobiales bacterium. Classification (GTDB taxonomy): domain Bacteria; phylum Actinomycetota; class Acidimicrobiia; order Acidimicrobiales; family Poriferisodalaceae; genus Poriferisodalis. Next base: position 54,095 of record CAXXMY010000015.1, read on the forward strand.
TTCCACGAGATCACCGAAGCGGCCATTCGGGCGGCAATCAACAGCCCCCGCGAGCTCGACCGGCGTCTCGTTGATGCGCAGGAGGCCCGCCGAATCTTCGACCGCCTGTACGGCTACGAGGTCTCGCCGGTGCTGTGGCGCAAGGTCGCGCCGCGCTTGTCGGCCGGCCGGGTGCAAAGCGTGGCCAACCGCCTCATCGTGGAGCGCGAACGCGAGCGGATGGCGTTTCGCGCCGCGGAGTACTGGAGCATCACAGCGACGCTGCAGCCGGGCGCCGAATCGAATGGGCCCACCGATGCATCCGAGCTCTTCGATGCCGCGCTCGTCGCGCTCGACGGCAGCCGGGTCGCGACCGGCCGCGACTTTGATCGCGGGGGCGAACTTCGCTCCGACGGTGTGGTTGTGCTCGATGCCACAGCGGCAACGGCGCTCGCTGGAGCCATGTCCGGTGAGCGGTTCGCCGTGATCTCGCGCGAATCCAAGCCGTATCGCCGCCGCCCCCCGGCTCCGTTCATCACGTCGACGCTGCAGCAGGCGGCTGGAGCTCGCCTGGGCTTCTCAGCCTCACGCACGATGGCGGCGGCCCAGCGGCTCTACGAGAACGGGCGCATCACCTACATGCGCACGGACAGCACGACGCTGTCCGATCAGGCGCTCGACGCTGCCCGCCGAGTCGTCGCCAATCGGTACGGCGCGCAGAACCTGCCGTCGAAGCCCCGCATCTACACCCGCAAGGTGAAGAACGCCCAAGAGGCCCACGAGGCCATCCGCCCTGCTGGCGAGAGCTGGCCTGCGCCTGGCGGAGTGACTGACCTGGGCGGTGACGCGGCACGCGTGTACGACCTGGTGTGGCAGCGCACCGTCGCCAGCCAGATGATCGACGCCACCGGCGAGACCGTGACCATCCGCCTCGCAGGCACCGCCCGGTGTGAGCTTGTGGTGCAGGTCGCCGAGCCGCGCACAAGCGCTGACGAGCATCGTGTGGAGCTGTCCGCCGCGGGCACGGTGGTGCGCAGCCCGGGCTTCCGGCTGGTGTACGTGCCTGCCGCGGGCGCCGACGAAGAGCCTGAACGCATCCTGCCTGACCTCGACGAAGGCGGCTCGGCAACCGCGGTGGCCCTCGAGCCCGCCGAGCACAGCACCAGCCCGCCCGCCAGGTTCACCGAGGCGTCGCTGGTGCGCCGGCTCGAAGAACTGGGCGTCGGCCGGCCGAGCACCTACGCCAGCATCATCGAGACGATCCAATCGCGCGGATACGTGTGGAAGAAGGGCTCGTCGCTGGTGCCCGCGTTCACGGCGTTCGCCACCGTCGGTCTGATGGAGCAGCACTTCGACCATCTGGTCGACTACGCGCTGACGGCCCGGATGGAGGAGAACCTCGACGAGATCGCGAGCGGCGAGCGTGACGCGCAGCCGTGGCTCACCGACTTCTACTTCGGCGACGGCAGCGAAGCGAGTTCAGGCGGGCTGCGCTATCTGGTGTCCGAGGACCGGCTGGCCGGGATCGACCCGGCGGAGATCAACAGCATCCCGATCGGCGTTGATGCCGACGGCACGGAAATCGTGGCGCGCGTGGGGCGCTTCGGTCCGTACTTGCGACGCGGCGACGTCACACGCCCGCTGCCGGACGATCTCGCTCCCGACGAGCTCACCGTGGAGCGTGCACTCGAGCTGCTGGCCGAGCCCACCGAGCGCATCCTGGGCACCGACCCCGACTCCGGTCTCGACATCATCGTGCGGCCGGGCCGCTACGGCCCGTACGTCTCGGTCGGGCGGCCCGACGAGACCGATGAACGCCCTCGCACAGCGTCGCTGCTCGAGGGGATGACACCGGAAACCGTGGGTCTCGAAGAGGCCCTGCAGCTGCTCTCTCTGCCTCGCACCATCGGGGTCGACCCAGCCGACGGCGCCGAGATTGTCGTGCGCAACGGCCGGTACGGGGCCTATCTCACGAAAGAAGCGACCCAGGAGACAAGCGCCGAGAATCGCAGTCTCGAATCCCCCGAGCAGCTGTTCACGTTGACGTTGGATGAGGCCTTGGCGCTGTTGGCCCAGCCGCGCCGCCGTCGCGGCCAACCAGCAGCGAGTGCCGGGCGTGAAGTGGGCACCGACCCAGACAGCGGCAAGCCGATCACGCTGCGCGACGGCCGATTCGGCCCGTACGTGACCGACGGCGAGTACAACGCGTCGCTGCGGCAGGGCGACGAGCCCGAGTCGCTCACCGTCGAGCGAGCCGCCGAACTGCTCGCCGTGCGTCGCGCGAAGGGACCGGCAACGAAGCGAAGCCCGCGACGCAAGCAGGCGGCGAAGAAGAAATCGCCTGCGAAGAAATCAGCGGCGAAGAAGTCGGCAGCCAAGAAAACGTCGGCCCCCAAATCCGCACCCGGCACGACCGCGGCGCGCAAGAAGGCCCCGTCGAAGCGGGCCTAGACCGCCGCGGTGCGATGTCGTGGCGCGAGGGCCGCGCCCGCCTGCTCCTAGCCTGCTGAGTGCCATGAATTCGGATCGCTCGATACCCGAGTTCGAACGAGTGGACAGCAGCGGCCGTACCCCGTCGTCACCGGGACTGTTCGCGGCACCGGGCTTCACCCGGCTGTGGATCGCGCAAGTCACCAGTTCGTTCGGCGATTGGATCGGCCTGCTTGCCACCATCGAAGTGGCGCGGCGCATCGGTGGCGATCAGCCCGGCTCGGCAATCGCGCTCGTGGTGACGGCGCGGGTGCTGCCTGGCTTCTTCCTGGCATCGGCCGGCGGCATCATCGTTGACCGCTTCAACCGCAAACGGCTGCTGGTGATATGCGACATCGCGCGCGCCAGCGTTCTGCTCACGATCCCGTTCATCGATCGCGTGTGGACCCTGGTGCTGGCATCGCTCGCCTTGGAGCTGGCTACCTCTTTGTGGAGTCCGGCCAAAGAAGCCATCGTTCCCAACATCGTGCCCACCGAGCACCTCACCGCCGCCAACTCGCTGGGCCTCGTTGCTGCGTATGGCACCTTCCCCCTCGGCGCCGCCGCGTTTGCGGGCATGGCCAAGCTCGGCGCGGTGTTCGGCTGGACCGACATCGGACAGGTGGAGATGTCGCTGGTGGTCGACTCCGCCACGTTCCTGGTGGCCGCGGCGATCATCGCGACGCTGCCGCTGTCCCCGCACATCACCGCTGCGCATCGCGAGCGCGACAGCAGCCGCCGTATCAACTGGAGCCAGGGCTTCAACGAGCTGCGCGAAGGCTGGGATTTCATCTTCCTGAGCCCACAGGTGCGCGCGGTGCTGGTGGGCCTGGGCGCCGGCATGATCGGCGGCGGGATGCTGGTGCCGCTGGGCGCGGTCTACAACGACGAAGTCCTTGACGCAGGCAGTGCCGGCTTCAGTTCGATCCTCGTGGCGATGGGTGTGGGCGTCGGCGGCGGGGTTGCTCTCGTCACCCTGTTGCAAAGCGCAGCCAATCGCTTCGGCCAGCACGCCCGTCTCGCCGCCGCCGGACGCGCCCGCCTGTTCGTGGTCTCGGTGTTCGTGGCCGGCGCGTCGTTGCTATTTGCCGCCTCGGTGTCCATCACGCTGTTGGTACTGGCTGGCGTGCTGCTGCTCGGACTGGCCGCCGGCTCGGTGTACGTCACCGGCCTGACGTTGCTGCACGAGAACGTGGAGGAAGTGCTGAGGGGGCGGGTGTTCGCCGCGATGTACACGCTGGTGCGCTTCTGCCTGCTGATCTCGATGGCAGCTGGCGGATTCCTCTCCGACGGCTTCAATTGGCTGTTCGATGTTGCCTTCGATAACCAGATCACGTTCGGCAACTCGGTGCTCGCGCTGCCCGGTGTGCGCGGGGCGCTCTGGCTGGGAGCGTTGCTGATCCTGATGGCGGGTGTGCTCGCCGGTCTGTCGCTGCGCAGCCACCGGGGTGAGGGGCGCCGAGCGCCGCAGAAGCCGGGCGGCGCTGGGGACAGGTCATGATCGCCCGAGGCCGGTACATCGCCTTCGAGGGGTGGGAAGGCAGCGGCAAGTCCACTCAGGCCCAATTGCTGGCCGAACGCCTTGAAGCGGTGCTGACCCGCGAACCGGGCGTGACGCCCCTTGGCGTCCATCTGCGAGATCTACTGCTCTTTTCTCATCTTTGGCCGAGCTCACGAGCCGAAGCGCTGCTCTTCGCCGCGGACCGGGCCCAGCACACCGCTGAGGTCGTTGCACCGGCGCTCGCCGCTGGCCGAGACGTCGTCACCGACCGTTCCTATGGATCGACGTTGGCCTACCAGGGTTACGGACGCGACCTGCCGCTCGATGAACTGCGGGCATTGACTGAATTCGCATCTCGAAGGCCTGAGCCGCCGCCTTCCGGTTGCGAGTTGCCTTCGGTTTTGCTTCCCGACGTCGTGGTGCTTCTTGAGTTGCCGCTCAGCGAATCTCAGGAGCGCAAACAATCGAAGCAGAAGCGCCGTGGCCGAGCGGACAAGGCCGACGGCTTTCAGATGCCGCTCTTTCAACCTGGTGCCGCAGGTCGGCGTTCTCAAGACCGCCAAGACAAATTCGAACACCAGGACCACCTCTTTCGAGAGCGTGTGTGGCGCGGGTTCAATGAGCTGTGCGACGCCGAACCGCAACGGTGGATTCGGGTGGACGCGACTGGCAGCATCGATGCCGTGGCCGAACGTGTCGCGGACGCCGTTGCGAACCATCCCGCGATGAAGGCGTAGCCGCACAGCCATGCCCACGGCGGCGCCCGACGAGTCCGGATTGTCAGAACCCGAAGCGCTGTCGCTGTTCGACCTGGATTCGGCAGCTCTCGCACCGCAAGCGCCTTCGGAACCCGATGTCGAATCCTCGCCCGCACCCGAGCCGCTCCCCGTCGTCGCGACCACCGACGCTGCGTCTGCGGCGCAGACTGCCGCGCAAGAAGGTCTGCCCCCCGCGCCCAGCGCTGCGCAAACCCCGGCGCGGGGCCAGCATTCACCGAGCCCTCCCGTCGATGAGCCTCCGGTCGGCAACCTGCTGGACGGCATCGTCGGACAGCCGTTGGCAACACAACGCCTGCGCTCGGCCCTGGAGTCGCCGCTGCCTGCGTACCTGTTCGTCGGCCCGGCGGGCGCGGGGCTTCGGGATGCGGCGTGCCGCTTCGCGGGCGAATTGCTGGCGGCGACCAGCGCAACCCCCGAACGGGAGCGCCGTCTCGCTCTCGCCGACCAGCATCCGGATCTGTTGGTGTTCGACCGTGTCGGCCCGGCAATGACTGCGCAGCAGGCGCGTGACGCCGTGCGGGCCGCAGCGGTGGTCCCGGTGACCAACGAGCGCAAGGTGATCGTGCTGTGCGACACCGACCGCGCCGGCGCCACGGCGCCCATCCTGCTCAAGTCAGTGGAGGAGCCCCCGCCGTCCAGCTTGTTCCTCCTGCTCGCCGAGGAGGTCAACCAGTCGATGGAGACGCTGGCCTCGCGCTGCGTTCGCATCGACTTCGAGGCGCTCAGCGAGACAGACCTGACCGGCTTGCTGGTCGATCAGGGCATCGATGCCGATCGCGCTGCATTCGCGGCTCGCGCAGCTGCGGGTTCGATCGATCGTGCTCGGCTGCTCGCCTCGGATGAGGCTGCGGCGGCTCGTATCCAAACGTGGTCAGCACTGCGCTCGGCACTCAATGGAACCGCGAGCACCGCAATGGTCGCCGCCGACACGGCGCTCTCAGCGATCGAACAGGCAACCGAACCGCTTGAGGCTCGTCACACCGCCGAGCGCGCCGAAGCCGACGAGCAAGCGGAGCTCTACGGCACCAATGCCCGGCGAAGCGACCTCGACGAGCGTCACCGACGTGAACTGCGACGGCAGCGGACCGATGAACTTGCCATGGGGCTGGGGGTGCTGTCGGCACAGATTCGCGACGACGCGAGTGCGGGACAGCTGTCAGCGAACGAGGCCGCGGCAGCGCTCGAAGCGGTCGCGGACGCGGGCGAGGCGCTGCGCTACAACGCAAACCAGCGTCTCGCGCTCCAGCGGATGTTCGTTCGCCTTGGACGCCTGCAGATGCCGAGCCTGATCGGCTGAATCCGGCGTGCTCGCATGCCGTGCGAGCCCGAGGTGGGGATTGAACCCACGACCTGCTCTTTACGAGAGAGCCGCTCTGCCACTGAGCTACTCGGGCCGAAGCCGGCTCACGGTACCAGCGCGGCGTTTCGCAGTTGCACAACTAGCCTTCGTGACATGGATGCACTCGCCGCGCAGGTCTGGCACTACTGGTTGGCGGTTCCCCTCACCATCGTGACGGTGCTGACCGTGGCCAAGTTGATCGTCGGCTACGTGAAGACGGTGACCGCTCCCCGCTACCCCAAGCGTTGAGTCCAACAGCGTGAACTTGGCCGCGCGTTCCGGGCTTGTGAGGACCGCTGCGGCCCGCTCCACTGGCGCCGCGCAACGGCCGTCGTCGCGCCCGCAACGCAACGGGCCCGACGACGAGCATGTCGACTGGGACCTCGCGCGACGCATCGCTGTGCGAGTGGCGGGAACTGAGCCGCTCTACCGCTCGTACCTCGCCGAGTCGTTGCGTGAGGACTTTGCCCGGTTTGTGCCCATCGCGTCCGAGCTCGTCGCTGCAGAAACCGGCCTCAGCGCTGCAGGCGACGCCCGCGCCGAGGTGATCGACCGGGCTGGCTGGATCGACGCCAACATCGCTGCGTTCCGACGCCTTCTGAAGCCGCTATTGGGCGGCACAGACGGCGAGGGCGATCCGGCCCCCGCGACTCGAGCTGGGCGCACCGTGGGTGCGGTCGAGCTCGGCACGGTGCTGGGCTGGATGGCACGCCGAGTGCTCGGGCAGTACGACCTGCTGTGGGCGTCCGATGACGACACCGAACCGGCTGGGACGCCTGCGGCGGATCCGGCGGGCGATGCGGTCTACTTCGTAGGACCGAATATCCTCGTCACCGAGAAGCGCTTTGCCTTCTCGCCCGCGCAATTCCGCCTGTGGCTCGCGCTGCACGAGCTGACGCACCGATCCCAATTCATGGGCGTGCCGTGGCTCCGGCCGCACTTCCTCGAACTTGTCAACGGACTCGTCGACGAGGCGCAGCCCGACCCCGACCGGTTGCGCGAAGGTCTGCGGACGCTCATGGCGCAGCGCCGCTCAGGTGACGATGTGCTGGGCGAAGGCGGGCTTGCAGCGGTGTTCGCCACCGAGCACCAGCGAAGCCTGATCGCACAGGTCGGCGGCATGATGAGCTTGGTGGAAGGCCATGGAGACGTCACGATGGCGCGAGCGGCACGCGGCCACGTCCCCGACGCCGAACGGTTTGCCTTGGTGATGCACCACCGTCGCCGCAGCGCACGCGGGATGGCTCGGCTGGCGCAGCGCTTGCTAGGCATCGAAGCGAAGCTCGCGCAATATCAGGCGGGCGAGGAATTCATCGCCGAGATCGAGGCCGAGCGCGGACCGCGGGCAGTGGATCGCATCTGGGAGCGCGTCGAGCATCTCCCCTCGATGGCGGAGATTCGCGATCCGGCAACCTGGCTGGAGCGTGTCCCAGCGGTCTGACGCCAGAGGGGGTCGGGTGGGGCTCGAACTTGAAAAGCTTCTCGAGAAGTGCCTGTTCGGCCCGCATGCGGGCCGCGATCTTGTGTGCGGCGTATCGGGCGGGCCGGACTCCGCCGCGTTGCTCGCTCTGGCTTGCCGGTTCGCGAGCGACAGCGGTTCCGCGGTCACCGCAGTGCACGTGGATCACGGCATCCGCGCCGACGGCTCGGCTGAGGCAGCACAGGTCGCCGCGCTGTGCGATCGGATCGGCGCCGGGCTGCGCATCGTTCGCCTCGAACTGAGCGACGGTCCCAATCTGCAAGCGCGTGCACGCGACGCTCGACGCGCAGCGCTGGGACCTGACGCACTGTTGGGGCATACGGCTGACGATCAGGCGGAAACCGTGCTGTTGCAGCTCATGCGCGGCGGCTCTGTCGACGCGCTGGCGGGCATGCGGGCTGACCGGCGACCACTGCTGAGTCTGCGGCGGTTGGATACCGAGAGGGTTTGCGAACTGGTGGGCTATGAGCCGATCCGTGACCCGTCCAACACGGATCGCCGTTACTTGCGCACCCGTGTCCGCCATGAGCTGATTCCGCTGCTGTGCGACATCGCACGGCGCGATGTCGTGCCGCTGCTCGCGCGTTCAGCCGAGCTGGCAGCTGCGGACACGGAGTTGCTCGACGGCATGGCGGCAGATGTCGATCCCACGAACGCGAACGAGTTGGCAATCGCTCCGGTGGCACTGGCGCGACGGGCGATCCGCGGGTGGCTGCGAACCCCGGTTCCGACGCGGCATCCACCCGACGCTGCTGCGGTGGAGCGGGTGCTCGACGTAGCGCGAGGCGCACACCGCGCCACCGAGGTCGGCGGCGGCCGTCGCGTCAGCCGATCGTCCGGCGAGCTGCGCATCGAGTCTGCTCGAGCGCGCGACGGGGACGGACCGGGTGATTCGATGCGGGGGCGGCTAGGTTCGGCTCACGTGACGATGGCACCGCAACCGCAGGCTCCTGACAGTGATCTCAGCTCGATGCTTGCCAGCGACCCGGCCGTCGGGGATGTGCTCGTGTCCGGCTCGCAGATCTCTGAGCGCGTCGCAGAACTGGGAGCGCAGATCACTGCTGACTATGCCGGACGCGAGCCGCTGCTCGTCGCGGTGCTCAAGGGCGCGGTGATGTTTGCGTCAGATCTCAGCCGGGCCATCGACCTGCCGGTCGAGATGGATTTCATGGCCGTGTCGTCCTACGGCAGCAGCACCCGGTCCAGCGGCGTGGTTCGCATCCTGAAGGATCTCGACATCGACATCGCGGGCCGCGACGTCATCCTGGTGGAGGACATCGTGGAGAGCGGGCTCACGCTGTCGTACCTGCGGCGCAGCCTGCTCGCGCGCAGCCCAGCGAGCCTGGCGGTGTGCTCGTTGTTGACCCGTGAGCACAACGGCAGCCTCGACGGCGTGGTGGATTACATCGGATTCCGGCTGCCGCCCGTGTGGGTCATCGGATACGGGCTGGATCTGGCTCAGAAGTACCGCAACCTCACTGAGATTCGCGCATACGCTTCTGAAGCCGCTGACGATCACTGACACAAGCGCGTAGGGGGCGTCGGCGCAGTGGCTTCGAATCGTGTCACAGTCAGATCAGCACCGGTAGTCTCCGCCGGAGCCACAGTGCTAGGGACAGCGTCGTATGAGAGGGAAGTGGGCGGAAGGAATTGAACCCCGCAACTTCAACTGGGTCGTTGCCGACCGTCTCGCAGTTTGTGAGCGCCCAGGCGGCTACGGCGCGAGTCATCGGCGTGTTCGTCGGCAGGAAGAGATCGTCTGGCTGCGGCGCAACGACTTCGACACTGTCGTATCTCTCATCGCGGCGCCGCACAATCTTCACAACTACGACGAACTCGAACTGCCGTACCGGCATCACCCGTGGCCGTCCCTCGACGACCTTGCGTCCTACCTGCAGGCGGTCCACGACGATCTCGCCCGGCTGAACAGCGAACGCAAGCGCGTTGTGCTGCACAAAGAGCGCGTCGGCGAGGACGTCTGCGGCTTCGTGGCCTCGTACCTGCTGCTTTCCGGCAAAGTCCGCACAGGGCCGCAGGCGACGGCCATCACCGAGCGCATCTTCGGCCGCCGCGTCGGTCCTGACGGGCGCCGTGTCGTGGATGTGGCGCTCGGCATCATCGCCGACCGCGGGTCGGCGGGTTCGCCCGGCGCCGGGGCTGCGGTCTAGCCCGGGACCGCAGCAGGTGACCTCCCCCCAGGCGCCGCCTGTCGGCGACGAGTCTGCCGCGCCGCCTGTCGGCGACCGGATCGAGCTGCGCGGCTTGCGCGTGGTGTGCGTGGTCGGCGCATTGCCTCATGAACGAGTAACGCCGCAGCCGTTGTCGGTGGACGCCGACATCTACGCCGATCTGGCTCCTGCGGGCGCTTCTGACGAGCTCTCGGACACGATCGACTACGGCGCGGCGTGCGAGAGCATCGTCGCCGTCTGCACCGGTGCGCAGGCACGACTGCTCGAGCGGCTCGCTGAGCTGATTGCCGCCGAGCTGTGCGCCATCGAACGCGTCACCGCCGCGACGGTGACGGTCACGAAACTGCGGCCGCCCGTCGCCGAAGACCTAACAACCAGTGCGGTCCGCATCACCCGCTCCTCGGGTTGAGCCGATGTGCGAATCGAGCCCCGCCCCGACGAGGGCGTTCGTCGGGTTGGGAGCCAATTTGGGCGATCCCGGTGTCCAGCTCGCAGATGCGCTGGAGACGCTGGCGCAGGCCGGTGTGCTGGTCGCCTGTTCAGGCGTGTATCGCAGCGCACCTGTCGGCGGCCCACAGCAGCCGCCGTTCTTGAATCTGGTGGCCGAGCTTGCGGTGACCGACAGCCCTGACGAGCTGCTCGCCCGCTGCCAAGCGCTCGAATCGGCAGCGCGGCGCATTCGCCGGGAGCGCTGGGGCCCGCGAACGCTCGACGTCGACGTGCTCATGTTCGGCGATCTCGAACGTGACGATCCGGCGCTCACCGTGCCTCACCCGCGCATGACCGAACGCCGCTTCGTGCTCGACCCGCTCGCCGAACTCGCGCCCGAACTCGTGTCGGCGAGCGAGTTGCGCGCCGTGGCAGATCAGGACTGCGTGCGCATCGCCGATCCCGATGGGCTGCGGACACTCGCCGCAGGCTCACCGGAGGCGTGAGCCGCGCTTGATCTCGGCCACGAACAACTGTGGGGCATCGACGTCGCGCTGGGCACCGTGCTCGACGTGTGACCTGAAAGTCGCGGCCGCCGTCGCCCAGGACCGCTAGGCCTTCGGGGCCGGGGGTGCGTCGGCTCGCAGGATGAACAAGCCCTCTGCGGTGACGCACAGGCCTTCGGGGCCGTGGACCTCAGCGTGCTGGGTGATCTTTCGTCCCGAGGTGTTCCCGATCCAGGCCCGCAGCTGCAACGGCACGCCCAGTGGGGTGGCAGCGCGGTAGTGGACGATGAGCCGGCCCGTGTAGGCCTGACGGCCCCGCATGCGATTCAGCGCTCCCATCAGCTCGTCGATGATGAGCGCCACCACGCCGCCGTGAGTGCGCTCAGGCGGTCCGGCGAACATGGGGTCGACAACGGCTTGGCCGGTGACCGCCTCATCGGACTCCTTGCAGTATCTGACCTCGACCGACGCCGGATGGAGCTTGCCTCCGCCGATCGAGAACGGATCGAATTCGATCTCGTCGCCAACGTCGAGCGGCAGCGGGAAGAACAGGCCTTCGTAGATCTCCCGGAGGTATGGCCGAGAGAGCATGTCGTCGAGTTTCACTCGCAGCGTGCCCCGTTCCAGCCGGTCGGCGGCTGCGGTGACTGCTGCGGTGACCTCATCGAGCACGGCATCGTCGACCCGCCGACCGGTCAGCGCCTGGTTCAGCCGACGCATCGCAGCGGCGGCCCGTTCGACGGCGCTCCAGTCATGTCCAGGCCCGACTGGGTTGGCTGGGCTGTCGGGGCAGACTGGGCCGGCTGGATCGCTCTGTGAATCCTGCTGCGTCACGGGCCGTGACGTTAGCTGTGATGCCTCGGCGGTCGACTGCTGAGTCGGCCCGTGGCCTGCATTGCTGTCGGGGCATACGCTCGGACCATGCGGCGCACCATCTTTGACCAAGAGCACGACATGTTCCGTGACACGGCCCGGGCATTCGTGGAGCGCGAGATCGTCCCGAACCACGAGAAGTGGGAATCCGACGGCAAGGTCGACAAGGCAATGTTTCGCAAAGCCGGCGACGTGGGCCTCCTGGCGACCGCCGTCGACGAGCGCTACGGCGGGGGTGGCGTGCCGGACTTCCGCTACAACGCCATCCTCAATGAGGAGGTCATGTCCGCCGGTGTGGCCGGCTCGGGCATGTGCATGACGCTGCACAACGACGTCTGCCTGCCGTACTTCATCAACCTGTGCGATGAGTCCCAGGCCGAGCGGTGGATGCCGGGGTTGTGCAGCGGTGAGCTGATGAGCGCAATCGCGATGACCGAGCCGAGCATCGGCTCGGACTTGGCGTCGATGAGCACCACGGCGTTGCGCAACGGTGACGGCTACATCGTGAACGGCTCCAAGACGTTCATTACCAACGGCATCAACTCCGATGTGGTGATCGTGGCGGCGAAGACCGACCCCAACGAGAAGCACCGTGGCATGACGCTGATCGTGCTCGAGGAGGGCATGGAGGGATTCGAGCGCGGCCGCAACCTCGACAAGCTCGGCCTCAAGTCCCAGGACACCGCCGAGCTGTTCTTCGACGATGTCTTCGTGCCCGCAGAAAATGTGCTGGGCGGCGAGGGCAACGGCTTCACGAATCTCGTGCGCAACCTTCCCCAGGAACGGCTGTCGATCGCCGTGACGGGCGTGGCCCATGCACAGGCGGCATTCGACTGGACCGTCGAGTACGTGGGAGAACGGCAGGCGTTTGGCCAGTCGATCGCTTCGTTCCAGAACACCCGCTTCGAGCTGGCCGAGATGAAGACCGAGCTCGACATCGCCTGGGTGTTCGTCGACCGCCAAATCGAGGCGCTCAACGAAGGCGAACTGACGGCGACCGACGCCGCAGAGGCGAAGTGGTGGGTCACCGAGATGCAGCTGAAGCTCATCACCCGCTGCCTGCAGCTGTTCGGCGGCTACGGCTTCATGTCGGAGTACCCCATCTCGAAGGCGTACACCGACGCCCGGGTGCAGACGATCTACGGCGGCACCACCGAGATCATGAAAGAGATCATCGGTCGCGAAGTCACCGGCACCCGATAGGCAGCAGCCATGAACGACGACACGCACGACGACACCGGCGCGCCTGCGAGGCGCATTGAGTCGACCGAGCCTGCGAGGCGCATACATTCAGTAGCCGTCGTCGGGTCGGGCACGATGGGCGCCGGCATTGCTGCGGCGTCCGCCGCGGCGGGGTGCCGGGTGCTGGTGCTTGACGCCGACCGCGCGGCCGCCGAGCGAGCGCTTGAAGGCGTCGACCCCGCAAGCCGCGATCTCGTGAGCATCGGCACCACCGACGACGACCTGGACGACATCGCGGGCTACGACTGGGTGTGCGAGGCGATCGTCGAAGACCTCGACACCAAGCGCGAGCTGTTCAAGCGTCTCGAAGCCGCGCGCAGCGACGGCTCGGTCGTCTCGTCGAACACGTCGGGCATCCCGCTCAGCCAGATCTGTGAGGGAATGAGCGAGCGATTCCGCCGTGACGTTGCGATCACGCACTTCTTCAACCCAGTCCGCGTGATGAAGCTGTTCGAGCTGGTGCCAGGCCCCGACACCGAGCCCGAGGTCATCAAGGCATTCGCCCACTTCGGGGCCGAGCGGCTGGGCAAGGGTGTCGTGCACGCCAAGGACACCGTCAATTTCATCGGCAACCGCATCGGCTGTTACTTCATGCTGTCGGGGCTCCATGCGGCCAAGCCGTTCCTGGCCGACGGCATGACCCAGGAAACGGTCGACGCCGTGCTGGGTGCACCCGTCGGCCTTCCGCCGACAGGTCTGTACGGGCTCATCGACCTGATCGGGCTGGACGTGATGGAGCTGGTCGGCTCCAACCTGGCCCTGAACCTGCCGCCGGGCGACCGGGGCCACGAGTTCACCGAGTTTCCCGCCGCCGAGAAGGCGATGGCGGCGCGTGGCCAGCTCGGTCGAAAGACCGGCGGCGGCTTCAGCCGGCGCCTGAACATGGACGACGGCTCACGAAAGTCCGAAACCTACGATCTCGTCTCCGGCGAGTGGCGTGCGGCCTCCGAGCCCGACCTCGACGGCGTCCCCGCTGAATTAGGCGAGGTGCTGTTCGCCGAGGGACCTCAGGGTGACCTGGCACGGCACATATTCGGCGGCACGCTGGCGTACGCGGCAGACCTGGTGCCCGAGATCGCCGACGACATCGCCAATATCGACAACGCCATCCGCTGGGGCTTCAACTGGGTCCACGGCCCGTTCGAGATGCTCGACCACCTCGGGCCAGCCCGGGTGATCAAGTTTCTGCGCGGCGCCCACGCACCGTTGCCGGCCATGCTGGCCACACTCGAGGCGTCTGGCCAAACGACGTTCTACAGCCAAGCCAGCGACGGCACCGGCCTGCAATTGATGCCTGATGGCACTGTTGCACCAGTTGCTGGCGCCCCCGTCGGAAGCTGAGCTACTCAGCCTGACCAGCTGATCCCGTTCTCAGCGCGGCGGGCGGACCATGGCGTCGGTCATGCGCACTGCTTGATACATCTGCGGCGCGTCGTGGACGCGCACAACATCGATGCCCGCGCAGATGGCGGCCGCGATCGTCGCCGCGGTACCGAAAAGACGGTCACCGGGCTTCGTGTTCGTCACTGCCCCGATGGTCGACTTTCGTGACGTGCCGATCAGCAACGGCAATTCCAGCGGCCACAATTCGGGCAGCCGGCGCATCATTTCGAGATTCTGTGAGACCCCGAACCCGAACCCGAATCCGGGGTCGGCCACGATGCGATCGAGGCTGACCCCGGCAGCTGTACAGATTCGAAGGCTGGTGTTGAGCCCGGTCGTCACGTCGGCAATGAGGTCAGTGTGCTCACGCCCACGCTGGTTGTGCATCAGCACTGCTCCGGCACGCTGGCGTGCCACCAGCGGCGCCAGCTCGGGATCCGTCCGGAATCCGGTGATGTCGTTCACCACGTTCGCGCCGGCGTCGAGCGCGGGCTTCGCCACCGCGGCCCACGTCGTATCCACCGAGATCGGCATGTCGGCTCCGAGACGGTCCAGCTCGCAACGCACAGCTTCGATCACTCGAACCGCGCGGCGACGCTCGACAGCTACCGGCGTCGGCTCGGCGCCGGGTCGGCTCGATGCCCCGCCGATGTCAATGATGTCGGCGCCGCCCTCCACCAGCTGACGGGCGAGCGCGACGGCGTCGTCGAGCCGGTCGGCCACACCGTCGCCCGAGAACGAGTCGTCGGTCGCATTGATGATGCCCATCACGAACGTCCGCGTGCCCCACACCCAGCACGGACCCCGGCCGGGATTCCAGGCCGCGTGCCGATAACGCCGCTGGATCGGCCACGCCGGCGGCGGGACCGAGCCGGTCACAGCCGGCCAGCGTCAGAGACAGCGGGGCCGGTTGCGAGAGGTCCCAGGGCGCCCAGCAGATTCTCAGTGGCGCTCCGCATGCCCACGATGCAGGGGGTGGCCTCGAAACCCGATATCGCCTCCAGCGCATCTGTCACGTAGCCGCGCGCCGTGGTCACCGACGTCGCGATCTCCGACCCGGCAACCACGGCAACCCGCGCTTCGTCGCGCCCCGAATCGTCCAGCGGTCGACCCAGCAGGTCCGCTACTGGGTGCCCGTCGGCCAGCATGCGGATCACCGGCAGCGTGTACACGCCCTCGCGCAGGTCATTGCCCGACGGTTTGCCGAGCTCTTCGTCCGACGCCACGAGATCCAGCACGTCGTCGACGATCTGGAACGCCATGCCGTAGGCCCGCCCGAAGGTCGAGAGACGTTCGAGCACGTCTCGATCCGCGCCGGCCACCAGCCCGCCGATACGGCACGCAGTGGCGTAGAGCTCGGCCGTCTTGCCGCGGATTGCCAGCAAGTACTGCTCCTCGGTGCGGCTGATGTCGTAGATCAACTGCAGCTCGCGCACCTGGCCTTCGCAGAGCCGACCGATGGTTGCCGCCAGCAGAGCAGCGACTTCGGTGCCGAGCGACGCGGCCAGCTCGGATGCCTTCGCCAGCAGGAAGTCGCCAGCCAGGATTGCCTTGAGGTTCCCCCAGCGATAGTTGACCGCCTCGATGCCGCGTCGCGTCGCAGCATCGTCCATCACGTCGTCGTGGTACAGCGATCCCAGATGAACGAGCTCGACGGCGACACCGCCGCACACCATGTCGTCGGTCACGGCGCCCGGTGCTGCACCGTCAGGGTCGAGCACAAGTGCCGCGGCGATGACGAATGCTGGGCGCAGACGCTTGCCGCCCGCCGGTATGAGATGCGAGGTCACCTCGGTCAAAAAGTCGTCGTCGGTGACCGCCGCGGCGCGCAAAGCGGCTTCGACGCGGGCGAGGTCCTCGTCGGGGTCGGGTCGTGCCTGCAGCGGGGAAAGGGACGCCACGGCGCAACCGTAAACGACCACAGCGCCGATGCCACCCTCGGCGGTTCTGCGGCCCGCGGACCGCTTCTGCCGACCGAGCGATGTCGGAGGGCACCGTTACACTGCGGGCACCTGACCCGAAGCCCATCGTGGAGGGCAGAGACAGGGAGGCCCAGTGTTCGAACGATTCACCGATCGGGCCCGCCGAGTGGTGGTGCTGGCGCAAGAAGAAGCGCGCCTGCTGAATCACAACTACATCGGCACCGAGCACATCCTGCTGGGGCTGATCCACGAAGGTGAGGGCGTTGCCGCTCAGGCGCTCGAGTCGTTGGGCATCTCACTCGAAGCCGTGCGCAGTCAGGTTGAGGAGATCATCGGTCAGGGCACCGCATCGCCCAGCGGCCATATCCCCTTCACGCCGCGCGCCAAGAAGGTGCTCGAGCTCTCGCTGCGCGAGGCGCTGCAGCTCGGCCACAACTACATCGGCACCGAGCACGTGCTGCTGGGCCTCATCCGAGAAGGCGAAGGCGTCGCGGCGCAAGTGCTGGTGAAGCTTGGCGCCGACTTGTCGAAGGTGCGCCAAGAAGTCATCCAGCAGCTTTCGGGCTACAGCGGCTCGGGCAGCGGCCGCGAGTCCATCGGTGCGTCGTCGGGCCAAGGCAGCGAGCAAGGCGGTCAGAGCGGCTCGTTGGTGCTCGACCAGTTCGGCCGCAATCTGACCTCCGATGCGCGCGCCAAGAAGCTGGACCCGGTGATCGGACGGCTGCGCGAGACCGAGCGCGTCATGCAGGTGCTGTCGCGCCGCACCAAGAACAACCCCGTCCTCGTCGGCGAGCCTGGCGTCGGCAAGACCGCCATCGTCGAAGGACTCGCGCAAAAGATCGTCGCCAACGACGTTCCCGAGCTGTTGCGCGACAAGCAGCTCTACACGCTCGACTTGGGCGCCCTCGTTGCCGGCTCGCGCTACCGCGGCGACTTCGAGGAGCGCCTCAAGAAGGTCCTCAAGGAGATCCGCACCCGCGGCGACATCATCCTGTTCATCGACGAGTTGCACACGTTGGTCGGCGCCGGCGCCGCCGAGGGCGCGATCGACGCAGCGTCGATTCTCAAGCCAATGCTGGCGCGGGGCGAGCTGCAGACCATCGGCGCGACCACGCTCGAGGAGTACCGCAAGTACCTCGAGAAGGACGCCGCGCTCGAACGCCGCTTCCAGCCCATCAAGGTGGAGGAGCCCACGCTCGCCCACACCATCGAGATCTTGAAGGGGCTGCGCGATCGCTACGAGCAGCACCACCGGGTCACGATCACCGATCAGGCGCTCGTGGCTGCCGCGAACCTGGCGGACCGCTACATCGCCGACCGCCACCTGCCGGACAAGGCCATCGACCTCATCGACGAGGCCGGGTCGCGCCTGCGCATCAAGCGCATGTCGACGCCGCCCGACTTCAAGGAGATCGAGACCAAGCTGACCGACGTCACCGAGCGAAAAAAGCAGGCGGTCGAGTCGCAAGACTTCGAAACGGCCGGAGCGCTGCGCGACGAGGAGAAGGAGCTGCTCGAGCAGCGCACCGTCGTCCTCGCGCAGGCCAAAGCCGAGGGGCACGACCTGTTCGACGAGGTCGACGAGGAAGCCATCGCCGAGGTGCTCTCGATCTGGACCGGCATTCCGGTGTACAAGCTGACTGAGGAGGAGACCCAGAAGCTCCTCAAGATGGAGGACGCGCTGCACAAGCGGGTCGTCGGCCAGCACGATGCCATCAAGGCCATGAGTCAGGCGGTTCGACGCACCCGCGCGGGCCTGAAGGACCCGAAGCGCCCAGGCGGATCATTCATCTTCTTGGGCCCCTCGGGAGTCGGCAAGACCGAGCTGGCCAAGACGCTGGCCGAATTCCTGTTCGGCGACGAAGACGCGCTGATCAGTCTCGACATGTCCGAGTACATGGACAAGTTCACGGTGAGCCGACTCGTCGGCGCGCCCCCCGGCTATATCGGATACGACGAGGGCGGGCAGCTGACCGAGGCTGTGCGCCGCAAGCCGTTCTCGGTGGTGCTCTTCGACGAGGTCGAAAAGGCCCACCCGGACGTGTTCAACACGCTGCTGCAGATCCTCGAAGAGGGCCGGCTGACCGACGCGCAGGGTCGCTCGGTCGATTTCCGCAACGCCGTGCTCATCATGACCTCGAACCTCGGCACCGCCGACCTGCGCAAGTCGCGCGTCGGATTCGCGACGGCCGATGAGGACGCCAGCTACGACCGGATGAAGGAGAAGGTCAACGATGCGCTCAAGGCGCACTTCCGGCCCGAGTTCCTGAACCGCATCGACGACACCATCGTGTTCCACGAGCTGAGCGTCGACGAAGTCGTCCAGATTGTCGATCTGATGATCAAGCGCACCGCCGACCAGCTGCGGGCGCAGGGTCTGGGCCTCGAGCTGACCGATGCCGCCAAGCAGTGGCTGGCGCGCAACGGGTACGACCCGCAGCTCGGCGCCCGGCCGCTGCGGCGCGCACTCCAGCACCACGTCGAGGATTCGCTGAGCGAGCGCATCCTCTACAAGGAATTCCACGCCGGCGAGATCATCGTGGTGGATGTGGAGGACGACGAGATTGTGTTCCGCGCCATCGAGGGCTTCGATCCAGCGCCGATCCAGCTCGAAGAGGCTGCGACGGCCGAATAGGCCCACATATGCCGTCGCTCGCAACGCTGGAGCGGCGGCGAGGCAGTGCGGCTCGCGAACGCCGCGCGAGCCGTTGGCTGCCTATCGCGGCGGCGCTCGTCGCGCTCGTCGGCTGCCGAGCGGACATCGTCGTTGACATCGACATGGCGCACGACGGAGCGGGCCGGGTGACCGTGGCGGTCACATTCGACGAAGAGGTGATGCGTACCGCACCCGATCTGAGCGAGTTGCTCGTTCTCGATGACTTGGTGGGGTGGGAGATCACCCGCCGGCACGACCAGACCTCGGTCGGCGAACGGCTCAGGGTCGTCGCCGTCAAGCGATTCGCGAACCAGAGGGAACTGGCCGAGGTGCTCGCCGAGATCGATCAGCCGCCAGACGGATCTGCCGGTTTGTTCAGGTCGGTCACGGTGACGGCCGAACGCGACGGGGCACACGTGCGCTATCAGCTTGCCGTGGGCATCGGTCTTAACCGGCCGGTCGGCGAGCTTGTCAATCCTGCCACTGCGGATGCACTCGAGGGCGAGCTGTTTGGCATGCCCATCGCCGAGATCGAAGAACGCGCCGGTGCGCCGCTCGATGAGCTGGTGACGCTCGTCGTTCAGGCGACGGTGCCACAGGGGGCAGGACGGTTGCCGGCCGAGGGCGTGATGACGCTGAACGAAGGCGGCATGCGCGAGCTGTTGGTGTCAGGCGAGCTGTTCGACGCCGAAATTGCCGCAGCCGACGAGGAGGCTGAGCGTCTGTCGCAGCGTGCGAGCCGGGGGGCTCGTATTGCTAAAGGTTGGTGGATCCTCATTGGGGTGGTTGCGGTCGTTGTCGTGGTGATCGCCTTGCGTGGTCGGCGTCGCCGAGGGCTGACCTTCCGCTAGTCGTTCGCAGGGTCCCTTTGGCGGGGCAGACTGGGTGGGTGGTTCGGGCTTGGGCGATTGTGCTGGCTGCGGGCGCAGGGACTCGGTTCGGTGCTGTGGCTGGCGGGGCTTCGAAGGTGATGCTGCCGATTGCTGGGCGATCGATGGTCTCGTGGAGTGTTGACGCGGCTCGTGGGGCGTGTGACGGCGTCACGTTGGTGGTGCCCGCCGGCTTGGTTGATGAGTTCGTTGACGGGGTTGACGGTGTTGATGTTGTTGTGGCTGGGGGGGACAGCCGCTCGGGTTCGGTGCGGGCGGGGCTTGGGACGGTTCCCGGAGATGTTGACGTGGTCGTGTGTCACGACGCGGCTCGGCCGGGTGCTTCGGTGGGGTTGTTTGCTTCGGTGATTGCGGCTGTGGGGGCTGGGGCGGACGCTGCGGTGCCGGCGCTGGCGGTGAGCGACACGCTCAAGCGGGTGCCTGTATGGAGCGACGCCGGTGGCGTCGTTACGGGGACCGTGGACCGTGCGGAGCTCTATGGCGTGCAGACGCCGCAGGCATTTCGCCGCGAGATGCTGGTGACGGCGCACGCCGGAGCACCCGAGGCCACTGACGATGCGGCGCTGGTCGAGGCAGCAGGCGGCACAGTGGTGGCGATTCCGGGCGAGGCCGCGGCGCACAAGGTCACCACGGCGGCAGACCTTGTGATCACCGAAGCCCTGCTGCCAACCCGCGTGGCAGACGACGGGCCGTAGCGTCAACGAGTGTGACGGCGGTTGACAGCGGCGGGCCCGGCCCGGCGATGCGAGTGGGACACGGCTACGATGCGCACCCGTTCGCTGATGCTGCAAGCCACCCTGGGCGGACGTTGGTGCTCGGTGGGGTCCGGTTTGTCGGTGAGCGGCCGCTCGCCGGTCATAGCGACGCCGACGTGGTCGCGCACGCCGTCATCGATGCGATGCTGAGCGCCGCGGGGTTGGGGGACATTGGGTCGAATTTTCCCGACGACGACGAGTTGTGGCGGGGCGCGGACAGCATCGAGATGCTGGCGCGGACGGCGGCTCGGATGGCCGAAACTGGATGGAGCCTGTCGAACGCTGACTGCACCGTCATCTGTGATCATCCGATGATCTCCCCGCATCGAGAGCAGATGCAGGAGCGACTGAGCACCGCAGCGGGCGGTGTTGTGACGGTGTGCGGCAAGCGCATCGAAGATCTCAGCAATGGCAACGGCATCGTGGCGCACGCCGTGGCCCTGGTGTTCGCCCGGTCGGGCGCCGACACGCCTGAATCCGACACGCCTGAATCCGACACACTCAAATGACTCGCCGATGAGCACGCAGCCGCCCCGCCGTCGGGGCAAGCCGGCCCAGCGGGGCGCGCGCAACGCTTCACCGCGAGGTCGCGGCGGTCCGAGTGTGCAGCAGCGCAGCGGGGCCGGTCCGCCCACACACGGTCGCGCAGGGGCGCGTCGCGGCCCGAATGGGCCGCGACGCGACCCCTCGGGCGGACGCGAACAATCCTCGCCCCGCGGTCTGGGCGGCGACCACATCGAAGGCCGGCAGGCCGTACGAGAGCTGCTGCGTGCCGGCAACCGCAAGATTCATGAGATCCTGCTGGCGGAAGACGCGCACGAGTCGGCTGTGCTGGCCGAGATTGCCGACCTGGCAGCCGAGCGACGAGTGCCGCTGCGCGAGACCAGCCGCCGCAAATTGCGCGACAAGGCGCTCACCGACTCCCCGCAGGGCGTCATCGCTTTGGCCTCCGAGATCCGACCGGTGCCGCTGGAGGATCTCGCCCGACCTCATCGCGGGTCGCCGCCGCTGCTCATCGCCGCCGACAGCGTCACCGATCCAGGGAATCTGGGTGCCATCTTGCGGACCGCCGAAGTGGCGGGCGCGACGGGAGTCGTCCTCGGACGTCATCGTTCCGCGAGCCTGACGCCCGCAGCCGTCAAGGCGGCTGCGGGAGCAATCGAGCATCTGCGCCTAGCGCAGGTCGGAGGACTGCCCGGGGCGTTGAAACAGCTGCGTGACCTCGGCCTGTGGGTGATCGGTCTCGACGGCGATGCCAGCGACGGTCTCGAAGACCTGCGTGTCGCCGACGAGCCCGTGGTGGTCGTCGTCGGCGCCGAGGGACGCGGTCTCTCGACACTGGTCGAGCGCCGCTGCGACCAGGTCATCTCGATCCCGGTCTACGGGCGCATCGAGTCGCTCAACGTGGCCGCGGCAACCGCCGTCGCCCTGTTCGACATCGCCCGCGCCCGCGCTCGCGCCCAGAATTCGACCTGAATCCTCAGCGCTGGGCCAAACGCTGGGCCATACGCTGGGACGGCTGCCCGAGTAGCTCAACGGCCAGAGCACCGCTCTTGTAAAGCGGGGGTTGTGGGTTCGATTCCCACCTCGGGCTCGCCCTTGTTCAGAGCGTGATCACCAGGTTGCCGATGTGCTCCTTGCGGCCGAATGCCTCTTGGGCAGCATGAATCTCCTCGAGGGGGTAGGTGCCGCCGAGAATCGGCCGGATCTCGCCGCGCTCGATGTACCCGACAATGTCAGCGAAGATGCCCGGTTCGTAAATGGTCGCTCCGTAGAACTCGAGGTCGTTGAGGTACAGGGTCCGCAGATCGAGTTGCACGATCGGCCCGCCGATGGCGCCAGCAGTGACGTATCGTCCCCCGCGGGCAAGCGCAGCGAGCCAGCCGGCGAAGTTGTCACCGCCGACCACATCGGCGACAGCGTCGAACGGACCGCCGTTGGCCTCGACGGCTGCGGCGGCGACTGACGGGGTCTCGCGAGCCACAGCGGCATCCGCGCCGATCTCGTGCACTTGGGCGATCTTCGAGCTGCTGGCTACGGCGACCACGCGTGCGCCGCGCCGCTTCGCGAGCTGCACCAGGGCACTGCCCACCCCGCCGCTGGCACCGGTGACGGCGATGCTCTGGCCGTTTCGCAGACCGACTCGAGCCAGCATGTGCTCTGCGGTCACCGACGAGCACGGGAATGTCGCGAGCTCGGCGTCGGAGAGATCCGAGTCGATGGGGTGCACGTTGGCGGCCGGCACCGTTGCGAACTCGGCGAAGCCCCCGTCGGCCTCGCTGCCGAGATACCCGGCCTTGCTGCGATCGGACGGATCGTCGCGATCGCGCAGACACGGATCGACGATGACCCGATGCCCAACCAGTGCAGTGTCGGCGACGTGTGGGCCCACTGCGACGACGCGCCCCACCACGTCGGCGCCCTGGATGCGGGGGAATTGGAGACCCGTGCCCCGCCACGCGGCATCATAAACGCTTGCCTCGGCGTGCCCGCCTTCGCTGGTTGCCGAGGTAGCGGCGCCGCTGTACCAGCCCACACGGGTGTTGATGTCGGTGTTGTTGATGCCGCATGCCGACACCTGGATCAGTGCACCGCGGGGACCCGGCACTGGCACACCCACGTCGTCGCGCACCTCGAGCATCTCCGGACCGCCGCCGCCGACCAGCAGCGCTGCTCGCATGGTCGTCGGCAGGCCGGACCCTGGACTCATCGCGGCGCTCGCCCGTCCTGCGCGAAGTGATACAGCAGACTGGCACCGCACATGCCGCCGCCAACGATCGCGACGCGAAGCGACTCGGGCAGGCTCATGGGCCTCCGCAGTGGTCACATTGGGCCGCCAGCAGGCGGCAGAATACCGCCTAGTGGCGGCCCACCTCACACCGGTGCCCGCAGCGGCACCGCGGATCGCCGTCGTCGGGAGCCTGAACGCGGATCTGACGGTCTGGGTACCGCGGCGGCCAGGATCCGACGAGACGCTTCATGCCGACCGAGCCGCGTGGTTTCGGGGAGGCAAGGGAGCCAACCAGGCCGTCGGCGCGGCCCGGCTGGGCGCGCAGGTGGTCATGGTCGGACGAGTCGGCGACGACGAGCAGGGCCGCTGGCTGCGCGCGGGCCTCGAGGCCGAAGGCATCGACTGCCGTCATGTGGCACCGGCCGACGCGACGACGGGCTTGGCGGTCATTACGGTCGACGACACCGACGTGTCGATCATCGTGGCGGCTGGGGCGAACGCCTGCCTCGATCCTGACGGTGTCGGGGAGGCCGCCGCCCAGATCGCCGCCGCCGATGCGCTGCTCTTGCAGGGCGAAGTCGGTGCTGCCGCGGCGCAGATCGCGGCGCAGATCGCCCGCGCGAACCAGACACTGGTGGTATTCAACCCCGCGCCCTACAACGACGTCGCCCCGTTGGTGGTGCCCCTCGCCGATGTCGTCATCGTGAACCGCCAGGAATCCGCGCAACTGCAGGCACACCGAGAAAGCGGGACGTGCGATCTGCGCCCGGAGGCCGTGCTCGTCGAAACCCGCGGCGAACAGGGCTGCGCTGTGCACCTGCCCCCGAAGGACGGTCAGGACCGTCTCGTTGAGGTGGCGGCGCCGAAGGTCACGGTGCGTGACGCCACCGGTGCTGGCGATGCCTTCGCAGCAGCGTTCGCTGTGAGCATGGCGTCGGGCCGCGACCCCGCCGCCGCGGCGGAATTGGCGGTGCGCGCAGGCGCTGCGGCGGTCACCGTCGACGGTGCGCAGCCCAGCCTGCCGACTGCGGCCCAGCTCACGAGGCCGAGCGGATAGGCCCCGTCAGGCTGGGCTCCATCAGGATGTGCCGTAGAGCCGGTCGCCGGCGTCTCCGAGTCCAGGCACGATGTAGGACCGCTCGTCGAGGTGGCTGTCGATGGCCGCAGTGACGACATGGGCGTCGAAGCGCCCGGCACCCGCGTCCTGCAGGGCCGCAACGCCTTCCGGCGCAGCCAACGCGCACACGACAATCAAAGGCCCGGCGCCAGCGTCGGACAGGGTGTTGCAGGCGTCAATGAGCGTCCCACCGGTCGCGAGCATCGGGTCGAGCACGATTGCCGGGCGATCGCCGACATCAGCGGGCAGCGTCTCGAGGTAGCTGCGGTGATCCACGCGCAAGGTCTCGGACGACTCGATGCGCTGCATGCCGAGGAATCCGACTGGCGCCTCGGGCACGAGTCGGAGCGCCGCGTCGAGCATTCCGAGGCCGGCGCGCAGGACGGGCACCAAGGTCGGCATCGGCTCGATCCTGACGCCGTCTGCGGTTCCCAGCGGGGTTTCGACGCGCGTCGGAATCGCCATGACGTCTGCCAAGGCCTCAACGATCAGCACCGTCGCCAGTGCATCGAGGTGTTGCCGAAATGCGTCGCGTCCGGTTTCGGCACTGCGAAGACAAGCGAGGTGAGTTGCAGCAACGGGATGTTCCACGACGGTGATCTTCATCAGCGTGCAACCTACGCGGCCGCCGACGGCACGCCTGGCTCCGGGGTTCTCCCGCAGCGCGCGTGAGCTCTGCCAGCATTGTGCGGGGGTACACCCAAATGGGCTTGTTTGGGCCTACGCTCGCAGGGTTGTCGCTTCGATGCGGCTGGCTCCGCGGCCCGCAACGCACACCGAGCGCGGAGCACGCCGTGCCCAGTTGGGCGCACATCGACGGGAGGTCACCCGATGAACAGCCAAGCCGGCGAAACCAACAGCGGCGCGGCCGTCCGCGGACTGCTGCTGGTGCTGGTGGCAGTTGTGGTCGGCGTGCTGCTCCTGCGCTCGGTCGACGATCCTGATGAGGTCACGGCAACCGTCACCACACCGCCTGCGGTACCAGGCGACACGCTGCCGCCAGCGACGCAGGCGCCAGTAGCGACGACCGCCGCGCCGCCAAGGGACGACACGGTGACGACCGTCGCGCCACCGGTGACGGCCATCGTCCAGACAACGACGACGGCTGCGGGAGTCGAGGGCTTTCAGCCGCGTCAGGTGTCTGAGGTCTCCGTCCAGGTGGCAAACTCCACGACCGTGCGCGGTGCCGCCGGCCGGGTCACCGACCGCTTCAAGGCGCTGAGTTACATCACCAAGTCGCCGACGAATTACATCGGTACCCCGCTCGATCGAACGCGCATCTATCACCAGCCGGGTTCGCTGCTCGAGGCTCGCGTCATCGCCGAAGTCCTGAAGCTGGATCCCGACAACGACGTGTTCCCGATGCTGCAGGACACCTCCGCCGTTCAGGGATTCGAGAGGCCTCACATCTTGATCGCGCTCGGCACCGATCTCGCCAATTAAAGGTCCGGACCACGCGGACGCACAGAGCCCACCGCTCGTGAGCGGCAACCAGGGCCTCCGGGTTGTCGCGTGCCCTGACAAGTTCCGCGGCACCGCGTCCGCCGACAATGTCGCAGCGGCGATGGCTGACGGGTGGACGGCGGGCGCGGAGGCCAGCGGCACCACGGCCGACGTGGTCTGCTTTCCGATGGCGGACGGCGGCGAGGGCACCTTGGACGCCATGGGTGGGCCGAACCGCACGTCGCTGGTGATCGGCCCGCTGCGCGAGCGCATCGAAGCCGAATGGCGACTGAGCGGGGACCTGGCCATTGTGGAAATGGCGCGCGCGAGCGGCTTGACCTTGGCAGGCGGCGCGGCCGGCAACGATCCGCTCGCGGCCACCACCGCCGGCACTGGCGAGCTGATCGCGGAGGCAGTTGCATCCGGCGCTCGGCGCGTCATCGTGGGGGTCGGAGGATCCGCGACCACCGACGGCGGCCTCGGCGCACTTGACGCGATGGCACCGCTCGCGCGTTTGGCGGGCGTCTCGGTGCAGGTGGCCTGCGATGTCCGGACGCGGTTCTGCGACGCAGCCCGGATCTTCGGACCGCAGAAGGGCGCGTCACCGCCGCAGATCGAACTGTTGACCCGCCGGCTCGACCGCCTCGCCGACCTCTACCGGGAGCGATACGACGTCGACGTGAGCGAGATGCCGCGCGCCGGCGCGGCAGGCGGCCTTGCGGGCGGATTGGCAGCAGGCCTGCGCGCCGAACTGGCCGAAGGCTTCGATGTGGTCGCGTCCGAGGTCGGACTCGAAGAGGCCATCGCAACCGCCGACCTGGTGATTACCGGCGAGGGCCGCCTGGATGCTGACTCGTTCGACGGCAAGGTCGTGGGTGGTGTTGCTCGCCTTGCCGCCGAGGCCGGGGTTCGGCTGGCCGTCATCGTCGGCGCACGCGAGCCCGGCATTGAGCTCGCAGAACATGCGTCTGCCGATGCCCAGTTCGTTGTGCTGAGCGAGCGCTACGGGATGGAGCGGTCGACGACCGACACGCTGCGCGCCGTGCGAGACGCTGCCGCCGAACTGGCAGCGGATCGTGCTCGCGAAGTTGGCGGTTAGCACTCTCAGCTCTAGAGTGCTAACTGTTGTGCGGGCGTGCATCGGCAACGCTGCACGCCCTCAATCACCGCCCGGGGCGGCCGTTCCGGGCGCCCCTTCATGGAGCTAGCTCACTACAGGAGTCGGTCGATATGGCCAAGATGATTACGTTCGACGACGAAGCCCGCCGCGCGCTCGAATCGGGCATGAACCAGCTCGCTGACGCAGTGCGCGTCACGCTGGGTCCGAAGGGGCGCAACGTCGTGCTCGACAAGAAGTGGGGCGCACCCACGATCACCAACGACGGCGTGTCCATCGCGAAGGACATCGAGCTCGAAGACCCCGTCGAGCGAATCGGCGCCGAGCTCGTCAAGGAAGTCGCGAAGAAGACTGACGACGTCGCGGGTGACGGCACCACCACCGCCACCGTGCTGGCGTGGACGATGGTGCGCGACGGTCTGCGCAACGTGGCTGCGGGCGCCAACCCGATGGCCCTCAAGCGGGGCATCGAGGCCGGTGTCGACGCCGCGGTGTCCGCAATCGAGGACATGGCCATCAGCGTCACCGACTCCAAGACCCACGTTGCCCAGGTCGCCGCGATCTCGGCGGCCGACGACGCCATCGGCGAGCTGATCAGCGACGCGTTCGACAAGGTCGGCAAGGACGGCGTGATCACCGTCGAGGAGTCGCAGACCTTCGGTCTCGAAATGGATCTCGTCGAGGGGATGCGCTTCGACAAGGGTTACATCTCGCCCTACTTCGTCACCGACCCCGACACCCAGGAAGCCGTGCTCGACGAGCCGTACCTGCTGTTCATGCAGGGCAAGATCTCGGCTGTTCGCGACGTGCTCCCCGTGCTCGAGAAGGTGACCCAGTCGGGCAAGCCGCTCGTGGTCATCGCTGAGGACGTCGAGGGCGAGGCGCTCGCCACGATCGTCGTCAACAAGATCCGTGGCACCTTCCGCTCGGTTGCAGTGAAGGCCCCCGGCTTCGGAGACCGGCGCAAGGCGATGCTCGCCGACATGGCGATCCTCACCGGCGGCCAGGTCATCAGCGAGGACGTCGGCCTCAAGCTTGAGAACACCACGCTCGACCTGCTGGGCACGGCCCGCCGTGTAGTGGTGACCAAGGACGAGACGACGATCATCGAGGGTTCCGGCGACCAGGCTGAGGTTGCGGGCCGCATCGAGCAGATCAAGAACGAGATCGAGAACACCGACTCCGACTACGACAGCGAGAAGCTCCAAGAGCGGCTGGCGAAGCTGTCGGGCGGCGTTGCGGTGCTCCGTGTCGGCGCGGCCACCGAGGTCGAGCTGAAAGAAAAGAAGCACCGCATCGAGGACGCGGTCAGCACCACCAAGGCGGCCATTGAATCCGGCGTCGTGGCCGGCGGCGGCGTGACGCTGATTCGGGCCGAAGCTGCGGTGGGCGCCGCGGCCGACAAGCTGGACGGCGATGTCGCCACTGGCGCTCGGCTGGTACAGCGTTCATTGGCCGGACCGCTCAAGCAGATTGCCGAGAACGCGGGTCTCGAGGGCGGCGTGGTCGTCAGCAAGGTCCGCGACCTCGACGGTGCCATCGGCCTCAACGCTGCAACCGGTGACTACGAAGACCTCGTCGAGGCTGGCGTTATCGACGCCGCCAAGGTGACGTTGTCCGCGCTGCAGAACGCGGCGTCGATCGCAGCGCTGTTCCTCACCACCGAGGCAGTGATCTGCAACATGCCCGATTCGGGCGGCGCCGGCGGCGGCATGCCGGACATGGACTTCTAGCGGTCCAGTCCCAGCGACATCACACAATTCGAACGGCCCGGGCTTAGCGCCCGGGCCGCTTCGCGTCCCGACACCGATTGCGTGGCAACCAGAATCCAGCGGGCCTGCCAATGTCTCGATGGGAAGCCCGGCAATATCCTCACCAGCAGGTGAGCAGAGCTTGATATCGTTTTACCGTGACAAAGACATCTGTTGAAGTAAACAGAGACATCGCTAGTCAGGCAGCTGAGATTCTGGGCACAACGACGTTGCGAGAGACCATCGATGCCTCGCTACGCGAGATTGTGAACGCGAAACGCCGTCTCGAGCTTCTCGGACTGCTCGCCGAGCCCGACCGCTTCGACTTCGAAGCCGCGGAGGAGGCGTGGGGCGGGGACAGCTGAGGTGGCCCGCGCCACCTATCTCGCTGACACGAGCGCCTTTGCACGTCTCAGTCAGGATCGCGTCTTCGCGACTGCGGCGCCCTTGATCGCAGCAGGACGAATCGCGCTATGTACACCGGTGATCTTTGAGCTGGGATTCAGTGCCCGGAACGCAGCCGATCACGACGAGATCACGAGCCGCAAACTTCAACGGCGATGCCTTCGAGGCGCGGCTCGGCCACGCCCGCCACGTCCTGGACCGGTTCCACGTCATCAGATGGTTCCAAGCAGGGCTGGTCGCGGTCCGCCGAGACGTCCAGCGCCGCCCCGAAGGCTCCAAGCCCGCTTTCGACCGCGACGTGTTCCGGGCGAGATTCCTGCTGATGCGCAGACCCGACAAGCTCGACGCCGCCGACCAGGCCCGCCTTGACGTCCTGTTCGCCGCCCATCCACGGCTCAACCCAGCCTGGGACGCGCTCGGCGAACTGCACGGCCTCTATCTCGCCGACGACCACAAAGGCGCGATGGCAGCGCTCGACCGCTTCGCCGACATCTACGCCACGACGAGATCACGAGCCGACTTGATGCCTTCGACGTAGCGCCGACAACCGAAGGCGACCTTCAGCGTGCCGTCGAGATCCAGCGGTTGCTCGTCCAGCGGGGCTGCCATCGTGGGGTTTCCCTCGTCGACGCCCTCGTCGCGTCAATCGCCGAAAATCGCGAACTTGCTGTGCTCCACTATGACGCCGACTTCGATCTTGTTGCGGAAGTCACCGGCCAGCACACCCAGTGGATCGTTGAACGCGGCACTGCCGACTGAGCATGCGCGCACGATTCTTCAAGCTCCCATCATTCGTGGGAGTAGTTCTTGTGTGCGGATTTGTCGCGGGCGCGTGCGGTTCATCATCGGGCGAAGGGTCTCCGCAGGACGAGGTTCGGTCCACAAATTCTCCCGCACCGGCATCCGCACAAGAGTCGGCTCCGAGCTCGAGCCCTGCGGGGACCGGCGCAACAGCGACGTTCGACGATTGGTTCAACGGGATGGAGCGGCAGTCGGGGCCGCCGCCAGAGATGCTCGGTAAGACCGCCGGCCAATGGTGGCGCACGGTCACCGGTCTGGAGGGGCCGACGAGCAATGACGCGTGGCACGAGCGCCTCGAGCGTGCGTGTGCAGCTCCGATCTGGGAGCACAGCGCGGCGGCCGCTCTCGCTGACGAGCTCATCGTGGCCGATGGCGGCGAGCCAGACGGCCCCGCTGCGATAGCCGAGGGCCGAAGTTTGCAAGAGGAAGCCATTTCGGTCTTGTGGGTAATGGTGAACAACGGCGACTGGTGTGCAGCGTCGTTCCCGCTGGCGTCGCTCAACGTCGAAACGTGGCGCAATACGACGGGCCTGCGAGGTCCGACCAATCTGGATGTCTGGAATGCGCGTCTCGACCGGGCCTGCGCGATCAGTGATGACGACTCCGATGAGTGGAGACGCTTGGCCGCCGAGTTGGTCGAAGCTGACGGCGGCGATTCCGCGGATGCAGCGCGACTCGATGCAGATGTCCATTCTCTCCAGCTCATGCTCCGCCAGGCTGTCATGGGCCGAGGTCCAGACGGCGAGCCAACGCCTGAAAGACGGCGAACGGTGCACGAGTGCCCCTGACGGGCGTCACGCATCTCAACTGTGGCTGTCGTTGCGGCTCCGGGCGAAGCCATCTGGGGGCGGGGTACCCTGACCGGATGCGGCGGGGACGCACAGCGAAGGTGCTGGTGGATCGGCTGCGGGGCGGCGAGTGGGGTCGCTCACCTGATGAAGTCGTGGTGGAGGAACCGCTCGAGATTCGTCTCGACGGGCATCTCGTCGCCACGACGATGCGCACGCCTGGTCACGACTACGAACTGGCGTCCGGTTTCTGCGCGGGCGATGGTCTGCTCGGCGATGCGGTCATCACGGGCGTGCGCTATTGCGGCGAGGGGCCGGCGGCGGAGTTCGAATACAACGTCGTGACCGTCGAGACGGGCGGGGCGGCGCCAGTGCCGACGCCCCGGCTGGGCAACGTGAGCGCTGCGTGCGGCATCTGCGGCAGCACCACCATCGTGGACATGGCTGCGGTTCTGGGCCCGATCCGCGGCACGAGCCGGTTCAGCGTCGACGCCGTCACCGCAGCGGTCGCGGCGGTGCCTGCTGCTCAGGAGATGTTCGGCCGCACCGGCGGCTTGCACGCTGCTGCAACCTTCGACGCCTCAGGCCGTATTGACGTCGTGCGCGAGGACATCGGACGGCACAACGCTGTCGACAAAGTGATCGGGCGACGCCTGCTCGACGGGCGCGACGACAGCAGGCGCATTGCCCTGTTCGTCAGCGGGCGGGCCAGCTTCGAGATGGCGCAAAAGGCGTGGGCGGCCGGAATCGGCACGTTGGTGGCGGTCAGTGCACCCAGCTCGTTGGCCATCGAGGCAGCCCGAGCGGCCGACATGACGCTTGTGGGCTTCGCTCGCGGCGACGACCTCAACGTGTACTGCGGGAGCCTGCTGCCCACGACGAACCACGCCCGCCGTTCGGAAGCCGCCGCCGCAGCCCGTTCCTAGGCTGCACGCCGAGACGCGGCGACTGTTCATCCCGGCCGGTCACACATGGGAGGCGCTGTGCCCGAGATCACGACATCGGTGGGATGGGGTGTGCTCCACCTGTTCTGCAAGCTCACGCCGAACACGAACACCCGCGGCGTGCTCGCGGCGGTCGCGGCTGCGGCTGCGGGCGATCACCAAGTGCTCACCGTGGCCGTCCTCGGTCACAAGGCCGACGTCGGCTTCATGGCACTGGGGCCTGATCTGTGGCAGCTGCGTGCGCTCCAGACCGACTTGCAGCACGCCGGACTGGAAGTAGCGGACAGCTACGTGTCGATGACTGAGACCAGCGAGTACGCCCCCGACCTGCCCCCAGAGATGAAGACCCCGCGGCTGTATCCGCAGCTGCCGCCCGAGGGCAAGCAGGCCTTCTGCTTCTATCCGATGTCGAAGCGCCGCAGTGCCGTGTCCGAGGGCAGCGGCAACTGGTACACGCTGCCCTACGACAACCGTCGCGAGCTGATGTACGAGCACGGCAAATCGGGCCGTCAATTCCGGGGCCGCATTCTGCAGGTGGTGACGGGTTCCACTGGCGTGGACGATTTCGAGTGGGGTGTCACCCTGTTCGGCGAGCATCTCGACGACCTCAAGGACGTCGTGTACACGATGCGCTACGACGAAGCCAGCGCCATCTATGCCGAGTTCGGCACGTTCTACACCGGCCTGCTCTCCGAACCCGAAACCGTTCTCGAACGCATCGGCCTGCGCTCCAACCATTGGGGCGGCCTCGACGGATAGCAGCCCGCGCAGGGCGGGCCGTAGTCTGTTGGGGAGTCCGTGACGCTCCGCCAGCGAGGCAGCTATGTCCGAGTACTCCGCACCCATTGACGACATGCTGTTCGTGCTCGAGCATGTGGCAGATCTGGGCGATCTGGCCACGCGCGAGCGCTTCGCGCACGCGGATCTGGAGACTGCCGGTGCGCTGCTCGACGAGGCCGGTCGCTTCATGTCGGCTGAGGTGGCGCCGCTGAACGCCGTCGGCGACCAGCAGGGCCTTGTCTACGACGACGGCGTCATCACCCATCCCGACGGCTTCGCCGACGCGTACCGCAAGTTTGTGGATTCCGGCTGGAACGGCATGGCATTCGACCCCGACTACGGCGGAGGTGGCATGCCGTGGTGCGTCGGTCTCGCTGTCCAGGAAATGCTGACCGCCGCCAACATGGCGTTCAGCCTGTGCCCGCTGCTTACTCAGGGTGCGATCGACGCATTGATGCACCACGCAGACGAGTCGCTGCAGCAGACCTACCTGCCCAAGCTGATCAGCGGCGAGTGGTCCGGCACGATGAACCTGACCGAGCCCCATGCCGGCTCCGACGTGGGTGCGCTCGCCAGCCGGGCCATCCCGCAGTCCGACGGCAGCTACCTCATCACGGGCACGAAGATCTTCATCACCTACGGCGAGCACGAGCTGGCATCCAACATCATCCACCTGGTGCTGGCCCGCACGCCAGATGCGCCGCCGGGAACCCGCGGCATCAGCCTGTTCCTGGTCCCCAAGTACCTCGTCAATCCCGATGACTCGCTCGGTGAGCGCAACGACCTGCGGGCGGTGTCCACCGAGCACAAGATCGGCATCCACGCCAGCCCCACGTGCGTGATGTCCTACGGCGACAACGAGGGCGCGGTGGGCTACCTCATCGGCCCCGAGCACGGCGGCATGCGGGCCATGTTCACGATGATGAACAACGCCCGCCTGTCGGTGGGCTTGCAAGGCCTTGCGCTTACCGAGCGGGCGTACCAGCAGGCGCGTGAGTACGCGTTGACGCGGCGCCAGGGACGCGCCATCGGCGCCGAGCTGCCGCCGGGCGAGTCATCGCCGATCGTGGACCACGCCGACGTGCGGCGCATGCTGCTGACGATGCGCGCCAACGCCGAAGCCATGCGCGGCGTGATGTACCTGAACGCGGCGGCCATCGACCGTTCTATCGTGGCCACCGATCCCGACGAGCGTCAACTGGCCGAAGAACTCACGGCGATCCTGACGCCGATCAGCAAGGGCTGGGGCACCGACTTGGGCGTCGAGATGACCTCGCTGGGCGTGCAGGTGCACGGCGGCATGGGATACATCGAGGAAACGGGCGCTGCGCAGCACTGGCGCGACAGCCGCATCGCTCCGATCTACGAAGGCACGAACGGCATTCAGGCGGCCGATCTGGCCTTTCGCAAGCTGCCGCTCGGCGGCGGCGAAGCCATGGCTCGCCTGATCGGTGACATGGGCTCGACGGCGGGCGCGCTCGCCGCCAGCGGCAACGCCGACCTAGCCGCAATCGGCGCTGCGTTAAGCGACGGCACATCTGCCATGGGCGATGCAGCGATGTGGCTCGGTGGGCAGCTCTCGGCCGCGCCGAACGACGTGGCCGCCGGCTCCTCTCCGTTCATGCGGCTCGCTGGCGTGGTGGTGGGCGGCTGGCTGCTGGCCCGCAGCGCTGCTGCTGCGGCGAGCTTGTTGGCCGAACAAGGCGTGACGGCCGAGGAGGTTCGCAATGGCGCGGCCGGCGCTTCCGCCGGACCGAGATCTCCGCAGTTCCTTGCCGACAAGATCGCGACGGCCCGCTTCTATGCCGACCAGATCCTGCCGTCCGCCCGCGGCCTCGTGCCCGCCGTCACCGGCGGGGCCGAGCTGTTTTACGCGATTCCGGCTGAGCGGCTCTGAGTGGGCGGCTCTGAGTGGCGGTGACCAAGGAGGCGTCGATCAGCGGGCTGCGGGCGGTCTTCGAGCAGACGGGTCCCGTCGTCGTGGCTTTCAGCGGCGGCGTCGATTCGGCGCTGGTGGCGTGGGCGGCCAACGACGTGCTCGGCGACGGTGCACTGTGCGTGACTGCAGTCTCGGCAAGCCTCGCGACCGACGAAGCCACTGACTGTGCTTCCCTCGCAACGGAGTGGGGCCTGCGCTGGCAGACGGCCGAGACCGAC
This sequence comes from Acidimicrobiales bacterium, assembly GCA_963663635.2. Classification (GTDB taxonomy): domain Bacteria; phylum Actinomycetota; class Acidimicrobiia; order Acidimicrobiales; family Poriferisodalaceae; genus Poriferisodalis. The sequence continues at coordinate 88,521 of CAXXMY010000015.1, forward strand.
GAGATGACCCGCGCCGCCTACCGAGTCAATGACACCGATCGCTGCTTCCACTGCAAGTCCGCGCTGATGGATCAGCTCGAGCCGTTGGCGGCACAACGCAATGCGGTGGTGGTGCTGGGCGTCAACGTCGATGACCTCGGCGACCATCGGCCAGGTCAGCACGCTGCCCGTGATCGGGGGGCACGTTTCCCGCTGGTTGAAGCCGGCTTTGCGAAAGCCGATGTCCGTCGCGTCAGCGCCGAGCTTGGCCTGCGCACATGGGACAAGCCGGCGGCCGCATGCTTGGCTTCCCGACTGCCCTACGGCACACAGGTGACCGTGCCGCTGCTGGCTCGGCTCGACCGCGCCGAAGCTGCGCTGCGACGCCTGGGCTTCCGCCAGCTGCGGGTTCGCGACTACGGAGATACTGCGCGCCTGGAGCTGCCGCTCGAAGATCTCGCCGAGGCCATCGCACAGCGCGAGGCCATGGTGGATGCCGTCGCCGGGGTCGGTTATCGCTACGTCACGCTCGATTTGGAAGGGTTCCGATCGGGGAACCTCAATGGCGCACTGACGCCTGGCGCGTCACTCGCCCAGACTCCGAAGGCCCAGACTCCGAAGGCCCAGACTCCGAAGGCCCAGAGATGAGCGCGGCGGGACTCGGCACCGAATCAGAGGCTGCGACCACGCCGGCTGGTGTGCCTGAGTCGCTGCACGAGGCAGCAACCGATCTCGCCAATCTGGTGATCGCGGCACTTCCTGCGTGGGTGGAACGCTGCGTGGCTGAGGCGAGCGAGCCGCGTGGCCCTGCGGTGGCAGCCGATCTGCGCGCTCCCGCGCGCGCAGCGGGCTCGCGGTGCGTGGCCGAGACCGGTCCCGCGCTACGTGAGCTGCTGTTCACCGATGTCGACGCGCAGCACTCCACGCCGCTCAGCATCCTGCGTGACGCCGTCCGATTTCCCACCGAAGTGCTCCGAGCCGGCGGCGTTCCCGTTCCACATCGCGACGAGTTCGAGGCATCCCGCTTTCCTGATGATCCCTACGGTCTGACGCCGGCATCGTTCGCAGACGTCGATCCTGCGCTGGGACCTGTCGGCATCGCATGGGGCGCTGCCAAGGCGTTCGAAGTACTGCAGCGCCGGCGAGCAGAGGGACAGCGATGAGCACGTTCGGCGGCCGCCGTACCGCGTTGCTTGCCCGCACCGACATCGACACCGTCGAGCTGCCCGCTGCGCTCTCGGTCCTCACCGACGAATGGCTCATCGAGCGATTCAAGTCCGAGGTCGAGGAGTCCGGGCGTTCCGACGACGAAGGCGTGGCACTCGTTGCGGTCGGCGGCTACGGGCGCGGCGAGCTGTGCCCCGGCAGCGACATTGACCTGCTCCTGCTGCACGATGATGTCGACACCGGCGACTTGGCGGACCGTCTGTGGTATCCGATCTGGGACGAGAAGCTGAAGCTCGGTCACGCCGTGCGATCAGTGGACCAAGCGCTGGAGCTCGCAGCCACCGACATCGACACAGCGACGGCGCTCTCCAGCGCCCGTCACCTGGCCGGCGACGCCGGACTGACCGAGCGACTGCTGGCAGGCGTGCGCGAAGACTGGCAGACCAATGCAGCGCAGCGGCTCGATGCGCTGGAGCGCGCGCTCAGCCGCAGGCACCACGTCGGCGGCGAGGTTGCGTTCCTGCTCGAGCCCGATCTCAAGACCGGCCGCGGCGGCCTGCGAGATGTGCACGCAATCGGCTGGGCATCGCTCGCCGGTGTCGAGCTGCTGCCCGCCGACCAGGAACGGCTGGCAGGGGCCTACCAGACGTTGCTGCGCGCTCGGGTCGAGCTGCACCGCACGACGGGTCTGCGCAGCGATGTCCTTTCCGCGGACGATCAGGACGCAGTAGCGGAGCGATACGGCAGCGTCGACGCCGACGCGTTCATGGCGGATATCGCCCGAGCCGGCCGCGTCGTCGCGTTCTTGTCGGACCAACTGTGGTCTCGGGCGGTCCGGCTTGCCGCGGCCGATTCCGCCGAGGCGCCGCAACCCGACATCGACGTGGACATCGCCGGGCTGTCCGTGCATGACGGCGAGCTGGTGATCGACGGGGATCCCGCAACGGACGTCTTGTTGGTGTTGCACGCTGCGGTGCAGTCGGCCCGCAACAGGATCCCGCTCAGCCGCGCCAGCCTGGCGAAGCTCGCCGAGCGGCAACCGACGTTCCCAGAGCCGTGGCCACATGGAGCACGCGACCTGTTCATCGAGCTGCTCAGCTGTGGCAATCGAGCAATCGGCGTCATCGAGTCGCTGGATTTCTTCGACGTCTGGACGCGCCTTCTGCCCGAATGGGCGCCCAATCGAAATCGCCCCCAGCGCTCGCGCTACCACCGCTTCACCGTTGATCGGCACCTGCTCGAAGCCGTCGCTGAAGCGGCGCGGTTCACCCACCGCGTATCCCGCCCGGATCTGCTGCTCATGGGCGCGCTGCTTCACGACATCGGAAAGGGCTATCCCGGCGATCACACCCAAGCAGGCATGCGTCTCGCCGGTCCGATCGCCCGCCGGTGCGGATGGAACGCCACCGATGCAGACACGCTGGTGCGTCTCGTGCAGCACCATCTGCTGCTCACCGATGTCGCAACGCGGCGCGATCTGGGAGATCCGCTGACCGTCACGACGGTGGCCCGCGCAACCCAGACCGAGGAGTTTCTGGAACTCCTGGCCGTGATGACCGAGGCCGACTGCACTGCCACGGGCCCGATGGCCTGGGGAGACTGGACGGCAAGCCTTGTCTCCACGCTCGTGGAGATGACAGCGGAGCACCTCAGCGGATCCGACCCGGCGCCCACGCGCCACCGGCGCCTGCTCACCGACGAGGTCGTCGAGCTGATGGCCGCCGGTGAGACGGCGCTGCGCGTCGGCGGCGACATGCTCACCGTCGTGGCGCCCGACGAGCGTGGCCTGTTCAGCAGAGCTGCAGGCGTACTGGCGTTGCGTGGCCTCGACGTTCTCCAGGCTGATGCCTATTCGAGCCCCGCGGGCATGGCGGTGTCGAGCTTTCGGATCGTGCCGCCTGACACTCCTGTCGACTGGGACCGCGTGATCTACGACGTGCGCCGTTCGCTGCGCGGCCACCTCGCGCTCGAAGCGCGCATCGCCGAGCGGGCCCGCGTGTACCGGCGGCGCCGAGCGTTGTCAGCCACTCGCGCTGCCACGGAAATCGCCTTCGACGCCGAGTCGGCCACCAGCGCGACGATCGTGGAGGTGCGCACCGAGGACCACATCGGCGTGCTGTACAAGGTGACTCGCGTGCTGGCCGAGATGGGTCTTGACATCCGGTCCGCGAAGATCCAGACGCTCGCGAACGAAGTGGTCGACTCGTTCTACGTCGTCGGTCCCGACGGGCCGGTCATCGACCCCGCACACCAGCGAGAGGTGGAGCTGGCCCTGCGCCACGTCCTGGCCTGAACTGTCTAGACGACGGGGTCACTCTGGTTCTTGCTGGCGCAAGAACTGCTCCAACTCGCTCATGAGGGCGTCGGGGTTCTCGACCATTTCGCTGAAGTCCTCGACGGCTTCGGCGGCGGACTCTTCGAGGATCTGCTGCGCGTACTGGGCCAGGGTGGTGTCGCCGGCAACCAGTTCGTCGATCTGGCGGCCGTAGTTGGCTGCGGCGCTGTGCAGCTCGGACTCGCCGAGGTTGATGCCCAAGAACTGCGCCACCCGCTCGGCCAAGGCGAGCGCCGCCTTGGGGGAGGGGTAGTTGTGGACGTACGTCGGCACAGTTGCCCAGAAGGACACGCTGGAGAACCCGGCCCGGTGGCACGCGTCGTTGAGCACGCCGATGATCCCGGTCGGTCCCTCATAGGTGGACTGCCGCAGACCCATCGTGAGATTCAGGGCGGCGTTATTGGAAGCGCCCACGACATTGACCGGGGCATTGTGATGCGTGTCGGTGAGCAGCGCGCCCAGTGTCACGACCGTTGACACACCCAGCGTCTGGGCGGTCTCGACAACGACATCGCAAAACGTGCGCCACCGGAGCCGGGGCTCGACCCCCAGCATCGTGACCAGCGGCCGGCCGTCGTCGAGCTCGCCGACCCGCACCTCAGGCCTGGGCCAATCGATATGGCGCTCGCCGTCGGTGAGGCGCACGCTGGGCCTCACCGAGGCGAAGTCGTAGAAGAGCTCAGGGTCGACCTGCGCCACGGGGTGGCTGCGGAATCGGCGCCGCAAGAACTTCGCCGATTCGGTAGCGGCATCGCCGGCGTCGTTCCATCCCGAGAAGGCCGCGATCAGCACGGCGTCGGAGAGTTCAGGTCGCTCCAACCACTCAAGATGAGCCACGGCGGCGAGGCTACCCGCACCCTTGCCGAGCGGCCTCTTGCCCACGAGAGTGCCGTGCCGGCAGCCCGTGCGTACGATGCGCGCAGTGACTGATGGCAGCACCGCTCCCGCTGGCTCCGCTGGCTCCGACGGTCTCGTCGTCGAAGTTTGCGAGCGTGTCGACAACGAGTTGGTCGCGGCGTACGCGCGCCTGCACCCCCAGCTCTCTCGCTCGTCGCCGTCACCAGACGCCGAGGCACTGGCACGCATCGTCGCCCACCAAGCCAACACGATGCTGGTGGCCCGCGATGGCGCACCGGGCGGCGAGATCATCGGGGCCATGGTGCTGGTGCTGTTCCCGCTGCCCAGCGGACTGCGAGCCTGGATCGAGGACGTTGTCGTCGATGCCGAGGCCCGGGGGCGGGGCGTCGGCGCAGCGCTGAACCTGCGCGCCATCGAGATCGCCCGCGACGCCGGTGCGCGCACTGTCGACTTGACGTCGCGCCCTGACCGAACCGCAGCCAATCGCCTGTATGCCCGGCTGGGGTTCGGGCAGCGCGCGACGAACGTCTACCGCATGGATCTCGAACGCGACCCTGGACGGTGAGTTCGCTGGTGAGTTCACTACTGTGGCGCGGCGCACGAACCCCACTCCCCAGGAGGCGTCGCCGTGGATCCTGACAGCATCAATTTGGGCTTGCTGGTGCTGCGAGTCATCGTTGGTGTGGTGCTTGCACTGCACGGCATTGCCAAGTTCCGGGGCGGCATCGCAGGCGTCGGCCGATGGTTCGAATCCGAGGGTCTGCGACCCGGGAAACTCCACGCCTACTTGGCCGCGCTGACCGAGATCGGCGCAGGCTTGGGGTTGGCGCTCGGCCTGGTGACACCGCTCAGTGCGATGGCGTTCATCGGGGTGATGACGACCGCCGGGTGGGTCGGCCATCGAACGAATGGTTTCTTCATCATCCGCGAGGGCTGGGAGTACGTGTTCGTGCTGGCCGTCGCCGCAGCGGCTCTCGCTGCGACCGGTCCTGGTGAGTGGTCCCTCGACAACGCCCTCGGAATCGACTGGAGCGGTCCGGTGTGGTTTGTCGTGGCCATCGCGGGCGGCGTGGCTTCGACGCTGCTCCTGCTGGCGACGTTCTACCGGCCCAATGCGCCGGCCGACCCTAGTTGACGCAGCTTGAAACAGCGCCTTCGCACCCTGGCCGGGACGCGGCTGGCGGGCTTCGGGGCTGTGTCTGTGGGCACCGTCGTCATCACCCAAGGCGTGCTCTTTGTGGCGTACAGCGTGCTGGGCTGGCCCGGCGTGGTCGCCAACGTCGTGGCGGTCTGCGTGGCGGCATTGCCTGCGTACCTCGCCAATCGCCGCTGGGTCTGGCGACGAGCGGACCGCCACTCGGTATCCCGTGAGATCCTGCCCTTTTGGACCTACAGCCTCGCGGGTCTGGCGGTTTCGTCCGTGCTCGTCGCACTCGCCGATCGCACCTGGGACGCTCCCGTCGCAGTGATGGCCGCGAATCTGGCTGGCTTCGGGGCATTGTGGATCGGAAAGTTCCTGCTGCTCGATCGGGTGCTGTTCGCTCGCAAGAGCGAGACCGCGTCATGAAGCCCGAGCTGGCTGCGCTGGCTCAGCAGGTCAAGGGCTTCATGCCACACGACGAAGGTCTCGCGCTGTACCGCGCCGGGTGCGAGGCCGCAGCGTCCGGCCCGCTCGTGGAGATCGGCTCGTACTGTGGCAAGTCGGCGGTGTACCTCGGTGCGGCGGCGTCCGAAGCGGGCAGCGTGCTGTTCACCATCGACCACCATCGTGGTTCGGCGGAGATGCAGTCAGGCTGGGAGCACCACGACACCGAACTGGTTGACGAGCGAACCGGCCGCATGGATTCGTTGCCGTTGCTGCGCGAGACCCTCGCGGCGGCGGGCCTGGAGGACTCGGTGATTGCCATCGTGGGCGATTCTGTGACCATCGCCTCGTATTGGGGTGACGCCGCACTGGTGTTCATTGACGGCGGCCACGGGACCGAGGTCGCGCACGCCGACTACGACGCGTGGTCCTCGAAGGTTGCGCCCGGTGGCCTCCTCGCCATCCACGATGTCTTTGGGGACCCCGCCGACGGGGGCCGGCCCCCCTACGAGATCTGGCTGCGCGCCCTCGAAGATGGCTTCACTGAGCACGCAGCGCAGGGCAGCCTGCGGGTCCTTCGCCACTCCTGAGGCCTTGTTCTCGGAGGTCTTTGTCCCGGCGCACCGTAAGTGACGCCGGGCAGCGTCTCAGCGGCGTGAACGCCCGGTTCGCTGTGTGACGTCGAGGCGCGATTGGGAACTCGGCTCGACGGCTGCTCGCAGCGCGGGCGGTGTGCGCACGAGTGCGCCGGCGGCCGGGGTCCGGCGCTCGATGGCATCGGCGGCGAGCAGAACGGCCGCGGCGGTGTAGGTGGACGTCTCGTTGTGCGGGAAGGTCGTGGCCTGCGGCACGACCCATCCGGTGTAGTAGGCGCCATCTTCGGTCCGCAGCGCCGATGTGGCTGCGAACAGTTGGCGCGCGGCGGATTCGTCGCCTACACGCAAGTGGGCGAGCGCGCACTCGCACGTCTCCGCAGCGGTCACCCACGGTTGATCGGCCACGCACCGCACGCCGCGGTCGCCCAGGAGGAACTTCGGTGCGCCGGCCGCGAGGTGTGCCCGCGCTTGGGCGCCCTCCAAGGCGCCGCACAGCACCGGGTAGTACCAATCCATCGCCCACCGGTCCTTCGGCTCGAATGAATCGGGTCGGTGACGGATGAGTTGGCAGATGCGCTGCGCCGTGCGGTCCCATTCGGGGCGCTGGTGCCCGAGCAGTGCCGCCAACGCGCCGCCGCACCGCAATGAGTGGACAACCGACGACGAGCCGGTGAGCAGGGCATACGGCCACGGCGTGCCGTCCGCATGGACGGCCCACGGGATGTGGCCGCTCGGCTTGCGCAGGCCGACGACGAAGTCGAGGGCGCGCTCGACCACCGGCCACATGGCCTCGACGAAGCCGAGATCGGCGACGGACAGCCAGTGGTGCCACACGCCCACGGCGACATAGGCGCAACAGTTCGTGTCCACCTTGCGGTCTTTGACGCCGCGGGCGGTGTAGTAGTTGTGCCAGCTCCCGGCGTCGTGCTGGTTTGCCACGAGCCACTCGTATGCGGCCTCGGCAGCCGAGTGCCGGCCGGCGGCCGCAAGCGCCATCGCTGACTCGATGTGATTCCACGGATCGGCGTGCCCGCCCTCGAACCACACGATGAGGCCATCGTGCAGCTGACACGACTCGATGAAGTCCGCTGTGACGGAAATCTCGGCATCGGACAGCAGAGGGCGAGTGAGGCGTACCGCGTCCGTGCTGCCCGTATGCATCACCGCCTGGGGTCCCAGCGAACTCTCGGCGAGCGAGCGCTGCTGCGTCCCGGCGGTGGCCCACGAGCCCTCAGCCCGCATGGCTCGCCTCCAGTTGGCGCAGCGGCGCTGCGGGCCCGGACGCGTGTGGCCGACGGAACTCTGGGGACTTATACGCGTACAGCACAAGCGACTTGGGCAGCACCAGATTCAAGAAGCGGTCAAGTGTTCGTGTCAGTTTCGGCGCCTCGGTGATGTCCCACACGAGCAGCCGGTGGCATGCCTTCACCAGCCAATGGTCGTCGTCTTGCGGACCCACCACACAGCGCAGCCACCAGTAGGGCGTGTGAAGGCCATGCGCGCCGTGGCTGTCGCTCACCGAGAGGCCGGCGGCGGACAGTTTCGCCCGCAGTTCGTCTGAGCCGTAGATGCGGACATGGCCGCCTGGCACTGCGGGCGCGTGATAGTCGCTGCTCAGGGCCCAGCAGACACGCTCGGCGGCTTTGGCGGGGACGGTGACTGCAATGGTCCCGCCGGGCCGCAGCACCCGGGCGAGCTCGGCGATGGCGGCTTCGTCGTCGTCGATGTGCTCGAGCACTTCCGCGGCGATGATGCGGTCGAAGGCGCCGTTTGGATAGGGCAGCGCGGTCGCATCGGCCAGCACCGCATGATTCGACGCCGGGCCGCTGTGGCCGCTGGCCTGGTGTGCACTTTCGCTGTTGCCGTGTGACGCGTCGATGCCAGCGTCTTCTGCCATGGCCGCGAACATGGCAGTCACCGATCGCAGCTCGGCGTGGTCCCGATCCGAGGCCACCGTTATGCAGCCACGGCGCGCGCTCTCGAAGGCGTGGCGGCCCGCGCCGCAGCCGAGATCCAGCACCCGATCGCCACGCCGGGCTCCGAGACGTTCGTAGTCAACGGTGAGCATCAGCGACTAGGAGGCCAAGCGCAGTAGCCGACGCTGTCGTGTGGGTGAGGGCTGGCCGGCCAGCAGTGCCCGGTAGTGCTCCACGGTGTGCTGGGCAGTGGCAGTCCACGAGTAGTTGGACTTCACCCGCACGCGCCCCGCGGCACCCACGGTGGCACGCAGGTCTGGCTGTCGGAGCGCCCAGCCGATACGTGCTGCGAGGGCTTCGGCATCGCCGGACGGAACCTGCAAGCAGGTCTCGCCGTCAGGTCCGGTCACCTCGGGCAATGCGCCGCCGGTGGTGGCGACGAGCGGAACGCCGCACGACATCGCTTCGATGGCCGGAAGCGAGAAACCCTCGTACAGCGACGGCACGACCGCCAGCTCGGCCTCGTTGTACAGCTCGACAATGCACTCCTCGGTCACGCCGCTCACGAATTCGACGCTGCCGCGCAAGCCGAGCTCGTCGATCAACCGGCTGGCGGCCGAGTCATCCTTCGGGCGCCCGATGACAACGAGGTGCAGTTCGGGATCTTCGGTGCGGAGCTTGGCCAGCGCCTCGAGCAGGTACGCGAGGCCCTTCATCGCGACATCGGCGCTGGCTGTGGTCATCAGCCGTCCCGGCACCGGCACGGCATCAGGCAACGGCCTGAATTGCGCGGGATCCACGCCGACGTGAGTGATGTGGAGGCGCTCGGGGTCGACGCCGTGGTCCGCAACGATGTCGTCGAAGCTGTTGCGCGACACCGTGACAACGCGATCGAGCCGTTTGGCCACCCGCGACTGCATCTTGGTGAAGGCGTAGAACCGGTTGAGCGCGAAGCGCTTGCCAGACGTGGGGGCGTGGGCCGTCTCGAGCCGCCGGTCGACGGTGATGGGGTGGTGGATCGTGCCGAGCACCGGCATGCCGGCGCGCCGCAGCCAGTCGATGCCATAGCCGAGGCACTGGTTGTCGTGGACGAGGTCGAAGTCTTCGATGCGCCCGCGCAGTGCGGCAAAGGCACGCAGGCTGAACGTCAGCGGCTCGGCAAACGACGCGGTGCACGTGATGGCCCACTCGAGCACGTCGATCGGGGAGCGAAACTCAGCGAGCTTGGGGACCCGGAATGGATCGGGCATGCGGTACAGGTCGAGGCTCGGCAGCTCGGTGAGCTTGATACCGGGTTCGAGTTGCGGGTAGGGAGGGCCGCTGAACACCTCGACGCTGTGCCCGAGGGCCGCGAGCTCTCGTGACAGATGCCGGACGTAGATGCCCTGCCCGCCCACGTAGGGATGTCCGCGATAGGTGAGCAGGGCAACTCGCAGCGAGCCCGAGGCTGCGGCGCGTGAGGTCGGCGCCCATTGGGTCGTTGGGTCGGCGACCATTGCAGCCTCCGCCCGCCGGCGAGGCCTGTGGGGGTCAACCGAGTCGTGGTCGGCCCGATTCGCCGCGGGTTGGGTGAGGCTACCGACAGGCTCTGAGCTTCGAGTCACTGCGTCGTCGGGGTTGGGGCGCGTCGCCACGCCCACGCTGGGTGTGCTCGCCTCTGGGTTTCATCGCTTTGGGCGTGCTCGCAATGAGACCGCCCCGGTACCGTTCGCAGCGCATGGCTGGCTCCGATGCGCTGCCCGAAGACCACCCCAGCCGTCGACTGGGCGACAGCGCGTACCTGCGAGCAGCACGGTGCGAGCCGACCGAACGGGTGCCCGTGTGGTTCCAGCGCCAAGCGGGACGATCACTGCCTGAGTACCGGGCGCTGCGCGGCCCCGGCAGCATCATGGACGCCATCGCCGATCCGGCGACGGCGGCAGAGATCACACTGCAGCCGGTGCGGCGCTACGGCGTGGATGCAGCGGTGCTGTTCTCCGACATCGTCGTGCCTGCCGCCGCCATCGGATTCGGCATCGACGTCGTTCCTGGCGTTGGCCCCGTCGCACCCGAACCGCTGCGTCGGCGCGCCGATCTCGATCGCCTGCCGCCCCTCGATCCGCAAGCGCATACGCCCCACGTGCTCGAGACCGTGCGCCTGCTGGTTGCGCAGCTGGAGGTGCCGCTCATCGGATTCGCAGGCGCGCCGTTCACGGTGGCCAGCTACCTCATCGAAGGCCAGCCGTCCCGCCAGCATCTGCTCACGAAGGCGCTGATGCACGCCGATTCGGCGCTCTGGCACGACCTCATGGAACGGCTCGCCGGGATCGCAGCGGCGTCGATGCGGTCCCAAGTGCTCGCCGGCGCCAGCGCCGTGCAACTGTTCGATTCGTGGGCGGGCGCATTGGCACCGGCGGATTACGCCGAGTTCGTGGCGCCGCACAGCAAGCGGGTGTTCGACGAGCTGGCAGACCTGGGCGTGCCCCGTGCGCATTTCGGCGTGGGCACCGGCGAATTGCTCGACCAGATGGCCCGAGTGGGAGCGGACGTTGTCGGCGTCGATTGGCGGGTGCCGCTGGGCTTGGCGCGCCAGCGTGTGGGGCCCGGCGTGGCGCTGCAGGGCAATCTGGACCCAGCGCTGTGCCTGGTCGATTGGCCGACCGTTCGCACCGCCGCCGATCGCATTCTTGGCGAAGGCACTGCTGCGCCCGGCTACATCTTCAACCTGGGTCACGGCGTGCTGCCCGAGACCGACCCCGCAGTGCTCGAATGCCTCGTCGACCATGTCCATGACTTCGACTTCGATGTCGTCGAGCGTGAGCCGTCGAACGCGGGCGAGTGGGAGTGAACGCGCCACAGCCGACCTCGCGGGGCCTCAAGCCCCGAGTGCCCAAGCCCCGAGTGATCATCATCGGCGGCGGGGTGACCGGTTTGACCGCGGCATATCGCCTGCTGTACCCCAACGGAAGCGCTGAGCCCGCGCCCGACGCGCCCGATGTCGTGCTGCTCGAATCAACAGACCGTCTCGGTGGAAAGATCCTCTCGACGCCCTTCCTGGGACGGTCAGTGGACGAGGGCGCTGATGCCTTCTTGCTGCGCGTGCCATGGGCCTCGAACCTCTGCGCAGAGCTGGGCATCTCAACGGAGTGCATCTCGCCAGCCGCGTCGGGGGCTTCGGTGGTACAGGCCCGCGCCACCGGGCTCGCGGCTTCCCCGTTGCCTGACGGGTTGGTGGCGGGCGTGCCGACGCGGCTCGGACCGCTATGGCGATCGCCCCTCTTGGGACGATCCGCAGTGCTGCGCGCAGCCATGGACTACGTGCTGCCCCGCACTCGGGTGCACGCCGGATCGGCCGCGAGTGTCGGTGACATCGTGAGCGCCCGCCTCGGAACAGCCGTGGCGGCGCGGGTGGTCGACCCGTTGCTCGGCAGCATCAGCGCAGGTGACGTCAACCGCATTGACGCCGCGACCTCGGCGCCGATGCTGGGCACCGCACTCGAACGCAGCCGCTCGCTGATGCGAGGCCTGCGCGCTGTTTCTTCTGCCCCGACGGGCGCGCCGATCTTTGCCAGCTTCGCCGGCGGCATGGGCAGGCTTGTCGACGCGCTGAGAGATCGAATCTCCCGATGCGATCTGCGTCTCGGCGTCGACGTCGAAGGAGTGCGACCCGCCGAACTGGACGAATTCGAATCTGGCCGCCCGCTTGCGGTCGAGACAGCAACGCAAACGCTGGACGCAGACGCTGTGATCGTCGCAGTTCCCGCACACGCGGCCAGCCCGATCCTCGCCGCAGCTCCCGCCGCCGCCGACGCACTCGGGCGTATCGACTACGCCTCCGTCGCTGTTGTGACGTTCGGTGTGCGCACTGAGGCCGTCGACGACGCAATTCCCGAAGCCGGCTTCGTGGTGGCCCGCAGCACGGGGCTGCTCACTACCGCGTGCAGCTTCGGCAGCAGCAAATGGCCGCAATGGTCCGACGGGGATCATGTCGTGCTGCGGGTTTCGGTCGGACGAGACGACGACGACCGTCACACCAAGATGTCCGACACCGAATTGCGGGACGCAGTGCTGGCCGAGCTCTCGCGTCTGCCGACGCTGCGCGCACTCGGCGACCGACCCGGCGCCATCGCCGATTGGCGCGTGTCCCGCTGGGACCGGTCGTTGCCGCAGTACCGCCCGGGTCACGGCGACCTGATCGATCGCGTCGACTCGGCGCTGGCTCACGACCTGCCCGGCGTCGTCGTCGCAGGTGCGGCGTGCCGCGGCTTGGGCATCCCCGCGTGCATCCGAGGGGGCGACGCCGCAGCAAGCACGACAGCTGAGCGTCTTCGTTCGACTCAGCCCGGCGCTTCGCGGTGAGCCGGAGGTTCTCCCGAGCGCGACTGGTGCGCCTCGCCCTCGCCGGTGGGCTGGGCGTGCTGACCATGCTGTCGCTGCCGCCGTGGGGATTGTGGCCGCTCGGCCCGATCGGCTTCGGCCTCTGGCTGCGTTTCTGCGATCGGGGGCCCGACGGCGGTCGCTGGAGAGATCGCCTGGCATCCGCATGCGCCTTCTGGCTGGGCGCCTACCTGCTGGGCCTGTTCTGGATGACCGAGCTGACAGTGCCCGGCTGGGTCGCGGCGCTGCCGGTCGAGACGCTCATCATGGCGCTGCCGACATCGCTCATTGCCGCGAGCGGAACGTGGCGAATGGTCACTGCACCCGCAGCGCTGGTGGTGGGCGAGGCAGCGCGTTGGAGCATTCCCTTCGGCGGCGTCGCCATGTCGAACCTGGCGTTGGGCCAGGTCGATGGGCCATGGCTGGCGGTGGCATCGGCCGCGGGATCCCTCGGCATCATTGCCGTGGTCGGCGTCGGCGCGGTCGTCGTCGAGCGCCTGTTCGCACGCGAATGGACGCGGGTGTGGAAGCCAGCGCTCGTGCTGGGGGTTGTGTCGGTGGCCGTGCTGGCCGTTCCCGACACTGCAGTCAGCGCCACGATCGACGCGGCAGTGGTGCAGGCCGGCGGCGAGCTGGGCACCAATGTCTCGACACCGCAGCGCAGCGCGCGGCTTCGGCATTTGCAGACCACTGCGGACTGGTCGGGCTCCGCCGATCTCATGGTGTGGAGCGAGAGCAGCACATCCAGCGATGGCCCGCTCGAGGCGTCTGCGCGTCTCGCAGAGCTCGAGGTGCTCGCGGCTGAGCGCGACCTGGTGCTCGTCGCCAACTTCTATGAGCGCACCGCCGACGAGAGCCCCCCGCGCTTTCGCAACGTGACCGTCGCGGTCGGCCCGTCTTTGGGCCTGACCGATCGCTACGACAAGGCCCACCTCGTCCCCTTCGGCGAGTACGTGCCGTTGCGCGGCCTCGTCGAACCGTTTGCCGACCTCTCGCTGATCGCGCGCGAGGCGATCGCGGGTGTCGGGCCCGGCGTCGTGCGGACGCCGCTGGGTGACATCGCCGTTGCCACGTCGTACGAGATCTACTTTCCCGGCCTTGTGCGCGATGGCGTGCGAGCGGGCGGCAGCATCGTGGCCAATCCCACGCTGGCTTCCTCGTACCGGTCCTCGGTAGTGCCCTCTCAGTCGCTGGCAAGCGCCCGGCTCCGGGCGGTCGAGACCGGCAGATGGGTCCTGCAGGCCTCGACCACGGGATACAGCGCGATCGTGACGCCCGGCGGCACCGTCACTCAGCGCAGCGAGCTAGGCGAACCGGTGGTGCTGGTGGCTCGGGTCGAGCTGCGTTCGGGCACGACGCCAGCCGTCGCGCTGGGAATGTGGCCGCTTGCAATCGCCGCCGCGGTGGTGTTGTTGTGGCGCGGTCTCCGCTTTGGCGACAACTAGCCTTAGTAGGTCATTTTTCCCGGGTGAGTCCTGTGAGGCAGGTTCGAGATTCAGCGTGAACCATCCCGAAATCGAAGCAGAACAGGCCCATATTGATCGGGCGTACGCGCTGCTGGAATCGTCGCGGCAGCGCGCGACACGGCTGCGCGGCATGGTCGAAGTAGGTCGCGGCGGCACGACCCAGGCGCGGTTCGAGCGAGATGTCATCGAGGGCACCGTGGCCGGGCGACTCAGCCAGCTCGAATTGGGCTCGTCTTCGTTGGTGTTCGGACGCATAGACCGGCCGTCGAAGGCAACCGCGGCGGACGAACCGGCACAGCAGCGCACCTCGACCGCACCGAACGAGACCTTCTACATCGGTCGGCTCGCAGTTGCCGATGAGCGCCAAGAACCTGTCGTGGTCGACTGGCGTGCGCCCGTGGCCGAACCATTCTTTCGTGCGACTGGCGGCGACCCGCTCGGGCTTCTGCGACGTCGCCACTTTGTGTGTCGAGGTCGCGAGCTGGCCGACCTCGAGGACGAAGTGTTCGATTTCGACGCGTTCGGCCCCTCCGCGGGCCGCCGGGGTCCGGGCCCCAACGGGCTGACCGCCCACGGCGCGCTGTATGCAGCGCTCGAAGAGCACCGCGACGGTCAGCTGAAGCAGGTCGTCGCCACGATCCAGGCCGAGCAGGACGAGATCATCCGCAGTCCGCGCAAGGGCATTCTCGTGTGCCAGGGCGGGCCGGGCACCGGCAAGACGATCGTGGCGCTGCACCGAGCCGCGTACCTGCTGTACACGTACCGGTTCCCGCTTGCCGGCCAAGGCGTGCTGGTGGTCGGCCCGAACCGGCTGTTCCTGCGCTATGTCGAGCGAGTCCTGCCCAGTCTCGGCGAGGTCGGCGTGCACCTGTTCGTGCTCGCCGACCTGTTCAACGAGCTGTTCCCCGAAGTCCGGGTGCGCCTCAGCGACGCGCCCGAGGCGGCGCGTGCCAAAGGCGACGCCCGAATGCCGCAGTTCATCGCCAACGCGCTCGCGGATCGGCAGCGCAAGTTCCGTCGCGACCTGCGGCTGGATTTCGGGCTGGGATACCTGAGGCTGAGGGTCGACGAGTCCCGCGCCATCGTGTCCGAAGCCCGTCGACGCTTTCGCCATCACAACGCGGGCCGCGCCTACGTCGAGCAGGAGATGTACGCGGCGATGTCGGCGTCGCATCGGCGTCGTCCCGACCCCGCAAAGTTGCGCGAGCGCTTCTCACGTCACCCTGACGTCGTGGCTGCGCTCGAGCGCATGTGGCCGCTGCTGACGCCTGCGCAGCTGCTGCGCGACCTCTACAGCTCGCGGGCGCTGCTGCGCTCGGCCGCCTCGAGTGTCCTCACCGAAGCCGAGCGGGAGTCGCTGTACCGGCCCCGCGGTGACAGCGAAGCCGCCTACGAGTGGAGCGACGCGGACGTGCCGCTGCTCGACGAGGCCTACGCACAGCTCGGACCGCGTACCCGCTCGAAGCGCCGGCGGGGCGACACTGGCATTCGCACGTATGGCCACATCGTCGTGGACGAGTGCCAGGACCAGTCGCCGATGGCGTTGCGCATGATCGCCCGCCGATCGCTGAACGGCTCGATGACTGTGGTCGGCGACATCGCGCAGGCCACGTCTGCGCTCGCTCCGACCGACTGGCACGAAGTGCTGGCCCATCTGCCGACAGCCTCGGTGGCGCCCCGACTGGCAGAGCTGACGCTCAGCTATCGGATCCCTCAGCCCAGCCTCAATCTCGCGAACCGAGTGCTGAGCGCAGTCGCTCCGCAGCTCGCACCGCCCGCAGCGGTACGCATCGAGGGCGCACCGCCCCGATTCGTGGCGGCAGACTCCGAAGCCGTCGCGGCCGCAGTCTCGGCGGTCGTCATCGAAGAGACCGAAGCGCTCGGCGGCGGGAACTTGCTGGTCGTCTCGCCGTCGGGACTCATCGACGAGCTCACCTCGGCGTTCGCGGAGGCCGGTTTGGACTTCGGCCGCGCGACCGCAGAGAGCCGTAACACCACCGGGGCGCTGCACCCTCGCGTCACGCTCGCGCAAGTGCAACTCTGCAAGGGGCTCGAGACTGATGGCGTGGTGGTCGTCGAACCCAGCGCCATCGTCGCTGAGGAGCCGCAAGGCTTGCGAGCGCTCTACGTGGCGCTCACTCGCGCCACCAAGCGCGTCGCGGTGGTCTGGTCGCAGCCCTTGCCCGATCCGCTCGTTGCTGCCGCTGCCGCTGCCGCTGCCGCTGCCGCTGCCGCTGGCGCTGGCGCGTGCAACACTGACGCATCCGGCGCAACATCGCAGACATCCTCGGGAGATTCACATGGCTGACATCACGGTGCAGGTACTGAACAACGGACCGCTCTTGGTCAAGGGAACCTGCGCGGTCACCGACCACGAGGGGAACACCGTCGCCAACAGCGAGTCGGTGATGGCGCTGTGCCGCTGCGGCATGTCGTCCTCCAAGCCCATGTGCGACGGCACCCACAACTCCGGCTTCGACGGCACGCTCAACCCGCCGAGCTAAATCGCTGCGCGGTCAGGTCGTCTGGCGGCCCGCTATTCGCGCATGAGGTCGGCCACGAGCGTGCAGCTGTTGCGGCGTCCACGGCGCAGCGCGAGGCCACTGTCGTGCAGTTCGTGATGGCAGCGGGTGCACAGCAGCGCGAGGTTGTCAATGTTCGTTGACCCCCGGTGCGGCGCTCGCCAGGGGACAAGGTGGTGCGCTTCGCACCAATTCGGGGCTGCCTCACACACCACGCAGTGCCGATCGCGGGCAACAAGAGCGCGCCACTGGGCATCGGTGACGGTGCGGACCCGGCGGCCGTGCCACAACGGTTGGCCGTCGCCGTCGAATATGACGCCGAAGATGTCCGCCCCGCACGCAAGGCGTTCGAGTTCGCGCAGCGGGATCGGTCCGGTGCCGGCAATCTCGCAGCGCGCCCACTCGTCGCCCTCGACAGCCTTCACGTCAGCGACGATGACGACCTGATTGCGCCGCCGCGGTGCATTCGGAGCGTCGAATCGTCGGTCTGGCGAAGTTGCGCCACAAGCGCAATCGCCCTCGCGCTCAGGTACGGCGATGTCGGCAGGCAGATGGGCGAGGTGTTCGCGTGCGAGCGGTGCACGAGGCTGAGTTCCCCACAAGTCGCGTAGTTCGGGCCAGAGTCGGTCTTCCTCCTCGTCGAGGCAACGGCGGCTGGCGCGGTATGCGTCGAGGCCGACGAGTGCGACCAAGGCGTCGAGTCGGCACTGGGCGTAGCTGCGCGGCTCGACGGCGTCGGGACGCGGGTCGCGTTGATCGACTTGGCTGAAGCGCTGCGCCACGTCGTCGATGACGGCGCGGAATGCGGCGCCGATGGCCGGGTCCATGAGTGCGGTGGCCTTGATCATGCCGTCCGCCGTGCGCGCGATCGTCAGGCGCCGCTGCGCGCGTTGACGGCGATGCAATTCGGCGGGGCTCATGCCCAAGCGGTGTTCACGGATCCACTCGTCAGCAACACGCCGAGTGCGCTCGACCCCACTCCCCGCAGCGGTATCGAGCAGCTGAGCGCAGGAATCGACTGTGCCGGCGCCCGCGATGCCTGCAATGCCGACGAGGACGTCGGCGTGCTCGGCCGTCGTGCGTCCTTGGCTGAGCGCTTCGGCGACGTTTGGCATCCGCGCGAGTGCCTGGGCGCGTCCCGCAGCGCGCTTGGCCGCGGCGCGTGAGCAGCCGGACTGGCTGCGCAGCACTCCAGCGGCGTCGTCGCCGAAGTCGCCGAGGCGGTCGATTTCTGCTGCGAACTGCGCTTCACAGGCGTCGACTGCTGCACGCAGCTGCGACAACGCGCCAAGAGCGGCCTCGAGTTCGTCGCGGCACAACCCCAGCGCACCAATGGCGTGGACGCTGTCGCGCAGTTCTGTGATCACCGCCGCCGGCCCAATGCCGGCTGCATCGAGGTCACCCGGCGCGGCGAACGGAAACACCCCTGCCGAGGCCATTCGCGAGGCAACCGGGCGTCTCGGGCCCGCCTGCGAGTCGTACTCGGCAACGAGAGCGTTCACGACAGCATCGCCTTCTCTGACGTCCATTGAAAGTATATCAACATTAGGATACAAATGTTCGTATTTTGGGAACTGGGCGCAATCTCAACGAACGGCGGCCGCACAGCGATGTCGAAAGCGAGGCCATGGCTTGAGCGGACCTAGAGCGCGAAGCAAGTCGCGCGAGCTCGAAGGCCGTGACCGATCAGCGCCGCCGGTTGGAGGGGCCCTGCAATCCGTGAATGCAGCCGCCAAGAGCGGGCGGCACCGGTGTTCACCACACCGGCCGCCACCTCTGTGCGGGCCTCGGTGGCGAGGCAACAGAGTCCGCACTTCTTGCGGTGTCGAACGGCTGAGCGTGCTCGCGGTGTGCGCGATCGGCTTGGATTGTCGGTGATTCGAATGCGTACACCTTCAACCTCCGACGACTCGACGGCCGAGCGGCGCAGCAGCCATCCTTCGCTCACCGCGTTCTCCGCGCCGACTGCGGAGTGGTTCGCGACGACGTTTGCCGCGCCGACGCCGTGCCAGGTGGAGGGGTGGCGCACCATCGCCGCTGGTCAGCACTGCCTCATCGCGGCGCCCACCGGCTCGGGCAAGACGCTCGCAGCGTTCCTGTGGGCCATCGACCGGATCATGGGCGAGCCGGAGCCCGACCGAGCTGAGCGCACCCGGGTGCTGTATCTCTCACCCCTGCGGGCGCTCGCGGTCGATGTCGACAAGAACCTGCGGGCACCGCTGCGCGGTATCAGCTTGGCTGCCGAACGCCTGGGTGTCGAGGTGCATCTGCCGACGGTCGGCGTGCGTACCGGGGACACCAGTGCGGCGGAGCGGCGGCGACTGGTGACCCGGCCGCCGGACATCTGCATCACGACGCCCGAGTCGCTGTACCTCATGCTCACGTCCCAGGCGCGCGAGACGCTGCGGTATGTGCGTTGGGTCATCGTCGATGAGATCCATTCGGTCGCGGCAACAAAGCGGGGCACGCATCTCGCGCTCTCTCTGGAGCGACTGTTCGAGCTGACTGCCCCCACGACGGGAGGGGCTCCCCAGCGCATCGGGCTGTCGGCGACGCAGCGACCGATGTCGGAAGTCGCCCGGTTCCTTGGAGGCACCGACCCGCAACGTCCGTCGGAACGACACGTCGAGATCACCGACGTCGGCATGACCAAGCAGCTCGACGTGGAAGTGATCGTCGGTGTCTCGGACATGGGCGACCTGGCCGCAGCCAGCGCTGGGACAGGCCCCGGCGGCCTCGTCGTCGAGCGCGCCGATCCCGACGACGATTTCGCACCTCCGGCGCCGTTGGGCGCGCCGGCGGCGGTGACTGCGGCGCCATCGGATTTAGCCGCTCCCGCGGGCGTGTCGGCGCCGCCAGAACCGGCAACGGCCGAGCCGCAGCGCTTGGCCCAGACGCACTCCAACAGCATCTGGCCCGCCATCCACCCACGTCTGCTGGATCTGGTCGAGACCCACCGCTCCACGATCATCTTCGTGAACGCTCGCCGCCTTGCCGAGCGGTTGGCGACACGTCTCAACGAGCTGCATCTCGAAGGTTTGAACCGGGCGGCCGAAGCCGAGGGCACATCGCCGCCGCTGGGTACCGAGTTGGTGCGGGCGCACCACGGTTCGCTCAGCCGAGAGCAGCGGCTCGCGATCGAGGACGACCTGAAGGCGGGCCGCGTCCGCGCCATTGTGGCGACGTCGTCACTCGAGCTGGGCATCGACATGGGCGCGGTGGACCTGGTGATCCAGGTGGCGTCGCCGGGCTCGGTTGCGTCGGGACTGCAACGGATCGGCCGCGCGGGCCACCAGGTTGGCGAGCCGAGCGTCGGCAAGATCTTTCCTCGCCACCGGGGCGACCTTATCGAGGCAGCCGTTGTCGCGCAGCGGATGGGCACCGGTGAGATCGAATCGATCCACTACCCGCGCCAGCCGCTCGACGTGCTGGCCCAGCAGATCGTCGCGATGGTCGCTGTCGACGACTGGGCGGTCGCCGACCTACTGGCCGTCGTACGCCGCGCCGCGCCGTATGAACAGCTCAGCGAGGAGGTGTTCACGGCCGTGCTCGACCTGCTCGCCGGCCGTTATCCCTCCGAGGAGTTCCGCGAGCTGCGGCCGCGGATCGTGTGGGATCGCACCGCGGGAATACTGCGGGCCCGCCAAGGTGCCGGACGCTTGGCGGTCACGAACGCCGGCACCATTCCGGACCGGGGCCTGTACGCCGTGTTCACCACCGACGGCTCTCGCGTCGGCGAGCTTGACGAGGAAATGGTGTACGAGGCAAGGGTCGGCGAGACCTTCTTGCTGGGAGCATCCACCTGGAGGATCGTCGAGATCACCCACGACCGCGTTGTGGTCACGCCCGCACCCGGCGAACCCGGCAAGATTCCGTTCTGGCACGGAGACGGACCCGGCCGACCGCTCGAACTCGGCCGCGCCGTCGGTGCCTTCATTCGTTCCGTCGCCGACGATCTGCCCGCGAACCTCGAAGCCGAGTTGATGCGCCTCGATGCCGAGCCATCTGCTGCTGATGCGGGTTCCGCACGCAGCACCACGGCCCGGCTGGTCGAACGATTGCAGAGCGACCACTGCCTGGATCGCACCGCAGCGGTGAACGTCCTGCGGTATCTCGATGCGCAGCGTGCCGCGACCGGCGTGGTCCCCGACGACCGCACGATCGTCGTCGAGCGGTTCCGCGACGAGATCGGCGACTGGCGTGTGTGCATCCTGACCCCGTTCGGCGCCAGGGTGCACGCGCCGTGGGGCATCGCCCTGCAGGCAAAGTTCGCACAGGACCCCGCCGTCGCCGGCGACGCCGCAGTCGAGCTGTTGTGGAGCGACGACGGCATCGTGCTGCGGCTCCCCGATGTGTGGTCGCCCGACGACTGGCACGATGCTGGCCCAGCGGGCAACGGATCGGCATGGGACTCGCCACCGCGCGATGCCTCCGGTTTGGGCGGGCCTGGCCTCGACGGAACAGACGTGGCGCTCGACCCCGACGAGGTGCGCGACGCCATCGTCAGCTACTTGCCGTCCACGGCGCTGTTCGCGTCCCGGTTCCGGGAGGTGGCGGGCAGGGCGCTGCTGCTGCCGCGCCGCAGGCCCGGAGAGCGCGTGCCGCTGTGGCAGCAGCGCCAGCGCTCCGCGGACCTGCTGGAGGTGGCGGCGAAGTACCCGAGCTTCCCGATGCTGCTCGAGACGTCGCGCGAATGCCTGCAGGAGGTCTTCGACGTACCGGCGCTTACCGAGGTGCTGAGCGACATCGCGTCTCGCAAGATCCGCATGGTCACCGTCGACACCGATAGCGCGTCGCCCATGGCGCAGAGCCTGCTGTTCGACTGGATCTCGGTCTACATGTACGGCGGCGACGCCCCCCTGGCCGAGCGACGGGCCGCAGCCCTCGCACTGGACCGCGAGCTGCTTGCCGATCTGCTGGGCGCAGAAGAACTGCGTGAGCTGCTCGACGCCGAGGTGCTGGCCGAACTGGAACTCGAGCTGCAGCGTCTGACCGACGGCCGCCGCGCCCGCAGCGTCGATGAGCTGGCTGACGTGTTCGCCCGCGTCGGTGATCTCACCGCCGCCGAGGTGTCGCACCGGTGCGAGCCGGGGACCCTCGAGAAGCAGTCTGTCGAGCCGGCGGCCGCGCAGCCTGCGATCGTCGAACCAGCGGGCGTCGATCCGGCAGGTGTCGAATCGGCGGAGCGCGAGCCGACGGAGCCCAACCCGCCGGGCGCAGCATCGGTGCCAAGCGCGCCCCCGGGACAGGACTGGCTGGCGGAACTGGTGGCGCAGCGCCGAGTCGCTGAGGTGCGGATTGCGGACGAGACCCGTTTCATCGCGGTCGAGGACGCTGCACGCTGCCGAGATGCGCTGGGCTGTGCGTTGCCCGAGGGCCTTCCCGCGTCGTTGATGTCGTGGACGCCATCACCCGATGCCGTTGCGGCCACCGATCCGCTTGACGAGCTGGTGGCTCGTTTCGCCTCGACGCATGTGCCGTTCACCGCGGAGGCACCATCGCTGCGGTTCGGCGTTCCGCTGAGCCGAATCACGGCGGCTCTGCACCGACTTGAAGCGTCGGGCCGTCTCACTCGGGGAGCGTTCCGGCCCGACGGCACTGGCACCGAATGGTGTGACGTCGCGGTGCTGCGATCCGTGCGCAGGCGCTCGCTGGCCCGCCTGCGCCGCGAGGTCGAGCCCGTCGAACCCGATGCCTATGCACGGTTCCTGTGCGCATGGCACAGCGTCGACAGACCCCGCGGCGGACCTGACGCGCTGGCCGACGCCATCACACAGTTGGCGGGCGCGCCGCTCGTGGCCTCCACGCTCGAGACCGACGTGCTGCTGGCTCGTGTGCGCCACTACAGCCCGGCCGATCTCGACGCCCTCATCTCGGGCGGCGACCTGGTGTGGATGGGCGCCGGTGCGCTCGGGCCCAACGACGGACGTGTCCGCCTCTTCTGGCGAGACGAGATCGCGATGCTGGCACCGCCAACGGGCTCGCCGTCCGAACCCGACACCGCCGACGGCGATCCGCGCAACCCGGACCCCATCTCGCAGGCCCTGCTGAACCACCTCGCCCAGCGAGGAGCAGCGTTCTGGCCCGACCTGTTCGCCGCCGCGGCCCTGGCGCTGCGAGATGCTGCTGGTGACGGCTCGGACTCCCGCGCCGGATCGCTGCAAGGACTCTCGGCGACCAGTCCGGAATTCACCACCCGTGTGCTCACGGTGTTGTGGGATCTGGTGTGGGCCGGTCTCGTCACCAACGACACCTTCGCTCCGCTGCGCAGCCTCGGCCCCCGCAAACGTCGCGCTCCCAAGTCGGCCAGCGCGCGCAGCCGCCATGCATCGAGGCCCCGTCGGGCCGGCGTACTGACGCGCTCGGGCCCAGTGCCGGGATCAGCTCGGCGCCCTCGCCCGGGTCGCCTGCGCGCCGGGGGGCCTCCCACCGCTGCGGGGCGCTGGTCGGTGGTGGCACTGCTGCTCGAGCCTGCACCGACCTCGGTCGAGCGGGCGCACGGTGCAGCGCTGGCCCTGCTCGAACGTCACGGCATCGTCACTCGCCCGGGAGTGCTCGCCGAAGGCCACCCGGGAGGCTTCGCAGCGGCGTACGGCGTGCTCCGAGCCCTCGAAGAGCGCGGCAGTGTGCGCCGGGGGCACTTCGTGGAAGGCCTCGGAGGGGCCCAGTTCGCAACAGCCGCTGCAGTGGAGCGGCTGAGGGACCACCGCGAGTCGCCCTCGCCAAGCGCGCAGTCCGCAACGTTTGCGATGCGTGCCGCCTCGCGACCCTCAGACGGCCCCGAACCCGGCGTGGTGGTGCTGTCGGCAACCGATCCAGCGCAGCCCTACGGCGCGGCACTGAGCTGGCCGCCATGCCAAGGCCGGCCCAGTCGAAGCGCAGGCACCCAGGTAGTGCTCGCCGACGGCGTCCCGCTCGCAGTCCTCGACCGCGGCGGGCGCACCCTGCACACCTTCGAGATGACAGCCGCCGATCTCCGGTGGATTGCCGCCCTGCGGTCCGCACTCGCCAGCGGTCGAGTTCGTAAGGTCGAGCTGGCTCGCATCGACGCCGTCCCCGCAGCCGAGCATCCACTGCACGACATGCTGCTCGAGAACGGCTTCACCCCCGGTTACAAGGGCCCCACGCTGCGAATCTGAGCATTTTCTGAATATGCGCACGGCGACGGTGTGCGTAGAGTTGCCCGCTGGCTGGCGACCTTTTGGAGGCTCTGTGTCTGTGCAAGCTCCGCCCATTCACGCCGCGGCCCGCGCCGTGGCGGCATCGAAGATCTATGGCTCGGGTGACACCACCGTGCGCGCCCTCGACGCCATCGACGTGTCGTTCGAACAAGGCCGATTCACGGCGATCATGGGTCCGTCGGGCTCGGGCAAGTCGACGCTGATGCACTGCATGGCCGGACTCGACACGGTGACCTCGGGCCAGGTCCTCATCGGCGATGTCGACCTGTCGCTGCTGTCCGAACGCGACCTGACGTTGCTGCGGCGCGACGCCGTCGGATTCGTCTTCCAAGCGTTCAACCTGGTTCCGACCCTGTCGGCGATCGAGAACATCACCTTGCCGATGGACCTCGCCGGTGCCAAAGGCGACCAGGGATGGATCGACGAGGTCGTCGGCGCCACCGGTCTGGCGGACCGCGTGCGTCACCGACCCAACGAGCTGTCAGGCGGCCAGCAACAGCGCGTCGCGGTGGCTCGGGCGTTGGCGGGGCGACCGCAGATCATCTTCGCGGATGAGCCGACCGGCAACCTTGACTCCAATACCAGCGCGGAAATCCTGAGCTTTGTGAGGCGGGCCGTGACCGAGATGGGTCAGACCGTGGTGATGGTCACCCATGACGCAGTGTCCGCTTCCTACGCCGACCGGGTGGTGTTCCTCGTGGACGGAAAGATCGTGGACGAACTCGCCGACCCGACACCGGAGCGCATCCGCGCGCACATGAACCAGCTCGGCGCCTGACCCGCGTTCGACGAGAAGAGCTGTCGCCATGCTGCGCTTGGGCCTGAAGTCGCTTCTGGCCAACAAGATCCGGTTCGCGCTCACCGCGAGCACCATCACCATCGGCGTCGCGTTCGTCGTCTCGGCGTTCGTGACCGCTGACTCGCTGCGGAACACCTTCGGCGATCTCGCCGAGGACATCAACACCGGCACAGAGTTCACGATCCGAGGACAGCTGGCGTTCGGTGACCTCACCGAGGGCATCGCGCCGCCCGTGCCCGAGAGCCTGGTTGAGCGCGTTCTCGCCGTCGACGGCGTGGCCGCGGCAGAAGGCGGCTTCTTCGTGGACGGCGTCGTCCCCGTCGACGGCAGCGGCGTCGCGGTCACCTCATTCGGGGGGCCCGTCGCTGGCTCCAACTGGACCGTCGACGACGAGATCTCGCAGTTCTTCCTGATCAGCGGCGAAAAACCGGTCGGGATGACGGAATTCGCGCTCGATGTGGGCACCGTCGCCGACTACGACTTCGAGCTGGGCCGTGACTACGAGGTCATAACGCCGACGGGGCCTCGCACGTTCACGCTGACCGGCACGATGCAGTTCGGCTTTCCCGACAATGCGGGCGCCGGCGCCACGTTCTCCCTCTTCGAGAAGGAGACGGCACAGGAAATCCTGGGCTACGGCGACGAGTACAACCAGATTGGCGTGCGCGTCGAACCGGGTGCTGATCTCGATGCGGTCGAACAGCAACTCGCCGCCGTACTGCCCGATGGCGTCGAGATCATCAGCGCCGTGGATGCGACCGAAGAGTTCAACGATGCCTTCGAGACCTTCATTGGGCCGCTGCAGACAATCCTGCTCGCGTTCGCCTTCGTGGTGCTCTTCGTCAGTGCCTTCATCATCTCAAACACGTTCAGCATCGTTCTGGGCCAGCGGGTTCGCGAGCTGTCGCTGTTGCGTGCCGTCGGCGCGACGCCCGCACAGGTACGCCGATCAGTGCTGACCGAGTCGCTGGCCATCGGCGTCGTCGCATCAGTTGTCGGCCTCGGGCTGGGCATGGCGGGCGCGCTGGGGATACGTGCAATCTTCTCGACGTTCGCTGAAGGTCTGCCGTCGGGGTCGCTGCCGCTCAATCTCCGGACGGTGATCTGGGCAGCCGTCGTGGGCATCGGCTTCACCGTGGTGGCTTCACTGGTGCCCGCGATCAAGGCGTCGCGCATCTCGCCGATGGCCGGCTTGTCCGACCAGTACAGCACCACGTCGCAGCGGGGTGGCCCGATGCGGCCCGTCGTCGGCGCAGTGCTCTTGGCCGCGGGCCTGGCGCTCACCGGATGGGCGCTGTTCGGTGACTTCGACAGCGCCACGCCGCTGCTGGTGAGCCTTGCGGCCGGCGGGGCGATTGTCTTCATCGCTGTGGCTGTGCTCAGCCCGCTGGTTGCCGGAGCCATCGTGGGCGCCATATCCCGGCCGCTGCCCGCGTTGCTCGGCACGCCCGGACAGCTCGCCCGCAACAATGCGATCCGCAATCCTCGCCGAACCGCAGCCACGGCGGTTGCGCTGACCATTGGCCTCTCGCTGGTGACCATGGTCGCGCTGATGGCTGAGTCCTTGAAGGTGTCGTTCGGCGAGCGGTTCAGCACGGCGGTGACGGCCGACTTCGTAATCACTGCAAACACGGCTGCGGGCCTGCCCAAGCCCGCGGGCGCCGAGTTGCGCGCAGCAGGCCTCGGCACGGTCGTCGGCTTCGATTTTGACCGGGTGGAGCTCACGGCATTGCGTGACGTCGACGGGATCGTCACCGAGCTCATCACCGATGTGACGGCGGTCAACGTGGCGGGATTGGGTGACGTCGCCGACCTTGACATCACCGCGGGCTCGCTCGACGGCTTCAATCCCGCAGCGGGCTTGCTGATCCATGAAGATGTCGCGGCCGACTACGGCCTCGATATCGGCGACGAGGTCGTGCTGGGTTTCGTGAGCGGTGACGAACGGGTGGTCTCGGTGGAGGCCGTCTTCGCCCGGACGGCACTGTGGAGCAACTGGATCATCGACCAGTCGCTGCATGCGGAGGTGGCGACAACAGCGTTCGACGACATCTTGCTGATGGCCACCACGATCGACGATCCTGAAGCCGCCAGGGCAGCGGTCGACCGGGTGCTTGAGTCCTACCCGCAAGCCAGCCTCGACGACCGCCAGGAATTCCAGGCCGGCATCGAGTCGAATCTCGACACGGTGCTCGTGATCTCCACTGTGTTCTTGGCGTTCGCCTTGTTCATCGCGCTGATCGGCATCGTCAACACGTTGACGCTGTCGGTGTTCGAGCGCACACGTGAGATCGGTTTGATGCGCGCCGTGGGAATGACCGGCCGCCAGCTCCGCCGCATGATCCGCTGGGAAGCCGTCGCGGTGGCCCTCTACGGGGCGGTTGTCGGCCTCGCCCTCGGCCTCGCATTCGGCATCGCCACGATCACCGCGATTCCCGACGACATCATCGGCACGGTCGCGGTGCCGGTTGTGTGGCTCGTGGTCTTCGGAGTGCTCTCGCTGCTGTTCGGCCTGATCGCGGCGCTGTTTCCCGCCTTCCGTGCGAGCAGGATGAACGTGCTCGACGCAATTGCCGACGAGTAGCGATCGCCGGTTAGCGTCAGGAAAGGTGAAGCAGTGCTGAAGCTCGCCCTGCGGAACCTGTTCGAAAAGAAGATCCGCTTCGCGCTCACGACGATGTCCGTGGTCATGGGCGTGATGTTCGTCGTCGGATCGTTCGTGCTCACCGACAGCCTGCGATCCGCGTTCGGCGATCTGGCCCAGGACATTGCCGGTGAGACCGACCTGACGGTGCGGGCGTTCCAGGACATCGGCACCGAGGCCGATCGTCCGACGGTGCCCGACTCGCTGATGGCAGAGATTGCCGCAGTCGACGGCGTGGCCGAAGTTGTCGGCAACGTCGCGGCGCTGAACGTCGTCATCATCGACGACGAGGGAGTGTCCATCCGTCCGCAAGGGCCACCAGCGCTCGGACTCAGCTTCTCGCCGCAAAACCTCTACGTGATCGAAGGACGAGAGCCGGCTGGCCCCGGCGAATTCGTCGTGGACGCCACGACGGTCGAGCGGAACAACCTGGTCGTCGGGGAGACCTACGACGTCCACGGCCCGATCAGCGCTCAGCCGTTCCGCTTGGTGGGCGTGTTCAACTTCGGCTCACCAGAGTCAAATACGAGTCTCGGTCAGACCATGTCGGTCTTCGAGCTGGGCACGGCGCAGCAGTTCCTGGGCTACGAAGACGAAGTCTCTGAGATCCGTATCGGGGTCGACTCCGGCGCCGATGCCGAAGAAGTTCGCTCATCGATTGAGGCGTTGCTGGCGAGCCATGCGGCCGAGGACCAATCAGACCCCTACGAAGTCATCACCCGCGAGGTCACCGCTGCGGAACAGCAGGATCAGTTCGACAGCGTCGTCGACATCTTCAGCGCGATTCTGCTGGTGTTCGCGTTTATCGCAGTGTTCGTGTCGGCGTTCATCATCAACAA
Source organism: Acidimicrobiales bacterium (assembly GCA_963663635.2). GTDB lineage: Bacteria > Actinomycetota > Acidimicrobiia > Acidimicrobiales > Poriferisodalaceae > Poriferisodalis. Next base: position 116,764 of record CAXXMY010000015.1, read on the forward strand.
CACGTTCCAGATCATCGTGAGCCAGCGGGTGCGCGAGATCGGGCTGTGGCGGGCGATCGGGGTAACGCCCCAACAGGTGTCGCGCTCGATCGTCATCGAGTCGGCGCTCGTGGGTCTCATCAGCACGGCCATCGGCATCGCGGGCGGCATGGTGCTCAGCGTCGTGATGCGCGCCGTGATCCGTGCGGGCGGATTCTCGCTGCCTGCTGGGCCGTTGGCGCTTCGCCCTCGCACGCTGGTGCTGGCGATCGTCATTGGATTCGGCGTCACGATGGCAGCCTCGATCGTTCCCGCTGTGCGTTCGCGGCGGATAGCGCCGGTTGCCGCCCTTGCGCACGATTACCGCGTCGACACCGGCAGTTTGCGGCGCCGCATGTTCCTGGGCAGCGCCGTCATCGCCGCCGGCATCGTCTGCCTGGCGCTGGGCATGTTCGCCGACCTCGATACCGAACCCGTGCTCGCACTCACCGGCGTCGGCGCGCTCGTCGCCTTCGTCGGCATCAACATCGCCAGCCCCGTCATCGCGCGACCGGTCGCGCGCGGGCTCGGCCGACCGATTCAGGCGCTGTTCGGCGTTCCGGGCAAGCTCGCCCGCGAGAACGCAGCGCGCAGCCCCCGGCGCACCGCATCGACTGCGGGAGCGCTGATGATCGGCTTGGCGCTTGTGTCGATGGCTGCGGTGGTGGGCGCATCGGTGCGCAAGACCGTGGTCGAGACGCTGTCCGACGCCGTGCGGTCCGACTACTTCATACAGCCAGAGCAAGTCGGTTTCGATCCGGCGGCCGGCTTCTCCGCGCAGGTGGCCGGCGACCTCGATGCGCTGGCGGTCATCGACAGCACCATTTCCGCCCGCGTGGCGTTCGGCGGCATGAACGTCGGCGGTGCCAGCCGGGACATCATCACGACCGACTTCGACGTGGTGGAGGATCACCTCGACGGCGGCGTCGTCTCGGGCGGCTTCGCCGGCTCCGATCCGCGCACGAGCGTGGCGTTGCATGTCGACCCCGCCAGGGATCTGGACGTCGCGGTCGGGGACACGCTGGAGGCGACGTTCCCCGACAACGAGACCGACACGCTGACGGTGGTGGCGATCTACACCGACGCGGTCATCTACGGCAACTGGGTCATTGACAACGTCCTGTGGGACGAGCACTTCGGGCGTCGCGACGTCCGATTCGTGAGCGTGACTGTCGCGGGCATGCGCGAGCTGACGGCGGACAACTCTCCCGAGCTGAGCACGGAGGCGTTGGCGCAGCGCCGCTCCGATCTGCTCGAACGCAGCCGCGTTGAGGTGGACCGGGTGATGGCGGGGTACCCGGGCCTCAAAGCGGAGAACCGGGCGGAATTCCGCGAGAGCCAGGAGCAACTGCTGAACTCCTTCCTTGCAACGATCACCGGGCTGCTGGGGCTCGCGCTGGTGATCGCGCTGGTGGGCATCACCAACACGCTGGCGCTGTCGGTGTTCGAGCGCACTCGCGAGATCGGCCTGCTGCGCGCCGTGGGCATGACCCGTCGGCAGCTGCGCCGGGCGGTGCGGTGGGAGGCGGCCATCGTGGCCACGTTCGGCGGGCTGCTCGGAGTCGCAGTCGGCGTGGTGCTGGGCATCGCAGCCGCCCTGGCGATGCCCGACTCGTTCGTCACGGGTGTCGATGTGCCCGTCGGCTCGCTCGTGATCTACGTCGTCGTCGCCGGGTTGGCCGGCCTGCTGGCGGCCGTGCTGCCGGCCCGGCGAGCGGGGCGCATGAACATCCTCGACGCAATCGCGCACGAGTAGTTCCAGCCCGGCTGCGCTGTCGTGCTGACGAATCGCTGCGCCGCCGCTCGGTCTCTCACGAGGTGGCCGCGGCCCGTTTCTACACTGTCATGATGACTTGCCCGGCGTGCGCGACAGAAGTGCCGCCGGGTGCACGCTTTTGCCCGAGCTGCGGCAACCTGTTGGTTCAGACCGAGGAACGTCGCGTCGTCACGGTGCTGTTCAGCGATCTCGTCGGATTCACCTCGATGGGCGAAGGGGCTGACCCTGAAGAGCTGAAGCATTTGGTGGATCGGTGCTTCCAACGGCTCGTGGCCGACGTCACTGCGTTCGGCGGCACGATCGACAAGATCATCGGCGACGCCATCTTGGCGCTGTTCGGCGCGCCGACCGCTCACGAGGATGATCCCGAGCGCGCACTGCGGGCCGCGTTCCGAATGCGCCGCTCGCTGGAGGACTTCAACGTCGAGCGCGATTTGAACCTGCAAATGCGCATCGGCATCAACACCGGCGAGGTGCTCGTGGGGGCGCTGCGAGCCGGCGGCGACTACACCGCCATGGGCGACACGGTCAACATCGCCAGTCGGCTGCAGAGCATCGCCGAAGCCGGCGAAGTTCTGGTGGGGGGAGCCACTCACGCAGCCACGGCGGCCGTCGTGGAGTACACGTCCCGGGGCGAGACAGGCCTGCGGGGACGTGACGAACCGGTGGATGTGTTCGTGGCCAGCGGCGAGATGGCACCGCCGGGGCGCCGCCGCAGCGCGTCATTGTCACCGCTGGTCGGGCGTGAATTGGAGTACGCGCTGCTGCAATCTGCTCTTGACACCTCTGTTGCTCGCCGCCGCGCCCAGCTGGTCCAGATCGTCGCAGAGGCCGGCATGGGCAAAACCCGGCTCGCGCGCGAGGCGGCCGCAGAAGCCGAGGCGCGCCATGGTGCGATCGTGCTCGAGAGCATGGCGCTGCCCTACGACGAGACGAATCCGCTGCGCTGCATCGGCGATGCCATCGCGAGTGCTGCGGGCGTCGGCAGCGACGACTCCACGGTGGTCGCGACGCGGCGCATCTCGTCACTGGTGGCCGATGTGCTGCAACCGCAGTCTGCTGATTTCTCTGAGTCGGGGAGCTACGAGGAGATCGACGAGATCACCGATGTCGTGCTGGCGGTGCTGGGCCGCGTCGGCACGGGCGACGCCGCCGAGATCGAATGGCGTGCCGAAGCCACCTTGCGATCGTTGCGCCGGTTCCTCGGAGCGCTCGCCCGCCGCCGACCTGTCGTGCTGCTGCTCAGCGACGTGCACTGGGCGGACGAACGGCTGCTTCTGCTGCTCGAACAGCTGCTGGCGTCGCTGGCGGCACTGCCGTTTGTCGCCATCACGACTGCCCGCTGGACCGTGGACGAACAGCGCTGGCAGGTGCCTCCGGGCCGCCATAGCACCGTCGTGCTCAACCTCGATCCGCTCAACCGGGAGGCCACAGCGGAGCTGGTCGCCGAGCTGCTCGGGGCCAATGTGCAACCGCACATCGCCGACCAGCTCTACGAGCGCAGCGGCGGCAACCCGTTCTTCCTCGAAGAGATCAGCATGCTGCTTCGTGAAACCGGCGTCGTGGGGCCCGGCGCGCGGTCTGACCATGAAGAGCGCTCGATAGCCGAGCTGCCCGACACGCTGCGCGGTCTCGTGGCTGCGCGCCTCGACGCGCTGAGTGCTCCCGAGCGCCGCTTGGTGGACGCGGCATCGGTGTTCGGCGGCGGCGGTTCGATCGCCGATCTGCTGGCAATGACCGCGCCCGAGGTCGAAGCCGACCTCGACGCCGAGCCACATCGCGCCGACCAGCAGCGCGCCGAGCCACATCGCGCCGAGCCACATCGCGACAGCGTCTTCCAGCGCCTCGTGGACAAGGACATCCTCACTCGGGAAGCCGATTCGTGGACCTTCCGCAGCGATGTGGTGCGCGACGTTGCCTACAGCATGCTCACCAAGGTGGCGCGAGCCGAGCGCCATCTCGATGTCGCAATGTGGCTTGCGCAACATCGAGATGGTCCATCCGGCGAGTCGATCGGCGTGATTGCCGACCACTTTGGCTCGGCTGTCGAGCTGGGCGCGGGCGACAAGGCCAAACGCGCTGACTCCGCCGCAGCCGAGATCGCCGGACCCGGCCACGCCGCCACCAGGCGCAGCGACGAAGACCTCTTCTTGGGCGGCATGACCGAAGTCGCCATCGAATGGCTGGGACGGGCCGGCAAATGGGCCGCCGCGCGTGACAGTCACTATGCGGCTGCGCAGTTCTACCAGCGAGCCATCGAATTGCTGGGTGACGCCGATCCACGTCTCATCGATATGGCGCTGGGCCGCGCCGCCGCACGCCTGCGCCTTGGCGAGCTGCACGGCGCGCGCGCCGACGCGGAGCTGGCCCGCGCGCTCGCGACGCTCGACGGCAACCGCATCGCAGCAGCACATGGCCTGCGGGTGCTGGGCGAGATAGCGCTCGCCGAGGACGATCACGCCGCCGCCGACAAGCTGCTGGCCGACGCGCTGAATCAGTTCCGCACCATGGGCGAGGTGCGAGAGGCAGCCGAGACGCTGCGGCTGCGGGGGCTTGCCTCGCTGCGCGGCGGTGATTACGGGCGCGCCGACCGCTACATCAACGAGGCAAACGGCACGTTCGGACACCTCGGCGACGAGATCGGTGCGGCGTGGTGCCTGCAGAACCTGGCCTGGCTGTCGTTCGAGCAAGGCCTGATCGCCGAGGCCGGTGATCGACTGCACACCGCCATCGAGCGATTCAGCGAGCTGGGCGACACGCTCGGGTTGACGACCGCCCAAGGTCTGCTGGCCTTCCTTCGATTCCACGCGGGCCAGCGCGACGAGGCCGAGGACTTGGCCCGCTCGGTGCACGCCATCGCGCACGAGCGGGGCGAGCGATTCACCGAGGCGATGATGGATTTGCTGCTTGCATCGCTGGGCCTGTGGTCCGGGCGGGCGTTGGCGGCGGTCGACCGGGCCCGTGCGGCCGAACAGGTCTTCCGCCAGGTGCACAGCGACTTCGGCGTTGTGCAGGCGCTGGGCCTGCTGGGCCGGTCCTTTGCCGCGGTCGGCGAGCTGCAGCGCAGCCGCGCCGTGCTCGCGGAGTGCTTCCAGCGGGCGACCGATATGCCCGGCCGACCGCTCGAGGGCTTCGCGCGTGCCGTTCGTGCCGGTGCCGCCGTGCAGATGGGCAGCCCCGAGACGGTGATGGAGGATCTGCTGCGGGCGGGCTGGGACGCCCGATCGGGCTTCGACGATCACGCTGCGCCCTCGGTGCCCGTCCGCTCAGGACCGAACGAGCGAACCGCGGTCATCGGTTTGCTCGACTTGGAGGTTTCGCTCGGGCTGGCGCTGCTGCAGTACGGACGTCCCGCCGATGCGGTTGCCGCGCTCGAAGCGGTACCCGTCGACGAGAAGCTGCCGTCGACGTATCTCAACTCGAGCCTGGCGCTGGCGTACGTCGCGGTTGGCCGAACCGCTGAGGCGCTGGAACGATCCCGGGCGGCGATGGCCAGCGGCACCGGCACGTATCTCGACGTGCGCACCGCATTGGTGGCTCGAGCGCTGGCACACGCACGCGACGCAGATCGCCCCGCGATGGAGGCTGCCTTCGAGCAGGTCATGAACATCATCGACGCCACCGACAGCCGGCTCAGCCAGACCGTCGTGCGTCTTGCTCGGGCGATCGGGCACGAAGCCTTCGACGCTCCCGACACTGCCGAACTGCGGGCCGAGACCGAGGTCGCCATCATTCAGCTCGGCGCTCGCCCGACTGGCTGGGAGACCGCATTCCGGCTGGCCGCCGGACTCAGCGCAATAACTTCTGTGGTCAGCGGCCCACTGCCCGAGGCGATTCCGTACCCGGGCATCTCCGATCAGCCGCGTCACTAGGGCCGGTAGTGTCGCCGCATGTCCCCACCTGCCGACCGAGTGCTGGTCACCAAGATCGGACTCGACGGGCACGACCGCGGCGTGAAGGTGGTCGCGCGCATGCTGCGCGACGCCGGATTCGAAGTCATCTACACGGGCCTGTTCCAGACGCCGCAGAGCGTCGTGGCGGCCGCAATCGACGAGGACGTGGACGCCATCGGTGTCTCGATGCTGTCGGGGGCTCACGAGGCGCTCGTGCCGCTCGTCACTGCGGGTCTGGCCGAAGCGGGCGCCGACATCCCGGTGATCCTGGGCGGCATCGTCCCCGACGGAGACCGCGAATCCATGCAACTAGCCGGTGTCGCGGCGGTGATGACTCCAGGCGCTACGTCGGCAGAAGTGGTCGCCGCAGTGCGTGACGCAATCGATCGCTCCCGTGCCGCCCGCAGCAAGTAGCAGCCGGCGGCGCTCCGCGAATTGGGGCGGACCGGTAGATTGCCCCCGTGTCTCGGGAGAACGGGCCTATGGAGAAAATTGGGGTGGTGGGCTGCGGCCTGATGGGGTCCGGCATCGCCGAAGTGGCTGCTCGCAGCGGTTGCGACGTCAAAGTCGTCGAAGTCAACGACGAAGCGCTGGCGACCGGCATGGCTCGCATCGAGCGCAGCTTGAACCGTGCCGTCAACACCGGGAAGCTGGACGAGGCCGGGCGCGAGGCGACGCTCGGCGCCATCTCGTTCTCCGAAGACCTCGACGACCTGGCCGACCGCGAGTTCGTCATCGAGGCGATCGTGGAGTCCGAGGCCGCCAAGCTCGACGTCTTCGAGCATCTGTCGAAAGTGCTGGTGGACCCGAACGCGGTGATGGCGTCCAACACGTCAGCCATCCCGATCATGAAGCTGGCCATGGCCACCGACCGGCCCTCGCAAGTCATCGGCATGCACTTCTTCAACCCGGTGCCCATCATGGGCCTCGTCGAGGTGATCTCGTCGCTGCTGACGGCCGAGGAGACTGCCGCGAAGTGCCGGGCGTTCGCAACGGATCGGCTTGGCAAGCGGGTGGTGGACAGCGGGGACCGGGCCGGATTCGTGGTCAACGCCCTGCTGATCCCGTACATCCTGTCTGCGGTGCGAATGCTGGAGTCGGGCTTCGCCTCCACCGACGACATCGATGCCGGCATGGTGCTCGGCTGCAACCACCCGATGGGCCCGCTGGCGCTGTGCGACCTCATCGGACTCGACACCACCATGGCCGTGGCCGAATCGCTGTACGAGGAATTCCGCGAGCAGCTCTACGCGCCCCCTCCGATGCTCAGCCGCATGTGCGACGCCGGTCTGCTGGGTCGAAAGTCCGGCCGGGGCTTCTACACCTACGGCAGCTAGCGATTCGACGGCGTGTCAGCGGGCACAGCGACCGACGAGGTGCCGGCCGGCATCAACGCAGCCTCTGTCAGCGCGTGGTTCGCGCAGAATGTCCCGCAGGCCGCTGCGCCGCTGCGGTTCGAGTTGATCGCAGGCGGGCGGTCGAACCTGACCTACCGGGTGCATTGCGCCGACGGCGACTCGGTGGTGCTGCGCCGTCCACCGCTGGGCCATGTGCTGGCCACCGCGCACGACATGGGCCGCGAGCACAAGATCATCTCCGGTGTCGGGCTCACCGATATTCCCGTGCCGCGAACGATCGCACTCTGCGACGACCCTGACGTCAACGATGCGCCGTTCTATGTCATGAGCTACGAACAGGGTGCAGTCCTGCATTCGGCGGACGAATCTGCACTGGTGCCCGACGCCGAGCGCATGCCGCTCAGCCGCCGGGTGGCCGATGTGCTGGCCGAGCTGCACGCGATCGAGCCTGACGATGTCGGCTTGGGTGACCTCGGTCGGCGCGAGGACTACCTAGGCCGCCAGCTGCGGCGCTGGACCCGCCAATGGGAGCAGTCCAAGACGCGAGAGCTCCCGATCATGGACGAGGTCGCCGCAGTTCTGGCGGCCCGCAAACCCGACCAGATCGGGGCCGCGATCGTTCACGGCGACTACCGGTTGGGGAACATGCTGACTGGTGCCCGTCCGACTGGGCACTATCCGAATGGGCACTGGGGGATCGTCGCCGTGCTCGACTGGGAGCTGTGCACCCTCGGCGATCCGCTCGCAGATGTGGGCTTCCTCATGAACAACTGGGTGTCGCCCGACGAACCGTCTGCGGGCACCTCCGCGCCGACCCAAGCCGGCGGTTTCGCTTCGCGCACCCAGATGCTCGACTGGTACTGCGATGCATCTGGCCGCGATGTGTCCGGCGTCGAGTACTACCGCGCGTTCTCATACTGGCGATTGGCTGCTATATCCGAAGGTGTGCTGAACCGGTATCTGCACGGCGCCATGGCTGACGCGGAGGAGACCGACACGAGTGTGTTCCGCGACTCGGTCGACTTCCTGTCGGCAAGCGCCGCCGAACGCCTCGCCATCCGCTGATGTTCTTTCCGCATTCCAGCTGCCCGCCTCCGCTGCCGGGATCGAGCGGCGATGCAGATTCGGGTGCCGAGCCAGACGCCGGCATCGAGCCATCGGCTCCGACGGAACCGTCGGCCCTGGCTGGCCCCCAAGCAGAGCCCGACCCGCCTGCTTCGGTGATTGGCGATCCGGTGGTTGACGAGGTGTCGGCATCGGCCGCCCGCGAGCCGCTGGCCCGGCCAGGATGCCTGATGACTGCCGTTGCGGGTGCCGTCGGCGGCGTGGTCGGAGCTGTGGTGGCGGGTCTCATCCTGGTGATCGCATTCAGCAGCGATGACAGAAGCAGCACATCCGAGTCGGTCACGCAGTCGCCGAGTGTTGTGCCCGTCACGTCGGTGCCCGATGTCGCTGCTGTCGCAGTGGTGACCTCGGAGATTGCAGTGGCCTCTGCCGAATCGACCGAAGCAGTTGAAGCCTCTGAATCGGCTGACTCGGCGAACGCGGGCGATGCTGCGATCGCCGCCGAAGGTGCCGCCGATGCAGCACCGGTACCGGTCCTGGACGGGACAATCAGCGACGAGCTGCTCAGGTCAGAGCTCGAGCGGCTGCTCGCGTTAGCTGAGGAAGCGCCCGGTTCTGCTGACGATGTCGTCGGCGCTGGGCCGGTGCTCTCCGAGTCCGACTTCGCCTACTGGGATCGACTGCTTCGCGGCGATTCCAATGAACCCGGCGCGCCGCTGGGCAACCGCTTGCAACAGATCAACGTGAAAGCCGTGCTCGAAGCGGTGCAGGAAGCCGTCGTCATCGTGCGAATCACCACCGCTGACCGCGAGGGCGGCGGTTCGGGCTTCGTCGTGACACCGCAGGGCCGCATCGTCACCAACGCGCATGTGGTTGCTGACGCCGAGACCATCGAAGTGCGTTTCTTCGGCGGTGCGCAGATGTCCGCCGAGGTGATTGCCGTCGACGCGACGCGCGATCTTGCGGTGCTCCAGGTCGAGGCCGATGGCTTGCCTACGGTCAAGCTCGGATCCAGCGACGGCGTCGAGGTCGGCGATGAAGTGATCGCGATCGGGAACGCCATCGGCATCATTGGTGAACCGACGGTCACGAGGGGCATCGTTTCGGGGCTCGAGCGCTCCATCGAACTCGAAGACAACACCCGGCTAGTACGCCTCATCCAGACAGATGCAGCCATCAATCCGGGCAACTCTGGGGGTCCGCTGGTGAATGCCGCCGGAGAGGTGATCGGGGTCAATACTGCGATCGCCGGTGGGCTTGTCGAGGGCATCGGCTTCGCGATCTCGATCGACCACGCCCAGCCGATCATTGACCTGCTGCTCGAGGGCGTCGTGAAGGCCAAGGCGTACCTGGGTGTACGGATCATCGCGGTCGAGGATTTGCTGGCCGACAACGGCGATGGTCCCGTCACTGACGATCCGACTGACGACCCCACCGACGGTTTGGGCGACTTGGGTCCTGAGACCGTCGAGCCGGGGCCCGACCCGGACGACGAGTTCGCCGACATCGTGGTGCCCCCCGGGATCACGCATGGTGCACTCGTGGCGGGTCTCGACCCGGGTGAGGCCGCTGATCTTGCTGGTATCGAGCGCGGCGAGATCATCGTCGAATTCAATGGCACCGAGATCACCAACAGCCTCGATCTTGTGAACGAGATCCTGGCGCTGGTTCCCGGTGACAGCGCGGACCTGGTGGTTGTCGGTGTTGACGGCAGCCGAAGGACGATCGAGTTGGAGCTGGGATCGTTCGAGACCGAAGAGTCGGGGGACTCCGAGGAGTAGTCGGGCGCGAGCGGAGCGTATGTAGCTCCGGTTCGCGATACTTCTCTGGCGGATCGCCCTGTCAAGCCGTCGTGGCTGACGTGCGACCATCGAGCCACACATTGAAAAGGGAGTGCTCACGATGCCAGATCGAGTTTTCGACACTGGGACCGACGACATCATCGTCGAGGTGACCGACGGCGTGATGACGATCACGCTGAACCGTCCCGAACGCCGCAATGCGATGTCCACGCCGATGATGGACGGACTGGTTGCCGCCATTGCCGACGCTGAGGTCGCAAGCGATGTGGGCGCGCTGGTGCTGACCGGAGCCGGCGGCGCGTTCTGTGCCGGCGGCGATGTGAAAGGCATGGCGGCAGCCGGTGGCGAAGGCGGCGGCAGCCCGCTGCAGTACGACGCACGGGTGCATCAGCAGCGCCGCAGCCAGCGCGACACCTCCGGGAAGCTTTACGAGATGCCCAAGCCGACGATTGCTGCGCTGCCCGGCGCCGCAGCCGGGGCGGGCCTGTCGATGGCGCTCGCGTGCGACCTCCGTTACGCCGAGCAGAACGCCGTGATGACGACGGCCTTCGCTCGTGTCGGCTTCAGCGGGGACTACGGCGGCACGTGGTTCATGTCGCGCCTTGTGGGGTCGGCCAAGGCTCGCGAGCTGTACTACCTGTCCGACCGCGTCGACATGGATCAAGCGGTGTCGCTGGGCTTGGTGAATGGTGTGTTCCCCGCAGAGAGCCTGATGGACGAGGTGGGTGCGATCGCTCGCCGTCTCGCCAACGGTCCCACGGTGGCTTTCCGGTACATGAAGGAGAACCTGAACCGGGCCGTCAGCGGCGAGATGGGCGAGTGCTTGGACATGGAAGCCGCGCACCACATTCACTGCGGGCAGACCGACGACCATAAGGAAGCAGCCCAGGCCTTTGTGAACAAGCGCGAGCCGGTGTTCCACGGCCGGTAGGGCGCGCCGCCCTTGTTTCTGGCGTCCGCGGGTCGGGTCCTGACGCCGAACACCTCGCAGTCCTCGCAAGCTGCGGCTGCGGGGCCCCGTTCGCCGCCACCTCACCCGCTATTGGGGAGATGACCGGGCAACACGCTCGGGCGCCGCGCGGCCGTTTGAGTGGTTATCTAAGACTCTTTCGGTTTTGTGACTTGGTGGTGGGGAGTGGGCCGTACGATTGAGCGGATGCGTAGCCAGATCGACCCAGGGCGGGTTGATTTGTCGCGGGTGCCGCAGGTGCCTGCAGCGCCGGTGGCGACGCCAGTCATTCGGCGCGTGGAGCGCGAGCAGCCGCACACGGCGACCGCACCCACGCGTGCGGTGCCGCCCGGCCGCCCGGGCGCCCGTGAGGAGGTCTCGGGGCGGGCATGGCGGGCGTTGGCGGTTGCGTCGTTGGGCACTGTGCTGGTGGGCTTCAACAGCACGGCCACCAACATTGCGCTCCAGACGATCCTCGACGGCTTCCCGGGTGCGACCGCTCCCGATGTCGCGTGGGGCGTCGCGGGTTACCTGATTGGCCTTGCGGCGTTCTTGCCGCTCGCTGGCCGTCTCGCTGATCGGATCGGGCGCAAGCGGATGTTCCAGTCGGGCCTTGCGCTGTTCGCCCTGTCCGCTGTTGTGTCGGCCATAGCGCCGACCGTGTGGACGCTGAACGGCGCCCGCGTGCTGCAGGCCATCGCCGGTGCCGCGATCCTGCCGGCGTCGCTCAGCTTGGTGCTGCCGCTGTTCCCGGAGTCGCGGCGAACGACAGCGGTGGGAATGTGGTCCGCCGCAGGGCCGCTAGCCGCAGGGGTTGCGCCGCCGGTGTCGTCGCTCGTGCTCTCGGTGGCGGGCTGGCGAGTGCTGTACTTCGTCAGTGCGCCCGTCGCAGCACTGATGTTCGTACTCGGCATGCGGGTGCTGCGAGAGCTCCCGACGCCTCCATCGAAACAGCGCCTCGACGTTGCGGGCGCAGCGGCTTGCACCATCGCGCTGGCTGCGATCGTCGCAGCTGTCATGCAGGGGCGGGTGTGGGGCTACACCTCGCCGGTCACCGCCTCGGTTGCGGTGCTGGGAGCGGTGGCCCTTGCGTTCTTCGTCGTGAACTCGCTGCACCACCCAGAACCTCTGCTGAATCTGCACCTGCTTCGGCGCCGCGGCGTGTGGGTGACCAACCTGTCCAACTTCGTGGTGGGTATTGCGGGGCAGTCGCTGTGGCTGCTGTGGCCGTTGTTTCTTGTCGGCGTGTGGGAATACTCGACGGTCGGCATGGGTCTCGCGTTGACACCCGCACCGATCACGGCGGGCATCGCGACCGTGGTGTTCAGCCGTGTCGGCGAGCGCTGGAGTGCGATTTGGCTGTGCCGCACCGGTGCCGTATTGCAGGTCCTGTCGGTCGGCTGGATGGTGGTCCGACTCGGCACCAACGTGCACTACTGGCTCGACATGGCACCGAGTATCGCTCTGTTCGGAATCGGGTGGGGGATGTGCGTGCCGCTGCTCAACAGCGTCGCGCTGAAATCAGTGGAGGAGTCCTACTTCGGTGAGATCAGCGGCTTGTTCAACACACTGCGATATGCAGCGTCGGCCATCGGCATCGCCGGACTGTTCGCCCTGCTGAAGGAAACGGATGGCGCGGGCGTGCTCGTGTACTACCAGCACGCGCTGGTGTTCTTTCTGGTCACTGCGATCGCGGGCGCGGTGACGCTGTGGATTCCCATCGGCAATCGGCGTCGGCTCTCATGACACCGGAGGGTTCTCACGAAGTGGCACGCTGAGCATCCGTGACGTTGTCGCAGATGCTCGACGTGTTCGCTGTTGCAGCGATCGTCTGCAACGTCGCGACCGCGGGCTTGGCGGTGGCGGCGATGCGGCGACGGCGCAACCCGCGCTTCGGACGCGTCGCGGACTACCGCGGATCTGCAGCGATGAGCACCCATGCCTTCTTGGGCTTCGCCGCGCTGTTGGCCGTTGGGGCAACCCTGGGATCGTTGTACCTGTCTGAGATTGCCCATCTCGAACCGTGCCGCTGGTGCTGGTTCCAGCGCATCGCCATGTACCCGCTGGCGTTCGTGCTCGGCGTGGGATGGCTGCGGCGGGATAGAGGAGTGCATCTGTACGCATTGCCGATGTGCGCCGTGGGGGCTGTGATGTCGACGTGGCACTACCTGCTGCAGCTGTTCCCGACGCTCGAGGGCAGCACAACGTGCAGCCTGACCAGTCCGTGCACGGTGCGATACGCGTGGGAGTTCGGCTTTGTGTCCATCCCGTACATGGCCGGCAGTGTGTTCCTGCTGGTGGGCGGCTTGCTGCTGCGATCTCCCAGCGATGTCTGACTGGGCTGCTTGACTGCGCCGCCTGACCGTGTCGCTTGCGGCGCGGCTTCTATCGTGGCGGTACGCCGCCAGTTGCGCCACTGCGGCGGCATGATGAACGGGAGTTCACAATGATCCAGAAGCTCAAGGGACTGATCCCCAGGTCGCCAGGCGGCAGGTGGGCGGCCGGCACCGGCGCTGCGGTGGGAGTCGCGCTGGCCATCTACTTGATCTTCTTCGTGTTCGCCTTCCATCTGATCTTCGTGGACGAGGTGGTGGACGAGGAGGCACCGGAGTTCGCGGCGGCCCTCGGCGAAGCCGATATCGACGATCTCATCAGCGCAGCCGTCGCCGGCGGCGATTCGGCCGATCGGACTGCACTCGCCGATCAGCGCGAGGCCCTCCAAGCCGAGGTGGACCGCATGCGCGAAGCGGCGCTCGCCGATGGCTCGGATGACGCGATGGGAGTCATGTACGGCGAGATCGACGTGATGCGCGAAGGGATCGCTCGGCTGGAAGCCGCCGAAGAACAGATGATGGGCCCGGACGAGGCTGCACAGCTCGCCGCCGAGCGAGAGCGGGAGAAGGCCGACACGATGGCTGCGGCCGAGGAGATGACTGAGGGCGCTGTGCGGGTCGCGGCAGTGGGCAGCTTCATTTCGCGATCACATCCGTCTTCGGGCACCGCTGCGGTGCTCACTGACGGCACGCAGACCTTCCTGCGCTTCGACGACGATTTCGCGACCGACAACGGACCCGACCTGAACGTGTATCTCTCCGCCGCGGGACCCAACGACTCGATCGGTGAGCTGGCTGCGGACTTCATCGATCTCGGCGACATGAAGGGCAACATCGGCGCGCAGAACTATGCGGTGCCCGCCGGCACCGATCTGGGCCGGTATCGCACTGTTGTGATCTGGTGCGTGCGCTTCAGCGTCGCCTTCGGAGCCGCAGAGCTGGCGCCTGCGGGCTGAGCGGCCGCCGTCTAGCTACGAGCGGCTCGTGGCCAGGCGCATGGCCATGGCGGGCTGATTTCGGGCGTGCGAGCAGGCCTACACAGCTGTCATGAAGCGCACGTTGAGGTGGAGGTAGGCGTTGGTGTTGGGGTGCGTTGCCCAGATGTCCTGCCATTCTGGGCTGCTGAGCGTCGTCCGGAAGCCTTCCTCACGGGCGGCCCGGCTGGGCCAGCGGATGATCCAGCACACGTTCGGCTGGCCATTGGGGGACACCACCGGGGCCGACCCGGCGACCTCGGGCTCGTGCCCGTCGTCGACCCAGAAGTCGATGACGTCCAGGTTGGCCCGAAGCCAGGGGCCGGCCAACTCGGAGGCCCAGTCCCGATAGGCCTCGAACCACTCCGATTCGATGGTGTAGTCGCGGATTTCCACGATGGCTTCTGAAGCCGCGGTCTTGCTCATAGCACTGTCCTTTGTTGTTCGTCGGTGACCCGCTCATTCTCCCAGGCGGGTGTGATCAGGATTGGTTCCCAGCTGTCGGGATGTCTTGGATGTCTTGGATCACGTCGGGCGGCAGATCAGCTCCGATGTCCATGGCGACGCTGGCATTGACCTCGTCGACCAGCCCGTCAAAATGTTCGGAAATGGCGCCGGCGATCTCGTCATGGCGGCCGACGGCGGCGAACAGCCGCACCACGTCGTCGTCAATGCAACTGGCCATCTGGCCCCAGCCGTCATTGCGTGAGAGATGGTTGAGCTTCTCGCCGAGCTCGCCCAGGTCGTGCTGTTCGAGCACCGGCCAATAGGCGCGGGTGCTGCCGTAGAAGCCGATCCGGTACCGGACCCATTCGACCATGCGGTCCACGGTCTCGTCGTCGGGTCCGGTGCAGATGAACCCGCCGCCGGTCACCCAGAAGTCGCTGCGGCTGCGCCCGGCCCGATCGAGCCCGGTCTGCAGCTGCGGCATGACATGTTCCCGCAGGTAGTCCGGCGTGCAAAAGCCGTGCAGGCGGACACCGTCGCAGCGGTGTCCAGCGACCCGCAGCATGGCCGGACCGACTGCGGCGATCATGATCGGCGGCGGCGGGCCGTCCAGCGGCTCCGGTGTGAAGTTCGGCGTCATGAGCGAGAAGCAGTAGTGCTCGCCGTCGTAGTCGAGTTGTTCGCCGGTGGCCCACGTGTTCCAGATGGCTCGGATCGCCTGCACGTATTCGGCCATGCGAGGCGCCGGCGCCGACCACGGCACGCTGAACCGCCGCTCGTTGTGCCCCTTGACTTGGCTGCCGATTCCGAGCACGAACCGCCCGTTTGACGCCGCCTGTAGATCCCAGGCCGTTGAAGCCGTCACCATCGGGCTGCGAGGGAACGAAATGGCCACGCTGGTGGACAGCCGCACCCGCTCGCTGTGCACCGCAGCGATGCCGAGCGGGATGAACGGCTCGTGCCGGTTCTCCATCGTGACGACGCAGTTGTAGCCGTCTGCCTCGATCCGCCGAACCTCGTCGGGCACGGCTCGCAGGTTGTGCTGGGGCAATGTGGCGCTGACGTGCATCTTGTGCTCCTGTTCTCCAGCGAGCCATCTTGCTGCATTCGCCTCGCAGCTGCTGCTGGCTTGTCAAGACCTTGTCGAACCGCAGCGGCGCTCTTGCACCTTGCGCCCTCGGCAGGATTCGAACCTGCGACGCACGGTTTAGGAAACCGACGCTCTATCCCCTGAGCTACGAGGGCGGGCGGGTGTGCACAACGTAGTGCGAATCCTTGTGCGAATTGTTTGGGGGCGTTTTGACATTGCGGGCGCGCTTCGGGGTTCGATTTTGGCACTTGGGAGACGTTTGAAGGACTAGTCCGAGGTCAACGCGCTTTGAGGGGCGCGCTTCGGTAGGCGCCTTGGCGTGCTGTAGGGATGTCTGGGGTGCGTGACGCTATGGTTCGGCGCTGGCGCCGTTTCCTTGTGGCGCTGGGTCGCTGCCTTGGAAGATCCCGGGTTCGAGTTGGAGGTATTTTCCGAAGAATGGCTCGGTGTCGGCGCCGACGCGCTTGCAGTAGGCGAGTGTTGCGATGGTCACAAATTTGTGGTTGATGCCGATGCCTTTGAAGATGAGGCTCTCTTTGTGGTAAAAGTTGGCGCGTCGGTTCGGCAGTCTGGATTTCATGGTGCCGAAGTAGGACTCGATGTCTTGTCGGCGGCCGAAGTACTGCGCGGAGCCAGGGTGGGATTCGGGGTGGGCTCGTAGTGCGGCTGTGCGGCGCCTGTGGGGTTTCTGGTCGCGTTCTTTGTCGGTGCTGTTGAGCTGGATTCTGACGGTCGCGCCTCGTAGGTCGGGGGGTACGAGCGGGTAGTCGGGAAGGCTCCAGTACATGTACATGACCGTCCGCCCGTTTTTCTGTCGTTTTCGAGGCTCGAGGTAGCGGGGGTCGAGTGCGACGCGATATTTGTGGCCGTGGCTGTCGACGAAGAACACGTTCGGGCTGCCGTCTGTGGCCTGGACTGCGAGGGTGGTCGTGGTGCCGTCGGTTCGCTTGAATCTGTGTTTTCCGAGGCTGCGGCCCGCGTATTTGTTGCCCGGTGTCCTGGCGGTCTTGGCGATTCCGTGTATTCCTTGGTCCAGCAGCCGGTCGATCTGCTTTGAGTACATGGCCATGTCGTGAATCATTGCTCCGATGTGCGCATCGGGTCGGAGTTGGCGCATGCGCTCGACGGCGTCGATGGCGATGTCTGCTTCGGTCCCTTCCCTGTCGCGTCTGGGGTCGAAGCTGAGGGGGTAGCGCTCATTCTTGAAGTCGCTGCGTACGGAGCAGACGACGATCTTCGTGGTCGGAGCGGTGGACCGGGTGCCGTCCCGGTTGGTGTGTGGCTTGGCGTCGTTGTCGCGGCGCTTGCGAGTCTTGTTGTTGTGAATCGCCTTGATTTCGGACTCGTCAGCGGGAACGCACTGGGAGAGGTCAGGGTTGGTGCCGGTCCCTTTTCGAGGCTGCAGGCATCCGCCGTGGATCGCCGCGTCGATCGCGCTGCCGGTGGCGATATCAGCGAAACCGAGAAGCGTTTCGACGGAGAGGTAATCCATGCGGAACCGGTAGAACTTGAAGCGATCCGGGCGTGACTCGCTCAGGCGCCGTTCGAGATGATCGGGCCAACAGGCCTCCAGGACGCGGCGGAGCGTGTCCCACAGCGACCCCACGTTGCCGCCGGCGGTGTCCGGGCTGATGAGATTCTGGGCTACGACGGTCCCGCCGAAGGTGATCTCGATTACGCTGAAGGCCAGCATGTCCGCGGCGGTCCACGTGCGCTTGTGCCCACTGCGGGCAGGCTCTCCGGGCGGATAGTCGAATTCGTCGATGATGGCTTGGAAGTGCTCGGACTGGCGCCAGAACCCGTCGCTGCACACCTGTGCGAACAGTTCCTGTTCTGGGGTGAGCTTGATGCCCGGCCCTTGGACGGTGCGTTCTGAGTCGCTGGAGGCATCGCCCGGCGCGTTGTTGGGCCCGGCGGGTCGGTTCTCTGGCGGGAGCTCGTCCTCGTAGATTTCGATTTCGTCGTCGCGTACCGCTGTGCGGCCTTCGAATAGCGGCCTGCTCCGGCTGCTGTCGTTGCTAGGCACCGGGGACCCCATCGGAGCTCCAGCCGAGCGCGGCCACTGTGCGGTCCAGCGACTTATTGCCCAAGAACTGCGCTGCGGCGAAGATGCCGTCGGCGGCAGCGATGGCTGCAGCAGTGGTGAGCCGGATCGATCCTGCCCTGACGCCGGGTTTTCCGGCAAGCCCGGCGTCGACGAGGACCTTGCGCAGCCGCACCGCCACCGAGTGGGTCGCGCGTTCGGCCGGCAGGGACGCGGTGACGCACAACCGCACGCCGGGCCGAACCTTGCGAGGGTGGCTGCGCAGATGGGACGCGATCTCGACGAGGCTCCACTCGTCGAGGGGGTTGGTGCGCGTGGCGGGGCCGCTGAACTTCACCGTGGCGTTGTCGATGTCCACGTCAGCAGCGGTGGTCGCTGAGATATCGCGTGGGGTGCCCCCGGCGAATGCCAGGGCGACGAGCACCGGCCACTCCGACGCCCACATTCCTGTATCGGCAAAGTCCCGAACGGTCTGAGCCTCGACCTCGGTGAGGGGCCGAGTTGACTCCTTAGCCTGAATCCACCGATTGGTTGTTGGTGAGCGTGGGATTTCTGGGCCG
Organism: Acidimicrobiales bacterium; assembly: GCA_963663635.2. GTDB lineage: Bacteria > Actinomycetota > Acidimicrobiia > Acidimicrobiales > Poriferisodalaceae > Poriferisodalis. Next base: position 135,074 of record CAXXMY010000015.1, read on the forward strand.
GTGGCGGGTTGGGGTCGTGCGGGGTTGTTGGGGGTGTGGTTTTGAATCGCCCTGGGACGTTCCTATAGATGTCAAGTGCGGGTTGTGAGGGTGGCGAGGTCGCCTCGGAGGGTGCGGTAGAGCTCTCGGGCGACGAAGCGTTTGAGGCAGCGGATGGCTTCTTTTTTGGTTTTGCCTTGGGCGAGGCGGCGGTCGGTGTAGCTGCGGGTTCGTTCGCAGTAGCGGAGCCGGACGATGACGATCATGTGCAGGGCGCGGTTGGCGTCGCGGTTGGGTGCGAAGTTGAGTCGGTGACGCTGGGTGCGCCCGCTCGACGCGGGGACCGGCGCGGCTGCGCACAGGTGAGCGAACGACGCCTCAGTGCTGAGCCGGTCGATGTTGTGGCCCGCGGCGACGAGCAGGGTCGCGGTGTGGTGAGTGCCGCACCCGAGGCGTGACAGGGTTGTGGGTGCTGCGGCGGCGACGAGCCGGTCGAGCCGGCGACCGAGCTCGTCGGCCTCGGCGCTGAGCTGGGCGACGCGGCGCCCGAGGCTGCGCAGTGCTGGGTTGGCGGCTTGGGCGGGATCGGCGAGGCGGTCCGTGTCGGGCCGCAACCGAGCGCACACGGAGGCGGTGCCCTGGGGGGTCCGGCGGGTGTCGAGCTGGTCGCGCAACGCGGCCGGAGCGGTGACGAGCAGGTCGCCGAGCTGGCACAACGCGGCGGCACGGGCCTTGACGGCGCTGTTTCGGGTCACGCTGAGCTGGCGGATCGCCTCGACGATGCCGGTGGTGTCGGTGGCGGCTGCGGTCGCTTCGCCCGAGAGCACCTTGCGCGCAGCGGCCTCGGCGTCGATGGTGTCGTTCTTGGCGCGACGCGAGCGCAGATGCGGGTGCGGCTGGTTGATCTCGATCACCCGGCAGCCCTGATCGATCAGCGACCGGGTCAGGGCCGCACCGAACGATCCGGTGGACTCGACACCGACCGCTGCGATCGGGCCGAACGACGCGAGCCATGTGTGGGTCAAGCGGTAGCCGGCGCGGGTCGCAGGGAACGACTGAGTGCCCAGTACTCGGCCGAGCGGGTCGAGCGCCGCGGCGACGTGGAAGTCGGTGTGGCAGTCAATCCCGCCGATCACCGCCTGTTGCTGGTCTGGCATGCTGTAGTCCTTCATCTCGGAGCGGCTGGCGTGCCGGGACGGGACGGACATAACAGTGATGAGGCATCTGTTTGCGCAGGTTCCTATGAGGTCACGTCGCTCGTTCCGGACCGGCCGCAGCTGACAAGTCCGACAAGCAGGCCGGCGACATCGACGAGTCCCAGGCAAGGCACCCACAACGCGCAGGGCCAGTTAGCTGGCAAGTCAGACGTCGACGGCCCACTCCCCGCACACATCTTCACTGTTTGTTAGAGGCTCCTGATGTTGGATACGAGGATGGAGTCATGCCACATGAGATGTCGCCTGGGAAGCCGACGACGCGTCGGTACAGCGAGGCGGAGTCCGAGCGTGCTGTGCGTGCGGTGCGTCAGCTTCGAAAGGAGCTGGGCACCGATCACGGGACGGCGGGGCGGGTCGCGGCCCAGTTGGGGATCGGGGTGGAGTCGCTGCGGTCGTGGGTGCGCCAGGCCGAGGTCGATGCTGGGTTGAGGCCTGGTGTGAACAGCGAGCAGGCTGAGCGGATCAAGGCGCTGGAGGCCGAGGTCCGGGAGCTGCGGCGGGCGAACGAGATCTTGCGCAAGGCGTCGGCTTTCTTCGCGTAAGGGGCTCGACCGCCCTCTGAGGTGACGGTGTCGTTCGTCGACGCTCATCGTGGCGAGCTCGGGGTCGAGCCCGTCTGCACTGCGCTGGGGGTGGCCCCGAGCACGTACTACGCGGCCAAGCACCGCCAACGGCTGCGGTCTGCGCGGGCGGTCTCGGACGCGGTGTGGATGCCGATCTTGTTGGCGTTGTGGGTCGCGAACCGCAAGGTCTACGGGGCGCGCAAGCTGAGCAAGGCCGCCCGACGCGCCGGTCACGAGATCGGCCGGGACCAGGTCGCCCGGCTGATGCGTGAGCTGGGCGTACGCGGCGTCAGCCGGCGGCGCAAGATGTTCACCACGCGTCAGAATCGGGACGCTGTGCGGGCGCCTGACCTGGTCAACCGGGACTTCACCGCGGATCGGCCCGACGCGTTGTGGGTGACGGATCTGACCTATGTCGCGACCGGGGCAGGGATGGCCTATGTGTGCTTCATCGTGGACGCGTTCTCCCGCCGCATCGTGGGCTGGCGGGTCGCTTCGCACATGCGCACCGAGATGGTCCTCGACGCATTGGAGATGGCCCGCCGCTCACGCGGCGGCCGTCGCCTGGTCGGGCTCGTGGCCCACTCCGACGCCGGATCGCAGGCTGGACTCAACCGGTCGTCGCAACACCGGTTTGTTGTAGCGAGCGTAGATGTTCGTCGAGGGCTTCTGCTGGGGTCTTCCATCCGAGGGTCTTGCGTGGCCGCGAGTTGATGGTCGCGGCGACGGCTTCGATCTCGTCGCTGGTCCATCGCGACAGGTCGGTGCGGTTGGGGAAGTATTGGCGCAGAAGTCCGTTGGTGTTCTCGTTGGTGCCTCGCTGGCTGGGGCTCTTGGGGTCGGCGAAGTAGACCGCGATGTTGGTCTCGACGGTGAATGCCGCGTGGGCGGACAGTTCCTTGCCGCGGTCCCAGGTCACCGAGCGGCGCAGCTGCTCGGGCAGTGTGGTCATTGATGCTGCGAGAGCGTTCTTCATGGTGATGGCGCCGTAGCCGGCGAGGGCGGGGCCGTTCTTGGTGCGGGCGATGACGCCGTAGCCGTGTTCGCGTGGCAGGTGGATCAGCATGGTGAAGCGGGTGGTGCGCTCGACAAGGGTGCCGATCGCTGAGCGCTTCAGACCGATCACCAGATCGCCTTCCCAATGTCCGGGCACGGCCCGGTCTTCGACCTCGGCGGGTCGTTCGCTGATCATCACCTCCGGGGTGACATGGGCCCAGGCCTTCTGGCGGGCTCGGGCCCGAGGAACCCGCAGCGCCCTCCCCGAGCGCAGGCATGCGACCAGCTCACGCTTGAGCGCACCCCGGCCTTCGACGTAGAGCGCCTGGTAGATGGCCTCGTGGCTGATGCGCATGGACTCATCATCGGGGAAATCGACACGCAGCCGGTTCGAGATCTGCTCGGGACTCCAGCCCTGCACCCAGCGGCGATCCCCACGATGGGGCTTGTTGCGGCCCTCCCACTTCGGGCCCTCAGGCCCCAAGGCGCGACCGCCGGGCGCCCGAACCGCGCCCGAGAGCCGCTCTTGCACATAGCTGCGAAGCCGATCATTGCCGGCGAGCTTCGCTGGCCTCGGACGACGAGCGCGCCGCTCTGCGTGCCACTGCGCGATCGTCGCCTTGTACTCAAGCCGGAATGTTCTCGTCGACGCGTTCCGGCGAAGCTCCCGCGAGATCGTCGACGGGCTGCGATCGAGCCTGCGGGCGATCTCACGCACACCGAGGCCCTGGACCCGGAACAACGCGATGTCCTCACGCTCAGCAAACGACAGAAACCGGCCCGACACCGTCGGGGACAAACATGGGTTCACCCCGCCAGCGTGACGGAACCACCGGAACCCAACGGGGGATGACACCCCCGCTTGTGCCGCCGCGTCCCCGGTCTTGTCGCCGTCAGCGATCGCCGCCCAGAACCGGACCCGGTCCTGCCGCCACGCGACTGTCGGCCGCCCCGGCGAAGGGATCTGACCCCGATACAGCTGGACCTCGCGCTGCCGCTCCCGCATCGTCGCCATCTCGCACCTCCATCATCGAGGTGTTGCGACGACCAGTTGAGTCCAGCCAGTTCACGTCGCTGCGATTCACCGAACGCCTCGACGAGATCGGCGCCCGCCCCAGCATCGGCACCGTCGCCGATTCCT
>CAXXMY010000016.1:0-122902 GCA_963663635.2 Acidimicrobiales bacterium
CGCCGACGCCGACGCCTGCCGGCCCGCCGACCTGGTGAAGCGGGACTTCGCTGCTTCGGCGCCGAACCGGCTGTGGCTCGCGGACCTCACCTACGTGCGCACCCACAGCGGCTGGGTATGCGCAGCGTTCGTCATCGACGCCTACTCCCGGACGGTCATCGGCTGGCAGGCCTCGGTCTCGCTGCGCACGGGCCTGGCCCTCGACGCGCTCGAGATGGCGGTCTTCGCCCGGCGCCGCGCCGGCAAAGACCTCGCCGGGCTCACACATCACAGCGACATGGGAGCGCAATACCTGTCGATCCGGTACTCACAGCGCCTCGCGGACAACGACATCGTCGCATCCGTCGGCACCAAGGGCGACAGCTATGACTGTGAGCATGATGGTGTTCGCTGTTCGGCTGGTGTTTGACCCTTGCTTATGACTGGCCGGTGTGCCTTGGCGTTGATCTGTCGGCGCCAGTCGGGCAGCGATCAACGCAGCGCCGGCTGGCCGGGAGGGTCGTGACCGAATAGGGGCCTGCTCTTTTGGACCGACCCGTCACAGTCCTGTCCTTCCCGCCCGACCAGCTGGCATCCACAGTCCCCCGAGGACAGCAATGACCAGTATCGCGCCAGGGCCGAAGCGGGCGAGAATCGTCGTCGGCGTTGACACGCACAAGCACATGCATGCCGCGGTCGCCGTCGACGAGCTCGGCAGCCGCCTCGGCGAATGCCATGTGCGGGCGAACCGGGAGGGCTACGCGCAGCTTGAGGCGTGGGCTGTGTCGCTGGGGCGGCCGATGGCGTTCGGGGTCGAGGGCACCGGCAGCTACGGCGTCGGTCTGGCCAGCTGGCTGCGCCGCAACGGCTACCGGCTGGTTGAGGTGAATCGGGGCGATCGCCGTTCCCGCAGGATGAACGGCAAGACCGACGCCCTGGACGCCGAAGCCGCCGCGCGCTCAGTGCTGTCGGGCGAGTCCACCGCCGTGGCGAAGTCCGCGGATGGCACCGTGGAGATGATCCGCCAGATCAAGATCGCCCGCGACACAGCCCGCAAGGGCCCCACATCGGCGATCGTCACTCTCAAGGCGGTGATCGTGACCGTCCCCGCCGAGCTGCGCGAGCAGCTCGAGGGCATGGCGGACAAGGCGCTCATCGGCCGCTGTTCCGGCTTGCGGCCTGGCCCCATGACCACGCCGACCGCGTCGGCCAAGCACACCCTGCGATCGCTGGCCAAGCGCTGGATCGCCCTCAACGCCGAGATCGACGATCACGACCCGATACTCGACGAACCCGCCCGCGCCCACTCCCCGAACCTGCGAGACGGGTTCGGGATCGGCGCTGACACCGCAGCCGAGATGCTCATCGTCTTCGGCGACAACCCCGACCGCATCCGCTCCCAAGCAGCCTTCGCCAAACTCTGCGGCGCCTGTCCGATCCCCGCCTCATCGGGCGTCACCAACCGGCACCGGCTCTCCCGCGCCGGGCACCGACAAGCCAACGCCGCGCTCTGCCGCGCCGTCATCGTGCGCATGCGCTTCCACCAGCCCACCATCGACTGCACCCGCCGACGCACCACCGAAGGCCTCTCCAAAAGAGACATCATCCGCTGCCTCAAACGATTCCTCGCCCGCGAGGTCTACCAACGCGTCATGACCGACCACCGCGCACGACTCGACTCCCAACACACCCCATGAAACAAAGTCTTGACCTATAGGGGCTTCAACGCATTGGCCGCCACGACCAACGGGCTCTACAAATGGGAGCTCGTCTACCCCCACGGCCCCTGGCACGGGCTCAGCGACGTCGAGTTCGCCACCCTCGAATACGTCGACTGGTACAACCACCGACGCAGCCACGGACAGCTCCTCCCCGGCCGCCGCACCTACACCACGCCAGCCGAACACGAAACCGCCTACTACCGTCAAACCGTCACAGCCACCCCGGCCGTGACACAACAACCCGAGCCTCTACCTAACAGTGAAGATGTGTGCGGGGAGTGGGCCGTCGACATCTGACTTGCCAGCTAACTGGCCCTGCGCGTTGTGGGTGCCTTGCCTGGGACTCGTCGACGTCGCCGGCCCACTTCTCGGACTTGTCAGCTGCGGCCGGTCCGGAACGAGCGACGTGACCTCATAGGAACCTGTGCCCACAGATGCCTCATCACTGTTATGTCCGTCCCGTCCCGGCACAGCCGCTCCGAGATGGCCGACTTCAGCATGCCAGACCAGCAACAGGCGGTGATCGGCGGGATTGACTGCCACACCGACTTCGGTGTCGCCGCGGCGCTCGACCCGCTCGGCCGAGTACTGGGCACTGAATCGTTCCCGGCGACCCGCGCCGGCTACCGGTTGACCCACACATGGCTCGCGTCGTTCGGCCCGATCACCACGGTCGGTGTGGAGTCCACCGGATCGTTCGGTGCGGCTCTGACGCGGTCGCTGATCGATCAGGGCTGCCGGGTGATCGAGGTCAACCAGCCGCACCCGCATCTGCGCTCGCGTCGCGGCAAGAACGACGCCATCGACGCTGAGGCCGCTGCGCGCAAGGTGCTCTCGGGCGAAGCGACCGCAGCCGCCAAGGACACCACCGGCATCGTCGAGGCGATCCGCCAGCTCAGCATCACCCGAAACAGCGCCGTCAAGGCCCGCGCCGCCGCGTTGTGCCAGCTCGGCGACCTGCTCGTCACCGCTCCCGCCGCGTTGCGCGAGCAGCTCGACACCCGCCGGACCCTCGAGGGCAAGGCCAACGTGTGCGCTCGACTGCGGCCCGATCCGAACCGCCTCGCCGATCCCGCCCAAGCCGCCAAAGCAGCACTGCGCAGCCTCGGGCGTCGCGTCGCCCAGCTCGGCGCCGAGGCCGACGAGCTCGGTCGCCGGCTCGACCGGCTCGTCGCCACCGCGGCGCCCACAACCCTGTCACGCCTCGGGTGCGGCACCCACCACACCGCGACCCTGCTCGTCGCCGCGGGCGAGAACATCGACCGACTCGGCTCCGAAGCGTCCTTCGCCCACCTGTGCGCAGCCGCGCCGGTCCCCGCGTCGAGCGGGCGCACCCAGCGTCACCGACTCAACTTCGCAGGCAACCGCTCAGCCAACCGCGCCCTGCACATGGTCGTCATCGTCCGGCTCCGCTACTGCGAACGAACCCGCAGCTACACCGACCGCCGCCTCGCCGAAGGCAAGACCAAAAAAGAAGCCATCCGCTGCCTCAAACGCTTCGTCGCCCGAGAGCTCTACCGCACCCTCCGAGCCGACCTCGCCACCCTCACAACCCGCACTTGACATCTATAGGAACGTCCCGGGGTGATTCACACCCCGAACCACCAACCCGACAACCGCGCACGCCCAACAAACAACACACACCACACCCCAATTGCCGACCACCCTCCTAGTCACCATCGACCACCCAGCAGCCCGCACCCACAACCAGCACAGCAACACCCAAGCAAGCCAGCACGACCACACCGAAGGACACCGGCACATCAAGACTCAAGCGGGTCAGCGGGGCAGCCGCGCCAAACAACGCCTGGGCGACGGTGCCGAGCCTGGCCACAGCGACGGTGCTGGCCCACACGACCCCGCAGGACGCTCGATCCAGCACTGGCGGCCAGCCCAGGCACCCAACCAGCTCGTGATCATCGCCGAGATCGGCGTCGTTGACGGCACCAAGCCCGACGGAACCTGCGAACTGCTCGGTGCAGGACCAGTCCCGCCGTCACTCTTGGACAACCTCTCACCCGACACGCGCATCGCAGGCGCTCTGTTCGACACCAACGGAGAGATCCTGTGGCTCGGACGCAGCCGTCGACACGCCAGCGTCGCCCAGCAGCTCGCCGTGGCTGTACGCGACCGCGGCTGCGTGCTGTGCCGCTCACCCATGCACCGCTGCGACTACCACCACATCGACGAATGGGCAGCCGACAACGGCAACATCGACATCGCGAACCTCGCAGCCCTCTGCAACGACTGCCACGACAAGCTCCACAACGACGACCAGCGACTTGAGCGACGCCCTGGCCCCGGCAGATGGACCACCACACACCGCTCGCACACCGTCGGCCAAACCAGCCACACAATGGCGAAAGGACCACCGTGATCCCACCCCTCGCGGCCGGCGACACCACCGCTGACGACACCAGCAGCCGGGGCACCACCGCCAACAACGCCACCGCCGGCGACACCAGTAACAACGGCGACACCATTGACGCGCGCGACACGCCCACCACCAGCGACACCAATAACAACGCCACCACCGGCGACACCACTGCCAACAATGCCACCACCGCCAACTACGCCACCTCCGGTGATGCCTGCGACACGCCCACCAACACCACCCCTGGCGACAACGTGAACGTTTGCGGTCTCAGCACTAACGTGGTCGTCGCGGCCTCGGGTTGATCCAATCCGACAGCAGGGGCGCGTTCGCGGCGAGCACGGGGTTTACGACATGGCTTACGACCTGAAGATCACAGGCGGGACGATCATCGACGGGACGGGAGCCCCTCGCTACGTCGGCGACGTGGGCATTTCTGACGGCAAGGTTGTGGCCTTGGGATCCGCCCCAGCCGAAGCTGACCGCACCATCGACGCCGCGGGGCGAATTGTGTGCCCTGGCTTCGTCGACATCCACACGCACTACGACGCGCAGATCATGTGGGACCGGCTGGTCAGCTGCTCGCCCTGGCACGGCGTGACCACCATCGTGATGGGCAACTGCGGTTTCTCGGTCGCGCCCACCCGTCCGGAGCACCGCGACCTCATCATGCGCACGCTCGAGAACGTGGAAGGCATGAGCGTGGACGCGTTGCGTGCCGGCCTGGGCGACTGGGGCTTCGAGACCTTTCCGCAGTACCTCGACGCTCTCGAATCGAACGGCGCCGCGGTCAACATGACCGCGCTCATCGGCCACACCGCCGCCCGCATGTACGTGATGGGCGAAGAGGCCACTGAGCGGGAGGGCACCCCCGAAGAGATCGCAGCTCAGCGCGAACTCGTGGCCGAGGCGCTGCGAGCCGGGGCGCTCGGCTTCGCAACCTCCAAGGCAGTTACCCATGTCGGCTACGAGGGCCGTCCGGTGCCCAGCCGCGCCGCGACAACCGACGAGATCGTCGAGATCGCCCAGGCGCTGGGCGATGTCGGCGGCGTGATGCAGGCCACCGTGGGTCGGGGCCTCAATCACGACGAGTTCGCACGCATCGCCGAGACCACCGGGGCACATGTGAGCTGGACGGCGCTGCTGGGCTCGGCACGCGGCCCCGGCAGCCACCGTGCCGAACTGGAGCGTGCGCACGAGATCGCCGCGCGTGGCCTGCCCGTCTTCCCGCAGGTTGCCGTGCAGCCCATCCAGTTCGAGATGAGCTGGAAGGCGCCATTCATCTATGAGGCGCTGCGCTGTTTCACGCCGGTATCCCAGAGCGATCTCGAAGGGCGCAAGCGCTACTACGCCGACGCCGACTGGCGTGCCGAGTTCAAGGAGAAAGCCGGCAACGGGGGCAAGATCGGCGACCGCTGGGCTCGTACCGAGATCAGTTACCTGCCTCACAACGCAGAGCTCGAAGGCCGCAACGTGCAGCAGATGGCAGACGACGCCGGCCAGGACCCGGTGGACTGGGTGCTCGACGTGGCGCTCGAGGCCGACCTCGAGATGCGCATCATCCAAGACGTGCTCAACCACGACCCCGACGACATCGACGAGCTGCTGCATGACCCGACGACGGTGATCGGGCTGTCCGATGCCGGAGCGCACGCCAGCCAGCTGTGCGACGCCAAGTACTCGACGGAATTCCTGGCCACGTTCGTGCGCGATCGGGGCAGCTTCGACCTCGAGACCGCTATCCACATGCTGACCCAGCGCCCCGCCGAGGTGTTCGGCATTGCCGATCGCGGCACGCTGGCCGAAGGCAAGCCGGCCGACGTCGTGGTGTTCGACGCCGACGAGGTCGGCCATCTGGGCAAGCGGCGGGTGTACGACCTGCCCGCCGGCGCCGACCGCCTCATTTCTGATGCGAAGGGCATCGATGCAGTAGTGGTGAACGGCACCGTCATCCGCCGCGATGGCGCCGACGCCGTCGACCCGCACGGCCCGCTGCCGGGCAAGCTGCTGCGCAACGGCAAGGGCTGAACCACTTTGCGGCCCAGCAGCGCCCCGACACCGACCGCGTCTACGGCCAAGGTCGGTGGCGGGCTCGACGGTGTGATCGATTTGCGTTCAGACACCGTCTCGCGTCCGAGCGACGACATGCGTGCCGCCATGGCCGCCGCAACCGTTGGCGACGACGTGTGGGGCGACGACCCCACCGTCAACGAGTTGGAGGCATACACGGCAGACCTGTTGGGCTTCGAGGCCGCCATGTACGTGCCCAGCGGCACCCAATCGAACCTGTGCGCGCTGATGGCGCACTGCGAGCGGGGAGACGAGTACATCGTCGGGCATCACGCCCACACCTACATGTACGAAGGCGGCGGCGCGGCGGTGCTCGGCAGCATCCAGCCTCAGCCGGTTCCCACCGACGACGACGGCATGCTGGACCTCGTCGCGGCGGAAGCCGCCGTCAAGCCCGACGACAGCCACTTCGCCCGAACTCGTCTGCTGTGCTTGGAGAACACCATCGACGGCAAGGTGCTGTCCGCACCCCAACAGAAGGCCGCCCGCGCGCTGGCTGACAAGCACGGACTGGCGCTGCACCTCGACGGCGCCCGGCTGTGGAACGCCGCTGTGGCCCAAGGCTTCGCCCCTGACGAGGTAGCAGCCCCGTTTAACTCAGTGTCGGTGTGCCTGTCCAAAGGCCTCGGCGCCCCTGTCGGCTCTGTGCTTTGCGGCTCGGCGACGCTCATCGGCAAGGCCCGACGCTGGCGCAAGCTGCTGGGCGGGGGCATGCGCCAAGCGGGCATCATCGCTGCGGGTGGGTTGTACGCACTGCGGCACAACATCGACCGCCTCGCAGACGACCACGCCAACGCCAGGCGCCTCGCCGACGGACTTGCTCAGATCGACGGCATCAGCGTGGACGCCTGTAACACCAACATGGTCTTCAGCTCCCTGGACCAAGACGACCCCATGCTGTCACGGCGTCTCGCAGCACGCGGGGTGCTGGCCGACTGGCGCTACGGCCGCTCGCGCATGGTGCTCCACTTAGACGTCAGCGAGGCCGACGTGGACGCAGCGCTGGAGGCAATCGCCGCCGAAATCGCTGTCTAGGTCTCCGCCAGACCAGCCCTCCGCCAGACCAGCCCTCCGCCAGATTCGATCAGTCTGCGACCAGCTCCCGGTCGGCCACCCGGGGCTCGCACACGTAGTCGTCGAGGTTGGCTTCCTTGGTCATGTCGAAGTAGTCCACGTTGCGCCACGGCGAGTTGACGACGATGCGGCCCGACTCATTCCGGTAGTAGCTGGTCATGCCAGGGTGCATCCAGACCATGTTCTCGTGCGCGTCATCAACACGGTTCCGGTAGTCGGTGTGCACCTCGGGTCGCACCTCAACCGCGCCGTGGCCAGCAGCGCACAACTTGCCGATCATGTCCATGATGTAGCGAACCTGCATCTCCACCACGAAGATGAGGCTGCCGCCGTGGCCCGGCTGCAGGTTCGGCCCGTAGAGGGTGAAGAAGTTCGGGAAGTCAGGCGTCACCGTGCCGAGATAGGCACTCGCGTCGTCGTCACCCCACGATTCACGAAGCGTCCGTCCTGAACGGCCCGCTGCCTCATACGTGGTGATGAACCGCAGCACGTCGAAGCCGGTCGCCAGCACCAGCACATCGGCCTCGCGTTCGGAGCCGTCGGCAGTGCGGATGGTCTGGCCCGAGATCTCGGCGATCGGATCGTCGACCAGCTCGACGCTGGGGTTGCGCAGCATCCGGTACCAGCCGTTGTCCATCAGCATCCGCTTGCCGAACGGCGGGTAGGTGGGCAGCACCTTGTCCAGCAGTTCGTCGGCACGGTCGCCGAGCTCGTCGACGACGTAGCGCGTGAAGTACTTGCGGTGCGCGTCGTTCTGTGCATTGAGCGATCGCTCAGGGTGTTCCCAGTCGGGATCGCGCTGCAGTGCCGAGTGAATGCGGTCGTTGAACGTCCAGCCCAGTCGCACCCGGTACCACGCCCGGTACAGCGGCACGGCCTCGAACAATGTCCGCATGGCATCGGGAACGGGTTTTCGGAACTGATCGAAGGGCGCCGCCCAGTGGTTGGAACGCTGGTAGATCGTCAACGACTCCACGTCGTCCTGGATCTCTGGAGCGGTCTGCATGCAGCTCGCTCCGTTGCCGACGATGGCCACGCGCTTGCCGGTCAGGTCTGCGTCAGCGGGCCAACGTGCGGTATGCCACGTCTCGCCGCTCCAGCTGTCGAGGCCGTCGATGTTGGGGCGGATCGGCGGGTTGAAGATGCCCGCGGCACTGATGACGACGTTGGCTTCGATTATCTCCGAGGGCCCGTCAACGCCTTGAGCGTGCCCGTTCGCACCGGGTGCCGTGGCAGCGCCGTCATCCCGCCGGCGCACGCCGGTCTCATCAGGCGTGGCGCTCAGCCCGAGCCCGCCGGTCTCCCACCGGCCCTCGTTGCTGCCGACGTGTCGCACCTCCGCTCGCCAGACCTGGCGCTGGGGGTCGTAGCTGATGCGCTCGATCGAAGTATTGAAGCGGACATTGCGGCGCACATCAAAGTCATCCGCCACCTTCTCGAGGTAGCCGTGCAGCTCGTCGCGCAGGCAGAAGTACATCTTCCAGTCATGTGGCGCAAACGAGTACGAGTACAGGTGGTTCGGAGTGTCAACGCCGGCGCCCGGGTACCGGTTCTCCCACCAGACGCCGCCGACGGTGCCGTTGCGCTCGATCACCTCGTAGGGCACACCGGCTTGCTGGAGATTGATCGCAGCGCACAGCCCCGATGCACCCGCTCCGATCACCAGCACCTTGAAACCCGGCGGCACGGCGATCGGGTCGTGGTCCAGGAACTTCGCAAGACCGAGCTGGGCGGCGGTAAACGCCCCGTACTCATCAGGTACGTGCTCCCCCATGGCCGTGCCCAGCATTCGCACGATGAGGTCGTCGTCGGGCTCGGGAATCGCCATAGGTCGGCCGTCGCGCCACGCGCTCATCGCCTCGAGCGCCGCTTCGCGCACTTCCTGCTGATGTGCGGGCGTCAAGCCGCCGCTGTCGTTGTCACCGAGACCGGGCTGGCGCTTGGGACGGTACGGGTCCTGTAGCCAGTGCAGCTCGCCAGTCATCTGAACCAGCACCATGAGCAGTGTCGGGATGTTCGCGACGGCCACTGCCGCTGCGAGCGTTTCGTCGTCTACGTCTGCACGGCCAGATGCTGTGGGCACTCCATGGCCATTCGTCGCTCCGGAGCCGTTGGCAGCGCCTGCACTCGTCATGTGTTCCCCCTCGCTGTGCACGCAACCGTACGACGTAGCGATTGCGCAGGCCGGGTGAGGCCCGCTGCAGCCCTGCGGCGCGAGGTCACAGACGCGTCAGCTCGCCACGCAGGTGGTGGACGAGGTCTGCGTGCCCGACCGCAGCCATCCACAGCTCCGACACCATGGACGATCCAGTGACCGTCAGCCGGCGGCGCACCGCCGTCACCGACTTCGCGGACGGCGTGAGCGCCACTTGCGTCGAATCAAACGTAAGCACCAGCCCCTCGTCCGACGAGGCCATGGACCCTGCATGCACCTCGACGATGCCTGACGGCTGGGCAACCGAGAGCTCTGCTGCGCCGTCGCCAAGCGCTCGCACGTAACCGGTCTCTGAATGCAGCGGCTCGTCGGTGACACGGTTTCGGCTGCGCTGGGTCATCGACACGAACGGCTTGCCCACGTGGCCGAACGTGAGCTCTTCGACGTAGAAGAAATCTTCGATGGTCGGGTAGTGACCTACGCCGGCGCCCTGCCAGGTACCCAGGAGGATGGCCAACGGTTCGCACAGCGGATGCAGCTCAGGCATTCCCGCAACCTACTCAGGCGGCTCGCACCGAACCCGACGGATCGCTGCAAAGCATCGCGCCTGCTGTTCGGCCTCTAAGCCTGAATCCACCGGTGTGGTGGGTGTGTGTGGGTTGCCGCGTCCGCGAAAAAGGCCTCCTGATCTGCGACGATCATGGTGTCGGTAGCCACATTCGTCTCAAAAACAGGAGGCACTTTTTGTGTCTGCATCTTCGCGCAGTCTGGACCGGTTCGCAACGACGGTTGACCATTAGGGCCTGGTGGCCAACGCGGGCCTGGTCCTGGCGGGCACGCTGATGGACCGTCTGGGCCTTTCGGCGCTGATCGAGCGGTGGGTGCGCACGGGTTCCGCGAACCCGGGCCCCAAGATCTGCACGGTGGTCGCCGCGATGCTCGCAGGCGGCACTCACATCGATCATGTCGGGATGCTGCGCGCCGGGCGCACCGGTCGGGTGCTGGGATTCCGCCCGATGGCGCCCTCGACGGTCGGGACGTTGCGGCGGACGTTCACGTTCGGTCACGTCCGCCAGCTCGAAGCGGTGCTGTCGCGCACCCTGGCGCGCCTGGGGACTGGGCGCCGGCCCCGGCGAGGCGCCGCTGGTGGTCGATCCGGACTCCACGATCTGCGAGGTCCACGGCAAACAAAAACAAGGAGCCGCGTACGGCCTGCACCAACGCGCTCGGCTGTCACCCGCTGCTCGCTGCACGCGCCGACACCGGCGAGGTGCTCGGCGCCCGCATGCGCAAAGGCTCCGCCGGGGTCGTCGCGAGGCGTGGTGCGCTTCGTCGACGAGCTCGTCGCGAACCTGCGACGCGCCGGGGCCGCCGGGCCGACCACGGTGCGCGCCGACTCAGCATTCTGGTCACGCAAGCTCATCGACCGCCTCGACGCCCACGACGTCAAGTGGTCGATCACCGTCGCCCTCGGATCCGCTGTGCGCGCAGCGATCCAAGCAATCGGCGACACCGCATGGACCGACATCGACTACACCAGCAGCGGCCACGCCCAAGTCGCCGAAACCCAATACACCACCGGCCGCGGCAAAGCCAAGCGCACCGTTCGCCTCGTCGTGCGCCGCACCCGCCTCGCCGAGGGCGCCCAACAACGACTGTGGCCCGACTGGCGACACCACGCATTCAACGCCAACACCGAAACCGACACCGCCGCCGCGGACGAGTTCCACCGCGCCCACGCCGTCGTCGAGCTCGCCATCCGCGACCTCAAAGAAGGCGCCGGACTCGAACACGTCCCCTCAGGCCACTACGGCGCGAACTGCGCACCGCTCGCCTGCGCAGTGCTCGCCCACAACATCGGCCACCCGACCGACACTCTTGCCGGCGCGCCGCCGGCCACGAACCGCTCCCGCCGCACCCGACTCGTCGCCCTCGCCGCCGTGCTCGCCAACCGCTCCGGCACACCCACCCTGCGATACCCCGCCCGCTGGCCCTGGCAACACAATTCACAGCCACACTCAGCGCTCTCAGGGCTCTGCCCGGACCCTCAGGCTGACCGACATCGCCCGGAACCGGCGCCCCCACACAAACCCAGCGTCGACAACCCAAACCGCACCCGCACCCCTAGCCGAACACGCCCAAACACACCAAACCACACCCCCAACAACCCGACGCGACCCCAACCCGCCACCGACCCGCGAAACCCGCGCCCACCAAAGGCCAATCGGTGGATTCAGGCTAAGGTCTGCCGCCATGAGCGCAGCCATCGAGGCCGGATTCACTGTCAGCGAGACCCATCGGGTGACCGATGAAATGTCGCCGCCCCACCTGCCCAACAAGGTCCTCTCGACGCCCGACATGATCCGGCTGATCGAGGGCACCTGCCTGTTCGGCGTGCAGCCCCGTCTCGATGAGAATCAGACGACCGTCGGCATTCACGTCTGTGTGAGCCACGAGGCTGCTGTTGCCTCTGGCGAGGATGTCACCGTCACCGGCGAGATCAGCGAGGTCGATCGCCGCCGCCTTGTGTTCGAGGTGAAGGTCACCCACGGCGACAAGCTGATCTCTCAGGGCACCCACCAGCGGTTCATCGTCGGCGCGTAAGCGCCGAGCATCAGCACGGGGCGCGTAACCGCCGAGGCAGCGGCGTCCCTCGTTACTTGGAGCGTTGTACGAATCGAAGGATTCGGAGAGTGTCGATGGCCGTGATGCGGCCAATGGGACCGGTGGAGTAGCACGCCTGGGCGACTTTGCCTCCCGGAGCCAGGATGAACCCCGTGGCGTGCAGGATGCCTCGCTCGGACTCGGTAAAGGCACCGGTCACCGACGACACCTCTGCCGGGTCGGCGCTGTGCAGCATCCGAACGGGACCCAACTGCAGATTGTCTGCAAGGCGTCCGGTGGTGTCCTTGTCATCGACGGACAGCGCCACAACCTTGGCGTCCAGGAGTTTCAGCAGTGATGCGGCGCCGTTGAAGTCAACCAACTGTTGACGGCAGTACGGTCACCAGTGGCCCCGGTACATGAGCACGATGCCCCAGCCGTCGCCGAACACTTCGGGGATGGTGACGTCGTTGTCATCGAGATCCCGCAGGGTGAGATCGGGGAACGTGTCTCCGCTGTCAAGCTTCATCGGCTGACGCACGGCGAACTCCATCGGTGGTTGCAAGTGAACGGTCATGATGACCGTTGCGAACACATGCAACCGACCGATGGAGGTGTCCAGTATGGCAGCGAGACTGAGTTTGGATGAGCGGGTGTTCATCGAGTCGTCGCTCGGGACGGGCTGCAGCGTCGCGGACGTAGCGCAGCGGCTGGGCCGTGATCGGTCCACGGTGCATCGCGAGCTGGCCCGCTGCGCCGGGCGGGCGGGCTATGACGCTCGCTGGGCGCACGCGTCGGCATGCGCGAGGGCGCGACGAGAGCGAACGCCCAAGCTGGCGGCCGATCGGGTGCTGGCCGCCGCGGTCGATGAGCGCTTGAAGCTGCGCTGGTCCCCGCACGCGACCGCGGCGGACCTGCGCGAGGCGGGCATGAGCGTGTGCGCGGAGACGATCTATCGGGCGTGCTACGCGAACGACCCGCGCAGCGGCCTGCCCGCCGGCACCTGGGCGAAGCTGCCGCGGCGCTGCCGGCGCCGTCGGCCGCGCAGCGTCGCGCAGGCCCAAAAGCCCAGCCCGCTGGGGGAATACCGGCCGATAGCCGACCGGCCCGACGACGTCGAGGACCGTATAGAGCCCGGCCACTGGGAAGGCGACCTCATCGTCGGCAAAGCGAACCTCACCGCCGCGGTCACCCTCGCCGAGCGCACCAGCCGCTACACGGTCACCGCAGCGCTGCCCGACGGCTACGGCGCGCCCCAGGTCGCCGCCGCGGTCACCGCGGCGCTGGGCCGCCAGCCCGCAGCGCTCGTGCGCAGCCTCACCTGGGACCAAGGCCGCGAGATGGCCCGCTGGGCCGACGTCGAGGCCGCGCTCGGCATCGAGGTGTTCTTCTGCGAGCCGCGCTCGCCGTGGCAGCGACCCACCAACGAGCAGACCAACGCACTGCTGCGCCGATGGCTCCCCAAAGGCACCAGCCTCGACATCGGACAACTGCGGCTCTCGGTCATCGAGGACAACCTCAACCACATGCCCCGCCGACTCCACCACTGGACATCAGCACACGACATCTACACTCAACTCAGTCGCAACCACCGGTAGAGCTTGCCCACCTTCCTGTGGGTTGACGACCGAATTCGCCGCCCGTGGGCCGACACGTACCGTAGTGCGAGGGTCCAGCGCCGGTCCTCCCCAGCGTGGCGCGTCCCCCATCGCCGAGCCTGATGGCGAGTCCCGCTCCAGCGCGCTGAGCGCGGCAATGCTCGCGGGCAGCCATGTCCTTGGCGGAGGGGGTAGTCGGTCATGTTTGATTGGCTCGGTATTGATCACTTGGTCAAACTGACCGCAGCGGAAGCGGTTCTGGGGTTCCTCACCCCGCTCATCGTGTTCGCTGCGTTCTTCGTGCTGCAGATGGTCCTGCCCGGACGCCACGTTCCCGGATACGTCATCAATCGCAAGACCGGCGAACCCCGCGACTACCGGCTCAACGGACTTCTGGTGTTCGTCGTAGCCCAACTGCTGTGGTGGTTCGAGCTCACGGGCATGCCGCGTGACTGGTTCTACCGGTCATCCCTGTACGCCGTGGCCGGCGGAACGGTGCTGACGATCATCATGACGATCGTCGCGGTGTTCAGCCAGCCCGAAGGCGAGGTCGACAACCGCTTCCTGGCGTGGTGGTTCGGGCGAGCCCAGGAGTTGCAGTTCTTCAATGGACGCTTCGACGTCAAGATGTACCTCTACGTCGTCGGCGGGACGATGCTGTCGCTCAACGCCCTGTCCGGAGCCGCGTGGCACAACGACCGATTCGGCGACGACGCCAACCCCGGCGTCTTCATCTACGCAGCAATCTTCACCTTCTACGTGCTGGATTACTTCGTCTTCGAGCGTGTCCAGCTCTACACCTACGACCTGATCCACGAGAATCTTGGCTTCAAGCTGTTCTGGGGCGGGCTCATCGTGTACGGGTGGATGTTCATCATCCCGCTGTGGGGCATGGCCGCTCACCCAGATCCCGGATTCTCGTCGGGATGGCGGTATCTCTGGCTCATCGGAACGCCGGCCCTGTTCCTCGTGGGGTGGTGCATCTCGCGCGGCGCCAAGATGCAGAAGTACACGTTCAAGCGTTGGCCCGACCGCAAGTTCCTCGGACTCATCGAGCCGCAGGTCATCGAAGCCGGTGACCGCAGAATTCTGTGCAGTGGATTCTGGGGCGCCGGCCGCCACTTCAACTACATGGGCGAGGCGTTCTTCGCCCTGTCCATCGCCTTGGTTTGGGGCCACTTCGGCAATCTGTGGGCGTGGACGTACTTCATCTTCATCGTGTCGATGTTCACCTACCGACAGATGGATGACGACAAGCACTGTGCCGAGAAATACGGCGCCGAGAAGTGGGCCGAGTATCAGGCACGGGTGAAGTACCGGATCGTTCCCGGCATCTATTGAGACGGCGCTGCACAGCCCGCACTCGTGGGCGCTGCAGGACTCGAACCTGCGACCCCCTCCTTGTAAGGGAGGTGCTCTCGCCAACTGAGCTAAGCGCCCCGCACGGTGCCGTCGGGGCCCGCAGGCTAACCCGGCGATTCGCTCAGGTAGCTCCGCAGCACCACCGCGAACTCGGGCGTGCTCGCTGCGAGCGGTCCCAAGCGACGGCCGTGCTCGAGATGGAACAGTTCCCGATCTGAGGTCTCAGCGACGTACGCGCCCGCTTCGGCGCACATGAGGACACCCGCCGCATAGTCCCACACACCGTGATTGGCGTTGAGATCGATATATGCGTCGAGACGACCGCACGCCACCGCACACAGATCCAGAGCTGCAGAGCCCAGAACTCGCACCTGCCACGCAGGCAGATCGACGCCGGGTCGCCCCGAGACGCCGACGATCGCTTCGGCGGCGCCGCTGGCGCCGCTTGGGCTGATCGGACGCCCATCGAGATACGCACCCTCGCCGGCCACAGCCGTGAACTCCTCACCCGAGACCAAGTGGCGCACGAGGCCCGCAAGCGGGATCTCGCCATCGACGACGCACAGGCTGATGCAGTAGTGCGGGATTCGGCGCGACGCGTTCGTTGAGCCGTCGACGGGGTCCACGATGACGGTCTCGCTCCGGCGTCCGCTGCGGAGCCCGGATTCCTCGCTCAGAATCCCCACTCCAGCCGGTGCCAGCACACCCAGCGCAGCGGCGTCCGCCACCTGGTCAAGTGCGTACTGATCTGGCCGATCTCCCTGGTCCTTCCAGCGGTCAAACTCCGAAAGCGCAACCTCCACCGCATCAGCCGTCCGTCGGAGCAGTTCGAGCCAGTCAGGCGTCGCAGCAGTCACGAGCCGTTCCCGCCATGCCGCGGCAGCCGCTCACCAGATGCACCGCACCTGTGCACTCGGAGCATTGCCGGCGACATCTGGCGCAGACTACCGACGGCTCTGGCCTGCGGTTTGTGTCGTCGTGCTGATTCTTGGGCCCCACGGACGCGACAGTGATATAGCCTCCGGGCGTCCACACCGCGACGACATGGGAGCGTTCGATGGCAGCGATCGACATCACCGGCTACGTCGCGAGCCTCAAGGATCACGCCCACGCCCACGGCTTCCACATCCATGACGAGCGGCAGTTCATCGAGACGTACAGCCTCCGCCAGACATGGGAGGTGGATCTTCACCCTGCGGAAGCATGCGGCGGACCATTGGACCTCCACCTCACGCTCGAAGCCGACCCGCGCTCGCTGCTGTCGTTCGAGGACGTGCTGTGGTCGCTGCCCGAGGACGACCTGCCGCCCGACGAGTATTGGCTTCCGCTCACGTTCACCTGGGCGCTTCCGCCGGTGGACGACAGCCCCGACATGCTCGTTCTCGCCACCGACCTCGCTGGCCTCGGCGGAACTGCATTGCCAGTCGAGGTCTCTGCCATCGATTCGCTGATCTCGGTCACCGATCCCACCAAGCGAACGCTGATGATCGTCGCCCGCAAGGAGCTGTCGCTTCAGGCGCTGCTTCAAGGCGAAGACGACATGTGCGAGCCGTTCGACCTTTGCGCCAAGATCTGCGACTACCTGCTGCACCACGCCCAGGACTGGTACGAGTCCGAATCAGCCTGAGAGCGGCTGCTGCGGCCGTCAGGCTGCCCCGATGACGACGCCGGTTTCGCTGACTCGGCCGGACGCGATGTTGCGTTCGAGCGCCTCGGCCGCCTCGTTTGAACCGACGGGATAGAAGCAGCGGTACAGGTGCGCAGTGGCCTCTTCGTTGGTCTGTGACGACGCGGCCGGCATCAGCGCCGGCTCCTCTGCCGTGCAGAGGTCCTGGGCGTACTTGCAGCGCGGCGCAAACTTGCAACCAGGTCCCAGCCGGGTCATCTCAGGCGGCCGGCCGCCGATGATCTCCAAGCGCGTGTGGCTGTCGTCGGTGATCTTCGGGATAGAACGCATCAACGCCTCGGTGTACGGCATCCGCATGTCGCGGAACAGCGTCGCTGTGGGTGCGCGTTCGACAATGCGGCCTGCATACATCACGACGATCTCGTCAGTGCGCCCTGCGACCACCCCAAGGTCGTGAGTGATGAGCATGAGTGACATATCCCGCTCGGCGCGCTGCGTCTCCAGCAAGTCCAGGATCTGCGCCTGCACGGTGACGTCGAGCGCTGTCGTGGGTTCATCCGCGATGAGCAGGCGAGGGCTGCACGCCAATGCGATGGCGATGACGATGCGCTGGCGCATGCCGCCCGACAGCTGGTGGGGATACTCGTCGATGCGTCGCTGCGGCTCTGGAATGCCGACCTCGTCGAGCAGCTCCAGCGCAGCCGTTCGCGCCGCCTTCGCCGACATGCTGCGATGCACCCGCAGGCCCTCGCCGACTTGACGTCCGATTTTCATCACCGGGTTGAGCGAGCCGAGCGGATCTTGGAAGACCATCGCGATCTGCGGTCCCCACAAATCGAGCAGTTCTCGCCGGGACAGCGACATCATGTCGATGCCGTCGAAGAGCACCTTGCCGCTCGTCGTCACCTTCGACTTCGGCAGCAGCCGCATGATCGACCGCGACATGACCGACTTTCCGGAGCCGGACTCGCCCACTACGCCCAGCCGTGAGCCCAACCGGACTTCGAGATCCACGCCATCCACCGCAGTGAGCGGACCCGACGGTGTGTCAAATGTCGTCCGCAGCCCCGAGACCTCAAGCAAAGCACGCCCGGACCTTGGGCGCGTCGCGTCGCTCATGACTCCGCCCCGACCGAAAACTCGGCCATCGAGGTTGGCGGCGCTGGCTCGCCCACCAGCGGCGTGTGGCAGGAAACGAAGCGGCCGGGCGCGATCTCGCGCATCTGCGGCTCCTCATCCGCGCAACGCTGCGCTGCCAGCGGGCAGCGGGTCCGGAAGCGGCAGCCCGACGGCGGCGACAGCGGAGACGGCAGTTCGCCGCCGATCTTGCTGCTGTCCCCGATGGGGGCTTCGGGGTCCGGATGAGGGATGGCCGCCAACAGCAGGTCGGTATACGGATGTGCCGGTTGGGAATACAGCGGGCCAGGTTCGCTGACTTCGCAGAGCTTGCCGAGGTACATCACCGCCACGCGGTCGCTCACGTTCTTTACAACCGCCAGATCGTGAGCGATGAACACCAGCGTCAGCCCCATGAGGTTCTTGAGGTCCTCGAGCAGGTTCAGGATCTGCGCCTGAACCGACACGTCAAGCGCCGAGACCGGCTCATCACAGATGATCACCTGCGGCACGCTGACGAGCGCCCTGGCAATCGAAAGCCGCTGGGCCTGCCCGCCGGAGAACTCCCAGGGGCGCCGGTCCAGTGCATCGTCGGGATTGATCCCGACATAGGTGAGCACTTCGCGCACACGCGGATCTGCGCGTGCGCGCAGTTCTTGCCGGCTTGCGTGATATCGGCGACGAATCCAGACGAACAGCAACGCGTCAACGACGCCAGAGGCGACCAGAACAGCGAGCTTCGGCGTGTCGTCGAGACCGCCGATGTAGAAGACCTGCAACACGACCATCGCAGAAAGCGACGTGGCGACGGCGCTTGTGCCCGCCAGTGCGGGTCGGACGAGCGACGCCAAGAGCCACAAGACGAGCACGACCGTGATCGTCCCCAGCAACCCTGAGTTGACCCAGTGTGCCCATCCGCCAAAGCTCGACCACGTCCGCCACAACAGGAACGCACTCGCGGTGGTCGTCGCGACAACGCCGACGAGTCCGACCGCAGTCGGAACTGCGCCGAATTGCCGTGACATCAAGCCGAACGGCAGCATCAACATCAGCAGAATCCACGCGACGCCCAACACGGCGAACACGGCACCGACTGCGAGCGACAACGCCAGCGCCGGGAAGCCGATGACTGCTGCAGGCACCTCTGTCCACCCGAACAGACTCTCAGCGGCTCGCTCCTCGACCGTCTCCGACGCAATCCAAAGCACGAATGCCACCGACATTGCGAAGCCCAGAATGCGCATCGGCTTTGCCACTCGACGGGCCAAGCCCTGCACCAGCGCTGCGACCCTCTCCTGCCACACAGCAATGGCGGATCGCCGCGCCAGGTTGTCCCACGCAATGAACAGCGGTTCGGCCACGATGTCGCGCACCGTGCGCCTCGGATTCAGCGAGGAAATCGGGTCCTGGTAGATCATCTGCAACCGAGGGCGAATGAGCCGCATCGCCTCGTCGTCGAGATCGGTCAGCTCTTGGCCGCCGAGTTGCACCGAACCCGACGTGGGCCTCGGCAACTGCAGCATCGCCCTGCCTGTTGTGCTCTTGCCGCAGCCGGATTCACCGACAAGGCCGAGCGTCTCGCCTTCCATGATGTCCAGCGACACCCCGGACACCGCATACACCGTGCGACCGCCGGCCGCCGGGAACTCCACCACGATGTCTCGTGCGCTGACCAGTGCGTCGGGACGCAGATGGGCGTTGCCGCTGCCGGCCATCAGAGCACCGATTCCCTTGGCTCGAAGTGCTGCTGGAGCTTGTCGCCGACGAAGTTCAGTGCAAGCACGGTGACGAACATCGTGATAGCGGGCATCAGGCTGATGTGGGCCGCAACATCGAGGTTCGTGCGACCTTTGCTGATCATGTCGCCCCAGGTGGGCGTGGGAGGCGGCACGCTGAGGCCCAAGAAGGCGACGGCACCTTCTACGACGATGAGGCCAGCCATGATGATCAGCGAGTAGCTGATCAGCGATGGCGCCACATTCGGCAGCACCTCGCGGAACAGCACCCTGCCGTCACGCGCACCCAGCGTGCGCGCCGCAAGCACGAAATCCTGCCCGGCCCACGTGAGCGTGGCTGCGCGCACGACCCTGGCGATCGGCGCGATGGACAACAGCACAAACGTGAAGATCAGAATGAAGACGCGGCGCTGAGCCTCCGAATCCAGGAACAGCACCAGCGCAAGGAACAGGATCAGTGGCGGGATCACAATCGTGGCGTTCAACGTAGCAGTGAGCCAACGATCGATCCGGCCGCCGTAGTAGCCCGAGACCAAGCCCAGCAATCCGCCGATCGTCAACGCGAGCATCGTGCCGACAGTCGAGATCACCAAGCTCACCTGGGCCCCGTAGATCACGCGGCTGAAAATGTCCCGGCCGACCGCGTCATTGCCGAACCAGTGCGTCAGGCTCGGGCCTGACTTCGAGGTGCCTGCGAATGTCTCCGCAGGATGCTTGAGCGGCAGCACGTCGGCGAAGATCGCCGCAAGGCCCAAAACCGTCAGAAACACCACAGCCATCCAGAAAAAGAACCCGAGCCGTTTACCCACGCGCAGCGACCTCCCTGCCGCGCAGCCGTGGATCGAGCGCGAGATACAGGAAATCTGACATGGTCAGCACGACGATGAACAGTGCCGAGATGACCAGCACCCCGCCCTGCACCGCTATGAAGTCGCGCTGGGTCACGCCCAGGAAGATGTAGGCGCCGACGCCGGGAATCGTGAAGATGAACTCGATGATGAGAGCTCCGCCGATCAGCAAGCCGACGGTGAGCCCGACGACGGTCAGAAGGGTGAAGCTCGATGGCCGCAGAGCATGGCGCCACAGAATGCGACGCGTCGGCAAGCCCTTGCTGCGAGCAAGATCGATGAATGGCAGCCGCAACGTTCCGATCATGTCCGATCGCAACAGGCGCATGAACACGGCGGCCTGCCCCATTGCCAATGACGCAGAGGGCAATGCCAAGTGCTTGAAATGGAGCACCGGGTCATCGCCCAATGGCACGTAGCGGGCTGCGGGCAATGCATGGAAGCCGATCTCGTTGCCGAACACGCTCAGGCCGCCGACTGCAAAGAACAGCACCAAGAGCACCGCCATCACATAGTTCGGCGTCGCGAGAAACCCGAGCATCACGTTGTTGATGCTGCGATCTGTCGACGTGCCGGCCCGGTACCCGGCCCAGATTCCCAGTGGCAGTGACACGACCAAGGCGATGATGACTGAGTAGGTCATCAGCTGCAGGGTCGGCGTCATCGAGCGAGAGATCCCGTCGGCGACTTCCTCACGCAGCACGATCGAGTTGCCGAGATCGCCGAGAACGACCCCGCCGAGCCAATCCCCATACCGATTGAAGAACGGCTGGTCCAAGCCCAGCTCAGTCCGCACAATCTCGATCTGGTCGGGCGTCGCGGCCGGCCCCAGAAGGTTGATGGCCGGATCGCCGGGCAAGCTCGCCATCAGCGCGAAGACGACGAACGACACCAGGACCAGCACGGGAATCAAGGCAGCGAGCCGGCGAAGCGCGTATCGGCCGTCGGCGATCGCAGCGGCCAGCGTTCCGATGCCGACCAGGACGCCGAACGTCCAGCTGAACGGCGGCCGCCAGAACCACGCCCACGCGACCGTCGCTACCAACGCGACGGCGACAATGCGCCCGAGCTGATCACGTACGGCTTGCTTCATCTGGCTCAATGTGTGACCCGCGTCGCCCTTCTGTGTGCGTTCAACCTTGACACTTGCCTTCCGTGCACCAGATTTGGGTCATGTGGTGCTTGCCCGAGATCACCGGGAACACGTTCTCATCGTTGCCCGGGATCGCCAGGTCGGTCAGATTCTGCACCCGCGGGTTGGCGATGATCCCCCCACAGCGTCCAATGTGTCCAGAAGTTCCAGACATTGCGCCCGAACGCCCGGTTCACTTCTTCCGCCGCTGCTTGGCGGACAGCAGGATCCGGGTCGTGCCGGATGAACTGGAAAGCCGCATCGATCTCAGAATCCTGAAAACGTCCAAAGTTCAGCGCAAGCTCGGGCACCGTGGGATCGATCGGACTCGCTGTCGACGAACTCCACCAGAACCACTGTTCGACGGGATCCACGCCGCCGTGGTTGCGCCAACTCTTCATCTGGTAGATGCCGGCCAGTGCGAGGTTGATGTACTGACCCTGCTCGATGGGTTGGATCGACACGGCCAGCTCGTCGCCGAAGATCGCGCTCCACATAGCAACAACGAGTTCGTTGGACTCGACGTTGAACGTGTCGTTGGTGGTGTTGAACGAGAACGTCACGGGGTTCTGTCCGCTGTCGGCCTTGCACTGCTCGAATTCGGTCCGAGCGGCCTGCGGATCGTAGGACGGGTAGCCACTGTCTTCGAGGTATCCCACGCTGCCAGGAGGGAATGGTCCGTTTGCCACCTGCACGAGGCCCCGGTGGCGCTCTTTGACGAAGCGCTTGCCGTCGAACGCGAACGCGAGCGCCTTGCGGCAGCTCAAATGAATCAGCGGATTCGCCCTGTTGAGCCCCAGCGGATCCATCACAATCGGCTCGTCCAAGCCGCGCACGAACGACAGCACCGGGTTCACACCAGACGCCACGTTGATGATGCTGTGGCTGGTCTCGCCGTAGTCGTTCGCCTGCAACAGGACAAAGTCCTCGTCGCCTTCGTACTTGGCGATCTCGTCAGCGTTCGACGTGTGGATGATGTCGAATTGCCCGGCCTTGAGCCCGTTCGAGCGACCTTGAATATCGACGGCGACCACGAACTCGATTTCATCCAAGTAGGGAAATCCCTCGCCGGTGATGCCGTTGGGGCCACGCCAGTAGACAGGGTTCCGCTCGGCAATGAAGCTGTTGCCGTTGCCTGGCGTGTAGCTCACGAACTTGAAGGCGCCCAGCCCGACTGGTGCTGCCGGATTACCCGTCGCCGCCGCCTTGCCCGCCGCCTTCATCTCCGCAGACAGCGGTGAGGCCGGGGACACGTACAGCGGATTGTTCGGCAATGTCTCCAGCCATGCTGGAGAGAACATGAAGCCGCACGATTCGGCGCGCAAGCCGGGCGCGAGGCTGGTGGCCGCCGACAAACCGAACGTGACGGTGACGGTCTGTCCGTCACCCACGATGTCGTCGACGCCCAAGAACGCCGGACCTGTCAGCTGGCTGAGCCGGCAGAGATTGATGTTGTAGGCCACCGCCTCGCCGGTCAGCGGCGTCTCGTCGTGGAAGAAGATCCCGTCGCGGATCGTCATCGTCCACTCCGTGAAGTCCTCGTTGTGAGTCTCGGACTCCACCAGATATGGCACGATGTCGCCGTCGGCATCGGTGACGTAGAGCGAGTCGCTGACCGCCCGCATGATCATCCGGCAGCTGATCGCGCACGACGATGCGTAGGGCGTGAACGGATTGGCCGTGTCGGCCTCGATGGCGTATACCAGCCTGCCGCCATGGGTCGGACCGCTGGACCCCTCGCGGGTGTCCTCGCCTGTTGCCTCGCCGGCCTCGCGTGCCGCAACGACCTCTTCCTCGGAGGGATCGTCGGTGGCCGGCGTCGGAGCGGACGTCGATTCAGTCTCGGGACCGGCTCCGGTGCCTTCATCGCTCGGGCCGTCGCTCCCACCACAGGCAACGGCAATCAGCACCAACGCAGCAACCACGGCCACATATCCCAACCGCCCACGGTCTGCGCTCACTCGAACGGGTGCTCGCCGCCAGTTCGGAATGTCGCCGGCACCGCGCCGCGTATGGCTTGGGTGCATCGTCGGTTGACCTCCTCCGCCGCAACCCCTGGCGCCCGCGCGCAAACTACTCGCCCGTATCAGCGCCGAGTGTCGTATGCGGCCCGATGCCGGGCCGTGCTCAGCCTTGGCAGTTGCCCTCTGTGCACCAGATCTGCCCGAGGTGGTGCTTGCCGGAGATCACCGGGAACGTGTTCTCTGCGTTGCCCGGAATCGGCAGGTCGGTGATGTTCTGCACCCGCGGGTTGGCGATGATCCCCCACAGCGTCCAGTACGTCCAGAGATTCCAGACATTGCGCCCGAACGCCCGGTTGACCTCTTCCGCAGCAGCCTTGCGGGCGGCTGGGTCCGGGTTGTGCCGGATGGCCAAGAACGCCGCGTCGATCTCCGGATCCTGGAAACGCCCGAAGTTCAGTGCAAGCTCGGGCACCGTCGGATCGATCGGACTCGCCGTCGCAGAATGCCACCAGTACCACTGCTCGCTGGGATCCACGCCGCCGTGGTTGCGCCAACCCTGCATCTCGAAGATGCCAGCCAGGGCCAGATTGATGTACTGCCCCTGCTCGATGGGCTGGATCGACACGACCAGCTCATCGCCAAGGGTCTCCTTCCAGAGGGCGACGATGAGTTCGTTCGACTCGACGTTGAAGGCGTCGTTGGTGGTGTTGAACGCGAACGCCACAGGGTTCTGGCCGCTGTCGGCCTTGCACTGCTCGAACTCGGCACGTGCCGCGTCCGAATCGTATGACGGATAACCGCTGTCCTCCAAGTAGCCGATGCTGCCGGGCGGGAACGGTCCGTTCGCCACCTTCACGAGGCCCTTGTGGCGCTCTCTTGCGAAGCGCTCGCCGTCGAACGCCTGCGCAAGCGCCTTGCGGCAGCTGAGGTGTACCAGCGGGTTCGTCGAATTGAGCCCCAGCGGGTCCATCGCAAGCGGTTCTGCTGCGCCGCGCACGAATGCAAGCACAGGATTCACACCCGCCGCCACGTTGATGAGGTTGTGGCTGGTCTCGCCGTAGTCGTTTGCCTGCAGCAGAACGAAGTCGTCTCCCTCGTATTTGGAGATCGCATCGGCGTTCGCCGTGTGGATGATGTCGAACTGGCCCCCTCTCAGACCGTTCGAGCGGCCCTGAATGTCCACCGCGACCACAAACTCGATCTCATCGAGATACGGCAGATTCTCGTCGGTGATGCCGTTGGCGCCTCGCCAATAGTCGGGGTTCCGCTCGGCGATGAGGCTGTTGCCGTTGCCGGGCGTGTAGCTCACAAACTTGAACGCACCCAGCCCCACAGGCTCGGACGGATCACCCGTAGCTCCCGCCTGGGCCGCTTCCTTCATCTCGTCGGGCAGCGGCGAGGCGGGTGACACGTACAGCGGATTGTTCGGCAGGGTCTCGAGCCACGCCTGGCTGAACATCTGGCCGCACACTTCGGCCCGCCCTGCGGGGCCGAGGCCGGTTGCGAGCGGCTGACCAGGACTAGCGGTGACCGTGACCGTCTGGCCCTCGCCGGTGACGTCGGCGATGCCCAGAAACGCCGGCCCAGTGAGCTGGCTCAGGCGGCACAGATTGATGTTGTAGGCCACGGCCTCACCCGTCAGCGAGGTCCCATCGTGGAACTTGATGCCGTCGCGGAGCGTCAGCGTCCACACCATGTAGTCGTCGCTGTGCGTCTCGGATTCCACGAGGTACGGAACGATGTCGCCGTCGCTGTCGGTTATGTACAGCGAGTCGGTGATGGCTCGGAAGATCATCCGGCAGCTGATTGCGCACGACGAGGCGAAGTGCACGAACGGATTGGCCGTGTCGGCCTCGATGCCGTACACGAGCCTGCCGCCATAGGTCGGACCGGTTTCGACCTCGCGTGTGTCCTCGCCGGTTGCCTCGCCGGCCTCACGTGCCGCGACCACCTCTTCCTGCTCCGGATCGTCCGGGTCCGGGGCCGGGGCGACGGTGGCGCCAGGCGCGTCGTCGGGCGCCGCGTCGTCATCTGTGGCACTGTCGCCTCCTCCGCATGCAACTGCGATAAGTGCAAAGGCGGCGAAGATCGCAACAAGGATCAGCCGTAAACGGCGTGCCTTCCCGGGAACAGAGGCACGCTGCCATTTTGGAAGCTCGTCGGCATCGCGCCGCGTGTGGCTGTGTTGCATCGTCGGTAGTCCTCCCGCGAAGCGCCGACTCGGCGCCTAGCGCGCAAACTACTAGGCCCACGTCGCGCCAAATACCCTCTCGGCCAGGGTCCCGAATAGAACGGTGTCGAGACCGCTACCGTGCTTGCGGGCCGGTAGCTCAGTGGTCAGAGCAGGCGACTCATAATCGCTGGGTCGTGGGTTCGATCCCCACCCGGCCCACACAGAAGACCACCCGTATGGGTCGTATCACCGTTTCGGGGACGGCGCAGGGCGCCGGTTCGACGCAACGACGGAACGCTGCAGTCAATGAGGCACAGCGGCGCAGCCACTGCTCGGTATCGTTGCCCCTCGCAGTGGGACCGCACCGCGGCCCGCGCCTTCCGGGGTAGCTCAGTTGGCAGAGCAGCGGACTGTTAATCCGTTTGTCGTGGGTTCGAGCCCCACCCCCGGAGCATTTCGGCCTGTGCGCCGCATCCGGTGCTCAGGCGCCTATATCAGGCAGAGATATCAGGCAGGGGCATCAGGCTGGGCCGGCCGATCCTCTGCGGACGCAGCGCTCCCGCGGAGCCAGCTCGCCACTGCCTGGGCGGCGCCGATGCGCGCGTCGGAATCCCGAAGCTCGGCCTCTCGGTCGAGGAGCCAACGCAGCCACTCCTGACGGAAGCGCAACCGTTCAGTGCGTGACACCTCGGCGTCCACCACCGCAAAGGGCACCTCGGCCCCATCGCTCATCCGAAGGATCGTGTCGTGCACATAGTGCCGCAACGACATCGCTACTCGATCCAACGCCTCCTCCGCCGCGAGCTTCTCGCCGCCGGCAGCGGCAGCTGTCAGGAGGAATCGCACATCGTCATTCGGCGAATCTGACTCCATGTTCACAAGTTCGGACTGCGACCGCACGCCGCGGTCATCGTCCCGCCAACGTGGATCCGAGGCGATGCGTGAGAACGCCGCGCGGGCGATGCTCGTGACGAACAGATCAGGCACCATCAGCCGCACGGCATCGCCTTCGGAGGCTGCTGCCTCCAGCAACGAGCGCTCGGTGGCCGCGCGGTTGCGTGCTGACTGCTCGATTCGCACACGAACGCGCCGATCAAGCGGCGCCGTCGCGAATCCGGCATCGACGCCCTCGTCGAGATTGGAATCGCTGACCGACTCATACGCGAAGTAGTCGTCGCCCGGATCGGGCGGAGACGGCGCCTGATCTTGCCCCCCAGGCGAGGGCCTTTGCGCTGTCCGACTCGATTGTGCCCGGACCCGAGCGTCGTCGACGCGCTGGCGCAGCTCGGCGACGCCCATCGGGATCCGCTCGGCAATGGGCTCAAGATCAGCGTCGATCAGCACGTCAGCGGGATAGACGGCCAGCACTTCGGCGGCCTCATCGGCGGCCCGGTCGCGGCCGCCTGGACTGGCCAGATCGGCTCGGGCCAGGATGCGCTCGGCGCGGAACGCATGCAGTGGCTGTGCTTCGTCGATGGCGCGTTTCAATGCCGGCGGGTCGCTCGCAGCCAGATCACCCGGGTCGGTGCCAGTCGGCAATGCCGCGACGAAGACATCGAGCCCGTATTCCCGCTCCCATTGATGCACTCGCTCGGTGGCGTTCTTCCCGGCGTCATCGGCGTCGAATGCAAGCACAATGCGCTTGGCCGTCCGCGACAGCAGCTCTGCATGTTGCTGCGTCAACGAAGTGCCGCACGTGGCGACGGCCTCTGCGATGCCGGCGAGACTGCAGCCGATGACGTCGGTGTGTCCCTCGCACACCACGATCCGGTCAACCGCACGCGCCGCCTGCTTGGCCAAGTGCAGGCCGTACAGCACTCGACTCTTGTCATACACCGGGGTTCCCGCGGTGTTCTTGTACTTGGGACCTGTCGGCGCCGGCTCGCCGTCCCGGGGCAGCAGGCGACCCGCGAAGCTGACCGGCCGGCCGCTCGAATCGCAGATCGGGAACATGATGCGATCTCGGAAGAAGTCCGATGCCGGACCCGGCGTCGGCGCCCCCGCACGACCGCGAGCCCCTGCGTCGTCGGACGGCGTCGCTGCGCCACGAGGGCCCGCGTACGCCAGCCCTGCCGCAGCAAGGCGCTCCGGCGCAGCGCCGAGGTGCTCGCACAAGGCGTTGCGCGACGGCGGCGCGTACCCGAGACGCCACTTCACCACGGTGTCGCGTTCGTAGCCGCGACGTCGCAGATACGCGCGAGCCGGACCGGCGTCGGGGCTGCGCAGCAGTCGGTCGTGGTAGAAGTCGGCCGCTGCAGCGAGCAGGTCCATCAGCTCCGTCCGGCGCTGTTGGCCGAGGCGCTCGGAGGGCTGGTCGTAGTTGAGCGTGATGCCGGCCGCGGCAGCCAGCAGTTCGACGGCCTCAGTGAAATCACAGTGGTCGGTCTCGCGTACGAACGTGATGGCATCACCAGAGGCACCGCACCCGAAGCAGTGATAGAAGCCGTCGGCTCCGTTGACGCTGAACGACGGGGTGCGCTCGTTGTGGAAGGGGCACAGGCCCACGTGGCGGGCACCGACCTTGCGCAGGCTGACGCGCCGACTGACGAGCGCTGCGAGGTCAGTGGCCTCGCGCACACGGCGCACATCCTCGTCCCGTATTCCCATGTCGATTTTGACGTTACTGAGTCGCTGTGAGCCCCCTACTCGCTCACCAGCTCAGCCTCGCCCCTGAGGACCGCCTGCGCAGCTGCCAGACGCGCGACCGGGACGCGATACGGCGAGCACGACACATAGTCGAGGCCTGCTGCGACGGCGAAGGAGATGCTCTCGGGATCGCCGCCGTGCTCGCCGCAGATTCCGGAACGCAATTCGGGCCGCACCGACTTGGCCCGCCGAAGCGACGTCGAGATGAGCTCTCCTACGCCGTCGCGATCGATCGTCGCGAACGGATCAGCGTCGAGCAGACCTGTGGCCACATAGGGCGTGATGACACGCGATTGCACGTCATCACGGCTGAAGCCGAACGCGAGCTGAGTGAGATCGTTGGTGCCGAAGCTCACAAACTCCGCTTCGGAAGCCAACCGGTCTGCGATCAGACAAGCCCGGGGCGTCTCGATCATCGTCCCGATCGGCGGTGGTGCTGCGGCCGTTCCATCGCCCGGAAGGTCCACAGCCTCAAGCGTCTCGGTCCATGCCGAACGCACCGCAGCCGCTGCCGCGGTCAGCTCGTTCGCCGTCGACACCAGCGGAACCATGATTTCAACCCGCGGATCACCGCCTGCCGCGAGTCGATCAGAAACCGCAAGAGCAAGCGCCCGGACCTGCGCTGCGTAGATCGCGGGGCGCAGCAGGCCGAGGCGAACTCCGCGTACGCCGAGCATCGGATTGTGCTCTCGCCACTGCTGCGCGGCGCCAGCATCCGCTGCTCCGGCAAGAAATTCGTGCATCGGCGCGTCGAGCAGCCGCACGGTGACACACAGCCCGTCCATGGCTTCCAGCAATGCGTTGAAGTCGTCCCGTTGAGCTAAAACCAGTTCGTCGAGTCGGGCGCGCCCCGACGACATGTCCTCACCGCTCAGAATGGCCCGCTGCACAATCTCGAGACGCCCTGGCTCCAAGAACATGTGCTCGGTGCGGCACAGCCCGACGCCTTGCGCTCCGAGCCTGCGGGCGGTCGATGCGTCCGCCGCGGTGTCAGCATTGGCGAGCACGGCCAGCCGACCCGCAGCGATACGGTCCGCCCAGCCGAGCACCTCGCTGATTTCCGTCGACAGCGACTCATCAGGCGCTGCGCTGGCCACCTCGCGGTCGCCGAGCATCACCTCGCCAGTCGATCCGTCGAGCGAGATCGGAGTCCCGTTGGCGATGTGGACATCCCCCACCCAGAAGCCCCCGGCTTCCACGGTGACCTCGCGCGCATCGCACACCGCCGGGATTCCCCAGCCTCGCGCCACCACGGCGGCATGACTGGCCAACCCGCCGCGAGCGGTCAGGATCCCTGCTGAGAGTCCCATCGCTGCGACGTCGGCCGGGGTCGTCTCAGTCGCGACCAGGATCACCGGATTGCCAGCGGCCACCAGATCGAGCGCCGCCTCGGATCCAATTGCGACGAGTCCCGAAGCCGCTCCGGGCGAGGCAGCGAGACCGCTGACGAGCGGCGTCTGGGAGACCGTGGCCGCGCTGCTGGCGAAACTTGGGTGAAGCGCGTCCAGCACCTCATCGACGCGTAGCTCTGCAACAGCTCGGGCTTGCCGCGTCGACACGGTCACTCGCAATGGCGCTCGAAGGGGCGCTCGGTCAGCTGTGCTCACCGCGGCATCTCACCCGCACAGGGCCGGCTCATCGTCCCCCCTTGGCCGCTACAGGTTCAAGCGGCTCCCGAGATGGTCTACCAGCGCGTCGATCGGCACCCGGTCCTGAGCCATCGTGTCCCGGTCTCGCACCGTGACGCAACGGTCATCGAGGGATTCGAAGTCGACGGTCACGCACAGGGGCGTGCCGATCTCGTCCTGGCGGCGGTATCGGCGACCGATTGCCTGTGTCTCGTCGTAGTCGCACATCCAGTGCGGTTGGCACGAGGCCAGCACTTCGCCGGCAAGCGCAGTCAGCGGCTCTTTGCGTGAGAGCGGCAGGACGGCCACCTTGTAGGGCGCGAGCCGCGGATGCAGCCCGAGCACCGTGCGGATGTCGTCGTTCACCGTCTCTTCGCGATACGCGGCCACCAGGAACGCCATGAGCGACCGCGTCGCCCCCGCCGCGGGTTCGATGACGTGCGGCACATACCGCTGCCCGCTCGTTTGGTCGAAGTATTCGAGCTTCTGGCCCGAGTGCTCTGCGTGCTGGCGCAGGTCGTAATCGCCACGGTTGGCGACGCCCTCGAGCTCGCCCCAGCCCCACGGGAAGAGGAACTCCACGTCGCTCGTGCCGGTGGAATAGTGGCTGAGCTCGTCGTCATCGTGAGCTCGCAGGCGCAGCTGATCGGCTGGTATCCCTAAGCCGAGATACCACTGATAGCGCTCTGCGAGCCAATACTCGTACCACTGCGGCGCTTCTTCGGGAGGAACAAAGAACTCCAGTTCCATCTGCTCGAATTCGCGCGTCCGGAACACGAAATTGCCGGGAGTGATCTCGTTGCGAAACGACTTGCCGACCTGGGCGATCCCAAATGGCGGCCGTTTACGGCTGGTCTCGAGAACATTCTTGAAGTTCACGAACATGCCCTGCGCCGTTTCGGGACGCAGATACACCTCCGCGCCGGCGCCCTCAACCGGTCCGGCATGCGTGCGGAACATCAGATTGAAGGCGCGGGCTTCGGTGAACGAGTCGCGTGCGTCGCAATTCGGGCACCGATCGGGGTCCTCCAGATGATCTTCACGATGGCGCGTCTTGCAGGAGGTGCAGTCCACGAGCGGGTCGGCGAAATTGCTCAGGTGGCCCGAGGCCTCCCAGACCTGCGGCGGGCTCAAGATGGAGGCATCAAGGCCAACCACATCACTGCGGAGCTGCACCATCGATCGCCACCAGGCGTCCTTGACGTTGCGCAACAACTGGGCACCGATCGGCCCATAGTCGTAGGCGCTCCGGAATCCTCCGTAAATCTCCGCAGAGCCGAAAACGATGCCCCGGCGCTTGCAGAGATTGACGACCTTTTCGAACAGCGACGGATCGGTTGCGGCACCAGGATGCTCACCCGTCGGAGGGGCACCTTCGGCGGACGTCACCTGCGAGGACATGGGCGGCAAGGGTACCCAGCGCCTCTGCGGGGCTAGTCGGCATTTTGCGACCCGACCGCGTGGGCTCTCGGACTCGACCGAGCCGATTGTGGACCCTCGTTAGGCTCACGGTGATGAAGCTGCGCGACACCACGGTTGCTGCGCTGTGCCTCTTCCTTGGAGTGATGGCTCTGCTGACACCGATACCGGTATTCGGCGGGCCGTACGAGGACATCGGCGCCGGCGAAGTCGAGTGGATCTGCCAAATGCCGGTGCTCAGCTTGGCCCCCGACGATGTCGACGTAGACGACGTACGAGCGCAAGTCGACGCCGCTCACATCACCGCCGACGCCACCGGAGCGGCGTACGTGCCCCCGCAGAGCCAGCACCCCCTGTGCGGCGGCCTCGCGCGCACCCAGGTAGTGCTGGCATTGCTCGCGTTCGCCGGAGCTGCATGGCGCCTCACCGTGTGGTGGCGTTCCTCCTCCGACACGCGAGCAGAAAAACGCTTCAAGCGGCTTCACGATGGCGCAAGAGGCAACCAAGGTCGCAATCGCCTGCTGCGCTGAGCCAGCTCCCCGCTGCGCAGCTACGAATCAAACAGGTCGGCACTTCGCAGCCGCCGGTCCATGTGGTACTCCCACATTCGGCTGATGGCGGCCGCGGCCTCTCGTGCGTGCGGTCCGGTCGGCGCCTCGAGCGCAGCGTTCACGTGGCCAGCCGCGACGCTTCGGAGCAGCGCGAGCGCGTCGGGTGACATCGGCCGGCCGCGCCGGTGCGTCTCGCAGGTCACCCCGCCGAGGGCGGGATCGAACGCGACGATGGCTGCACCTTCGCATCCGGTTGCCATGACGCACCCGTCGAGCATGGGCGCCGTGCCCTCGTGTGAGAGCAGGCGCAGCAGGAAAGCAGGCACCAGCATGTCCGAGTCGGCCTGGTCGAGGCGGCCCAACGCCCCGACGAGCATCCGGTACGGCGCCGGATCGTCACTCCGGTCGTGAACCGATTGATCGACGGCCTCGGCCAGTGTCAGGGCCTTGCCCAGTCGCTCCAGATCCTCCCGCACCTCGGGCCAACGGTCCAGGGTGACTGCGCCGGTGACAATGTCGAGTTCGCCCCGTCCCCGGTACAACTGCAGGTCCACATGGCGCAACGGCTCGATCAGCCCCCCGAGGCGACTGCGAGTGCGTCGTGCGCCCTTCGCCACGGCACGTACCTTGCCGTGCGCTTCCGTGATGATTGTCACGATGCGATCTGCTTCGCCGAGCTTGATCGTGCGGAGCACCACCCCACGGTCCCGGTACTGCATCGGCCGGGACCTCGCTCAACAGTTCAGGCCGCCGAAGCGCCGGTCGCGGGCTTGGTATGTGCAGATGGCGTTGTAGAGATCGCTGCGCCGAAAATCAGGCCAAAGCGTGTCGGTGAACACCAGCTCGCTGTAGGCCATGTGCCACAGCAGAAAGTTGGAGACCCGGTGCTCGCCCGACGTGCGAATCACGAGATCGACGTCGGGCATCTCAGGGTCGTACAGACGGCGTACCAGCGCAGCCTCGTCGACGTCGGTGACGGGGACGCCATCTCGAACCAGGGCGGCGGCGGCGTCCACGATCTCGGCACGGCCGCCGTAATTGAAGGCCACCGTGAACGTGAGCCCCGTGTTGTTCGCTGTCAACTCGATGGCCTCGTCGATTCGCACCTGAGTGCGCCTCGGAACGCGGGAATCGCGGCGCCCGACAAACCGGATGCGCACGTTCTTCTCATGCAGTTCACGGCTGCGACGTTCGAGCAATGACTCGTTGAAGCCCATCAAGAAGCGCACCTCTGATGGAGGGCGCCGCCAATTCTCGGTGCTGAAGGCGTACACGGTCAGCCATTCGAGCCCGATTTCGGCCGCACCCTCGACGGTGTCGATCAGCGCGTCTTCCCCCGCCGCGTGACCTTGGGTGCGCGCCAGCCCGCGCGCCTGAGCCCAACGCCCGTTGCCGTCCATGACGCACGCGACGTGTCGAGGCAGCCGCCGCGGATCTGGATCGAGACACCGGTTCACACTGCGCAGGGTAGAACCCTCGTCGCCGACCACCATTGCGCCACGGCCCTCGTACCGTGGACGACCGCGAGAGCCGACCGATCGGAGCCGCCCATGAGCACGATGGCCGATGAGCCGTGGGATCTTGCGGGAGCGCCGAGTCTCGAGAACGCAACGGTGCTCGATGCGCTCGACGACGCAATCGCAGTGCTCGGCAAACACGGCGAGCGGCGACCGGGCCAAGTCGAGATGACGGGCGAGGTAGCCGCGGCCATTGACGACGGCTCCACCTTGCTGTGCCAAGCGGGCACAGGCGTGGGCAAGTCGCTGGCGTACCTGGTTCCAGCAGCGCTCGCGGCCGCGGCGGGCAAGCGAGTAGTGATCGCGACGGCCACCTTGGCGCTCCAGGACCAGCTCGTGACGAAGGACCTTCCGCTGGTGGCCGATGCTCTCAACGAGCGCTTCGGCCGACCGCTTCGCACCGAAGTTCTCAAAGGCCGCAGCAACTACCTGTGCCGACACCGCTGGGAGCAGCAGCAAGGCCAACCGCAGCTCGATATCTCCGACGGCACGGCCACAGCCACGGCCGTCGAGATCACGCGCCGTCAACAGCTCGACGAGATCAGCCGCTGGGCCGCGCGAACCCGTACGGGCGACCGCGCCGAGCTCGCTGTCGAACCCGACCGGAATGTGTGGGCCTCTGTGTCGGTGAACAGCGTCGAATGCGTCGGGGCCGAGGCATGTCCCGAGGGCCATCGCTGCTTTGCAGAGGACGCTCGCGCCCGTTCGGCCCGGGCGGACATCGTGGTGACCAACCAGCACCTGTACTGCATCGACTTGTTCGGCGACGGCTTTCTGTTCGGTCCCCATGACGCCGTCGTCTTCGACGAGGCGCACCAGCTCGAACCTGTAGTCACTCAAGTCGCGGGCGCAGAGTTGACACCGGTGGGCTTCACACGCCTGGCAGCCGAGGCACGCGCGGTTGGCGTCGCCGGCGGCATTGTCGACGCGGTCGCGGACATCGCATCGCGGCTGACCAGCGAACTCGAGCCGCGGCGCGATACGCGGCTCGGGGCAATCACGGGCGACCTCGCGATCTTGATTGAGGCGGCCGACGGCCGTGTCGAACAGCTCGCCGCCGAGATTCGCACCGCAGGCACCGACGCCGACGGCGACGGCAAGGACCTGGATCGCCTGCGCGTCGGACGGATTGCCGCGGAGACCTTGACGACATTGCGCATGGCCGCCGACCCTCCGCAAGGCACCGTGATCCTCGTCGACGGTCGTGATCAACCGCGCCTTCGCCTCGCCCCGTTGGATGTCGGAGACCTGCTGGCAGCGAGGCTGTGGGGTGAGCGGGCGTCGATACTGACGAGTGCAACATTGGGACCGCACCATCTCAAGCGCCTCGGCGTTCCCGCCGATGACCACACCTATGTCGCAGTCGAGAGCCCGTTCGACTATCGCTCGAACGCGCTGCTGTATTGCGCCCGGCATCTTCCCGCTCCGACATCGGACACATTTCGCGCGCTGGCGTCAGACGAGCTCGCCGACTTGGTGTCCGCGGCCGGGGGTCGCACACTCGCGCTCTTCACGAGCTGGAGAGCGCTGTCAGACACCGCAGATGCACTCGCAGAGCGCCTGAGTGGGATCACGGTGCTGCGACAGGGCGGCCGACTGACAAATCTCGCGTTGCTCGATGCGCTGGCCGCGAACGCTGCAACCGTTGTCTGCGCCACGATGAGCTTCTGGCAGGGCGTGGACATCGCCGGACCCGCATTGTCGCTGTTGGCAATCGACCGGCTTCCGTTCGCCCGGCCCAACGAACCGCTGCATCAGGCGCGCCGCGAAGCCGCAGGCGAGGACGCGTTCATGTCGGTGGACGTTCCTCACGCCGCAGATCTGCTGGCCCAGGGTGTCGGCCGCCTCATCCGCACGATGACCGACCGCGGCGTCGTCGCGGTGCTCGACTCGCGTCTTGCCACCGCCCGCTACAGATCCCGCCTGCTCGATCCGCTGCCGCCGATGCCTCGCACGGTCGACCGTGCCGACGCGGTCGAGTTTCTTGTCGGCATCCGCGACAGCGACGCAAACTGAACCGTCGTGCCAATGCCCCAGATTCAATGCCCCGGATCGGGAGGGGCGAGCATTCGCGCCACTGCATCGGGGGTGCGCTGCCAGTCAGGCTCGACCCGCACACGCAGCTCCAGGTGCACACCGTCAAGGCCGAGTTCGCGCCTCGCCGCGGTGCCGACGTCGCGCAGCAGGCGTCCGCCACGGCCGATCACGATGCCCTTTTGCGATTCGCGTTCGACTGCGATGTCACAGCGGATGCGACGGCCCTCCCACTCGGTGACCCGCACGGCAATGCTGTAGGGCAACTCGTCGTCGAGGCGCGCCAGCAGCTGCTCTCGCACTGCTTCTGAGATGCGCCACGCCTCTCCAAGGTCGGTGACCGACTCTGGCGGGAAGTATTCGGGACCCTCTGGAAGTCCCGCCACGAGATAGTCCCGCAAGGCATCTGTGCCCTGTCCGGTCAGACCTGAGACGGGAAAGTAGGCGTCAGCGTCCAGCTCCGCTGCTGCGGACAGTTGTGCTGCCACCTGCGCACGCGAGGCACGGTCGCACTTGGTCACCACGATCACCGTCGGTGCGCCGTCGGGCAGCGACTCCCAGATTTGGCGGTCGCCGCGGCCTAGCGGCGCGGTGGCGTCGAGGACCATGCACACCACGTCCGCGGGCTCAAGCTCGGCAACGGCGGCGCGGGCAGTCTCATTGAGACGTTCACCGAGCGACGTGACCGGCTTGGCGACGCCGGGTGTGTCCACGAACACGATCTGCGCACCCGGCAGGTGGCAGACGCCCATCACGCGCATGCGCGTGGTCTGGGGCTTCGCCGAGGTGATGCTGACCTTCGAGCCGACAAGGCAGTTCAGCAGCGTGGACTTGCCCGCGTTCGGTCGACCCACAAGCGCCACGAAACCTGAGCGCATCGTCGATCGCCGCGCTTACGCGGGACCTCGTCGAGCCTCGACGAGGTTGATGCGTCGGCCTTCGACTTCAAGCGCGGACAAGCGCCACCCGTCTAGCTCGATGGTCTCTCCGGGCTCGGGGACGTGGCCGGCGCGGTCGAGCACGAGACCGCCGACGGTGTCCCAGTCGCCGTCTGGCAGGCGCAAGTCCAGCACCTCAGCCAGCCTGCCGGCGGGGAGCCGACCAGAGAACAGGAAGCGATCGTCGCCAAGTTCCTGCACGAGGGCTTCGTCAGCGTCGTACTCGTCGGAAATCTCGCCGATCAGCTCCTCGATGATGTCCTCAAGCGTCACCAGCCCGGCCACACCGCCGTATTCGTCTACCGCGATGGCAAGGTGCGACTTCGACTCCTGCATCTCGCGCATCAAGTCGCTCACCCGCTTCGTCTCGGGCACAAAAGTTGCAGGCCGCAACACGTGCTCGCACGTCGCCGATGTACCGCTGGCATCACCGTGGGGGCTCGCGCTCGGTGATCCGGCGTCGGCGCGCACGGTTGCGTCGGCACCGTGCAGGTATGCGGCTGCGAGGTCCTTCGCCAACACGATGCCGCGCAAGTCGTCGACGCTGTCCCCCGCTACCGGCAGTCTCGTGAAACCCGACGCGATCACCGTCTCCAGCGCGTCGGCCACGGTGTCTCGGAGTCTGACCGTGACCATGTCCGGTCGGGGGACCATCACTTCGCGCACGATCGTTCCGCCCAGTTCCATGATCTGCCCGATGAGCGCGGCCTCGCTGTCTTCGATGAGGCTTGCCTCGGCAGCAGCAGAGGCAAGCGCGACCAGTTCGTCCTCGGTCACCTCGCCGCTGTCGTCGTGAGCCGTCGCTGGCCCAAGCAATCTCGCCGGTGCGGCCAGCAACCGGGCCAGCCACACGATTGGTGCGGCGCGACGCAGCGCACGCGCCGCAGGCGCGAGGACGCGCGCCATGCGGTCGTTGGCCTCGACGCCCCAGCGCCTCGGGACTGCCTCAGTGACCAAGAACAGCACGGCGGTTGCAACTCCCATTGCGGCGACGACTCCTGCCGCACTCACGCGGACTGCGGCAATCCAGGTAACACCGCCCACCACGGTCACCTGGGCGAGCACGCGCAGCAACGACACCGGCCCAAGCACCAGCTCTCGGTCTTGGACGAGTTGCTCCAGGGTCGCACGAGCGGCTTTGTCGGCCCCGTTGCCATGGTTCCGGTCGCCGTTGCTGTCGGCTTCGTCGAGGCCGGACGCTCGCGCGCTACCGAGGCGAACGAACGTGGTCTCCACCATGCGCAAGAACATCGCGGCGGCGAGCAGCACGGCCGCTGTGAGGCCGCCCAGTACCCAGTTCACAGCGTGGCCCACAATGCGCTCAGGTGCTCTGCCTCCCGCTTGCGCATGGCCGCAGCGGGAGCTGGCTCGGCATGATCAATGCCGAGCAGATGCAAGAGCCCGTGCACGACGAGCAGATCGAGTTCCGCAGTCACCGTGCCGTCATGGCCCGGCCGAGAGTTCGCCCCAGCCGCTGCGTTGGCCGCCGCCACCGCAGGACACACGATCACGTCGCCCACGAGAATTCCGCCTGCTGCGCTGTCGATCGAGCTTGACGCAGACGCGATCGCTGTCTGGCAGTGGTCCGCAGCGCCGCCGGCAGGCGCGAGGTCAATGGGAAATGCGAGGACATCGGTCGGCCCGTCATGTCCCATGTGCGCAGTGTTGAGCTCTGCCATCTCTTCGCACCCGACGAAGCTCACCGCCGCCTCAGCATCGGATGGCACGCCCTCGGCCGCCAGGACGCGGCGCACCAGTCTGCGATAGCGCGCCACGTCGAGCCGTACATCGGTCTGGCGATCCGCCAGCAGCACCGAGTACCCGCTCGAACCGTCGTCGGGACCGATCGGCGCAGACGCGTCAAGCGCTGCCGTTGCGTTCCGCGTCACGTCGGTCGTAGGCAGCGACGATGTCGCCGACGATGCGATGGCGGGTGATGTCCCGGCGTCCCAACATCGCGAAGGCCAACCCTTCAATCCCATCCAATGATTGCTCCACGTCGAGCAGGCCGCTCTTGCCGCCGGGCACGTCGATCTGCGTTCGGTCACCGGTCACGACGACCTTGGAGCCGAAGCCGATGCGCGTCAGGAACATCTTCATCTGCTCCGGCGTGGTGTTCTGCGCCTCGTCCAGGATGATGAAGCTGTCGTTGAGCGTCCGCCCGCGCATGAATGCAAGCGGAGCGACGTCGATGGTCTTGCGCTCAAGCAGCTTGGCGGCCGTCTCGACATCAAGCATGTCGTACAGCGCGTCGTAGAGCGGTGCGAGATACGGGTCGATCTTCGCCATCAGGTCCCCGGGCAAGAAGCCCAGGTGTTCGCCCGCCTCGACCGCGGGTCGTGTGAGCACGATGCGGCGTACCGCCTTGGACATCAGCGCGTCCACGGCCAACGCGACCGCCAACCAGGTCTTGCCCGTTCCGGCAGGCCCCACTGCGAATGTCACGATGTTTGACCGCACCGTCTCCACGTACCGCTTCTGACCGGCGCTCTTGGCGCGAACGACACGGCCATTGGGTGCACGGACCATCGGAGCCGACAGCACATCGCTGGGGCTCTCGTCGGCCTCAACCATGTCGATGACCCTGCCCAGCACCTCGGGCTCGAGTCGCTGGCCGGCCTCAAGCACCTGAACGAGCTCGGTGAACACCTGTCCGACGACAGACGCGCTCGGGCCTGCGACAGTGATCTCATTGCCTCGCACATGAATGTCGGCATCGGCGAAGTGGTCTGCAACCAGGCGCAAATGCTCGTCGCGCTGGCCCAGCACACCGACCATCAGATGATTTCCCGGAACGTGGATCCGGACTTGCGTGTCGGTCACAGGGCTCGGGCGCTCGATACGCCAAGACGGCATCTGGAGGCGCCGACGGATCGGGCAGTCACGATGGGCGCAAGGCTAGTCGCCCGCCTCTGCGTTTGATCGGCCATGTGCGCACATCAGGATCGAAGACGCGCGTAGATCTCCTTGCAGGCCAGACACACCGGGTAACGCTTGCCTTCGCGGGTCGGCACCCACCGTTTGCCGCACAGCGCAATGACCGCCTCGCCCGTCACAGCAGAACGAGTCAACTGCACCTTGTCGACAAAGTGGGAGAAGCGGTCGTGGCCACCGTCGCTCGGGCGCTCATCGACGAGCGTGTCGCTCTCTGGCGAGTTGAGAACGGTTTCTTTGCCCACCTCGCGCCTTCCGCTCGTTTGTGTGACAGCTCAAATCGCCGGGCCCGGCGGCTGGGCGCTGGCATCGGGTCTGCGGCACAGTATGGCGGCACGCTGCGGCGGTATTGTGCGCGACGGCGCCGGTGCCCGGCTGGCGCGGCGAAGGGCTGCATGTGAGCCGCAACGCGACGCCTCCCATCGCTACATCGCGCAGCAAGATCGACTCGGCAGCCGGCTGGACGGTGGTGTTCTCAGCCGCGCTGGCGACCTTCGCGGTCTTCGGTGTGGCGTACAGCTTCGGCGTCGTGCTCGATGAGATCAAGGCCGAATTCGGGATCGGCACCGGCCTGACCTCGCTGCTGTTCTCGATCTCGACATTCATTTACTTCGTGCTCGGCGTGTTCACCGGTCGCCTCGGAGATCGCTACGGACCTCGCCGTGTCTTGCTGGCCGGCGCAGTCTCGCTTGGTGCCGGCCTGTGGGTTACGAGCCTCGCGGGCAATCTGTGGCTCGGAATCGCCACCTACGGGTTCGGCGTCGGATTCGGCGTGGCCTGCGCCTACGTGCCGATGGTGTCAGCGGTCGGCGGGTGGTTCGAACGCCATCGGACATCGGCTCTGGGCGTGGCGGTCGCGGGAATCGGGCTAGGCCAGATGGTCGGCGCGCAATTCGTCGAGAAACTCATCGCAAGATACGGCTGGCGCGGCACCTTTCAGGTGCTGGCCGTCGTGGCGACCGGCTTGCTGGTCGTCGCAGCTGTGGGCGCTCGCCGACCGCCCAGTGTCGCAACCCCGGGCGAGATGCCGTCCATGCGGCGGTTGATGCATAACCGTCGCTTCGCGCTGCTCTATCTGTCGATGCTCCTGCTGAGTGCAAGCCTTTTCATCCCCATCATCTTCATCAAGAAATACGTGGACGACGGTGGCGGCACCCGCGGCGCATTGCTGATCTCGATCATCGGCTTGGCCTCGCTGCTGGGTCGGCTGGGCCTTGGTGCCCTCGGCACCGTGCTGCCGTTGATGCGGCTCTACCAGATCTCCTACTTGGTAATGGGACTGAGCTACTTGATCTGGCTCTTTGCCGACAACAACTACACGGTGCTCGTGGTGTTTGCCCTCGTCATGGGCAGCAGCTATGGCGGATTCATAGCGCTCTCCCCAGCCATAGCAGCCCAACTCTTCGGCCTGAACGGCCTCGGCAGCGTTCTGGGAGCGCTGTACACCGCGGCAGGCGTGGGCGGGCTCGCCGGACCGCCCTTGGCCGGTCTATTGATCGACAGCTACGGCTTCAGCGCGGCCATCGTTGCCGCGATGTGCACGGCGTTGGCATCCGTACCGCTGCTGGTCGCCACGGCCCGAGCACCAGCGGTACCGCTGGCAACGGTTGGCGGCGCAGGGGCTGCCCCCGCCCCGCAGACGCCGACGGTTGCCGTCCCGCACGACAATGCGACGCCAGCGTCGAGCATCCGCGAGCCCCTGATGTCACTCGCCACGATCGGGCCTAGCCGGATCGACTCCGTGCTGCTGTTGTCGTTCGGCGGCCCAGACGGGCCCGACGATGTGAT
This sequence comes from Acidimicrobiales bacterium, assembly GCA_963663635.2. Classification (GTDB taxonomy): domain Bacteria; phylum Actinomycetota; class Acidimicrobiia; order Acidimicrobiales; family Poriferisodalaceae; genus Poriferisodalis. The sequence goes on from CAXXMY010000016.1 coordinate 40,989, forward strand.
GCCATTCCTGCACAACGTCACACGAGGCCGCGACGTCCCCTCCGAACGGCTCGCCGATGTCGCCCGGCAGTACATGCGCCACGGCGGCGTGAGCCCGATCAACGCCCAGAACCGCGAACTGCTCAACGCTCTTTCAGCCGAGCTCGGCCGGCGAGGCCACGAGATCCCCTGCTACTGGGGAAACCGCAACTGGCATCCATACCTGCGCGACACCGTGCGACAGATGGCACTCGAGGACCGCAACCACGCCGCCGTCGTGACGACTTCGGCGTTCAGCTCATACTCGAGCTGCCGTCAGTACAACGAGGATCTTGCATACGCAGCTGCCGGCACAACGCGTGCGCCGCGCCTGACGAGAGTGCGCGTCTACGGCAATCACCCCGGATTCGTGGGTGCGGCCGCGCAGCGCATCCGTGAAGCCATCGACGGTGCACGCCTCGGGCCCGACGTGCACACACTGTTCACCGCACACAGCCTCCCGCTGTCGATGGCGGCAGCCTGCGACTACCAAGCACAGCTCGTCGACGCCGCTGAGAACGTGGCCGACCTAGCAGGGTTGGGGGGACCAGTCGAAGTGGTGTATCAGTCCCGCAGCGGACCCCCGCATGTGCCGTGGTTGGAACCCGACATCAATGATCGCCTCGTTGAGCTCGCAGGGCAAGGGTCCCGCAGCGTTCTGGTGATGCCGCTGGGCTTCGTGTCCGATCACATGGAGGTCATCGTCGACCTCGATACCCGCGCCCGCGCCACTGCGTCGCTCGCAGGACTCACCATGGTTCGTGCTGCCACTGTCGGCACGCATCCGCTCTTCGTAGCGGCCTTGGCGGATCTCGTCGAGGAAGCTTCGGGACTGCGTGACGATCGACCCACCCTCGGCGAACTGGGCCCTCGACCCGATGTCTGCGCGGCCGACTGCTGCCCCGCCCGAGCGCGAGCCCCAGGGCCGAGCTCAGCCGTCACCGCCCGAGTCGCGATGCCGAGTCGCGCAATCTCGTAGCCGCAGCGTAGCCACAGCCTCCTAGCCGCAGCCGCTCGTGGCACCGCACGCGCCCGGAACTCGTAGGCCTCCTAGCCGCAGCCGCTCGTGGCACCGCAGGACCGGCAAGCGAAGCACGAGCCTGCGCGCACCATGCGGTCGCCGCAGGTCATGCACAGCGGGGCGTCTCGGTAGACGACGTTGCGGTTCACCCCGAATGTGCTGGGATACGTCGGTGGGTCCGGAGTTGGCTCGGCACCGATCGCACTGGTCACCGAGGCGCTCTCGAGCCCCGGAAGGGGCGGTTCGGTGCGCTCATCAACGCTGAGCACTCCGAGCTCAGTGCGTTCGTCGAGGGGCAGGTACTCGAGGGCGAGTCGACGGAAGATGTAGTCCACGATGCTCGTCGCGATCCTCAATTGGGGATCGTCGGTGAGCCCTGCGGGCTCGAAGCGCATGTTGGTGAACGCCTCGACGTAGGAGCGCAGCGGCACGCCGTGCTGCAACCCGTGGCTGACCGAGATGGCGAACGCGTCCATGATCCCGGCGAGCGTCGAGCCCTGCTTCGCCACGATGAGGAATATCTCCCCTGGCCTTCCGTCGTCGTACTCCCCCACCGTCATGAAACCGTGACAGTCAGTGACCCGGAACGAGAGCGTTCGCGACCGTCTGCTGCGAGGCAGTCGTTCACGGCGAGGCGCCAAGTGGGCCCCAGCAACGCTCGTGACATCGCTCGCCGAAGCTGCGAGGCCCGACGCATTGCCGGATGCGCCGACCGACAACGGTTGGCTCACCTTCGAGTTGTCGCGATAGATCGCAACAGCTTTGAGCCCCACCTTCCACGAGTGTCGCAAGAGTGATTCGACGTCGTCGACCGTGGCGCTCGCGGGCAGGTTCACGGTCTTGGAGATTGCACCAGACACAAATGGCTGGCACGCAGCCATCATCTCGATGTGGCCTTCGGGCGCGATGGCGCCGTCGCCGATCGAGCATGCAAACACCGGCGCGTGTTCGCCCGACAGATGCGGGGCGCCCGCGATGAGCGAGGTGGCCAGGATGTGCGCTTCGATGTCGGCAATCTGCGCATGGGAATAGCCGAGCCGAGCGAGTGCGATCGGCACCGTCGAGTTGACGATGCGGAGGTCGCCGCCCCCAACCAGCTTCTTGTGCTTCACCAGGCCCAGATCTGGCTCGATCCCCGTGGTGTCGCAATCCATCATGAACGAGATGGTGCCTGTGGGCGCGATGACCGTTGCCTGGGAGTTGCGCACGCCATGGGCTTCACAACCCGCTACCGCAGCATCCCAACGACCGCGTGCCGCCACCGAGATCTCAGCCGCGAGCTCAACGAGGGCGCTGTGGGCGACGGCGTCGTGCCCGTTGCGCCGCAGCGTGGACGACTCGGCGTCACTGAGGCCTCGCTGCGCCGCAGCGTCGACATCGTCCAGCGCACAGCGATGCCGGTTCAGCACCCCGAGCGTCGCAGCAGCGTTCGCTGCATAACCATCAAAAGGCCCGAGCCGTTCCGCCAGATCAGCTGAGGTCGCATACGCCTCTCCGCACATGAGTGCCGTGATCGCAGCCGCGAGTGTGCGACCTTGCGTCGAGTCGTACGGAGCACCGGCCGCCATCAGCAGCGCCCCAAGGTTTGTGAACCCCAACCCGAGCTGGCGGAATTGCCGAGATGTCTGCCCGATGAGCTCGGTCGGATAGTCGGCGTGGCTCACGAGCACGTCCTGCGCGATGAACGTGATTCGAACCGCTTGGCGAAATCCCTCGATGTCAAAGTCGGCATCGTCGCCGGCAGCGCGGGCTGCACCGTCCGCGAAGAAGGGCAGCAGGTTCACGCTGGCGAGGTTGCACGCTGAGTTGTCGAGGTGCAGATACTCGCTGCACGGGTTGCTGGCGTTGATCGGCCCGTGGGCCGGCGCTGTGTGCCAGCTGTTGATCGTCGTTGAGAACTGCACGCCCGGATCGGCACATTCCCATGCTGCTTGTGCGATCTGGCGGAACAGATCACGAGCCGGCAGCTGCGAGGTCACCTCCCCCGTCGTGCGAGCGCTCAGTTGCCAAATCGAGTCCTGCTCGACGGCACTCATGAACTCGTCGGACAGACGGACCGAGTTGTTGGCGTTCTGGTACTGCACTGAGAACGAATCGACGCCGTCGATGTCCATATCGAAACCGGAAGCCGCCAGCGCTCGGGCCTTGCGCTCTTCGCGTGCCTTGCACCACACGAAGGCCTCAATGTCGGGATGGTCCGCATCGAGCAGCACCATCTTGGCGGCGCGCCGTGTCTTGCCCCCGCTGCGAATCGTTCCCGCGGATGCATCGGCACCGCGCATGAAGCTGACCGGACCGCTCGCTTCCCCGCCGCCGGAGAGCAGCTCGCAAGATGCCCGGATGTCCGACAGGTTGACACCTGCACCAGAACCGCCCTTGAAGATCCTGCCTTCGGTGACATACCAATCAAGAATTGAGTCCATGTTGTCGTCGACCGACAGGATGAAGCAGGCCGACGCCTGCTGCGGAACGCCCTCGACGCCGATGTTGAACCACACCGGGCTGTTGAAGGCGACCCGCTGGTGCAGCAACAACCACGTCAGCTCGGCTTCGAAGGCGTCCCCAGCCTCGGGCGAATCGAAGTAACCGTCCGCGATCGCCCATTGGGTGATCGCCGAGACCACTCGATCGATGACCTGACGCAGCGAGCTCTCGCGGTCAGGAGTGCCGAGCGTGCCTCGGAAGTACTTCTGGGCGACGATATTGGCGGCCGTCGGACTCCAGTCCTGCGGGAACTCGACATCTGGCTGGGCGAACGCCACCGTGTCATCAATCGAGTTCACAATCGAGGCGTCGCGGCGCTCCCACTGGACTGTGTCGTGCGGATGCGTGCCAACGGTCGTGAAGTGCCGGCGCACGTGCAGGCCTGTCGATGCCGAACGAGCGACGCCAGGCGCGTGCTGCGCATCCGTGGTGTGCGCTATTGCCACGCCGGACACCACGTCGACGAGCGCAGGCTTGACGAGCGCAGGTTCGCCAAGCGCAGGCCGCGGTCGCCCCACGAAGCGCAAGAGAGGTAACGCGATTCGGCAGCGTGCACTCCGAGAACGCTACGGCTGGTCTCCTGTGGACCGGAAGTGTGCAACGCCGGGATCTTCCTGGGGAAATTCCTGTGGAAACGCGACCGACGCTGTGGATGACAGCGTCCAAGTTCGTATGTCCAAGTTATCCACAGCGGCTGTGGATGAGTACGGCACCTCGGCAGCGGCTGGCTCGGCGAACGATGGCAGACTCGCCGAGTGCATCGTCTGTACCTGTCGCAGGCTGGCATCGACGCTCCGGGCCCGGCGAACGCGGCGAACGAATTGGATGCGTCGAACGCCGTGGCCCGTTCGCGCGTGCCCCTCAACGGACGTCCTTGGCTGATGCTCAACATGATCGCCAGCATCGACGGCGCGGCAGCAGTCGACGGTCTGTCCGGCGGCCTCAGCGGCCCTGCCGACAAGCAGATGTTCGCTGCGCTACGGGGCGTTGCCGATGTCATCCTCGTCGGCGCCGGGACCGCCAACTCCGAGCGTTACCGCCCAACTCGCCGAACGTCCGCACGCTTCGCGATCGTCAGCGGTTCGGGGAGCATCGATCCAAGCCTTCCGCTGTTCGGAGCAGACCGGACCGGCCCGCAGGCACACATCCCTCTCATCGTGACCACAGTCGAGACCGGCCCTGCCGTCGGGGCGGGCGTCGCTGGCCGTGCCGAAGTCTTCGAGGCCGGCACCGACACCGTCGACCTCAACGCCGCGTTGATGCACCTTGCCCAGCAGGGGGCACACGTCGTGCTATGCGAGGGAGGTCCGCGGTTGAACGCGAGCCTGCTCGCTGCCGACGTCGTCGACGAAATCAATCTGACGATCGCACCGCTTGCCATCGGCGGGTCTGCACCCCGCATCGCTGGCTCATCGAGCCGTCACCCCGATCCCCCGCCGTTGCGGGGATTCGATCTGGACCAGGTTGTATCGGATGGCGACACGCTGTTTGTGCGTTGGATCCGCTCGCGTCGCCGGTCGTGATTGGCCGAGCCGAGTCGGAGCACGAACAGATGCGCGCATTGTCGAACATTTGTTGCTATCGTCACTCGGTGGAACAACAGTTCCGCAACTGTGAGCGCCAAGTGCTGTCCTGACGGCATCGATCCCGCCAGGCAGCGACACCACGGAGGAGAACCGAGATGCAGATGACCGAAGGCGGGAGCGCCGCAGACCAACGAGTCGCCCACCTCGGCAAGCGGCAGCGCGCCATGCTCGAGTTCATTGACGTCATCCAGCGCGAACGTGGCTATCCGCCGTCGGTTCGCGAGATCGGTGAAGCAGTGAATCTCAGCTCGCCCGCGACGGTGCACCGGCACCTGCGTGCCCTCGAAGCCGACGGGTGGCTGACGCGGGATCCATCGCGCCCCCGTGCGCTGATCGTCAACTTTGACTGGCAGACCGGCGTCAAGGGCGAGCGCCGTCCCACTCGTCACGTGCCGCTCATCGGTGACGTCGCGGCGGGCACCGATGTCCTGGCGCAGCAAAACGTCGAGGAACTCTTGCCCTTGCCTGCCGACTTCACCGGCAGCGGCGAGTTGTTCATGCTGCGAGTCCGCGGCGACTCCATGATCGACGCCGGAATCTGGGACCGTGACTACGTGGTCGCTCGGCATCAACCCGACGCCGAGCCAGGCGACATCGTGGTAGCGGGCATCGATGGCGACGAAGGAACTGTGAAGCGATACCGGCCGAGCGGTGACGAGATCGTGCTCGAACCCGCCAACTCCAACCACGCGGCGATCGTGCGACCTGCAGACGAGGTCACGATCTACGGCAAAGTGGTGACGGTGATCCGTCGCGTCTAGCGACGGACCATCAGACACTGCGCCGCGTACAGCGGCGCTAGGTCGGGAGCCAGAACCGCGTCGCTGCAACCGCGAGTCGCGGTGTGCTCAACTTGGGCGGTGTTCACTGTCTTGACCCAGCCGCCTCCCGATTTGGACGCTTCCGCCAAGATCTGGATTCCAATACGGGCTGGCATGGTGTTCGCCGAGCCCGGCGGCGGGCTGTGCCATCGTCCAACCGCACCTGTCGGCGACGGCTCAGCTGCCGGCGCCTTCCTGGGAATCCTCGACGGCGTCGGGGTGTGGGCGGTCGACATGGATCCTGCGGGTGATTCTGCGCTCGACGAGGGTGATCTCGAACCCGTACCGCTGCGAAAGCTGTACGGACGAATTCCCGACGAGCACTGGCAGATTGCCGGGCGTGCTGCCCAGATCGTCGAGTTCGAACGTACGCATCGCTTTTGCGGACGATGCGGCAGCTCGACACAGACCAACGATGCTGATCGGGGCAAGGTGTGCCCCGAATGCAAGCACATGGCCTTCCCACGGCTCAGTCCTGCGATGATCGTTCTCGTCGAGCGGGGCGACGAGATCCTGCTGGCGTGGGGTCGACAGTTCCCTGGACGTTTCTTCAGCGCCCTCGCCGGTTTCGTTGAGCCTGGCGAGAGCCTCGAAGATGCGGTGATTCGAGAAGTGCGCGAAGAAGTCAGCGTCGAAGTGGTCGATGTCCGCTATTTCGGCAGCCAGCCGTGGCCGTTCCCGCACTCGCTGATGTGCGGATTCACGTGCACTTGGCAGTCAGGTGAGATCGTCATCGACCCCGACGAGATCATCGAAGCCGGCTGGTACACCGCAGACGACCTCCCGCCGTGTCCTCGCGGAGGCATGTCCATCGCGGGGTGGCTCATTGAGGACTGGCTGCGCCGGGGCACAGCATCGATCTAGCGGTGACTCATGCGCGATGCCATGTCGCGCCGGTCGCACTGTCAGACACGACGACGCCCGCGGCTGCGAGATCGTCGCGAATCTGATCTGCTGCAGCGAAATCCCGAGCAGCTCGAGCCTCGGAACGCAGGGCCAGCAATGCCTCCACTTCGGCGTCAGAGAGGCGTTCGCCGTTGACGGAATCGCCGTCGCCTCCACCGACCTCGATACCGAGCACAGCAAGCAGCCCTAACGCCGTGCGCGACGCTCGTTCCGCATCGGAGCGTCGCGCTTCGTCGAGCGCTGTATTTGCACTGCGCACGAGCCTGAACACGACATCGAGCGCTGCGGGTGTGGCGAGGTCGTCGTCCATCGCTGCGACAAACGATGCAACAGCGTCACCGTCCATACGTCCAATCGATACAGCCTCGATGACAGCTTGCCGTGACCCGGCGTCACTCTCGGCGGCGATTCCGGCCGCAGCCGTCCGACGAGCGAACGCATCCAACCGGCCGACTGCGCTGCGGGATGCCTCGAGGGCTTCGGAGCCCATCTCCATCGCTCGCCGATAGTGCGTCTGCAACGCCAGCAGGCGAACTGCGCGAGCCCCGGCGGCATCGATGGCCTCAGCCAGGTTGGTGAAGTTGCCCAACGACTTGGCCATCTTCTGGCTGCCGACGTTCACCATCGCACTGTGCACCCAGTAGCGCGCAAACTGCTCGCCCGATGCGGTGACCTGCGCCCACTCGTTCTGGTGGTGCGGGAATACCAGATCATCCCCGCCACCGTGAATGTCAAAGCCTGGGCCGAGCGCCGACAGTGACATGGCGACGCATTCGGTGTGCCAACCAGGCCGCCCGTCACCCCAAGGTGTCGTCCAGCGCGGTTCTCCCGGTCGCGCCGCCTTCCACAGCGCAAAATCTAGCGGCGAGCGCTTCTCGGGATCCACCTCGACGCGCGCGCCGGCGTCGTCTTCGAGCTGCGACAAGGACCGGCCCGCGAGACGGCCGTACCCAGGCGCAGACATGACGGCGAAGTAGACGCCCTTGCCACCGATGTCGTACGCGGCACCCATCGATACGAGGGTGTCGATGACGTCAATCATCTGGGAGATGAAGTGCGTGGCGTGCGGCTGTGAATGCGGGACGAGCACGCCCAAGCGTCGCATCTGCTCGTCGTATGCAGCAGTGAATTCCGCGGCGACATCAGCCTCGGAGCGGCTTTCGCCCTGCGCCCGGGCAACGATCCTGTCGTCGATGTCGGTGATGTTCGACGCCAACGTGACAGCGAGTCCGCACCACTCCAAGTACCGCCGAATCGTGTCGAACGTCAGCGCAGTGCGCCCGTGCCCCAGATGCGGCACGTCGTAGACGGTGGGACCGCAGACATACATCGAGACCTCGCCCGGCGTGCGCGGGACGAAGGCGGTCTTGCGCCGCGTCATGGTGTCGAAGATCTGCAAAGTCATGTCTGGCAGGTCCGCGTCGCGCTGCAACGCCGGATCGGGTTGCAAGGGTACTGACGGCCGTTCGGGCGAACCCGGGATTTGTGGCCGGGGGCACCGGCGCACGGTCCAATCACCGGTGCTGACGCCCCGGCTGTCGCCGCTACGCCACGACGGCCCCGTTGACCGCTGTGCCGAAGCCCCAAACCGCGAGGTTGTGCGCTGCGTGCAAGCCGACGCCTGCCCACCACCCATAGCGCACACGAGCGATCGTGAACATCAGGCCGAGCCACATCTGCGGACTGACAACCAATGGAACGCTCATAATTGCGGTGATCGACCATTGCACCTCAAAGTTGTTCAGATGCACCAAACCGAACGCTGCGATCGAACACCACACCGGCCATTGCGGGGATTCCGACCACCAACGCTCGACCACTGCTCGCCATGTCTGCGGCGGCGATGCATTTGTCCCGTCAGCTCTGGTCGATCCGCCTCCAGCGGCGCGTGCCTGAGCCCACAACACGCACGCGGCCACTGCGATTGAGGCGAATACTGCCGCTGCCACGGCGGCTGACACGCCGCCTCCCGCGAAACTCAGCGCACCGAGGACGCCAGCGGCACCGAGCGCGCCCAGGCGCAACGGTGCCGAGACGGCCAGCCGGTACACCACTTCTTCGAGCAACGGCGCGAACAGTGCAACGAGCACGAACTGTCCGGCAAGGGAGTACTCACGCAGCGTGGTCTCCAGCGTGTTCTCGAAACCGCTGCGCGCCGCGAAACTTGAGATCTGGTACGCGATCAAAGAGCCGATGAGCCCGGTGACAAACAACAGCCCGAGTCCTGCCAGCCATCGCCGGGGCGCGGCTGCACGCCGCCAGTCGGGTCGGATGACGAAAGATGGACTCACCGTGGCCCACGCGCCCTGCGGCATCGGGGAGTCTTCGGGCCCTCCCGCGGGGGGCCTGCCGTTGCTCAAACCTCGTCGACCTCGAGATCCTGCGGACGCGCCTCGGGGTACAGGTGTTCGAGACTTCCCGGCACGACACGGCATTGCTTGACGAAGCGATCGATATCTGCGAGTTGCAGCCGGATCACGCGGCCGAATCGATACGCCGGGAGATCGCCCCGATCAATGAATCGGTAGAGGGTTCGCGTGGTGATACCCATTCGGTTGGCCGCCTTGAGGGTCGACAGCCAGACGATCTCGGCATACGAGTCGTCACTGGCGTCACTGACCTGCTCGAGATTGTCACCCAGTCCCGTCGGCTCCTCGGGCATCATCGCACCTTCCTATCGGTCGGCCAGCGCCTCTTCAGCCGTCGGCGTCCGCCGATGTCGTGCTGCCAACGGTAGTGCGCGTGTCGAGACCGGTGGCGGATGTCCGCGCCAATCGTCGGTATCGCGCGCTATATCGCAATATGTATACGGCATATTGAACATATAACAATGCTTTTCAATAATGTTCTCGGTACCTGACGGCAGAATGCCTAGGTTCGATATGTGCCCCCCGTCGGACCTTCGATCACACGTGAGCAGTCGTTGCCAAACGTCGAACCACAGCAGCATCGCGTGCTGTCCGCCCGCACGGGCGTCCGTGCTCGTGCCGTCGCAGGCGGGGTGCTGAGTGCTGGAGCGGCCATGGGGCTGTGGTGGGCATTCGAGCGCGCCGACGCCGTCCCGAACACGAGCTACCTCGTCGCCCGCTCCCCGCTCATTCCGGGCAGCGCCGTCGAGACCGGTGACATCGGATCGGTTCCGATTCGCCTTCCTGACGAGATCGCCGCAACCGCTGTGTCCGAAAGCATCGACGTGCTCGGCGGAGTCGTCGTTCGAGCCGTTCAGGCTGGGGAGTTGCTCGCGTCCTCAGACGTCGTGCACCCTGCTGTCGCAGCAAACCGATTGCGCGGATACACGCTCGCCGTCGAGCTCGATCGAGCCCGCGCCCTCAACGGGAATCTGGTTCCAGGAGAAGGGGTTGATGTCATTGCGATCGATCGCGATGTCCCTGGCGGCGGTTCGGTCATAGCGCCCGATGCCGCAGTCTTCGATGTCGTAGCAGCAGATGACATCAGCACCTTCGGGGGTGCCATCACGGTCACGCTGCATGTCCAGAGCGTTTCCGAAGCCACCGCCGTCGCTGCCGCAGCCGATGAGGATGCACTGATACTGGCGCGAGTGTGGCCGTGAGGACGAGCGCGCACGTACTCGTGCTGGGGTTCGCGACGGCGCAGTCGGAATGGCCCCGGCGCGTCGTGGACTGGACGACATCGGGCTCGCTGCGGGCTGACTTCGCGCAATGCATCTCGCCAGCCGAACTCGTGAAGCGCGTGCGCTCGGAATCTCGTCCCACTGCTCTGCTCATCGATGAGGCCACCGGGCGTCCGACATCTGACGTGCTCACGGTGCTGCGAGAGCGGGAGTGCCTCCTCATCATCGTCGGAGAGAACGGCCTTCCGCAATGGGCCGAGCCAACCGCACCACGACTGCGGCCTGACTTCGGCGCGCACGAGCTCAGTCGCTGCCTTGGCGACCGATTTGCATTGACCGGGCACGACCGCGCTGCAACCGACGAAGCCGAATCTCAACATGATCGCGAGCTGTCCGAAGGCGCACTGATCGCTGTGTGCGGGCGTCCCGGCAGTGGCGTTTCCACGACGGCGATCGCGCTCGCACAGGGTCTCGCCAACTGCGATCGATCCCGCCGAGGTGTGCTGCTCGCAGATCTGTCGTGGAGGGCGGATCAAGCGTTGCTGCACGACGCCGCAGCAGAGCGGCCGAGCATCGCAGAACTCTTCGATGCCTTGGCGAACCGTGAACTTCAGCCCGAAGACATCAGGTCTGTGACGTTCAGCGTTCCCCAGCGCGGCTACGACGTTCTGCTCGGCCCTGCCGACGGTTTCGATCGAAGCGGCATCGAGGGTCCGTCGATGCGACGGGCTCTGTCCGCCATGCGGGCCGCCTACGGCGTCACCGTGCTCGACCTTGACGATGATTTCGTCAACCCGGCCAACAGTCGCGGCCAAGGCCGCCTCCCGAACGTCGATCTTGACGCCGTTACCGCTGCTGATGCGATTGTGATCGTCGGCGTCCCGTCGCTCACCGGTCTGGGGAGCCTTCTGGGGGCAGTGCACGAGTTGCATGTCAGTGGGGTGGCTCCTTCGCGCATTCGACCGGTACTGGCACGCATTCCCCGGCGGCGGTGGCGCGCCGGTCACGCACGGGCAGTCGATTCGCGCTTAACCAGCGAAGGGTTTGCGTCCGGCGCGGTCCGCAGTCATGAGCGTCCCGAGCTGGATGACATTCACGGCAATGCGTTGGCGATGCCACGGCAATTCGTCGACGTCCTGATGCCGGCGGTCAGCGACATCGCAACAGCAACGCGGTTCGGAGGCCTCGTGCCGGCGGAATCGTCGTGACCGAGATGTCGCCGCTCGCCGAGATCGAGCGCTCGGTGCAGGCACGTGCGAGAGACCTCGGCTTAGCCTGAATCCACCGGTGTGGTGGGTGTGTGGGGGTTGCCGCGTCCGCGAAAAAGGCCTCCTGATCTGCGACGATTGTGATGTTGGAAGCAACATTCGTCTCAAAAACAGGAGGCACTTTTGTGTCTGCATCATCGCGCAGTCCGGACCGGTTCGCAACGACGGTTGACCATGAGGGCCTGGTGGCCAACGCGGGCCTGATCCTGGCGGGCACGCTGATGGACCGTCTGGGTCTGTTGGGGCTGATCGAGCGGTGGGTGCGCACCGGTTCCGCGAACCCAGGCCCGAAGATTCTCACGGTGGTCGCCGCGATGCTCGCTGGCGGCACTCACATCGATCATGTCGAGATGCTGCGCGCCGGGCGCACCGGTCGGGTGCTGGGATTCCGCCCGATGGCGCCGTCCACGGTCGGGACGTTCTTGCGGACCTTCACGTTCGGTCACGTCCGCCAGCTCGAAGCGGTGCTGTCGCGCACGCTCGCTCGCGCATGGCAGTTGGGAGCAGGCCCGGGCCGTGCGCCGCTGACGGTCGATCTGGACTCCACGATCTGCGAGGTCCACGGCAAACAAAAACAAGGCGCCGCGTACGGATACACCAAAGAGCTCGGCTATCACCCGCTGCTCGCCGCACGCGCCGACACCGGCGAGGTGCTCGGCGCCCGCATGCGCAAAGGCTCCGCGGGGTCCTCGCGAGGCGTGGCGCGCTTCGCCGACGAGCTCGTCGCGAACCTGCGACGAGCCGGGGCTGGTGGGCCGACCACGGTGCGCGCCGACTCGGGATTCTGGTCACGCAAACTGATCGACCGCCTCGACGCCCACAACATCAAATGGTCGATCACCGTCACCCTCAGATCCGCTGTGCGCACAGCGATCCAAGCGATCAGCGCCGACGCCTGGGCCGACATCGACTACACCAACAGCGGCCACGCCCAAGTCGCCGAGACGACCTATGCCACCGGCCGCGGCAAAGCCAAGCGCACCGTTCGTCTCGTCGTGCGCCGCACCCGCCTCACCGACAGCGCACAGCAACGACTGTGGCCCGACTGGCGACACCACGCATTCAACGCCAACACCGAACCGACACCGCCGCCGCGGACGAGTTCCACCGCGCCCACGCCGTCGTCGAGCTCGCCATCCGCGACCTCAAAGAAGGCACCGGACTCGAACACGTCCCCTCAGGCCACTACGGCGCGAACTGCGCACCGCTCGCATGCGCCGTGCTCGCCCACAACATCGGCCACCCGACCGACACTCTTGCCGACGCGCCGCCAGCCACGAACCGCTCCCGCCGCACCCGACTCGTCGCCCTCGCCGCCGTGCTCGCCAACCGCTCCGGCACACCCACCCTGCGATACCCCGCCCGCTGGCCCTGGGAAACACAATTCACAGCCACACTCAGCGCTCTCAGGGCTCTGCCCGGACCCTCCGGCTGACCGGCACAGCCCGGAACCGGCGCCCCCACACAAACCCAGCGTCGACAACCCCAAACCACAGCCGCACCCCTAGCCGAACACGCCCAAACAACACCAATGAACCGCTCTGGCTTTGTTGGAGACTCATTGGTTTGGTTTTCCAGCCCCGGTTGGGGTGGTCTTGTGGGCAGCGTAGAACGCTGCTTCGAATTCTGCGGGCGGGGTGTCGTTGCAGTGGCCGTGGAGCCGTTGCTGGTTGAACCAGTGCACCCAGCCCAGGGTGGCGAGTTCGAGCTGGTCGGTGTCGTGCCAGCCGTGTGTGTCGGGTCCGTAGGCGCATTCGGCCTTGTAGAGACCGTTGGTCGTGGCGGCCAATGCTGTTGTCATAGGAATCGGCGACGGTGCCGATGCTGGGCCGGGCGCCGATCTCGTCGAGGCGTTCGGTGAATCGCAGCGACGTGAACTGGGCGGATTCAATCGGTCGTCGCAACACCTCGATTGTGGAGGTGTGAGATGGGGACGATGCGGGAGCGTCAGCGCGAGGTCCAGTTGTATCGGGGGCAGATCCGGTCGCCGGGCCGGCCGACGGTCGCGTGGCGGCAGGACCGGGTTCGGTTCTGGGCGGCGATCGCTGGCGGCGACAAGACCGGGGACGCGGCGGCACAAGCGGGGGTGTCATCCCCCGTTGGGTTCCGGTGGTTCGGTCACGCTGGCGGGGTGAACCCTTGTTTGTCCCCGACGGTGTCGGGCCGGTTTCTGTCGTTTGCTGAGCGTGAGGACATCGCGTTGTTCGGGGCTCAGGGCCTCGGTGTGGGTGAGATTGCCCGCAGGCTCGATCGCAGCCCGTCGACGGTCTCGCGGGAGCTTCGCCGCAACGCGTCGACGAGAACGTTCCGGCTCGAGTACAAGGCGACGATCGCGCAGTGGCACGCAGAGCGGCGCGCTCGTCGTCCCAAGCGAGCGAAGCTCGCCGGCAACGATCGGCTTCGCAGCTATGTGGCTGAGCGGCTCTCGGGCGCGGTTCGGTCGCCCGGCGGTCGCGCCTTGGGGCCTGTTGGCCCGAAGTGGCAGGGCCGCAACAAGCCTCATCGTGGGGACCGCCGCTGGGTGCAGGGCTGGAGTCCCGAGCAGATCTCGAATCGCCTGAAGGCCGATTTCGCCGATGATGAGTCCATGCGCATCAGCCACGAGGCCATCTATCAGGCGCTCTACGTCGAACGCCGGGGTGCGCTCGGCCGCGAGCTGGTCGCGTGCCTGCGCTCGGGGAGGGCTCTGAGGGTTCCTCGGGCCCGAGCCCGCCAGACCGCCTGGGCCCAACTCACCCCGGAGGTGATGATCAGCGAACGACCCGCCGAGGTCGAGGACCGGGCCGTGCCCGGACATTGGGACCGCGATCTGGTGATCGGTCTGAAGCGCTCAGCGATCGGCACCCTTGTCGAACGCACCACCCGCTTCACGATGCTGATCCACCTGCCACGCGAACACGGCTACGGCGTCGTCCCTCGCACCAAGAACGGGCCAGCCCTCGCCGGCTACGGCGCGATCACCATGAAGAACGCTCTCGCAGCATCAATGACCACACTGCCCGAACAGCTGCGCCGCTCGGTGACCTGGGACCGCGGCAAGGAACTGTCGGCCCACGCCGCGTTCACCGTCGAGACCGACATCGCGGTCTGCTTCGCCGACCCCAAGAGCCCCAGCCAGCGAGGCACCAACGAGAACACCAACGGACTGCTGCGCCAATACTTCCCCAACCGCACCGACCTGTCCCGCTGGACCGCCGAAGAGATCGAAGCCGTCGCCCACACCCTCAACACCCGGCCACGCAAGACCCTCGGATGGAAGACCCCAGCAGAAGCCCTCGACGAACACCTACGCTCGCTACAACAAGCCGGTGTTGCGACGACCAGTTGAGTCCAGCTTGCGATCCGGCGTCGGAGTGTGCCACGAGTCCGACCAGGCGGCGGTTGCCGCGTGAGCGGCGGGCCATCTCCAATGCGTCGAGGACCATCTCGGTGCGCATGTGCGAAGCGACGCGCCAGCCCACGATGCGGCGGCTGAAAGCGTCCACGATGAAGCACACATAGGCCATCCCTGCCCGGGTCGCGACATAGGCCGGATCGGTCACCCACAACGCGTCGGGCCGATCCGCGGTGAAGTCCCGGTTGACCAGGTCGGGCGCCCGCACAGCGTCAGGATCGCGGCGGGTGGTGAACATCTTGCGCCGCCGGCTGACGCCGCGTACGCCCAGCTGGCGCATCAGCCGGGCGACCTGGTCCCGGCCGATCTCGTGACCCGCGCGTCGGGCGGCCTTGCCCAGCTTGCGCGCCCCGCAGACCTTGCGGTTCGCGACCCACAACGCCAACAAGACCGGCATCCACACCGCGTCCGAGACCGCCCGCGCCGACCGCAGCCGTTGGCGGTGCTTGGCCGCGTAATACGTGCTCGGGGCCACCCCCAGCGCAGTGCAGACGGGCTCGACCCCGAGCTCGCCACGATGAGCGTCGACGAACGACACCGTCACCTCAGTGGGCGGTCGAGCCCCTTACGCGAAAAAAGCCGACGCCTTGCGCAAGATCTCGTTCGCCCGACGCAGCTCCCGGACCTCGGCCTCCAGCGCCTTGATCCGCTCAGCCTGCTCGCTGTTCACACCAGGCCTCAACCCAGCATCGACCTCGGCCTGGCGCACCCACGACCGCAGCGACTCCACCCCGATCCCCAACTGGGCCGCGACCCGCCCCGCCGTCCCGTGATCGGTGCCCAGCTCCTTTCGAAGCTGACGCACCGCACGCACAGCACGCTCGGACTCCGCCTCGCTGTACCGACGCGTCGTCGGCTTCCCAGGCGACATCTCATGTGGCATGACTCCATCCTCGTATCCAACATCAGGAGCCTCCAACAAACAGTGAAGATGTGCGCGGGGAGTGGGCCGTCGACATCTGACTTGCCAACAAACTGGCCCTGCGCGTTGTGGGTGCCTTGCCTGGGACTCGTCGACGTCGCCGGCCCGCTTCTCGGACTTGTCAGCTGCGGCCGGTCCGCAACGAGCGACGTGACCTCATAGGAACCTGCGCCAACAGATGCCTCATCACTGTTATGTCCGTCCCGTCCCGGCACAGCCGCTCCGAGATGGCCGACTTCAGCATGCCAGACCCACAACAGGCGGTGATCGGCGGGATTGAGGGCCACACCGACTTCCACGTCGCCGCGGCGCTCGACCCGCTCGGCCGAGTACTGGGCACAGAGTCGTTCCCTGCGACCCGCGCCGGCTACCGCTTGACCCACACATGGCTCGCGTCGTTCGGCCCGATCACCACGGTCGGTGTCGAGTCCACCGGATCGTTCGGTGCGGCCCTGACCCGGTCGCTGATCGATCAGGGCTGCCGGGTGATCGAGGTCAACCAGCCGCACCCGCATCTGCGCTCGCGTCGCGCCAAGAACGACACCATCGACGCCGAGGCCGCTGCCCGCAAGGTGCTCTCGGGCGAAGCGACCGCAGCCGCCACCGACACCACCGGCATCGTCGAAGCGATCCGCCAGCTCAGCGTGACCCGAAACAGCGCCGTCAAGGCCCGCGCCGCCGCGTTGTGCCAGCTCGGCGACCTGCTCATCACCGCTCCCGCCGCGTTGCGCGAGCAGCTCGACACCCGCCGGACCCTGGAGGGCACCGCCGCCGTGTGCGCTCGGTTGCGGCCCGACACGGACCGCCTCGCCGATCCCGCCCAAGCCGCCAACCCAGCACTGCGCAGCCTCGGGCGCCGCGTCGCCCAGCTCAGCGCCGAGGCCGACGAGCTCGGTCGCCGGCTCGACCGGCTCGTCGCCACCGCAGCGCCCACAACCCTGTCACGCCTCGGGTGCGGCACTCACCACACCGCGGCCCTGCTCGTCGCCGCGGGCCACAACATCGACCGGCTCGGCTCCGAGGCGTCCTTCGCTCACCTGTGCGCAGCCGCGCCGGTCCCCGCATCCAGCGGGCGCACCCAGCGTCACCGACTCAACTTCGCACCCAACCGCTCAGCCAACCGCGCCCTGCACATGATCGTCATCGTCCGGCTCCGCTACCGCGAACGAACCCGCAGCTACACCGACCGCCGCCTCGCCCAAGGCAAAACCAAAAAAGAAGCCATCCGCTGCCTCAAACGCTTCGTCACCCGAGAGCTCTACCGCACCCTCCGAGGCGACCTCTCCACCCTCACAACCCGCACTTGACATCTATAGGAACGTCCAGGGCGATTCACCAAACCACACCCCCAACAACCCCGCACGACCCCAACCCGCCACCGGCCCAGAAATCCCACGCCCACCAACAACCAATCGGTGGATTCAGGCTTAGACCCTCGTGCGCCTGGAACCGACAGCGCGCTCAATCAGCTGATCAATGAAGAGGTGCGGCGTTGGAATCTTGACTTCAAGCGGGGCATGCGTTCTCGAGAGCTCTACGACGCTGGCCGCATAGCCGAACGAGCCAGGCGCGATCTGCTCGGCTACGGACCGCTTGAGCCGTTGTTGGACGACGACGACGTCTGGGAGATCATGGTCAATGCACCTCACAAGATCTTCGTCAAGCGTCACCAAGGTCCGAGCGGATACCACGACGAGGCGTTTCACGACGACGAACACGTCCGCCGGACCTTGACGCGAATTCTCGACGACGCATCCGGATCGCACCGCAAGCTGGACCCGAGCGAGGGTCTCCAGGACGCGCAGCTCGACAACGGCGCCCGCCTGCACATTGTCCACGACGACATCGGCCGGGGCGGGCATCTCATCTTCAACGTCCGCAAGTTCACCGGAGTCGCATTCGCAACGCTCGAAGAACTGACCCTCGTGGGCACGCTCACCCCGCAGATCGCCGATTTTCTGCGCGCCGCGGTCCGCAGCCAGCGGTCAATCCTGTTCGCGGGTGCCCCCGGCAGCGGCAAGACAACCCTGCTGCGGTGCTGCGCTGCCGAACTCGATCCCTCGTTGCGGATCGTGACCGCCGAGGAAGTGTTCGAGGTCGAGATCCCGTTGCCGAACGTTGCGAGCATGCAGACACGCCCCGGCCGAGCCGAGCGATCACCGGTCGACCTTCGTCGCCTGGTATCGGGCTTTCTGCGAATGGCACCTGACGTGGCCGTGGTCGGTGAGGTCCGCGACCGTGAAGCGGTGCCGTTGCTGCTGACTCTGTCCAGCGGCGTCACCGGATACGCCACCATTCACGCTGGCTCTGCTCGCCAAGCGCTGGCGCGGCTCCGCTTGATGTGTCAAATATCACCGGAAGTCCGCGGCATGCCGCCTGGGGCGATCAGCCAGCTGATCGCCGACTCGATCGACATCGTCGTCCATCTCCGGCGAGGTCCAAGCGGCGTGCGGATCAGCGAGATTCTCGCCCTCGAGGACTTAAGCGCCAAGCTGCGCGAGCCGCACTTCGCGGCGACCACGCTGTACAACAACGACGACGACGCCGACAACGCCACCGGGATCGAGCAGATGCCGGCTCAAGCGGTCGAGCCGCCCCCAACAGCGGTGAGCTCGTCCGGACTCCCCGACCCCGCCGGGACTGAGCCCTCCACGGTGCCTTCTGCCACCCGTGCGCCATGCCGTTGATGTTCACCATCGCCGGTTCCTTCGGGCTGTTCCTGTTGCTCGGGATCCCTCCTGCCCGAATCATGGGCGCAGGGCGCCGAGCAGAAACGAAACGGTCGACGACATCGTGGCGACCGCGGAATCGGCTCGTTCGGCCACGTCGAGCGCTCATCACGATGGCGGCAGCGATCGCCGGGTGGTTCGGAGCGTGGCTGCTGTTCGGCAACGGGCTCGGTTCCGCAACCGCCGCGGTGCTCGCTGCTGCGGTTCCCGCGCACAGCGCGTCGGCTCTCCGTCGGCGGCAGATCTGGAGTGCTCGCCACGCGTGGCCTCGGCTGCTGTCGGAGATACGCGTCTTCGTCACGAGCAGGGGTCAGTTCATTCCTGGTGCGGTCTTCGCGGCCGGTGCCAGCGCCCCCATCGAGATTCGCGGCGCATTCTCCTATGCGGCCCGAACCTGGGCGCTCAGCACTGACTTTGAAGCGGCCCTGGCAGTGCTCCGGGAGGCACTGGCCGATCCCACCGCGGACGCTGTATGCGAAACCCTTCTCGCGGCGCATCGAATCGGAGGAGTCGATCTCGACGGTCGATTGCGCGCGCTCGCAGAGGCCGCCCAGGTGGAGGCAGCCGCACGTCAGGATGCCCGTGCACG
This sequence comes from Acidimicrobiales bacterium, assembly GCA_963663635.2. Lineage (GTDB taxonomy): Bacteria > Actinomycetota > Acidimicrobiia > Acidimicrobiales > Poriferisodalaceae > Poriferisodalis. The sequence goes on from CAXXMY010000016.1 coordinate 60,319, forward strand.
GCAAGCCGGAGCGAGGTTCGCTCGGAGTTTCGTGCTCGTGGTGCCGGCATTCATGGCCGTGATCGGTCTTGGCATCGGTCGGGGACGCGAGGCCTACCAGGACCCGAGCGGGCAACTGCTTGTGGCCTTGAGTCTCGGGGCCGTGGCGGGCTGCTGGTTCTGGGCCGGTCGGATCATGGCCGTGCTGCAACGGCGCCGGGTCTTCAGCGAGTGACCATGATCGCAGCAAGTTGTTCGGCGACACTCGGTGTCGGCGCGATGCTCATCCTGTCCGAGGTGCGATGGTTCCGCCGAGTGCCGCTTGCCCGTCGCCTCGAACCGCCGAGGCAACCGCACCCGGTGCCATTCCGTGCCCGAGTGAGCTCTGCAACGATGGCCGCCGAAATCGGCGACCGCGTCGCGACCCTGTTCGGCCTGGATCAAGATCTCGGCACACGCTTGGACCGCCTCGGGCGACGGCAGTCCGAGGCTCAGTTTCGAACGCGTCAAACCACAGCGTCCGCGGCTGCGCTGCTCTCGTCGATCGCCGTAGTGCTGTGGATCGGTGCAGCACCGATTCCGGCACTGCTCATCGGAATCGCAGTCGCCGCTGCGACGTTCCTTTTGCCAGAGCGTCTGCTTTCGCAGGCGATCACTGCCCGCGGCGTCGAGCTGACCGAGGAGCTACCGACCGTCACCGAGCAGATTGCAATGCTGCTCGCCAGCGGCATGTCCCTGACCAACGCCTTCCAAACGACCGGACAGCGAGGCCGAGGCGTTTGCCCGGCAGATCTGAGACGTGTCAGCGCCAGGGTCGCTCACGGCGCCACCGTCGAGACTGCGCTCGAAGAATGGGCCGAGGCGGCGGGCTCAGCCGACGTTCGCCGCCTGGTCGGCGTGCTCACACTGCATGAGGACGCTGCCGACATTGCCGCGCTGGTGTCCGACGAGGCCCGTTCGGCGCGTTCCGCCACTCATCGACGCCTGATCGAACGCATTGAGCGCCGAAACGAGCAGGTCTGGATACCGGTCACTGTCGCCGCACTCGTGCCCGGCGTAGTCCTGCTCTCGATCCCGTTCAGCGACGCCTTGCGGAGCTACACGGTCGCGTGATCAGTCAACAAGCACCGAGGCGAGCCTGTTCGCCCGTCTCCCAATCCGCCTCAGCCGATCGACCCACCCACGGAAGGGAACCATTCATGATTCACATTGATCTCGTTGCCCAGTCCACCGTTCGAGCCGTCATGGCGACCGTCGTGCTGTTCGTGTGTTGCGGTCCCGACGCATTCGTCAAGAGTCGAAGCACGAGCCGCGGCGAGCGGGGTGAGGGTGTGATCAGTGTTGCCATCGCTGTGCTGATCATCGCTTCGCTCGGCGCGCTGATGTGGGTCGGCTTCAAGACGTTGTGGGAGAGCGCCGAACAGACGACGAATACCGAGATCGCCAAGATCGGCAAGTGAGCGCAAACCCGAGGCGCGAGCATCCGTCTGGACGATCTGGCGCGAGTCGATCCAGTCGCACAGCGAGGGGCACGCTCACCAATGAACGCGGCGCCGGGCTCATCGCACTCACGTGGAGCGTTCTCGCTTACCTGATGTTCCTCATGCTTGCGGTGCAGGTGGCGATGGACTTCTACACCGCGTCGGTCGTTGGAGCCGTTGGACATGACGCCGTCCGCCAGGCTGCGTTCGCCGGCGGCAGCTTCGACGCACGCGCCGATGCCGAGCGATGGCTGCGGGCGCGCATCGGCAATTCGGTACACCTTGAGTCCGTCAGCTGGGACGCCATCGATGGCGTCGTATCGCTCAATCTGGCGGTTCGTCCGCCCACGGTGCTGATCGGTGCGCCCGGCCTGTCGACCTTCCGTCGCCTCGAACGCCGCTTCGATATGCGCATCGAGACGCCGAAGTTCGAGCGCAGCGGATGAGACCCCGAATGTTCTCGCAATCGCGCCGAACAAGGCCGAGCGGATCGGCAGCGAAACGCGGCGTCACGACGACGACCGCTGGTCAGTGGCCCGATAGGCCCGCCAGCGCAGCGAACACGAGCGGGAAGCGAATGGAGTCACCATCGCGGCCGCACCTCCCGAGCCCAGCCCAAAGAGAACGACACAGCGATGAATCGGGCATCGTTGGCCTCGAAGTGCTGCCGTTGCTCGTGGTCGTCTTCGTTGTGGGCACGCTCGTGTTCGCCCAGTCATGGATGGCGCTCGACGCCAAGATTGCTGCGACCGCGGGTGCGCGCGAGGCGGCTCGAACCTTCGCCGAGCATCCTGGGGCTCGACCGGCGCGCGCGGCCGAAGCCACATCGCAGGCTGGTTTGCGTGCGATGTCCGGCTACGGCCTCGCAGGCACCGCTCGTGTCGTCGCCATCGGCGCGGTCAGCAATTCCCGCTGCGCGCGCGTGACCTTCGAGGCCGCATATGAGGTTCCGCGCCTCGCCTTGCCCACAAGCGCCTGGTCACAGGTCACGGTGCGGGCCCGCAGTACCGAGACCGTCGATCCGTTTCGTCACGGACTCGAAGGCCGCGCTCGGTGCATCGCGTGAGTCGGCTGCTTCCCGGCGACGCGCAGAGCTGAACTGCGCCGATGTCTCCCACCGGCACCTGCGAGCGCGGCACGGTGCTCTTTCTGGTGCCGACAGGCGTTCTCATCGTGATGCTGCTCGCTGCGGTAACTGTCGATGCGGCCGCCGCATTCCTGGCCGAGCGCGAGGCCGCGGATGCTGCCGCGTCGCTGGCAAACGACCTGGTCACGATGGCGATCGACGAAGCGCACTTGCGACGCTCGGGAAACTACCGGGTCAGCGCTTCGCGCTTGGCTTCGCTGTCGCGATGGACCCGCAGCGCTGCGCTCGACCGACTCTCGGCGGTGTTCGAGCCCAATTCGGTCGTGGTCCACGTGTCCGCTGTCGGCCCGACGACCGTGCGCGTCTCCGTTGCCGGAGCGGCACGGCGTGTCATCGGGCTGCCCGCGGGCGTCAATGGCCCCCGGTTGCGGCATGTGGAGGCTCACGCCACGGGACACGTGCAGCTCTCCCGTTGAACGTCGACTGTCTTTCCTCGCTCGACTGTCTCTCGCCCGCCTTTCCTCGCTCGATAAAAGGTTTTCCATATTTGTCGATGTGTTTCATATATTTTTCGGGTGATCAGAAGCCCGACCATACGCGACGACGGCTCCGGCAATCCGACCCTGGTGAAGCACGCGATCGGCGACGGATGCCGCCGACTCCGCCACGAAGCCGAGATTCTCGTCGCAGCAAGCGGTGTGAACGTCGTCGAAGTGGTCGGCCTCGACGTACACGAGGACCGGTGCGAGCTCTCACTTCGCTATCTCGAAGCTGCGACGCTTGCCGAGCACCCGGCTCTGGACCTCGCAGAGTTGCTCAGAGTGCTCCTTGGTGTCGGCGCCGCTGTCGCTGAGCTTCATCGGCGGGGAATCCGTCACGGTGCACTCGGTCGGGACCACATCCTCGTGGAACCTCACGGCTTGCCGGTGCTGTGCGGCTTCGGCGAGGCCACCGGCCCCGAGGATCGCGAGCAGTATCCATCGGCTTCAGATCTGACCGCCTTGGCGTCACTCGCTGAGGTCGAATTGACGCGGACCGAGCACATGGCCGTCTCGGGAATCGAGCGACGTCATTGCGGCGAGGCGCGTGCGGCTTGCCGTGATCTGACCGCCTCAGCAGCTGGGGCTCCGAACGACGGCGAAGCTTTGAGCGCATGGCTTTTGCGCATCGGAGACGTGCGCGCTTCGGTGATTCGCGAACGCCAATCGCCCCTCGATGGCAGCATCGGGGAACCGTCGCCATTGCCTGCCGTTGTTGCGGGCCAGCGCGACCTGCGCGACTTGCTCGGCTTCGGGGCATCTGTGGCGGACGCCGGAGGCATCCCTCGCAGTTCCGTCAGAACGTCTGCCGCTATCGGTGGCGACAAGCGGGATCGGCGACGGTTCGCTGCTGCGGGGGCTGCGGCTGCAGCGGTGCTCGTGATCGCATTCATCGGCTGGCAGATGCTCGCCGGCCCCGGCCGCCAAGCGTCTCCCGACGTCGTTGAAACAGACGGCGGCGCGCTGTGGGACACCTCGACGACTGCGCTCGTCAGCCCGCAGCAGCCGCGAGCAGTCGCCGCCGCCCCAGCCGTGACGCCCTCGAGCGGCGAGAGCGCTCAGTCAGCCCCGACATCGTCCTTCGGGACCGCTGCACCTTCGGAAACCTCGAACCGAGCAACGCTGATCTACGCAACGTCTCGTGCCGACTGTGAGCACCCGGCCACCGAAGCCGCCGACGTGGACGCAGTTGCCGCAGAGCCCGATATCGGCCCCGATTCGTCGAGCGACGAATTCGGAATCGTCCGTAGAGACGTCGACGGCGACGGCTGCCCCGACGAGGTACACATCGAACCTGCTGTCGCAGACCGTCCGTCATCGACGGTCACGACGCCGTTCGGACGCTGGAGCCTCGGCATGACCGGCGATCTGATAGCCGTCGGAGATTGGAATTGCGACGGCCGCTCGACGTTGGCGCTGGTGCGGCCACACCGTGGCCTGGCCGCCTTCTACGAATCGTGGCCTCGTTCCGCCCGCTCGGTTGCGCCAGCACGCATCGTCACGGTTCCGCGGCACGCAACGGCTGTCTCAGCGATGGCCGCGCAGGACGATCCGCTCCTCGACGGGGTCGAGTCCACGCCTCCGCCTGTGTCGAACACTGCCGACGTGGCCGAAACCAGTTGCGACATGCTCGTGATCGTCTACGGCGAAACGGCCATCGAAGTCGCGCCTCGGGATCTCGGCTACGACGAGGGATTGGACCTCAACTCGAACATCGGTTGACACCCTGCGCACCGGACGGCGACGCACCGAGCCGGATGGCGACCTCATTGGCCAGCAGACGACCCGCCACAGTGAGCCGCAACCGGCCTGCTGCGGCAGGAGTCATCAGATGCATCACGTCGTCGGGCACCTCTGACGCCGGCACGCCATCGGACGTGCGCACCGCCAGCTGCAGCGATTCGGTGCGACGCGCTACGGCGTCCAATTTCTCGGATCCCGCCTCGGGTGACGAACCGGACTCAACGGCTTCGATGAATCGCTCTGGTGTGCGCACGCTCCAGAAGCGTCGACCGTCGCGATGGCTATGGGCCGCACATCCAAGACCCGCGTACTCGCCCTGGCGCCAATAGAGCTGGTTGTGCGCACATTGAGCTCCCCGCAGAGCCCAGTTGGAAATCTCGTAGTTCTCGTAGCCGGCGCTAGCGAGCACGTTGTCTGCGAGCAGGTACTTGTCAGCCATGTCGTCGTCGTCGGGATGGCGACGCTCATCAGCAGCCAGCGGCGTGCCGGCTTCCACCGTCAGTCCGTAGACGCTGAGGTGGTCTGGCCGCATCGCCACGATCTCGCACAGCGTGTGCTCCCAATCGGCAAGCGTCTCGTTCACCGCGCCGAAGATGAGGTCCATATTGAGGTGGACGATGCCGGCCTGGCGCACGGATTCGGCCGCGACGCCCACCATGGCGGCATCGTGGCGCCGTCCAAGCGCGTCAAGGACCCGCGGCGACATCGACTGCACGCCCAGACTGATCCGATTGACGCCAATGTCCCGATACGCCCTCATCTGATCCGGTGTGACGAGATCGGGATTGCACTCGACAGTGATTTCCGCTCCCGACGCGAGCGGCAACTCGTCCACTACCGCGCCGAGGGTCCGCGGCGGAGCCAGGTTCGGAGTTCCGCCGCCGAAGAAGACCGACGTCACTGGTGGCATCGCCGTTGCGAGGTCTCGGGCCTGACGTCGACAGCCGGCCATGTAGGCCTCGACCAGATGTTCGCGATCGGTCCAGGTCGCGAAGGCGCAGTAGTCGCATCGATGCGTGCAGAACGGCACGTGGCAGTACACACCGAACGCCCCGAGCGGCCGATCGTTGCCGGCGTCATGCCGCTCGACGATCGGCATTTGGCTCACAGGACCGCATCGCCGGGATAGCGGCTCCGCAGATCGTTGTGGCGATCTTCGGGTGAGTTCGGCGACCAGTCCGGCAGCAACTCGGCGGGATCCACGCCATAGATCTCGGCGAGACGCATCAGCCGATCCACCCGGATGCCTCGCTGACCACGCTCATATGCCCCGAGCACCGAGACTTTGAATTCACCGCCAGAAGCCGCCTGCACGTCTTCGAGCGAGAGTCGTCGCTGTCGACGCACAGCCCGCAGGCGTTCACCGATACGAGCGTGCAGTGACGCGTCAGCGGTCGCCGTGGTGCCCACTGCAGCAACCTCAGGGCTTCGCTCGTCGCTTGCGACGCCGATTCCGTAGCTCATCGCAGCCCGCGATGTTCTCGCCGCGCTCGGTTGCGATCTCTCGCAGCTTCGCCTCCTCGGTCGAAGAGAGCTTGGCCGGAATCTCCACTCGTACGACGAAGTGCAAGTCGCCGCGTCCGCGACCGTTCGCTCTCGGCACGCCGAGACCGCTGAGCCGGATTGTGTCGTCGGCCTGAGTGCCGGGAACCACCACGAGCTCCTGGGGCCCATCGAGCGTGGAGAATTCGACGTTCGCCCCGAGGGCAGCCTGGAACATCGTCACCTTCAACTCAGCCACGAGGCTGTCGCCCTGGCGCACGAAGACATCCGATTCCGCTACCCGTAGGTGCACATACAGATCGCCGGCTGGGCCCCCGCGTGGCCCCACTGATCCGCGGCCGCTTAACCGCAGGGTGGCACCGGTGTCCACACCCGGCGGCACTCGCACCACCAGCGAGACCTTCTCAGCCCGACGCCCGTCACCTCGACATACCGAACATGGCGAGGCGATCTCCTCGCCCATGCCGCGGCATCTTCCGCACGGCGCTGTGGTCACCATCTGACCGAGCAAGCTCTGGCGTACCTGGCGTACCTGGCCCACTCCGCCGCACGCGCTGCAAACGACCGGTGCGGTGCCGGGCGCGGCACCCGAGCCCTCGCAGTCGTCGCAGGCCACCAATGTTCGCACATCGATCGTCCGATCGACGCCAAAGATGGCTTCGGAGAAGTCGAGATCCACGACTGTCTCGTGGTCATCGCCGCGAGGCGGCCCGGCCGGCCCGCGTGAACGACCGCTGCGGAACGGATTCCCGCCGAAGAACGAGTCAAAGATGTCGTTCAGATCAAAGTCGAATCCCGCCCCGCCGCCAGCGCCTCGAAGGCCCTCGTGACCGAACTGGTCGTAACGCGCTCGGGCGTTCTTGTCGGAGAGGACCGCGTAGGCCTCGCTGATCTCCTTGAACCGCTCCTCGGCCTGATCGTCCCCAGGATTTGCATCAGGGTGGTGCTCTCGGGCTTTTCGGCGGTACGCACGCTTGAGTTCGTCGGGGGTGGCGTCCCGGCCCACATCGAGCAGGTCGTAGTAGTCCGCAGGCATGGAAGAAGTCTCAGTCCCGCAGCGGCGATGCGGTGCTGGCTGCGGTACGGGACGGCTCGCTCTCGCCAAGCGACGCGGACAGCCGTCGGCTCACGGTGTGCACGGCGGCAAGCGCTTTGGAGTAATCCATCCGCGTCGGACCCAGCAGACCGACGCTGCCGACCGTCTCACCGTCGACTTGATACGGCGCCACGACGACGGAGCAATCCGCCAACGGGGCCACACCGGTCTCGGAACCGATGGCCACGCTCAAGCCGCGGTCCACGAGGCTCCGCAGCAGCGCCACCACCAACAGTTGCTCTTCGAGCACCGACAGCACGGACCGCAACGATGACGCCGCTTCAAACTGCTCGGTGATCTTCGCGGTTCCGCCGACGTAGAGCTCGCGCGGCACCGTCTCGTCCAACGCGAGCGCCGCGAGCGCCGACCCAACGAGTGCGTCAGTTGACGGGTCGCCCGTCGCGCGAGCTGCATGGACGTCCGGACGGGTCTGGCCGATGAGTGCTTCGGACAAGATCGCCGACGCGGATCCAACCGCGGGCCCAGCGGCGGCCGCGGCGAGATCGGGGCGGCCGTAGACATCGACGTACGCGCGCTCGACGGCGCCCGACGACATCACCAGCACCAACAGAAGCCTGCCGCCGCCGAGGTCCACAAGCTGAGCCGAGCGGATCGTGTCGCGATCGATGCTGGGCGCGACCACCATCGCGGCGTATTCGGTCAGATCCGAGAGCAGGCGGCTCGTGTCGGACAGCAGCTGTTCGATCTGGCCCTGGGCATGACCGAAGAACGCCCGCACCTGACGGATCTCGGAGCCGTCGAGCGTGCCAGGACCCAAGCCGTCGACGAAGTGGCGATAGCCCGCTTCGGTCGGAACCCGGCCGGCGCTCGTGTGCGGCTGCATCAGGAAGCCGCTGGCTTCGAGAGCGGCGAGATCATTGCGGACCGTGGCGGGCGACACGTCGAGCTGGGCCGCCTCGAGCACCGCTTGAGAACCGACCGGCTGCGCATTGTCGATGAAGCTTTCGACCACCGCTCGCAGCACCTTGGCCCTGCGCTCGTCCATCGCTCCTCCACCGCCCCGCAACCAATCGTGGATCGCCGAACGAGCGCGATGCTACCGACCCCGCGGTTGGCAGCTTCTGGCCGGGATGGGACACTTCGGCAGCGCTGGCGGCGAGCCGCCTCGCCGCCAGCCGCGTCCGCCGCGATGTCAGGTGTCGAGTCGAAGCGCTGACACGAAGGCCTCATTGGGCACTTCGACCCGTCCGATCGCCTTCATGCGCTTCTTGCCTTCCTTCTGGCGTTCGAGCAGCTTTCGCTTGCGGGTGATGTCGCCTCCGTAGCACTTCGAGAGCACATCTTTGCGCTTGGCCTTCACGGTCTCTCTGGCGATGATGCGCCCCCCGATTGCGGCCTGGATCGGAACATCAAAGAGCTGTCGCGGGATCAACTCGGCCAGCTTGGCCGTGATGGCCTTGCCGTAGGGGTAGGCACCGTCGCGGTGGCAGATGGTCGAGAACGCATCCACGGGCTCGCCGTTGAGCAGGACGTCCACGCGCACCAAGCGTTCGGACCGGTAGCCGGCCTGGTCGTAGTCGAGGCTGGCGTACCCCTGCGTCCGGCTCTTGAGCTGGTCAAAGAAATCTGTGACGACCTCGGCCAACGGCAGCTTGTAACGCAGTTCGACACGCTCGGGCGAGAGGTATTCCATGGCCATCATCGAGCCGCGCCGTGCTTGGCAGAGATCCATCACCGCGCCCGTGTACTCCGACGGCGTCAGCACCGAGACGTTGAGCATCGGCTCGGAGATCTCATCGATGGCCGACGCCGGCGGCAGTGCGGACGGATTGTCAATCTCGAATTCGCTGCCGTCGTCGGTACGCACGCGGTACGCCACCGACGGTGCAGTGGCAATGAGCGAGAGGTCGAACTCGCGCTCCAGGCGCTCGCGGACAATCTCCATGTGCAGCAGGCCCAGAAATCCGCACCGAAAGCCGAACCCGAGGGCGGAAGAAGTCTCCGGTTCAAAGGTCACCGAAGCATCGTTGAGCCGCAGCTTTGCCAATGCATCCCGCAATTCGGGATACTCATCGCCCTCGACGGGATACAGGCCACAGAACACCATCGGCTTTGGATCGTCGTAGCCGGTCAGTGGTGCCGCGGCGGGCTCGCTCGCTCTGGTGACCGTTTCGCCCGAACGGGCCTGGGCAACGTCCTTGATGCCGGCGATGAGATAGCCCACCTCGCCGGGACCAAGGTGGTCGGTCGGCGATGTGCCTGGATCACGGACACCGACCTCCTCGGCGAGATGCACGCCGCCGGCGTGCATGAATCGGAGCCGGTCTCCGGTCCGCAGGCGGCCATTGACGACACGCACCGATGACACGACGCCGCGGTACTGATCGAACGAGGAGTCAAAGATCAGTGCCTGCAGAGGCTCATCGGGACTCCCGGTCGGCGGTGGCACCCGGTCGACGATCGCGTCGAGCAACTCTGCGATGCCGTCGCCCGTCTTCGCCGAGATCGCCAGCACCTCGTCGGCGTCGATGCCGAGCACTCGCTCGATCTCGCCTGCGTACAGCTCGGGATCCGCTGCTGGAAGATCGATCTTGTTGAGCACGGGCACGATCGCGAGGTCGGCGTCAAGCGCCATGTAGCAATTGGCGAGCGTTTGGGCCTCGATGCCCTGAGCGGCGTCGACCAAGAGCACGACGCCCTCGCAGGCTGCAAGGGAACGACTCACCTCGTACCCGAAATCGACGTGACCTGGTGTGTCGATGAGATGCAGCGTGTGGCCCCGCCATGTCACACGGACGTTCTGCGCCTTGATCGTGATGCCTCGTTCTCGTTCGAGATCCATCGAATCGAGATACTGGGCGCGCATCGAGCGCGCCTCCACGGCGCCCGTCAGCTCCAGGATCCGGTCCGACAGCGTCGACTTTCCGTGGTCGATGTGGGCGATGATGGAGAAGTTCCGGATCGAGCCAGGCCCGACACCGGCAGACTCAGGGGGCACGTGGGGCATCGCAGGCCGCACGGTACCCTGCTGAGCCGGCATCCCGGCAGGAGCGCGGCACCCCGGCGACAGCCGCAACGCACCGCCGACCCACTCTCGAAAGAGCACGATTTCGTGGCCAACATCAAGAGCCAGATCAAGCGCAACCGTCAGAATGAGACGCGACGCGTGCGAAATCGCGGAGTGCGGTCCGAGTTGCGGACCCGCGAGAAGGCCGTGGTTGCCGCTGCCGCCGCCGGTGAGCCCATAACAGAGCTGATGCGCTTGGCGCAGAAGCGAATCGACAAGGCCGCAGCGAAGGGCGTCATCCACTCCAACGAGGCTGATCGGCGCAAGTCCCACCTGATTGCCCGCGCCGCACGAATCGCAACCGACTGAGCCCTGGCGACTGGGCCCTGGCGACTGGGCCCCGGCAACTGGGCCCCGGCAACTGGGCCCCGGCAACTGGGCCCCGGCAACTGGGCCCAGCCGTAGCGTCCCAGCAGTGGGGCAGTTCGCCCGGCGAATTCCTCGATTCAGACCGCTGCTCGTTCGCGGCCTCAACGAGCCGTTGCAGCGAGCCGCGCGCAGAGAATCTCTGTGACGCACTGGGGCGGAAGCCCCGAACGCCCTCGCAGATCCACGTCCGCCGCGGCGAGTAAGTCGACCGCACGCGCGATCCCTGCGGTTCCGCGTCGCCGGCATCCGTCGAGTGCCTTTCGGGCTGGAAACGTCGAGCCGCGCAGGCCCAAGATTTGGGCCGCTTCCCGCTCTGTCGCCGCATCAGCGCCGTCGAGGCGGGCCATCCGCGAAATGTGCGCTATGAGATTGGCCATCACTTGCAGCGGGTGACGACCGGCACCCCACATCCGCTGCAGCGCAGCGAGCGTGGCGCTCACATCCCCACGGTCGATCGCGTCGGTGAGGTCCCAGGGCGGAACATCGCCCTCGGAGCCGAGGTACGGAATGACATCGTCCGGTCCCAGACGGGCGCCGGGCCCGTACACCGCCTCGAGCGTCTCGAGGGTGGCACCCAATCGCGCCAGCTCATTGCCGAGGTGCTCGCTGATGCACTGACGCGCACGGGCATCGAGGCGCAGCGAAGTATCAGCGAGGCGCTCGTCGAGCCAGGTACGGCGATTCCGCGCTCCGCCCGGGACATCGGCAGCGATGCGCTGGCCGCCCGCGGCTTCGGCAGCCTCCACGAGCTTGCGGGGAGGACGACCGCCCTTCCATTCCACGACCAACGCGGTCGTCGGGCACGGATCTGCCAGCCACGCGATCAGCGGCTCGAGTTGGGCTGCGCCGAATCGACCCAGACCACGCCCGACCACGACCCGGTGCGTCGCCAGCATCGGCGGTGTTGATGCAGACAGCACCAAGTCTTCGACCGAGTATTCCTCGCCTGAGAATTCATCGAGCACATCGGACCGGTCGGCTGCTCCGACCAACTCGTCGACGGAAGCTCGAATCGCTTCGGCCACAAGCACGTCATCGGCACCGGTGATCACCCGCACCGCGCCAAATGCCATCAAACGGCTCCCAAGTCGACGTTGCTGCGATCTTGTCGGCTCGTCGGACCAGTCTCCGCGCTGGGTCCCGCCATCACGGTGACGCTACTGCGAGGCCGACACTGCGGGGTTGACATGCAGACGCTCACCGATCGCATCGACGACAAGATCACCGACGGGTGTCGGTGCGGTGACGGCGCTGTAGGGAACGAGCCCTCCCAGAGATGACGGGGCCAGCACGAGCGCCACCGAATGCCGCTCGTGCAGCGCCCGAACGGCTTCGCGTCCGGCCCGGCTCGCTGATCGAGCGATGAGGACATCGATGTCGTTGATTCCCGCAGTCGCAAGCTGATCGAGAGCTCTCGCAGCGTCCGGACGGTCGATGACGACCACGGTCGGGTCAATGCCACCGACGCTGAGGTGCTCGCTCGAAGGCAGCGCGGCACGCTGGCCGCTTGCAGCGATCCAGATCCCAATCGCAGCAGCTACAACGGCAATCGTGGGTGCTGCGGCGAAGCGGCGCCGAGCGAGCAGCGCTGTCGAGATGCAAGCGACGATGACAATTGCAGCCGTAGCTACCTCCGACGTCTCGATCTGCGGCCAGCCCGCCGCCGCTCCCCATCGGGCCACTGCTGCGACCCAGCCCATCATCATCTGCGTCGGCAGGTGAAGGAGCGCTGCGACGGCATCGCCCGCCAATCCTCCGGCGCGCCCGGCGACGAGTCCCCACACCATCGCGGGCCCGGCGAGCGGGCCGGCGAGCACGTTGGCGGGGACGCTCACCAGCGGCAATGAGCCGAACACCGCCAACTGGACCGGCAGGACGCCGACCTGGGCTGCGAGCGTCGCGGCCAGGGGCAGCCGGATCCATTGCGGTCCCCGAAGCAGTCCAGCAATGCGCCGGGTGCCCGCCACGATCGCCGCTGTGGCGGCTACCGACAGCTGGAAACCGACTGATCGCACGAGGAGCGGGTCGATGAGCAGCAGAACGATGATTGCGAGCGCGAGGAGACGCACCGAAGAAGCGCGCCGGCCCAATGACTGGGCTCCGACGGCGAGAGTCGCCAGCACGCAAGCTCGCAGGACTGACGGCTCACCACGGGTCAGCACGGCGAATTGTCCGAGCAGCACTGCGACTGCGCCCACCCGCATGGCCGGTCGAAGCCGGATGAGCAGCGGCGCCGCCAACAGAAGTACGAACGCCACATTCGAGCCCGATACTGCGAGAAGATGCGTTAGGGCGGTGGCTCGAAAGTCGTGCACCACTTCGGGCAGCTGTCCACGGTCATCGCCGTAGACGAATCCAGCCAGGAGTGCCGCATCTCGTGGTGACAGCGAAGCACTGGAGCGCTCGATCAGGTTCCTCACCGCATTCGCCAGCCGAAACGGGGCGTTGCCGCCATCAAGGCGCCGCGCTGAATGGATCTGCGCCTGCCCCGCGAGGTGTCGAGGCCACAGGAAGGGGCGGTCGCGCGGCTCCGCCACTTCGGCGACACCAGAGATGCGCCAGCGCTCCCCGACTGCGGCATCGGCAAGTCGGTACGCGGCCGCACCGCGCGACCAGCCTTCCCAACGGTGCTCGCGACCTTCGATCTCGACAGAGAAGGGCATGGTCAACGCACCCTGACGCCAATGCGGATCCGCAACGATGACGGCCTCGCCGTCGAATGACCCTGCGACCGCTCCACTGAGATTGTGGGCTTGTTGACCCATGGCTGCAGCAGCGAGCAACAACAGGCCCACCGGCAGCAGCACGCGAGTGTGCCTCGCTGCGCCTCCAACAAGGACTGCGGTGCCGCACCACCACGGAACGTCGGGTGCCCACAGGGCGCCGATGGCGGTGGCAGCTGATCCTGCGACGATCCAACGGTCACTGATCGCACTGAGCAGCCTGAAGCGTCGCGGCGGAGCCCATGTGGCTTGCCGCACTTGTGCATCCAACGCCCCGCCGTTCCGGCTCAGTGCCCGGGCATGCAGCGGACCTCGACGGATTGTGCCCGCAAGCTGAAGGTCACGTCCGCGCATGCGACCGCAACTGTTCGAGCTTGCTCGGGCCGATGCCCGGGACATCTGTCAACGCGTCGAGCGAGCCAAATGGCCCGTGCTCGCTGCGGAAAGCGAAGATGGCTGTCGCCAGAGAGTGCCCGATGCCTGGCAGCCGCTCAAGTTGTGCCGCCGTTGCTGTGTTGAGATCGAGCGGCCCCGTGGCGTCAGTGAGCCCTTGCCCTGCCGGTGGAGCCTCGCCCCGCGTCGGTACGTAGACCTGCTGCCCGTCCCTCAGCGACTCAGCCAGATTGACGGCCGCGGTGTCTGCTTGGGGCCTCGGCCCTCCCGCGAATTCCAGCAAATCGCCGATCCGATACCCACTCGGCACCTCGTACAGCCCTGGCCGATCCACGGCACCGGCGAGGTGCACGCGCACCGATGTCGGCTGCGTCGTGGCAACTGGCGGGGGCGCCCCGCTGGCGGCGAGCGGGAGTTCAATCGGCTCGGGAGCGCCGTGACGCACCCCGGCCAGGAACGCCACTGCGACGACGGCCGCCAACGCTGCCACCAGCACCGCAGCGTGGGCCACGCCGATGCGTCGCACAAAGCTCGCAGCCTCGGCTGCGACGGACCGCCAATCCACACGGCGACATTAGTGAGCGGGCTTCATGCTCTTTGATGGGGTTTTGACTGCTCTCAATCGCCACATCGCGACCACCACGAGCGCCACGCAGACAACACCCCAGCCGCCGAAGAGCCATCTCGATCCGTATGTGCCGTACAACGGTGGGCCGGTCTGTGCAGTGATCGCCGCCATCGCCAACCCGATGGCCTGGAGCGCTCCGGTTCCCATGGCGGCCTGCTCGACGCCGGTGGCCTCGAGAATCAGCATCTGCGAGCCCATCACGGAATAGGACTCCGTCGTCGACTCGGCAAGTCCGATCAGGACAAAACTCCACAAGCCGCCGACCCAGCCGTACAGCACAACGGCCGGGACAAACACGATGAGTGCTGGGATCGCTACCCGACCGCCTCCGAGTCGCTCTGCCAACGATCCTGCGTGCGGTGGCAGCAGGATGAGCGGGATGCCCATCATCAGCAGACCCGCTGCGAACTCGCCTGACGTCAGTCCCAGATCAGTCAGGTATCGGTCGGCGGTGGCATCGAACATTCCGACGAAGCCCCACACGCCGACATGCACGCAGATCGCCGCCTGAATGCGCGGTCGCCGCAGCAGCGCCGCCAAGTGCGAATAGTCCACTGGCGTCGCCGCAATGGGCGCTCGCGAGATCTGCACGGCCGCGATCGGACCCAGGACGGCCATCACCGTTCCGGTGAACACGAACGGTGCCTCGAACGCAATCCCGCTCATCGCAGCCCCGATGAGCGGCCCGGTAATGAAGCCGGCGACGCCGCAGGACAGCAAGCCGCCGACCTTCGTGCCGCTGCCGCTGATGTCTCGACCGATCAGTGCCTTGCGCGCCACGAGTCCGAAGAGCCCAAAGCTGAAGCCTGCCAGGGCCCGACTCGTCACCAGCGACCACGCCGATTGGGCAAAGACAAATCCGAAGGCGCCGGCAACGGCCGTCACCACGGAGATCCACGCAATAGACCGAGCATGACCACGGTCCACCAGCGGCGATAGCAACAGTTGTGCAGCGAGTCCGGTCACGAAGCCAACAGAGACAATCAGGCCCAACGTGACGTTGGACAACTCGTAGCGGTCCTGCAGATCTGCCAAGTAGGCGAAGACCACACCCATCGAGGCCGTGACGACGAATTGCGTTGAGTACACCGTCACGTACAGCACTGGCGCAGCGTATTGCGCTGGTACCCACGGTCCCCGGAGCGCGGCGCAGGCGTCACGGCCACGTCACGCGGCAAGCGTTCGGGGCCGCGGCCATGATGGAGCGCGCAGATGGAGCCTCAGCCGGTTCCGCCTCGCGGGAGGATGACCAATGACCGAGGGCGGTGCACGCGATGTCGCAGGGATCGACGCCGACGCGGTCACGTCATGGCTGGCCGACCGTGCCGAACTTGCCGATCCGCTCCACTTCGCATTGATCACGGGTGGGCACTCAAACCTGACATACCGCGTCACCGACGCTGCCGGACGCCGTTGGGTGCTTCGCAGACCTCCGCTCGCGCACTTGCTTGCCGGAGCGCACGACATGGTGCGCGAGCACCGTCTGCTTGCAAGCCTGGCCGATACCGACGTGCCGACCCCACCAGTTGTCGGACTGTGCGAAGACGCAGCGGTCAACGGCGCCGACTTCTATGTGACCGAGTTCATTGATGGAAGCGTGCTGCGGACACAAGAAGATGCCGCCGCCGTGAGCCCTGCGGCTCGCGGCGCGCTGTGCGCTCGACTGATCGAATGCCTCGCCGCAATCCACGCCACCGACCTTGATGCCACCGGGCTCGCGGACCTCGGCCGCTCTCAGGACTACGTCGCCCGCCAACTGCACGTGTGGCAGCGCCAGTTCAACGCCATGACGATGCGCGAGCTGCCGATCATCGAACGCGTTCACGACGCTCTCGTCGCAACGATTCCACCGCAACGCCACGCCACGTTGGTCCACGGCGACTTCCGGCTCGACAACTGCCTCGTCAGCGACATCGGCGATGTGGCTGCAGTGCTGGACTGGGAGATCGCCACCCTCGGCGACCCGATGGCGGACCTGGGTTTCCTGCTCGGATATTGGGTGGAGCCCGGCGACTCGTTCAGCCCCCTGGGCCACGATGCAACCACCGCCGCGGGCTTTTGGACCCGCGACGATCTGGTGAGCGCATACGTCTCGGCAACCGGCCGCGACGTCTCACCGATTGGATGGCACTTCGCATTCGCCAGTTGGAGGCTTGCCTGCATCCTCGAAGGCGTCCACGCCCGCTATGTCGGAGGTGCCAACCCGCAGATCCCTCCTGAGGTCGACCTCTTCCCTCGCAGCGTGGTCTCCTTGGCCGAACGCGCCGAAGGGGCATTGGCAGCCTGCTGACCCAGCACCGCGGGCCGGGATGGCCCCGTCGGGCCGCCGCGCAATCGGCGGGTGAGCGATAGCGTCGAGGCCATGAAGGTTGACGGCGGATTCGGCACGAACAGCGGCTTCGAAGGGCTCATGGAGTCCTGCCGCGAGCAGGAGGAACTGGGCTACGACGGCCTGTGGGTTCCCGAGACCAGTCACGACGCGTTCACCATGCTCCCGCTGATGGCGCACGCCACCAAAACGGTCGAGCTGGGCACCAGCATCGTGGTGGGCTTCGCTCGCAACCCCATGTCGTTGGCCTACAGCGCCAACGACATCCAGCTGCTGTCGGAAGGGCGGTTCATCTTGGGCCTCGGCAGCCAGATCCGACCGCACATCACTCGCCGCTTCTCTATGGAATGGTCCAAGCCCGCAGCGCGCATGCGCGAGATGATCCTGGCCACCAAAGCCATCTGGAAATCGTGGAATGCCGGAGAGAAGCTGGACTTCCGCGGCGACTTCTACCAGCACACGCTGATGACGCCCTTCTTCCATCCGGGCGTCAACCCCTACGGTGCGCCACGCGTCGCCCTCGCGGGCGTGGGCCCGCTGATGACCGAGGTAGCCGGCGAGACGTGCGACATGTTCCTCTGCCACGGCTTCACCACCGAGAAGTACCTGCGTGAGGAGACCATTCCCGCGTTGGAGCGTGGTACCGCCCGAGCGGGTCGTTCGATGGACGAGATCACCATCTCGGGCCCGTCGTTCATCGTGACCGGCAACACCGAAGAGGAAATGGCCAAGGCCAAACAGGCCACCAAGCAACAGGTTGCGTTCTACGGCTCCACGCCGGCGTATCGCCCCGTGCTCGACTGCCACGGCTGGGGCGAGATGCAGACCGAGCTCAACTCGATGTCCAAGGAAGGCCGCTGGGCCGACATGGGCGAGCTCGTCGACGACGAGATCCTTGACGCGTTCGCCGTGGTCGCCGAGCCCGAGGCCGTGGCTGCCGAGCTGAAGCGCCGCTTCGACGACGTCGTCGACCGCGTCAGCTTCTACGCCCCCTACGGCGGCGACCGCAGCCGCTGGCAGACGATCTTCAACGACCTGAAGAGCTGAATCAGACTGCGAGCGGGTCTCTCGTCGTCAGCTGAGGGAACATCGAGAAGTCGCGATCGCGGGTGAGCAAGGCCTCAACGCCATGGGCCACGCAGATGGCCGCGATCCGAGCGTCGTGGACGATTGGGCCGCGTACGTTTGGGCGGTTCACGAACGCCGACAGGGTGTCCATGAACCCATCGGTCTCGCCGATCTGGCGACACGACGGCGAGGCAACCCACGCCTCGAGTTGCTGCCATGCCTGCTCGGGGGTGCTCGCGGCCTCTCCCCAGATGCGCCGATTCGTTGACACACCCAGGAACTCAAAACAGCACGGCCACGGGATTGCCCACGGCTGGGAGCCGTTGCTCAATTCTCGGAGCAGCGCAAAGGCGGCATCATTGTGCGGGGAATCGAATCGCAGCGCGTACACGAGAATGTTCGTGTCGACAGCGATCACTGTTCAAGGCCCCAGACGCCGTAGATGAGTTCTCGCAGCTCGGGCCACGTGTACTTCTCAAGCGGGTTCGGTCCGTTCGGGTCCCCCACCCGCAGATCTGGCAACCGGTAGCCCGTTTCCTTGGGCGTCTCGAGCACCAAGCGCAGGCCTTCTTCGATGACAGCGCGCAGCGATTGGCCGGTCTCCTTGGCGTGCCGCTTGGCGCGCAGCAGCAGTTCGTCGTGCACATCAACGGTCGTCTTCACTTCACCCATACTACCCATACTCGTGCATATGGGTGAGCAATATCAACCTGTTTTCGAGGTCGTGCAGCGCTGACGCGTTGGGATTGCGTTCATGTCAGGTGCCGGTGGCGCTCAGCGAGGCGCAATCCGACGTGCAGCCAGTTTCGTTGGCCGGTGTGGCCGGCGTCGCGGGGCGATGCAATACCCCAGAGCTCGGTCGCAGCTCGAGTTCGAGACCCACGGCGCCGTCGACGGTGCGGGCCACCGCATCGACGATCATCGAATAGCCCCCGGGCTCATAGGGCGGCCAGAGCACCGAGATATTCGGGCGCGCAGCCACGTTGGCTGCAGCGGAGCGGCTGGCCCCGCAGCGAAGCACGTCGCCGTCGAGCCGCATTGCCAAGTGAGCGATGTGGGGTGTCGCGTCGTCACGCACGGTCAGCACGTACGCCGCAGCGCCGAAACGCTCCATCTGGTTGCCGATGTCGGCCGGCTCCACGGGGATGCTCATGTCTGCAAGTTACGCCCGCACCGGTGCCCTCGCACACTGGTTTCCACCTTCAGATCTCGCCAGCGCGCTGGTATCGTCGTGGAACCTCGGGGCTATAGCTCAGTTGGTAGAGCGCTTCCATGGCATGGAAGAGGTCAGGGGTTCGATTCCCCTTAGCTCCACAGGTTGAACCCTCGGCCGATGCCACTGTCGGGGTCACCCGATTGGCTTCGGTGCCGTGCCTATCGAGTGGCCGCATCGCCCCCGAGACCCATGCCGAGCTGTGTACGCCTTGTGCATAGGGATTCTGCCTGGTCCGTAGAATTCATGAGCAGTGGTGACGACTCGCTTTTCCCGACCTGTCGAGATCCCCGACGATCTCGCCGAAGGCACCGTCGCGCCTCTGAGCGGTCGGGTGAAGCTGCCGAACCGCATTGCGTGGAGCGGGCAAGGCGAATTCGATCTCGATAGCCGTCGCGACCGCATGTACGTGTACCAGCTGGTGATGACCGAGGGCTCTGCCGAGGACGTGCGCCGCTATATCGACCTCGATCATCTCCTGGAGATGTGGCACGACATGTGGCTGTCGCCGCATGTGCGCGAGCGCTGGGACCGCTGGCTGCGCGACCGCGAACTGATCGTCTAAAGCTGTGCTCACACCTCTGCAGCTACGCGACTGGGTCCGCCAATGGCGCGACGAGCTAGCGGCCTCGCCGCCGACGCCGCAACGCTGACCGCCGAGTCAGCCGTCCGAGACCGACCGCGGCGGTCAAGTTCCTCGTGTCTGCGTGCACATCACCCACCACCAGCATCTCGGACACCGCTTCGGAAGCAAGATCAGAGCACCCCTCCCACGACTGCTCGGTGATGAATTCGTAGGGCTCCCACTAGCGCATCTCAACGCTCTCCCGCCGCCGTCTCGGCCCGACTCGCCGCACGGTCGTCGGTGATGCGAGCCACGGCGATCGTCGTGTTGTCAATCAAGCCGACGAGTTGTGCGGTGTCGATCAGCGTGTCCGCCACCTCCGCAGCCGAGCCTCGCCGACCGGACGGCAGCGCAAAGCCGATGCTCAAATCATCGGGATCGTCACCGAACCAGCCCCGATCATGGGCCACCAGAATCGGGTCGAACAGCCCGTCAGTCGCCAGCACAACAAGCAGGCCCTGCTCGCGAATCCACGCTTCGACGCGCTCTGCTGGGACGTCTTCGCTGAGACTCTCAAGGTGACCATGCGGCAACTCGTAGCTGTCGCCGCGATTCGCGCGGAACATGCCAACGCCTCGACTGACGAATCCCATCGGCCCACCATGAGGCGTGCTGTGCCAGCCAGGCCCGCCCCCGATCGGCACCAAGAACGCCATCGAATCACCCACCCACGACACCAGCAGATCGCTCTCCGGCGTCCACGCCGCAACCACCAACGTCGTCAACGCAATCACCGACGACAAACCCTCACTACGGCTCCGCATCTCAGGATGCAACCCCCACGCCGCCGCATTCGCCACATCGAACGCCGCAGCCATCTCAACTTGACTGGAAATCCGTCCCGGCAACGCATCCACCGCCGCCTGAGCCGCCTCATCCCCAAACGGATGACCGCCCAGTCCATCCGCCACCGCAACAACCCACGACCCGTCAGGATTCACAACTTTGCTGACGCGGTCCTCCTGACGATCCCGAGGACCGACCTCAGCACGCGTCTCGATGTCCACATGACCGTTCGAGAACATGACCCGCATCCGTTCAGGCTTGCCCAACTGACCGTACCGACAAGGTGTGACGACGACCGCATGGTTTTGGAGCCGACGGGTCGACATGGCACACCGCAGACCATGCAAGACACTTCAAAAGCCAGCAGTCGCAGTTGAACGGCCGGCAGCGAGCGGCTGTGTTAGACAGCCCGACACGACCGATTGATTCACCCTCACGTACTGGTCCCAGCACTTTGCGACCGTGCGCCTAAACAGCCCCATCATGGCCGCTACTTGCGCCTGGGGCATCCCGGCTTCAATCCTGGCCCTTCGCGTTTTTGTGGGATGGGCTGCTGGTGTCGGCGGGGTTGATTATGTCACGAGGAGTCCGCGGGCTTCGAAGTTGGCGCAGTTGGTGAAGCCGTGGGCGCTGCGGCGCAGAACTTGGAGCAAGTTGTTGGTTCGGTCGATGCGTCCGTTGCTGGGCCGCCCGGTGTGGTGCCAGCCGAGGATCTCGTCGCTCCAGGCCAAGAGCGTGTCGACGGTGTCGCTGAACTCGGGCAGCAGCCCGGTGCCGTAGAGGTCGGCGAACCGGTCGAGCGCTTCCATGGCGGCGTCGTGATCGTCGGCGAGATAGAGGCCGTGCAACTCGCCGAGCGCTTCCCAGGCCGCTTTGAGCCGGGGGTGGGTGTCGAATAGCGCGTCGAGACGGCGGCGGTCCGACTCGGTGAGGGTGTCGGGCCGGCGCTCCAGCACGAACCGGGCCCGGAACACATCAGGGTCGAACGCCGGCCCGGCCTCACGCCCGGCGGTGTGCGGCGCTGGACATCGCGGCGCACCGCGACCAGCCCGGCCGCGAACCATCGGATCACATGGAACCGATCCAGCACATGGCGGGCGTGTCCCAGGCGGGCATCTATGGCTGCGGTGTACGCCTTCGAGCCGTCGGACACCACGACCTTGACTCCTTTGCCCCATTGGTGCCCATGACGGGCCAGGAACACTGACAACGCTGCGGCGCTGCGGTGAGGGATCATCGCCAGAGTGCGGCCGGTGTCGGCGCTCACCAGCACGGTCACATACCGATGCCGCTTGCGGATCGAGGTCTCATCGACCAAAGCACCCGGCACCGCTCGGCGCGGCGACGCTCGCCCACCAGTGCGGCCCAGGCCCCCACCAAGGCGTTGACCATATGCCAGCCCACCTGATGGCGACGCGCCGCCGAGGCGAGCGTCATCACCTGCGCATCGGCCACGATCCGACGCGCCAGACGCGCCGTCACCGACCCCTCGAACGCCTGATGATCCTCGAGGAACCGGCGCTCGCAATCCTCGCAGACCATCCGCCGCCGCGACCACACCAACACCACCGGCCGACCTGACGCCTCCAAGTCGCGCACCTTCTTGTCCCGGCGGTCACGCACCCACATGCACAGCGCGCCGCAGCGGGGGCACTCCGGGCGCCGCACCGTCGAGCACACCCCACCACCAGGCCGCTCGGGCGCGTCAACAAGCACACCCAGCACTCTGATCCGCGGCAACCACAGCCGCACCGACATAACATCGCACCCCATCGAGGCCCTCCTGGATCGTGGCTCTGACACCACCGATCCCCCCAGGGCCTCGACCCCTACACAGGGACCCTCAGCCGCTCAATCCCACAAAAACGCGAAGGCTCAAGCGTTCGGGCTCACCAACTTCGACCCCTACCGAATCCGAGCACTCCTCTACGCCGGCAAACCCGACTGGACACTCCTCGACACACTCACTCCACCCTCAAACGATGCTCCTATGTGTGTCAAGCCGCGATTTGGTCGAGGTGTTGCTGGTAGCGCTCGGCGAGCTGGCGGTCGTGGCGCAGGCCTCGTTCGAGGGCTGAGATCTTGGGGGTGGATGCGTCGAGGGCTTGGGCTGCGGCTTCGAGGGTGAGTCCGTGGTGGGTGCGCCGCCGTCGCAGGTCCGCGCCGTGGGGGACCTCGGGCGGGTCGGTCAGCAGTCGGTGGACTTCTCGTGCGATGTGGCGCTTGAGGCAGCGGAGGATCTCGCGGTTGGTCTTGCCCTCGGCGCGCCGTCGGGCGGCGTAGGCCTGGGTGCGCTCGTCGTTGCGGAGCCTGACGGTGGCGATGCGCCACAGGGCGTTGTTTGCCTGGGGGTCGCCGCCGCGGTTGAGCCGGTGGCGCACGGTGCGGCCCGAGGAGGCCTCGATGGGGCTGACGCCGCACAGCGCCGCGAAGGATGCTTCGCTGCGCAGCCGGTCGGGGTTGTCGCCGGCTGTGACGAGCAGCGCGGCGGCGACTTGGGGCCCACGCCGGGAGCGGCCATCAACGCGGGGGCGGCCTGCGCGCACAGTCGTGCGATCTCGGCGTCGAGCTCGCTGATCTCGGCGCTGAGAGCGCGCCAGCGCGCAGCGAGGACGCGAAGCGACCTCTTGGCCGCGGCGGCGGCCTCGCCGCGGCCGGGATCGGGCCGCAGCCGGGCGCAGGCGTCGACCAGCGCAGCGGTGCGAAGTCCCCGCAGCGGGGCCGCGACCTGCTCGGGGGCTGTCACCAGCAGTCCCTTGAGCTGGTTGACCGCGGCGGTGCGGGCCTTGACCGCGGAGCGGCGCGCGGCGCGCAGCATCCGGATCGCCTCCACTTCGCCGTCGGCTGACTTCGCCCCACGCTGCGGCCTCGCCCGACAGCACCGCACGCGCGGCTGCCTCGGCATCGGCGGGATCGCACTTGTGCCCTCGGCGAGCCCGCCGCTTGGGGCCAAGCACCTCGATCACCGTCACATCGTGTGCGGCGAGATGACGCGACAGGCCCGCGCCGTAGCTGCTGGTGCCTTCCACGCCGACGCGCTCCACGCTGCCCAGGCCGCGCAGCCATCCCCACAGCTCCTCATAGCCGGCTCGCGTCGCCGCCAACGTCGCTGTGCCCAACAGCCGTCCCGTCGAATCCACCGCTGCTGCGGTGTGCGTGTCGCGGTGGGTGTCCACCCCGCCGACAACGGCTCGATACTCATCCGGCATAATCGGTCTGCCCTCCCGGGAACACTCCCAATGGATCGGGCACCACCGGCCGGAACGACCCACAGTGCACTCAAGGCGCTTGAACCGACGCTCCTATCAGGTCACATTCCTTCCGACCGGCTGGTGCGCGCCCCCGACAGGCCACAGGCCGACAGATCGTTTGCAAGGCACCAAGCCAGCGAAGACTCGAGTCAGGCCCGCACCCGTCGAGAACGCACTTCCATTATGAGTGCGAAGAGCCAGCTTTTCGTCCGAGGACTCTCGGTGATTCAGCGCCGACGTCAATACCCTGGACAACCTGATCCCGTCGTATCGACCGAGGCTCTGACAATCACCAAATGAAATCGGCGGCTAGTCACCGTTAAGGTCTTAAAGTGACTGTTACTGTATAGGATCCAAGGGAACTTGCGCCGCCTGTGACCGATATGTAGTGCGTCAAGTTGGCGTTATTCGCTCGGTAGATGAGCTTGGCATTGGAATTTACTCCACCGAAGTCGTTGGAAGTGTTGGCTATCTTTTGGCCAGTATTGTCGTGTATCCCTGTCAAATTCGGACTGTAGATTGTGCCCATTCCGGTGGCCGAGCCCTCGATGTCTATCTTGTAGGTGTTGCCAGGGATCAATGTGACCCGGAACCAGTCACGGTCGCCGACTATACTAATCATTCCGGTGGCCGAACCGCCCACATCGACATTACCGGTTGTGGTTGTATTGGCAGAGAAGTCGTCAGTCACTCTCCCGTATTCGACGCCGTAGGTCCCGAGAGATGGAAAATCCCACGATGAGGAGTAGGTGACCGCCACATAGTGGGTTCCCGTTTCGGTAGGCGTGAATTTCAGCAAGGAGTCGTAGTGGACGGTGCCGTTGTCGGCCGCGGTGCCGGGGATCTTATTGCCGACCGAATCGTAGACGCTTTTCAACGCCGGATTGCCGACAGTAAACCCGGTCGCATACTCGCGCCCCTTTCCTTTGATGTGGATCCAGTACTCAACATCTGCATCGAGTTCAACCGCGTACCAGTCGACGTCTCCCTTGATTTCCAGCTCCCCGCGAATGGTCTTATGTGGGCCTGCAACGGCGCAGCCGGTGTCGACGTCGGCGGAACAATCGTCCGTGAAAACTTTGAACTTCAAGATGTAGCCGCCGAGGCTGTCAAGTTCGTAGCCAGGCGCCCAACCTGCGGACACATAGTGGATGCCGGAGTCGGCTGGCGTGAAGACCACACGGGTTCTATTGCTGAGTGAGACGGAGGAGTAGCTGCTGGTGCCGGGGATCTTGTTGCCGCTCGAATCGTAGACGCCTTTGATGACTGTGAGGCCGGCCGGACCAGCCGCGTGAGAGTTGTTCCCCGTCAGATCGATCTGATACAACGTGCCGGCGTCGAGGTCGACTGCGAACCAGTCACTGTCGCTTTTCTGTTCGAAGATGCCTTTGGCCACTCCGCCGACCTCGATGACTCCGGTCGTAGTGGTGTCAGCCGCAAAATCGTCACTGACGACGGTCACCAATACCTCGTATGTCCCGACGTGATGCGCCCAATTGTCGTATTCGTTGCCGGCAGCCGAAATGTAGTAGATCCCCGCCGTCGACGGCGTGAACGCCAGCCTGGCGTTGTTGTCATTGCTGTACCACGGCGGACTCTGGGGGCCGCCTGTTTCGGTTTTCGTGCCGGGAATCCGGACGCCTGAGGCGTCATACACCCCGAGCACCCGCGGATCGCGCAAGGTGCCCGAGCTCGTTGGTTTGCCCTTCACCTCGATCCAGTACGTGGTGTCGGCCAGCAGGCTGACCCTGAACCAGTCGCGATCGTCCGCTATTTCGATCTCTCCCCCGGTCGGGACACCGACCGTGAGCGTCTCCGAAGTGCTGAGGTCCGCAGGGATGTCGTCTTCATACGGGATTGCGGTCACGCTCACGGTATACGGGCCGTGTGGCCAATCTTCATCGTGGTTCGCGTGCACGTAGTGGACTCCTGAGTACTCGGGAAAGAAGTACAGCTGGCTGTCGCGGCTCTGTGGCCTCTCGACTGTATTGTTCCCCCCGCTGTCCCTGTCCGAAGTGCCGCCTATGGAAACACCCTTGAAGTTCCGGATCGAGATGAGCTCCAAATTCGGCAGGGTATTAAATCGGTTCCGATGGCCTTCGAGATTGATGCGATACACTTTGCCCGCCTCCAGGTCCACCGCGAGCCAGTCGCTGCCCGACATGTACGCGTCGGCCGATCCGCCCACGGCGACTCGCCCGGGTGTGGAAATGTTGCCTGGAAAGTCCTGACCGCCTTCTGAGACAGACACGTCGGCGGGAACGGTCACATTGATCGTGTAGGTCGCCGGGTGACGGCCACCTCCGGATACGTCGATGGTGATCACGTCATTGCCGTGAAGGTCGACAGTTGTACCGGAGACGTTCGGGTCGTTATTGGAACCGATGGTGAACACCCAGGATGGGTGGGTGGTCTCGACATCGAGGCTCACCGTCGTCGCCCAGTGGGGTGTTCTCAGCTCATATTCAACGATGTCGGGGTTAAAGGCCGGTATCAGCGTATTGTGTCGGCTCACGATGGATCTCAACGTCGCCATCTGCGGGTTGTACTCGACGTTCGCCTCTCCGCTGCCCAGACTTGTTTGAGGCCCTCGTACTGCGAACACCTCATAGAAATACTCGCCCCCGACGGCAACGGTCCCGTCCAGGTACTCGGTGACAGACTCATCGGTCTGCGCAAGCGCTTGGGAGCCTGCCTGGCCCGCGCCCGATTGGCGGCGCACAATCTCGTAACCTGTGACAGACGATCCGTCGACCGCTGGCGCCTCCCATCTCAGCCGGATTCCGCCAGCCGTGGATCTCAGTGTGAGATTCGACGGTGCATAGTGCTGCGGCGACGCCGCAGCTCGGGTGAAGGCAATCGTATATGAGCTGCTTGTCGTGCTCGAATCGGTCACTGTGACCACCGCTGTGGTCACGGTCTGCGAGCCGAGAGCGCCGAGTGGGATCTGCCATCCGGGCTTGTTGGGATCCGCGTCGGCAGGCGAAACGGTGATGTCCATATGGGGATACGAGGCAGTCGCCAACAAGGTCGCCTCGGCAAGTTCAGGCCCGGCTGCCACCTCGTATTCGAACACGTCGCTGTCGAATGCGGGCGTCAGATCGAGGCCCGTAACGCTCAAAGAACCCAAAGACGGAACGAGCTCGGGCCGAGTAACAGCGACCGTATATGAGCTGCTTGTCGTGCTCGAATCGGTCACTGTGACCACCGCTGTGGTCACGGTCTGCGAGCCGAGAGCGCCGAGTGGGATCTGCCATCCGGGCTTGTTGGGATCCGCGTCGGCAGGCGAAACGGTGATGTCCATATGGGGATACGAGGCAGTCGCCAACAAGGTCGCCTCGGCAAGTTCAGGCCCGGCTGCCACCTCGTATTCGAACACGTCGCTGTCGAATGCGGGCGTCAGATCGAGGCCCGCAACGCTCAACGAACCCAAAGACGGTACGAGCTCGGGCCGAGTAACAGCGACCGTATATGAGCTGCTTGTCGTGCTCGAATCGGTCACTGTGACCACCGCTGTGGTCACGGTCTGCGAGCCGAGAGCGCCGAGTGGGATCTGCCATCCGGGCTTGTTGGGATCCGCGTCGGCAGGCGAAACGGTGATGTCCATATGGGGATACGAGGCAGTCACCAACAAGGTCGCCTCGGCAAGTTCAGGCCCGGCTGCCACCTCGTATTCGAACACGTCGCTGTCGAATGCGGGCGTCAGATCGAGGCCCGCAACGCTCAACGAACCCAAAGACGGTACGAGCTCGGGCCGAGTAACAGCGATCATATAAGTCCCGTGGGCCGCAACTGTGGGCGCGGAGACAAGCACGACTACTTGGGTTGTCGTCAAATCGCCCAGGGCGCCGAGTGCTACCTGGTGTCCAGGCGTGACCGGATCGTCGTCGCCGGGAACGATTCGGACATCGGCATCAGGGGCTTCGGCTGTCGCATGAATCGTGGCGTGACTCTGTGTGTCGTCGACGGTGGCCGTGTAGGCATACAAGTCAGGATCGAATGCCGGTGTGAGCTGCGAGTCGCTCACGTCTAGCAATGTCAGGCGCG
Source organism: Acidimicrobiales bacterium (assembly GCA_963663635.2). Taxonomy (GTDB): domain Bacteria; phylum Actinomycetota; class Acidimicrobiia; order Acidimicrobiales; family Poriferisodalaceae; genus Poriferisodalis. The sequence continues at coordinate 88,207 of CAXXMY010000016.1, forward strand.
TCGATGCTTTGCGTGAAACAGTGACCACGTAGCTGACGAGTTGGCCATTTGCACTAGCGACGATCACGATTGCCGTCTCGGAACCGGGTAGGCCGAGAGCAACTTGATGTCCTGGATCATTTGCGTCGGCGTCTGCCGGGATCACCGTCAGCTCGGCGCCGTTGGCTGCAGCAGTGACAGTCACTTCGGCCACGTCTGACTCGACTGTGGCGGTGTATTCGAACTCGTCTGCCGCGAATGCGGGGTCCAGACTCCCCTCGGAGACGCTGAGGCTGCTCAGCGTCGGCGCCGTTTCGCTGCGCATAGTGAGTTTGCTGCGCATTGTGAGCTGGCGCATTGAGGACCTGACCGATGTCGATACTTTGGAGATGAGGGTCAGATAGACGCGTTGGCTCAGCCCATCGCCCGATGTGACTCGTACGATCACCAGCGTGTCGCCCGAATCGGCGAGATCGACTTGATGCCCTATTGCCGTAGGGTCCGCGTCGTTGCGGTCAAGAGTGAGTTTCGCGCTGTCGCTGCGCACCGCCATCACTTCGACGATCGCGTCGGTTTCGGCTCGACTGGTCACCACGGTGGTTTGCGACACCTCCTCATGAACTGACAGCACGTACAACGACTCTTTCTCATTGAAGGCCAGCGGCTCGAGCCCGCTCATCTGCATGTTCTCCAACGCCGAGGATTCGTCGCCTGATGCCGTGTCGGAGCGGGCAACTAGCCAATAGCGCCGCGTGGCCATGCCATCGGGGGCGGTCACTGTCAATTCGACTGCGGTCTCGCCGTTCGGGTCCACGACGACCTGATGGCCGGGCTCACCCGGGTCGGCATCCGCGGGCGTAATCGACACCTCTGCGCCCGCCGATTCCTCCGCAGCAGCGGCAAGAACGGTGAATTCCGACGCGCCCGGCGCGGATGTCGCATAGTGCAGCGCCTCTGCGGGATCGAACGGCGCCCTAAGCGAAGCCCCCATCAGATCCAAAGAGGCGAGAGTGGCGTCGGCGAGGCCCGCAATGACCACTTGTGCGTGGTTGTGCAGCTCTCGGCCGTCTGAGGTGCATACCGCGGCAGGCAGTGCGCAGTCGCCGACGGGTCCCAGCGCCACGGTGATCTCTTTGGGTCCGTGGGGCTCGAGCGTGATGTCCCAGGCCCTCTTGCCGGCTGAAGCCTTTTTGACCTGGGCGATTCCAGCGCCAGCGACCTCAAGGGTGTTGTCGCGCAGCATCCCGGCGTCGACAGCCAAGCCAGCCTCGTCGAAGTTCAACCGCACAGTAAACGCGTCGATGCCGTTGTGCCCGGCCGGCAGATGCGAGAATCTCGCCGACGGCGGAGCTTTCGGCCGCCCGGTCAGGTCGCCGGGGCCTCCCATGGTGATGCTCACCGGCATCTGATCGCCTGTCTGCCAGTCTCTGGGAGCGGCAGGCCACCAATATCGGCCCCTCAAAATCAGCCCAGGCACAAAGCTCTCGCTGCCCACGAACTGCTCCCCGTCCACGTCGAGCACAAAGTCCTCGGGCAGCTCCGCGCTCAGGCCCATCATCAAACCGCCCTCGACGTACTCGAACAGCGCCGCCACCGTGATCCGGCTGTCCCCAACCTCGAAGTGACGCTCAGACAACCCGCCCGTCGCCGAGCCCACATCGCTCCTGGACCATTCCCAGAATCCCAACGACGGAGGCGACGCACCCCCATATGCATCCACCGTCAACACTGCAGACCACACCGGCGACACCCCAGCAGCGACAGGGTCATCAGCATCCGACTTAGGCGCAGACAGATCCGATGTATCGACCGGCGCCGGCTCGTCGGCGGGCGGCTTGTAGGTGATGGTCGCCTTGTCAGAAATGGCCGAGCGCAGACCGCCGCGCATCGCCCGCACCCGGTAGATATAGACACCGCCATCGAACGCAGACTCGTCCAAATACGACGTCGACGTCGTACCCGTGTCCCGAACCAGCTGCGACAGCCGCTTCTCGCCCACATCAGTGCGGCGGCGCACGATCCGATACCCCGTCACCGACCCAGCATCCTGCACAGGCGCGTCCCACTCCAACAACACCCCACCAGCCGCCGACGACGCCGACAACCCCGTCGGCGTCAACACACCCTCAACAGCCCCCACCGGCACGATAACCCCCGCCGACAACCCCAAGGCCAATACAGCCACAGCAGCCGCTCTCCTCGGGGCGACGAGCCGAAAGAACCGATTCAAACCAATCACAACGCCACCTTCCAACTACCAGCCGGAGCCGCATAGGGTCTTGGAACGAACATGAGAATCAGTGCAGTGCCAGCAAACATTTGGAGACCTGTGTTAGGAGCCCTGAGTTGATATTTGACGAGGGGTGTGTGGCGGCGTGGTTGGTGGGGTTCGGGTGTCGTGGGGGGTGGTTTGGGGTGGTTTGGCCGAGGAGGCGGCGCATTCGGTGCCCTGCAGCGGCACCTAGGAGGGTGGTCGGAAAGTCGCCTTTTGGGTGTTTGATGCACGCGAAACCGCAGGTCAGAGGCTTGCAGTCTGGGCCTGACACCTATTGCCGACCACCGTCCTAGTGGATCTTCGCCCGTGTTCAACTGCGCAGACCTCCCGAGCGGCAAGGTCGTTAACAGTACCCGTTATTATCACAGGGCGTGATGACGCAGCTGATCAAGCCGCTCTTGCGCAGCTATATGCCCCACTGGGCGCGTACATGCAGCGCCAGGCGCAGGTCGTCCCACGCTCCGAACTGCAGGCCGAGATCTCCCTGCGCGCTCCACACCCCCTCTGTCAATGTGGTGTGAGACAGCGGATGGCTGTGAATCACTGAGCCCCGGGGGCGGGGAGGGAAGATGACTGCGATGGTTGCGTTGCATGGCTCGATCGAGTCCGCTGGCGTGATGGATGATTGCGGGACCCCGGACTTGGAGGTGTCGCCGAGGGCGATGGTTGGGTCACGGCGCGGGTTCGCGGCGGAGTGCAAGGCGAGGATCCTGGTTGAGTACGAGCGGCTCCCTGATGGGGAGAAGGGCGCGTTGTTGCGCCGGGAGGGCTTGTATTCGTCGTTGATCTCGGAGTGGCGCAAGCAGGCTGCTGCTGGCGCGGTCGAGGGGCTCAGCAAGAAGCGCGGCCGGTCCGGTCCCGACGCCAGGGATCGTCGCATTGCCGCGTTGGAGGCCGACAATGAGCGTCTCGGGCAGCGTTGGGGGACCGCCGAGAAGGTGATCGAGGTGCAGGGAAAAGTCTCGGCGCTCTCCGGAGAGCTCTCCAAGAGCGCGGACACCGATCCGAGGTCGAAGCGGTGATCGCGCCCGCCGTTGCTGAGCTCGAAGCGCACACGGCGACAACGGCGGCGTGTGCTGTGTGGGGCCGGTCCCGGGCGACGCAGTGCCGGCGGCGCCGACCCGAACCGGACTCGGCCGCGGTCATCGAGCGGCGCCGGGCAGCCCATCGCCGAGCGCTCGGCGACGACGAGCGGGCCGAGGTGCTCGAGGTCTTGCACTCGGACCGGTTCGTGGACGAGTCCCCGGCCACGGTGTGGGCGACCCTGCTCGACGAGGGCACGTATCTGGCGTCACCAGCCACGATGTACCGGCTCCTGCGAGCCGCCCATGGCACCGTGATCGAGCGCCGCCGCCAGGCCGCCCACCCTCCGAGGTCCCGCCCCGAGCTTGCCGCAGGTGCCCCCAACGACATCTGGACATGGGACATCACCGGGCTGCGCGGCCCCGCCAAACGGAACTTCTTGTGCCTCTACGTGCTGTTGGACCTGTTCTCGCGCTACGTGCCGGGCTGGATGCTCGCCGCCGTCGAGAACGCCCAGCTCGCCCGCCGCCTCATCGACGAGACCCTCGCCCGCCACGACGTCGACCCCAAGGCGTTGACGATCCATTCCGACCGAGGCGTCCCCGCCGCGAAACCAGTCGCTCAGCTGCTCGCCACCCTGGAGATCACCAGATCGGTGACCCGGCCCCGCACCCCCAACGACAACCCGTACTCCGAATCGCAGTTCCGCACCATGAAATACCGGCCACAGTTCCCCGCCAGGTTCGCCGGCATCGACGACGCCCGAGCCTTCAGCGCCGACTTCTTCGCATGGCACAACTACCAGCACCGCCACTCCGGCATCGGCTACCACACACCCGCCAGCGTCTACCACCGCACCGCCGCCGAGATCCGCCAACACCGCACCCAAATCCTGAACCGGGCGTTCGCCGCCCACCCCGAACGATTCGTCGCAGGCCGGCCAACCCCACCCGAACTCCCCGAGATCGTCTACATCAACCCACCCAAGGAGACCACCAGCACCCACTAAATCAACAACAAACTTGTCTCACCAAGGTTGACAGGCACCGACACGACGTGCACAGGCAGGGTCACCGGGCCGGTCGCGGGCACGACGGCCCAGTCCCCGACCGAACCCATCCACGGCAAGAGCCCTGAATCCACCGCTCGCTGTGGATCACTTCCGCACCTGCTGGGGGCCGTCGTCGGTCGATGGCCCTGCCCAGTGTTCGAGTCCGCTGAGATGGGCTATCGTTGCGCTTTGATTATTACCGATATTATCGGTGGGGGTATTTGATGGGTCTGTCTGGGAGCGGTCGCGGTCGCGCGTGTTGCAAGTGGGGCGTGCGGTTGTTGTCCGCTGCACTGGTTGTGGTGTTGGCTGCGGCACCGGTCGGTGCGGATTCTTCTGCTTCGCAGGGCGATGGGCACTTCCCCCCGTTGGCCGGTCAGTTGGTTAAGGCGGGCTGGTTGCCTGCGCCGACTGGCTTGGGCGGAACTGTGACCTGGGATCGGGCAGATCTGATCTGGGACGATCCCGGCGATCCCGCAGTGATCGGCTACCAGGTGCTTCGGCGTGACAGGGCCTTACAGCGTGCCGGAGTGTTCAGTGTGCTGGTTGATGACACTGGTGACGCCGTCACTGAGTTCACCGACAACACGGTGGAGCCTGGGCGCAGCTATGTGTACCGGGTCAAAGCTCGCAGCGCGACGGGCATGAGCAACCGGAGCCACTGGTTCAGAGCCGACACGCCCGAGGCGCCCGGGCCGGGCGTGCGTGGGCTTGCTGCCGCGAGCGAGCCGGAGTACGAGATTGTGTGGTCGTCGGTGTTGTCGGTGGCAGATCTTCAGGGAGGGGCTTCGGGATATACGAGATTCACGAGGTCCGTGGGTTCGCTGTCTTCTGATGAGTTCGTGGTGGACGGCGGATCCGTTGGAGTGTCGGCAGTGATCGATCACGGGGGGCTGGTGCTGGGGCTGTCGCGTGAGCTGTCGCGTGATTTCGTGTTTCGCGTGGGCGGCAGCGAATTTGTCGGCAGCGACAGTCTCGAGCAGGTGCTCGCGGCCGCAGGACGCTATTGGTGGCCTTCGGCGCCGATGGGATGGACTGCGGGCGACGAGGTGGAACTGAGCATCGCTATGGGCGGTTCGGGTGCAGTGACGGGCAGGCCGCCGGCGCCGCCGTCGGCGTATTTCGCAAATGTGCCGCCGTCTCATGACGGCGAGACGCAATTCGAAGTGGATCTGGTCTTCGACGAGGCGAACCTGGTAGTAGACGCAAAGATGCTCAAAGATCATGCCTTGGCCGCAGTCGGCGCCGAGATCATCGCTGTGCGCAAGTACTCGCGGGGTCGGCGAGTAGATGGACAGTGACCTTGCAGCCAGAAGGGGCGAGCGGCGCGGTCGTGTCACTGCCCGCCGCAACGGATTGCGTGCTGGCCGCCGCGGTGTGCTCAAGCGACGGTCGTGCCCTGCGCGCCGACGCGCAGGCTGTGGTTGCCGGCCCGGGTATGGACGCGATCCCAGAGGACTATTTGCTGCCCGATTTGGTGAGCGATCCTCCAGTCTTTGACTATGGAGTGCATGAAGTCTTGACAGGCGGGCAACGGCGGCTCGTACTGCGCTTCGACGGCTATGTGACCAACCTGGGTGACGGGCCCGTTGACCTATCGGGCAATCCTCAGCTTGTCGATCCAGCGGATCCAACAAGTCATGACGTCTGGCAGCGGGTCAAGACCGCATCAGGGGAATGGTTCAAACTTGCACAGCCTCCGGTGCGTTATGAGACTGCCGACGGCCACAACCACTTTCACTTGATGGATATCGTGGCATATTCGCTGTGGAGCAGCGACGGAGTGACACTGGTCGCGCCCGGAGCCAAAGTAGGTTTTTGTCTTGCCGACTCTGAGGCGCTGCCGGACCGTCACCCCGATCCGGGCCCTGCCACATATTCGGATGTAGACACCCAGAACTGCATGGCCAACGAGCCGAACGCCACAAGCCTGGAAATGGGAGTTACCGAAGGGTGGAGAGACATCTATGACGGTGATCTGACTTTTCAGTGGATTGACGTGTCCGACGTGAGCCCAGGCCGGTACCGGCTCGGCGTTGAGGCCGACCCCTACAACATCTTGATCGAGTCTGACGAGACCAACAACGGTGTCGCCCTGTCGGATGACGTCAGCGTCGTCCGTGGTTATGTGGCAAAATCGAAGGTGTTCACTGCCGAACCGGACACAACGCCGCAGATCAGATTGTCGGCCAATAGCTACCGCAATCCGGGACAGATTGCGTTCCGAATCGTATCCCACCCATCTCACGGAACGATTGCAACCACACGCAACTATACCGCTGTTCAGGGAGGCAACTCATATCGCGCCTTCTTGAATCGGGCCGTCACCTACACACCCGACCCTGGATTCTCCGGTGTGGATACGTTTGAATTCGTCGCTTTCGACTCGACCAACCCCGATTTTCCGACTAGCCCCATAGTTGCTACAGCCACTATCGATATGACCGCTGCTGAGTCCATCGTCTCGATCGTCAATGCCCCAGCGTCGATCGTCGCGGGGACTACCACAAGCCTTCGTGCCCAAGTCACCGGCGCGGCTGCAGGTGTGTCTTGGGCAGTTGAAGGAGTGGACGGCGGCAACTCAACAGTGGGCACGATCGACGCTGACGGCACCTACGCAGCTCCCGCCGCAGTCCCAGCCTCAGGTTTCGGTTGTTGTCAGGGCCACCAGCACAGCCGCACCCTCTGCCTTCGCCGAGACGGCCATAACAATCACCGAAGCACCCAACACAGCGCCTTCGGTCACATTCCCCGGCAACCAGTCGTTTAGCGTCGGCGACTCCGTCGACGTGCATGTCGTCGCCACAGACGCACAGGGCGACCAACTGACCTGGACCGTCGACACGCTCCCCGCCGGGCTGGACCTTGTCAGGTCAACAGGTCGAATCGTCGGCAATCCGACCATCCCAGGCACATCGCAATCAGTAGTCACTGTGAGCGACGGCGATCTGTCCGCAAGCGTCACAATCTCATGGAACATCTCGCTCCAATCAACTGTCTCGGGCGACAACAACGGCGACGACGATCTACCCGAAGATGCTGACTCGGTGAGAGAAGGTGCAATCGACCTTGGCGACATTACCGGCACCGGTGGGCTGAGAAATGGCGTGGTCCGCGTGACCAGGAGCACGATCAACGGCGTTGACGACGGAGTCGACTACTTTCGCTTCACACTGACGGGCTACACGTTCATTGATTTAAGCCTGCGTCGCCAAGACCATGACGCAGACATGTTCATCGAGAACGCCGATGGAATCGTACTGGAGCCGTTCAACAGCACTAGCGACGGCACCGCCACAGAGATGATTTTCGTAACGCTTCCTGCGGGCCACTACTTCATTCGAGTCGAGGCACAAGAACCAGGCCTCAACGCCTACACGCTGCGCTACAAGGTCTTCAAAGGATATGCCGACGACGCATACGAGATTGACGGCTAAGCGAAAGGTGACTATTTGTACGTCAAGACAAGCCGCCGGTCGGGTTGTGTGTCGATTTCTCACTCGTCTGCAGAACAGGTAGCGGGGCATCGAGCATCGTCCCGCCAAACGGCACGCATGCCGGCCCAGCGGGAATTCTCACATGGCCAAGAAGGTGTCCGCACGCAGTCCGACTATATCGGATTCGGTAAGCGGGTTTTCTCTGAGTTCGAGGTAGTCGAGTTCAGTGAGGTCACTGACGTCGATCATCGTCAGGTCGTTATTCCGCAGTCCCAGCCTAATGATGTTCCCGAGGCCACTGACATTGACAAACCAAAGATTATTGTTCTCGAGGTACAGGGACTCGAGTTCAGTGAGGTCACTGGCATCGAAGGAACTCAGGTCATTGGAACCCAGCTTTAGGACCCTGAGATCAGTGAGGTCCTCAAGGCCTGAAACCTGAGTGAACCCGTTGCAGCATAGGTTCAGTACTCGGAGTTTCGTGAGGCCGGTCAGGTCAATGGACGTCAGCTTGTTAACGGACAGGTTCAGGTCTGTAAGTGATGTGAGGCTGGTCAGATCAATGGATGTCAGAAGGTTCCAGTGCAGGTCCAGGCCTGCCAGTGACGTGACGTCGGTCAGGTCAATGAACGTCAGCTTGTTTACGGACAGGTCCAGGTCTGTAAGTGATGTGAGGCCGGTCAGATCAATGGATGTCAGAAGGTTGTGCGCCAGGGCGACGTCTGTAAGTGATGTGAGGCCGGTCAGGCTAGCGGACACCAGGTAGTTGTACGACAGGTCCAAGGTGGTCAGTGATGTGAGATCGCTGAGACCAACGATACTGGTGAGGTCATTATGGAAAACGGTCAGGGATTCCAGTGATGTGAGGCCAGTGACATCGATGGACGCCAGCCTGTTATAAATCAGGTCCAGGCTGGTGAGTGATGTGAGAGTTGAGAGGCCTCTGATCTGCGTGAGGTCGTTGGAGTGCAGGTACAGTCTCTCCAGTGATGTGAGGCCAGCGACGTTGATGGACGCCAACTTGTTGCTTCTCAGGAGCAGGCTGGTGAGTGATGCAAGGTCGGCGAGGCCGCTCATGCTGGTGAGCTTGTTATAGCGCAGGTCCAAGCTTACAAGGTTGGAGAGGCCTGTTACATCTATGGCTTCGAGCTTGTTCTTATAAATTGCGAGTTCAGTAAGCGAAGTGAGTTTGTCGAGGCCGGTGATCTGTGTGAGCTGATTGCCGTCCAAGTTCAATCCGGTGAGATTTGACGCGTGTTCGAGGCCGGTGATGTCGATGGACGTCAACTGGCTGTAAGACAGATTCAAACTGATGAGGTCTTCCATGTCGCCCAAAGTGATGCCGTCTCCGGGGCTCTTGCCGAGTGTTTGTTCAATCGCGGTCCGCAGGTTGATATCGGGTAGGTGACAGATCTGGACTACGTCAGTATCGTCTTGGAGATTCGGGCAGCTCTCTTGCTCGGATGTTTCGTGCTCGTCTTCGGTCACTACGTATTCGAGCGTTGCGGCGGGCAGGCCGATTGCATTTGTGAACGGCGACGAATTGCTGGCAGTTCCGTTGCGCAGTGCCTTGACTCGGTAGGCGTACTTCACGCCTTCCTCGTTGGCAGATCGGTCGACATATGTGGTGTCGGCGGTGCCGGTGTCGGCGACCAGCGTCAGGAGCACTTTCTCACCCCGGTTCGTTCGCCGACGCAGGATCTCGTAGCCGTCGACAGCGTCCGCGTCGCCCTCGGGCGCGTCCCATGTCAGCACCACCAAACCCGGGTTCGCCTGCGCGACGAGACCGGTCGGGCTCAGCTGCTGCAGGGTCCACTCGGGCTCGATGGTGTCGTCGCTCAGCTGCCCGGAACCTTCCTGCTGTTGAGAAAGCGAAACCTCTTGAGAGGTCTCAGGCGAAACCGCCGACGCCTGGTAGGTCAGCCGCGCCCTCATCGACCACGGCGCAGCCACACCTCCCCGCAACGCCACTACCCGATAGATGTACACCGTCGCGGATACGACCTCGGTGTCGAGATAAGCAGTCAGCGTCGACTCGGTGTCGGCCACTAGCTCGCTCAGACGAGACTCGCCCAGACTGGGGCTGCGGCGCAGGATCCTGTATCCCGTCACCTGCTCAGCGAGATCGACGGGTTCGTCCCACGACAGCTGGACGCCACCGCTCACCGACAGCGCCTCCAGACCACCAGCGCTCAAACCGCTCGCCTTCGCCGCCAGAGCAGAGGAATCCATGACGAGCACGGTGCTGACCAGCACGAACGCTGCGGCCCCCCACCCCAACCTCCTAGTCGGCCCCGATGCTCGAGGTGCAGGCGACGCACACAAGGGAGACCGTCGAGTCCAATTGCGCATCATAGGGAATCCAATCTGAACAGCCTGACGGCTATGTGTGATGGTTCTGAGCAATTGCCCGCTTGGGGAGTTTTGATTGCGCAGCGCGGGCGGGGTGTGCCCATGGTTTTTCTTGATAGTTGCGGCGATGATAGGCGCTGCGATCGAGTCGGGCTAGGCCGCCTCGTTTGGCCTAGGAGGGTGGTCGCAAAGTCCGGTTGTGGGTCCTCGTGTTGGGGGGTGCGATCGCGGATGATGGTGGGGTGCGCGGTTCGGCTGATGATCAGGGTTCGATTTTCGATGTCGGGGTGATGGTGGGCGAGGTGGTCGCGGTGGTGGACTGGGGCGGTGGCGCACCGCGCCGGGGCGGGTCGTCTCGGTGGCGGATCCCGAGTCGCGGCATGTCCACAAGACGCGCAGCGTCTATCGGGACGGCTGCAAGGCCCACATCGCGGCCGAGCCCGACACAGGGCTGATCACCGCGGTCGATGGCGGCTACAGCGTCGACGACTTCGACCCCGAGATTTCAATCTGATGACACCGGATATCGGGTTCGCCGATGACAAAATAGCGGCAACTACACTTGCCTCCGGCATGTGTATCTGGGATTCCAACGAGGGCGCTCGGGCGTTCTGAAATGCGGATGCCGGGGGGCGAGGGCCGTTCCAGATCTGGGCGGGGTATCGGCAGGCTCGTCTTGGGTGGATTGTCAGTGGCGTTCGCAGTGGTCTTGTTGTGGGTATTGCCCGCGACTGGCCAGACCAGCGTGGCACCGGTCATCACGAGCATTGGTCTTGTTGACGTCGACGAGGGCGCGACTTCGATAGCTGCGCTTGCCGCGACGGACGACGACACGCCGCAGGCCGATCTGGTCTGGTCTGTGGCGGGCGGCGCGGACAGTGCTGGGTTCGTGTTGAGCGAGTCGGGTGTGCTGGCGTTCGGCTCAGCCAAGGATTATGAGCAGTTTGACGATGCTGACACGGATGGCACCTATGAGGTGACGGTGCAGGTGAGCGACGGGCTCAATGACGTCACCGCTGATGTGGTGGTGACGGTCGAGAACGTGATCGAGCTCGAAGCGATCGGCGGACCCGAGATGGTGGGGTTCGCGGAGAACAGCTGGTCGCGAGTGGCAACCTTCACGGCGTCGTCACAGCAGGACCGTGACGGCATCACCTGGACCCTCGGCGGTGACGATGCGGCGCATTTCAGCATTGACAGCCCGTCGGGCGCGCTCAGGTTCGACCTTGCCCCGGTGGCGCCGGTGATCGTCAAGAAGCCGCCGGATTTTGAGGCGCCGGTCGACAGCGACAACAACAACACCTATGTGGTCACGCTGCTGCCCTCGTCAGGATCGGCGACGGCGGCTTCTGCGTTGAGCGTGACGGTGACGGTGACCGACGCAGACGAGCACGGCACGATGTCACTGTCGACGAAACGGCCCCGCGCGGGCGTGGCGGTCACCGCGTCGCTGGCCGATCCTGACGTTGTGGTGGACGGCTCGCAGACGTGGGTGTGGGAGCGCACCGTCGGATACAACGAGTGGGCGGCGATCGTGGGGGCGGACTCGGCGAGCTACACGCCGGTGGCGGCTGATGCGGGCGCTTTCTTGCGGGTCAGCGTGGTCTACGCCGACGGCCACCGCAGCAGCGCGCAAGCCGAAGTCACGATGCCCGAGATCGTGGCGGCTGCGCAGTTGAGCGCTCTCTTGATAAGTACCGACGACTCGGCTACGGCCACCGGCGAGGATGAGTGGAGGCGGAGCCGGCCGGCGTTTGATGCGCAGACCTTGCACTATTCCGTGGGCTGCAACGACACCGACACGATGACGCTGACGATGGCTGCTGCCAACGCCTCGAGCCGGATATCGGTGGACGGTACCCAGCACGTCAACCCAGGCGCGGGCGACCCGGTGACTGCAGCGGTGCCGGTGACCGGCGACAGCGTCGTGCGCATCTCACTTGCCGACGCCGAAGGCGCGCAGACCCAGTACGTCGTGCACTGCCTCGCCGACGACCTCAGCCCGATCAGGATCGAGAAGCCTTGGGGCGAGACGGGCGTGCTCGACGATCTGATCCTGTTTCAGCTCGACTCGCGTCTGGTGATCATGGACGGCAACGGCGTCCCGCGCCGGCTGCGCCGGGCGCCGGGCGCCGGGAGGGGGCTTTTCTTCCGGTTCTATCCCGACGTCAACGGAGCACCCCGATATTCCTACATCAGTGGGGTCGCCTACGTCTTGGACGAAAATCTGAACCAGATCGCGGTGGCGCGGACGGTGTCGCCCCTCACTCGACAGGACGGCCACGATTTCCGGTTGCTCGACAACGGGAACTATATGTTGATGGCCTACCAGGACACCGAGCGCGACCTGTCCCATCTCACCTTCACCGATGAGGCCGGTAAGCCTTATGGGTCTGATGTCTATGTGGAGGACTCTGTCATCCAGATCGTCACCCCGGGCGGGCAGGCGACGTTCAACTGGAACTCGTGGGACCACATGCCCCCTTGAGGACTGCGCGCAGCACTTCTTCCCGCCTGCTGACGGCGATTATGCGCATCTGAACGGGATTCAGATGGCGGACGGTCTCATCATCGCGTCGATGCGGGGATGCTCAAGGATCCTCGCCATCGACGCAGCGACCGGCAGGGTGGAGTGGAGAGTGGGGCCTTCGAATCTCGACGAAGCCGAGTGGGCCGAGCGCGACATCGGTCCGCCGCCGCTGGACATCGTGGGTGATCCCGAGAAGCAGTTCTGCGGCCAGCACGGGTCGTCGCTGCTGCCCAACGGCAACCTGATCCTCTACGACAACGGCGCTCAGTGCACCCGGAACCCCTGGACGCACGACAACCTTTTCCGCACCAACAATGAATACAGCCGCGCTCTGGAATACGCCCTCGACCTCGACAACGGCGAGGCGGTGTTCGTGCGAGACCACTCGCTGCACGGAGCACAGATGGCACTGGGCTATCGCAACGGAAACGTCGAGCTCTTGAGCAACGGCCATTGGCTCATCAACTGGGGAAACGGCGGAAGGGGCGGCGTACGACCGGACGCCAGCTTCACCCAAGTCGACCCAGACACAGGCCAGGAATGGCTTTCCGTGGGTGAATTCTTCGGCGGCAACAAGCGCAGCACCGTCATGGCGCCCGAGTTTCTAGCAGAGGGTCAACCTCGGTTAGCGGCGCAGTTCCCGAACAGCAGTCATACGTCGGTGTTCCATTCGGGTGTGGACGATGCGCAGTTGGTGGTGGCTTTCAACCGGCCGGTTGCGGATTTTGCGGCCTCTACCCCGTCATTGAGCGTTCAGGGCGCGACGGTCACGGCAGTGGAGCCTCATCTTGTGGCCGGCGAGCCGGCCAACGCGTACTTGTTGACTGCTGGCCCCAGAGGGCGCGGGCGTCTGTCACGGTTGCCGTCATGGCCGACAAGGCGTGCGACACGGGCGGCATCTGCGCGGCCGACGGCTCCATGCTGGCGAGTGTGCCCTCGGCGCTGGTGATCAGCCCGCCGGTGACGGTGTCGTTCGGCGCGGCCGGCTACAGCGTGAGCGAGGGCGCGACGCTTCAGGTGCCGGTTGAGCTGAGCAGAGCCCACGGCGGCGGGCTGGAGATCGAGGTGCTGATCGTCGCGTCGGCTCGCAGCGCCTCGGTTGGCGAGTTCTCGGTGGCTGCCGGGGTCAGCTTCGCGGCGGGCGAGACCCGCAAGTCGGTGTTGTTCGATGCGGTCGATGATGATTTGGTGGAGGGTTCTTGAGACGGTGGTGTTGAGCTTCGGCGCGCTGGCGCCGGGCTTCTCTGCGGGGTCGACAGCCATGTCGACGGTCACGATCGCGGACACCGACACGGCCGCGTTCGGGTTCAGCGTTGCGAGCAGCGAGGTTTCTGAGGGGGGCCAGACTGAGCTGACGTTTGCTATCACCAACGGCGTGACGTTCGCGGTGGACCAGGACATCAGCATCGCCGTTTCGGGGTCGGCTGACGTCGGCGACGACTTCGTGCTCTCAGACTCCCAGAATCGCACGCTGTCGGCACCGTACTCGGTCACGTTGGCGGCTGGGGCGACCCGGGTCGCTGCCGTTCTGGGTGTGGTGGCCGATTCGGATGCTGAGTTGGCTGAGACGGTCATATTGAGCGCCAGGCTCGTGTCGACGGGCACGTTGATCGGTTCGCGCACGGTCTCGATCCCTGCCAGCGACTTGGACGCGCCCGAGGTCATGATCACTCCAGAGGGGGCGGTGACCGAGGGCGGCGATGCTGTGTTCGCGCTGGCGCGCACGGCCACGCTGGGCAGCCCGTTGACCCGGGCGCTGTCGGTGCGTGTCGAGGTGACGGCGAGCGGCGGGGGTCCTCAGCGGCGCGCCGCCGTCGACGGTGACGTTCCTGGCCGGGGATAGCACCGCTGAGCTGCGAGCCGGAACCGTCGACGACGACGTCGTTGTGGAGGATGCGGCGGCGGTGACGGCGCTGGTACGGGCCGACACCGCGAGCCCGGCGAGGTATGTGACCGGCTCGCCCAACAGTGCCGCGGTCACGGTGCGAGACAACGACACGGCGGACTTCAGCGTGTCCGCGAGCGCTGTTGAGGTTGTCGAGGGCACCGAGGCGACGGTGACGGTGAACACCGGCGGGGTCACGTTCGCACAATCTCAGAGCCTGTTGGTGACTGTGGCGGGCAGCGCCACCGTGGGCGACGATTTCGTGTTGAGGGGCTCCAACGGCGATGAGCTGGTTGCGCCCTATGAGTTGACGCTGCCGGCTGGTGCCGGCTCGGTGAGTTTGAGGATCGCGGCGGCGGTCGACGCGGTGGAGGATGACGGCGAGACCGTGGTGCTGGTGGTCCTGCACGACGCAGGGTCCATCGGGACGGTGACCGTCACGGTGACCGACACCAACGATCCGCCCGCGGTGAGCGGCGGCAGCCGGTTCTGGATCGCGGAGAACGCGACGACCGACGTGGCCGCCTTCACCGCGACCGACGCCGAAGGCGACGCCGTGACCTGGTCGCTCGCGGGCGCCGACGCCGCCTGGTTCGACGTTGCCGGGGGCACGCTGGGGTTCCGCTCGCCGCCGGACTTCGAGATGCCGGCCGATGCCGGCACCAACAACGTCTATGACGTCACAGTGGAGGCCTCCGACAGCAAAGGCTCCACCAGCCATCAGGTGGCTGTGACCGTCACCGATGTCGATGAGGCGGCGACGGTCACCAGCGTTTCTGGATCGTTGGTGTTCGACTACGGCGAGAACGACACCACAGAGGTGGCCGCGTTCACCGCGACCGATCCAGAGCGGGCGAGGATCAGGTGGACATTGGGCGGCGACGACAGCGCCGTCTTTGAGATCAGCGACCGCGGCGTGCTGAGCTTCTTGCGTGCGCCGGACTTCGAGCACCCCGCCGACAACGACAACAACAACGAGTATCTGGTGCAGGTGCAGGCCCGTGCGGGTGCCAGCGATGTCGTCGCTGTGGACGCGACGGTCAATGTCGCCGATGTGGACGAGCCCGGCGTGGTGGTGCTGTCGTCGCCGCAACCCCAGATTGACACAACCCTCGACGCCGAGGTCGCCGATCCCGACGGTGAGCCGGAGGCGTTGACATGGACGTGGCAGCGCCGCTCGGGCGGCGGCGCCTGGGAGGACATCACATCATCTGCGACGGCCGGCAGCTATACGCCCGCGGCCGGCGACGAGGGTTACGACCTTCGAGTCGTGGCCACCTACCTCGATGGCACCGGCACAGACACCGTCCCCGTGCAGGCGCCCTATCGCACCCGCGCCGCGCCCAGCGCACTCAACAGCGCGCCGGGCTTCGGCGGCGGCCTCGTCGTGCGCTCCGTCGCGGAGAACTCGTCCCCCGGCGCTGCTGTCGGCGCGCCGGTCAGGGCCACCGACAGCGACCCTGACGACGCCGCCAAGCTGGCCTACATCCTGTCGGGCACGGACGCGGGCCTGTTCGACATCGACGGTTCCACGGGCCAGATCCGTGTCGGCTCAGCCGCTGTGTTGGACTACGAGGCCGCAGCGGGCCCCTACTCGGTCACCGTCACCGCCACCGACCCCTCAGCCGCCACCGACGACGTCTCGGTCACCATCGATGTGGCCGACGTCAACGAAACGCCCATGGCCGTCCACGACACGGCAATCACCGCTGAGGACACCCCGGTGGCCATCGCGGTGTTGGCCAATGACTCCGATCCCGACAGCGACACCCTCTCTGTGGCGTTGCGCGACGCGCCGCTGCACGGACGCGTGCGGGTGCAAGCCGACAAAACCCTCGTATACACGCCTCGCAGCGATTTCAACGGCAAGGACATCTTCACCTACACCGCTTCCGACGGTCGCCTTGCAAGCGAAGCAGTAGTCGTCGTGACCGTGAATGAGGTCAACGACCAGCCCAAGTTCCCCGCGACATCGGTGACACGCACCGTCGCCGAAGGCGCAGAGCCGGGAGCGCCTGTGGGCCGCCCGGTGACAGCCGCCGACATCGACGGCGATCCGCTCAGCTACGCCCTTTTCGAAATCGACGCGCCGTTCTTCACCATCGACCTCGAAACCGGACAGGTCCGCGTCGGGCCGAACACTGTGCTGGACCGCCACACCCAGCCCAGCTACAGACTCAGAGTCCAAGCGACCGACCCCCACGGCGCACGAGTCAGCACCGCGCTCACCGTGACCGTGACCGCCCCCGGCACGACCACGACGGCCCGCGACGACACCGGCGGCGGCGATGCCGGCGGCGGTGGCGGTGAGGCAGGCACTGCGGTCGTGATCATCGCGAACGGCTGGAGTCCGCCCGATATCGGCGTAGCTGCGGCACTCGCAGCGCGCACACCGCACTCCGCGGTGATCTTCACTGCAGGCGACCGATTGTCGGTCGCGGCCCGAGACCTGCTGGTCGACTACCTGCCTGCGGGCGTGATCGTGATCGGCGGAAAAGCAGCCGTGAGCGACACAGCACTGGTCTCGGCGCGGCGCGCGTCGGAGTCCGATTCCGTCGAGCGGATCACCGGAGCGACGCGCGCGGAGACAGCCGCGGCGGTGGCCCGGCGAATCCTGGGTGAGTCTTCGGCGGGCGGGACGACAGTGATCGTGGCCAACGGATGGAGCCCCGCTGACATCGGCGTGGCTGCGGCGCTGTCGGCGCGCACGCCGCGTTCGGCGGTCGTCTATACACGAGCGGACGTGCTCTCGACGGCGACTGCGCAGCTGTTGCGTGACGAGCGGCCGACTCGGGTGGTCATCGTCGGCGGCACCGCCGCGGTCCATCCCGCTGTGGAATCGGAGATCCGCGCAGCGGTGCCCGGCGTTGCCGTCGAGCGCGTCAGCGGAACCACACGTACAGGAACAGCCGCCCGGGTTGCTCGACGCTTCTTGGGACCGCCCCAAGCCGCCGTGACCGACGATCTGACGATCATCGTGGCGAACGGCTGGAGCCCTCCCGACATCGGAGTGGCCGCAGCGCTGTCGGCGCGCACCGCAGGCTCAGCGGTGCTCCACACCGAAGCGGGACAGCTCTCCGCGGAGACCGCCGCAGTACTGCGCGACTACCAGCCCGCACGAATCGTGTTCATCGGCGGAACAGCAGCAATCACCAACCAAGCCAAAGAACAAGCCCGCACCACCGCACCCGACGCCACCGCACCCCGCTACAGCGGATCCACACGAACCCAGACAGCAGCATTCGTCGCACGCCGCATCCTCGGAAACCCCTAGCGACGGTACGCGCGAATGCGCATGCGCTAGGCAAGCCGCCTCTATGTACTCGTCCCAGCGAGATCCGCCGATGCCTCGGAGCTAGCAGCCCCCTGCGTACTTGTTCAACAAGTTGACTGGCCTTGCCTGACGACGGAGCGCCAAGAGCCGTATTGCATTCAGGGGTTGCCGAGAATACGGCGGGCTACGAATGCAGCGGTCTGGGTTCGTGTTGACCCGCTGTAGCGCGGTGCGGCGGCGTCGGGCACCACCGAGCGGGCGCGATTCTTGGCATCATCGGTGATTGCCGCGGGCCCTCCGATGAAAACGATCCGTGCCGGCTGGTAGTCGTGCAGCACTGCTTCCGCCTCCGGTGAGAGTCGACCCGCCTCGGTGTAGAGCACCGTCGAGCCTGTGGTTCGGGCGGACAAAGCGGCGGCCAGTCCGATGTCAGGCGGGCTCCAGCCGTTGGCAACGATGATCGTGAGGTTGTCGAACACGCCCGATTCGGGCGATCCCAGGAAACGACGCGACACCCCGGCGGCGGTACCTGTACGGGTGGGCCCGCTGATGCGCTCAACAAATGCGCCTGGCACGACGCTGCCGATCATTGCCTCCACTTCAGCGGAAACGACGGTTTCTCCGCCCACGATGATGACTCGACTAGGGCGGAAAGTGTCCAGCAGATGGACCGTTGGCTCAGGCAGCTTGCGCTGTTGGGTGTACACCACGGCCGAGCTCGGCGTTCGGGCCGCGAGTGCCGCAGCCACGCCGATGTCGGGAGGACTCCACCCGTTGGCCAGGATGACGGTTGTGCCGCCCGGGCTAGCCCTCGATGTATTCAAGATCGTTCGAGCCACTTCTGCGGCGGTGTCGACACGCGTCGCTCCGGTGATCCGGCTCACCTGTTCAACTTCGGAGGCACGCCGTATCGCGGTCAGCGTCTCGGCGGAAACCGCTGCTTCCCCGCCGACGACCACTACCGCCGCCGGCAAGTAGTCGGTCAGCAAGTCTCTTGCCGCTGCAGACAGTCGATCTCCGGACGTGTAGATCACCGCAGAGTCGGCAGTTCGGGCTGCAAGTGCTGCTGCCGCACCGATGTCGGAAGGACT
The DNA here is from genome assembly GCA_963663635.2 of Acidimicrobiales bacterium. Classification (GTDB taxonomy): domain Bacteria; phylum Actinomycetota; class Acidimicrobiia; order Acidimicrobiales; family Poriferisodalaceae; genus Poriferisodalis. The sequence continues at coordinate 107,104 of CAXXMY010000016.1, forward strand.
CCAGCCATTGGCCACGATCAGGGTGGCCGTACTCTCGGAGAATCCCCCTCCCCCGCCGGTTCCTCCCCCGCCGGTTCCTCCCCCGCCCCCGTTTCCGCCGTCCGAGACCGGCCGGGTGACCAATGGGTCCGTCATTCCGGTGTCGGGATCGGCTGGCTTGCGAACTGGATCTTCGGAGTCCGCATTTGCCGTCTGCAGTGGACCGTGGACATCGGTGTACGTCGCGGTTGCTCTCAAATGGAGACCCTCGTCGTCATCGGCAGGCGTGTAGCGCGACGACGTCGCTCTGTCGATGTCGGTCCAATCGACACCGTCCTCCGATGTGCTCCATTGCCACGAGACAGCCGATACCGAGCCGTCAGGGTCTGCGAGAACTGCTCTGATCGATACACCGATCACTGGTTCGTTCGTCGAAAGAGTTACCGTGCCCAGATCGACCTCGTTTGTGATGCGGATCGTCACGTCCTGAGTCGTGACGTTGCGCCCGTCGTTCGCAACGAGCTCAAATTCAAATCGATTGGGGACGGTCGAGCCAGTGGGACGCTCGTAATCGGGTGCCTGAACAAAAACTAAAGTGCCGTCATCGTGGAGGATCAGCGCGTCGCTGTCATCGCCTTCGAGCGTGGCGATGACATGACCTCCTTCAGGGTCGGTCGCCCGGTACACGCCAACGGCGATCGTGTTCTCGGGGACGTCAACTGCAAAGCCGCCGCTGATAACCGGTGCCTCATCGACAGGGACAACGCTGACTCTTACCGTCCGATATGTCTCGAGATTGCCGTCTGAAGCGATCACCGTCACCACGTAGAGGTTGTCCTTATCGTGATCCGCGGGGTTCTCGTAGTCGGGCACGTTGAGAAAGCGAAGCGCACCGTCGGCGATCTCGAATGCGTCGGCGTCTGTTCCCCCGCTACTCCAGCTCACCGCAGCGCGTTCGGGGTCATCGGCGGTGAAGCGAGCGACCAGACGGCTGCTTGCTTCGGCCACGTTGGCAAACTCGGGACCTCGTAATGTTGGAGGTTCGTCCACGTTGACCACGAAGACGGTCACTTGGATCTGGTCCCAGTCGCCCGAAGGATCCTCCGCTCGCACCTTGAACGTGTACGACGGTTCGTACTCGTAGTCGAGGGATACGAGAGAGCTCAGCTGGCCTGAGGAACTGTCGATGTGGAATACATCGGTATCGGCTTGGACCAGAGAGTAGGTCAACCGGTCATTGTCGACTGCGTTGAAGGGAGCGCCCACGTAGCCCGGAGCAGCGTTCTCCGTCACCTCTCGGGTCCCCAGCTCGGACGCGAGAAAAACGGGTGCCTGATTCGTCGGCGGCGCGGCTTGAACCGCCTCGGTTGGCTCAGAGTCGGCGGATTTGTTGCCGCCATGCCCATCCCGGTACGACGCTGTCACCCTCAGTCTGTATCCGACATCTAAGCCCTTCGGCGTGTATGTGTGGCCGTTTGCGTCGGTGACGTCGGTCCACGTCGGCGTACTCGTCGAGCTCCGTTCCCATGACCATGTCACGCTGGTCGCGGATATGCCGTCGGGGTCCCTCAGCGAGGCCGACAGTCCAGCGTCGGTCTGCGGATGCTTCGACGACAGCGTCAGTGTCCCGGGCTCATCGACATTTTCGATGCTCACAGTCACATACGCTGTGGTGGTGTTGAGGCCGTCCGACGCGTTTATCTCCACTTGGTAGTCGTTGTCTTTGTTGGCGTCCCCGGGTGATTCGTAGTCGGGCGTTCTGGTGAAGGTCAAATCGCCATCTGCTGACAGCTCAAATGAATCCTCGTCGATTCCCCCGAGCGACCAGGACACGGAGATGTCTTCGGGGTCCTCTGCGCTGTAGGTAGCGACGGTCCCGGTGCGGCCCTCTTCGAACTTTGGGCTCGTGTCGCCATCGATGACGGGTGGGTCGTCAGCGTCTGTGACGATCACCGTTATGGGGCGAGTATAGGTAAATTCGCCGTCGCCAAGCGAGATCGCAAAATCGTAGATGTTGTCGCCACCGACGATGCTGTTACCGTCGACGTCACTGGGCTTCTCGAAATCGGGCGGTGATCGGAACATCAGGATATTGAACTGAGAAATCTTGAACGATCCTGCATCAGCACCCGACAACGACCAGATCGGTTCGGTGCCTTCAGGATCCCCGGGGTACAGCTGACGAACGAAGGTCACGTTCTCCGACACGCTCACCATAGACGTGATCCAGAAGCTTGGGGGTTCATTTATGTTCATGACGTCGATCGAAACGTCGAGGCCTTTCTCGTGGAGGCCGTCGGAAACCGAAACACGAAGCACATACTTGTTATCGCGATCTGAGTCCCGAGGTGATTCGAAGTCGGTTAGATGTTTGAACGTCAACACACCGCCAGTTCCGATGCTGAAATCGAGCGCATCGGCACCTGACAGTTCCCAGCTCAAATGACGATTTTCCGGATCTATCGCAACGAATTCGGTAGCGCGTCGGTCCACCTCGCCCTCGTCGCGTAGGACCATTGTCAGCCCGCTCAGCGTCGGCGCCTCGTCCACATCCGAGATCACAACCGTGACCGGTATCGAATCGTCAATCAAGGGATCTGTGTTTCCGTCGGCATCCTTGCCATCAGTGACCGAGACCGTGAGCGAGTAGCGCCGCGGATCCTCGTAGTCGTGCACGTTGGTGGTTCGGATCTGGCCCGTCGTGGCCACGATGTCGAACAATCCGGCGTCATCGCCACCGAGCGAATACGCCAAGCTGTCTCTATCGACGTCGTCTGCCGTCACCGGGGCTCCGACACTCGTTCCGGCCGGAGAGTTCTCTGGGACGCTTCGGCGAATGGTCGCGTCGGAGCCGAAGGTTGCGGGATGGTTCGTCGGCTCAGACAAGCGAACTGAACCCTCTATTTCCCGATGAGCAAGCTTGTCTGCGCCGTGCCCGTCGTCGTACGAAGCGCTCACACGCAGATAGCGGCCGACATCGGCGGCTACCGGCCGGTACGAAGCGGTCGTGGCGTCTGCTATCTGACTCCAGACAGAGCTGTCAGCCGAATGCTGCCAACTCCAGGCGAGATCTCGAACATCGCCGTCGGGATCCGTCAGAGTTGTTGTGATGGTCTCGGCCACCAACGGCTGTAGCGACGTGAGCGTGATCGTCGGGAGCTCATCGACATTCGTCACAACAACTGTCACGTCCAAGCTGCTCCCCGGCGCGTCGTCATGTGCGTGCACCTTGATGTCGTATCGATTGTCCCCAGCAATGCTGTCGCCGTGTCCCGGCACCGACGCCCGGTCCCCGGGCGCCTCGAAATCCGGCGGTTCAACGAATCTCAAGTTTCCTCCGACAATGGAGAACAGGGCCGAGTCGGTACCCGTCAGACTCCAGCGGATGTGGTCTCCTTCGGGATCGGTCGCGGTGAATTGGGCAGTGTCTCCCGTGTCGTGCTCGTCATGGGTAGCTGAAGGGAGGCCGCTCAGCTCGGGCGGCTCATTTCTGTCTTCAACGTCAACCTGCATATGGAGCACGACGGTGTTGACAGGATCCGAGACCTCGACAGTGATCTGGTAGACGTTGTCTTCGTTCGAATCGTCGGGACTCTCAAAATCGGGAGGGTCAACAAATCGCAGGAGCACGTGACGAGTATCCGGATCCAACCAGAACAACCAAGCGAAAAAATAAGCGGGTGCGATTTCCTCGAGGACAAAGAATTCCGCATCCGGACCTGACAGAGACCACGTCAAATCATCGAGTTCTGGATCTGTTGCTATATAGCGGCCAACTGAATCATTGTCGTTCTCGTAATAGCTTACGGCCGAATCCCCCCGGAGCGCGGGTCGTTCATTGACATCAATCACATTGACGCTCGCTTGCAGCCGATCGCTGTGTCCGTGTTCGTCAACTACGTTGATCTGGAACGAATGACTGTGTTGTGCTTCATAATCAATAAGCTGATTGGTGCGCAACTGACCTTGGTTGTCGATCTCGAACGCCGGTGCATCGATGCCGCTGAGTGCGAACACCAGATGACTACTGTCGTCGTTGCTCACCAGTAAGGGTTCGCCAATTGCTGTACCAAGCGGGGAGTTCTCAGCTATGGCTCGCAAGCCGTTCTCGGCGGCAGCGAAATGCGGTACTGCGTTTGATTCTCCCACCTGCCCTCGCAGTGATTGCGACCATACACCCGCGCCTTGAGCGTTGACTGCTCGGACCTCAACGTCGTGGGAAATGCCCGGAGCCAGCCCAGTGATGGTGTACGAGAGTGTCGCTGACGTCGTGGCGCTGTTGATCAACGTCCACGCCATGTCGTCTGCCTTGTCGCCGGAATCGCTTCTGATGTAGCGCAGGTCGTAGCTCGCGATGGACGTACGTCCTGCGCTGCGGGGCGGTTCCCAGGCAATTGTGAGTGGATCACTCTCGCCATCGATCTCGATGATGGACGGTGGGCCCGGCACTTGTCGGTGGCCGTATACCGTTATGGACCACGACTGCAAGCGAGCTGCGCCGCCTCCGGATTCCCGATCGATCACTCGAAGCGTCCAGCGGCCGCTGGGATCTTCGCCGAGATGACGCGCAGATCCCAGGCGAAAGGCGCCGTCTGCGGCATGCAGCGCCGCCGGATACCCTCGTCCCACGTCGGCCGTCAGAAGCTCAGATACAGCGCCCGTGGGCGAAACCAGCTCAAGGTCCAGGCTTCTGAGGTTCGGAGCGTCCATGACGACGTTGACTTCGACGAACTCCGCGAATTCCACTTCCTTTCCGAGTACGATGCTCTGTTCCGCAGTCTCGCGGTCCCGTATAAACATCGCAGCATTCGCAGATTCGCCCGACGCCTTGGCAAGCTCCGGAACGGCAATCCAACTCTGCGCCAGCTTTACCGCTGCGTCTGCGTCTACAACGCCGAACCCGTACATATGGTTGAAGCTGTATTCGTCGGCGGACGTCTCGTACTTGGCTGCTCCGGACAACCATCCCGCATTGTTTTCATCGTTCTTGCGTGCAGATCCCGCCAAAATGAGCTTCACGTCGCGCCAGGTCAGGAGCGGGTTTACGCTGCGGATCAGTGCCATTACGCCCGATACCTGCGGCGCGGCCGCGCTCGTCCCCCCGAACCGAGATGTGTATCTCCCAGAGGTATGCGTCGCTGAGATTGACGGGGCAGGCGCGCGATCGTTGGAGGGCGCGCACACCCAGAGATTTGCGCCGTGTTCCGCATACCACGTCGGTTCGCCCACATGGTTCACGGCACACGCGGCTGTGACGCCCCAGAAATTGGAATATGGATCAAGGTTCGAATCGTCATCGGTGCCGCCGTTTCCAGCTGCCCACACATACGAAGTTCCGCGTCCACCTTCACCGACCGTCAATCCCGATTCGATGGCCAATTCCCAGAGGCGCGTTGCTCGGTGAGGCTGTCCATTGTCGGCTGGCCCCCAACTGTTATTGGACACGGCGTTTGTAGCGGCGTGACGCGTTGCAGCGTCCGCTTCGTTGCGCACTGAATAAGCGTCGAGCAAGTTGAAGCTCCGAAGCGTCGCTCTCGGCGCTACTCCACGTATCCCGAAGATGTTGTCACGTGCAGCGACGATGCCAGCCACGGCGGTGCCGTGAAAACCTGCGCTGCTCACGGCGCCGACATCGGCGCCGTAGTCGTGACTCATCGATACATCGAGGTTTTCGACAAGATCTTGATGGCTGTAGTCGACCTTGGAGTCCACGATTGCGATGTTCACCTCTTCGGAACCCATCGTCGTCGACCAAGCATCGACCACATTGATGTCCGCTCCGTACGTTCCCTGGGTCTGACCCGTGTTCTGCAGATTCCATTGGCAGCCGAATAGTGGATCCGAGAAACCGGTTTGCGACGGACCGCAGCCCAGACGCATGGCCCTATACGAGAGGTCCTCATATACCGTTGCTATGTAAGATCCTCCTGATTCAGACGTATCCGAACTCACACGAAAATAGTGCGTGCCGGCTGTAATTTCACGCGGTGCGGATACGCCGAATCCATTGCGCCCGGACGGGCCTTGGTGGTCCACCGTTACTGCGCCCGCTACCTCGTTGAGACTGGCATCCAAGACGGCCGCGTCGAGAGCCGCGTCGCGGCTGACTGCGCGAAACATCACAAGCGTGGTTTCAGGGATTTCGACGCGGAAGTAATAATCTTCGGTGCCTGATGCGATCGTGGCCGCTTCAGCACCGCCGAATTGCAGCGGCGACGCTGAGGCGGGGGTTGAGCCGGGTTCGTCGACTTCGTGCACATGTAACGCGTACACGCCTACGTGTGAAGATCCATAGCCGCGAACAGTCAAGTAGCTGATCCCCGCTTCGAGCCGGACCCGGATCGCGAAATCAAGCCGTTGAGCCAAGTAGCCGTCGTCGTTGCCGGTGACGAATTGGCGGTCGGCGTCGTAGACTGCGCCAACCGTGTCGGCGACAAGGCCCGTCGTGCGAATGAGCAGATCCGTCGCTGTGTCGAGATCGAAACGGTAGAAATCCTGTTGATGTGCGATCAGCGCACCGTAGGTGTCGCTATTGACTTCAATGGGCACCGCCCTACCAAAGCTGGTGCCAACCGTGACGATACGAGTATGCAGCACGAAAGCGCCCTCATCGCCGTCCTTGCTTTCGACCGCGACGTAATAGGTGCCACTGTGCAGCGTTCTCTGGATGAACGAATTGTTGGCGCCGCTGAGGTACTCGGCCTCGACGCCGTTGTCGATGACTATGCCGTCGTGATCCATCAGTATTGCCTGCAGCTTCGTTGTGCCCGTCGTGTATATCTGTACGTCGACTCGGCTGCGCACAATGAGCTGGAACCACTCCTCGTCCGTCGATGGGTCGATGTAGCCGCCTACGGGCGACTCCAGTGGAATCGTGCTCGCGGCGTTGGGACCGCGGCCGTGGTCATCTGGCCGACCTAGCACGCCCGCTGACCATTCACCTGTGGCGGCGAAGGTTCGCTCCCGAACCTGAACTTCGTAGTCGACTTCGTTTGTCAGGCCGGCCAGCAAGTAGTGGAGCGGTCCCTCGGTCCAGGCGCCAATCACCGGTGTCCAGTTCGCATCGATGGTCTCGTCTGCGGATGTCTCGATGTATCGCAGGTCGTAGGCAATGATGTCGGCCTCGCCGACCCCGCCCGGTGCGATCCAGCCGATTGTCAGCGCCCTGTCGCCGTTGACGACAGAGGCGATGCTTGCCGCGCTCGGCGTCTGGGCACCCGCGATGCGCGTTGCTGCCGCCGCCCCGGAGCACAGCACCGCGACAATGGCTGCGAACGCAAGCACTCGGCGCCGTCGGCGCGGCGACGAGGTGAATCTGATGAGAGGTGTTCGCACGTGATAATCGTAGTTACTATTTGCCCTCTTCCTCGTCCGCAGCCCGCGCCATCTCGGTGTCAGCGAGAGGCGAGCGATGTCAACCGGTCGTGGGCGCCATCACGCGCGGAAGAGTCATCATTTCGCGACGCGTTCGATCCACCAGTCAGGGCTCGAGAGTTCGACTCCGGGCTGAGCGGCCAGAGCGTTCGCCAGGTCAAGCGACGCGAAGCCTGGCTCGGTGTCTATGTAGAAGCCGTTGGCCACGAAATCCAGCTCGGAGACCCGCGTCGCGTCGACACCGTTGCGTTCGAAGAAACTGTGGACCTCGTCAGCGGCCCAGCTGGGGTCGAGCACGATCACGACCCCTCCCGGGAGTGCCATCAGCTCACCCGAATTCGACCAGAAGACCGGACCGCCGCCATGGAGCGCAGACGCTGATGCCCTGCCAACTTTCGCGTCGTCACCGACGCTTGCGACGATGTTTTCCCGTGACAAATTGTCTCCATCGGACTGGACAGCCAACTTCGGGTCGAACCAGACTTGAATTGTGCGATCACCGTCACGCCAGGTGTACGGCTCCCGCTGCGGCGACGGCGCAATCTCCTGTTTCGGCGCTTCGAAGCCGACATCGTCTGGATAGCTGTCCAAGGGCTCGATCTTGCTCTCGCCCGAATCGGTCAAGCTCACGTGATCTGTATCGGTGACAGCACGAAGATCGTCAGTTGAATCCGTCTCGAGCACTGCCTCGTCGGTGACCTGGGCACGCGTCGCAACGATGGCCTCGATCGACGGCTCGGAATCATGCCATCGCCAATATGCGATCGCTGCGAGAACAAGCACGAACATGACCGTCGACGTGGCCCGGCGGGCTGTGGGGCGGCTCAAGCTGTTCATCATCGGTGTACAAGGCTAGAGGATGAATAGCGGTTATTATCGTACGCCGCGGGCAACAGCGGCCGGTCTCGTTGTTCCATACGACGGCCGAGCGCTCTTGCTCCATGGTATCGCTGCGTCGGAGGAAGCCAGCGGCATCGATGTTCCCTCGATGGGCGGCGCCTAATATAGTTGCCGCAATCATCATGAGGTTCTGGCGGCCTTCGCTGTTTACCGTCGATGTCCGCAGCCGGGCACTGGAAAGCACTCGCGTGGACGATCGTGCAAGATCACGCATCCTGTCGGGCGCGCTTCGTGCCCGGTGCCGGGTGTCGGCTCGCGTGATGTCGCTGGCCATGGTGGCGGTGCTCGTAGCTGTTCACGTGCCGGGAACGCCCGCCGCGCACGCTGCTGAGAGCTGCGTTGACTTGCCGACGCGCCCCTTCGACGTGAAAGCCGCAGGGGTTTCGGGCCCATACGGCCTGTGGTCTGACGGCGCGACGCTGTGGGTTGCCAACTATGGCGTCAGCAAGCTCTACGCATTTGATCGCGCGTCGGGCGAGCGGCTCGCCAGCCGCGACATCGTGCTCGCCGCCGGCAACCGCTTGCCAACCGGGCTGTGGTCCGACGGCACCACGCTGTATGCAGCCAACCACTATGGGGGCGCGGTCTACGCCTACGACCTCGCGAGCGGCGTGCGCGACGGGTCGGCCGACATCGACACAGGGTTCTTATCCGCAACTGGCTTGTGGGGCGACGAGGACACGCTGTGGGTGACCGACCGGTATCGACGACCACGTGTTCTCAGGGCCTATGACCGTGTTACTGGCAGTCCTTCGAACGACCTCGACGTCTACCTGTCGGACACTGTCGGCGACATCGCATCCGTGTGGGCCTCGGGCGGCACCCTGTGGGTGGCCGATGGCGAGCGAATCGTCCACGGATTCCCATGGTCAGGCGGCGGCAGCAGCGAGACGAAGCTGGAACCGTTCGCCAGCCAGCAGCTCAGCGGCGACTCCGGGTTCGGCCTCGGGCTGTGGTCCGACGGCGAGCGGCTGTATGTCACCGATCTGGTGGAGGGCCTGCTCGAGACCTACTCGCTGCCGGTCGATGTCAGCGCCAGCGCACTGACATCGCTGCGGCTCTCAGGCATCGGCGACTTCGATACGGCTGACACGGTAGCCGCCGCCACGGTTGCGCCCACTGTCGCCACCACCACGGTCACCGCGGCTGCTGCGGACTCCGCAGCGAGGGTCTCGTTCACGCCCGCCGACGCTGACAACGCAGCGCCGGGCCATCAGGTCGCGCTGGCCGAGGGTCGCAACCTCTTGCACGTCACGGTAAGCGCCGACGGGATTCCCTCTCGTACCTACACCGTGGCCGTGACGAGGCTGGCGACGACGAGCAACGATGCAGCCCTGTCGTCGCTTGAGCTGTCCGGCGTGAGCATCGGTGCATTTGACCCTGCCGTCCACAGTTACACCGCCTCAGTGCCATACAGCGTCAACCACACCACGATGTACCTCGAAGCCGCAGACGAGAGCGCGACCGTGCGCGTGGACGCTGGCGGGCTGATGACCGTCGGCCAGCAGCGCTGGGTGAGCCTCGACGTAGGTTCGAATGAGCTGGCGGTCAGCGTTACCGCAGCGGACGGGACGCTCCAGGAATACACAGTCACCGTTGAGCGCGCAGCAGCACGCATCGACGCGACCCTGGCTTCGCTGAGCGCGACGGGCGTCGACTTCGGCACATTCGACAGCGCCACCACCAGCTATCAAGCCAGCGCGGACCATGCCACGACCGCTGTCACGGTGACAGCGGCGCCCAGCGACAGCGTTGCGGCAGTCACGATCACGCCCGCCGACGCCGATCGTGCCGCGCCGGGCCATCAGGTGGAGCTGCCGGTGGGCGTCACCGCCGTGCAAACCACGGTGACGGCGCAAGACGGCATCACCCAGCGGATCTACACAGTCTCCGTCACGCGGGCAGCGGCGGGCGCAACGCTGAACGCGCTTGGGACGGACGGCGCCGACATCGGGACGTTCGCTTCGGATCGCTTCAGCTACTCCGCCAGCGTGCCCCATGGAACCGCGGTCGTGACCCTGCGGCCCACGACGTCGAGTTCAAGCGCCGTCATCACCTACAGCAGCGTCGACAGCGATCCGGTGGCGTCCGGCCATCAGGTCGCGCTGGCCGAGGGGCGCAACCGGTTCACGATCACGGTCACCGACGGCTCGTTCAGCGGCGTGTACACGCTGGCGATCTTGCGGGACGAGGTGGTACAGGTGCCCGACAGTGCTTTGGCGTCCGCCATCAGATCCGAGCTCGGCAAGCCGGCGAGCGAATCGCTGTATGCGAGCGAGCTGGCCAGCTTGAGCACGCTGGGGATAACCGGCGAGGGCATCAGCAGCCTTGAGGGACTCGAGCATGCGACGAACTTGGAATCGTTGTCTGCGGGTTACAACAGCATCAGCGATCTAATGCCGCTGGCTGGCTTGGTGAGTCTGAGGAAGCTGTGGATCAACTCCAACCAGGTCACCTCGCTCGAGCCACTGCGCGCGCTGACACAGCTTCGCTCACTGCATATTCAGAGACTGCGCCAAACCGATCTGTCGTTCCTGAGCGGGTACACGTCGCTGCAGACGCTGTACCTGGGCTTTGGCGAGGTGCGCGATCTCGCGCCGCTGGCCGAGTTGCCCTCCCTGCGATCGCTGTGGGTGACCTGGGCCGGTGTGGCCGACATCTCGCCGCTGTCGAGGCTGAGCGAGCTGAGCAAGGTGAGCCTGGAAGCCAACGGCATCGACGATCTCACACCGCTCGCCGGCCTGGGGGAGTTGAACGAGGTCCAGCTGCGGTACAACCGCGTGGCCGATGTCGGCCCGCTCAGCGAGTTCGCCAACCCGGGCAAGATCGATCTGCGCGCGAACCGGGTGACAGACCTTGCACCGCTGCTGGAGCGCACGAGCTGGCCTCAACGGCAGGGCCAGCGACCGAGTCTGGATGTGCGTGAGAACTCGTTGAGCGCTGTCTCGATCGCTGCGGTGACGCAGCTGGAGCGAGCCGGACTCGACGTCGCGTTTGACGACATTGTGGTGACAGCGAACGACCCGCCGCAGCTCTACGGTGACAGCCTGTTCGTAGCCTCTTCGGCGACGGCGCTGAGGGAGCTGGATTCGACCACCCGCGCTGTGTCGACGGAGCGGGCGCTGGAACGCCTGTACTGCGAAGTCGGAGACGAGTTCGACTTCGTATTCGTCGTACTGAACTTGAGTCGTGGCGAGGCGGCGCAGGGATTTCTGGGATCCACCCTCGGCGTCTCCAACGCGGTGGAGGGCATCGGCCGGCCGATCTTCGACAGCAGCTCGCGGTGGGGCTCGGACGGCAAGCTGCAGTCGATCACTACGCTGGTGGAGCACGATGGGGTGCGCAACGGTCCGATGCTGCACGAGATAATTCACCGTTGGGCGGCGGACATCACGGTCGGATCCGGCTCGCATTGGGGTTTCAGCAGCGCGAACGGTCAGCTCGGCGGCTTCGACCTGGACAAGTTGGCGCACTTGGGCGGCACGCAGTATTCGGCAGGTTCGTTCTCGACTCTCGGTTACGCGAACGCCGCGGCGCCCTACAGCCTCATCGAGCTGTACTTAGCGGGCTTGGTGCCGCCCGAGGACGTGCCCGATCTCTGGGTCGCCCGAAACGGCCAGCCCGCTGTGGACAGCAACGGTGAGCTGCTGCGGACCGCCGAAGGCGATCCGATTTTCGAGGCCGACGGGTTCGACGTTTTGAGTATCGAGGACATCGTGTCGCGTCATGGGGCGCGCTCGCCGGGGGTTGCGGACTCGCAGAAGAGTTTTCGAGGCGCAGTGGTGCTGCTGATTGACGAATCTCATCCGGCCACCCGCGAGCGTCTCGACTCTGTCACCGAGGACATCGAGTGGTTCAGCTTCGTCGGCAACGACTCGGACACGGCACGGCACAACTTCTATGAGGCCACCGGCGGCCGGGCCACAATGAATCTGAGCGGACTGGAGACCCTCAGCCGGCAGCGGGACTACGTGGGGGTGTCGTTCGATTCGGCGACCTATGGCGTGGCCGAGGGCGACGATGTGGTGGTGACGGTGCGGTTGAGCGCCGATCCGGAGCGCACGGTGGTGGTGCCGATCTCGCGCACCGGAAGCGCTTCGAGCGCGGACTACTCAGGTGTGCCCGCCAGTGTTGTGTTCACCAGCGGCGAGACTGCTCGGTCCTTCACCGTAACGGCCTTCGACGATACGGCCGATGATGACGGCGAATCGGTGGTGCTGGGCTTCGGGACGCTGCCGCCGGGGGTGGTTGCGGGCAGTGTCGACGAGGCCGTGGTGGCGATCGCCGATGATGACGACCCGGCCGTGACAGTGCGTTTCGGGTCGGCGTCCTATGGCGTGGCCGAGGGCGACGATGTGGTGGTGACGGTGCGGTTGAGCGCCGATCCGGAGCGCACGGTGGTGGTGCCGCTGACTGCGGAAGATCGCGGCGGCGCGTCGAGCGCCGACTACTCAGGTGTGCCCGCGAGCGTGGTATTCACCAGCGGCGAGAGGGTTCAGTCCTTTGCGGTGATCGCCGCTGACGACCGCGTCGACGACGACGGCGAATCGGTATCGCTGAGTTTCGGGATGCTGCCAGCCGGAGTGAGCGAACGCAGCCCCGGTACCGCGTCGGTCGCTTTGGGCGACGACGACTTTCGCGGTGTGGCAATTGATCGTCGCTCGCTGCGGGTGGCTGAGGGGGCCAGCGACACCTACAGCGTGGTGTTGGCGACGGAGCCGACCGGCCCGGTGACGATGCGCTTGACCGCAGGCGGAGACCTCACCGTCAGTCCCGCCCTGTTGAGGTTCACCAACGCCGACTGGGACACCGCACGGACCGTAACGGTGTTCGCTGGACACGATTCGGACCACACCAACGACTCAGCGACGGTATCTCACGCGGTCAGCGGGGGCGACTACGGCTCGGTGAACGCCGTTGCGGTACCGGTGACGGTGCTCGATGACGAGGACCCCTCGATTAGGGCGAGCTTCGGTCAGGGCTCGTACCGCGTTCCCGAGGGTGCCGCCGTGCGGATAACCGTGACGTTGGAAGCGGCCGCGGGCCAGCGGGTGACGATCCCGCTGACGGCTCGTCACAAGAACGGCGCATCGGGGTCGGACTACGGCGGGGTGCCCATGAGCGTGAGCATCGCTGCTGGGCTCACGTCGGCGTCGTTCGACTTCACGGCCGAAGACGACGATGTCGACGACGACGGCGAGATTGTGCTGGTGGGTTTCGGGTCGCTGCCGACCGGACTCTCACCGGGTGCCTTCGACACTGTCGAGGTCGGCATCGACGACGATGACGATCCGCAGGTCGCCGTGAGCTACCAGCGATCAGCCTACAACGTCGCAGAGGGCGACCAGGTGGAAGTGACGGTGGCATTGAGCGCGGACCCTGAGCGCACCGTGGAAGTGCCGATCTCAGTGACGGACGTGGGCGGCGCGTCGGCGGCCGATTACTGGGGTGTGCCTTCCACGGTGACGTTCCACAGTGGCGACACGGCCGAGTCGTTCGTGGTGTCGGCGGTCGACGACGATGTCGACGACGACGGCGAGAGCGTGCTGGTGGGTTTCGGGTCGCTACCCGCTGGGATCTCCGCGGATAGAACCCACACCGCCGAGATCAACATCATCGACAACGACGGCAACTCTGGCGGCGGCGGTGGTTCCGGCGGCGGTGATTCTGGCGGCGGTGATTCTGGCGGCGGTGGCCGCGGTGGCGGCGGTGGCGGCGGTGGCGGCGGTGGCGGCGATCTTGACGTGGGTGTCGCGACGTTCGTGGTGGCCAATGGCTGGAGCGCTGCTGATGTGGGGGTGGCGTCGGTTCTGGCGGCGCGAACTGACGGCGCTGTGGTGGTGTATACCGCGGGGCACGCGCTGTCGGCTGAGACGGCGGCGCTGCTGCGCGAGGCCTCACCCGCTCAGGTGCTCATCGTGGGCGGCACCGCTGCGGTATCACGAGAGATCCGCACCCAGATCCGTTCGGCGTCGCCTGACTCGAGGATCGCCCGCGTCACCGGCGTCGATCGCGCTGGCACCGCAGCGGCCACGGCGCGCCGCGTCCTGGGTGACCCCGCTGAGGCGGGCGGGGTCACGCTGATGGTGGCAAATGGCTGGTCGCCGCCCGACATCGGTGCCGCCGCAGCACTAGCCGCGCGCGGCGCACGCTCAGCGGTCCTGTATGTCCGCCGCGACAGCGTGCCTGCCGCTTCGACAGCGCTGCTGGGCGACTACCGGGTCGCGAGAGTGGTCGTCATCGGGGGCACCGCCGCTGTCAGCACCGTGCCATTCGAGGCGATTGTCGCAGCCGCAAACGGCGCGAGCGTCTCCCGACTCACGGGCATCGACCGTGTCGACACCGCGGCGCAAGCGGCCCGTCGCGTGCTGGGCAGCCCCGTTTCAGCACCCAGCGCCCTCACCCTGATTGTCGCGAACGGTTGGTCGCCGCCCGATGTAGGCGTTGCGGCGGCATTGGCCGCCGCCACCGAGCACTCCGCAGTGGCGTACACCGCCCGGGACGCACTGCCAGAAGCGACCGAAGCGCTCATTCGCGGCTACCAGCCCAGCCGAATCATCATCGTGGGCGGTCGTGCCGCTGTCACCGACAGTGTGCGCACAGCCATTGCCGACACCGCACCCCCCGGCGCCGGCGTGCGTCGATTCACCGGCACCACCCGAGTCGACACAGCCGCCCGCGCCGCCCGACACGTCCTCGCCAACATCAAGTAGTCGGCGATCCGGTCGCCGCAGTAAGCACCAGGCGCCTCGCCGCGACGCCGTAGCTGATTGCCGCTCCGAATGGCGTCGCCGCATCTCCACGAGCCTGACGTCCGACACGCGCTGACAGGCCCTGTGACAGGGGACCTTTCGTTTCGATCACGTCCTTTCGCCAGCAAATCCCAAGGCCGGCGTCCAATTCGCGTGATTGGACTCGTCCGCTGTAGCAGCCGATGAACTCGCTTGCCGTGTCGCCGATCGCCGTCGCATGCGTCGATTTTGAAGGGCATCGAGAATAGATGTTGCGGATTCCGCCCTCTAGAATCGCGGGCAGCCCTCCTTCCGCGGTCACGATCCCCGCATGATCCCCGCCCTGGTGAGCAGCTCCGCCGGTACGCCGAATTCGCGCCATGTGGCGTAGGCGATGCCTTTGCGGTTTCCGTAGTTGGCTGCGTGCGTGACGAATCCTGATTCGACGGCGCCCATATCTGCTTCGGCTTGCAGCTCGGCGAGCTGCTTGTCGAGGTCGCGTCGGTCCTGCAGCAGCTCCAGCCGCTTGATTGGCTTCATGCCGCCGGAGGCAAGCTGCGCGGCGATCGCGGCTTTGTGCTCTTCGGACATGGTTCGTTCGGCCATGGGATCTGTCAATCAGGAGCCGTTAGCGATTTGCGGTTTCGACGGGCTTGTTCCGCGCGGCATACCTGCTGGGTTCTCGGGCAGCTTGGAGCAAGGCTTCTGCTGTTCGTCTAGTCGGAAGCTGCCCAATGGAACTCTTTGCTGCGGGGGTCCCATTCAAGGTCACGGTCGGTTTCGCTGACGCGAAGCAGCCGTCGTATGGCTCGACC
>CAXXMY010000017.1:0-187790 GCA_963663635.2 Acidimicrobiales bacterium
AGCGGTTGGTGGAGGGCGGCGCGCCGGCGAGGGCGGTGGTCCAGTGGCCGATGTTGTGGGCGAGCGCTGCGCAGCGAGCCATGCGCAGTTCGCTCCGTAGTGGCCTGAGGGGACGTGTTCGAGTCCGGTGCCTTCTTTGAGGTCGCGGATGGCGAGCTCGACGACGGCGTGGGCGCGGTGGAACTCGTCCGCGGCGGCGGTGTCGTGTTTCGGTGTTGGTGATGAATGCGTGGTGTCGCCAGTCGGGCCACAGTCGTTGCTGGGCGCCCTCGGCGAGGCGGGTGCGGCGCACGACGAGGCGAACGGTGCGCTTCGCTTTGCCGCGGCCGGTGGTGTAGGTCGGTTTCGGCGACTTGGGCGTGGCCGTCTGTTGGTGTAGGCGATGTCGGTCCATGCGGTGCCGCCGATTGCTTGGATCGCTGCGCGAACAGCGGGATCTGAGGGCGACGGTGATCGACCACTTGACGTCGTGGGCGTCGAGACGGTCGATCAGCTTGCGTGACCAGAATCCTGAGTCGGCGCGCACCGTGGTCGGCCCGGCAGCCCCGGCGCGTCGCAGGTTCGCGACGAGCTCGTCGACGAAGCGCACCACGCCTCGCGATTGAGGTGTGTCTGAGTCTTCCGCGGAGATCGGCTGAGAAATGAACCAAGTCATGGGGTGTTCTCGGGGTTGTTGGTGGTGGTCCGGCGGTTGTGGTCGAGCCGTCGTGTGCGGGCTCGTTGGAGGCCTTGCCGGCGGGCCTCGCGGATCGGTTCTCCTCGTTGGTGGTGTTCGTCGTCGGGGGTGACGTAGCCGAGCGCTTCGTGCAGCCGGACTTCGTTGTAGTCGATCCGGATGCGTGCCAGCTCTGTGTCGAGCAACGCCGGGTCGGTGATGTCGTCGAGGTGGGGCCATTCGTGCTTGATGTGGCTGAAGAAGCTCTCGATCCAGGCTTGGTCGGTGGGGGTGTGGGGTCGGCCGTGGTGCATGGGCGATGGCCATCATCGCCATGTAGGCGCGGGTGTCGTGGCTGGTCATGGCCGGGCCGTTGTCGGACACGGCGAGCAGGATCGGCCGGTCGGGGTCGTCGATGTCGAGATCGAGGCGGTCGTCGGTGAGCAGCTCGTCGAGATCTTGGGCTAGCAGCGCCTGGTCGAAGATGACGCGCACTTGGGTGGAGGTCTCCTCGGTCGAGACCAGGGTGGTGATCCAGTAGCGCGAGACCATGTCGACGATGGCGAACACGCAGCGCCGGGGCCCGCCCGAAGTGGGTGACGTCCCAGATCCAGATCCTGTTCGGTTCCCAGACCAGCCAGTGGGGCCACGGCGTCTTGGGCCGCCGTGGTGTCGGCGGCTGTTCGGGCAGCACAAGCCCGTGGGCAGCCAGAACGCGCCGGAACGTCGAGGGGGCCACCCACACCCGGCCCGCATAGGAACCGCGGTGGGCGAGCTTGCGGTGCGACCGGTCGACCGGTCCCCAGCTCTTCAGCGACAGCGAGGACCTCCGCGACTTCGTCGGCCAGCACCGCATGCACCGGCGCACCGCCCGGGGCGAGGTCGCTGAGCGTGCCCAGCTCGCGTCGGCGGGCCCGCCAGCGGTGCACCCGGTCGTCGGAGACCTGCCACACACCGGTGGCCCATGTGTGCCAGAACCCGGCGGCAACGGCGTCGTCGACGGTGGTGCCGACCAGCTCTTTGGCCTCGGCGGGGACTCTCGCCGGGACCGGTCCGTTCAGTCCCAGCCGGATTTTCCCCGGACAATGGCCAACTCGATCGCTTGGACCTTGATCGCCTCGGTGAGCTGACCGATCTCTGCCCGGGCCGCTTCGAGCTCCCAGTTCCGTTCGGTGGCCGCCCGACCCGGTTTGCGGGCCAGCGCAGCCAGCGCCGCGTCCTTCACCGTCCGGCGGATGGAGATGACCGTCGACACATCGACCCCCCACTTCCGGGCGGCGTCGGCCTGGGTGATCTCTCCGCCCGTGACCTGCAAGTAGATCTCCCACTTCGTCTCCGCGGACAGCTTCTTCGGTCGACGCCGACCCTCGCTGACAGTCATCTGATGCTCCTTCACACGTCAGCGAGAACACGATCAGACTTGGTTCATTCCTCGGTGGACCCTCCGCGGCAAAGTCAGACGCACAACACGATGACCCCGCGGAGCCTTTGCGCATGCGGGCGCCGAGCACCTCGCCGGTGTCGGCGCGTGCAGCGAGCAGCGGGTGATAGCCGAGCGCGTTGGTGTAGCCGTACGCGGCTCCTTGTTTTTGTTTGCCGTGGACCTCGCAGATCGTGGAGTCCAGATCGACCACCAGCGGCGCCTCGCCGGGGCCCGCGCCCAGTCCCCAGGCGCGAGCAAGCGTGCGCGACAGCACCGCTTCGAGCTGGCGGACGTGACCGAACGTGAACGTCCGCAAGAACGTCCCGACCGTCGAGGGCGCCATCGGGCGGAATCCCAGCACCCGACCGGTGCGCCCGGCGCGCAGCATCTCGACGTGATCGATGTGAGTGCCGCCCGCGAGCATCGCGGCGACCACCGTGAGGATCTTGGGGCCCGGGTTCGCGGAACCGGTGCGCACCCACCGCTCGATCAGCGCCGACAGACCCAGACGGGCAATCAGCGTGCCCGCCAGGATCAGGCCCGCGTTGGCCACCAGGCCCTCATGATCAAAGGTCGTTGCGAACCGGTCCGGACTGCGCGATGATGCAGACACAAAAAGTGCCTCCTGTTTTTGAGACGAATGTTGCTTCTGACATCACAATCGTCGCAGATCAGGAGGCCTTTTTCGCGGACGCGGCAACCCACACACACCCACCACACCGGTGGATTCAGGCTAAGCCTGAATCCACCGATTGGCCTTTGGTGAGCGTGGGGTTCGCGGGTCGGTGGCGGGTTGGGGTCGCGTCGGGTTGTTGGGGGTGTGGTTTGGTGTGTTTGGGCGTGTTCGGCTAGGGGTGCGGGTGTGGTTTGGGTTGTGTTGACGCTGGGTTTGTGTGGGGGCGCCGGTTCCGGGCGGTTCGGGTCAGCCGGAGGGTCCGGGCAGAGCCCTGAGAGCGCTGAGTGTGGCTGTGAATTGTGTTTCCCAGGGCCAGCGGGCGGGGTATCGCAGGGTGGGTGTGCCGGAGCGGTTGACCGCGACGGCGGCGAGGGCGACGAGTCGGGTGCGGCGGGAGCGGTTCGTGGCCGGCGGCGCGCCGGCGAGCGTGGTGGTCGGGTGGCCGATGTTGTGGGCGAGCACTGCGCAGGCGAGCGGTGCGCAGTTCGCGCCGTAGTGGCCTGAGGGGACGTGTTCGAGTCCGGTGCCTTCTTTGAGGTCGCGGATGGCGAGTTCGACGACGGCGTGGGCGCGGTGGAACTCGTCCGCGGCGGCGGTGTCGTGTTCGGTGTTGGCGTTGAATGCGTGGTGTCGCCAGTCGGGCCACAGTCGTCGTTGGGCGCCCTCGGCGAGGCGGGTGCGGCGCACGACGAGGCGAACGGTGCGCTTCGCTTTGCCGCGGCCGGTGGTGTATTCGGTTTCGGCGACTTGGGCGTGGCCGCTGTTGGTGTAGGCGATGTCGGTCCATGCGGTGCCGCCGATTGCTTGGATCGCTGCGCGAACAGCGGATCTGAGGGCGACGGTGATCGACCACTTGACGTCGTGGGCGTCGAGGCGGTCGATCAGCTTGCGTGACCAGAATCCTGAGTCGGCGCGCACCGTGGTCGGCCCGGCAGCCCCGGCGCGTCGCAGGTTCGCGACGAGCTCGTCGACGAAGCGCACCACGCCTCGCGATGACCCCGCGGAGCCTTTGCGCATGCGGGCGCCGAGCACCTCGCCGGTGTCGGCGCGTGCAGCGAGCAGCGGGTGATAGCCGAGCGCGTTGGTGTAGCCGTACGCGGCTCCTTGTTTTTGTTTGCCGTGGACCTCGCAGATCGTGGAGCCCGGATCGACCACCAGCGGCGCCTCGCCGGGGCCCGCGCCCAGTCCCCAGGAGCGAGCAAGCGTGCGCGACAGCACCGCTTCGAGCTGGCGGACGTGACCGAACGTGAACGCTGATCGGGCGGAATCCCAGCACCCGACCGGTGCGCGACGTCATCTCGCAAGAACGTCCCGACCGTCGAGGGCGCCATCGGGCGGAATCCCAGCACCCGACCGGTGCGCCCGGCGCGCAGCATCTCGACGTGATCGATGTGAGTGCCGCCCGCGAGCATCGCGGCGACCACCGTGCCGCAGCGTCGCGGATCTTCGGGCCCGGGTTCGCGGAACCGGTGCGCACCCACCGCTCGATCAGCGCCGACAGACCCAAACGAGGGGCATGAATCAGCGTGCCCGCCAGGATCAGGCCCGCGTTGGCCACCAGGCCCTCATGATCAAAGGTCGTTGCGAACCGGTCCGGACTGCGCGATGATGCAGACACAAAAAGTGCCTCCTGTTTTTGAGACGAATGTTGCTTCTAACATCACAATCGTCGCAGATCAGGAGGCCTTTTTCGCGGACGCGGCAACCCACACACACCCACCACACCGGTGGATTCAGGCTAAGACCACTCCTTTGCGGTCATAGTCTTGCTCTTCTATAGAAGTCGTCGCGTATGCTGCCGGCTATAGTCAAGGCCGCGAGGTGGGTACCAACACCTTGTGAGAGGTTCGAGCCTTGTTATGGGCCGGGGAGTGATGCCCCCGCCAAAACGACCTAAGTGAGAGCCGCTGGTCTGCCTGTGGGCCAGTGGCTCTTGCGCATATAGGAATACTAGTCAATCCCGGCTGAGTCTTTCTTGGGGTCGTTGGGGTCGTTGGGGCGCGGGTTCTATTCCGCAACAGTTGTGGACGTCTTTGCCGTTTGGGTTTCATATAGCGAAGCGGCGGCGAATGAGATTCGCGCCCCTTTGCCCCCAATGGCCCCAATATGGCTTGTCTCGGGGCCGTTGGGGCCTTTAGCGGACCGCTTCGAACCGACCTAACTACTCTCATTGACACCAGCCGCATCGATGCTTCATCAGCATCGGCGCTTGATCACAGGAGGGACAAAATGTCTGACGCTGGCTATATGCAATCAACTCGCCAAACTGCCGTCGACGACATCAGCAATGATGCCGTCGACATCGCCGGCGACATGGACGAATTGGACCGGCTGGACAAGGCGCGCACGACACAGGCGGGTGACTGGGAGCGGTTCTATGAGCCGACAAGCCGCAAGACTGTCACTGACAAAGACGGCACGGAACGGTCAGTGCCGGAGTGGGCGATCCGCGGGTGTTTCGGCATACGCGGTTTGAGAGCCGATCTGCTCACCGAATGGCTGCTGGCTGATTCACGATGGCCCGACGAGCCGATGTTCGTGATGGGCAACTCACACGGTCAGCCGACAGGCGAGCTGTGGGGATATGACACAACGCGCGGCCTGTGGGTCAAGGACAAAGCGGCGCGTCAGCTCGCCATGGCCAAGATGGTGCCTGAACTCGACGAGGTCTGGCGCTGCAGCATCTTCGCTGAGGTGCTGGACCGCATTCGCGCCGCCCCGACGTATGACTTCATGGACATGGTGCCCAGCGACGTCAATGTGCGCAACGGCATGCTGGACTGGCGCACCGGCGAGGTCAGGCCGCATCACCCCAGCTACCGGTCCGCGGTCCAGCTGCCCGTCGAGTACGTCGACGGCGCAGCCAACGAGCTGTGGCTGTCTCATCTCGACAAGGTGCTGCCCGATGACGGCGCTCGCAATGTGATCCAGGAATTCGTCGGCGCGAGCCTGATACCCGGCCTCATGCCGCAGCAATCGCTGTTCATGGAAGGCGAGGGCAAGAACGGCAAGAGTGTCCTGCTCGACGTGTGGAAGCGATTGGTGGGCGTGGAGAACGTCACGGCGGTTCCATTCGGCTATCTGGACCTGAGCCGCAACAGGTTCGCCGCTGCACAGCTCGTCGGCAAGCTCGCCAACCTGTGCGCCGACATCGAAAGCGACGAGATGCGCAACACCTCGATGTGGAAGAACCTGACCGGCGGCGACGTCGTGTTCGCCGAGAACAAGGGCAAGGACGGCTTCGCGTTCACCAACACAGCCGTGCTCGCGTTTTCATGCAATCGGCTTCCCGTCATCAAGGACGCGTCGTTCGGTGCTTGGCGCCGTGTCAGCGTTGTCACGTTCGGCACCGTCATCAGCGAAGCGGAAAAGATCGCGCAATACGCCGACAAGATCGTCCAGCACGGATTGGCAGGCGTTCTCAGTTGGGCACTGGAGGGAGCGAGACGGCTCGATTCCAAGGAATGGCAGATCGACGACGACCCGACAGGTCGCAAACAGGCATGGCAGGACCAGTCCAATCCCGCCGGCGCTGCCGCGCGAACTCTGCTTCACCGCGCCGACCCGATCGAAGCAAAAGATGCCAAGATCGACCAGGCCGAGCTGAACCGCGTCGCCAGTGCCTGGGCGACCGAGCATCTCGGCGTCTGCGTGACATCGCGGGACATGGCGACCGAGATGGACAAGCTGGGCTTCCCGACCGGCAAGTCCGGCGGCAGCCGTGTGCGCCGCGGCTGCGTGTGGACCGATGAGGGCGAGGACTACCGCACGTGGTACGCCAAACATGCCCCGACGCGGTCATGACCGCCGTCGAGCGCTACGCCCGCCAGCGCCAAATAGCCCCCGCCGCGATGGCATGGGCATCATGCCGAGACCACATCAGGTCGCCGCTGCCCGAAGTGATCAAGCCAACGCCATGCATATTCGTACCGAGCATCATGCCCCGACAGACAGACGACGGCCGCCTCGTGCGCCGGGACGCAGGCGGCCAGCACGCCTGGTGCGACGACGACCTGGCCGCATGGCGCACAGCAGGACATGACGTCAAATCCCACAAGACGACTCCCGGCTCAACGGCAGCGGCCTGCTTCGGCCTCAACACACTGTCCGGCGACGAACAATGCGTCGTCCTTGCCGAGGGGATCTCGGACTACCTCACGGCACTGACTGCGTCTGCCCCATGGGTCGCCCACGACATCGGCGTCATCGGCGCCGTCGGCATCGGCAACGCCGCGAACGCCGTACAGGCACTCAGCCTCGTCGTCGACCCGACATCGACCCACCTCATACTCGTCTGCGACAACGACAGCGCCAAGCAGCATCAAGGCGTCCGAGGCATGATCGATGCCGCAATGAAGTGGCGCCACGAGCACGCAGGACGCTCGGCCGAGTGCCTCATCTGCCACGACGACCTCTCCGCAGACTGGCGCACCGATCACCCCCGCACCTCTTGGCAAGTTGCCATCTGCGACGGGCTCGCCGGCGTGCAGCAGCCACAACCGGGCACATGGACAGCCCGCCCCCTGGTGCACGGCGCCGACATGTCCGCCTACCGGGACGCAATCGCAGCGCACAAGTCGAAAGCCAATGCCAAAGCGGCAAGAACGCTGCGCCCCCACCGACCGCCAAGAGCGTCTCGGGGACACAGCCGCTGGGAACGACACGACATCGACACCGTGCTCGAAGCACTCCACGACGGCGACTGGGACCCGATCCAAGCAGGCGACTCGGTACGCGCACGCTGCCCCGCGCACGCCGGCCAAGACGACAGAAACCTCGCCGTGTTCGAGTCCCCGACGCACCCGGGAACCGCCGCCCTCAAGTGCCATTCGAGACAATGCGAGACAGCGGACGTCCTGCGAGCACTCGGCCTGTGGAGACAAGGCGCAGACAGACCAGCGCCGTGACCGCCGCCCCCGACAACGCCCAGCGGAGCGCCGTCTGCGGGCACCACCAGAACTGCCGCACAGATCGCCGCTGCGACGCAGCGTCATCGTGCCCAGGGCGGGCACAAGACAGCGCCGAACCGGAAACCCCCGCCGGAAAACAGCGGAAATCGCCCGTCCGCGCAGCTGACCTACCCGACATAGAGGCCTTGTTGACCGCACCGGGGGCACTCTCATAAGAGGAGGCACCGGAAAATGAAGCCAGCGGAAATTCGCAGACAGACCCAGCAGCGACGAATCCTCGCCGAGCTTCGGGGCGGCAAGAACCTGAGCCAGTCCGCCAGGGCCGCGGGCATCACCGACCGCACGCTGCGCAACTGGCGCCGAGCCGACTCCGCCTTCGAGCGGCGGGTGCTCGACGCGCTCAGCGGCAAAGGATCCCCCGCGGCCGGCGCACACGCCGCCCCCGCTATGCCGTCAATCGCAGATTGGGCGCTGCGCCGTGGCGGCACGCAGGACGTCGTGTCCGCGCCCGCCGTGCCCGACGATGATGACGCAGACGGGGGCTGGTCCGAAGCGTGGGACATCGTGGACCGTGGGGGACAGGGTGCTGACAGAGCCCATGACGATGGTGATGGCGTAGTGCCCGATGCCGTGGCGGCAGCGTCCGCGGCGCGTTCTGGCGCTGCGCAGGAGGCTGCCGAGACCGAGGCGGGCAGGATCGCAACTGAGGCCCACGACAACGCCGACCTCTGGCGCGAATGGGCCGAATACTACGAATCCGGCGGCACCCCCGAACAGGCCGTCGAAGCCTGGCGGAACGCGGCAGCGTGGCGGGAGCGCGCCTATGAGGCGGTCCCGTGGGATCCCCTCGCAGGCGACCCCTACGATCCGCAAGAGGGCATGCACGGCTACTCGACGCTCGAAGAATTCCACTGGTCGGCCACGGGCCAAAGACAGCTGCGGCGAGCGGCCGAGTTTCTCGCCGCAGCTCAGGCCAAGCAGGCGGGACGCGATGCCGAGGCCGTACGCCAGCGGGCCGTCGTCGCCGAGATTCAGCAGATCGAGCGGGAGGCCGCTGAGCGCATTGCCGCGGTGCGCCAAAGGGGCATGGCGCCGGCGGGGTCGTTGCCGGGTTGATGCTTCGCTGATGTCGCCATGGCGATGAGGGATCGCGGGTCGAATCGGACCGGGTCTCGCAGAGGCTCTGGGGGTCCCTGGCCTGTGGGTGCCCGAAACCCTGTCGTGGCTGGTCAGGCGGCTCTTCGGTATTCGTTGATGAGTCCGCCGCAGCGTGTCGCTCGGATGATTCGGAGCTGCTGTTGTGCGTTGGCGTTTGGCGGTTTGGTCGGCGCTGGGGGCCGTTGATCGAGCGAGCGGTGGGGCCGGTGGGCGTTGTAGTGGTCGATGTAGTCGATCACGAGCCGCTGGAGCTGGCGTTGGTTCCAGATGATGGTGCGGTCGAGGAGCTCGCGTCGCACGGTGCCGATCCAGCGCTCGGCGAAGGCGTTGGCCATGGGTGCCCGGACCGGGGTCTTGAGAATCTTGAGGCCCTCGGTTCGGAAGATCTCGTCGAAGTCGCCGGTGAACTGGCTGTCGCGGTCTCGCAGGAGTGCTCGGGTGTGGGTGAACCGCTGTGGGTGACGTAGGAACAGGTTGCGGGCGGCTTGGGAACCCAGGAACTGGGTCCAGGTCACGCTCGTGCGCTGCGGGGCGGGGTGGACGCCGTGCTGTTCGAGGATTCTCCACACAGCGCAGGCTCCAACGCGGTGGCCGAGGCCGACGAGTTCGCCGGTTATGCGGCGGTAGCCCCATGTCGGGTTGTTGGTGGCCATCTCGATGATGAGGCAACGCAGCTCCACACAGATGCAGGGCCGCCCGGGCGCCCGGCAGGGTTGGGTCCAGTGGCGGGCGATGCGGCTTCGGTGCCAGCCCAACAGGGTCTGTGGTGTGACGAGCCAGCCGGCTCGCTGCGGTCGCGACAGGGCTGCCGCGACCGCACCTAGCAGGGCCCGGTCCTCGTCGGCGAGCGCTGGTCGGTTGTTCTGTCGGTGAAGGACTGCGATCTGGTGGCGCAGCACAATGATCTCAAGGTCCTTCGAGCGTCCCGAGCGCACAGCCAGCCGTGCCAGCAACGCGAGGAACCGGTACAGAATGCGACACATGAGGTCCCAGGATGGAGCGCATAACCCCTGGTCAGCGCCCACGACCGAATTCCGGGCACCCACAGGGTCGCTTTGGAAGCGGACACGACCATCACCTGCTGGGGCAAACCTGACTTCCACTCCTATGCCCCGACCGGTGAGTTCGTGGACCTCTCCGTTGGCCAATCACACGCGTGCGCCCTCAACAAGACCGGGGACATCACATGCTGGGGCCGCCTCGCGGGCGTGTTGTGGGAGCCGCTCGGGAATGGAGAGCTGCGACTGGTGAGAACAAGCACGCCATGACGGCGACGTGTTCGTGGTGACCGTGCACCCCGCCAACTATCGGTGCTTTTCCGGGGTGACATGGCTGAGCGCAGCCGGAACCGGCGAGATGCTCCTGTGCGGTGCCGCCGCTGGCAACTTCGGGCTGACACATGACGCCGTCCCACAGCACATCCACCGACGGCGACTGCACCCGGTGAATGGTCACCAGGCATCGCTGCGAAAGGAAACAACTGAGTTGGTAGCAATCGATGCGCTCGCCGCTCAGCGCATGCAGAACCACAAACAACGACCCGCCGAAATCGTCAACCTTGGGGAGATCGGTGTCCTGGACTGCGTCGCGGACCGCAAGCGCATTGAGCCCCAGCGCTTCGGTTAAGACGATGACGTCTTCGACCTCGTCGGACGCCGCCGTGATGTCGATCCACACCCAGCCCGTTGCGGGCAGCGTCGTCGGCGGCTCGATGGCCTCGGCGCATTCACTCGCGCCGAACCGAAGCGCCCGAATCAACACTGACACGATGCTGTCACCCCCGCCCAGCAAGATGTCTGACCTGCGTTCACGGGCGTCCCTCGCTGGTGCCGCGGATCTCGAACGGATTGTCGAAGAGGAAGGTGTAGGTGATGACGACATCGCGATCGCCTGCGGCATCTCGCAGCGTCACGGTCGCTGCGCCGAGCCGCGTGACCTCGAGTTCTTCACCGTCGACAACGAGCGTCTGGCCTTCGGCAAGTTCGGCCCGCAGCGCTCTGCCCGCAGCTATCGAGGCAGCAACCGACCGGCCGCCGAGGCCCGCGAGCAAACCGACCGACAGCGATGCGGCGGCGACAGCACCACCGGTCAGAACAATGAGGATCGTGATCTCGATGCCGAGCTGGCCCAGGGCGAGCACGACCGCACCAACCATGATCGCTGAGCGCAGGGCGCGTTCGGAGAGCCTGCTGCGGCGCCCAGTGGCCTGGTGGAATCCTCGGCTGAGCGAACCGGACACGACAACGCCGAGTGCGTATCCCACCAGCAAGATCAGACCCGCAGCGAGCACGTTCGGCAGCCATCGCAGCATTTCGCTGGGGATCGGCTCCAGCGTGTCGGGGTCGGTCATTGCCATGGCGACCACGACACCGGCAGCGGTCGCGAGCCAGAAGACGAACACGCTGGTGGGACCCGCGATGTCGCGCAGCGCTTCCCGCCGCGACTTGCGAGACAGCACGCCGCGCACGGTCGCCCCGGCGATGGCTCCGAGCACCAGGCCCGCTCCGACGGAGACGAGCGCCAGCACCCATCGTTCATCTACCACGTCACATCTCCCGGCTCGTCGTCTATGACAACTCTGAGGGTCGACCACGCCAAGCCGGCCAGCTCCGCGAGCATCCACGCAGCTTCGCGGTCTCGAAGCCGCTGCGCTACACGAGTCTGCACCCGTTCCTCGAATCCCGGCATCGGGTCCCAAAGCCCGGCGGGCAGGCCCGACTGCTCCGAAGCAGCGAGTTCGCGGTCCAGTTCGTCGACGTCGATGCCGAGAGCGGCCAGCGCGTCGTGGACATTGAGATCGTCCACGACGGTGTCGTCGAACGCAGTCGGCTCGCTCATTGCGCCTCCCGTTCCACGCCGACGGCGAGCGCTCTGCGTGCTCGCAGCAGTCGAATCTTCACCTGTCCCAGCGTTATGCCGAGGGTGTCGGCGATTTGCTGGTACGAGAGCTCCTCGCTGACCCTCAATGCGAGAATCGAGCGCGACAGTTCGTCGAGGTCGTCAATCGCCAGCAGCACCGAGTCGAGTTCGCTCGCGGAAGCCACCCGGCGCTCGGGGCCGGCAGCGGCAACGGCAACTGCAGACAGCTTCTCGGGGTCCCAGGCCTGCTCGCGTGAGCGGCGCAGCTCCGACACCGCGACATTGTGAGTGATCCGCAGCATCCAGCCCCGCACCGGTCCATCCCCGCGGAATGTGTGCAGGTTCTCCCAAGCACGCACGACCGCCTCCTGAACAACGTCCTCGGCGAGCGCCGAATCGCGCACGATCGCTACCGCCACCTTGTACATCGCCCGCGCGTGCACACGCACCAGCTGCTCGAATCCCTCCCCATTGGCCTCCCGAGGCCCGTCAGCTGCCACGTCTGCACTTTCGGCCCCCAAAGACGCGCTGCCCCGATGGAGTCACCGCGCTAGGACGCTCTCGCTGCAACAAAGTTACAAACCTCATCAGTTCTCACCCGCAGAGTTCCGAGACTCGTCGTAACTTTCCACCGCCCGGAGCGTCTAGTTTCCGAAGACAACCGGACCACACGGTCTCGGACCCACCGAAGGGATTCACATGACAGCCTTATTGGCGCAAATCAACTATCGAGATGGGCTCGAAGACGCATGGGACGAACTCGTCGGCTTCGCCCCGCGTCTGCTCGCCGCCCTCGCAGTGCTCCTTGTGGGCTGGATCATCGCAAACCTGCTTCGCCGACTGCTCGCCAAAGGGCTGACCCGAGTCCGCTTCCCCGAACTCATCGAGAAGTCCGGTCTGAGCACCCCGCTCTCACGCGTCGGTGTCAAGGACTCCGCACGGTTGATGGCCACCCTCCTCTACTGGGCGGCGATGCTGCTGGTGCTGCAGCTCACGATCGACACGTTCGGCGAGTCCGCCATCCAGAACGCACTCGACGACCTCATCGGCTTCCTCCCCAACCTGTTCATCGGCATCGTCATCATCGTGGTCGTGGGAGCAATCGCTTCGCGAGTATCAAGCCTCATCAGCGAACTGCTCGAAGACCAGAGCTACGGAACAAACGTCGCACGAGCAGCAAGCACCGCCATCTGGGTGGTCGGCCTGTTCGCCGCCCTGAACCAGGTCGAGATCGCCGACGACGTCCTCAACGTCCTGTTCATCGCCATCGTTGGGACCGCAGGCGTCACCGTGGCAGTCATGTTCGGCATCGGCGGCATCCAAGCCGCCCGCGACCGGTTCTGGCCCGCCGTGTTCAACCGGCTCGGCTCAGCCCAACCGGCTGACGAAGCCACCCAAGAATAATCCCTCGACCCCCAGGCTGTTCCTCTCCCCGAAACCACCGGGGAGAGGAACAGTCGCGTCCAGACCGGGCAGAGTCCTGTCACTACCGACCAAGGAATAGGTCCGAGCCAAGGGAGTGGACAGACCGGCGTCTTTTTCGTACGTAGTGACCGATAGTGACAACTAGACTGACATTGGATCTGGCGTACTCGTCAAAAGCGCTGGTGAGAGACCATTTTTCTGCGCTTAGGTGGCGGATGGTGTGCTCTGCGGACCGTGTGGCGGGTTCGGACCGCTACGGCACCGGGGTCGCGGCCGCTAGTCGGGTCACGCCAGGGGTGATGCCCGGACTGGGACGCACTGCGATTGTCGCGAGCGGGGAGGTGTTCGCTGATGCGCTGGTGGCCGGGCCGATTGCTGCCCGCGGCATCCATCCGGTGCTGCTGAGCCCGCCCGATGAGCTGCATACCGATGTGGCCGAGTACTTGAGCAGTGCGGGCATCGAGCGTGTGGTGGTCATGGGCGGCACCGCAGCGCTCAGCGCAGCCGTCGAGACAGCGATCACCGACCTGGGGGTGTCAGTGAGGCGCCTGGCTGGCAAGACTCGCTATGACACCGCAGTCAAAGCCGCCGAACTCGTAACCGACCGATACAGCACCGCTGCCGGGCAGACCTGTTTCGCTACCGGCACCATCGGGGTGGCGCGTGCGCGGGTGCCGTTCGACTCGTTCAGCGCCGCGCCGCTGCTCGGCAGGCTGTGCGCCCCGTTGGTGCTCGCCGACCCCAAACAGATCCCCGCTGACACAGCGGCGTTTCTCGATACGGCACGCGACGCGAACACAGCGGTCGATCTGCGGGTGTTCGGCGGCAACGCCGCAGTGTCACAAACAGCCATCGACGCCTACCTCGCAGGCGAAGACGATGAAGCCGCCGAAGCGACGCAACCAGACGACGACGCCGCTGAGCTTGTCGGTCTGTCCGCAGGGACCTGCGGCGGCTCGATCGACGACGAGGTGCGGCAGTTGACAACCGCGGACAATTCGGAGGACCCGGCGTGGTCGCCGGACTGCAGTCGCATTGCGTTCTCCAGCAATGGCTGGCTGTGGGCCATGAACAACGATGGAACCAATCAGCAGCGGCTCACTGCCTACGACGGCTCGTACTCCGATGAGCCGGCATGGTCGCCTGATGGCACCGAGATCGCTTACAGCCGCGGCCAGCGCAACGACGACGGTCACTGGTTCTCGCATATCTATGTCGCGAACGCAGACGGTTCCGGTCGCTCCAAGGTCTCCAAAGGCGACGTGCGCGACGGAAGGCCGTCCTGGTCGCCAGACGGGACCCGGCTCGTGTTCCAGCGACTGTCAGGCACGGGCCGCGACGACGACGGCAACTTCGTTGAAGCCGACCGCTACCTCGTTGTGATGGACGCGACCGGCCAGAACCCGGTGACGCTCGCGGCGGGTGGCTCGGGGGATCAATCGCCGGTTTGGTCGCCTGACGGCGCCCGCCTCGCGTACATCTCGGACGACTCGGTCTGGCTGATCGACGCGGACGGTTCGGACCCCGAGCGCATTATCGCGGGTGCGTTCTGGAACGGCGGCGTGTCATGGTCGCCGGACGGACGCAGAGTCGCGTTCGCCCGCGGCGACGCCGGCGAGTCGGCAATCGTCATCGCTGGCATCGACGGGGCCGCAGAAGCCGTCATCGCCGATGTGCCCGGACCGGACATCGGTCCCCGATGGTCGCCGGACGGCATGCTCATCGCGTTTACCAATTACGCGACCGACAGCGAGCGGAACATTTATGTGGCGGGTGCCCGAGGCATGGCCGCTGCGGTCGCTGATTGCATGCCGCGAGGCCTCAAGGGTGTCACAGCCGGATTCCCGTTGCCGAACTGGACCGCGCCGTCCACCGGCACTTTGCGCGTCGCGGTGCTGTTCATGGACTTCCCCGACGCTCAGGCGACCCATTCCACCCAGCAAGAAGCCGAACTGGGCCTGCCGTTCATGGAGGCATACCTCGAAGCTGTCAGCTACGGCCGGCTCGATGTCGAGGTGGTTCCGTATCACCGGTGGCTGCGGGTCGCCCGGTCTTCAGACGAGCTGCGAGGCATGACAGTGCTCGGTCTTTCGCTGGCTGAGGAAGCAGGAAGACAGGCCGTGGCGCTCGCGGATCCCGACGTGGACTTCTCAGACGTGCACGCCGTGATGACGATCTTTCCGAGCGCCCATTTCAGCGGGGGTAACGCCGGGGGTGAGGTGACGGTTGATGGGCACACCCTGCAGCACTCACGCGTCAACGCCAAGCGGGTCGACGAAGTCCGTCTCTCTCGTGATGAGCGCAGTTGGGGTTCCAGCGCCGCGCACGAGCTAGTACACAGCCTCGGCTTGTTGGACCTGTACTCCTACGACGACAGCGTGCATGAGCAGCCGGCTGCCAGAACAGGCCATGAGTGGGTCGGTGTGAAGTGGGGCAGGATGAACCTGTGGGCTTGGTATCTCGCACCGGAGGACGACCAGCGACGCCGACTTCTGTGGCGATTCCCGAACGGCGGCACCACGACTTCCTCTCACACGCATCTGTATCCCGAGGAGATGCTGGCATGGAGCAGATGGCAGCTGGGCTGGCTCGACGAGTCTCAGGTCCGCTGCCTCAGCGACACAGACACCATCGTGACACTGTCGCCAATCGCTGAACCAAAAAGCGGGATCGCTATGGCCGCCGTGCAGATCAACGCACGAGAGGTCATCGTGATCGAGAGCCGACGCAAACTCGGCTACGACCTCGGCCGCGACTACACCGCACCCAACGGCGGCCGCACCACAATCCCGAACCTCATCGAAGAAGGCGTGCTCGTGTACACCGTCGACACTCTCGTCAGCACAGGCCAGCTGCCCATGCGGATCGCAGGCGACGAAGGAAACGGCCAAGTCGACGACTTCCCCGTGCTCGGTGTCGGCGAATCGGTCACCGTCGCGGGCTACACCATCACCGTCACAGCCGACGACGGGAACACCCACACCGTCACCATGACCAGCAGCGGCTGAACGGCCATTCGAGCTGTGCGGCTCGGTCGTCAGTCAACGGCTGTTGGTCGCGGCGGACGGAATCAATTGGACCTGTGGCGACTGTGACGCTGGTCGGTTTGACAGCGGCGGCGGAGTGCATTAGAGCGCGGCGGACTGACGGGAAGCTGCGAGAGGTGGCGTGATGTTCACAGCGCAGGCCCGGTTTGGTCTCCGGCTCAGGATTCACGGTCTCGTGGGGTTGTTGGCCGCGGCGGCCGTGCTGCCGGTGGTCGCGTTGCCTTCGGCCGCCCAGAGCGCCGATGGGGTCAGCTTGCAGCGGCTGTGGGGTCAGGATCGTTTCGAGACGTCGGTGGCGGTGGCGCGCCGGTTCGTTGCGGAGTCCGGAGGGGTCATCGACTCGGCGGTGTTGGTGTCGGGGGCGTCGTGGCATGACGCGGTCGTCGCGTCGGGGCTTGCCGGATCTTTGGGCGCCCCGGTGCTGCTGACCCAAGAGGACGGGCTGCCTGGTGCGACGGCTTCGTTCCTGGCCGAGTCGGGTGTGTCCCAGATGGTGGTGGTCGGCGACGCCGATGCCGTCTCCGACCAGGTGTTTGATGCTTTGGGTGAGTTCGGTGCAGTCGAGCGGGTGTCGGGGGCTGATCCGTCGTCAGCGTCGGTTGCGGTGGCGCAGCGCATGGGCACACCGGGAGTCATGCCCGGTCATGGTCACACGGTGGTGGTCGCGAGCGTTGAGGTGTTCGCGGACGCGATGGTGGCAGGCGGCTTCTCTGCTCGCGGGGAACACCCGGTGCTGCTCACGGCGGGCGATGCTCTCGATGCGAGTGTCAGGTCTTATGTGGCGGACAGCGGCGCTGAGCATGCGGTCGTCATGGGCGGAACCGCTGCGGTATCCCATGCGGTCCAAGATGACCTCGAAGCCCTTGGTGTGTCGGTGACCCGCCTCGGCGGCAAGACCCGTTTGCACACGGCCGTGGCGGTCGCGGAGTTCCTGCAGCGCAAGTACTCCAATGTCACCGGAGAGCGCTGCTTCGACCGGTTGACCGTTGGTTTGGCGACGGCTTGGGTGCCGTTCGATGCGTTCAGCGCCGGCCCATTGCTGGGCGAACTTTGCGCGCCGTTGCTGCTCACCGATCCCGCGGCGATGGACCCTGAGGTCGCGAACTGGATCAACGCCCGCACGAGCGACCTGATCGTGTTCGGCGGACGTGCAGCGGTTTCAGCGAACGCTCTGGCTGCTGTGAGTGGCGGCGCAGCGGTGGAAGGGTTCATGGTCGAGACCGCGATTCGACGCAGAACCGCAGTGGCCGATCTCGCTGCGAAGATCGACGCCGGCATCTATGGGGTGGGAGCGGACGATGTGCTGCGCGGCCCCGATGGCTTCGAGATCGATCTCGACGAATGCCCGCCGCGCTGGTCCGACAGCGGAGGTGTGACGGCGGACGAGATCCGTATCGGTCACACCACAGCATTGACTGGGGACCTGTCGGACAACCGGCGCGTCTCTGAAGGGCTCGAAAGCTACTTGGAGTAGGTGAACGAAAACGACCCGATCGTTGTCGACGGAGCGCCAAGAGAACTTGTGCTGCTGACGAGGGACGACCGCACTAGCGACACAGCCCAGACGGTCGCGGCCGTGGAGCAGTTTCTGGGGCCGGACAATGCGTTCTCGATCCTCACGCTGGGCACGGTGAACTCCTGGGTGTCCTATGACCGCATCAACGCCGCGTGCGTCCCGCAGCCGTTCGTCATGTCACAGCACCCTGCGGGAGGCGACCCGGTGCAGCACCCTTGGACCACCGGCATGGAACTGTCTTATTCGACCGAGGCCCGGTTGTGGGGCGAATGGATTCGGCACAATCTCGCCGAACACCTGCCCGTCCGAGTTGCCGGACTGGTCGCTGATCACTACTTCGGTCGGACCTGGGAGCATGCATTCGGCGAATGGGCCGCCGAGAACACCGACGTCGTATCGGAGTTCAACTCATTTCGCCACGAAGCGGACGGCAGGAACCTCCAGGGCCGAGTCGTCGCCGCCGCGAGGTCCGAACCGGACGTGCTCATCGCGATGACCGCAACGGACGGCTGCGCGCAGACCATCACCGAAGTCGAAGCCGCCGGCTTGCGCGACACCCTCGCCGCGGCGTTCGTGACCACAGGATGCGAAGTCGCCGACCGCGACATGGCACCCGCGGGGACGGCCGCTGAGGGATGGTGGATCGCGAACGGCGGCGCCAAGAGGATCGACGACCCCCAATACGCCGACGAGCCTCTCATGTCGCTCCTTCGCGCCCGCATGCCCGCAGGCACCTCCGCGTTGTCGCGCGATCTGTTCGGCACCGGCTTCCGTCATGGATTCGCGTATGTCGAGGCTCTTCGCGTCGCAGCAGCGTTACCGGGCGGCTTGACGCGAACCAACTTCATTCTCGCGGCGCGCACCCTAGATATCCGACATCCGCTGTATCTCGACGGCATATCGGTCCGCATGAACGGAAACTCCGACGCATACCTCATCGAAGGCAGCCAGTTCAGCCAATACGACGCCGGCAAACGCGACTGGGTCCAGGTCGGCGGCGTGATTGACATCAACGGCGAGACGCCCAACTGCGAATGGAACTACCGCGCTTGGCTCAGCGGACGCCGTCCCCGCGGATGGGAAGCCGGCATCTCCAATCTGACCCCAGGAAAGTTCGCCACCGTGTCGGGGACGATGGGCGAGCCTCGGGCGTATGCGGCGGCGTTCCGAGCGACCAGCACAGGAGCGGAATCAGGCACATGGTGCGAAGGCCTGCCGGTCAACATCCGCACCGGCTACTGGGCGCTCGCCAGCGGAACTTGGTGCCTCTTCTACGACTACAGCACCGCTTCGTGGCAACAAAGCGATGCGGGCGGGCAAGGGTTTGTTCAGGTCAACGATGAGCCGGTGCGCTTGCGCGTCGGCCAAGAAATCCGCCTCGATGACGGTGACGCTGTCGTCGTTGCCACCTACAGCGGCGAAAGGGTCTACAAGTGCCGTCTCAGATGGACCCGCGACTGATGGCTGCTGCGCCCCGTCGTATCGGCAGGGAATTAGGTTTCGTGGACTTGGAGGCGGTGGTGAGCGGATTTCGATTTCGGTTCTTGAGGTTGATGGTTGGAGTTGCTGTCGTTGTGTCGGTGTTGGCTGGGCCGGGGTCGGTCGTGCCGGTGGCGGCGCAGGACGAGGGCCTCACCGTGGTGGTCGCGAATGGCTGGTCGCTGTCGGATGTGGGCACTGCGGCGTCGCTGGTCGCGGCCGGCGAGGGGGACGTGGTGCTGTTCGCCTCGACGGATTCGCTGGGGGCGGCTGCGAGTCTGATCCGCGAGCAGCAGCCGGTGGGCGTTGTGCTGGTCGGGGGAACTGCTGCTCTTTCGTCCGTGGTCGCCGCTGAGGTGACCCAGCTGGCGCCCGGAGCGGCGGTTGAGCGGTTCGCTGGCACGGACCGCATCGACACCGCAGCTCAGGCGGCTCAGCGATCGCTGGCGCAGCTCAGCGGCTCGACGGTGGTGGTTGCGAATGGCTGGTCGCTGTCTGATGTGGGCACTGCTGCGTCGGTGGTTGCTTCTGGGGGTGGCGATGCGGTGCTGTATGCCGGCAAGGACGAGTTGGGCGATGCCACCGCAACGGTGATCACCGATCGCCGGCCCGCTCGCATCCTGCTGGTGGGCGGAACTGCTGTGCTCGCTCCCAGCGTCGAAGCCGAGATCGCCGCCGCTGCGCCTTCGGCGACAGTCGAACGGTTGGGCGGTGCCACGCGGATCGAGACCGCTGCGTTGTCGGCGGAGCAGGCCTTCGCACGGGGCGCCACGGCTGCGGTGATCGCCAATGGCTGGTCGCTGCCCGATGTGGGCATCGCCGCGTCCTATGCGGCAGCCAGCGGTGACAGCGCGGTGCTGTACGCCCAAGACGGTGCCCTGACCGATACGACCAGTGCAGTGCTGAGCGCGCATCTGCCGGGCCGGGTGGTGCTCGTGGGCGATGCCGAGTCGCTTGCCGCCTCGGTCGAAGACGAGATCACACAGCTGGCGCCCGCTGTCAACATCACGCGGGTCAGCCGCGCCGACCGGATCGCAACAGCGCTCGACGCCGCTCGACTCGCTCTGGGCCTGCCGAGACAATCACAGGAGTCGGCAGCGTCCGAGTCCGACAACGACGCCGGCGACAGCGGCGCCGTGGCGGACGGGATACGGCGGGCTGCTGTCGGGGGCGGGCACAGCTGCGTTCTGCGCCACGACCGTCGCCTCGTGTGCTGGGGCGACGACGAACACGGCCAGTCCAGCACGTCCGACGGCGAGTTCCTTGACGTCGTGGCTGGGCCTGTGCACACATGCGCACTGCGTCTGGATCGATCAGCGCGCTGTTGGGGCAGCAATCGCCTCGGCCAAGCAGAAGCCCCCGAAGGCAAGTTCGTGAGCCTTTCGGCTGGCATCGGACATACATGCGCGTTGGGCACCGACGGTCGTATCCGGTGCTGGGGCAACGACGGCCACGGCCAGTCGTCTCCGCCGGACGGACAGTTCAGCGCCGTTGCTGCGGGCCGATCGAACACCTGCGCGTTACGCATCGACGCAACGGTGATGTGCTGGGGAGACGACGGCATCGTCGACGCCACGCCGAGCAGCGGCCGTTACACCGTCATCGAGGCCGGCGCGGAGCACGTCTGCGCGCTGCGCACCGATCGAGCGATCGTGTGCTGGGGCTCGAACCGCCTCGGCCAGACTGAGGCGCCCGACGGCGACTACAGCGCTCTCGCGGTCGGCTCCCAGCACTCGTGCGCGGTCGACACCGATCAAGCCGTGATCTGCTGGGGACACGAGGACGAAGGCCGGACCATCGCCCCGCAGGGCCGATTCGTCTCCGTCGTCGCTGGGCTCGACCACACATGCGCTGTCACGAGCGAAGGGACCCTGCGCTGCTGGGGCAACGACCGATTCGGCCAGCTGACGGCGCCCCAGACGCTGTACAGCTCCGTGACCGTCGGACGAGAGCACGCATGCGGCATCTGCACCACTGGCGCTGCGCACTGCTGGGGCGACGACCGGTGGGGACAGGCAACACCCCCTGAAGGCACTTTCGTGGTTCTCACCGCTGGTGCTCGGCACGCGTGCGGGCTGCGACCCGACGCGACTCTCGCGTGCTGGGGCGGCAACGACTGGGGACAATCAGATGCCCCCGAAGGAGAATTCGTCAGCATCGACGCAGGCGACTGGCACACATGCGGCATAAGAGCCGACAGCACCGCAGTGTGCTGGGGACAACAGATCTTCGGACGCGCAGATGCACCACAAGGCGAGTACAAGACGGTCGCGTCGGGTGCCTACAGCAACTGCGCGGTCAGCGTCGACGACACGTTGGTCTGCTGGGGCTACAACAACTTCGGACAGTCAACGCCGCCGCCGGGCACCTTCCGAACCGTCGGCTCGGGAGTCGTGCACGCATGCGCGCTCAGCACCAACGGCACCGTGGCCTGCTGGGGCCACGGCAGAAACAACCGCCTGGATGCGCCCAGCGGAACCTATGACACCCTCACCGTGGGCGACAACCACGCATGCGTTATGGACAACGACGACCTTCGGCCGGTGTGCTGGGGCCTCAACGCCGACTCCCAAACCGAACCGCCCGACGCCACGTTCTCCAGGATCGACGCCGGCGCATCGCAGACATGCGGCGTCCGCTCCGACGGACACATCGTCTGCTGGGGACGCGACAACATCCTCAACGGAATGCCCGACTAGCCACACGGCGCATGACGAACACGACGAGCGCTGCGGCGGTGCAGTACGAGTCGCCCGCGCGCCGACGAACCCGAGCAGCCGTCGCCCAGAACATCGCAACGAAAGCGCCCCCCCAAACCGCTTGCTCTCCTCCGCGCCCGGACGCCAAGCTGCATCGCATGCTGACACTTTGTTCAGGATGGCCGTTGTGAGTGACGACACAGGGCGGACGGAGTCCGCGGGAGAGGTGAGCGTCGCGTGGCTTACCGATGTGGGTCCTCGCGACGACAACCAGGATCGAGCCGTTGCTCGGCTCCATGACGACGGCGCCTGGCTGATCGGGGTCGCTGACGGTCTCGGTGGGCATCCGCGTGGCGCTGAGGCTGCTCAGGCCGCGATCAGTGGTTTGCCGCCGCGCATCGCCGGCTCAGGGGAGCTGTACGACGCGTTCCGCGCTGCACATCACCGAGTGTTCGAGTTGGCGCCTGAACAGGCGAGGCACCGATTCGGCCTGATCGATCAGTGTCCTGCGACGACGCTGTGCGTGGCTGCGTGGACCCCAGCGGGCGGACTGCTGATCGGGCACGCCGGGGACACGCTGCCAGTTCTGTTATGGCGCGACGATCAGTCCTGGCGTGGGCGATCGCTCAGCTCTCCGCATCGCAGCGGCGGCGACTGGGGATACCTCGCCAAGTACCTCGGAGCGCCACTGAGCTGGCCATCGCGGCATGAACGTCTCGGCGAACCCATGGACCTGCTCACCGAGGACGAGATCGACCCGCCTGATGCGTCGTACGCGGTAGTGATCCTCAGCGACGGAGCGTGGGAAGCAGTCGTCGACACTGCGTACAGCCGCGACGCGAGGCCGAGCAACACGATCGGAGAAAAACTCGCCTCCGCGCTCAACCCCGACGACCGGGAAGCCCACGGCATCGCCACACGGATCATGGCGGCAGCCCGCACAGCAGGACTCGATGACAACACCAGCGTGGCGGTCGCTGCGGTCACCCCAGCAGTCAGATGACACCGCCTGACGCTGGGAGGCTGAGTCTGGCTTGCCGCCGCGAGGTCTGACAGCGGGGTTGATGACCGACGCGGCATCGCCTGAATTCATTGTTTCTTGCCGATCTGTTGCGCGATCGGGGCAGGCGCCGACTACCGTTGCGCTCGTCTTGAACGCCGCCGTCTCCGACGGGGCAAGCAACCGAATTTGCAGAGGGTCCCTCAGGGGTCCCTTCGGATCGGTTGCTGCGTCGGCGTTCAAGACAGACATCGACCCTCTGACCGAAGGGACCCACCTGTGAGCGAAACTGTTGATGCCAAGCCTGCAGCGAACGTTCGAGTTTCCGATGCGACAATCAGGCGACTGAGAGCCGCCCAGCGCGAGTACGGCGAGCAGTGCCCCGCCGCGATCAGGCTCCGCGAAATTCTCCCTGCTGACAGTCGGGAGCTGCGCAGGTCGTTGCGTCGCCTCGCCGCCGAGCAGCGGCTCGATGCAGCCCGCACAGGCCGCGACGCTGGCACCGCTGAGCTGAATATCTCAGAGGACGAGCTGAGTCCGGTACAGCGAGCCGAGCTTGAACATGCCCGCAGCCGCGCGACCGCCTCGATGGTGCTGGGCATCATCGCCTTGGCGCCGTTCGGGTTCGGGCTGTTGGCGATCCTGGCGCTGTTCGGTGTGCCGATGGGCCACAAGTCCAGGAGCGTTCTCGGGCGCTACCCGCTGCTCAAGGCCCAGTACGGACTGACTCGGGCCACCGTCGGCGTCGTCCTGGGCTGGATCGCGATCGGCGCGTGGCTGCTGGTTTGGATCGCCGTCGCATTCTTCGGGGTGGCGCTCTGGGCATTCCTCACGGGCTAGTCGGCGGCGTAACTGCCGGTCGCCTACAGCGTGATCGGCTCGGGGTATAGCCGTTTCCAGTCCTCTTTAAATGCGGGGAACGGCTCGAAGTACCCGATTTCAATCGGATCGTCATGGTCAATGTGGTCCCAGCAGACAAGCCGAGATCTCTGATAGTGGGTGTGCGGCTCAATGGTCCCCGCGGCCATCTGACCGCAATTTGGCTCCTTCGCACAGCGATGCTTGGGGCACACCGGTTGCCGCTGGGTCGCGTCGGGGCTTTTGTTGCGTGTGAGGTCCCAAGTGAGTTCATCGCAGCCTGACGGATGCATGCATCTGTCTTGGTATCCCGCGTATCTGTCGGAAGCCCACAGATGCCGTGCCGCCTTCAGGAGGTAGTGACGGGCGACAGTTCGACGGCTGCTCACATTCTGGATGGCTTCGTTGTCGTACACGTACGAATGCCTCCATGCCCGAACCAGCCTCAGCGCAGCCCATACCACCCTGCCGAGCTTTTGGATCACCTTGCCGATGAGCGTCGCCAATGCCAAGAAGGCAAGGCAGATCAGCAGCAAGCGAGGCACGCCGGGCAGGAGTACGTCAGTAGGGATGGAGTCAGTCTCAGTCATCGAGGCTCCTTGGGCAGTTCCGTGTATTGCGGCGGCTGTGGAGGACTACCGATTTCAGTAGCGCCGTCAGCCCTTCGGCGGATGTGGATCGTTGCCGTAGCTGTTGCGCTCGCCGATCCTGCCGTTCTTGCGCAAGATCACATGTTCTGTTCGCTCGCGCCGGGCCGTTTCTCGGCCCGCGGCTTGAGCGTTCGCCTTCGTGGAAAAGGTCTTGCTGACTCGCTTCGAGCCTGCTCGCCGATTCGCCCAGCCGTCACCGTGGGGCACGCACGGTGAATACGGGTTCCTTGCTCATCTCTGCTCCTTTCGAGGGCGGCAGCCCTGAGGACGTACACCCAGTAAATGCCACGGGTGTAACACGATGGACGACGAGCGCAAATTCTCAGTGCCCATGCTGGCAATCGGGCGGTTGCCAGGTCCCAGCGCGCGCGACGACACCCCGCCAGAGGACTAAGTGCTCGGACCGGTGACGGTCGTCATGACGTGGCGGCAGGGAGATACAACGTCCACGATCGATGATGCGCTGAAAGACGGACCAGCGATCGTCGGTGAGATCGCAGCCGAGATTGCTGATGAGCGGGGACTGCCACGCGACTGGCTCGCACACATCGGAAATGCGCTAGAGCCGCCCCCACAACACACCCCCTGAGCGTCCGGGAACGCTTTGGATGCCTCGTCTCGTAACGGGTGAGGTGGTTCGCCAGATAGTCCTACATCGCCGCTCGCCATCCGTCCGCCGGCTGGCTTCGCAAACGACTCGCGCTCGCTGGCATCAGGGCAGCGGGGTTCGTTGTCAAGCTGGTGCGCACGATTCCGTCAATTGGGAGGTCACATCGGTGGATGCGATCGCGGCATTGAAGGAAGATCGATTCTCCTTTTGCGCAAGAGCACTGTTCGGAATTGACTCACCCGCACGGCGAGGTTGGCGCCGAGTCGCTTCAGCCGCTGGCCTCTTACGAAGATTCCTGTGGGGCGTCGAGCGCGACAATCTCGAGACCGAGCGTGGACGCGATTGCGTCGAGAAAGTCCGTGCTGGTGGCGAACCACTCGGTGCCACCGGGCTGGCGTTCCCGTGAAGCTCTGCGCGGACCGGCGTGACCGGCGGCGTCCAACAGCAGGTGGAAGGTGCGTTCCAGGTCCCGAACTTCGGCCGTCTTCGTCGGCTGTTGGGGCAGGTACAGGCGCAAGATGCGACGCGGCTCAGGTGCGGCGGTCGTGTTGGCGATCTGGTCGACGCGCGCTCGGATGTTCTTGGCAGCCGATCCGACCTTGTACAGCGTCCGGTCCGGCAGCCGGTCGGTCCGTTCTGAGGGTGCGATCGGATGCCGCAGATAGTGCGGGTAGGTGAACGCGTACACGCCACCAGCGTTGAGCTGCTCAGTGAACGCTGCCTCGGACTGGGCGATCTCGTTGTCTTCTGCCTCCTTGGCTTCCTCGGACTGCATCGAGTCCAGCAGCGACTCGTTCTCGCTCAAGAACCCCGCAGCCTCTGCCGACAGCGAGTTCTGGAATTTTTCGCGGAAGGTGCGCAGCCGGCGCTGCACACGGCTCGCCAAGGTCGGAGACGCAGGCAGTACACCGAATCGCAATGACTCAAGGATCTGCCGCAATATGTACGCGAGCCCCGGCTTCGTGTGCCCCAAGGCTTGCTGCAACGCCAGGACTTCTGCTTGCTCGTCGTTCTCGGCAAGCACCTCGAAGGCTCGGCCTAAGTTCTCATCGGCCATCTCGCAGATGTATTTCTCGATCTCGGCGAGCACCGACGGCGTAGGGCTGCGGCCAAGCACCCGCCGCTGACGCTCCGACACGAGGCGCTGCCGCTCCGCCTCAATGGCCTCCCGCGTTTCAAACCGACCAGGTCCGACATCGTGCAGCCCCGTCTCACTCACCTTGACGACGGTACTCAGACATTCAGTGCGAGGCACAGCGTGCTCAGCGAGTCCGGAGTCAAGCATTGGGGTTCGCCGGGAACTGTTCCTGATTGCTCTCCCGGCTGTTCAGCACGAATGGGTTATGAGTCCCGAGGTGAGCCGCGTCGCGGCTGGTGGGCAGTCAGTGCCTACGGCTGGTTGGCGTGCGCGTAGGTTTGCTGCGGTTCGGCAAGCCGGATTGGATCGGGGAAGCGTGCGATGGTGATGGCTGACACGGCGACCGAGGATTCCGTTGCGGGGTCGTCGCCGGGGGTGCTGTTCGATCCTGAGGTGTTCCGGGCGCTGCGCCGGGTGAGCGATTCGCCTCAGGAGCGGGGTCGCATTTTCGAGCGTGTGATGCGCGCCGCTTTCGAGAAGAACCCCCAGTACAGCGATCGTTTCGAGCAGGTGTGGCTGTGGGTGGACTGGCCTGATCGCATCACGTTCGGCTACGGCGGCGACTCGGGCGTGGACCTCGTCGCACGCGAGCGCGACGGCGGTGTGTGCGCGATCCAGTGCAAGCTGTACGAGACGGGCGCCAAGGTGCCCAGCAGCGACATCAACAGCTTCCTGGCAGAGGCAGGCAAGGAGCCGTTCACGAGCAGCCTGCTGGTGAACACCGGGGAGCTGACATCTCAGTCGTGGAGCAAGATCGACAACGCCACCAAGCGCTGCGAGGTTCTCAGCAGCTAT
The DNA here is from genome assembly GCA_963663635.2 of Acidimicrobiales bacterium. Classification (GTDB taxonomy): domain Bacteria; phylum Actinomycetota; class Acidimicrobiia; order Acidimicrobiales; family Poriferisodalaceae; genus Poriferisodalis. The sequence goes on from CAXXMY010000017.1 coordinate 26,899, forward strand.
GCGCTGGACCAATGGCCGGTGCGCTGGTCGGAGTGCTTCGAGGACCCCGACAAGGTGGAGTTCGCGGAGCGCGCCGAGCCGCGTCCGGACCAGGTCGAGGCCCTCGACAACATCGCCAAGGGCTTCGACGCGAACGACCGCGGGCAGGTGCACATGCCGTGCGGCACCGGCAAGTCGCTGGTGTCGCTGTGGGCTGCTGAGCAGCAGGCCGGACGCGGCGGCCGGGTCCTGTATCTGGTGCCGTCGATCGCGCTGATGTCCCAGACGATGCGTGTGTGGGCTACCCATCGGCAGCTGCCGCACCGCTACGGCGCGATCTGCTCCGATGTGACCGCCGGTCGGAACGCGACAGCCACCAAATCCGATCTCGCTGAGTTGCTCGCGCCGCCGAGCACGAACCGCACCCAGATCGCCGACACCTTGCAGACGCCCGTCACCGACGAGGCGATGCATGTGTGGTTCTGCACCTACCAGTCGGTGCCGGTGCTCTCGGCGGTGCTCGCTGAGCATGCACCCGGTGTCGTGTTCGACATGGTGGTGTGCGACGAGGCGCACCGCACCACCGGCATCGGCGCCGCGAACAAAGAGAAGTCCGCGTCGGCGTTCGTGATGGTCCACGACGACGATCATGTGCCCGCCGCGAAGCGGCTGTATCAGACCGCCACACCACGAGTGTTCACCGAGCGTCAGCGCCGCAAGGTCGAAGAACTCGGCGCAATGGGCGACTCGTTCTCAATGGACGACGAGTCGATATTCGGACCGGTGTTTTATGAGATGAGTTTCGTGGAAGCCATCGAACGCAACTTGGTTTCCGACTATCGGGTGATGGTGGTCGGCGTCAACGAAAAGGAAGCCGCTATGCACGGCGCTGGCAAGCGCGTCACCGAGATCACTGCGTCAGATCGTGCCCGCAAAGCCAAAGTGGACTCCGACTACGCCACCAAGCTGCTGGGCTGCTGGGCTGCTGGGACGCGATGGCAACCCCCGAGAGCCAGATTCGTGCTCCGGGCACCGTCGCCGGCGAAATACCCGAAGACGCACAGCATCGGCATCTGCGAACAGCGATCGCGTTCACCAACACCGTCCGATCCTCCCAAGCGTGCTCAGAGGACGCGTACTTCGCGGACGAGGGCTTGGAGGGGCGGCTGTGGGAAGCGATCGCAGAGGAGGTCCGCGAAGCGAACTCCGGACGCAATTTCCTTGACCTCAATGTGGACCATGTCGACGGCACCACACGGGCTGTAGCGCGCACAGAAGCCCTCAACGCCTTGCAACAGCAAAGCCGCGACACCACCGGTGCGCCGCGTTGCCGCGTGATCAGCAACGCCCAGCTGTTCACCGAAGGCATCGATGTCCCCGCACTCGACGCCGTGGTGTTCCTCGAACCCAAACGGTCGCCGGTGCAGGTCACCCAAGCTGTCGGACGGGCGATGCGCAAAGCCGAAGGCAAAGACTTCGGCTATGTGGTCATCCCGGTCATCGTGCCCGAAGGCTGCAAGATGACCGACGACGAAGTGCTCGACAGCAGCGACTTCAAGACCGTCTGGGAAGTCGTGCGTGCGCTGCGCAGCCACGACGAACGCGTCGACTACTGGGTCAACAACCCCCAAGTCAACTCGCCCATCATCGTGAATCCAAACCGCCAGACGGAAGACCCTGAAGTCTTCAGCGACTCCGAGATCGCCGAGCAAGGCATCCTCAGTCTCCAGTTCGTCAAACGGCTCGAAGAAGCCGTCGCGTCCAAGATCGTCACCGAATGCGGCGACAAACAGATGTGGCCCACCTGGGGCCAACGCGCCGCCGAAGTCTGCAAACGCGTCGAACGCCGCACCGGGTCGCTGATCGGCGAGCCGACCTGCAAAGCAGCGTTCGACGAGTTCGTGACGGCCATGCGCGAAGCCGTCGGAATCCACCTCACCCCCGCCGCCGCACAACAGATGGTCGCCCACCACATCGTCACCATCCCCGTCTTCGACCACCTGTTCACCGACGCCCAGTTCGCTGCCCGCAACCCCATCTCGCGAGCCGTCAACCGGTTCCTCGACGCGCTCGCCGATGCACACGCCGCATCCACTACCGACCCCGAGGCGTCCAGCGCCGACCGAGTCTTCGGCGACCTGCTCGCGCCCTTGGCTCGCAGCTACCGCACCATGCAACAAATGCTCGAAGACAGCCACAGCGCCGCTGAGACCGTCGATCTACTCAGACAGATTTACGAGGGCTTTTTCGCTCACGCGATGGCAGACACCGTCTCGCGGCTCGGCATCGTCTACACGCCAGTCGAAATTGTCGACTTCATGCTGCGATCAACAGACGCAGCCTGCCGCAAGCACTTCGGATATGGGCTCACCGCCGAGAACGTGCACGTGCTTGATCCGTTCGTGGGCACCGGCACATTCCTGCACCGGCTGCTCACTGCCGAACGCTCGGACGGAGAACTACTCATCAAGGACGAAGACTTGGTGCGCAAGTACAGCGGCAAGTGCCTCCACGGCACCCCTACTGTCTGCGACGGCGAAAACGATCATCAGAACTGCAACCCACTGGAGTTGCACGCCAACGAGGTCGTGCTGCTCGCCTACTACATCGCAGCCCTCAAGATCGAAGCCGCAGCCGCCGAGAGAGGCATCGACGCCGACTACCGCCAATATCGCGGCATCGTCTTCGGAGACACCTTCAGCAGCAATGCACGCCAAGGCAGCATCCCCGGATTCGATGACAACTCAGCGCGCGCCCGCACCCAGAACGAACTGCCCATTCGAGTCATCATTGCCAACCCGCCATGGTCCGCAGGGCAAAAATCAGCGGGAGACGACAACCCCAACATCTCATACCCCGAGATAGAGCAGCGCGTACGCGACACCTACGGTGTCAAGCACAAAGAGGTCACAGGAGTCGGGATGGGACCCGCAGCCGGGAATCTCTACATCGAAGCGCTCCGATGGGCATCCGATCGCATCCAACAGTCCACCGACGACGGGGAGCAGCCCGGCATCATCGCGCTCGTACACCCGAACTCACTGTCGAACGCTCCGTCACTGACCGGCGCACGAGCCGCCCTACGAGACGAGTTCAGCGACATCTATGTGATCAACCTCCGCGGCGACGCAATGAAATCCGGAGAAGAGTTCCGCATAGAGGGCGACAAGGTCTTCGGTCAGCACTCACGAAACGGCGTGCAGATCACAATCCTCGTCCGCGACCCAAAACGCCTCGGACCCGACCAATCAACACTGCACTACGCCGAAGTCCCGCCGTACTCAAAACTTGACGAGAAGTTCCAGTGGCTGCATGGCCTCGGAGACATCAGCAGCAGCCAATTCGAAGAGGTGCCGGTCAACGACAGGCACGATTGGGTGAACATCACCGATGGCAGCTTCGATGAGCTGCTTCCCGTATGCGCCAGCGGTCAAGACAAAGGGGCATCGGCTGTTTCGAGACACGAACTCGGAGTCAAGACGAACCTCGATGCGTATGTCTATTCGTTCAGCCGGGACGCCTTGATCGAGAAGGCCAAACGTTTGATTGAAGCCTTCGAAGAGACGCGACGGCAGCATGTCGAGCGCGGTGCGAGTCTCGACTCGCTCACCCGCAACAACAACCTCAGTGCGATCAGATGGACCGCAGCACTCAAGCAAGCGCTCAAGCGGAAAGACAAGATCGAGTTCTCTCCTGACCGAATCCGCAAAGTGCTGTATCGCCCATTCGTGACTCTCTGGCTGTACGACGACGACCGCATCCTGGCTCAAAGCAAAGCCGCGACCTCGCTATTCCCAGACGCGAGAGAGAGAGAGAGAGAGAGAGATTCCTCCCGTGCATACTCGCCATGCGAGACCAACAGCTCCCATTCGGATGCTTCAGCACAGGTCGAAACTTCGACCTCCACACGGTCGGAAGACCGACACGCGGAATGCCGCGCAGGCAGTCCTCGTGACCGGTCCGTCGAACATGTCCGTGTTCGGCATTCTGGCAGCGAGCTTGGTACCCGACCTGCACACGATGGGTCCGGGACAGCAGACCCGCTCGGCGCCTCGGAGGCGATCATGGTGAGCAGTCCCTCGAATCGCACGACCTTCTCAGCTCTCGCGACCGGGCAGCTGCCGGATCTTCACCTCGTGGACCCCGCCGGGCGCGTGCTGGTCCGCCGTCGTGATTCAAATCGGGCTGCATCATGACCGACACCCTCGACCTCGGCTTGGAGGACTTGTCTGCTGGTGACGGCGACAATGTGACGGATTGGTGCTTGGAGCAGTTCCATGTGCACTATGGCGACGAGTCGGTGACGAAGGACGACATCTGGGAGTACCTGTACGGCGTGATGCACGCCCCCGACTGGCGGGAGAAGTACAAGCACGACCTGCAGCGGAATTTGCCGAGGGTGCCTTTCGCACCCGACTTCGAGGCGTTCCGTGCGGCGGGCCGCGAACTGATGGATTTGCACATCGGCTACGACGATGTGCCCGAGCACCCGGTCGACTGCCTGCTCGACGGCGAGGTCGACAACGACGGCGCAGCCGACTCGGCCGCTGATCCTGGTGCGTACCGCATCTCGAAGCTCGTCTGGGGCAAAGGAGCGGACAAGAAAGCTGATCGCAGCGTGCTGGAGGTCAACGCACGCTGCCGGCTCGTCGGCATCCCCGACACTGCGCACGAGTACACGATCTCGGGGCGGTCGCCGCTGCAGTGGGCGATCGACAGCCTCAGACACAAGCTCGACACGAAATCAGGGATCACCGACGACCCCAACGAATGGGAAGCCTGGGCGGACGAGCCGTACAACCTCATCCGGCACCTGCGTCGGCTCGTGCATGTCTCCGTCGAAAGCGCCCGCATTATCAGCGAACTGCCGCCGTCGCTGGCACCCAGACGTTAACGGCCGGGCACTTCTGCTAGAAGCGCTGAGAGTGCGTGGATAACCCGCATTCGGTTGCGCCTGAGTCTCAGCACTCACACTCGGTGACCTGAGGCTGCCACATTGTCGCCTTGCCGCTCGCTGCATCCCGAGCCGTCTGTTCATTAGGTCTGAGATCGGATGCGTTTGTTGCGGACGGCTTCCGGTTACGTTTCCCGGAATGCTTGGTGCCGTAGCAGTTGCCGTTCCGCCGATTGACGATTGGTCCGACTGGGTGTCGGCATCGGCGATTCGTAACCACGTTCTGGGCCATCCGTTGCTGGACTGGCTCGATCGGTACGGCGAGGCGAACGGTTTCGAGCGTGACACTGTCGATGATCGCACCGATTTTGTCCGGTTCGTGATGCGCAAGGGCCAGGATTTCGAGCGCGCTGTCGTGGAGCATCTGACGGTTCTCGGTGTGGGCGAGATGCGTCGGATCATGGCCGAGGACGCGTCGAGCGAGGACAGACGCAGCGACGAAGCGGTGGAAGCAACGTTGTCGGCGATGAGCGAGCGTGTCCCGATCGTTGCTCAGGGCGCGTTGCGTGACGCTGGCTCTCGCACGTTCGGTTTCCCGGACCTGCTAGTGCGCAGCGACGTGCTGGTTCGCTTGTTCCCTGGCGCGTTGTCTGCTGTTGCCGCATCCGCCTCGGCGCCGTCTTTGGGACTGGACGACTGCCATTACGTCGTCGTGGACATCAAGTTCACGACGTTGCGGCTCGCCGCCGGCGGAGGTCTCGACAACTCCGAATCGAACCTCGCGTACAAGGCTCAGCTGTTCGTTTACAACCGTGCCCTCGCAGCGTTGCAAGGGCATCTGCCTGCGACCGCGTTCTTGTTGGGCCGCGGATGGAGACAGACCAAGAATCGCGTCACATCGCGTATCGGGAACTGCATGGATCGGCTCGCTCCGGTCGGCCAAAGCGACGTCATCCAAGGCGAGTCGTTGCAGCATCAAGTGGACGCCGCGGCGGCGTGGGTGCGCCGGCTGCGCTGCGACGGCCACGAATGGTCCCCACTGCCCACGCCGACGGTGCCCGAGTTGCGTCCGAACGCCAAAGGCGACGCTGCGCCGTGGGCCGACGCGGTGAAACAGATCGTCGCCGAGGGCCACGATCTCACCCGGCTGTGGCAAGTCGGCGTCGGCAAACGCGATGCCGCCAACGCCGCAGGGCTGACACGGTGGACGGACCCTGCAGTGACCCCAGCAGCAGTCGGAGTCAAAGGCCAGACGTACGCACCTCTGCTGCAGGCATTGCTTGACGTCAACCGAGGCTCAGGACCCGATGTGCAGCCCGCACGCATCACAGCGACACGAGAACAGTGGGCAGAGCCAGCCGACGTGGAGTTCTACGTCGACTACGAAACCGTCTCCGACCTTGACGACGACTTCGGCGCCATACCTGAGCGGGGAGGCCAGCCGATGATTTTCATGATCGGCTGCGGACACCTCGAAGACGGCGAATGGCGCTTCGAGTGCTTCGTCGCAGACGATCTCTCCGAAGCTTCCGAAGCCACAGTGATCGACCAATGGTTCGGCCATATGGCCGCAGTGCAGGCACGGTTCGGCTCGCAAAGCACACCACGCGTGTTCCACTGGTCCGCTCACGAGCAGTCATCACTGGAAACCGCGTACAACTCCGCAGCGAACCGGCAACCCGCACGGGCTGGACACTGGCCGCGCCCCGAATGGTTCGATTTCCTGTCCAGGGTCGTCAAGGAGGTGCCGGTCGTCGTGCGAGGCGCACACGGATTCGGCCTCAAGGCCGTCGCCAACGCACTGCACGCACTGGGCCGCATCGACGTGTCATGGGACACCGGCCCCACCGACGGACTGGGCGCCATGGTCGGCGCATGGTCGTGCCAACACCAGATCGACACAGGCACCGCCCAACGGCTTGGCGGTCTCGACCTGATGCAAGAAATCCGCGCATACAACGAAATCGACTGCAAAGCCATGATGGAGATCATCCGCTACCTCCGGGAAAACCACTGAACGACGAGCCGGATTCCAAGTGATCCCCCCAAAGCCTCGGCAAGCTCTACCGGTGGTTGCAAGTGAGTTGAGTGTAGATGTCGGCGGCTGATTGCCAGTGGTGGAGTCGGCGGGGCATGTGGTTGAGGTTGTCCTCGATGATCGAGAGCCGCAGTTGTCCGATGTCGAGGCTGGTGCCTTTGGGGAGCCATCGGCGCAGCAGTGGGTCGTTGGAACACTTGGTCGCTCGTGTGGTGGGTCGATCTGCCACGGCGAGCGCGGCTCGCAGAAGAACACTTCGATGCCGAGCGAACCCTGGAGGGCCTTGGCGAGTGATGTTATGTCGGTGCCTGTGGCTGCCGCGCATCGTTCGATGTCGCGGCGGTGACGCTGATCTGGGAGCGGCGGCGGCTGGTGTGCGAGCCGTGCGGCAGCCGCGGGCCATCTCGCGCGCGTCTTGGTCCCGATGACGGTGAGGCAGGTGAGCGCACGAGCGCTGCGGGCGGGTGGCGGCCCAGCGCCGCGGCGAGGTGCTCGCCGCGCGCGGCGACCTGGGGCGCCGCCGTAGCCGTCAAGGGCGCAGCGCTGCGGCTGGACCGTCCACGTATGGTTCGCGGCGGCTGGTGCGCTCGGCGAGGCGTGACGTGTTCGCAGGTTCGCTGTGCGCCGAGGTTCGACGCTGTTGCCGACGATGAGCGTCGCGTTCGCAGTGGCCGGGCTCTATACGGTCCTCGACGTCGCGGGCCGCCGTCGGTCGGCCGGTATTCCCCCAGCGGGCTGGGCTTTTGCGGCCTGCGCGACGCTGCGCGGCCGACGGCGCCGGGCGCGCCGCGGCAGCTTCGCCCAGGTGCCCGCCGCCAGGCCGCTGCGCGCGTCGTTCGCGTAGCACGCCCGATAGATCGTCTCCGCGCACACGCTCATGCCCGCCTCGCGCAGGTCCGCCGCGGTCGCGTGCGGGGACCACCTCAGCTTCAAGCGCTCATCGACCGCGGCGGCCAGCACCCGATCGACCGCCAGCTTGGGCGTTCGCTCTCGTCGCGCCCTCGCGCATGCCGACGCGTGCGCCTGCGCGAGCGTCATAGGCCCGCCCGCCCGCCGCAGCGGGCCAGCTCGCGATGCACCGTGGACCGATCACGGCCCAGCCGCTGCGCTCGGCGTCCGCGACGCTGCGGCCCGCCCCGAGCGACGACTCGATGAACACCCGCTCATCCAAACTCAGCCTCGCTGCCATACCGGACACCTCCATCGGTCGGCTGCATGTGTTCGCAACGGTCATCATGACCGTTCACTTGCAACACTCATAATGGTTGGGCCCTGTCGGCAGGAGAGGGTCTGACCCGAGTTGCAACCGGCCCCTCGTGGTGCCCTGCGGTGGATCTGTCGGCTTTCTCTGGTCGGCGGGGCGCGCACCGACCGGCCCGACGGATGTGACCCGATAGGAGCCTTGTAAGCCACACCGTGAGTGTTCTGTCCGCCGTCGCGGCCGGTGGCGCCCCCGACAGTGAGATGACCACAAGGAGGCATCACCATCATGACACAGGACCACCCCGCCGTATTCGGCGGGGTCGACACCCACAAGCACACCCATGTCGCCGCCGTCCTCGACGGCGCCGGACGGGTCTTGGGCAGCGCCGCGTTCGACGCGGACACCGCCGGCTACACGGCGCTGCTGGGATGGCTCGGCGGCCACGGCAGCGTCGAGCGCGTCGGCGTGGAGGGAACCGGCTCCTACGGCGCGGGCCTCGCCCGGCACCTCACGGCTGCCGGCGTCGACGTCGTCGATGTGAACCGCCCGAACCGCCAGATGCGCCGCCGCCGCGGCAAGACCGACACCGTCGACGCGGAGGCAGCGGCGCGGGCCGCGCTCAACGGCAGTGCCGCAGTGGTGCCCAAGAGCGCCGACGGATGCGTCGAGGCGATCAGGACCCTGCGTGTGGCGCGCCGCTCCGCGGTCAAGGCCCGCACCGTCGCCGCCAACCAGATCGACGCTGTCGTCGTGACCGCCCCCGAGCCCGTCAAAGACCGCCTGCGGGCACTGAACACGGCCCGCACCGTCGAGGCCTGCGCCCGGATGCGGCCCGACACACACGGTGATCTCGTCCGCGCTGCGGCCAAGCGGGCGCTGCGCTCCCTGGCCCGCCGCCACCAGGCTCTCACCGCGGAGATCAAGCACCTGCGACGCCGAGCTGCGCCGCCTGTGCGAACGAGCCAACCCGGCGCTGCTGGGCGCTTGCGGCGTCGGCGCGGAGACCGCGGCCGCGCTGCTCGTCGCCGCCGGCGACAACCCCGAGCGGCTGCGCAGCGAGGCGTCCTTCGCCGCCCTGTGCGGCACCAGCCCCATCGAGGCGTCCTCAGGCCGAACGGTGCGCCACCGGCTCAACCGCGGCGGCAACCGCCAGGCCAACAACGCACTGTGGCGCATCGCGATGGTCCGCCTGCGCGTCGACGAGCGCAGCATCGCCTACGCCGCCCGCCTCACCGCCGAGGGCAAGACCCGACGCGAGATACTCCGCTGCCTCAAACGCCACATCGCACGCGAGGTCTACAAGCTGATCATCGACCCGCCCGACGTCGCCCACGGAGCGGACCTGCGCCGCCACCGCACCCAACGAGGGCTCACCATCCACCAGACAGCCCGAGCCCTCGGAGCCGCACCCAACCGGATATCCGAACTCGAAAGAGGCATCATCCACAACCGCGACCTCGCCGAACGCTACCAGCGACACCTCGCACAGACCGGGAGTTGACAAACATAGGAGCATCCACCGATGGAGTTCGCCCTCGCTCGAACCGTTGCCACCGATACGAACGAGTTCCCGATCGACGGCCAGCCACACCGCGATACAGAACGTCGTCGGAAACGCCACCGAGTCCGCGGCAAGCCGCACGACCAGCCAGTACGACATTTTCATCTCCGATGCGACCGAGGACAAGACCGCAGTTGCACGCCCGCCGCTCTCGCTCTCAAGGAACGCGAAATCTCGGTCTGGTACGACGAGTTCGAACTTCGAATCGGCGACAGCCTCCGGCAGAAGATCGACGCTGGCATAGCCAACAGCAGATTCGGCCTCGTCGTGCTCTCAAGATCCTTCTTCGCAAAGGGATGGCCGCAATACGAACTCGACGGCTTGGTCACCAGAGTGACCGACGGGAAACAGGTGCTTCTCCCCATCTGGCACGAAGTGTCCAAAGACGAAGTTGTTGCTCAAAGCCCCTCACTCGCGGACAAGGTCGCCCTCCGCAAATCAGACCTGGGAATCGACGAAATGGCCGACGAAATCGCGTCCGTGATTGCCGAACGAAGTTGACGCAACGGCAACGGGGCCGCCTGTGGTGTGCCCGACGCACAATCGCCGGAGCAAGTCACGCTGGAAGCGCTCGCTCGCGACCTAACCGACTGGAGTCTTGTCGCTCGTGTCCACTTGGGCAACCGCTCATTCGCCACGGTGGCCGAACGTGCCAGTGGCAAAACGACACCGATGGGCATGTCACCGTGCGAGGGCTGACGGGATGTGAATCACACCGGGTCTCGTAGAGACTCTGGGCGTCCGTGTGTCAGCTGCCGGGGACTTCGATGCTGCCGATGATCGCGAGGCGCTCGGCGCTGATTGAGCCCGTGCAGCGCAGTTCTCTTGCCGTGATGGCTCCGGTGGACTCGATGTGGCCGTGCACTTCGAGCTTGTCGCAACTGACCAGGCCATCGGTCTTCAGATCGCCTTGCAGCGAGGCATTTCGGCACTCGAATCTCTGACCGTCGAGCGCGACCGATGCGGAGGATTCGAAGTCGCCGCCGAGGATGATCTCGGTGGTCTCAATGTCGCTGTGCGCTTCGACGCTGCCGTCCATGACGAAACGGCAGCCGCTCACCTGTCCCAAGGTCCGCAGCTTGCCGGCGCCGCTCATCTTGGCTCGCTCGATGGGCTGTCGCAGCGTCGCGGTGCCTGCGTTGACGCTGATTGCCGACGCACTGCGGGGATCGGCCAGATCGAATTCGTGGTCCCCGGAGCTGACGAGATGGTTCACAGACGCGGTGCTGCTGATGCGGAGGGGAGTCTGTTGATTGTCGACGAGAACGACGAGTCCGTCGTGGTCGTCGAGTGTTCCTGGGTGCGCTTCGAGGTGCCAGTTGCCGCTGCCGATAGCGATGTGGGTCTTCGCCGGCACTGTCAGCTGGTGCCGATGCTGATTCCCCTGGGGCGGTCGCGCTGAACAGGCGATGCCAACGAAGTCGGGTTCGATGTCGCTTTGGGTCGGCTTGGCATCGTCGGCAATCAGATGCAGCAAGCAAGCGCCCGTCGCGTCGATGCTGTGGGCAGCGCTCAGCTTCAAACGCCCATGGACCACGATCTGCAACTCGCCGCCAGGCGGCGGCTCGGTGATCACAACGTCGAAGTTGTCCTCTCGGCACTCGACAGCGATGCCGCCGTCTGGGGCGGTGGCGAGCGTGTACGGCTGAGACGACTCAAGCCAACTCAGCGGAGCACCCCGCTTCGCCGGAGTCCTGCGGTTGCCTGCTGCGCTCATGTGACGCCTCCCGATGTCGGATGCATCGGGATCTTGGCGTCTCGTGCTGAGCCGCATCGCCATGGCGATCCTGAGTTCACGCACGTCTTGACCAACAATTCCCGCCAGCGTGACACCCATCGCTTGTTTGGAGGACTGCCATAGCGTCCCGCGGCGCACCGCACGCACTGGCGCTGTCAGCACCGCTCAGCGGTTCGCCCGCTCGTCGCGCGCCAAGTCGGCGGCGCTCCAGTTACCTCCGCGATGCGCACAGCGACACAGGTGATTGCTACGCAGCTGGTCGCTGATGGCGCGGTGCGACAGACCAACGCGTGGCTCGACGGCCGGCGCGCATGCAGCCGCAGCAGGAGCCACTGGACCATCTTCGGATTTGGGGGAGGGTGGCGCTGACACGTGCAGTGCGGCGACCACGGCGCCGGGGAGACTGCAGGCGAGATTCATCCGAGCAATGCCAAATGCCGATCTGTCCTAGCTGTCGTGGTCATAGAGGTTGGCTGATACTCAATGGCAAGCCAACACACAGGCACTTTGCTCATCGGGAGGGGCCAGTATGTGTCTGGGTATGTAGCGCCTGCTGCTGCTGGGTGCCGAGGTGCCGACGACAGTGATGGGAATCCGCCAGGTCACGAACTTCAGCCAGAGGGTCCCGCTGAACCGCTCACGGCCACCGTCATGACGTGCTGTGCCTCATCGAGACGGCTCGGCTGCAGCAGACAGAGCGCACTGTCCGAGCGCCACGCACCAGCCCCAGGCCATCGAAGCCAACCACTGGATAGTCGGCCGCTGCGTAGAGGCTGATTAGGCGCCAGCCGCGATCTTGTCGTACAGCGCTCGAAGCGCCGAGGGTTCGTCGACGGAGGACAAGCAGAAGTCCGCCCATTCCTGCATCATCTTCCGCCGAGGCTCGTATAGGTCACTTCGCATGTACGCACCCTTGACAGCACCACGGACTCTGTGGCTCAGTGCCACCTCACGCAGCTCACTGTCGTAGCCGTTTTCTGCTGCCCACATTGAGAACGAGCTGCGGAAACCGTGCATCGTGGCAGGTTCCCCGTCTTCATCCACGAGCCCGCAGTCCTTTTGTATCAGGTTCAACAGAGCGTTCTCGGGAAGCAGCTTTCCGTTGCCATCGCCCGCTGACTCAGAGAACAGCAACCCCTTCGGCTCGCCGCGGTACTTTCGCCAAGGCACCGCAGCTGTTGCTGCGGCGATCGCCAGCGCTTGCGCTGGCAGCGGGACGTTGTGCGCCTCGCGTTCTTTCATGTTCTCGCCGTGCAGCCTCCAGCGGGCTTGCTCAACGTCGAGTTGGGCCCAGTGGGCTTCTCTCGTCTCAATGGTTCGTGCCGCTGTCAGGATCGTGAACACGGCTGCCAACTTGCGCATTGTCATCGGTTTGGATGGACGCTGCGTGGGCCTAGTGGTTGCTTTCTCGAAGTTGATGATGGCTGCCATCGCTTCGGGCATCGCTCCGACCGGAACCGCGTTGTACGGATCGTCCGGCCTCTTGGGACGGTCGGGGAAGGCGTTTCGGATGTCTGCCGAGACCGGCGACCCCTCCAATTGCTCGGAAGCTACGAGGCTCCCGAAGATTTTTCGCACATAGACCAGCAGCCTGTCTGCCACAGCCGGTTTACTGGTCCAGAGAATCTGCCCATCGCGGTCGTCCTGAGGCTGTTTCAGAATGGCCACGATGTCCTTCTGCGCGATCTCCGTGATCCGCATCTTGCCGATGGCCGGTAGCAGGTAGTTCCGGGGTTCCCGGTTCCATTGCCGTTCGGTCGTTGACGAGCCGAATTCGCGCTGAGCCATGTAAGCCTCATACGCGTCTGCGAAGGTAGGTGCATTGCCGCTCGCCGTCGATTTCTGGCGAGTACGGACTTCCTCGCCTCGGTGAACTCGCGCGAGATTTGCGATCGCTGTCTCACGCGCTTCGCGCAGGCTCACGACCGGGTAGCTGCCTAAGCCCATATAGGTGCGTTTACCCTCGCTGTCGCGGAGCTGCTGAATCCACGACTTCGCGGACCCGCCGCTCTTGCGTTTGCGAACCCGCAGAGCCAATCCGTGCCTGCCGTCAGTGAGCAGCAGCGCCTTGCCGTCGTCGCGCGGGTTCGCATTGCGTACCTTGGTGTCAGTTAGCACTGTTGCTCCCTTCTGAGTATGTATTTGGGTATGTAGCCGCGGGCTTGCTGTAAGCGTACTCAGCCGTCTCTCGGCGAATCTGCTAGAACGCCCGTTCGACTTTAAACGTCCAGGTCAGCAGCTATTTTCTGTGTCGCTCTCGGCGTTTTCCGAATGAACTCGGACTCTTCCGAATTCGGGTATCCGGAGTCCCGACCTTCCTCGACCCGAGACCCCGCACATGGCGGAGTCGTGGGCCGCGGCCACCCGGCCGACTCACCGCGTGCTTGAGGGTACTGCCGGGTCCCGGCATGCAGTGCTCGGTTGCCCCGAGTGGCTGCGCTCATTGGCGACGGCCTGTGCGCTGAAGCCGCCTGAGGTCCGCTGCGGTTCGCTGCGCTCACGGGCCGTTGGGGCCACGGCCTCGGGGTGTCGCCGTCGATGTCGTTGGGCGACCACCCTGAATTGTCTATCCGTTCGGCCGTTCACCGCGCGGCCTGATGGTGTGCCGGCGCTCGGTTGGTTCCAGCAATGAATGCCGACGCCGCCCCAGCCGGATGCCGATGACACCCCCGAGCGTCGCGAGCGATGCAGACAGCAGCATGACGAGCGGAAGGCCCAACGGGGCGACGGCCTCTCCGGTACCGAAGCGGCGGACCATCTGCACGATGACCGCCAGAATCATGACCGGTCCTGATGTCAGTGTGGCCGCCAGCAGCGGGTTCTGTCGCGATCTGGCCGCAGCGATAGCGCCGCCCGCCATCAAACCCGCAAACAGCAGGCCATTGACGATGTAGGCCGCTGTGGTCCGCTCGTCGATCAGGCTGCCGGCGACGACACCAATTCCGAATGCTGCGCCAAGGGACACCAGCGCACCGGAAACGACGGCGCTCCGCTCGACAGAGCGACCGAATACGTACAGGAGACTCCGCATCAGTCAGACGTCCCGCGCATCCTGAAGAGCAATGTCGTCGGCCATTGTGCGAGTCTGGCCGATGACGTCACACTGCGATAACCCACGATCCGTTGCGACCACCGAGCAAGCGTCACCGGTTGTTTGCTCATCAAACGGATGTTCGATTATCTACTGAACGCTCAATAAGGTCTTGACAACGCGGGCGGCATGCGCAAGATTTCGCGGAGATGCCAACTTTCACTGCACCAACACCGTTGCGCGGCGTGGCGGCTCCCGACGTCAATCTTGTGGAAAGCCTCCTCGACTGGCAGCGGCATGCCGCCTGCACGGGCCTTGAGGCGGCCATCTTCTATCCGTCCGAGGATGACGAGGCGGCCTTCGAGGCAAAGGCGGTCTGCGCGGCGTGCGCTGTATCGGGCGAATGCCTGGAGTACGCGATCACGGTTCGGGAGAAGGAAGGCGTCTGGGGCGGGCAGACGGCCGCTGAACGCGTACGGATCATTCGCCGCCGACGCCGTGCCGCTGCGCGCGCCCGCAACGCTCAGACTGTTGCCGCTGCGAACTGAGCCACAGGCGTCACGAATTCTGCCGGCGAAGGCACTCAGACGAACGCACTCGGGGCGCATCGCTAGTCTCGGCCCGTGACCGCGACTTCACCAGACACGGCCAGCGAACGATCAGACAACGAAGGATCGGGCTCAGCTGGCGGCGGTGAGGGGCACCTTGCGCACTTCGGCGGCTGGAAGGCCGTTCTGACCGATCTTGTGGCGGGCATCGACCTCAGCCCCGAGGTTGCCCGAGCCGCACTCGGCAGCATTCTTCACCAACAGGCGACCGATGCCCAGTTGGCAGGTTTCATCATCGCGCTCGGCATGAAAGGCGGGTCGGTGCCCGAGCTCACCGGCCTCGTCGACGCCATGCTCGATGCGGCACTGCCCTTGACGGCGCCGCCCGAAGCAATTGACATCGTCGGGAGCGGCGGCGCGCCGAGCCGCCAGCAGCACACGCTCAGCGTGTCCACCATGGCCGCGTTCGTGGCGTCAGCCGCGGGTGCGGTGGTCTGCAAGCACGGCTCGGTAGCTGCCACGTCAAGCTCAGGGTCATTCGACACGCTCGCAGCGCTCGGTCTGGCAATAGAGCTCGACGGGCAGGATGTTGAGCGTTGCATCTCCGAGATCGGCCTGGGTTTCGCCTATGCGAAGAAGTTCCATCCGGCCATGCGATTCGCGGGTCCGGTGCGCAGCGAGCTAGGAGTTCCCACCACGTTCAATTTCCTGGGGCCGCTCGCGAATCCAGGACGCGTCAAGCGGCTCGTGCTAGGTGTCAGCGATCCTGTGATGGCACCTCGCGTCGCGGGTGTGCTCGCCGCACGCGGCTCGGAACGATCGCTGATCGTGCACGGCGCCGATCGTCTCGACGAGATCACCCTGACCGACCTCACTCGCATCTACGAAGTACGCGACGGTGAGATCATCGACGAATTCCAATTCGACCCATCGTCGATCGGTCTCGAACGGGTCAATCGGGCCGCGCTGTGGGGCGGCGGACCTCAGGACAACGCTCGGATCTTTCGAGCGATCGTGGCGGGTGACGAGACCGGACCCCGCGCGGAGATCGTGCAGTTGAACGCCGGTGCAGGGCTGGTCGTGGCGGGTCTTGCTGAGCATCTCGGAGACGGATTCGAGATGGCGCGCGCCGCCGTTGCCGATGGACGTGCTGCGGCACAACTCGAAGCTGCGGTGACACTGACGACCGAGCTCGCAGCGGCAGCCGGCTAGCGAACGGCTCGGTTGCGTACCGATCATGGTCGTCGGGCTTGCGCTGCCATTCGGTGTCGGCGACATCGTTCGCCTGTCCGCTACCGAAGACGAACGACGCGACGACTTGGTCGGTCGCTGCGGAACGGTGATTGCCGTGCGCCCGGGAGATCGGCGCGTGATGGCGATCGTCGCATTCGACGAGGGTCCGCCGCAGACGACGCTCGTGTACGGAACCGACGAAGTCGAGCTCGTGGAGCGTTACAGCCACGGCGTTGGCTGAACGGCACCCGGCCTGGCAGGCGGCGTGTTTATGCCCGGCCTGCCAGCCGGCGGAGCAGTCCACGTCGGCGCTCGCTGTCCTGGGCGGGGATCTCGACAGCGGCAAGCGTGGCAGCGAGATCGGCGCCGCTGGCGAAACGGTCTTCGGGTGGTTTCGCCATCGCCGTGAGAATGATCTCGGACAGCTCCGCGGACACGCCGCGCTCGGCTGGATCCGGTGGCATCGTGCGCACGTGCGCGTGGAGCAGGTCGTTTCGTTCGCCGTGGAACGGCGCGGAGCCGACGGCCAGGACATACAGCGTCACGCCGAGGCCATAGATGTCTGTACGCGCGTCGACGGCACCAGCCATGGCTTGTTCGGGGGAGAGGTACATCGGCGAGCCGTATACCCGGCCCGGCGGCGAGGGCGGGCCGTCGACGTCGTGCGCCAGGCCGAAATCGAAGAGCACAGCACGTTCATCGCCATCTGGGTGCGGTTCCAGCATGATGTTCGAAGGCTTGACGTCTCGGTGAACGATCCGACGCTCATGGGTGTGATCTAGCGCGGCGCAGATCTGCTGGACCGCGGAGATTCCTTCGGCGAGGGTCGGCGGGTGACGGCTTCCGAACCGATCGGCGAGCGTGTCGCCCTCGACGATCTCCATTTCCATGTAGTGAGTACCGCCGATCACTCCGGCGTTGTACACCGCAAGCACGTTGGGATGGTCCAGGCGAGCCATCAATTCGTATTCCTGCTCGAAGAGGGAGCGAACCTCCGCTCGAGCCTCGGCGAACGGTGTCAGCACTTTGAGGCCGACCTCGTCCCCGCGCAGCGTGGTCGCGCGGTAGGCGTGCGCCACGGTGCCGCGGCCAAGTACCTCTGTGATCTGGTACGGGCCGAATTGGCGGCCAACCCAAACGTCTACGTGGTCTTCGAACATGTCATCGCCGTCACGAGGCCGCCCAAGTCCAGCATAAGAGCATCGGTGAACCTCGGACCGCCGCCACGAAACCACTTGTTCCCCGCTCTTGTTCGCTGCGCTCACGGGCCGCTCGGGCCACGGCCTCGCTATCGATGCCGTCCTGTCACCGAACGTTGCTGCCTCATCGCTCGGCCTCTCGGAGCACCGGTGAACCTCGGACCGCCGCCACGGAGCCACTTGTTGGCAGAGCACGGCACACTGCATCGATGGGTGCAGCTTCGACACACCTCGTGAGCCGGCCCGCCGCCGATGACGAACTGATGGCCCTCGTACGCGAAGCCGCAGCCAACGCAGGCATCGATGCTGTCGGCGTCACTGATGCAGCGCCCTTTGTAACCGCGCGCAAGGCGATCGTCGAACGCAAAGCAGCGGGACTTCATGCAGGGATGTGGTTCACCTACGGTCGGCCGGAGCGCTCGACCGAGCCGAGCCGAATCCTCGACGGTGCACGCAGCATCGTGGTGTGCGCGCGCAAGTACCGCGGTGCCGCCGCACACCTCGATTCGACACACCGTGATGCGGTGCACCCCGTCTCGAACAGTGACGGCACGGCACGGCCCGAACATTGCGCGGGAACGGTGGCCGCATACGTCGCCGAGGATGCGTACGGCGCGTTGGCGGCTGGCCTGGATCGGATTTGCGAGGTCCTGCACAGTCACGGCTTCGCTGCCGTCGCCGTGTCGGACGACAACCGTCTGGTGGATCGTGCCGCCGCCGCGCGCGCTGGTCTGGGCTGGCTGGGCCGCAACACGATGCTGCTGTCCGACGAGCTCGGCTCGTGGACGGTGCTCGGCTCAGTGGTGACAACCGCAGTGCTGCCCGTCGCGGATGCACTGCAGCCTGACGGCTGCGGATCGTGCCGTCGCTGCAGTGTTGCCTGCCCTACCGGCGCACTCGACGTCGCCGGAGTACTAGACGCAAATCGCTGCCTGGCGTGGCTGCTTCAGGCGGTGGGTGCGTTCCCGGCTGAGTTTCGTGTTTCGCTCGGAGACCGCCTGTACGGCTGTGATGACTGCCAGGTTGTGTGTCCGTACAACGAGGCTCCCCACAACGAGGCGCCGGGACCGGCGGCGGACACAAGCAGTCAGCCAGCGCAACTCTTCGTTGACCGTGCTGCAACGTCGCGAGCGGCATCTGTCGACGTCATCGGCTTGCTCGAAATGTCCGATGAGCAGCTCATGGCGACGTTCGGCCACTGGTACATCCCTCGCAGGCGTCCCGAATACCTGCGTCGCAACGCTCTCGTCGTGCTCGGCAACGTGGCCGACCGTGATGCCCCCGGTGTGGAAAACGTGCTGCGGCAGGCATTGGCGTCGACCTCGGCAGTGGTAGCGGCGCACGCCGTGTGGGCGGCTCGTCGCCTCGGCCGCGACGACCTCGTGGCGGAGGCGGAGCATGGCGGCTTCGGCGGCGATGATCCTGACGGGTTGGTGGCCGCCGAACTCACGCGGCGCGTGCCGCTGCGAGGCGGAACCGTCTGATGCGACCGCACCTGCTCGTCACGAATGACTTCCCGCCCAAGATCGGCGGGATTCAGAACTACCTCTGGGAGCTGTGGCGACGTTTGCCGCCCGATGCCACCACCGTGCTCACGACGCCTCATCGCTCCGCGGCTCCGTTCGATGCCTCCCAGCCGATGCGGATCGTGCGGACGCGTGAGCCCGTCCTGCTGCCCCACGCACGACTGGCAAGCCACATCCGGGCGCTCGCGGCAGAAGTGGGAGCCGAGATCGTCCTGTTGGACCCCGCGCTGCCGCTCGGTGCGGTCGGCCCACGACTTGGCGTGCCCTACGGCGTGGTGCTGCACGGAGCCGAGGTGACCGTTCCCGCACGGCTTCGGGGCCTGTGCGGCGCGCTGGGGAGAGTGCTTCGGTCAGCGACGCTCGTCGTGTCCGCCGGTGGCTACGCGGCTGCAGAAGCAACGAGGTGCGCAGGCGTCGAGCTTCCTGTGGTCGAAATCCCGCCGGGCGTGGACACGAGCCGGTTCGTACCTCTCGACGAATCGCGCCAGCGCGACGCGCGAGTGTGCTTCGGGTTCGGTCCCGGCCCACTCGTCGTGAGTCTCAGCCGGCTCGTGCCGCGCAAGGGTTTCGATGTCGTCATCGAGGCAACGGCGCTCCTCGCCGAGCGACACGAAGGCCTGCAGCTGGCGATCGCGGGAGCGGGCCGTGACAGGCAGCGGCTTGAGCGATTGGCTCGCAGATACGGCGCGCCGGCTTCGTTCCTCGGACGTGTCAGCAGCGACGACGTGCCTCGGGTGATGGGTATGGCCGATGTCTTCGCCGCGCCGTGCCGCAGTCGCTGGGCAGGGTTAGAGCAGGAGGGCTTCGGTATCGTGTTCGTCGAAGCTGCGGCGTGCGGGGTTGCTTCGGTGGCAGGACGCTCGGGGGGCAGTCACGAGGCAGTTGCGCACGGAACGACCGGCATCGTGGTGGAGCGCCCGACGGAGGTCGCCGAAGTCGCAGCCGCGCTTGACGAACTGCTGTCCGATCCCCGACGCCGGGCCGACATGGGTGCAGCGGCACGCTCGGAGTCAGAGTGCCGTTTCTCCTATGACCATCTCGCGCAACGCCTCGAAGCGGCGCTTTCCTGAGAAAATGACACGCGACGACGCTTCAGCTTGAGACAATGGGTTCAGCGCAAAACCAGGGACGCAACGATGATCGATGAGATGACGATGACGACGCTCGTGGCTGCGGCGCCTGAGGCATGCCACGCAGTGGTCTCCGACATCGAGCGCTACCCCGAATGGGCAACAGACATCGAATCCGCCACCGTGCACGAGCGTGATGACGAGGGCCGCGTGGTCCGGGCTTCATTCCGGGTAGCCGCGCTGGGACGCTCGGCGACCTACACGCTGGCGTACGACCACAGCGCGGCACCCCGCCGCATCGCCTGGCGGCTAGTGGAAGGCGACATCATCAAGCACCTCGACGGCATGTACGAATTCAATCCCGCCGCCGAGCTGGGCCGTACCGAAGTCGTGTATCAGCTCGCGTTGGAGTTGGCGGTGCCGATGCCGGGCTTCGTGAAGCGCCGCGCAGAACGTCGGATCGCCCACACGGCGCTCGCCGATTTCGCTGCCCGTCTCGAAGCGGGGGGCGGCGCGCCCGCCGCGTTCATGGGCGCGGGCCAATAGGCGATCGCCGGAGAACAAGGAATCGGCTCCGTGGAGTTTCGCCGCATCGGAGGACTGCCTCCCTATGTCTTCACGATCATCGACACGCTGAAGATCGAGCGACGCAGAGCAGGGGCCGACGTCATCGATCTCGGCTTCGGCAATCCCGATATCGCATCTCCGGAGCGAGCGGTGAAGAAGCTGGCCGAAGCAGCGCTGAACTCACGCAACCATCGGTACTCCGCGAGCCGCGGGATCCCCAAGCTCCGTGTCGCGCTCGCGGATCTCTACCGCCGGAAGTGGGGAGTGGAGCTCGATGCCGACACCGAGGTCATCAACACGATCGGCGCCAAGGAGGGCTTCTCGCACCTCATGTGGACGTTGCTGGGACCTGGTGATGCATGCCTGGTGCCGGCACCGTCGTACCCGATCCATATCTTCGGTCCGCTGTTCACGGGGGCGAGCGTCCGCGAAGTGCCCTTGGACACCGGGGACACGTTCTTTGACCGCTTGGTGGAACGCTTCGAGTACTCGTGGCCCCGTCCGCGGGTCATCGTGCTCTCGTTTCCGCACAATCCGACCACGGCGTGCGTGGACGTGGAGTTCATGCAGCGCATCGTGGATTTCGCCCGTGAGCGCGAGGTCTTGCTCGTGCACGACTTCGCCTATGCCGATATCGGCTTCGACGGTTACGAGCCTCCTTCGATCTTGCAGGCTGAAGGCGCGAAGGACGTCGCGGTCGAGTTCTACAGCTTGACGAAGTCCTTTTCGATGGCCGGCTGGCGAGTTGCGTTCTGTGTCGGCAACGCAGAAGCCATCGCGGCGCTCGCGAAGCTGAAGAGCTACTTGGACTACGGGACATTTCAGCCGATCCAAATCGCCGCGACTGTCGTGATGAACGAGGATCAGGATTTTCCGGCGGAAGTACGCGACACCTACCAAGACCGGCGAGATGTGCTTGTGCGCGGCCTGTCACGCGCCGGCTGGGAGATACCCCCGCCGCGAGGGACGATGTTCGCCTGGGCGAAGATTCCCGAGCCGTATCGGCACATGGGCTCAGTGGAATTCTGCAAGCACCTCGTGAACGAGGCGAACGTGGCGCTCTCGCCGGGGGTGGGATTCGGCCCCGGAGGCGAGGGCCACGTGCGATTCGCACTCGTTGAGAACGAGCACCGGATCCGCCAAGCCACGAGTCAGCTGAGCGCGGCACTCATCGAGCTCAGCGGGGCGCCCTAGCCCTCGCGTGTCGCGACTGCCGACTCGGCTGCCCAATCACGGGTCAGCGCGAGTGCGCGACGCCACTGTGCGTGGGTCTGGTCCGCGACGGAGCAGTCGGCAGACGGCTCGAATCGGCGTTCGAGCCGCCACAGGGCGGCGACCTCGTGCGTCGATGACCAGACGCCTTCGGCGAGGCCAGCCAGCATCGCAGCACCGAGCGCTGTGGTCTCGGTGACAACAGGACGGCTCACGGAGGCACCGAGATGGTCTGCCTGCAGGGCGCACAGCAGGTCGTTCGATGCTGCACCGCCGTCGATTCTCAGCTCAGCAATCGCCCGGCCTGTGCCTGCGGTCATCGTTTCGACGACATCGCGGGTCTGCAGGGCCATCGATTCAATGGTGGCCCGTGCTACATGAGCGGGTCGGGTGGCGAACGTCATGCCCAGGAGTGCCGCGCGCGCATCGGGATCCCACCACGGGCTGCCGAGCCCGGCAAACGCCGGCACCATCACGACCCCAGCGCTGTCGGTCACTGACGCGGCCAAGGCTTCGGCTTCGGATGGACTCGTGACCATGTCGAGACCGTCACGCAGCCAGCCCACAGCGGCGCCGGTCGCGAAGATCGAGCCCTCGAGCGCGTAGATGGGGCCGTCACCAAGATCCCACGCAACGGTTGTGAGCAGGCCGTCGATTGGTTCTGGGCACTCGTTTCCGACGTTCATGAGCACGAACGAGCCCGTCCCGTAAGTGTTCTTCGCCATGCCAACGGAATGGCAGGCCTGACCGAACAGCGCCGCCTGCTGGTCGCCGGCGACTCCGCTGACGGCGATACCGGCACCGAGCGCAGTTGTGTCGGCGGTGAGGCAGAACCGGCCGGACGACGGCCTGACCTCGGGTAGGGCACTGGTTGGAACCGACAACAGATCGCACATCGGCGCTGACCACTGGCCCGCTCCGATGTCGTACAGCAGCGTCCGTGAGGCATTCGTTGCATCGGTCACGAAGGCTGCGCCACCGCTCAGCTTCCACATCAGCCAGCTGTCCATCGTACCCAGCGCAAGATCGGGACTGTTTTGGATTCCACCGTCGTTCAGCAGCCATTCGGCTTTTGTGCCACTGAAGTACGGGCTGAGCACCAACCCGGTGCGCTGGCGGATTTCGCTTTGGTAGCCGTCTGCTTCGAGCTCGGCACAGCGTCGGGCTGTCCGGACGTCCTGCCACACAATGGCCGGCGCGAGGGGTTGGCCGCTGCGGCGGTCCCACGCCACCACTGTCTCGCGCTGATTGGTGATCCCAAGCGCCGACACTGCCGGCAGGTGCCCTGCGTTGCCGGCCCGAAGCATTTTGCACAATTCGCTCAGGGTGGCCGTTGTCGCTTCCCAGATCTCGCTGGGATCGTGCTCGACCAAGCCGGGAGCCGGGTAGTGCTGCGGAAATGCCTGATACGCGTAGCCGACTTCGGTGCCGGATTCGTCGACAGCCATCGATCGCACGCCGGTCGTGCCCGCGTCGATCGCCACGACTACTGCCATTGGCGGCCTGCACTTCCGATGCCCATGACGGTCGGTCCCGCTGTCGGGACCAGTCTGGCCGCCCAGTCTGGCCGCAACGAGTTCCCGCCACGATGACGGTCCGTTCGCGCGACCCGCAGTAGCGTTCCCGGCTGTGAGAATTGTGGTGGTCGGTGCCGGTGAGGTAGGCAGCTACATCGCCGAACGCCTCAGCCGCGAGGGCAATGATGTCGTCGTCGTTGATCACCATTCGGGTCGGCTCGATGCGCTCGCGTCCGAGTTCGATCTCCTCACGGTGAATGGCAGCGGCACCAATCCGCGGGTGCTGGCCGAGGCAGGGCTCGATCGGGCAGAAGTTGTTGTCGCAGTCACCGATTCCGATGAGGTGAACCTGCTGGCGTGCATGCAAGCCAAGCAGGCAGGAGTGCCGGCGGCAGTCGCCCGGTTGCAGGACAGCGATCTCCGCGGGCCGCCAGGGCGAGCGATGCGTGCCGCAATCGGCGTGGACCTCGTTCTCGATCCCGACGAGCAAACGGCAGATGCCATCATGGATCTGCTCATCTACCACGGCGCTTCCGATGTCAACGAGCTCGCCAACGGCGAAGTGCTCGTTGTCGGTGCCCGTCTCGCCGGCGATGCGCCGCTCGTCGGAAAGACCATGGCGGAGATCGGCGCGTACTACGAGCCTGAGTGGGATTTCATCTTCGGTGTGCTGTCGCGTGACGGCGAGGTGAGCGTGATGCGGCGCGAGACCACGCTGGCGCCCAACGATCTTCTGCGAGTGGTCTGCCGGCGCCAGGGACGGCGCGAACTCATGGAGATCATGGGGCTGAGCCGAACCGACCTCCGCCGAGTGATGATTCTGGGCGGCGGCCGCACGGCGGGCCTGCTTGCGGGTCGGCTCCTCGAGCGTCACGTCGATGTCGTCATCATCGAGATGCGCTACGAGCGTTGTTTGGAGCTGAGCGAGCGCTATGCCGGCGCCCTGGTGCTGCACGGCGACATCACAGATATCGATGTCCTCGCTCGTGAGGACATCGGCAGCTTCGACGCCGTTGTGGCCGTAACCGGCGAGGACGACGCAAACGTCCTGGCCTGCCTGTACGCCAAGTCCGAAGGAGCCAGCGAGACCATCGCTGTCGTGCACCGCCTGTCGCTGCTGCCGTTGCTTGAACAGGTCGGCATCGATGCTGCGCTGTCGCCACGGACCGCCAGCGCCAACATGGTCCTGCGTATGGTGCGCGGCGGAGTGACCGCAGTGGCCACCTTCCTCGAAGGAGACGTCGAAGTGCTCGAATTCGAGGTGAGCTCTGGCTCACGGGCCGATGGCTCCGCGGTGCGAGATTTACACCTGCCGGGGCAGATGCTGCTTGCAGCGATCGTTCGTGATGGCAAGGCCCGCATCGCTCGGGGCCGCAGCGAGCTGAGGGCGCGGGACCACGTAGTCGCCTTCGTCACGCCGAACTGCGTGGACGAGGTCAAGCAGGCCTTTCGGTGACACCTCGTCCGGTGCGCCGGGCTCCCCAAAAAGACAGATTGCGCCGCTTGGTGGTGCGTGCAGCCAGAGCAGCCGACGCGGCATTGCGATATTGGGCTCGAGGCCCGTACGAATCGACGCTGGCGGTAACCGCTCTCGTCGTGCTGACGAGTTCGCTGCCCGTGTTCGCAGCGTGTGCCGCGTTCGATTGGCTCGTGGGCGATCGCGTCGCTGCGAGCGGTGTGCGCGGATCAGACGCCGTTGAACTGACCGTCGCCGGTCTCGTCATTGCGGTGGTAGCGCTCGGCCTGCTGCGGTTGTGTCGATTTGAACGACGCATCACCGAGCGCCAGACACTCACCGCCTTGGCGCTCGCGGCGTTCGCCGCCGTCGGAGCGGTTGCTGTCGCGCACGTCGCGACTGGCGCAGTCCCGCCATCAGCATTGGCGACTGCGTTTGCCGAGGCTGCAGCCACGGTGACCGGCACCAATAGCACCAGCCTGTCCCCAGAAAGCCTCGGCGCCGGAATGCTGGCACTGCGGGCATTCGGCCAGTGGCTGGGCGCCGCGGCGCTCATCATGGTCTTGGTTCGCGTGCTTCCGCACCTGGGCGTCGGCGGCCTGGATTCCGATGGGGGAGTGGCGACCCGCTCGGCGCGGCGACTGGCCCCTCGCAGCGCCGGCACGATGGGCCGGTTGCTGCTGCTCTATGGCGCGCTGACCGTGGCGACATGGATCGCGTACGCGTTGGCGGGAATGCCAGTGCTGCAGAGCGGATTGCACGCACTGACCACAGTGTCGACCGGCGGTTTCTCGACCCAAGCCACCTCGATTGGTGCCTTCGCATCCGGGGCCGTGGAGTGGGTCGCGATCTTCGGGATGGCGGCTGGCGGCGTCAGCTTGCCCCTCATGTTTCTGGCCATTAGACGACGGGACCCTGCTCGTTTCGTGCGCAGCTACGAATTCCGGCTGTACGTGACGATCATCGTGCTTGTGGCTGCGGGGATCGCACTGTGGACGGACGGCGACTTCGGCGCGGATCACATCCGTGGGGCACTTTTCGCCGCAGTTTCCGCCATTTCGACGACAGGCTTCGAGACGCTGTCCATCGTCGATCTTTCCGCGGGCAGCCAGGCCCTGCTGGTGCTACTCATGCTCTTGGGCGGTATGAGCGCCTCTTTGGCCGGCGGCTTCAAGGTCGTGCGCCTGTTGACGCTGGTGTCATACATCAGTCGGGAACTTCGCAGAGCCGTGCATCCGGCGTTGGCCGAACGATTGCACCTCGGGCGTTCGACGATTTCGGAATCCACGATGGGCCGCATCGTCGGTGAGCTGCTCCTGGCCTCGCTGCTCGTGATCCCGGCATCCATTGCCCTTGCTGCGAGCGGTCTCGGCGTCGTCGACGCTCTGTCATATGCAGTGTCAACGCTGTCCAATGTCGGGCCGGCGCTCGGTGAGGCAGGCTCAACCGGACATCTGGAAGCGCTCGGATCGTTGGGTCGGGCCACCGCAGGCCTGTTGATGCTTCTGGGCCGGGTGTCGGTCACCGCCATGGTGGTTGCGCTCACGGTCGCGGTCTACCCAGCAGCCAGCGCAGCCCGCCGTGGCCCCTGGCGAAGGCGCAAGGTGTACGGAATGCGGTTGCAATGAGGGCTGCGGCTGGCGTGCTCGGGGGACGCATCGAATCGACACCGGTACGGGTCAGTGGTGCGGCGCTGCTCTTTGTCGCTGCCGGAATGGTGCTGTCTGCTGCGGTCGCCCGGTTGGACGGAGGCGGAGGCACGCTGGCACTGCTGGTGTCAGCGGGTCTCACCGCGGCGGTGGGCAGCCTGATGATGGGCGGCTCGGTGGTGTCGGCAAGGGCCGATTCGGCGCTGGCATTCGCAGCGGTGGCGTGGGCCTGGCTGGCTGTCTCGGCAGCCGGCGCCTTGCCATTCCTGATTGGGGGAGTGATTCCTTGGGGCGAGTTCGACGATGCTTTGTTCGAGTCGATCTCGGGTTTCACCTGTACAGGAGCCACGATCCTCGCCGACATTGACGCGGTGCCCGCTGGCATTCTCTTCTTCCGCAGCATGATCCAGTGGTTCGGCGGCATGGGCCTCATCGTGCTCGCCGTGGGCGTGCTGCCAGCGCTCAAGGTCGGAGGACTCGAACTCATCGCGAACGAAGCTCCTGGCCCGACTGCGGACCGCCTCACGCCACGCATTGCCGAGACAGCGAGGCGCCTGTGGATGCTGTACGGCGGTTTGACGCTGGCGGTCGCAGTCGCACTCTTGATTGCAGGCATGAGCCTGTTCGACGCTGTGGCCCACGCATTCACGACTGTTGCGACGGGTGGGTACTCCACCCATTCGGCGTCGATCGCCTACTTCGACTCGTTTGGGATCGAGCTGGTGCTCATTGTCGGGATGGTGGTATGCGCCGCGAACTTCTCGCTGCACTGGCACACGATCATGCGCACTCGCTCGATGCTGCGGGGATACTCGGAATTGCGCTGGTACCTCGGGTTGATCGGGGGAGCCTTGCTGATGCTGGTGTGGCTGAACTCGCCCAACATGAGCTTCGGCACGAACGTACGCGAATCGCTCTTCTATGCAGCGTCGCTGGGGACGAGCACCGGATTCGGCACGACCGATTACACCGATCCCGTGTTCTGGGCCCCGGCAACCCACATGGTGCTGTTGGTGCTGATGGTGGTCGGCGGGATGACGGGCTCGACGGCTGGGGGCATGAAAGTCCTGCGGCTGCAGGTGGTGGCGCGCTATGCGGTTCGCGAGGTGATCCGTGCTCGTCACCCCCGTGCGGTCCTGTCGATGCGAATCGGAGACACCGTTGTCGCCGAAGACATCGCAGCGCGGGCATTGGGCTTCGTGCTGCTGTACCTGGGACTGATCGTCATCGGTGGCGTCATGATCGCTGCGCTCGGAGCCGATCTCGAGACCGGCTTCTCTGGGGCAGTGTCAGCTATCGGCAATGCCGGCCCGGCACTGGGCGACGCCGGCCCGACCTCGACTGCGTTGGCGTTCCCGAGGGAATCCAGACCGGTCCTGATGGCGCTGATGCTGTTCGGGCGGCTTGAGGTGTTCCCGACGATGTTGATGTTCGTTGCCGCGTTGCGAGCGACGACGCGGTCACGGCATGGACGTGTGGGAGATCGACGGCTTCTGCGGCGATCCGAGCACTGGTTCAGCTGGCCGCAGCCGCGCCTTGGGGAATGAGGGGACCGAGCTCGCTGAAGTCCTCAACGCGGAGTGCCCGGGGACGTTCGCCAGGGCGGACCTGAGCGATTGTTCCGGCCCCGTCCGGGAGCGATTGCGCCACACCGTCGAGGAATATGAGCACTCCCTGGGTGTCACGTGCCAGCGACGAGGCAGTCAGTACAAGTTGCGCCACAGCACGGATGCGCTGTGCTCCCTCGACTTCGAAGAAGACCGAGTTCAGGTGGACCGACACCACGTTGTTGCGAGACAGCTGGACGTCCACAACTTCGGTGCCTGCGGGAATGGCGGACTCCAGCCCGGTCTCGGCTTCGGCCGGGGTTGGACCCGCGAGCAAGTCGTTGAGCGGCGCATCGAGGAACACGGGTGCGGCGAGCGGTCGCTGTAGCTCGACCAGGCGACCGTCGCGCAGGAAGAACACCGCATGCAGAGATGTGTCAGGTGCCGTTGGGATTCCGGAGTTCGGCTGGTCGTCCGTGGAGGGAAAGACGTCGGACGGCACGTCGACTCCAGACGGCGCGGCGTCTGTCGGCAGTCCGCAGCCAGCGAGCACCGCCACGCATGCGAGCAGCGCTGCGCCGCAGCGCCGTGAAGCCCACAGTCGAGACATCATCGATGTCCCGCGATCGGCAGCTCGACGACGAAGCGAGCGCCCCGCTCTCCGTCGGCCCTGGATTCGACGTGGACAGAGCCGCCATGACGCCTCGTGTGCTCGTACACGAGAGCCAACCCCAGACCCGCGCCGCTGCCGGCGCCACGCTTGCGCGCTGCTGCGCCGCGGGTGAACCGCTCGAACACCAGCTCACGTTCGGACGGAGTGACCCCGGGCCCGGAGTCCTCGATGGCGATCCTCACGGAGTTGTCGGGGCGCGAAATCTCGACGAGGGTCGCGCCGCCGCCGTGCTTCTCGGCATTGCGAAGCAGGTTGTCGAAGACCTGCGCGAGACCTCGCTTGTCTCCGATCACCACAGCATTCGCCGCCGCGGGGCTGATTTCGAAAGTGATGTCGCTGTCCGAGGCGTGGACTCGGTGCTGGACCAGTTCGGTGACGTTCACGAGACCACGCTCGAAGACTGAGCCGTGAGCATCGGGCCGCGAGATCTCGAGCAGGTCCTGCACAAGCTGCTCGAAGCGGTCGATCTCCGAGGCGAGCAGGTCGAGCGCCGTGGCGCCCTGAGACGAGAGCTCGTCTCGATGGCCATTCAAGTAGTCGATGGAACTCCGCAGCGTCTGCAGCGGCGAACGCAGTTCGTGGCTCACGTCCGACGCGAAACGTGCGTCTCGCGCAATGCGCCGCTCCATGGCATCGGCCATGTCGTTGAAGGATTCCACGATGACTGCGAGATCGGGATCGTCGCTGTGCTCGACACGCGTGTCGAAGCGTCCGTGCGCGATCGAATTGGCGGCATCGGACACGTTCGCAAGCGGGCGCAGGAGGCGGCCACCAGCCCACGCGCCGATGGCGACACCGATGAGAACGGTCAGCGCTCCGCCGAGACCGAGAATCAGTCGGAGGCTGCTCAGCGTGGCCTCGATCTCGGACAGCGGGACGACCTCGAAGTACAGGGTTTCGCTGAGCTGTGAGACCGCAGCGGGGCGCAGGCGAAGACCGAGCGCGAGCTGCGGCACGCCGTCAAGCCGGTACCGCATCGCATACGCACGGTTCGAGTTCTCCGCGACGTTGACCAGCTCAGCGGGGAGGTCGCTGGGCACCAGCGACGGCGACCTCCAGGTGTCGGGCCCTGTGCGCACGATGGAACGGCTGCCGCTCAGGCTGGGCAGTGACTCGAGCAAGACGGCGAAGTCCGGACTCTCCGCCCGCAGCGAGCCTTGGACCTGCTTCGCATTGGCGAAGAACTGTGCTTCAGAAGATTCTTGGCGAAGGCCCAGCATCGAGTTTCGTGACAGCCCGTAGGTGATCACCACGAGCATCGATGCCGCGATCAGCGCCCCCAGAGTGAATGCGCCGACAACGCGCGCACGCAACGGCAACCGCCGCAGAGGACGCGGCCGGCGCAGCGCCATGTCAGGCTCGCAGCTTGTAGCCCATGCCGCGGGCCGTCGCGACGTAGCGCGGGCGGGCGGGATCGTCCTCGATCTTCAGACGCAGCCGACGAACGTGCACGTCCACGAGCCGGCCATCGCCGAAGTAGTCGTATCCCCAGACGCGCTCCAACAGGTGCTCGCGACTCATGACCTTGCCGGGATTGTCAGACAGTTCGCAGAGCAGTCGGAACTCGGTCTTCGTCAGATGCAACTCTTCGCCGTTTTTTCGCACGACCCCTTCGTCGGGATTGATCTCGAGGTCGCCGATGAGTCTCGGGAGGTCGTTGCCGTCGACTGTGCGGCTTCTGCGAAGCAATGCCCTGATGCGCGCCGAGAGCTCCTTCGGAGCGAACGGTTTCGTGAGGTAGTCGTCTGCGCCAGCCTCGAGTCCCGCAACGATGTCGTGAGTGTCGTCGCGGGCGGTGACCATGATGATCGGCACGTGGCTTGTCCGCCGGATGGACCGGCACAGCTCGAATCCATCGAGACCGGGCAGCATGATGTCGACAAGGACGACGTCGGTGTTGTCCGGATTGAAGCCTTCGAGGGCGTCCTCGCACGATTCGGCCTCCGACACACGCCAGCCTTCGTCCTCGAGGGCCAGCCGCAGAGCCGTGCGGATTCGCTCGTCGTCCTCGACAACTAAGACGTTCGTCGTCACTGTGTTGCCGTAGCTTCGCAGGTGCTCACTGTGTTGCCGTCGTTTCGTAGGTGCTCACTGTGTCGCCGTCTACTTGCGGTCGTTCGTCGGATCGCTGAAAGCGGGGTTGCGGTGGCGACCCCAGACGGACGCCTGGTCGGCCCATTCGCTCATGGAGCGAAGGACCAGTGCGGCGAGCGCGGCAACGCCGACAGAGGCGACGAGCGCACCTATCGCAGCGCCAGCCAGTGATGTGCCGGTGCAGCTTTGGCTGCACTGCAGCGTGCCCGTGGCGTACCCGGCGAGACCGCCGCACACCGCAGCGATCACGATTGCCCCGAATGCGAGAGCCCGGGCCAGCACTGAGGGAAGTGCAGTCGGCGCCGTTGTCAGCATCGGGGCGTCGAGGCGAGCCAATGACGCCGTGTCGCTCGCGCGCAGTTGCCGGCCGTGGTCGCTCACCGTGGCAATGGTAGGGGGGCAATGGCACAGGCCGCCTCGCGACTGCGTTTCGGCGGGTTCGGTCGTGGCAGACTGCATGAGTGCCGCAAGACGTGCACAATTGGGCAGTTGCAGGCGGCATCCTCGTGGCAGAGGACGCGGTACTGATGGTGAACAATCGGCGCCGCAATGGCAGCACCGATTGGAGCACGCCGGGCGGGGTGGTTGACCCCGGAGAAACCGTGCTGGGCGCCCTCACTCGCGAGGTTGCCGAGGAGACCGGCCTGGCGGTGTCGGCGTGGGACGGGCCCTTGTACACCGTGGAGGCAGACGGTCGCGACGGACCCGGCTGGATTCTGCGCGTCGAAGTGCACGAGGCTCGTGGTTGGACTGGCGAATTGGACGTCGACGATCCCGACGGCATCGTGTTCGACGCCCGTTGGGTCCCACTGCCAGAAATCTCCGAACTCCTCGCCGGTCAGTACGCGTGGTTGAGCGAGCCGCTGCTCGCTTACCTGGGCGGGCAAGCGCCGAGGGGCCACGAATTTCGGTACACGGTCTCGGGTGATCACCGATCCGGGCTCACGGTCACGCCTCGGTAGGTCAGTCGTCAGACCTGAGCCAGATATGTCGGAAGATGAGCTCTCGATCCTGCATGTCGACATGGATGCCTTCTACGTCGAAGTCGAGCGTCAGCGCGATCCGTCCCTGGTCGGCCGACCGGTCATTGTCGGCGGATCGGGCCGGCGTGGCGTGGTTGCGTCTGCGAGCTACGAAGCGCGCGCTCGAGGCGTGCACTCGGCGATGCCCACCGCACAGGCCCGCCGGCTGTGCCCGTCCGCTGTCGTGGTCACGTCCGACTTCTCGGGCTACGTCGAAGCCTCAGCCGCCATCGCCGAGATATTCGAGTCGGTGACGCCGCACGTCGAGCCGATTGCGCTGGACGAAGCATTTCTGGACGTATCTGGCGCGCACCGGCTGTTCGGAACATCTCCAGAGATCGCCTGGCACATTCGAGGCGCCGTTCGCGACATCGTCGGACTGGATTGCTCGGTCGGCGTCGCGTCGACCAAGACCCTTGCGAAGCTGGCCTCAGTTGCGGCCAAGCCGATCGTCAGCCCCCACGGTCCACGGCCTGGCCTCGGCGTACGAGTGGTCGAGGTTGCCGAGCAGCTCGCGTTCCTTTGGGGGCATCCCGTGGAGGCTCTGTGGGGAGTGGGACCGGTGACGCTGGATCATCTGAGGGCCATCGGCGTCGGCACGGTCGGCGACCTCGCCACGGTTCGCGTCGGCACCCTCGTCGCAGCCGTCGGTGCTGCGCACGGGGCCCACCTCGCCTCACTTGCACAGGGTCGCGACGACCGGCCGGTGCATCGCGGCGGGACGCCGAAATCCATCGGTCACGAAGAAACGTTCGAGTTCGATATCACCGATACCGAACGGATCCACAGCGAGACGGTCCGTCTCGCGGATGCGGTGGCGTCGCGCGTGCGTGCAGCCGGCCTGTGGGGCCGCACGGTGACGGTCAAGGTGCGCTACCCGGATTTCTCGCTGCGGACGCGGGCACAGACGCTGTCCGAGCCGTTCCAAACCTCACGGACGTTGGCCGCCGTTGCTCACAGCCTGGTCGAACGGCTCGATCTGTCTGCAGGCGTGCGACTGCTCGGCATCTCGGTGTCGGGCCTCCACGACGTCGCCGCAGACGACGGCCGTGCATCGGGCTCATCGACATCTGGTGCAGTCGCGCCGGCTCCACAGACACTGCAGCTTGCGCTCGACCTGGGATCCGAAGGTTCAGCCGCGGCCCAACAGGAACCCGATACGGCAATCGGTCCGACGGGCGACACCGAGCTCGACCGACAGATTGCGGACGCTCTCGATGCAATCCGCGCCAAGTTCGGCCGTGCTTCGATCGCCCATGGCGCGGGCACCTTGCGCGAGGGGGATCCCGGCGAGCGTCGGTGGGGTCGCTAATTGGCACGCGAAGGCCCGAACGGCCTGCGAGCGCACCGAACGGGAACAGCCCTGAAGAGGCATCACCTCCCACGTCGCCCATCCGCAGGACCGTTCACGCTGACGCGCGTGGATACGGTGACGGGTCCGGTCCTACACTGGCATCAGTAATGGAGAAGCTGCGTCTGGAGCCTGTGCGTGCCGCTCTCGGAAGACGAACAACGCATCCTGCTCGAAATCGAGAAGGACTTTTACGACAACGACCCTGAGTTCGCGCGCGAGGTGTCCGAAACCACCCTCGCACGTCACGCTCTGCGCAACATCCGCTGGGCGGTGCTGACCGGCGTCCTTGGGCTCGTCGGCGTCGGCTTGGGCCTGCAGGTGCATTTCGCGGTGTCGTTCGGCGCATTCCTGGTGGTCTTCGTCAGCGCCGTTGTGATCGAGCGCAATGTTCGCAAGATGGGCCGGCTGGGTCTCGAAAAGGTGTCTGACTCGATCGCGAAGCGGACACGGCCCCGCGGCGCAGACTCGCTCGGCGACCGGATGCGCCGCAGGTTCCGCAACGACGAGAACTGACCCCCGAACGAGCACGGGACCAGTCGCCGACACCGATCCGCGACACCTACCCGCGCAGTCGGTCAGTCCCGACATATGGCTCGGACAGCCGCGCTCCGTTGCGACGGCGAGAGCGCGGTCCTGCGGTGAGGGCGATGAGACGGCATGCAGTCGCGACGCGGTCCCAATAGCTGCGTCCGGATCGGATCCTCGCCTCGAGACTGTGCGCATCGAGGCGCGCTGAGACCACCGTGCGAGGCGATGGGGGATCGGCAGCGAAACAGGCCTCCTGTGTGGCCCCTGCCAGGGACGCCAGCTCGGAAGCATCCATTCTCAGGCGCCGATCGACGCGCTCTGCAAACTCGGTGTGGGTTTCGGCCGAGCGTTGATCGAGACCTAGTTCGAACAAACGCTCAGTGACGTCGTGCCAGCTGGCCTCGACGGTCGCTCTGGGATTTCCCCGCGCGCGCCGATGGTGCAGGGCTCTGCGCAGTCGCACCGCTGCCGGAACCGAGATGAGCCAGATTCCCGCGACCGCCACCACGGCGTAGAACGGGATCACAACCCACTCGGCCCACGCTCCGCTCGCCTGGTTGGATCCTTCGGTGTCGAGCACGTCGACGAATCCCTCAAGATTGCCCGACGTGCCTTTGAGATCGTCGAGACCGAGGGCTCCGATGAATCCCGAGCCCGACTCGCCCGCGGCGTCGGGGTCTCCGGGCACGACTTGCTGAGGCGCGACACCGGTGTACACGACTGCGCCCGGCGCACCGCGGCCGGGTGTCGGCTCGAAGTACACCCATCGGCCCCCGATCCAGACCTCCGGCCACGCGTGGTAATGCTCGCCCCGGACGATGTACTCGCCGTCGACCAGTTCTCCGGGCGTGAAACCGACTGCGACCCGAGACGGGAGGCCCACAGAGCGCGCCATCGCTGCGTACGTACCCGAGAACTGTTCGCAGTAGCCGCGACGGTCCTCGAAGAGGAACTGCTCCATGCGATCGGAATCATGCCCGCCCGGAACCCGCAGCGTGTACGCGAAGTTCTCCAAGAAGAAGTTCTGCAGTGCCAGGGACTTGGCGTATGGCCCGGAAGCGTCGGCAGTGACCTCGGCTGCAAGCTCGACGACGCGTTCGTTGAAACCTTCTGGCAGCTCCAGGTAGTTCTCCGCAATCTCAGGTGGAACTGCATCACTCGCAGACACGAGCGCTGCCACCGAGGGCATGCGGATGTCGGAACTGACGGTGTAGGTGAATCCGGGCTCCAACTCTGTGCTGTGGTCGGTCACGAGCGCGCCGGATTCGGCGTCGTACAGCGCGTGGGCCCCGTCGTAGGCCACCGGTTCGAACGCTGCGGGAAGCCAGATGCTGTCGAGGGCAACGATGGTCACTTCCTGGCGCAGATGGTCACCCGGCGGCGGGGCACCCAACAACTCAGCCGCGTTGCTGTACAGCTGTCCAGAGCCCCACACAGTGCCGTCGAAGCGACCAAGTCCAGAGACTCGCCAGTACGCCGGACGCTCGGCTCGCACCCGGAAGAGCTCGGCCTGCGAGACCCCGGTCAGCCGCCCCTGGGCGTTCACGAGCGGGCTGATCGTGACACGGGACGCGGGGACGGTGCCGTCGAGGTCCTTCCAGGACACGATTGCCGGCGCGTCTGTGCCAGGCAGCAGCGGGACAATCAGCGCAGCGCCCACAGCGACGATTCCGCCAAACCGCAGCGCTGTTCGCATCGGCACCGACACTCGGCGGCGTCGGGCCGGACCGATCTGCACCCAGCCGCCCGTGTGGTGGAGGCCATGGGCAGCGGCGAACGCGACGCAGGCAACCACCATGGCCGCCGCGCTGCGGATGCGCCAGCCGTCGGTGCCCAAAGCGCCCACGAACGCCAGCATGATGAGGCTCGGCAGCATTGCCTCGGTCAGCAGGTGCCCCCGAAATGCCGCCGTATCTGCGGCCACCACCGCAAGCCAGATGACTGCGCCTCCGACGAGCAAGAAGCCCGGCGTCGCTACGGTCGGCGCCTCCACGATTCCGAATGCATCCCACGCTGCGGCGATGTCGGCGGCCGCCTGACGGACCGTCGCTGCGGTCGGCATCAGTCCCGCGAGCAGCGTGTCGGAATACAACGCGAGGCTCTGGGCGATCGCGAACAGCACCAGCCCGATCGTGGCTGCAATCGCGATCGGCCAGCGTTGACGCCGCGTGACCGCGGCGGTGGCGTGGCCGCCGGCGGCAAGGATGAGCCACAACGGCAGGTAGTCCCACGAATCGAAAAGCCGACGGGCGGTCAACAGCGCAAGGAGTGTCAACGTCCACAGGGCGGCCTCGGCCAGCCGCAATGGCCGCCGAGTCATGCGCGCACGCTTTCAGCCTGAGCAGACGCCCACGACGCAGCCAGCTGCGACAGGCTGGCGATCTCGACGTACCGGCTCGAGAATCCCTGCGGGTGACCCATCTCACCACCTGCAGGGCACACGCGAATGACGGTCAACGTTGAGGACCCCCGCGCTGCCGCCGTCACGAGTTCCAAGTCGCGTGGTGCTTCAAATGGGGCGCCCGAGAGCACGACCACCACCGCGCCCGACGTCGCCGCAGTGGCCTCGGCGATGACCCGTCGAATCGAGCCCAGGGCAGATGTCGTGACTTCGGCAAGATGATCGAACACTTGAGCCAAGCCTTCGCCAGACGTCACGAATCCCGTGTCAGTTCCTGCGATCGTCAGCAGGCGGAGCGGATCGCGTCGCGTTGCGCATGCCAGAACGACACTCGCCGCCGCGGACACTGCGAGCTCGAATCGTTCGTCGTCGAATGACGAGTTCCGAGTGTCGAGCACCACGGTGACGCGGCTGCGTCGAGGCACCTCGTCCTCGCGCACCATGGGTCGCCCCAGACGCGCCGTGGATGGCCAGTGAATCCGTCGAAGGTCATCTCCGACCGTGTAGTCCCGCAACGCGTAAAAGTCCTCGCCGATGCGCTGCAGCGTGTGTGCGTCAGCGGCGATCCCCAGCGGCTCAGGTCCCCGGAACAGACGCGGCGGCACCAGTGACTGCGTCGCGGGATACACCATCAGCGTCGTCGGCGAGCTCACGCCGATCGAGGTGCGAGCCACTCCGAGCGGGTCCGTGACTGCCACTTCTGCGGGTCCGATGACGAGACGTCCCCGGCGCTTGGTCGGGAGCAGGTATGACGCCGTCACCTGCTCCGCCGGTTCGAGAGGACTCACCAGCAATCGAGCGCCGAGCGTCCCCGTGACGGGATCGGTCATCTGCACGACAGGTGTCGGGGCCCCGAGATTGGTCACCATGAGCTCGACGCGTGCCACTCCGCCGGCATGGACGCGAACCGGTTGTACTGAGCGCTGCACCCTCAGGCGAATGCGTCGTGTTCGGGTCCAAACTGCGGCGAGACTGACCAGTCCGATGGCTGCGACGCCCAGAACGATGAGCTCGGGGATCCCGAAGAACCGGCCGGCACCGACAAGGACGACGGCCACGATCCCGACGGTCCAGCCGCGTCGTGTCAGCACGGCGGCTCACCTGTTGGGGGAGCCGGGTTCAGCACGACGGCTCACCGGCTGCGGGAGCTCGCACAGCGGTTGTTCCTCAGCGAGCGCTGGACGGAACGGCGACGGACTCGATCACCTCGCGCAGTGCCGTGTGCGGTGTCAGTCCTTGCAGTTGGGCATCGGCGCTCAACCGGATCCGATGGCCAAGCACCGGATCGGCAACGGCCTTCACATCGTCAGGGACGACATAGTTTCGACCTGCCGCGATGGCCCTCGCCTGCGCAACGCGTTGGAGATCGAGGGTCGCGCGAGGGCTGATCCCGAGCGTGATGGTGCCGCGCTGCCGTGAGGCGTCGGCCACTGCGACGATGTACCGGCGCAGTGCCGGCGCAACGTGCACCTCGGCCACCGTGCGGGTCATCGCGAGCACCTCAGATGCGGTGATGACCGGCGACACCAAGATCTCCGTCGTCCCGCCGTGCAGATCGAGTACTTCCATCGCGGCGTCGGGATCGGGGTAACCGATGCTGATGCGCATGAGGAACCGGTCAAGCTGTGATTCGGGCAGGGGGTAGGTGCCCTCGTGCTCGATCGGATTCTGTGTGGCGATCACCATGAAGGGCCGACCAAGCGAGCGAGTCGTGCGGTCGGTGGTGACTTGGCGCTCCTGCATCGCTTCGAGCAGGGCCGCCTGCGTCTTCGGCGAGGCACGGTTGATTTCGTCGATGAGCACGATGCTGGCGAACAGGGCTCCCGGGCGGAAATCGAATGCGCGCTCGCGTTCGTCCCATACGTTCACCCCGATCACATCTGACGGCAGCACGTCCGGGGTGAATTGAATGCGCCCGAATGGTGCGGCGATGGATGCCGCCAACGCCTTTGCGAGGCTCGTCTTTCCGACCCCGGGCACGTCCTCAATCAGCAGGTGTCCATCGCACAGCAAGCAGAGCAGGGACAGGCCAATCGCGTCGGGCTTGCCTCGAATGACTCGCTGCACGTTTGCCAAGACGCGTTCGAAGTTGCTGCGGAACACCTCTGGTTCGGCCGCCGGCTCTGGCGTCCCGCCATCGGTGGCGATCGTGGCAGCAGAAGTTCGACCCGTGCTCGGAGGCATGGAGTGTTCGTCTCGCGAGTCCTGATTGCGCACGCGTGCCTGCCTTCTGCGCGTTTCGGCCTTTGAGACTACTCATCACTCGAACGAGGTCGCCGTCGCGTGTGGGGGCTGCACCTAGAGTGGCCCGGTGCGCCGTCTCGGCCCCATTCGGAGGCTCGCTCTGGTGAGCGCGATTGCGATTCGCCCAACGCTCTGGCTGACCTCTGCGGCGGCGCTCGTGCGACTGGCGCCACCGCGCTGGTGGGCACGACCGCCGTTCCTGCCCGTGCCGCATTCCGACTATGTGCGGTTTCGCACCCTGACGGCACGTGGAGGCGACGGCAGAGCAGCACCGACGGCCGACGATCTGATCCAATGGCTCCAATGGTGTCGACACTGGCCCGCAGCGACTGAACCGTCATGACCGCACTGAACGCCGTCGCGTATGCGCCACCCGTCCCGTTGTCGGGCAGCGCAGACGTTGCTCATGCACCGACGGTGACGGGAAATGGCCATGCAACGGCGAACGGCAAGACTCGAGTGCGTTCAGTGCTCGCCGAGCGAACTCTGGTGCTGAACGTCACGTACCAGCCGCTGTCCATCACGACCGTGCGCAGGGCGTTGCTGCTGGTTCTCGCCGGCAAGGCTGACGTGATCCACTCCGGATCAGGCCTGATCCGCTCACCGAGGATGTCGATTGCAGCACCATCGGTGGTTCGGCTGACCTATCACGCACGTGCTCCTTACCGTCGCCGAGCACCGCTGCACCGCCGAGCAGTGTTCGCGCGTGACTCCTACCGCTGCCAGTACTGCGGGGATCGGGCAGAGTGCATCGACCACGTGCATCCGCGCAGCCGTGGCGGTGAGCACACCTGGGAGAACGTGGTGGCCTGCTGCCGCACATGCAACGTCGGCAAGGGCGACACGCTGTTGGACGACGGCCGCTACCGGCTGCGACACATCCCGTATGCGCCCGAGCCCCTCGCCGTGGTCGCCGCAATGCGCGGTGGCGCACCGGAGGAGTGGAAGAACTATCTGCCCAAGCTCAGGGGCCATCTGGTCTGACCGGCCGGTATCTGGTGCCATCGTGGTGCGGTGGCCGGATGGATTCACGATGAGTGGCGCGGCAGTGCGGGGTTGCTTCACGGGCGCTCCATGCCGCACGACGGTCGCCGGCGCGTCTCGGTGCTCCGTCCGAGGAGGCCAGCGGTTGTCTTGGGTTCAGCAGAATCGAATCCATTTGAGCGAAACGGCTTTGACGGATCGAATGCTGGCTGGGACGTAGTACGGCGTCGCAGCGGCGGAGGAGCCGTCTGGCTGGACCCGCAGCTGTGCACGTGGATCGACGTGTTCGTTCCCGTTGCCGATCCACTGTGGCGGGCCGATGTCGGGGGAGCGTTCGGCTGGCTCGGCAGGCGATTGGCACAGGCGTTCTTGTCGCTCGGCGTGCAAGCCGAGGTTCACGAGGGCGCATACGAACCCGGCGGGCCGGTGTGCTTCGCCTCGAGGGGACCCGGCGAAGTGCTTGTGGAGGATCGAAAGCTCGTCGGCATCTCGCAGCGCCGCACACGGGCCGGGAGCAGGTTCCAGTGTGCGTGGTACACGCACTTCGAACTTGGACCGCTGTCGGAGGTACTCGATGCCCGCACCGCAGCGTTGACGCACGATCGAGCCATCGGCTGGATCGATCTCGGCATCAAATTGAGCCCAGCACAGCTGACCTCCCTCGTTCTTCGACACATCACCTCACCCAAAAACTGAGCATCGCGACCCCCGAGCGCACATGGGGGGTGGACATCGTGGGTGATCTACCCATAAAGTGGTGCGAAGTGGTAGCCAAGGGAACAACTGGGAGAAGGCTCGATGGACGGCCTGTTCGTCGGACAGCATGAGCACGCGCTCGACGTCAAGGGCCGGATCGTGCTCCCTGCGGGTTTCCGCGGCGCGTTCGAGCCATCCGGTTTCTTGATCAAGCACAGCGAAGGCTGCCTCGCGCTCATGACTCCCGAACGCTTCGGCGAGATCGCGGCCCAGATGTCGCATCGCTCGCAATCGGGCGGTTCGGTGAGCCGGGCAGCCAAGCGTTCGTTCGGTGCGGGCGCAGCACGCGTTCTGCCCGACAAGCAGGGCCGCATAGCGATTCCCGAGGAGCTGCGTCGATTCGCCGGCCTGCAGCGCGACTGTGTCGTGATCGGCGCAATCGACGAAGTGGAGATCTGGGATTGCGCCCGGTGGCAAGACGTGAACGCTCAGGGCGAGTCCGTCCTCGCTGCACCCGAGGGAGCTGATCATGCGGCAGCGCCGCCGGGTGCAACTGAGTCCGGGAGTGCGACGTGAGCGCTGCCGCCGCTGTGGACCATTTCCACGAGCCAGTCATGGCTGACGAGATCGCCGATGTGTTTCGTCCGGTGCCCGGGGGCCTCATCGTCGATGCAACGCTCGGTGGCGGCGGCCATGCCGAGTTACTGCTGCGACAGCACCCGGATCGAACGCTGCTCGGCATCGATCGCGATCCTGCGGCGATTGCAGCTGCACGCGAACGGCTCGCCCCCTTCGGTGACCGCGTGACGTTGCGCCGTGATCGATTCGATCGTCTCGGAGAGCACATCGATGAACTCGACGCTTCATTGGTCGGCGTGCTCTTCGACTTCGGAGTGAGCAGCCACCAACTCGATGACGCGTCACGCGGCTTCTCCCACCGCTACGACGCCCCGCTGGACATGCGAATGGACCCACGCGCCGAACTGCACGCCGGCCTGGTGGTCAACGAATACTCCGTCGACGAGCTGCGCTCTCTGCTCGACCGGCATGCCGATGAGCGGTACGCCGGCCGCATCGCGGCTGCGATTGTTGCCGCTCGCCCGTTGCGGACCACCCGGCAGCTTGCCGACGTCGTGCGTATGGCCGTACCGGCGGCCGCGCGACGGGGCGCTCGCCACCCAGCGATGCGCGCGTTCGCCGCAATCCGAATCGAAGTCAACGACGAACTCAACCTCATCGAACCCGCAATTCGAGCTGCGCTCGACCGCCTCTCGGGAGGGGGGCGGTTGGCAACGCTCGCGTATCACTCAGGAGAAGACAGGATTGTGAAATTCATCTTGCGAGAAGCAGCAGACGGCATTTGCGAATGCCCGTCAACCTTGCCGTGCATCTGCGGCGCAGCGCCAATGATCCGACTCTTGCGGCGCAAGATCACGCGCCCGTCCGCAGCCGAGGCGGAATGCAATCCGCGAGCGGCGAGCGCCATGCTGCGGGCGGCGGAACGTCTCGAGGCCAAGCGTTCGGGACTCGGGCACATCTGATCGGAAGCTCGCCGAGGCGATCTGCATCTCGTGGTTGTTGCCGCCGTCCCGCTCCCGGCGCCGAACGCGCCGGAATTGCGATTGGTTCCCGCACGCCGCGCGATGGGCGTGCGGCTGGTGGGGATCACGACGTTGTTCGCGTGCGCGGTGATCGCCGTGCTTGCCGGGCTGGCGATCTTCAACACGATGCTTGCAACGGGGCAGTACCAGTTGTCGGAGCTCAACGCCGAGATCGCCGCGGAGCGAGAACGTCTCATCGACCTGAGGTACGAACTGCAGACGCTGCAGGGCCCGTCCGAAATCGAGCTCATGGGCGTCGGGGCACTCGGCCTGGTCACGGCATCGGATCCCGTCGACGTGCGGATCGAACCGCGGAACATTGCTTCGGTCGATACCCCCGCTGATCAAGCCGGAGGCGATTGGCTCTCGATCAAGACGCTGATGACCGACGCGTCCACAGCGCATGACCGACGTTCTTCCCGAGGCTGACCTCAGATCGGCGGGGGCTCGTTGGCATCCGTCGGCGGGGGCTCCGCCCGGGCTGCGTGTCGCAGACCGTGTGCGGCCCCTTGTCGCGCCACGGCAGGACGCGACGCACGATCGTCGCTGGCACCCGTGCGGAGGCGGACCAGAACGAGCTGCGGAGCCTCCGTCACGTGCACCCAGACGCCGCAATGTGCGCGCAGGACCGCCGCAACGAAGGGCGCTGCTGCTCATCATCGCCACGGTGCTGGCGTTCGCAGTGCTCGCCGCCCGGTTGGTCCAGGTGCAAGTGCTGGACCGCGAGACGTACGCGACGCTGGGACAACGGCAGGGAACTGCCCAATGGGAAATCGAATCCGTCCGCGGGGCAATCCTGGACCGAAATCTCAATCTGCTGGCGGTCTCGGACACGCTTCCCACGATCTGGGCCGACCCCCGATTGGTCACCAATCCGCTCCAAACTGCGGCAGCCTTGGCAGAAGTGCTGGATGTCGACGTCGCCGAGGTGACCGAACGCCTGGCGAGCGACCGCCATTTCGTCTACGTGGCACGTCAGGTGGATCCCGAAGACGGCCTCCGAGTCCAAGCACTCGGGCTTCCGGGAATCGAAGTGCGCGGTGAATCGTCCCGGCTCCGACCGAACGGCGACGAGTTCGCCCGGGGCCTTCTCGGAGCAGTCGACATCGATGAGAATCCGCTGGGCGGCGCGGAGAAGCAGTTCTCGGAGGTGCTCGATGGCACCGACGGACGCGAGGTGGCGCGCATCGCCCAGGGCGGAATGCCGTTGCCGAACGGGGTTCAACTCTTCGAGCCCGCCAACGACGGCGACGATGTCGTTCTCACTCTGCATACCCAGACGCAATGGGTCGCCGAACAAGCCATCATCGGAGCTGTCCGCGACACTGGTGCGCAGGGTGGCATGGTCGTGGTCATGGAGGTCGATTCGGGGGACGTTCTCGCACTCGCAGGGGTGTCCAGGGACCCAGAATCGGGCGAGGTGGTCACGGTCGCCTATAACCCCGCCTACACCGACGCGTTCGAGCCGGGCTCAGTGGCCAAGACCTTCACTGTCGCTGCGGTACTCGACGCAGGCCTGACGACGCGCACCGAGGTTCACTCAACACCAGCGACGTACACGTTCGCCGACAAGGATTTCGTCGAGCCCTATTCGAGCGTTGACCGCCAAATGACGACCGGGGAAATCCTGACCAATTCGTCGAACATCGGCACCATCCGGCTGGCGGAGCGCATCGGTTCAGAGGACCTGCAACGCGCCCTGCGTCAATTCGGTTTCGGGCGGCTTACCGGCGCCGATGACACCGTGGCGCTGCCGGGGGAGAGCCGTGGCATTTTGCGGCCCGCGATCGGGTGGCGCGGCACCGACCTCGCCACGATTGCGTTCGGCCAGGGCATCGCCGTGACAGCGGTGCAGCTGGCGGCCGCCTACAACACGATCGCAAACGACGGCGTCTACGTCACGCCTCGACTGGTGCTCGGAAGCGTCGGCTCGGACGGGATACTGCGTGCCGCAGACCCCGCACCGACGCGACGGGTGCTGAAACCCGAGACTGCCGTGCTGATGCAGTCGATGCTGGCCGAGGTCGTCGCTGAGGGCACGGGCAAGCGAGCAGCGATTGCGGGCTACCAGGTTGCCGGAAAGACCGGAACCGCACAAAAGTCCAGCCCCGAAGGCGGATACAGCGATACTGGGTACACCAGCTCGTTCGCTGGATTCCTGCCGGCAGATCGGCCAGAACTGACCGTCGTCATCGTCCTTGATGAACCCGCCGAGTACCGCGCAGGTATTGTGGCCGCACCGGTGTTCGCTGAAGTCGCCGAGTACGCCTTGCGAGTCCTCCAAGTTGCGCCCGATGCATGAGACGTCGCTCGGCGAGCTGGCCGCCGCTACCCATGGCGAGATCGTCGACCCATCCACCGCGGGGGTGGAGGTCACCGAGATCACTCATGACAGCCGCCAAGCCGTCGGGGGCTCGTTGTTCTGTTGCGTCGTCGGCGAAGAACACGACGGGCACACCTTTGCGACCGCAGCGGTCGAAGCTGGTGCTGCTGCGCTGCT
This sequence comes from Acidimicrobiales bacterium, assembly GCA_963663635.2. Taxonomy (GTDB): domain Bacteria; phylum Actinomycetota; class Acidimicrobiia; order Acidimicrobiales; family Poriferisodalaceae; genus Poriferisodalis. The sequence goes on from CAXXMY010000017.1 coordinate 70,965, forward strand.
TGTCGAACGGAAACTGGATCTCGACGTGGCCCAGATCGTGGTCCCGAGCGTGCGAGCGTCGATGGGACCGGCTGCAGCGACCATCTTCGACCATCCTTGGCGGCGCTGTCGTGTGGTCGGAGTGACCGGGACCGCCGGGAAGACCTCCGTGACACACGCCCTCGCGGCGATCGGGAGCGCCTGCGGATCGGTGTGCGAGGTGATCGGGACGCTTGACGGACCGCGGACCACGCCCGAAGCCCCGGACCTCTACCGCCGGCTCGACATTGCGGCGCGCAACGGCACCGAACTCGCCGTCGTGGAGGTGTCGTCGCATGCCCTCGAGCTCGGCAGGGTCGATGGTGCCCGATTTGCAGCCGGCGTATTCACCAACCTCGGTCATGAACATCTTGATTTCCATGGCTCCATGGAGCGCTACTTCGCTGCCAAGGCCAAGCTCTTTGATGGTCGCTCCGAGATAGCGGTGGTGAACACGGCCGACCCGTGGGGCCGACGCCTGGCGTCGATGGCTTCGGCCGTCGCAGGGGTGCATCGATGGCAGCCCGATGACGTATCGGTTGCCTCGGCACACGGTCTGCGTGGGCACTGGAAGGGTCGACCCGTCCGCTGCAGCCTGCTCGGGCGGATCAATGCGGCAAACGTTGCGGGCGCAGCCGCAACGGCATGTGCGCTGGGCTACGAGCCGGACGACATTGCTCGCGGCGTCAGCGCGATCGAACCGGTGCGTGGGCGTCTGTGGCCGGTCAGTACCCCCGCTGACGATGTGCTGGTGCTGGTGGATTTCGCTCACAAGCCCGAAGCACTCGCTGCGACGCTGTCGAGTGCGCGCGAACTTGCTGCCGCAGGTGGCAAAGTCTGGGCGGTCTTCGGTGCAGGCGGTGATCGGGATCAGTCCAAGCGAGCATTGATGGGCCACGCTGCCGACCGGCACGCCGACCTCATGGTGATCACGTCGGACAACCCGCGCAGTGAGGATCCGGCGGAGATCGCTGCGGTGATCGCATCTGGGGCTCCGACACGTCATGGCCCCGATGACGGGCTGCACATCGAACTCGACCGTGCCCGAGCGATCGCTCTGGCAATCGACGGCGCCGTCGCGGGCGATGTGATCGTGGTGGCCGGCAAAGGACACGAGATCCTGCAGATCCGCGGCGACTGTGCCGTCGCGTTCGATGATGCGAAGGTGAGCGCAGATCTCTTGAGCAGACGAAGCGAGCGAACCCGATGATCGCTCTGCTCATCGCCTCCAGCTCCGCCATGTGTGTGTCGCTCGTCGGCACGCGCTATTTGGTGCCGTGGCTGCAGGCTCGCGGGGTCGGTCAGCCCATCCGGCTCGATGGCCCGCAGGGCCACATCACCAAGGCCGGCACACCGACGATGGGTGGCGTCGCGGTGGTCTCCGCGGCAGTCGTGGGCTATGTGGTGAGCCATCTTCGTGCCGAGACGGTGATCACACGATCGGGCATCGTGCTGCTGACCACCGTCATCGGAGCTGGTGCCGTCGGTCTGGTGGACGATTGGATCAAGGTCAGCCGGGAGCGAAATCTCGGCTTGAACAAGAAGGCGAAACTGTTCGGCCTGCTCGCCGTTGCAATCGGCTTCGCTGTTGCATCAGTGTGGTGGGTCGATATACCGACCGCGATCACCTTCAGCCGCCTTAACGGCAATTCGCTGCAGATTCCGGCGGGGGTGTGGGTGCTGTGGGCGGTGCTGATCGTCCTGGGCACCGCGAACGCCGTGAACTTCACCGACGGCCTCGACGGACTGGCTGCGGGTGCCTCGACCGTCGCATTCACCGCGTTCGTCGTCGTGGGCTATTGGACGTTTCGGCATGGCATCGCGTACGACGTCAAGCATCCCCTCGACCTCGCGATTGTCGCCGCCGCCATGGCCGGTGCATGTGCGGGATTCCTGTGGTGGAACGCGCCGCCGGCACGCATCTTCATGGGTGACACGGGTTCGTTGTCCATCGGCACGGCCATGGCCGGTCTGGCGATGATGCTTCATGTCGACTTGCTGCTGCCCATCATCGGTGGCCTCTACGTCATCGAGACGGCATCGGTGATCCTGCAGATCGGCTCGTTCCGCCTGTTCGGCCGCCGGCTGTTCCGGATGGCCCCCATGCATCACCACCTCGAGCTGGGGGGCTGGCCTGAGACGACCGTGCTCATCCGACTGTGGGTCGTGAACAGCCTCCTCGTGGCCATCGCGCTCGGCATCTACTACGCCGACTTCTTGAGCCTCGACCTCGTCGAGCTGCCGTCAGGATCGCTATGAGTCACCTCATCGTGGGAATGGGCGTGACGGGCCGCGCTGTCGCAGAAGCACTTGCCAAACGCGGCCACGACGTGGTCATGGCTGACGACCGGCCCGGAAATCTCGATGGCCCCGAGCTCGAGCAGGCATGCGTGCACGATTCGTCTGATCGCGACGTGCTGGCGTCGCTTGTCGCCGATGCGTGTGCCGTTGTCCCGAGTCCAGGCGTGCCCCCGCACCACCTCGTGTACACCCTTGCGGACGCAGCCGGCGTCCCCATCGTGAGCGAGCTCGACCTCGCGGCGGAGTGGGACAGCCGACCCTGCGCTGCGGTGACTGGCACCAACGGCAAGACCACCGTCACCGTCCTTGTCGAGAACATGCTGAATCGCAGTGGCATCAGCGCTGTCGGGGCGGGGAATACCGACATCGCACTCGTCGAGGCGATCGACCGCCCGGTCGACGCCTTCGTAGTGGAAGCCTCATCGTTTCGCCTGCATCGTGCCCGCTCCTTCGCTCCCGCGGTGGCTGTATGGCTGAATCTCGCCCCGGACCATCTCGACTGGCATGCCGATATGGATGACTACGCCGCGTCCAAGGCCCGTATCTGGGCAGCGCAGGGGCCCGACGACCTCGCTGTAGCGCCCTACGGCGACGATGCTGTCGGCACATTCGCTGCAGCGTCCCCCTCACGTGTGGTGACCTTTGCCCCTCCGCAGTGGCTCGATGCGCCAGCGGACGTCCGCGTGGACAACGGCGTGCTCGCGGCGTACCGGACACCGCTCGTCGCTGCCGCAGAGCTGCCGCGGCGTCGCCCGCACGACCTGTCGAATGCGTCCGCCGCCGCGGCGGTGGCGATCGAGATGGGTGCATCGCTGGACCACGTTGTCGCCGAGCTGTGCTCGTTCGACGGCCTTCCGCACCGGCTTGCGTTCGCGGGGCGCCTCGGCCGCGTCATGTTCTACGACGACAGCAAAGCCACGGCGCCCCACGCCACGGTCGCGGCCGCCGCCGGCTTCACGGACGCGGTGCTCATCGCCGGCGGCCGCAACAAAGGCCTTGACCTCGGCGACCTCGCTCCGGCGGCGTCCCACCTTCGAGCGGTGGTAGCGATTGGCGAATCCGCCCCGGAGGTGACGGCGTGCTTCCAGCGCGCAGGCGGGGGCAGGATCGAGCTCGCCGAGGCCGCGTCAATGGCGGAGGCGGTCGCCGTCGCCTACGACTTCGCACGTCCTGCGGGTGACGTGCTCCTGTCTCCTGGATGTGCATCGTTCGATTGGTATTCGAGCTATCACGAACGAGGGCAGAGCTTCATCTCGGCGATCTCAGACCTCGGGATCCGATTGGGAGCGGTGGAGCAGCGACCATGAGAGCAAGCCGGGCCGTCACCGTCGGTCCATCCGTGCGCTACGTGTCACTCCTTGCCGCAGTCCTGCTGTTGATCTTGACCGGCGTCGTCTTGGTGCTGTCTGCGACCTCCGCGACCGTCATCGCGGCACCCGATCGACCGCTGCAATACTTCTCGCGACACCTGTGGTCGGTGGGCATCTCGCTGGGTGTCCTGGGAATCACGCTGGGGATCGACTACCGGCACTGGCGTCGCCTGGCGTTTCCGCTGGCGGCCACGAGCATCGCTTTGCTCATCGCGGTCCTCGTTGTGGGCCGTCAGGTCAGCGGCTCTCGCCGCTGGCTCGAATTCGGTGCCATCAATGTCCAGCCGTCCGAGATCGCGAAACTCGCCTTGATCGTGGCGATGGCGACCTTCCTGGATGCACGCAAGGACCAGATCGACCGGCACGATCGAATCCTGCGGCCCTCCATGCTGATTCTCGCTGTGGGCTGCTGCCTGGTGCTGCTTCAGCCCGACCTGGGCACGATGCTCATCCTTGTCGGCATCGGCGTCGGGATGCTCTTCGTGGCGGGACTGCCGGGCCGCGACCTCGGAAAGATTGCGCTTGTCGTCGGCATCGGGGCTCCAGCGCTGGCGATCGCAGCGCCCTACCGCCGAGCACGCCTCTCCGGCTTCCTCAATCCCATCGAAGAACGGGCTGACGAGGGCTACCAGACGTTCCAGAGCCTGGTCGGTCTCGCTCAGGGAGGGCTGCGCGGGACCGGGGTCGGCGCAGGTCAGGCCAAATGGGGATGGGTGCCGAATACGCCCACCGACTTCATCTTTGTGATCGTGGGCGAGGAGATGGGCCTGTTCGGCGCGGTTGGGCTCCTCTTGCTGCTCGGCGTCGTCGGCATCGGTGGCCTGCGGACATCCCAACGCGCGCCGGACGAGTTCGGAACGCTCCTGGCCGCTGGCATCGCTATCTGGTTCGTGCTGCAGACGCTCATCAATGTCGGCGGCGTGGTTGGATTGCTCCCGGTGACCGGGGTGACCTTGCCGTTCCTGTCCTTCGGGGGTTCATCGTTGGTGGTGACCTCAGCAGCTGCGGGCCTGCTGCTGAACGTGACGCGGAGATCTGGCTGAGCCATGCCCGTGGGGCGTCGAGGCATTCTGATCGCAGGCGGCGGGACGGCGGGACATCTTCTACCTGGTCTGGCGGTGGCCGCGGCGCTGACCGAGCGCGGTTGGCCCCCTGGGGAGATCCACTTCGTGGGCAGCGCTCGGGGCATGGACTCCGACATGGTGCCACCGGCCGGATACGGCCTGACCACCCTCGGTGGCAGAGGCCTCAATGCACGACGGCTGAATGGATCCAATGCCATCGCCGCTGTGCGACTTGCCTGGGCAACGCTGCGAGGCGTCGCGCTCGTTGCGCGGCGACGGCCCGTTGCCGTGCTGTCCTTGGGGGGCTATGCGGCCCTGCCCGCAGCCATCGGTGCTGTCGTCTGGCGCGTTCCGCTCGTGATCACCGAGCAGAATGCCGTGGCATCGGGCACGAATCGTCTCGTCAGGCGATTCGCCAAGGCGGCTGCGGTACCGGTCCCCGGCACCGGACTCCGACGCGAGGTCATCACCGGCAATCCGGTACGGCCCGAAGTCGTGAGCGCCGCCCGCAATGCTGACGACGCCCGGGCACAGCTCGGGTGGGCGCCTACGGCGACGATCATCGTTGCATTCGGCGGCTCACTCGGATCCGGGCGCATCAACGCCGCAGTGTGGGGCGCTCTCGATGATCTGCTTCGCCGTGACGGAGTCTTGATGTATCACGTCGTGGGCAAGCGGGATTGGGAACTACGTCCACCTCCGCCCCCGATTCGTACCAGCGACGCGCTCGTGCGCGATTGGTACCGCGCAGTCCCCTTCGACGAGCATCTCCCGCTCGCATTGGCGGCCGCTGACCTCGTGATCTGCCGCGCTGGGGCCTCGACGATCGCAGAATTGGCGGTGCTCGGCACTCGTGCGGTGCTGGTGCCCCTGCCGGCGGCGACGAAGAACCACCAGCACCGCAACGCCTCCAGCCTCGTCGATGCCGGCATGGCCCGGATCGTGCCTGACGCCGAACTCGATGCGGACCGACTGCTTGCCGAGATCGATATGGCGGCGAAGCTCGGGAACGAAACGCCAAGACATGGCGCAGTGCCGCGTCAATCGACATTCGGTCGCCCAGACTCTGCTCGACGTGTCGCGGAACTGATCATCGAGCACAGTTCGGCGGTGCCGAGCACGGTCCCGCCTCCCGGTACAGCAGCACTCGAGGAGTCTGGGCATTGATGAGCCGCCAGCCCGAATCGCGCAGCGTGCTGCTGGCCGACAGGCGCCGCATCCATCTTGTGGGCGCGGGCGGAGCGGGCATGAACGCCATCGGCGTGGTGCTTGCCGAGATGGGCCACGAGGTCAGCGGCAGCGACCTGAGAGGGGGCCCAGGCATGACGCGACTCGCAGCGCAGGGCGCCCGCGTCGAAATCGGCCACGAGGCAGCCAATCTCGGCGAAGCCGAACTCGTGGCGCACTCGAGCGCCGTCCACGCCTCCAACGTTGAGCTCGTGGCGGCTCGCGCACGAGGCCTGCAGGTGCTGAGTCGGGCCGAGATGTTGGGATCGATCTGCGACCGGAAGCGGACGTTCGCAGTCGCCGGCACCCACGGCAAGACGACGACCTCGTCGATGCTTGCGCTGTGCCTGGTCGCCGCGGGTCAGCAGCCATCGTTCTTGATCGGCGGCGAGGTCAACGAGATCGGCTCAGGTGCGGTGTGGGACCCCAGCGGCGAGTGGTTCGTTGTCGAGGCGGATGAATCCGACGGCACCTTTCTCGAATTGGGGGCACAAGGTGCCCTCGTGACGAACATCGAAGCTGACCATCTCGATCACTACGGCAGCTTTCGATCTCTGAAGGCGGCATTCGAACGCTTCCTTTCCTCCGCCACCGGTCCACGTGTGGTGTGCGCAGACGATCACGTGGCCGCAGAGACGGCTGAACGCATCGGCGGCACCATGACGTACGGCACCGCGCCGGACGCCAACTACCGGGTGGTCAACGCGTCGAGCTCCCGTTCGAAGGCGCGCTTCGAATTGCTCGCAGGTGAGGTGGCCGTCGGATCGTGCGACCTGCCGCTGCCGGGCATGCACAACATTCTCAATGCCGCCGGCGCCCTCGCCGCTGCGTTGGAGCTGGGAGCAGAAGCTGAGCCGATGATCGAAGCCTTGGGGCGCTTCGGCGGGGTTGCCCGGCGCTTCGAACGCCGCGGGGAGCGCGCTGGCGTGGCCTACATCGACGACTACGCGCATCTGCCTACCGAGGTGGCCGCAGCTGTTGCCGCAGCTGCGGGGGGAGGCTGGGGGCGCATCATTGCGGTGTTTCAGCCGCATCGCTATACCCGGACTGCAGCGCGGTGGCAGGACTTTGCCGATGCCTTTGGCGTCGCCGACCACATCGTGCTCACCGAGATCTATGCCGCGGGCGAGGTACCCCTGCCGGGAATCTCTGCGGAGCTCATCGCACAAGCGGTGCTCGACGCGCACCCCGATGCCCGTGTCGACTACTTGCCCGGCCGGACAGAACTGCGGGCGTATCTGCGAGGCTTGCTGCGCCCGGGTGACCTGTGCCTCACGTTGGGCGCTGGCGACCTCACGACGCTTCCTGACGAGTTGATGTCCCCGGCGGGGACCTCGGCTGATGCCTGAGGGCACCGATGGGTGATCGATCTCCTTCGTGGGCCGACCCGGCCGCGATCGAAAAAGCGGTCGGCGTTCTCGGGGAGCGCGCCCGCCTGAACGCGCCGCTCGGCGCGATTACAACATCACGGGTCGGAGGACGCGCTGCAATCGCGTTCACTGCCAATACCACCGCGGACCTGCGCCTCGTCGGCGCAGCGAGCCACGCGGCCGGCATGACCGTGCTCATCGTCGGTCGAGGTTCGAATCTGCTCGTCGCCGACCGGGGTTTCGAAGGCATCGCAGTGTTTCTCGGAGCATCGTTCTCCCGAATCGACATCGATCAGCGTGCAGCGACCGCAACTGCGGGCGGCGCAGTCGCTTTGCCGGTGCTGGCTCGACGATGCGGCGCAGCAGGAGTGGGAGGACTCGAGTGGGCCGTCGGCGTTCCGGGATCCGTCGGTGGGGCCGTCAAGATGAACGCCGGTGGGCACGGCAGTGACATCGCATCGTGCCTTGTTGATGCGACAATCATCGATCTCTCCTCCGATGCAGGACCGTCGGAATCCGTCACCTATGACTCGCACGTACTGGGCCTGCGATACCGCCACAGCGGCGTGTCCGGGACACAAGTTGTGACGAGTGCTCGCCTGCAAGGACAACCGGATGACCCCGCTGCAACCCTGGGACGGATCGCAGAAATTGTTCGATGGCGACGCGAACATCAGCCCGGAGGCCACAACGCAGGCTCGGTGTTCGTGAATCCGCCGCAGGACTCCGCTGGTGCACGGATCGACCAAGCGGGCCTGCGAGGCCTTCGCATCGGCACCGCCGAGGTATCGCGCATTCACGCCAATTTCATCGTGTCCGATCCCGGAGGCACCGCCGCGGACGTCGCAGCTGTGATGGCCGAGGTTCGTCGACGCGTCGCGGACTCGGCCGGCATCGCGTTGCAGCCCGAAATCCGAATGGTGGGTTTCGAATCCTCCGACGCGGCCGGCTCTGTTTGAACGCGCCGTGCCTTCCGACGCCGTAGGGGCACGGACACGACGCTGGGGTTGGGCACTCGGCGGCGTCGTCGGCACGATCGCGCTCGCAATCGGGGTACTGGCCTCTGGTGCGGTCGATGTCGATCGGATCGAGTTCACCGGCCTCCATCGTGTGAGCTTCGACGAGGCGATCGATGCGGTGGGCATCCATTCCGGCGATGCCATGCCGCTGATCGACACCAGCGAAGCAGAGGCGTCCCTGCGAAAGCTTCCCTGGATCGAAAACGCGCGTGTACGCAGGCAATGGCCGGGCACTGTCGACATCGAGATCACTGAGCGCCGAGCGATCGCGCTGGCGTTGCAGGCTCCGCAGAGGTGGGTGCTCGTCGACACCGACGGTCGGGTCCTCACCGAGGCTCTCGCCGACCCACCGCAGGTGCCGCGCTTGTCGGGGATTCGCGCGGCCCCCGCAATGGGCGGCTTCCTGTCCGGTGATGGTGACGCGATGCTTGAGGCCGTCGAGGCCCTCACTCCCGCACGGGGCCTGGTCATCGAAAGCGTGTGGCGCGACCAGCGCGGCGACCTCAGGGCGCGCTTGCGAGTGCTTGCGCCGCGCGCTCAACTCGAAGTCATTCTCGGTGACGACTCGGCAATCGTCGCAAAGGCGGCGGCGGTCGCGACCGTTGTGGGGCAACTGGCCGACGCCGCTCAGGCGGGCGCGGAGAGCGCCGATATCAGGGAACTGGATGTCTCCGTGCCGCGCCTTCCTGTGTTGCGTACCGGATCCGAGGCACAACCACAAACACGTTGACCCAAATTCGGCCAAGGCCGCAGGCCCTTGTTGTCGGTGAAAGGCATCGGTACTGTCGTCTGTTGCGCTACTTTGCGCTGATAGGGCCTGCTGTCGTGCCCAGAGTTACGACAGCAGGCCAGCGAACTCGAGGAGACTTGTGGCGTCACCGCAGAACTACGTGGCAGTCATCAAGGTCGTGGGCGTCGGCGGCGGTGGGTCCAATGCCGTCAACCGGATGGTCGATGTCGGACTCGGCGGTGTCGAGTTCATAGCCATCAACACCGATGCCCAGGCACTCCTGATGAGCGACGCCGACGTCAAGCTGGACATCGGTCGCCAGCTGACGCGCGGGCTTGGTGCCGGAAGCGACCCAGAGATAGGCACCAGAGCCGCCGAGGAACATCGAGATGAGATCGCAGAAGCCCTGCAAGGGGCAGACATGGTCTTCATCACGGCCGGCGAGGGTGGTGGCACCGGTACAGGCGGCGCTCCCATCGTCGCAGAAGTGTCCAAGGAAGTCGGCGCGCTGACGATCGGCGTTGTCACGCGCCCGTTTGCCTTCGAGGGCAAGCGTCGGCAGGTGCAGGCCGAGCAAGGCATCGAGCGCTTGAAGGAACGTGTCGACACGTTGATCGTGATTCCGAACGATCGCTTGCTGACCGTGTCAAACGAGCACACCTCGATCATCGATGCCTTCCGCATGGCTGACGACGTCCTGCGCGAAGGAGTGTCCGGCATCTCAGGGCTGATCACCACGCCGGGCCTCATCAATACCGACTTCGCTGACGTGAAAACGATCATGTCCAGCGCGGGCACCGCCCTCATGGGCATCGGCAAGGCACACGGCGAGAACCGCGCGAAGAACGCCGCCCGCCAGGCAGTGTCGAGTTCACTGCTCGAAGAATCGATCGACGGCGCTCGGGGCATCCTGCTCAACATCGCTGCGGGACCCGATCTCGGGTTGTTCGAGGTGAATGAGGCCGCCGAGGTGATCCGCGAGGTGTCCCACGCCGAAGCCAACATCATCTTCGGCACGGTGATCGACGATGCACTCGGCGAGGAGATCCGGGTCACGGTCATCGCCGCTGGATTCGACCGCTACGCCGGCGGTCGGCGGGACGCGGGCGCTCCGATGGGGGACTACGCCAGATCCGACGATGACGACCTCGCAGATCCGTTCGGTGATCTCGACGAAGACGACGAATCGTTCGACGTTCCCAGTTTCCTGCGTTGAGGCCGCTGCGGACTTCACGCAGATCGCTACCTCTTCCCACGGCCTCTGAAGCTGAGGCATCGTGCTGACGCTGCGCCGGCGAGTTGGTAACAGCGTCGCTCGCATCGTCGTGACAGAACAGGCAGACGGCGATTGGGCCGTGCCGAATTCCCACGACAAGCGCGACATCACGTTCCTGCGACAAGTTCATGGCACCGATTTGGTGAGAGTGTCGAAACCGGGCGACCACTTCGGGGCTCGCGCCGATGGGGCATGGACAACGAGGCAGGGAGCAACGCTTGCGGTGCGAACTGCCGACTGCGTTCCGATCGCGCTCTACGGCACCCAAAGCGACGGTTCCGCGGCAGTTGCGGCGGTTCACGCGGGATGGCGCGGACTGCTTGCGGGCGTGATCGAAAGTGCAAGCAACGAACTCCGCAAGCACGGATTTGCGAGCCAGCGCGCTGTTGTCGGGCCGCACATCTGTGTTCAGCACTACGAGTTCGGCGCGGACGACCTCAGCGCCGTCGTCAGCGAATTCGGTTCTCGTGTCCGCGGCCGTACGGCATGGGGCACCCGCTCCTTGGACTTGTCCGTGACCGTTCGCGCCGCGCTTGAACGTTGCGGGGTGAACATCGACACGGATCTGGCACGCTGTACAGCCACCGACATGCGGTATTTCTCGCATCGCGCACGTGCCGAGCGAGGGCGTACCGCGCTGCTTGTCTCGATTGACGCCCCCGATCCGGCGGCGGAATCGTTTCGGTGATGGACCCAACGGAGGTGCTTCGGCGCGCCGAGCGGGTCCGGAACCGCATCGATGACGCCGGCGGCGACCCCGATCGAATCGCCATCGTGGCAGTGACGAAGGGATTCGACTCATCAGCTGTGGAGGCGGCAGCGTCGGCCGGGCTGGCGCTGATCGGCGAGAACTACGCCCAGGAAATGCTGTCAAAGCTGAAACAACTGCAGCCGGGGACCCGAGATGTCATCCAGACGCACTTCATCGGACAGTTGCAGACCAACAAGGTGCGTCAGCTGTCCGGCGCAGTCGACGTGTGGCAAAGCTTGGACCGTCTGCGACTTGTTGCCGAGATTGCTCGACGCAGTCCAGGTGCCGGCGTTTTCCTGCAACTCGACGTTGCCGGTGCCGGCACCCAGGGCGGTTGCCCGCTGTCGGACGCCCCGGCATTGCTGGCGCAGGCGCGGCAAGCGGGCCTTGACGTCAAAGGGTGCATGGCGATCGGACCTCAGGGCACGGAGCCGGAGATCGCCGCAGCGTTCGCCGAGGTAACCCGGTTTGCGGACAGGCACAGCCTCGAGCATCGGTGCATGGGAATGAGCGCAGATTTGGAGCAGGCGATCAAAGCCGGATCGACAATGGTCCGCATCGGAACGGCGCTTTTCGGACCACGGCCCACGCGGGTCGCGTACTCTGGTGCCAACTGACCGTATCTTGGCGGTAAGTAACCTTTGCTGGCGCATACTGGCCAGGCGAGGATTGGCATGGCTTCGATCATGAAACAGGCGATGAGCTATCTGGGCCTCGGCCCCGACGACAGCTACGCGTCACCGTCCGAGCGCCCTGCGCCCGGCGAGATGGCAATGGCAGAGTCGGCGCCGGACGCTCCAACCCACAGCGGTGTGACGGTGATCGAACGACCCATGAGCTCGTCTGGCGTACCGGTGGCTGCTCATGCCACAGCGGCCGGCGGGGTCCGGCGCGTGCCACCGTCGACAGCGCAGCCGTTCGTCCTGATGCCTCGAATGTTCGATGATGCGCAACAGATCGGCGACCGGTTCAAACGCGACCAGCCAATCATCCTCAACCTGCAAGGTCTCGACCGCGACACTGCACGCCGCCTCCTCGACTTTGCAAGCGGACTCTGTTATGCCCGCAACGGAGAGATGCGCAAGGTCGCCAACGCGGTGTACATGCTGGTACCGGCCAACGTGGTGGTCACCGACGACGATCACCGTCGGGCCACAGAGCAGGGCATCGGGACCTGACACCTTGACGCAACCAACAGAGGTATCTGGGACCAAACGATGAGCAGCCTGCTGTGCACCGTCATCATGCTCTTCATCTTTGCGGTCCTCGGACGCGTCCTGTTCTCGTGGATACCATTGGCACCAGAGAGCCCCGTCGCAGTGGTTCGGGTTTGGCTGGTGCGGTTGACCGAACCCGTCATGGGTCCGCTGCGTCGGGCGCTGCCGGCATTGCGCATGGGGCAGGTATCACTCGATCTGTCACCGATCGTGTTGATCATCGGGTTGCAGGTGCTGCGGGCCGCAATCTGCTGAGACAGCTACGTCTTGGCCCGCAGGGCTCGTGAGCGCAGCGATCACGAGCGGGAGACACGTAGCTTCACCGCGCACGTCGTGACCTCAGCGGGCGGCTTCTCAGGCGAGTCCCGCGGACACTGGTACATTGCGCGCCATGGCGACCCCTTCAAGCGATTCTTCCGCAGCCGCAGGTGTGGGCATGCTCGAGCGACTCGACGCCGAGCTTGTTTCGATGCGAGACCAGATGGCTGAGATGAATCAGCGAGTGTCCAGCGTCGAATCGGGCATCCCGACTCAGCTCGCCCCGTTGCACGTCCAGTTGGCACCCGAGGCGATCGAGCAGATTGCGGCTGCGGTCGCCGGGCTTTCTGCATCCGGCGTCGAGGCGCTCGGCGAGGCACTCGCCGCGGGAGGGGACGATCTCGCCGCTTCGATAGCGACCCTTGTGAAGGGCGAGATTGAGCGCACCCTTGCCGAGGCAGGCCTGGATGTCGCCGTCACGGCCGAGTCCCCACAAGCACCCGACGAGACCGCCGACGCCCAGGATCCGGATGTCGACATCGCAGTAGCCGACGAGACCGCCGACGCCCAGGATCCGGATGTCGACATCGCAGTAGCCGACGAGACCGCCGACGCCCAGGATCCGGATGTCGACATCGCAGTAGCCGACACTCCCGTTGCCGAGGCTCCGGTTGTCGAAATTGCCGACGTCGGCGAACCAGTACCTGAAGCCCCCGCACCCCGCGCAGCAGTTGGCACACCTATCGTGTCGCTCGCAGACTCGGTGACCTTGAACGATGAAGAACCATTGCCAGCGGGACAGCGAGACGGATTCGGAATCGATGACGAGGACGATCCCGCCGCGTTCTCCGACGACACTGACCGGCCCCCGCTCGCGCTTGCCGAGCTCGACGATCCGTTCCTCGACGCTTTGATCCGCAGAGAGCCGCTCTCGGCATAGCGGCCCAGCCAGCGGGCGTGCCTCGGCGATCTGGAGCTATCGGAGCGCTCAGGAGCTGACGGCGATGTCGATCTGAGGGTCGTCGCCCCCGGGCAGCCATTCGATCTGTTGCGCCAGCACTGCCGCAGCGACGAGCGATTCGTGCTGGCGGATGACATCGAGATTCGCCGGGCTCCAGCGAACGGCCAAATCGATTCGATCCGTCACGTCGAGTCCGTGCTCCTTGCGAGCCTGCTGCACGAGACGAATGAGATCCCGTGCAGCCCCTTCGGCCTCCAACGCGGGGGTAACGGTTGTGTCCAGAACGACCACGAGACGTTGAGCGTCCAGCACTGAACTGGTGCCGGGGTCCGTCGGCTGCAGGCTCAATTGATATTCGTCGTCGGCCAGTCGGCGGCCACCCGCAATTACCGATCCGTCGTCGTCGAAGCGCCAGTCACCCTTTCGCGCTGCAGCGAATACCTCTTGTGCCTGGCCGCCGAGCCGGGGTCCGAGTACTGCTCCTTCTGGTCGCAACACCGGCGCCGCAAGATCGCCGAGCTCGTCGGTGAGCACGATCTCGGCAACGTTGACTTCCTCTGCCAACAGGGGGGCGAACGGCTCCAGGGCTTCGGCACCTGCACCGGCGACCGTGACTCGCTGCAAGGGCAGCCGAACTCGCAAACCAGCGTCCTCACGCACACGCAGGGCGGCGGACGCCGCTGCGCGAATTGCGTCCATGTGACGCACGAGGACTGGATCCGCCGGCAATTCAGCCGGATCTGGCCAATGCGACAAATGGACGCTCTGCCCGCCGGTGAGCCCTCCGTAGATTTCCTCGGTGAGCATCGGCAGCAGCGGTGCTGCCATCGTGACGAAGACGCGCAGAACCGTGTACAAGGTGTCGAAGGCGTCAGGATCGCCAGTGCGACCTCCGTCGCCATCCGGTGATCCGCCGGTCGCTTCGCCCCAGAATCGAACCCTGCTGCGCCGGATGTACCAGTTGTTCAGGGCATCGATGAACGATTGGAGCAGCGCGGCGGCGCCGGGAAGGTCGTACGCGTCGAAGCGGTCGGTGACGCCTTCGAGCGTCTCACGCGTCTTGGCCAGCAGGTAGCGGTCCAGCACGTGTGGCGAGTCGACACGGAACTTCGCCTCGTAGCCATCGGCGTTCGCATACAACGTGAAGAAGGCGTAGGAGTTCCAGATGGGGATGAGCACCTGGCGCGCGACCTCGTCGATGCCCACGTCGGAAATACGTGTATCACCGCCGCGAACGATGTTCGTCGCCATGAAGTACCAGCGCAATGCGTCAGCACCCTGCTTGGCGAAGATCTCGGTCGGCTCGGTGTAATTGCGCAGCCGTTTGGAGAGCTTGTTGCCGTCAGCGGCAAGCAGGATGCCGTGGCAAATGACGTTCTCGAACGCCGGCAGTCCGAAGAGCGCCCCTGCGAGGACGTGTAGTGTGTAAAACCACCCGCGGGTCTGATTGATGTACTCGACGATGAAATCAGCGGGAAAGTTGCGCTCGAACCATTCTTTGTTCTCGAACGGGTAGTGCACTGCCGCGAACGGCATCGAACCAGATTCGAACCAACAGTCGAGCACCTCAGGAACTCGCCGCATGACCGAGCGGCCTGTCGGATCGTCGGGATTGGGGCGCGTCAGTTCATCGATATAGGGCCGATGCAGGTCTGCGGGGCGAACGCCGAAATCGGCTTCGAGCTCGTCCAGGCTGCCGTACACGTCGATGCGGGGGTACTGCGGATCGTCGCTCATCCAGATCGGAATCGGCGAGCCCCAGAAGCGGTTGCGGCTGATGGACCAGTCCCGCGCGCCGGCCAGCCACTGCCCGAATCGTCCGTCGCGCACGTGGCCGGGCACCCAATTGATCTTCTGGTTGGTCTCGGCCAAGCGATCCGAGATGGCCGTCACTTCGACATACCAAGAGTTGATCGCCCGGTAGATGATGGGCGTGTCGGTCCGCCAGCAGTGCGGGTAGTTGTGCTCGTAGCTGTCGTGGCGCAGTACCCGGTTGCGACGCTTCAGCTCCGCCACGATCGGCGAATTTGCCTCGAACACGTTGAGGTCGGCCCACGGTGCGACCGGTGCAACAAAGCACCCGCGGTCATCGACAGGCACGGCATCGCCGATCTCGATCCCGTTGGCCTCGCACGCGATCTGGTCGTCCTCGCCGAAGCCCGGAGCCAAGTGCACGACGCCCGTGCCTTCGGACGTGTCGACGAAGTCTCCTTCCAGGACTCGGAACGCTTCGCTGCGGTGGGCGAAGAAGTCGAACATCGGCGTGTACCCGCGTTCCACGAGATCAGCGCCCCTCAGACGGCCGAGCACCGAGTAGGGGGCGAGATCGTCCTCGTAATGATCGAGGCAGTCCGCAGCCAGCACATACCGGGCCGGCTCGCCGCTGAGCGCCGCGGATTCGACGACTGCGTACGAGATGTCAGGCCCCACGGCGACCGCCAAATTCGACGGCAGCGTCCACGGCGTCGTCGTCCAAGTCAGCAGCCGTAGAGGGCCGAAGCCGTCGTCAGACGCATCGAGCTCGAACCACACGGTGACCGCAGGGTCCTGGCGAGGGCGTGTCGCGTCGTCGAGGCGGATCTCGAAGTTCGACAGAGGGGTCTCGGCTCCCCACGAGTACGGCATGACCCGATATGCCTGGTACACGAGACCCAAGTTCCACAGCCGCTTGAACGCCCACATGACCGACTCCATGTACGGCAAGTCCATGGTCTTGTAGTCGTGGTCGAAATCGACCCAACGGGCCTGGCGTGTGACGGTCTTGCGCCATTCGGCCGTGTAGCGCAGCACCGAGTCCCGGCAGTGCGCATTGAACTTCTCGATCCCGTAGTCACTGATGGCAGCGCGCCCGCTGACCCCCAGCTCGCGCTCGGTCTCCATCTCGGCCGGCAACCCGTGGCAATCCCAGCCGAAGCGCCGGTTGACTCGGTAGCCACGCATCGTCTGGTAGCGGGGCACCACGTCCTTGACGTAGCCCGTCAGCAGGTGGCCATGGTGCGGCAAGCCGTTCGCGAATGGCGGCCCGTCATAGAAGACGAACTCGTCGTCCGCAGGACGGTTCTCGATGGATGCCTCGAATGTCCCTTCGTCGCGCCAGCGCGCCAAGATCCGTTCCTCGATGTGGGGAAAGTTCGCTTGTGCTCGAACGCGGGGATACGCGCTGTCGCTCGACTCTCGCATCACCAGTCCTCGGATGCCTTCGATGGGCACGCAGGCCGCACCCGCGCCGTCTCCGGTGTCGCAGACTGGCCCACGGCGCGCTGAGGGTAGCGCTGCATCAGCCCGCATCCGTGTCCATTTTGCTTCGACGCAGGCAACCGGGTGCATCCGAGTGCATTCGAGTGCACCTGAGTGCGTTGGCCGGATCGACGAGAGCGGTTCTAGACTGCGGCGTCGCTGAGCAGGGGAGGGGCTATGACCACCGATGAAATGGCGCCGCCTTCGCCGCGCAAGCCTGCCAGCAAGGCGGCAGCCTCAAGTACGCCTGCGGCAGCCTCGAAAGAAACCCCCGCGACCGCAGCGAAGAAGGCACCGGCCAGAAAGTCCGCAGCGAGCAAGGCACCGGCCAGAAAGTCCGCAGCGAGCAAGACGGGCGCGAACAACGCGGCGGCCAAGAAGTCGGGGCCGAAGAAATCTGCCCCCCGCAAGCGATCGACCCGTCCCCGGTTCGGCGAGGTGTTTCTCGAAAAGCAACGTCAGGCTCTCCTGGCGGAACGGCGGCGCTACACCGCGCACGCCGAGCGCTACGAGGCGGAAGCCGAGCAACTGGTGAACGAACGAGAGCCTGGCGATGTGCAGTTCGACGAGGAATCCGGAGAGGGCGACTCCATCGCGGTCGAGCGAGACCGGGCCTTGCAGATTTCCGCGCGTGAGCGCGAGGAGATCGCCGAGATCGACGCCGCGCTCGCGCGAATCGAAGACGGCACCTACGGCACTTGCATCATCTCGGGCAAGCCGATCCCCAAAGAGCGTCTCGAGGTCATCCCTCACGCCTCGATGCGCGTGGAGGTCAAGAGCAGCGGTCCGTCGTGGCGGCGGTCGTAACCGAACGACCGTGCCCGACAACCCGATGAGCCCTGCGCGTGCCCGAGGGTCGCGCAACATCTGGCTCGCCGTCACGGCCGTCGCTGTTGCGACTGTCGATCAATTGTCGAAGGTCTGGGCAGCAGCTGCTCTCGAGGGGGAGATCATCGATGTGGTGTGGACGCTGCGGTTGCGTCTGGTTCACAACACAGGATTCGCGTTCTCCGCAGGGAAGGGTCTGGGACCTGTCCTGGCGCTCGCTGCGATCGTGATCGTCGGGGTGCTGTGGAGGTCCCGTCGGCGCGTGGTCGGGACATGGCCAACGGTGGGCCTCGGAGCGATCATCGGCGGAGCGCTCGGGAATCTCTCCGATCGCGTTTTCCGAGGTGACGGATGGGGATCGGGTGGCGTCGTTGACTTCATCGACTTGCAGTGGTGGCCGATCTTCAATGTCGCCGATGCGGCGATCACGATCGGTCTCGCCGGACTGCTGGTGCATCTGTACCGGGGCGAGCGGCGCTCGCGGACAGCATCGTGACGCGCCCGGGCGCGGATCGTCGCCAGCTCCCGCTGCACTGATGCAACCGGTACCGAAGCACCCAGCACCGATGACTTGTGGAGATCGGCGTTATGCCGCCGGCTGAACGTTTCGAAGTCACCAGCGCACTCCAAGGCGAGCGGCTCGACCGTGCTGTGGCCATGGTCACTGGCCGACCCCGCTCTGCGGTGCGCGCCCTGGTTGCCGACGGAGCAGTCCTGCTCGACGGAGTGCCGACGACGGTTGCCTCGACGCGTCTGTCGGTGGGCACAGTCGTTCACGTCGCCGCGGTGATCAGCCCTGTGATGCCCGCTGATGCCGCCGCTGCGCCACCCATATCGGAAGAGCCGGTGCACGTCGACGTCGTGTACTCCGACGTCGACGTCGTGGTGGTCAACAAGCCGGCCGGAGTCGTCACGCATCCCGGAACCGGGCACCCCGACCACACCCTGTCGGACGCACTGGTGCAGCGATTCCCGGAAATGTACGCAGCCGGGCCGTCCGACCGACCGGGGATCGTACATCGGCTGGACCGCGGCACGAGCGGCCTGCTCGTCTGCGCCCGCAACAGCGCCGCTTACGACGCGCTGGTCGCCCAGCTGGCATCTCGGCGGATCACGCGGATCTACCTCGCGCTCGTCCGGGGAATGCCCGAGTCGGTTCGCGGCACCATTGACGCACCGATCGGCCGCGATCGGCGGCACCGGACCATGATGGCGGTGCTGTCTGATGGCCGTGCAGCCCGAACGCACTTCGAACTCGTCGAGTCGTTCTCGCACCCTGTGGAAGCGTCGCTGCTGCGTTGCCAGCTCGAGACCGGCCGCACCCACCAGATCAGAGTGCATCTGGCGAGCATCGGGCTGCCATTGCTCGGGGATCTCACCTATGGAGTGCGCGATCCGTTCGGCATCGGCCGACCGTTGCTGCATGCGACGCGCTTGGAGTTCCGCCAGCCCTCAACCGGCGAGGCGATGTCATTTGAGGCCCAGTTGGCCCCCGACTTCGCGGAAGCGATCCGTCAATTCGGCGGCGATCCGGCAACGATCACGGCGACCTGAATCCGATCCGCCCCGCACTACGGCCCGAGAGATTCTCCGGTCGTGAGCGCTGTGCCGGGCCATGGCGCACGTCCTCGGGCGACCTCGGCAACAGCGGCGAGACTGTAGGAATCGAGTTCGGAGCGCATGCTCAGCCCGACGGAATCCCAGATCGCAAGCAGCACGCACTGGCCTTCATGGTCGCAAGCTCCGTCTTGGTGCGGCTGGCCGAAGTCGCCGAGTGCGATCGGTCCGTCGACGGCTCGCACGATCATGCCGATCGTGACCTCGGCGGGGTCACGAGCCATCACATATCCGCCGCCGACGCCCCGTTTTGAGCGAACGAGTCCGGCGCCCTTGAGGGCGAGCAGGATCTGCTCCAAGTAGGGCTGGGGCAGGGCTGTTCGCTCCGCAATGTCCCGAACAGAGGTCGGTCTTCCATTGTCGTTGAGGACGAGGGACAGCAGTGCGCGGCTCGCGTAGTCCCCCCGGGTCGACACCGCCACGTCCGCAGCGTAGCCCTCTGCCCAAGATCGCTCGTCAGAGCCACGGCGGGCATCGAGCGAGTCGTATGAGCACGATCGGTGTCACCGGCGAGGCCGCAGCTCGAACGGCCCGTGAACCCAGCAAACACGCGCTGGAGCACACCGGCGTCACCACGCAGACCACCACCTGTCGACGGGCTCCGTAAGGTCATCACGGTGAGTGGCGAGCGCCTCGAGTTGCAACGGACAGTGCCCGACTACGGCGGCCGCTGCATCACCTCGGTCATGCCGTCGATCCTCGCCGGAACCGGCGCCGCGCCTCTTCATCGCGAGCTCGAGACGGCGAAGGTTGTGGTTCTGTTCGTCGTCGACGGCCTCGGCTGGCATCAGCTTCGGCGCAATCGAGACCGAGCCCCTTCACTGGCAGCGGCATGCGATGACAGCTCGCCGATGACGACCGTTGCGCCGAGCACGACCGCCACCGCACTGACATCACTGACGACCGGCGCCACACCTGGCGAGCACGGTCTTGTCGGCTACCGCGTCCCGACGTCGCTCGGCTTGATGAACTCGCTGCGCTGGCGCGCGAGCGGGCAAGACGCCCGCGCGCTCGTGCCGCCCGAGGAGTTGCAGCCGGTGGTGCCGTTCTGCGGTCAGCCTGCTGCTGTGGTGACACGAGCGGAGTTCAAGCACAGCGGGTTCACTTCTGCACACTTGCGCGGGGGAGCGTTCTGGGGCTGGCGGAGTCTCGGCGAATTGGTGGGATCCGTTCGCAACGCCGTCGACGCAGGTGCCCAGATGGTGTTCGCCTACTACGACACGCTCGACACTGTCGCCCACATGCATGGCCTTGATGAGCACTATCGCGAAGCGCTCGCCGTCGTTGAGCAGCTTGCCGTGACGCTTCGAGCGTCGCTGCCAGATCATGTGGCCCTCGCCGTGACAGCCGATCACGGCATGGTGGAGGTGCTCGAGCCGCCGATCATGATCGAGCCCGAGATCGTGGCATTGACGAACGGCTGGTCCGGTGAGGCCAGGATGCTGTGGCTTCACGCCAACGCCGGCAGCGCTGCAGACCTCGTGGCGGCGTGCGGGCAGTACTCGTCGATGGCCGAGATCGCACCCGTGGAGCGAGTCCTCGACGAGATGTGGCTGGGGCCACACGTCTCGGCAACTGCCCGCGACCGCATCGGTGACGTTGTCTTGGTGCCGCTTGGGACGGAGGCGTTCACGATGCCGGACGAGGATCGGCCCCACCATCCGCTGATCGGTCGTCACGGCGGTTTGACCGCCGAGGAAATGAACGTGCCGTTTGTGGTGCTCTGACGCCCGCAATCTCGCCACGAAAGCCTTGCTGCCCAACCGAATCAGCACCCGTTCTCGATAGCCTCGTCGCGATGGTCGGCGATATCGCCCAAGGTCCAGAACACGCGGTGTTGTTGAACCGCGGGTCGGTTGAAGAGGGCGGCGTCGCGGTCGAGGAAGAGCCCTTCGTGCCCGAGCCCGCAAAGCTCATGCGCATCGGCGGCATGATTCGCAAGCTTCTCGAGGAAGTTCGGCATGCAGATCTCGACGAGGCTGGGCGCGATCGGATGCGGGACGTGTACTACCTCTCGGTCAGCGAGCTGTCCGAAGCCCTGTCCGAGTCGCTTGCCGACGAGCTCAACCGTCTCGCACTGCCGTTTGACGAAGAGACCCCCACTGGCCCAGAGCTGAGAATCGCCCAAGCTCAGCTGGTGGGATGGCTCGAGGGTCTCTTTCACGGCATTCAGGCGGCCGTCTCAGCCCAGCAGATGATGGCCGAGCGGCAATTGCGCAGCATGCGCGGCAATGCGCTCGAGGCCGGCTCAGGATCGACGCAGGATCCGCGTCCCGAGCGCGGCGGTGTCTACCTGTGATCGGGGTGGCGTCCCCTCCGCGGCCATGGTGCCGTTCGTCAAGCGCCGCTCTTGCAAGGGGCGCGTTCGCGCGCCGGACTCAGGGGTTGGCCGTGGGGTTGACGGGCCTGCTCACAAGCACCTGACGGGGGCAATGAACCGATGGCGCTCGAGGTAGAAACCAAGGATTGCACGGCGCTCAGCGACAGCGAGATCTCTGAGATGGCTGAATTGGTCAGCGGCGAGAGTGTGTACTTCGACGTCGGGCACCTCTCCAAGCAGCGCGACGCGTGGGTGCTGGTGACCCACGTCCGCGACGGGTCGCGGCTGGTTGCCTACGGCTTTTGCACCCTCGAACGAGTGGGCGGAGACCCGACGGTGCTCATGGGTGCGGGCGCGACCAAGCGATCTGCCCGCCGCGACAGCGCCTTGCGGGCGATGGTCAACAACCAGCTGCGCCGCGCCGTACTGGCATTTCCCGACGAGGACGTGCTGGTGGCCGCACAGATGGCCGATGCAGCGGCCTTCACTGCCTTCAAGCCCCTCGATCGGGTGGTGCCGCGTCCGGGCTACGAGCCCAATGGCGAGGACCGGGCCTGGGGACGGCGTCTCGCCAAGCGATTCGACGTGCAGGGCGAGTACAAGGCCCGAGAATTCCGCGTGTACGGAGACGGCGGCCCCTCCTTCGTCTTGAACCACACTCCGGCGCGACCCGAGGCGGTCCCCGCCGGCGTCGCTGCGCTGTTCGATGGATACGACACTCAGAACGGCGATGCGATGATCGCGTTCGGCTGGGCCAGCCGCGAGGACCTCGCGAAGCTCCTGTAGCCGACGCCCGTACCGCCGGGACGAAGCTGCTTCTCCGCAAGCCGAGAAATGGAATTCGCCGACCTCGTCCGCCGTCGACGGATGACCCGGGAATTCCTGGCGGATCCGGTCGACGACGCCGTGCTCGAACGAGTCTTCTCCGCCGCCAGTCGGGTGCCGTCTGCAGGGAATGCGCAGGGCTGTGACCTTGTCGTGCTGGTTGGCCCAGCCGAGACAGCCCGCTACTGGGATACGGCATTGCCCCCATCGCGGCGGGAGACCTTCCGATGGAAAGGGTTGCTGGTGTGTCCGGTGCTGGTGACCGTATGGGCAGATCCGGCGGCCTATGTGGCCCGCTACGCCGAAGCGGACAAGCAGCGGACCGGGCTGGGTGCGGGCCCCGATGCCTGGTCCACGCCCTACTGGATCGTGGACGCGTCATTCGCAGCCATGGCGCTGCAGTACGCCGCATTGGACGAGGGACTCGGCGTGCTGTTCTTCGGCATGTTCGAACATGCGCCGACGGTCGCGGCAGCGCTGGGCGTGCCCACAGGTCACGAACCGATCGGCACCCTCGCGATCGGCTGGCCCGACGCCGGCCGGAGCGAGGTCCCCGGCGCAAGCGCCGGCCGGCAGCGGCGTCCGATGTTCAACGACGGGGACACGTCCGGATCGATGCGCCCGCTGGTGCACCGGGGCTGGTATCGGGCTTGATCGCCCGGCGGCCGGTGCCCGGTGCGGCACTCCGGGCAGCGGGAGGGCTCGCTGCTACATTCGTGCTGCGGAGTTGTTGTGCATTGCCGGTGCGGGCCGGTGCCGGAGCTGTGTCGTGCCTGCTGAGCTGTTGCCGCGTGCGAGGTAGTTGCGAGAGAGGAACGCCTGCAGTGGCAGATCAGATGTCCATGGTGGAATACCTGATGCTGGGTGATGGCGACCCGCATCTGGTGGCCAACGTCTGCGATTCCTGTGGAACCACATTCTTGGACCG
Source organism: Acidimicrobiales bacterium (assembly GCA_963663635.2). GTDB lineage: Bacteria > Actinomycetota > Acidimicrobiia > Acidimicrobiales > Poriferisodalaceae > Poriferisodalis. The sequence continues at coordinate 94,282 of CAXXMY010000017.1, forward strand.
GCGCAACGCTTGCGCCGCCTGCGGGGCTCGGGACTTCTCCCAGAAACGGCTTTCCAACACCGGCGCCGTGCGGACGTTCACGATCGTGCATCGAGCGGCCCGTGGCGTGCCGGCACCCTACGTCTCGGCGGTGATCGATCTCGACGGTGGCGGCCGGGTCAAGAGCAACATCGTCAATATCGAGCCCACGCCTGAGAGGGTGAATCTCGGCATGCGAGTGCAGCTCGCCACCTACGTCACCGCAACCGACGACGACGGCACCGAAGCCGTCGCCTTCGGCTACGAACCCGAATCTGCCTGACACCTGCTTCACCTAGGAGAATTCTCATGAGCAACCAAGACCCCGTCTGGATCCTCGGCGCATCGATGACCAAGTTCGGTCGCTACGCCGACAAGGACCTCATCGACCTTGCCGCCCAAGCGTCGCTGGGGGCTCTCGACGACGGCGGCGTGACGATGGCCGAGATGGACGTGCTGGCCGCAGGATGTCTGTACGAAGCCAACGGAGGGGTCGGACAGCGGCTGCAGAAGCAGCTCGGCCAGACTGGCATTCCCGTGTTCAACGTGGCCAACGCCTGCGCCACCGGAGCGACGGCCGTGCGCACTGTCATGATGGCCATCAAGGCCGACGAGGCACAGATGGGGCTCGCCGTCGGCGTGGAGCAGATGGGCAAGATGGGCATGCTCGGTGCCGACCGCGCTGCCCGCTCCGACAAGCAGGTGTTCGAGCGCAAGGGCCGCTTCGGCTCCGTGGTCGGCACCGAGGGCCGGCTGGGCACCAACATGATGCCCGGCGTCTTCGCACAGGCCGGCATGGAGTACGCCTATGAGAACGACGGCGTAGGTTTCGAGCAATTCGCCAAAGTGGCTCAAAAGAACCACGAGCACTCGACGCTCAACCCGCTGGCGCAGTATCGCAAAGCGTTCACGCTGGAAGAAGTGATGGCATCCGAGGTAATCGCCTACCCCAACACGCTGCTGATGTGCTGCCCGACGGGTGATGGCTCGGCTGCGGTGGTGCTGGTTTCCGACGAGAAGCTGAGGACGCTGTCACGCGAGCAGCAGCGGCGGGCGGTCAAGGTCTCGGCGTCGGTGCTGACGTCGGATCCGTGGACTGAGGGTTGCCAGGTTCAGCCGGATGTGAACACCCTGACCCGCAACGCCGCCGATGCGGCCTACGAGGCCTCGGGCGTGGATCCGGCCGATCTCGACTTGGTAGAGCTGCACGACTGCTTCGCCACGGCCGAGCTTCGTCACTACGACAACTTGCGGCTGTGCGAGCCTGGCGGCGCCGGCGACTGGATCGACAAGGGCGGCCCGTGGCGTGACGGCGAGATCCCCGTCAACGTGTCCGGGGGCCTGCTGTCCAAGGGACATCCGATCGGCGCAACCGGCGTGGCCAACCTGTTCGAGGTTGCTACGCATATACGTGGCGAGGCGGGCGACCGCCAGGTTCCCGACGCCAAGGTCGGTCTGGCGCACGTAATCGGACTCGGCTCCAGCTGCGGCGTGCACATCCTGGAGCGCTCGGGCCTCTAGGCCGAGCGCGACCATCAGATACTGACGATCAAGCCTGTGCAGAATCCATGGGTTTCCGGTAGGAGGGTGTCCCTACTCTTGCACGAGGTCCAGCCTCTCCGGGTGGGAAGCGCCTTACGGACTCGGCCCTCACCCGGCTGAGGCTGGCCTCCACCACGAGTGTAGTTATGAAGCTCAGTCGTTGAACGCCTCAATTGTGGGCGTCAGTTCGTCGAGATGCTGCAGCGTCTCATCCGCCGACGGCAGATCGAAATTCACCGGTGTGAACACGAACTGGCTGACTCCCGCTTCGGCGTAGGACTCGAGCCGGTCCATCCGCGGGCGTCCCCACACGTACAGCGTGATGGGGATGTCGTCTGCGTTCTCTCGACCCGCTTCGGCCGCCAGCCGCCGGAAGCGTGCGATCCCGCCGACGACGTCGGGCTTGCCGGTGAAGTTCATCACGCCGACATCGATGGGACACCATTCGTCGGCGTATTCCGCTGCATGCTGGATGCCCAGCGGACCGGCATTGCCCAATGCGATGGGAACCGAACCGTTCGCCGGTTTGGGGTAGATCCACGACTCGCTGTGGCTGTCCCATCGGCCATCGAAGGCTGGAACTGGGTCGTGCGCCCAGATGGAACGCATGGCGGCCACTCGCTCGCGCATAGCGCCGTAGCGCTGGCGGAACGGCATGTCGGGCCGATGATCGGCAAGTTCCTCCACGTTCCAGCCGACGCCGATGCCGAGCACGACGCGTCCGTCCGACAGCACATCGGTTGAGGCAACCGTCTGGGCGAGGTCGATCAGGTCGTGTTGCAGGATGAGGCAGATGCCGGTGCCCAGCTTGATGGATGAGGTCCGCGCGGCTGCAACGCCCATCGATACAAACGGATCCATCATGTGGAGGTAGGTGCCCGGCAGCTGTCCGCCATTCGGATACGGGCTCTGGCGAGATGTTGGGATATGAGTGTGCTCGGGGTACCAAACCGAGTAGTAGCCACGCTCTTCGAGTTCCTGGGCGAGGTCGCCCGGATCGATGCCGCCGAAATGATTGCCTGTGAGATACCCAAATTTCATGGCGCGCAGCTTAGGCAGTGGGTGTGCGCCGAGCCCGGGGCGGGGCAGGATCAGCCCCGGCGGTATCGATTGCGCGGCGGCTAGCCGTGACGGTGTTGATTGCGCCGCGGCTAGCCGCGGCCGACGAGCGGCATGCCGTTGGCCATCACCGTCATCGTCAGCACGTTGGTGTCAGCTGGCAGCCCGGCCATGTAGAGCACCGCCCGAGCTACGTCGTCGACATGCATCAATGGCTCCGACCGCACCGTTCCGTCAGGCTGTAGCACGCCCGACGCCATGGCCTCGGTCAGCGGCGATTCCGCATTGCCGATGTCGATCTGGCCGACGGTGATGTTGTTCTCGCGACCTTCGAGCGACAGGGCCTTGGTGAGACCGGTGATCGCATGCTTGGTGGCGGTGTACGGAGACGAATAGGGGCGCGGTGTCTGCGCCGACACCGACCCGTTGTTGATGATGCGGCCGCCAGAGGGACGCTGTCGCTTCATCTGGGCAAAAGCGGCACGGGCGCAGAGCCACGAGCCGGTGAGATTCACGGCGACGGTCGCCAACCAGTCGTCGACCGGCAATTCGTCCACCGGCATCGGTCGGGTTCCCATGCCGGCGTTGTTGAACAGCAGGTCGACACGGCCGAACTGGTCTGTGGCCGCAGCGAACAGTGCATCGACCTGTTCGGGCTGCGAGACGTCAGCGGTGACAGCGAGCGCTTCACCCGCACACAGCCCCACTACCTCGTCGAGCAGCTTTGTGCGGCGGCCACAGATGACCACCTTCCAGCCGGCGGCCGAGAGCGCCAGCGCGCATGCCTTGCCAACGCCGGTGCCGCCTCCGGTGATGACCGCCAACCGGCCGCGAGCACCATCTTCGTTCGAAGCAGCACCTGTATCGCCTGCTTGTTGTGCGTTCACGTGGCCTCCCTCCGTGGCTGCCTGCCGCCCCTCTCGGACCCCTGCTTGGCGCTCTGCTTGGGAGCTTGGGCCCGGCGCTTTTGGATGTTGGCCCACTCGTCGCGCAGGCCGACCGCGCGATGGAACAGCAATGCCGATTCGCTGTCGGTGCAGAAGTAGCCGAGCCGTTCGAACTGCACGACCGCCCCACCGGCAACCTCCGCGATTGCCGGCTCGGCGACGGCATCGGTGACGATCTCGCGCGAGGCGGGGTGCACGTCGTCGAGCGGGTCTCCGGTGCGGTCACCTGGCAACTCGGCGTCGAAGAGCCGTTCGTAGAGCGCCGCGGTGATCGGCACGGCGTGCGCGGCGCTGACCCAGTGAATCGTTGCCTTGACCTTGCGGCCATCAGGCGCCTGGCCACCCGATGTCTGCGGGTCGTAGGTGCAGTGCACTTCGGTCACGTTCCCGTCGTTGTCAGTGACCGCATCGGTGCACCGCACCAAGTAGCCAGCCCGCAGCCGAACCTCCCGTCCTGGGGTCAACCGGAAGTACTTCGGCGGCGGATCGAGCCGGAAGTCGTCCTGCTCGATCCACAGCGTCCCGCTGAAGGGCACCTGTCTCGTGCCCGCTGCAGGGTTCTCGGGATTGTTGACCGCCTCCCGAAGCTCGGTGACGGGCACACCGTCGTCATCGGTGGGCCAGTTGGTGATGACGAGCTTCAGTGGTCGCAGAACGGCCATGCGGCGAGGCGCTGTGGCATTCAGTTCCGTTCGCACGAACGATTCGAGCAATTCGGGTGCGTGGCGGCTGTTGGTGCGTGCAACACCGATGTAAACGCAGAAGTCTCGAATTGCCGCCGGGGGATATCCGCGCCGCCGCAGGGCCCGCAATGTCGGCAGCCGGGGATCATCCCAGCCGTCCACGTGCCCGCCCTCCACCAGGCGGCGCAGGACCCGCTTGGAGGTGACCGTGTGAGTCAGCTCCAATCGGGCGAATTCGGTCTGGTAGGGACGACCGCCGGTGTGGCCGAGCTCGTCGAGCGGCAGGTGATCCAGATACCAGTCGTACAGGGTCCGGTTGTCGCGGAATTCCAGCGTGCACAGCGAATGTGTGACGCCCTCGATGGCATCGCTCTGGCCGTGTGCCCAGTCGTAGGTGGGGTAGATGCACCAGCGGTCGCCGCTGCGGTAATGGTGCTCGTGGCGGATGCGATACATCACCGGGTCGCGCATCTGCATGTTCTCGTGCTGCATGTCGATGCGAGCCCGCAGCACCCGGCTGCCGTCGGGATGCTGGCCCGCCGCCATCTCCCGGAACAGGCGCAAGTTCTCTTCGATCGGCCGGTCGCGGGAGGGGCTGTCAGTGCCGGGGCGACCGAAGCCTCCGCGCCCGACTGAGATAGCTTCCGCGTCCTGATCCTCGATGTAGGCCAGGCCTCGTTCGATCAGCAGCTCGGCCCACGCGTACAGCTGCTCGAAGTAGTCAGAGGCGTAACGGATGTCTTGTGGTTCGAAGCCGAGCCAGGCAAGGTCTTCGACCATGGCATCGACGTACTCAGGACTCTCGGTGGCGGGGTTCGTGTCGTCGAAGCGCAAGAAGCAGCGCCCGCCGTACTCGGTGGCGACGGTGAAGTCGAGACAGATTGCTTTGGCATGCCCGATGTGGAGATACCCGTTGGGCTCGGGAGGGAAGCGGGTCTGGACCCGACCGGCGAACCGGTCGGAGGCGAGATCCGCCTCGACAAGATCCCGAATGAAGTCACGCCCGCTGCCGTCGCCCGATGAAGGGTTCGAAGCGGAAGAGCGGGAAGGCACGGCTCCTCAAGCGTCAACGGTGACGTGCGGCGGCGGCCAGACGCCCGCGACGATTCCGGTCTCAACCAAGTATCCGGTGATGCGCTCGAGGCGCCCGAGCAAGGCTTCGAATTCGTCGGCGGTCAGGGCTTCGGCGGCTGCGGACGACAGGCGGTCCGTGTCGTGCTCAACGGCTCTGCGTGCGGCGTTGCCGTCGGGGGTCTGCTCGCCGTCGGGGGTGATCCAGCCGCGATCGATAAGGCGATGGCACGCTGCGTCCCATTCTTCGGCGCTCCAGCCGCGAATCTTCTGGATGGTGGCGCCGTTGCCATGCCCCCCCGTGGTCATCATGACGTGGCATTCGACGGGATCCAGGTCGCCAGCTGCGAGCGCGATGTTGTGGCCGTCGAAGCGGAACTCGCGCAGCAGCGTGCAGCCGTGCCAGAGGTCCATGACGTCGCCCCCGGCATCGGCTCCGGGCCATGGCTCGTCGGCCCATGCCGCATACAGCGGCCGGGCACCGATCGGCACACGGTCGGCGAAGCTGCGCAATGCCGCCGCGGCGCCAGAGATATCGTCCGGGTGTGGATAGTCGCCCAGAGACCGCAGCATGGCCGCTGTGGTCAGTTCCAGCTGACGGGCACGCACCGCATCGGGCGCCATGATGTCCCAGCACGATGGCATCGCCCGTTCCACCATGCGTGGAGCGAAGTTGTAGAAGACCGCCGTCACGGTGGCGGCGCTGACCCTGCCCATCGGAGCCGAGCGGTAGGCGAAGTAGGCGTGCCACCAGCCCTTGAAGCCGTCGTCGTTGAAGCCGTAGATCTCCGGGGAGTAGTAGGCCACGGTATGGATCGGCTCGACCGTGCGGCCCAGCCGCCGGATCGGGCTGCGTCGGTCTTCAGTGCGGGGGATCTCGCCCATCTGCGCTCCCTTGATGGAGATCGCCGCAATGGTATGGCGCGGCGGCCCTGACCGCAGTGCTGCGCACAATCCGCAGACTGGTGCACGGAACTACGGTTTCGCCCATGACCATTCATGGAATGCACCACGAAGCCACCGTCGAGATCGCTGCCGCGCCCGACGCCGTGTACGGATTGGTCTCGGACGTGCCGCGAATGGGGGAGTGGAGCCCCGAGAACGCCGGAGCCGACTGGACCAGCGGCACGCCAGGCGCCGAGGGCTCCATATTCGAAGGGCACAACCGCATCGGCGAGCGGGAATGGAGCGTGCCGTGCACGGTCACCGCAGCTCAGCCGGGCGAGTGCTTCGAGTGGGTGACCCGCCCTGAGGATCCCGAAGGCCCGTATGTGCGCTGGACCTACCGCATGACGCCCAATGAAGGTGGCGGTACGTCACTGACCGAGATCTGGGATGTCGTGACCCTGCCGCCGACGTTGCGATCGCTGAGCTCAGAGCAGCTGGCGGAGCGTGCCGATGTAGTCCGTGCCGGCATGGCCACGACCCTCGCTGCCATCAAGGCAGCCGCAGAGGGGTAGTGCTCGGGCTGCCTATGACTGGCAGCCGACGCCGTTGCCGTCCCGGTCGAGGCGGTACGGGTCCTCGCCGATGACCTTGACCATCACCGGCTTCTGGGCGGCGGTCAAATCGCCGCAGTTGATCGCATCGCCGGGAAGGTTCGGCAGGCAAGGTTCGTAGGCGGGGTGGCAGTCATTGCGGGCCTCGTCGTGATCCGGCGTCAGTGACGTTGTAGCTGCCGCCTGTGGATCGCTGAAGTTGAATTCGCCTCCGATGCACGAGTCGAGTGCGTCGTCCAGAACTCGTTGCTCGACGGCGTCCACAGCGAGATCCCAACGAGACTTCACGGCCACCCAATCTGATGCGTATTGGCACAGGTAGGCGTCCTCGGGGGGCCACCACTCCGCAGGATCCCGAGCGCTCTTGCTGCGGTTGGACGACGCCGTGACGGCAATGAGAGAGCGGGGATCGCCGAGGTCGTTGGCGAACCGGGTCCAGGTGTCGGCGGTCCACTGGTGCCCGCCGGACTCCCACGCCTCGGCAAGGGGCACCATGTGGTCAATGTCGAGGTCGGCTGCGGCTGTCACGCTGACGTTGTCGTACAGCGATAGCCACGTGCCGTCGGGGCGCCGTTCCGCTGCGAGGACGCGGTCTCGGGTGGAACCTCCATTGTTGTAGAGCCAGCCGCCGAACACGGCATCGCGGTCATAGCCCCGACGTTGCTCAGCTTCGACCCGTAATCGTTCGAACAGGCCGATGACACTGCGGCGACGTGCTAGATCTGCTGCCTCGGCTTCAGGGTCCCGAATGCTCGCATCGGGAAACGTGACCGGAGGCAGCACTTGTGTGTTGTCACCGACGGATTCCTGGCTCGCTGCATTCTGTGCGTCGTCGGACGAACCTGCCGAAGCCGGCGCGCCTGGCTCGTTCGTCGAGATGCTGGAGGATTCGATAGGACGCGCTGCATCCGATGGAACTCGGGTTGGGGTGGTGGTGGCGCAGGCTGCGGCGAGAGCCAGCCCGGCAGGCACGAGTCCCCACCGACGGAGTCTGACGCTCGTTGCGGTGTGGATCGGGTGACAGCACCGCATCTGTCGGAAAATGTAGGGACCCGGAGTCTTCGTGACGGATGCCGGGTCGAGTTCGATCAGATGACACCTACGCTTCGGAGCCCGAGCACTCGATCGGGGACCGCTATCGGCGGCTGCGGCCGGGGACTGCGGTCGGCGAGAGCACTGCGATCAAGGGGACGATGACTCATGGACGCCATGGACTTTGGCAGCTTGAACTACTGGGCGATCATCGTGGCGGTGATCTTCAACCAAGTGCTGGGTGCGGCGTGGTACAGCACCCTGGCCAAGCCGTGGATGGCCGACGTGGGCCTGACCGACGACGACATGGCCGCGATGAAGGGAACCCACAGGCAGTGGTCCCCCTATGTCGTCGCCATCGTGCTCGCGGCGGTGTTCACGTTCGCCTTGGCGTTGCTGGCGCAGGGGCTCGACGCTGACACGTTCGGCGAAGGGCTCGCCCTCGGTCTGCTGGCCGCAATCGGGTTCGTGGTCACGTCCCATGGCGTCAACTACACCTTTGAAGGCCGCAGCGTGCGCCTGCTGGCGATCAACACCGGCTACCCGCTGATCTCCTACTGCGTGATCGGCGTCCTGCTCGCCCTCTGGCGTTGAGGCAGCCCTGGCAACACGGCGAACGGAGAACTAGGCCTCGGCGTGCTGTAGGCCCTCTGGCGATAGGACACCTACAGACTGGCGATGTGGCGAAAGGCGGAGTATTTCGGCTGGTCGATCGCCACTTGGTGGGCCACCGAGGTGCGCAGGTAGTCGGCGAGGCCCCGGGTGTCGAGCGCCATGGACCCGTCTCGCAGTTGATGCACGAGTTTCCAGCGCAGGGCCGTGACCTGCTCGGTGATGTCGGCGTCGGCGACATGGCCATCGTCGGGAAGACTTTCGCTGGACCGCAGGCTCCCACCGTCCAGCAGCGCTACGAGCTGGTCCAGTTCGTAGCGCCGCAGCTGAGGGCCGATCAGCCGTTCGCGCAGCGCAATGTCGATGGAGTTGCCTGCAACGAGCGCCAGAAAATTGGTGCGGCCCTCGGTGTTTTGACGGACCTCGCCATGCAGGAAGTCACGCACGCTCTCGAGTAGCTCATCCACCCGAGGCATGTCGCCCGCAGCAGTGCTTGCATCTGTGCCTGTCCTGGGGCGGCCGTCACTGCCGGTTTCCAGCAGTCCGAGCGTCGCCACTGCGGGCAGGAATTCCACTGAGCCGGGAATGATCAGGTTCACGCAGTCCAGCTGGCACTCAGAGCTGCGGCGACCGATGGCAGGCCGCTCAACCGTGGCGTCTGAACCCATCCGGTAGCGATCGGCCATTCCGAGGCACCCGACGGCCCACCAGAACGAGCCGAACACCTCCCAGAAGTGGACCCGTGCCCGATCGACAGGTGTGTCCGAGATGTCTTCGTAGCCGGCGAATAGGTCGTCGTAGTGCCCGAATCCTCCAACAGGCAGGTGCCGTTGGCCGAAGCGCCACGAATTGGTGCACATCCAGCCCAAATCTCGCATCGGGTCGCCGATGTGGGCGGTCTCCCAGTCGAGGACGGCAATCAGTCCATCCGCGGGGTCCACCATCACGTTGCCGTTGCGGAAGTCGTTGTGCACCAGCGTCAGATCGATCAGTTCACTGCCGGCTAGGTGCTCTGCGAGCCAGCGAGCGGCGAAGTCGATCATGGGCTGCGGCGTGGGCATCTCCTGGTACCGGACCCAGGTCTCTGCGAGGTAGTCGGCTGGCTCGACGCGACGCAGAACCGGCGCCAAGCCAGTTGCGTCAACGTCGATCCCATGAATGCGAGCCATCTCCTGGCCGCACTGGAACGCGAGCTGTGAGCGCACATCGTCGAGCTCGGGAGCCCGAGCGATGCGAGCACCCAGCGTGACCCCGTCGAGCCATTCCATGATGAAGCCCGCACCGACGCCGTCGGCAGGGGCCAGCACGTAGAGCACCTCGGGCTCAGGCACGCCCGCCGCACGAGCCGTGCTCATGCACCGAGCCTCGGCTTCGACGCCGGTGACGTTGTCGCCTTCGCGGTCCACGCCGTCAGGCCCTCGCCGCAGGCAGATGTCGAACACGCCGTCGGGGTCCGAGGAACGGCGACACCGAAGCCGATACGTCTCCATGCTCGCCCCGCCGCTGAGCCGCTCGGCCGAGATCAGCCCGTCACAGTCACCGATCTCGCGCCGCAGTACAGCGTCAAGAGCGTCGGCGAACTCGGGCAGCACGTGCTGGCGATCGTCGCTCATGTCTGGGCGAACCTCTCCGCGACGGCGCATCCGGCCCTGAAGCGACTCAGTCGTCCTTCTGCTGAGAGCCGAAGATCGTCGGCGGTCCCTTGCGTGACCAGTCGGGCGCCCCGTGCATCTGACGGCCATTGATGGTGAGCATCTGGGAAGACTCGCCGCCGCAGATGCGGCCGCCGCTCGCGCCGAGCACGCCGTTCGCACCGACGTGGGAGATGGGGTAAGAGTCGATTGCCGAGTATGTCTGCAGCAGCAGGGGCCTGGGCCGTGGCGAATTGTTCGGCATCGAGCCATGCACCATGGCGCAGTTATGAACCGTCACCGAGCCTGCCGGTCCGCCGAGATACTCCATGGCGTCGATGTCGAGCCTGGCAGCGTCGTCGTCGCTCATTGCCCCGGCCCAGCTTCCGTCGGGCGTATACAGGTCGTACAGCGGCCCCAGATGGCTGCCGGGAAGCACGCCCATCGGGGCCATGTCGTCGTCGACGTCGAAGAGGTACATACCGATCGTCAGCGGCGTGAAGTCGGTGTGGGGCCAGAATTGGATGTCCTGGTGCCACTTGACCTCCTCGCCGCCGTCAGACCACTTGAAGTTGAGCTTGGAATGGTGGTACCGGACCGGGCCGCCAAGCAGCGCAGAGGCCAGCTGCGCCGGCGGACCCTCAAAGGTGAACCGGGCGTACGTCGGGTGCTGGTCCACGGGGGAGTTCAGGCGTCGCAGCCTCGGTGCGTCAGCAGTGTGCGTGGGTTCGAGATCGAACACCTTGCCCGGGGCGGTCTCCGCCCTGCTGGCTTCGATGAACTCTGTTGTGACGGCCCGCAGCTCATCGAGCCAATCGGCCCCGACAAAGCCAGGCAGGCACAAGTACCCATTCGCCTCATAGTCGGCCCTTTGTCGGTCCGAGATGGGGCTGTCGGCGACCGGGGGAGCGTCCGCAAGCGTCATGGCCGAAACCGTACCGGTTCGTGCCCTCCTGAGTCACCGTGCGATGGCCGCCCCACGTTCTTAGGGTGAAGCCATGGCAGCGGATCTCGTGATCACGGGGGGCCGGCTCACGGATGCAGCGAGGCCGATCGCCGCTGACCCTGTCGACGTCGTCATCGACAACGGGCAGATCGTCGCCGTCGTGCCAGCGGGTGAAGCTGGCCCCGCCCGGCGCACCCTCGATGCCACCGACGCATGGGTGATGCCCGGTTTCGTGGATATCCAGGTGCACTTCCGTACGCCGGGCGGCACCGAGAGCGAGGACATCACGTCGGGTGCGGCCGGCGCGGCGATGGGCGGCGTCACGGCATGCGTGATGATGCCGAACACGAATCCGACGATCGACAGCCCCGACATGGTCCGCGAAGTGCTCTTGCTGGCCGAAGGCGCACCATGCGACGTGCGAGCATCCGCAGCGATCACCGTGGGCCGACTGGGCGAGCGGCTCACCGATATGGCAGCGCTGCATTCTGCGGGCGTCAGGGTGTTCACCGACGACGGCGACTGTGTGGCCGACGACGTGCTCATGCAACGGGCGCTCGCCGCCACCGTCGGCCTGCCCGGCTCGGTCGTCAGCCAGCACGCCGAAGACCCGTCCATGGTTGCCGGGGGAGTCATCAACGACGGTGCGGTCGCGCGGCGCCTAGGCCTTGCCGGCCGGCCAGCGGCGGCCGAGGAGAGCATCGTGCGGCGTGATCTTGCATTGGCGGCACAGACCGGCGGCCGGTACCACGTCTTGCACCTGTCCACGTCGGCTGCGATGGCACGAGTCTCGATTGCGAAGCGAAGCGGCATCAGGGCGACTGCCGAAGTCACTCCCCAGCATCTCGTCCTCACAGAGGACGACGTCGAGCGACTCGGCACGACCGGCAAGATGAACCCCCCGCTGCGCCTGCGCAGTGATGTGGAGGCATTGCGCCTCGGCATCTGCGACGGCACGCTCGACGCGGTCGCGACCGATCACGCGCCGCACCACCCCTCGCTCAAGGGCACAACGCTGCGAGATGCCGCTCCGGGCATGACCGGCGTGGAGACGATGGCGTCGGTGATCTGGACAGAGCTCGTGGAAACGGGGGCGATGTCGCCCGCCCGTTTTGCCGAGGTGGTCTCTGTTGCGCCGGCACGCATCGCCGGCATTGCTCAGCACGGCCACCGCGTCGAAGCCGGGACGCCCGCCAATCTCGCAGTGTTCGATCCCGCCGAGCGCTGGACCGTCCACGCCAACGAGCTTCAGTCGCGCAGCCGCAACACGCCATGGGGAGGTCGCGAACTCACCGGCAGAGTGCGTCACACTGTGCTGGCCGGCGCCCCCGTGGTCGCTGACGGCGAACTCTGCTGCTGAGACCCGGGATCGGCCCCGAAGATGGGGCCGCTCGGCTCAGCGGTGCGTCACGCTGCTACCAGGCGCCCGCCTCGCGCCACCGTTCCAGGTCGTCCCATTCGACACCGGCCTCGAGCAGCACTTCCTCGGTGTGCTGGCCGAGTTCGGCGACTTGGTTACTGAAGCGCGTCGGAGTGTCGCTCATGGTGATCGGGCAGCCCACCCAGGTCTGTTCGCCCCACTCGTCGTGGTCGGCTTTGGCCAGATAGCCGTTGGCATAGGGCTGCTCGCTGGCCACAACTTCGGAATGCGAGCGCACCGCGCAGAACCGCTGTTCTTCGGCCTCGAGCCGCTTCGACCATTCCTCGGTAGTGCGCGTCTGGAACACCTCGATGAAGAACGCCCGCATCTCTGCGGCCACTTCCCGGCTCACGAAGTAGGCGTTGAACGTCGGATGGTCCACCATGTCGGGACGCTCGATGGCCCTGCACATGCCTGGCCATAGGTGCTCTGGGCAACCTGCCATGGCCAGGTAGCCGTCGGCGGTGGGGAAGATGCCGTACAGCGCATGCACGAGGGGGTGCCCGCCGTTGGAGCGGCCTGCTTCGTTGCCCGTGAGCAGCAGATGGGTGTACTCGACTGCTTGGAGCCAGATCTGCCCGCCCAGCAGGCTGACGTCGATTCGCTGACCCCGGCCCGAGCGCTCTCGGGCATACAAGGCAGCGATAATTCCTGTCTGGAGGTTCTGCGAGCCGCAGTGATCGGCCACCAGCGAGCCGTACATCGACAGCGGGCCGCCGTCATACCCGCTGGATGCAATCACGCCGCCTGAGGCCTGCCCTGCGATGTCGGCGCCTTCGCGCAGGGCATCAGGCCCGATGGGGCCCAGGAAGCTCCCCGCCGCCCAGATGATCCTGGGGTTCACTGCGGCGAGCTCGTCGTAGCTCAGACCCCACTCGTCGAGCGTGCCCGGTTTGAAGTTCGACAGCACTACGTCGGCGGTTTCCGCCAGGCGCAGGAAGGCCTCTCGTCCGGCCTCGACACGCAGATCCAGCGTCACGGATCGCTTGCCCCGATTGCAGGCGATGAACACCGACGTGTGGCCGTAATCCTCCAGCATGTCCACATGGCGTCCTACGTCGCCGATGCCCGGAAGCTCGATCTTGATGACGTCCGCGCCGAGGTCGTGCAGCATCTCGGCGGCCTGCGGGCCCTGCACCAGCGTGGACAGGTCCAACACGCGAATTCCGTCAAGTGCACCGGCCATGATTCCCCCTTCGCCACAGTGACGTCACCGTGATACCCGATGATGGTACTGAGTGCCCTGGAATGGCCTGTCACAGCTTCGGGCGAGAGCCGGATCAGTACGTCGCTGCGCCAGCCAAGGCAGCGGCCGCCGCCTGAGCCGAGCCACACCGCTCAATGAACAAATGTTCCCAGGCAACAAACATCGTGGCTCGATTATATTGATCTGGCATGCCAAGAATGTGGCACGACGAGCGTGGAAGACGGGCCGAGCCTTCCCGAGTCCCGCCCCGTGTCCGATCGCCTCGACTGCTCCTCTGCTGCGTTGCGGTGGCGCTCGCGTCACTCTCGGCACCTACCGGTCGGGCATCTGCACAAATAGCTGCTGATGAGGGTTTGACGCTGGTTGTTGTGCTCGCCTCGTCATTGCCCGATGTGGGTTCGGCGGCGTCGCTGGTTGCAGCGGGCGTCGGTGATGCGGTGTTGCTGGCTGACTCGTCGACATCGCTGGGCGATGCTGCGGCGAACCTGGTACACGGGCGCCGGCCAGCTCATTTCGTCCTCGTCGGAGGCGCGGCTGCTTTGGCCACCTCGATAGAACATGAGCTAGCTGAACTAGCGCCAGGCGCGACGACGGAACGGCTTGCCGGCGCTGATCGCCTGGAGACCGCAGTACTGGCCGCCCGGCGCGCAGTCACCGACGCCAGCACAGTCGTGCTCGCACACGGCTGGTCGCTGCCGGACGTGGGCGTGGCGGCATCGGTGGTGGCGTCAGGCGGTGCTGACGTCGTGCTGTACACGGCCGGGAACGAGCTCGGGGTGACAACATCGCACGCACTAGGTGAGCTGTCGACGCGATCGATCGTTGCGGTCGGCGGAACGGCGGCGTTGCCAACCGCAGTGCTCGACGCCGCCGTCGCGGCTGCAGGCGCGACATCCCAGCGACGACTCGGCGGCGCGACCCGCATCGAGACAGCAGTTGCAGGCGCCAGGTTCGCAGCGGGCGACTGCGTAGCTGTGGCCGTCGTGGTCAATGGCTGGTCCGATGCCGATGTGGCCATCGCAGCCGCGCTCGGTGCCGCGCTCGACGACAGCGTCGTGCTGTACGCCCAGGCACCCGACGCACTCGGCGTCGCAACCGAATCAGCCATCGAACGACTCGAGCCTGCGCACTTCGTAACTATCGGCAGCGACCAGTCATTGGCGGTCGGCTTGCGCAGCTCCATGAAGAAGGTGGCTCCGCTGCGACACCTCACCAGCCCGGCACAGGCCACCCGTCATGCCCTCGACTACGCCAGCCGTTACGAATGCGACGAGGAGGACTTCGGCGGAAGCGGTGGTGGCGGCGGAAGCGGCGGCGGCAGCGGCGGGGGCAGCGGCGGGGCCAATCTGGTAGCTGACGACGACCTGGGGCGCATCGTGTTTGTCTCAGACGGTGACGGTGCGGCTCTCGTGGTCATAAGTACCGACGACGGCGAGATGCAGCGATTGACGTTCGGCCCGTCCGACGTTCACAACCCGAGATGGTCACCCGATGGAACTTCTGTCGTCTACGACAAGGACGATGACGGTGACGGTGACTCGCAGATCTACACGGCGGATGCCGATGGCACTAACGCGGTGAAGCTGACCAGCAGCACGCATGACGACATCCTGCCGGTGTGGTCGCCGGACGGGTCCAGCATCTTGTACTTCAGCGGTAGCGGAGCCGAACAGCTGCGCGTCGTGGGTGCCGACGGCACCGGCGACCGGCTCGTCGCCAGCAACGTGCTGCTGTACAGGCATCGCACGGCCGCGTGGTCGCCCGACGGCATCAAGATCGCTTACACCGGCAGTCGCGAGGGTGGGCGGGCCGTTTTCATCGTGAACGCCGACGGTACCGGCCTCCAAGAGATCAATACGGACCTGTATGACTCGAACGGCTACGTGAGTTGGTCGCCCGACAGCCAGCGTCTCGCATACGACGGCGGCACCGATCCCGCCGGATCGCAGATCATTGTCACGACTCTGGCCGACGGCACCAGCGCCGCCTTGACCGCAGGGGGCTGGGACTCCCAACCCGCCTGGTCTCCCGACGGCACGTCCATCGCGTACGTGCACTACGACAGTGACTACTGGGCGCACGTGTACGTTATGGACGCAGACGGTACCGACTCCCGGCAAGTCACCAACGAACGGGCAGTTGCCGGTGAGCCATCGCGCTTTGTCGAGGTGCTGGAGTGGTCACCCGACAGTTCCCAGCTGGCGTACCGAGCTGCAGCCGAGCGCCGATTCGGCGATCTGTTCGTGATCGACGCCGATGGGACGGACCGGATCCAGCTGACTCACGACGCCAGGTCAAAGACCGGGTTGAGCTGGTCCACCGATGGCAGCAGCCTCCTGTTTACCGCCGACCCGGGCTCTGACATTTTCGTCGTACGTGAAGACGGGACCGGTCACGTTCGGCTGACTGATGACTTCGGCGACGATACCGACCCGAAATGGTCCCCTAACGGCACCAAAATCGTCTACGTCACCAACGACGGCGACACCGAAATCGCCCTCATAAACGCCGACGGCACCAACCCCGTACAGCTCACCAACAACAACACCGACGACACCGACCCGAAATGGTCCCCTAACGGCACCAAAATCGTCTACGTCACCAACGACGGCGACACCGAAATCGCCCTCATAAACGCCGACGGCACCAACCCCGTACAGCTCACCAACAACAACACCGACGACACCGACCCGAAATGGTCCCCTATCGGCACCAAAATCGTCTACGTCACCAACGACGGCGACACCGAAATCGCCCTCATAAACGCCGACGGCACCAACCCCGTACAGCTCACCAACAACAACTTCCGCGACTGGGATCCTGACTGGTCGCCCGACGGCGCAAAGTTTGCCTACACAAGCGCATCTGTGCCCGGTGACGTCGAGATCTTCACTATGAACGCCGACGGCAGCGGGATTCTGCAACTGACCGACGGCGCCTCTCACAGTTTCGGGCCGCTGTGGTCGCCCGACGGCGACAGGATCCTCTATAGCGAACGGCTGCTGTCGTTCGAATCGGCCGTGGTGCGGTCCGCCGACGGTGCCGACAAGAAGGATCTGGGATTCTTCACCGGACCGATCTGGGCGCGCGACGGCACCCGCGTCGTCTGCTCCGGTTCGTCCGTCGTCTACACCAGAACGTTCCTCACCTTGCTGGACCTCGTCGATGCTGCCGCCAGCATCGAGCTTGCGGAGGTTGGCTCGCAGCCGGATTGGTCACCGGCGACACTGCCGTAGAGCGACTCGACCGTCAGTGTCCCTCCGCATACACGGCTGGGGACGGCGGCTGCGAGAATGGCACAGTGACGGGGACCGCTGCAGCCACAGAGTCTGATCTGGACGAGGCCAGCGCCCGGTCGCTGCGGTTCTCGATCCTGATCTCCGCGATCCGCTGCACGCTCGCGTACGTGGTGCTCCCGTTCATCGCACCGATTATCGGGCTGGCTCCGGGCGTCGGTCCTGCTGTGGGCATACCCATTGCGCTGATCGCGCTGTGGGCGAACATCGCCAGCATCAAGCGGCACTGGTTCTCAGATCACCGCTGGAAGTGGCCAGTGAGCGTGCTCAACGCCGGGATCATCGTGCTGCTGGTGATCCTGCTCACGCTCGACGCCCGGCAGCTGCTGTAGAGGCCGAAACAGCGAGGCCGTGGCCCAAGCAGCCCATGAGCGCAGCGAACAAGAGCGGGAGCCGCGGGGTGTCACCGCGCAGGGCCGCGCGTTTGGCACACTGGCTCAACATGCGGGTACATGTCCGAGCGGCTGCCGCCGCAGGCTCTGTGACGGCATGCCCTATCCCTGCGGTGACGCCGATGCGCATTCTCTTTGCCGACAAGATGGACGCCGGACGCCTGGGCTGGCTCGAAGCTGCGGGCCACGTGTGCATCGTCAAGCCCGAGCTGACCGCTGACGATCTCGCCGAGCACATCGCCGGAATCGAAGTCCTGGTCGTGCGCAGCACCGAGGTGAGGCGCACAGTGTTCAAGGCCGCCGATCGGCTCGCCATGGTGCTGCGCGCCGGCGCCGGAACCGACTCCATCGACTGTGACGCTGCCAGCAAGCTCGGTGTGTATGTCTGCAACGTGCCGGGACGCAACGCCGTGGCGGTTGCCGAACTGACGATGGGCTTGCTGCTGGCCATCGACCGCCAGATTCCCAAGGCCACCTCGGATCTGCATGAGGGGCGCTGGAACAAGGCTCAGTACATGGGCGCCACGGGTCTGAAAGGCCGGCGAATGGCCGTCGTGGGCATGGGTGCCATCGGCATCGAGGTAGCCCGCCGAGCAGCCGCTTTCGGCATCGAGGTAGCGGCGCTGTACCGCTCGGACCGTTCGGGCGAATTGCTCGCCGAAATGAAGCGTCTCGAAATCGAGATCGTTCCCGACTGGGACGCCCTGTTGGCCGGGGCCGACATCGTCTCGCTGCACCTGCCCGCCACGCCCGACACGTGCGGCCTCGTTGACGAGAAGTTCCTGGCGAAGATGCCCGACGGCGCAATCCTGCTCAACACGTCGCGCGGCGAGATCGTGAACGAGCGGGCGTTGGTCGCAGCACTCGACGAACGCGGCATGCGGGCGGGGCTCGATGTGTTCCAGGGGGAGCCTCCTGGGGCCGATTCGGACTGGTCGTCGCCGCTGGCATCGCATCCGCGCGTCACCGGGACCCATCACATCGGGGCTTCCACTGCGCAAGCTTCCGAGGACATCGCCGACGGCGTCGTGGAGGTCTTGGAGGCATTCTCGATCGGCGAAGTGCTGAACTGTGTCAATCGCGCGGAGCGGCCCCTGGGTCGCAGCACCATCGTGGTGCGCCACCGTGATCAAGTCGGT
Organism: Acidimicrobiales bacterium; assembly: GCA_963663635.2. Lineage (GTDB taxonomy): Bacteria > Actinomycetota > Acidimicrobiia > Acidimicrobiales > Poriferisodalaceae > Poriferisodalis. The sequence continues at coordinate 112,776 of CAXXMY010000017.1, forward strand.
GTGCTCGCGGGCATTTTGATGGCGCTGCGAGCCAGCGGGATCAACGTGTTGCAGATGCGCAACGAGATCCTTGCAGGACCCACGCACCACGCCGCGGTTGCCACCATCAGCGTGTCGCGCCCGCCACCGCGCAAGGTGCTCGACGAATTGACCGAAATGGAAGCCGTCCACGGGGTGCGTTTCATCAAGCCCTGTTGACCCAGCCTCTCGGTTCGGCCTCCTCAGGACCCGAGCGGGTAGGTGTGTTGGTTAGTCGGGTGTCCAGCGGTTTCGGTGGTCGAGCGCGGCGCGGCACGGCTGTTCAGAATCAGCGACACCGCCGGGTGCAGCTCAGAAGTTTGCGAGGATGCGGCGGGCGACGTTGGCGGCGGTGTGGGTTCGGGTGCTGCCGGTGCGGCGGCGTACCGTCACTTCGCCGGGCGCAGCGTCAGAGATCGCTTCGCGCACGGCGTCGCTCACCGCTGAGCGGCCGCCCACGATGATGACCTCACTCACCCGGTAGTCGCGAATCAGGGCCGCGGTGGCCTCGGGCAGCGCTCCCGCGGCGGTGTAGGCAACTGCTGCGTTGTCAGTGACCGCCGCCAACGCAGCAGCAACACCCACATCAGGCGGCGACCAGCCGTTCGCGATCACCAACGTCACCCCATCAGGCGCAGCCGCAGGATCGCCCAGCACACGACGCGCCGACACCCCAGCAGTGTCGACCCGGTCCGCGCCGGTCAGCCGCAAGATGTTGGCCTCGTCCGCTGCTGCTGTCACGGCGTCCTGCACACCAGCACTCAGCGCAGCGGTGCCGCCCACGAGGATCACCCGCGCCACGTCGTAATCGCGCAACAACTCCGCAGTGCCATCAGGCAGGCTGCGCGCCTCGCTGTACGCCACCGCAGAACGGCCGCTGCGCGCAGCCAACGCAGCAGCAACACCGATGTCAGGCGGAGACCAGCCGTTCGCAATGATCAGCGTCACACGGCCGGCACCAGCAGGACCAGCAGCGTTGCCCAGCACCCGACGCGCTGTGCCCGCCGCCGTGTCCACACGGTCAACACCCGAGACACGAGACACATCCGAACCCGACGAAGCCGCCACGATCTGCGTGCGAACGTCACGCGACACCGCCGCGATGCCTCCCACGATGATCACCTCAGCAGGCAACGCCTCCCTCAACAGCACACTCGTCTCACCAGACAGCACATCACCCGCCGTGTACACCACCACCGCACCAGAACTACGCGCCGCCAACACCGCCGCCACACCCACATCAGCCGGACTCCACCCATTCGCCACCACGAACGTCGCGACACCCACATCGAAATCGCTGCTACCGCCACCGCCGCCGGAGCCGCCACCACCGCCGGTGCCACCACTGCCGGTGCCACCACTGCCGGTGCCACCACTGCCGGTACCACCAGTGCCAGTGTCCGGCGGATCGACAGCGTCCGGCGGATCGACAGCGTCCGCGGTGCGATCGGATGCAGCAGATTTTGCGAATCCATGGGCGTCGCTGTAGACGGCGACCGCGCGAATCTGGTAACCGCGGTCGTGCTCGGCGACCGTGTACTCGGTGTCGGTGACGTCAGGAATCGGGGTCCAGTCGCTGCCGTCGGTCGAGCGCTGCCATTCCCATTCGATTCGGTCGCTTTGCACACCGCCGTCAGGGTCGAGGAGGGTCGCTGACACGGTGTCGTCGGGCTCTGGCTGGTTCTTCGACAGCGTCACAGTGCCCGGTTCGTCTTCGTTGGTGACGGTGACCGTGACCATTTGGGAGAGCGTGTGCGAGTCCCCGACCACTGCCTCGACGATGAGGTCGTAGACGTTGTCGCCGCCGTCATCCAGCGGATTCTCATGGTCGTGTGTGTCACCGGTAAACTGCAGTACGCCGTCGCTGGTGATCTCGAATTGCGAGGCGTCGACACCTTTCAGGTCCCGCTGGATGTCGCGGCCCTGAGCGTTTCTCACTGAGTACCGTGCCACGGCGCGGCTGCTGGTCTCAGGGTAATGCACTGTACTCAGGCCCGTCAGCGTGGGCGCTTCATCCACATCAGTGACGGTGATCGTCACCTGCTGGGTTGCGCTCGCGCCCGTCGGATCAATCGCAGTCACTGCCACGCTCAACGTCGGCGTGGTCTCGTGGTCGGGAGGAACGCGGACGCTCAACTGGCCCGAACTCTGCTCGATGCTGACGTAGCGGACACCGGAGCCCGAGATGCGGTAGGTCAGAAAGTCACTGTCAGCATCAGAGGCCTCGACCGGGGGCGAACTCCATCGGTGGTTGCAAGTGAGTTGAGCGTAGATGTCGGCGGCTGATTGCCTGTGGTGGAGTCGGCGGGGTTGATTAAGTCACAAAGAGCCCTCGGGCTTCGAAATTGGCGTAGTCGGTGAAGCCGTGAGCTGTGCGGCGCAGGACTTGGAGCAGGTTGTTGGTTCGGTCGATGCGTCCGTTGCTGGGCCGACGGGTGTGGTGCCAGCCCAAGATCTCGTCGCTCTATGCCAAGAAGTCGCTGAACTCGGGCAGCAGCTGCGGTGCCGACGCGCGTGTGCCGCTGAACGAGTTGACCGAAATGGAAGCGGTCCACGGAGTACGCAGCTGACGCCGGGCGACGCCGCTCCTTAGAGGTGCCGTGGGGTTGCCAGCGGTTGCGGTGGTCGAGATGGCGATGATGAGGGTCCACGCGAGGGCGCGCCGAGGCGTCTCGTCGCAGAAGGTGTCGACGGTGTCGCTGAACTCGGGCAGCAGCCCGGTGCCGTAGAGATCGGCGAACCGGTCTCGCGCAAGCATCATGCCGCCGTTGCCACCATCAGCGTGTCGCGCCGGCCGCCACGCAAGGTGCTCGACGAGTTGACCGAAATGGAAGCCGTCCACGGAGTACGCCTCATCAAGCCCTGCTGAGCCGGGCGACGCGGGGCGCTCCTTAGCCTGAGCCGGTGCAGGCTCGGTCACCGCAGAGTCCGATGGTGCCTGTGCTCGTTGCCGGGAGCATCGTCACGGCTGCAACGCTCGGCGTGCGGGCCACGATGGGACTGTTCCCCGACGAGATCGACGCCACGCTGGGCGTTGGCATCGACACCGTCGGGCTGACCGTGGCCTTGCAGAATCTGATCTGGGGTCTGGGCCAGCCCATCGCCGGGGCCATCGCGGATCGGTTCGGCGCTGTTCGGGTCCTGTTCGTCGGAGCGGTGACGTACGCCGCCGGCTTGCTGGTCATGGCGACAGCTTCTGGCCCCGCGGGCCTGTATCCCGGCGGCGGGCTCGTGACGGGTCTCGGCATGTCTGCGGCCTCGTTTGCCGTCGTGCTTGCCGCAATGGGAAAGCTGATGGACCCGCAGCGACGCACGCTCGCGCTCGGGATCGCGACAGCCTTCGGATCGTTCGGCCATTTCCTGCTGGTGCCCCTCACCGGTGTGCTGATCGGCTCGCTCGGCTGGCGCACCGCGCTGGCGGTGTTGGCGATGGTGGCCGTCTCGATCGTTGCGGTGATACGACCCCTGCGCACTCCGCCCTCCGGCCCTCACAGCGGGTCCGACGCGGACACCATCGAGGCTGCACGCCACGACGAGCCGCTGCGAGCGGTGCTTGCGCGTGCGGCGCGTCACCGTGACTACGTGATACTCAACGCGGCCTTCTTCGTCTGCGGCTTCCATGTCACCTTCATCGGCGTCCACCTGCCCAAGTCCCTCACCGACGCGGGCCACAGCGCCCGGATCGCCACGCTGTCCTGGGCGTTGATCGGCCTGTTCAACATCGTGGGCGCCTTCGCTGCGGGCGTCCTCGGATCCCGAATCGACAAGAGCCGCCTGCTCAGCATCATCTATGTCTGCCGGGCCGCGGCGTTCGTGGGCTTGCTCTTGCTGCCGGCGACGCCGCTGGTGGCTCTGGGCTTCGGCGCTGTGGTCGGTCTCGTCTGGTTGGCCAGTGTCCCGCTGACCTCCGGGATCGTTCTGGGCCAATTCGGCGTGCGCAACGCCGGGACGCTGTTCGGGTTCGTCTTTCTGTGCCACCAGTTTGGGGCCTTCGCCGGATCGTACGGGGCTGGATTGCTGCGCGAGGCGACAGGCTCATACGACCTGTGGTGGTGGCTCGCCGCGCTGTTGGGAGTGGTGGCCGCGGTACTGCATTTGAGCATCTCCGACCAACTCGCGCCCCGCCCGGACGATCCTGCTCCCAAGCACGCCGGTGCCCGAATGCGACTCCCCGGAGCTACTGCAACCGGGTGACTGCGGCGTCTCGCCAGGCGATCGTGGACTCGATGGCGTTGAACGTGAACACATGCAGGCCAATGATGTTGAGCCGGTCGGCATTTGCTGCGAGCTTGTTGAGCAATGTGCTGGGGTCATAGCCGCCGGGCCGCATCAGCCGCGCGACAGCTCCACGGTTCTTGCGCAGGTACCTCAGGGAGGCACCGATACCGAGGCGGGTGCCGATCCGCACCAGACGCGCTGGTTCGACTGCGCCAGGGATTCCGAGATGGACCGGCAGCACGAAGCCGCTGCGGCGCTCAGCAGCCAGCCAGTCCACAATCGAGCGCCCGTGGAAGCACATCTGCGTGGATGCGTGCCCTTCGATGCCTGCACTTCGCAGGATCGACTGCTTCGTGCGGAGTGCGCCATGCAGCACATCGTCTGCGATGAGGGCATGGCCTTCGGGGTAGGCGGTAACACCGATATGGGTCAACGAGTGATCGACATCGACGAGCGATTCAAGCAGCGCGACAGCGCCGTCGAAAGGACCGGCGGGCGAGGTCACGTCGCCTCCGACAAGAAAGATCTCATTCAGGCCCAACTCAGCGACGCGCCCCAACAGCTCTTGCAGATGCCCCCGGCTGCGGACCATGCGGGCCGCGATGTGGGGGACCGGGCGATGCCCGAGTGTGCACAGCTGCGCTGTCAGGTCCAGCGTGTCCTCGAGCGTCTTGGACGCTGAAGCTGTCACGGACACCGGAGCGGCCGCAGGCAAGTGCTGAAGCTGATCAGCGAGGTTCTTGAGAGGGATCAGCTCCCACTGGGCTTCACTGAGGAGCCGACGCAGCGCCTCCCTGGTGCTTGCGGACATCGAGGATCCGCGCCGTGAGGGCCGCACGAGTACGGCCGCGGAAACGCTCTTGGCCGCGGCAGCGCGACAGGCGCGCAAGGGGGTGAACATCAAAGCCATCGGGGCGGTTCTCGCTCAGCTCAGGCCGACGATCTCACCGTCGGCGTCGAGGTCGATGTGGCGGGCGGCCGGGTCACGACCGAGGCCGGGCATGGTGCGCATGTCGCCGCAGATCGGGTAGACGAAGCCGGCACCTACCGACGCACGCACCTCGCGAACCGGCAGCGTCCAGCCCGTCGGCGCACCCTTCAGCGAGGCGTCGGACGAGATGGACAGGTGCGTCTTCGCGATGCACACGGGCAAGTTTCCGAAGCCGTTGCGTTCGTAGCTGTCGAGCTCACGGTTCGCCCGGGCGGTGTAGCTCACGTCGGCGGCGCCGTACACATTCGTCGCGACGGCGTGGATCTTGTCGCGCAGCGGAATGTCATCGGGATACAGCACAGCAAAGTCCGTCGGCTCCTCTGCGGCTTCGGCCACTGCGGTGGCGAGCTCGGCTGCGCCTGCTCCGCCGTCCGCAAAATGGGTGCATCGGGCCGAGCGGGCGCCGTACTCGGCTGCGATCTCGGCGATGGCGTCCAGATCGACCCCGTGATCGCCGGGAAATTCGTTGATGGCCACAACGGGTGACACGCCATGCATCCGCACGTTCTCGAGCTGCTTGCGCAGGTTGTCGCCGCCGGCGTGGACTTCGTCGGGATTGGCCTCGAGCAGGGCCGGGGGCAAGGGTCGTCCCGCGACGATTCGATGGTTGCCCGAATGCGCCTTGAGGCCCCGCACGGTTGCCACGATGACGGCCGCGTCTGGAGAGACGCCCGAATAGCGGCACTTGATGTTGAAGAAGCGCTCGGCGCCCATGTCGGCGCCGAATCCGGCCTCGGTCAGCAGGAAATCGGACGTGTGGATGCCGATGCGATCGGCCACGATCGAGGAGTTTCCCGTGGCGATGTTTCCGAAGGGCCCCGTGTGCACGAGCGCCGGCGTGCCTTCGAGGGTCTGCATCAGGTTCGGCTTGATGGCCTCTCGCAGCAGCACTGCCATCGAGCCGGCAGCACCGATGTCCTCGGCGGTGACCGGTTCGCCCGAGGGGGTGTAGCCCAGCACGATGCGGCCGAGGCGGGCGCGCAGATCCTCCATCGAGGTGCACAGCGCCAGGGTCGCCATCACTTCCGACGCAGCGGTGATATCGAAACCCGACTCGCGGGGGATGCCGTCGAGCCGGCCGCCCAGACCGATCGTGATATTGCGCAGCGCTCGGTCGTTGACGTCGAGCACTCGTCGCCAGGTGATGTTGTGGATGTCCAGGCTGGGTTCGCTGCCGTGATACAGGTGCGCATCCAGCATTGCTGCACAGAGGTTGTGCGCGGCGGTCACGGCGTGCATGTCGCCGGTGAGGTGCAGGTTGAACAGGTCCATCGGCACGACCTGGCTGTAACCGCCGCCGGCTGCGCCTCCCTTGATGCCGAACGTCGGACCCATCGACGGCTGGCGGATCGCGATGGTTGCGGTCCGGCCGATGTGGGCGAATGCCTGCCCCAGACCGACCGTGGTTGTCGTTTTTCCTTCGCCGAGCGGGGTCGGCGTGATGGCCGTCACAACCACGTACCGGCCGCGCGGGCGATCAGCCATGGCCTCGATGGCTTCGAGACCGACCTTGGCCACACCGTGTCCGTACAGCTCCAAGAATTCCGACGGGATGCCCGCGTCATCGGCAATCTCGGTGAGCGGTCGAATTGTCGCCGCAGAGGCGATCTCCAGATCGCTCGGAAATCCACTTGCCGTGGTCATACTGCGCACCCCTTGTGCCACGCTTATCGATACGGCCGTGCAGCCGGATCGTGCCCCTTCAGCGTCGATTTGATCGTGTTCCAGCGTTACCGTAACGCGCTAGTCTGTTCCGCTGAGCGGAACTGTTCCATCATACAGAACACGGGTGGCCTGATCGGTCACCTTTGCATGCCGTACTCTGGCGGCGCCCAGAGGCGAATTTCGGTTGCATGCTTGTCTTTGGAGGGGGTTGGCATGAGCGAGTTTCCTGAAAGGGCCGACTGTGTCGTCATCGGTGCCGGAATCGTTGGCAACTGCTTGGTCGGGCATCTCAGCGACCTGGGCTGGACTGACATCGTTCTGCTCGACAAGGGACCGCTGCCCAACCCGGGCGGCTCCACTGGCCATGCCTCGAACTTCATCTTCCCGATCGATCACTCCAAGGAGATCGTCGATCTCACCGTCGAGAGCCAGCGGCAGTACGAGGCGCTCGGCCTGCAGAACACCTGCGGGGGGCTCGAGGTGGCCCGTTCGCCTGAACGTCTCGAGGAGTTCCGCCGGCGCATGACCTCGGCCAAGTGCTGGGGGATCGAGTCAGAGCTGCTCACCGTCGACGAGGTCGTCGAGATGGTGCCCTTCATCGACGCCAGCGTCATTCTGGGCGGGTTCTATACGCCCAGCGTGTCCGCAGTGGACTCCCTGGAAACGGGCACGCAAATGCGCAAGCGGGCCCAGGACGCTGGGCACCTGTCGGTGCATGCGAATACCGAGGTGCTCGACATCGAGACCGCCCCGGGGCCCAACGGGCCGCGGGTTGCCGCCGTGGTGACCGACAAGGGGCGCATCGAGTGCTCCACGGTGGCCATCGCCTGCGGCGTGTGGAGCTCCAAGCTCGCGGAGATGGCGGGGGCGACGATCCCGTTGACGCCCGCCGTGCACCAGATGGTCGATGTCGGCCCCTTCGACGTCCTGGTGGAGACCAATCAAGAGCTGGCCTATCCGATCGTTCGGGACATGGACACGTTCTGCTATGAGCGTCAATCCGCCGGTTCCATGGAAGTGGGCAGCTACGCCCACCGGCCGATCCTGCACCGCGTCACCGACATACCGTCCAACGAGGAAGCGGCGCTGAGCCCCACGGAGCTGCCGTTCACGCCCGACGACTTCGACGAACAGCTCGAACAGGCCATCGAGCTGATGGAGTTCCTGGGCGACGGCGAGATCAAATACGCCATTAACGGTCTGCTGTCGCTCACGCCCGACGCAGCCCCGGTGCTCGGACCCACTGTCGAGGTGGAGAACCTGTGGTCAGTAGCTGCGGTCTGGGTCAAGGAGGGCCCGGGCGTCGGCCGCCTGGTCGCCGAGTGGATGACCTACGGCTACCCGCGACTGACCGACCCGCACGGCTCAGATGTGACGAGGTTCTACCGCCAGGACCGCAACGTTCACCACATCGAAGCCCGGGCCGACGAGCACTTCAACAAGACGTACGGCATCGTGCACCCCCGTGAGCAATGGGCGAGCCGACGCAATGTGACGTGCGGTCCCGCCAAGGCTCGCACCGACGACCTCGGCGCGTTCTATTTCGAGGCTGGCGGCTGGGAACGGCCGCACTGGTATGAGTCCAACGCAGATCTCGTGGAGCGCTACGGGATCTCGGGACGCACGCACGAATGGGACGCCCGCTGGTGGAGCCCTATCACCGAGGCCGAACACCTGCACCTGCGTGAGCACTGCGGGCTGGTGGACGTCTCGCCGTTTCAGGTCTTCGAGGTGTCCGGCCCCGGGGTCGTGCCCTACATCGAGCACATGGTGGTCAACAAGTGCGACCTGCCCGTCGGCCGTTCGATCTACACGCCCGTGCTCACGCCCGATGGCGGATTTCGATCCGACCTCACCATCGTCCGGCTCGCGCAGGACCGGTTCCGCATCGCCACCGGTGCGTTCGACGGCGGCCGTGACGAATACTGGTTCCGGCACAACCTGCCCGGCGACGGCGTGGCGTTCGAGAACCGCACCGAGGCGCTCGCTACCTATGGCGTGTGGGGACCCAACGCAGTCGCGTTGCTGCAAACCCTGACCGAGACGGATCTCTCACAGGAAGCGTTCGGTTACGGGCAGGTCCGCAACGTCCTGCTGTCGGGCATCCCGACGCAGATGCTGCGCATCTCCTACGTCGGCGACGCCGGATTCGAGATCTATTGCGCCACCAGCGCCGGCCTGGCGCTGTGGGACGCAATCTCGCAGGCCGGGCGAGACTTCGAGCTGCGCCCCGTCGGCGCCGGGGTGTATGGCACCACCGGCCGTCTCGAGAAGGGCTACCGGCTCATGGGCGCCGAGCTCGAGAGCGAGTACAACCCGGTAGAGGCCGGCCTCGCACGGCCCAAGGTGAAGGCGGCCGACTTCATCGGCAAGGATGCCTACCTTGCCGCACGCGAGGCAGATCAAGCCGCGGTGCTCGTCATGCTGGCGTTCGAGAGCCTGCAGTGCGCCGATGGCTACGACCGGTTCCCGATGGGAGCAGGCAACGAGCCGGTGCTGACGCCCGCCGGAGATCGGATCACCGATTCCCACGGGCGAGTCAGCAAGTTGACCACGGCGGGCAACGCTCCGTCCGTTGGCGCCTATCTCGCGATGGCCTACCTGCCCACTGAGCTGGCCACGGTCGGCACCGAGCTCGCAGTGATGTACCAGAACGAGCTCTATCCGGTGACAGTTGGCGCCACGGGAGCGAACCTGGCACTGTTCGATCCGGCTGACAGCCGGATAAAGGCCTGAACGGGTAGGCGAGCATGCGCATCCTGGTCTGCGTGAAGCGAGTCCCGTCGCCGGGATCGCGCATCAACGTGACCGACGACGGCCAGCAGGTGGACTCCGCGCATCTCGGCTTCACCACAAGCCCGCACGAGGAATGCGCTGTCGAGGAAGCGGTGCAGCTCATCGAGCGTGTCACCGCCAGCGACAGCGACAACAACGAAGACCACGCAGTTGTGGTGCTCACGCTCGGGCCCGAAGCCGCTGGCGAGCAGCTGCGCTACGCGGCGAGCGTCGGGGCCACGGGCTTCGCGCTCGTCGAAGCGGAAGGCGGCCTGGATTGGGACCCCCAACGGACCGCGACTGCGATCACTGGCGCGGTGCGGTCACTGGAAGCCGATGAAGGCCCGTTCGACCTCATCCTGTTCGGCAATGAATCGGCCGACGGCGGCAACTTCCAGGTCGGCATCAGGGTGGCGCATGCGCTCGGTCGTCCCATCGTGAACGGCATCAAGGGCATCGACTCGCGGCCCGACGGCGGCTTTGTCGCACGGCGAGAGACCGACGCCGGCTACGAGGTCTACGAGCTCGATGCTCCGTGCGCCCTCGGCGTCAAGGAAGGCATCAACCTGCCCCGGTATCCGACGATGAAGGGGCGGCTGGCATCGCGCAAAGCCCACATCGCGACGCTCGACAGCGCAAGCGCGGCTGCTGCGGGCGGACAGACGCGTGTGCGGCTCCACCGACCGCCCGAACGCGCGAGCACGACCGTTGTGCTGGGCGACAGCGCAGCAGCGGCCCCCGCCGTTGTGGACCTGCTTGATGAGCTCGGTGTGCTGTGACCGGTGTTGCCGTCCTCGTGGACCACGACCGAGGGACCCTCTCGGGAGGCGCCCTCGAAGCACTCACCGCTGCACGCTCGCTCGCGCAAGCGCTCGAAACGACCGTCGAAGCGGTGGTGCTCGGCGATACGGCGCTGTTCGAATCGCATGGGGCCGATCTTGTGGCCGCATGCGGCGCATACGGCGCTTCCGTCGTGCACCGTGGCATCGGTGACCTGCTCGCTGACTACGGACCCGATGCCTGGGGCGCAGCGCTCAGTTCGTTCGTGGAGGCCGAGCGGCCTGTCGCGGTGACCTCGGTGGGCACCGACCGCGGCGCAGAGGCCATGGCACAGCTGGCCGCCCGGGCCGACCTGCCGCTGGTCGCCAACTGCGTGACGGTCACGCCCGCTGCGCAGAACTGGCAGATCACGCGCGTCCAATGGGGCGGTTCGCTGCTCGAGGACGTGACCCTCGAGGCGTCATTGCCGCTGGTGACCTTTGCGCACCATTCGGTCGAGGCTGAACCTGCCGACAATGCTGACGAGCCCACAGTGCGCGACTTCGAACCCGAACTGGGCCCCGACGCGGAACGAACGCTGGTACGCGACCGGGTGACGCTGACCGAAGGCGTGACGCTGGCGACCGCCTCAGTGGTGGTCTCGGGGGGGCGCGGCGTGGGATCAGCCGACGGTTTCGCCGCACTTGAGGAACTGGCTGAGCTGCTCGGCGGTCGCGTCGGGTGTTCGCGCGCGGTCACCAACAACGGGTGGCGCAATCACGCCGATCAGGTGGGACAGACCGGCACCCGCATCGCGCCCGAGATCTACATAGCGTGCGGCATCTCGGGTGCCATCCAGCACTGGGTCGGCGCCATGGGCTCGAAGAACATCCTGGCGATCAACATCGATCCCGAAGCCAACATGGTCACCAAGGCCGGGTACGCGGTGATCGCGGACCTGCACAAGGTTGTGCCAGCCGTCTGCGACGAAATCAGGCGCCGCCGCGACCGCCCGTGATTGCCGGCGGCGCGCAGAGGTCACGACCTGCGCGGTGACGGCACTTGCTTCCCGCTCTAGTTCGCTGCGCTCACGGGCCGCTCGGGCCACGGCCTCGCTGCCGATCGCTTTGTGCGCCCGCCTTTCGCTGCGGTTCCGCTCGGCCTCCTACGGGCGGGCCAGTGCCCGACCCGAGAGGTGGTTGGAGAGGTTTGCTGCGGCTTCGATGAGTGCGAGGCCGATGTCGTGGGTTCGGTTCGGGTCGGGAAACCGGTAGGCCGGGCCGTGGACGTGCAGTGCGGCGACGACCTCGCCGTCAGCGTCAAACACGGGTGCCGCCACCGAGTTGATACCAGGTGCGAACTCCTCGTACACCCAGACGTAACCGGCGCTGCGAACCTGAGTCAGCCGTACTGCGAGCGCAGCGGCATCGGTCACGCTGTTCGCAGTGGTGGCCTCCAGCCCGCCGGCTACGTACTGCGCAATGACGTCTTCGGGCAAATGGGCCAGCCACACCAGTCCGGAGGGCACGAGGTGCATCGGGCAGTACTCGCCGATCCACGAGCGCACCTGCACTTCGGATTCGTGCTCTACCTGGTCGAGGTAGTACACGGTCCGGTCCACACGAACGCTGACGCCTGCGGTCTCGGCCATCTGGTTGACAAGGCCATGCAGGTGGGGTCGTGCCGCAACCACAAGGCCTCGCTCATCGCCAGAGGCACCCACGATGTCGATGAGTCCCGGGCCGATCCGGTAATCCCCGCCCGCGTCGTCCTGGGCCACCGCGCCGACGGCTTCCAATGACGTCAGCAGCCGCGCGACGGTGCTCTTCGGCAGGCCGACCTGATCGGCTACGTCGGTGACGCCCTGCGGACCGACAGCCAATGCCCGCAGAACCGCAAATGCGCGACAAATCGACTGCACCGCCTCAAAGCTAGCCCTTGCGCGGTCGGCATTCGACAGAAGTGCTCTCGGTTGGTGTCTCGCGTGCCGTATTGTGGAACTGTTCTGCTCAGCGGAACGCTATGAGGGCGACTAGGCTTCAGGCTGGAGCCGGAGCCGTACGATCTGGTTTTGCAGAGCATTCATTGGGGGCAATCAGTGAGGGCTTTGCACTCGGGAGGGACGATGCCACGCCGAACCACTCGGCGGCGAGACAGCCGCAACGAAGCGCTGCCTCGGCTGGAAACGCCACTCGTACGAGACGGCGGCGTGTTGCGTCAGGCGACTTGGGCTGATGCCCTCGATCAGGCTGCAACGGGCCTCGGGGCCGCCACCCAGCAGCACGGTGCAGGCGGCGTCGGCATGTTCTCGTGCTCGAAGAGCACCAACGAGATGAACTACGCAGCCCAGAAGTTCATGCGGACGGTGCTGCGCTCCAACAACATCGACTCGTGTAATCGCACCTGACACGCTCCGTCCGTCGTCGGTCTGGCGACAGTGTTCGGTCTCGGAGGCGGGACGTGCTCCTACCAAGAGATCACCGAGACCGATCTGGTTCTGCTGTGGGGCTCAAATGCCCGCGAAGCACACCCGATCTTCTTTCACCACCTCATGCGGGGGCTCGACCGCGGCGCCGCGATGTTCGCGATCGACCCGCGCCGAACCTCGTCGGCGGAGTTCGCCGATGTCTGGCTCGGCATCGACGTCGGCAGCGACATCGCACTGGCGAACGCCGCGGGCCGAGAGATCATCAGCGCTGGTCTGCACAATCGCGAGTTCATCGATCGGGCCACCACCGGCTTTGACGCGTATGCCGCGTCGGTAGAGGAATACACGCTTGACGAAGGCGAGCGCCGCACGGGCGTCCCCGCCGACGTCATTGCCGAGATGGCACATGCCTATGCCACCGCGCCCACAGCGCAGATCCTGTGGACACTCGGCATCACCGAGCACCACACCGCCGTGGAGAACGTGCTGTCGCTGTGCAATCTGGCTCTGCTGACCGGCCACGTGGGCCGCCGCGGCTCGGGTTTGGTGCCGCTGCGAGGTCAGAACAACGTCCAAGGCGGTGGCGACATGGGCGCGCTGCCCGACCGACTGCCCGGATTCCAATCCCTGACGGACGCCGATGTTCGGGCGAAGTTCGAGGCCAGCTGGGGCTGCGAGCTGAATCCGGTGCCCGGCAACCACCTCACCAAGATGTTCGAGGCCATGGAGGACGGCGAGCTGCGGGCGCTCTACGTCATCGGAGAGAACCCCGCCGACTCCGAGGCCAACGTGGCCCACGCCCGCAAGCTGCTCGAAGGCCTCGACTTCCTCGTCGTGCAGGACATCTCCTTGACGCGCACCGCACGCATGGCCGACGTGGTACTGCCCGCCGCAGCCGGCTGGTCGTCATCTGAAGGCACCGTCACCTCGTCGGAGCGACGAGTGCAGCGGGTGCGTGCTGCGGTGCCGCCCCAAGGCGACGCCCGCGACGATGTGCAGATCATCGGCGATCTGGCTCGGCGGATGGGTGCTCCGTGGCCGGCCGCGTCGGCCGCAGAGCTGTGGGAAGAACTGCGCTCGCTGTCGCCGATGCACGGTGGCATGACCTGGGAGCGGTTGGAGTCCGAGGGCGGCCTGCAATGGCCGTGCCCTGATGAGGAGCACCCGGGCACCGAGTTCCTGCACGCGTGGCTCTGGGAGCCCGACCTTGCAGGGCACGAACCCGCGCCGTTCACGCTCAACGAAGATCGGCCTCCTGCTGAGTCTCTCAGCGAGGAGTTCCCGCTTCGCCTGACAACCGGCCGTGTGCTCGACTCCTACAACACCGGTGCACAGTCCGCCGGCTATCCCTCACCGATCAGATCGGGCACTGCCATCGAGTTGAGCCGTGCTGATGCTGCGACCTACGGAATCGCGGACGGGGATTCGGTGCGAGTCACCTCTCCTCGGGGCTCGGTGGTCATGGAGGCATCCATCACTGCCAGCGTGCGCCCAGGACTCGTGTTCACGACGTTCCATTTCCCCGAGCTCGTGGACCTGAACGTGCTGACCAACGACGTGTGGGACCCACGCAGCGGCACGGCTGAATTCAAGGCGGCTGCGGTGCGCATCGAACCGCTGTCGAGCGCGGCCAGCCAACGAACTGGCGGCGGAACGAGTGCAGCAGCAGGTGGTGGCGGTGGCTGACCTGCGTTTCTCCGACGCCGAGCCCACTGCGACAGAACGCCGAGCAGTGATGGAGGCGCTCGAGACTGCGACCGACAACGGGATGTCCGCACAGTATTCCCCGCAGCCCGCACCGGCGCCCGGTAAGCCCACAATGGCCCAGAGCGAGATTGCGAACGGGTCGGTGTCGCCTTCAGGTGAGATGCGATCTGGCGTCGCGGCCGTTGTGGTCGTGCACCCGCGTGTGGTGCGAGGCGGAACCCGGCGGCGCAAGCGGCTGCGGCACCTGCTGTTGCCGGCGCTGCACGCCTTGCAACGGGAGGCGGGGTGGATCTCCCCAGGCGGGCTGAACTTCGTGGGACGCCAGCTTGGAGTGCCCCCGGCCGAGGCCTATGGCGTCGCAACGTTCTACGACATGTTCGCCACAGAGCAGCCCACGCATGCTGAGAGTGTCTGTCACGTGTGCGTCGACCCGATCTGCGCGCTCGCCGGTGCGAGCGATCTAGCGGAGCAATTGCGCTCGCAAGGCCGCCAAGTCCATCTCGGGCCGTGCCTGGGCCAGTGTGAGCGTGCTCCCGCCACGTTCATCCAAGGCCGCGGCGAACCTGACCGGGTGCCTGCCGATGCCAATGAGTCGAATTCGCTCGTTGCAAGCGTGACAGCGGACGCTCCCGGCGCCCCGTCTCTGCTGCGACGCATGCTCACCGACGATGTGGGCCGGCCGCCTTCTGCTGAGAGCTTCACCATGGACGCCTACCAGCTGCGCGGCGGGGGAGAGGCCCTCACGGCGGCGCTGCGAATGGGCCCCGACGACGTCATCTCTGCGGTCACCGCTGCTGGACTCTCGGGCCGCGGGGGTGCTGCGTTCCCCACCGGCATCAAATGGCGAGCGGTTGCAGACGGCAGCGGCCCGAAGCATGTCGTGGCCAACATCGACGAATCAGAGCCTGGCACGTTCAAGGATCGGCTGTTGTGCGAACGCGATCCGCTGGCCGTGATCGAGTCGATTGCGGTCGCAGGCTTGGTGGTGGGCGCAGAGCACGGATGGATCTACATCCGGGGCGAGTACCCGCTGGCCACCCAGCGCCTCCGAGAGGCCATCACCGCCGCACGTGTGCACGGCTGGCTTGGCGACGACGCCGCAGGCTCGGGCCAGCGCTTCGACATCGAGCTGCGCAGAGGCGCCGGCGCCTATATCTGTGGCGAGGAAACGGCCCTGTTCAACTCACTCGAAGGATTCCGGGGCGAGCCTCGCAACAAGCCTCCGTTCCCGACCACGAACGGGCTGTTCGGTCGACCGACCGTGGTCAACAATCCCGAGACGCTGCTCAATGTGTCCGAGATTCTCAGAATCGGCCCCGATGGGTATCGCAGCGTGGGAACGCAAGGCTCGCCGGGCGCGAAGCTGTTCTGCCTGTCGGGGCATATCGGCCGCCCAGGGCTGTACGAGGCGCCGTTCGGCATGCGGCTCGGCGATCTGCTGGAACTGGCCCACGGAGTGCAGGGCACGCTGCGAGCGGTGCTGCTCGGCGGTGCGGCCGGGAGCTTCGTGGGGCCAGAGGCGCTGGAGCTGCCGCTGTCGCTCGAGGACACCCGCGCTGCGGGAACGACGCTGGGCTCGGGACCGGTGATGGTGTTCAATGACAGTGCCGACATGAGCGCTGTGGTGCAGCGGTTGGCGCAGTTCTTTCGGGACGAGTCGTGCGGACAGTGCGTGCCGTGCCGTGTCGGAACGGTGCGCCAGCACGAGATCGTCACCCGCATTCGCGACAGGGGCGCCGCATCGGGGCGTGAACTCGAATTGATCTCCGACATCGCAGCCGCGATGGGAGACGCCTCGATATGCGGCCTCGGCCACACCGCAGCGTCCGCCGTGGTCTCGGCGCTGCGGCTCGGCTTGCTGGAGGATGCAACGACATGAGCACACCCCGATGAGCGAAGCAATGGCCGCGACGCCAGCCACCCAGACACCGGCCTTGGGGATTCCAGCATCAGAGTCCCCGGCCTCGGAAACCCGGGCAGTCACCTTGACCGTGGACGGTGCAGAAGTCTCGGTGCCCGCTGGGCAGACCGTGCTCGCAGCGTGCAACGCGGCGGGTGTTTCGACTCCCACGATCTGCTGGGCGCCCAATCTCACACCGGTCAACGTCTGCCGAGTGTGCGTGGTGGAGCTCGAAGGCTCCCGGACCCTGGTGCCCGCCTGCTCTCGGCCCGCAGAAGACGGCATGGCGATCAGCACGGACTCCGAACGGGTGCGCCACAGCCGCCGGATGGTGCTGGAGTTCCTCGGTTCTGCCAACGATCTCAGCCAGGCCACCGAGATCAACGACTGGTCTGCGGAGTACGGCGCCGACCCGGATCGCTACGACATGGCTGAGCGGGTCGACGAGCCCGTGCGCGTTCAGGACGAGCTGTACATCCGGGATTACGACCGCTGCGTCCTTTGCTACAAGTGCGTCGAGGCCTGCGGTGACGACGCCCAGCACACGTTCGCGATCGCAGTGGCGGGACGCGGCTTCGGCGCCCGCATCCGCACCGAGTACGACATCGAACTTCCAGAATCGGCGTGCGTGTATTGCGGGAATTGTGTCGCTGTTTGTCCGACCGGGGCCTTGCAGTTCCGAACCGAATTCGATCTTCGAGCCGTGGGGGAGTGGCGCCCCGATTCCCAGACCGTCACCCGCACCGTCTGCTCGTACTGCGGCGTCGGCTGCAATCTCGACCTTCACGTCCAGGACGAACGCATCGTGACGGTCACCTCGCCCGCTGACCACTCGGTTACGAGCGGCCATCTGTGCATCAAGGGGCGATTCGGATGGCAGTACGTCCACGCCCCCGCCTTCGAGCCCCCAGCGCCTGACGCAGCGGGGCAATAGCGGCCAGGGCATCGCCAGGCCATGTCGGCGACGGAGCCGACTTCCGAACGGGTCTCCCGTCGGGAGCGAGCGTTGGGGCGCGCCCGCCAGACGGCGTCGGAGGCCATGCCCCGCATCGAGCGCGTGTCAGCGTCGGCATCGCCCGAACCCCTCGTCGGCGGACCGGCGCTGGAATCGCGAGCTGCCCGCAGCACGGCGCTGTTCATCGGCATTGCACTGCTGATGGCCGGCAACGGCCTGCAGAACACCTTGCTGGGGGTCCGCGCCGAGTCCGAAGGCTTCGGTTCGACGGTTTCGGGCCTGGTCATGGCGATGAACTTCGTGGGCTTCTTGGTCGGCGCGGCACTGGCGCCTCGGTTCCTGCGCCAAGTTGGCCACGTCCGGGTGTTCGCAGCATTGGCCTCCGCAGGCAGCAGCGTGGTGCTGGTGCAGGCGGTGTTCATCCACCCAATCGTGTGGGGTCTGGGTCGGTTCAGCTGGGGCGTGTGCTTCGCGGGACTGATCGTCGTCGCCGAGACCTGGCTCAACGAGCTGGCCACCAATGAGAACCGGGGACGCGTCCTAGCTCGCTACATGGTGATCACGATGGGCGCCATCGCGACTGGCCAGCTGTTGGTGGCGACTGCGGACACCAATGGCTTCGTGCTGTTCGCCGTCGCCTCGGTGCTCGTATCGGCGGCGCTCGTGCCGATGTCGCTGTCGGCATCGAGCAGCCCCGCTATCGTCGCACCCGAGCCTCTGGGACTGCGGACGCTGTTCCGCACCGCGCCCACTGGCGTGGTGGTGGTGTTTCTCGTCGGCGGGGCGCTCGGATCCATTTCCGCTATCGGTCCCGTGTATGCGTCGGCACGGGGGCTGTCACCTGTGCAGGTGGCGATGTTCGTCGCTGCCCCGATGATCGGCAGCCTGTTCGGTCAGATGCCTCTGGGACGTCTGTCAGACCGGATTCCTCGACGAGCCGTGATCGTGGTTGCGTCCGCGGCTGCCGGCACGATGTGCCTGCTGATGCTCGCACTCGACGAGCGTGGCCTCGCCGGCATCGTGGTGATGGCGGTGATGGGTGCGTTTGCCTACCCCGTGTACTCGCTCGCGGTTGCCCAGACGAACGACTGGCTGCGGCACACGCAGCGAGCCAGTGCGAGCGCTCTGTTGGTGCGCATGAACGGCATCGGAGCTACCACGGGACCGATTTGTGCGGCAATCGGCATGTCGGTGACGCTGAACGCCTTCTATTTCGTGATGGCAGCAGCGCACGTGCTGATCGTGCTGTTCGTCTTGGCCAGGGTTCTCTTGGTGGCCGGGCCGACCGTCGCAGATCAGGGTTCGTTCCATCCGATCCCTGCGCGGGCTTCTGCGAGCGTCGCGGCCCTGTTGCGGCGGCGGCGATGACGTCGCCCGGGTTGTAGGCAGCGACGGTGGGAGCGCTCTTTGGTCTGCTGACCTCAGGCGCCATCGGGGTCAGCGACCTGTTCGGGCGCCGAGTGGTGATGCGGTGCCACGTGCTGTCCGCAATGGTGATGTTCCAAGGCACCGCCGCTGTCGTCGCGCTCGCCCTCGTGCCCTTCGTGCCCGGCTCGTTCGCGAGCGACGATTTTGTGCGCGGCCTGGTTTCAGGCCTTGGCCTGGGCACAGGTCTTGCCTGCTACTACACATCGCTGGATCGGGCTGGCTCGGCGGTGGCAGCACCGATCGTCGCCACGCTGTCAGCCGTCATCCCGTTCGCCTACACGACGCTGCGGGGCCACGACCTGACCCTGGTTGCCATCATCGGCGCCGCAGTCGCCTTCGGTGGGCTCGCACTGGTCACCGCCGGGGGGACACGAGGCGCCAACGTGCTGGCAGGGACGGCATGGGCGCTGGTGTCCGGCATCTCGTACGGCGTTGGGCTCGGAGTTCTCGTGGATCTCTCCGAGACTTCCGGCGCCTGGCCGGGATTCGGGCAACGGCTCACCTCAGTGGCCGCCATGGCTGCGCTAGTCGTCGTCCGGCGCGTGCCGATGCTGCCGCCGTTCGATGTCATGGGATTCGCGATGCTGACCGGTGTCGCGAGTGCATCGGCGACGATCTTCTACATCGTCGGCATCTGGTTCGACGCCCCCGCAACGGTGGTCGGCGCTTCAATGTTCCCGGTGATGAGCGTCATCGTCGGTCGGGTCAGCTACCACGATTCCATCAACATGCGCCAAGCCATCGGCATCGCCGCCGCTGTCATTGGCGTCACAGCCGTCGTGGCGACGTGAATGCCGTGGCGCTCAAACGCCCCTGTCGGGCGATGGGTCAGGGCTCTTCGTGTATGCGCACGGTGTAGCTGCCGTCTTGCTCGGCGAGCACGGCCACCCGGTAACCCAGCACGCTGAGCGAATCCCCCGTCTGAAGCAGCGGGTACCCCTCAATCGTGCGGTCCTCGTCGCCTGCAACCTTGAGCGGTAGCGAGTGCAGGCCTGAATCGACGGTGTACACGAGGACGCGAACGGCACCCACTGGTCCCGTTCGACGTTGCGTCGTGCCTCGACGACGATCACCCTGCGATTGTCGACCGACACCGCCGCCATGAGCGTGTCGTTGCCCTGCAGCGCCTCGGGGTCAATATGGACCAAGGCATCGGGCTCTTCGATGCAGCTGTAGATCGACAGACCCATGATCCCGAAGTCGGACGCGACGAGCACCGTGCCGTCCTTGCGCTCGGGCCGTTCGCTGTGGCCATCGCCGTCCAGGTCGGCCAAGCCGAAGATGTGCAACAGCTCGAGTGCTGCGGCCCAGCCATTGGCGGTGATCTGGCGAGTCTCAGTGTGGTGCGTCACGTTCATGCGCATCGTGGGCACGGTCCGACCGCCGACGTCAATGTTGCCGGTCGCAGTGGCGATCGAGAATTGATCGCCCGGGAAGATCGTCATGACCGCGTCAATGTCGGAGAAATCGAGCTTGCCGGCGCTCGCGTCTTCGAGGTATTCCTCCATGTAGGGGACGCTCTCGGCGACTTCGGCATGGGTGCTGTGGCGAGCTTGCGTGTTGGGGAAATCGACGAAGAGCACCGCCAGCCGAACGGTGCCCACAGCAGAGGGCGACCACACGGGCGAGTAGCCCCAGGAGTTCGTCGCTGTGATCTGTGTGAGGCTCTTGCCCGAGGCATCCATCGTCATGAGGTACGTGCCGTGATCGCCGTGATCGCCCGGGCCGCTGTCGTCGAAGAATCGCCTGAATGCGATCGTTGAGCCATCGGGTGACCAGGACACACCCCGGTCGTGAAAGGTGCCGTCGGTCAGTTGCTTCTTGCCGCTGCCATCGATGTTGATGACCCAAATGCTGGCACGCCAATCTCCATCGCCGTGCTGCTCGAATGCGTAGGCGATCTTGTTTCCGTCGGGTGACCACGCGAGGTAGAAAGCCGATTGGTCTGGCAGCAGTTGAGTGGGCGGGTCGGTCGCCGCACCGCCGCATGAGCCGGCGGGAAGCGCTGCTGGCGCTGTGCCATCGTCGGTGTTGCCGCTGCTGTCGCCATCGCCTGTGTCGACCGTGGTGATCGGCCTGCCGAGATACTCGGACAGTGCCGCGTCGGAAACGGCTGCGTTGCCGCCGAACACCGTGAGCTCGATGCCGTCGCTGCCGACGGCAGTTCGTGCCGAATCCATGAACCCAGCCGTCTCGACGGGTATGGCCTGCGGATCGACCAGCACCAACGGTGCACACAGACGTGCAAGCAACGGACCGGCACTGAACGAGTAGAACGGCACGCGCGCCCTGGCCAAGCCGATGTGCTTCCGGCCGAAGCAGTCGCCGGCCGAAGCGTCGCCGTAGCGACCTTGCACTAGCTCGGCAGCCTTGATGGCTGTGTCGTAACGGGTGGCTCCGGCCAGCCGGGTCACGGTCACGCCGAGCCCGGTGAGCGAGTCCTCGACCCCCGCGCTTAACGCAGCAGTGCCGCCCATCAGCACCACATGGTCCACAGATGCGCTGCTGAGATAGGAGACCACCTCGGGATGCAGTCGGTCTCGCGGGGTCAGCAGCACCGGATGGCTGCCGCGCGCTGAGAATGGTCCTGCTACGAGCGCGTCGGCGAAGACCTCTCCGCTGGCCACAACAGCAGTCCGGCCCAGCCCGCTCATGACGCCGACGTCGCCCGGGTCGCTGGACCTGCTGCGCAGGAATCGCCCGAGCTTGCGCGCAACAGCTGCACCGGTGGCGTACCGATCGGCCCCCGAAACCCGTTCGGACGAAATGCCGAGCGACGACAGTGCGTCGGTAACGCTGTCGCTGACGCGGGCATCTGGATCTGAATCAGGCGCCTGGGTGTCGATGACCAGCACGTTCGAGACCCCGGTGAGATTCCGCCCAGTGTGAGAGCTACACGAGAGCGTCGGGTTCCTCGGCCTTGCGGCGGGCGATGTAGTCGCGGAGCTCCTCATCGATGGCGTCATCGATCGGCGGTGCTTCGTAGTCCGCCAGCATTCGCTTCCACACCACATTGGCGCGTTGGGCCGCGTCGAGCGAGCCGTCGTCGGACCAACGCTCGAAGCTGTTGTTGTCTGCGATGGAGGACTGATAGAAGGCCGACTCGAAGTTCTCCAACGTGTGCGCGTGTCCCAGGAAATGGTTGCCGTGAGGGTTCGTGAGGAACGCTTCGACGGCCTGCCCGTTGGGCGACATGTCGATGCCCTTGGCGTAGACCTCCATCATTCCGAGCTGGTCTGCGTCCATAATGAGCTTCTCGTAGCTCAGTGCCAGGCCACCCTCGAGCCATCCCGCTGCGTGCAGCACGAAGTTCACGCCCGCTGACATCGTGGGCAGCAGCGTGGATGCCGATTCGTACGCCGCCTGCGCATCGGGAGCTTTGGAGGACGTGAACTGCCCGCCGGAACGGAACGGCAGTCCGACGCGCCGCGCGAGCTCTGCCATGACGTAGATGGCCAAGCCCGCCTCGGGCGTGCCGAACGTCGGGGCTCCGGTCGCCATCGACATCGATGAGGCGAATGTTCCAAAGATCACCGGTGCGCCCGGGCGCACCAGCTGGCAGAACGCCATGCCCGACAGCGCCTCGGCCAGGCACTGTGCTGCCAGTGCAGCCACCGTGACCGGCGACATCGCCCCCGCCAAGATGAACGGCGAGATGACGCATGCCTGGTTGTGCCGTGCATAGACCTCAGCGGACTCCAGCATCGTCGCATCCCAGCGCAGCGGGGACGACGCATTGATGAGGCTGGTGAGCACCGTGCGGTCGCCCAGATCACCACCGAACGCGATACGGCACAGCTCGACCGAATCCTCGGCTCGCTTCGCAGCGGTGACCGAGCCCATGAGCGGCTTGTCGCTGTACCGCAGATGGGAATACACCATGTCGAGGTGGCGCTTGTTCACCGGCACATCCACCGGCTCGCACACGGTGCCGCCGCTGTGGTGCAGGTGGGGGAGCATCCACGTCAGCTTCACCACGTTCTCGAAGTCGGCCAGCGTGGCGTAGCGACGACCCTCGTCGAGGTCGGTCACGAACGGCGATCCGTAGTTCGGCGCAAATACCGTCGCGTCGCCGCCGATCGGCACGGACCGCGCCGGGTTTCGGGCGTGCTGAATGTATGTGGAGGGCGCGTTTTCTTGGACGATCTGCCGGCACATTCCGCGGGGAAATCGGACGAGCTCCCCATCGACATCGGCACCCGCGGCGCGCCACAGCTCCAACGCACGGGGGAATTCCTGAAAGGCGATGCCCACCTCGGACAGGATCGTCTCGGCATTCGCCTCGATCTGGGCCAGGCCGGCCTCGTCCAGCACACTGACCGGCGGCAGCCTGCGGGTCAGGTGCGTGTTGGTGACGGCGTCACTGGCCGCCCGCCTGGCCTGGCGGGCCGCCCTGCCGCCTTCTCGTCGTCGTGTCCGCTGGCTCATGTTCACTCACTCATTGGTTTGCATCGTCGTGTATTCGATCTTGTGTACCGGGTCTCGCCTGCCTTGAGACCACAACACTTGAGGCGACTTGCCTGCGCATCACCGGCTCCGTCGGTGCCGGGAACGTCGTCGGGCGCTCGTGTCGGAGGGCGTGCGCGCATCAGCGCCCACCGGAACTGTGCGATCAGGCAGCTCGATTGCAGTGCCAAGCAGCGGATTCGACGCTGTCGCATGCGGGAGCGCCATCGCGGACACGAACAGCTCCTGAAATCGCGGCTCGGTTGCTGTCTCGATCTTGCGGATTTCTCTGACGACGGACTCCATCTCAGCGCGCTGAGCGCCCGAGAGCAGCGCACGCACGGCACCTGTTCCGGCCGCATTGCCCACCGAGCGCACCGCTTCGGGCTTGCAGTCACCGATCAGCCCCAACACCATGGCGCGCACAGGGTCGATGTGGGCACCGAACGCTCCCGCGAGCTGGACCTGCTGGGGAGACCCGATGCTGGCGCGCTCGCACAACAGATCGATGCCCGCACGCAACGCCGCTTTGGCCAGCTGCACTGCCCTGACGTCGTTCTGGGTGACCGTGATGGTCGGACCGGCGCTGTGGGGGGGCGGCTCGTAGACCACGTAAGAAAACGTACGACCGTCGGCGATCACCCGCGCCGAGCGCTCGTCGGACGCCGGCGGCGCAGCGATGACTCCCTGCGCCGAGAGCACTCCGGCGAGGAACATCTCCGCGATCACTTCGATGATGCCCGAGCCGCAGAGGCCGGTGACGCCGGCGGCCGCGGAGCGCGAGCCGACAGCCACCACGCGTTCCACCGCATCGTCGAAGCCGGGCTCGTCGGACCACAGCTCACAGCCAATCACCCGAAAGCGCGGCGCCCATGTCTGCGGGTCGATGCGCACGCGCTCGATTGCACCAGGGGTGGCTCGCAGCCCGCAGCTGATTTGCGCTCCCTCGAACGCGGGCCCTGTCGGACTCGACGCAGCCCACAAGCCCGCCGAGCTGCCCAGCACGATCTCGGCATTGGTGCCGACGTCGACCAGCAACGTGATTTCGTCGCTTCGATGAGGGCCGCCGGCGAGCACCGCGGCGGCGGTGTCGGCGCCCACGTGCCCCGCAATGGCGGGCCCGACATACACGCGTGCGGCCGGGCACGGAAGCCCGAGGTGGGGACCTTCGACTTCCACCGGGGCATCGGTGGCGAGCGTGAACGGCGCCTGCCCCAGCGGAGTGGGATCGATGCCCAAGGCGATGTGGATCATGATCGGGTTCCCGACCAGGACCACCTCGACCACCGTGCCGGGATCAGCCCCGGCATCGGTGCACAGTTCGACGACGAGCTCGGCGAGTGCATTACGCACGAGCGCGGTGAGCTCCGCATCGCCGCCGGGGTTCATCATCACGTAGGACACCCGGCTCATCAGGTCCTCGCCGAGCCGGATCTGAGGATTCATGCGTCCCGCCGAGGTCAGCACCTCGCCGGTATGCAGATCGACGAGGTGGCCGGCCAGCGTGGTGGATCCGATGTCGACGGCGATGCCCAGCGCCGCGGTGACAACTCCCGGCCATACCGCCGCCAGTAAGCCGGTGCGGTTCAGGGGTCCTGCGCCGCTCCAGCGCACAGCGGCAGTGACGAGACCATCGCCCGCTGCGACGGCGCTATGGAGTCCTCCCAGCACCGACGGCAGCGTGCCGCTGACTCCGACGTTCCATTCGGCGCGCAGCTGCTCGATGACGATCTGGGCGAGGCCACGGCGCTCGTCCAGCGTCGGCGCCGCAATGTTGACCGCGTGCAGCGTGGTCATCGGGTCCAGCACGATGTCGCCGACATCGATCGACTTGCGCACCACTGGACCGTGCAGCTGACTTTGCGGGGGAACGTCAAGCACGGCATCGGAGCGAATGGCGGCTTGGCAGCCCAAACGTGCCGTCGACTCGAGCGGTCGGCGGCCCGCATAGGCAGCCTCGGTCTCATTCGAACCGCTGAGGGCGGCAGCGGTGGCTTCGATTGCCCACTTGGGGAACGATCCCAGCGACGGCACAACTTGGCACCGGCCGCAGATGCCGCGGCCGCCGCAGACGCTGTCGAGGTCAACGCCGAGCATCCGAGCCGCGTCGAGCACAGTGGTGCCTTGCGTCACGGCACCCGAACGCCCCGACGGCGTGAACACGACGCGTGCTTCCCGAGCGTTCGATCCCGGCGTCATCGCCAGGGCCTCGCTATCCAGTGCGCGCCTGGCGACCGCCGCGACGTCGCGGCCGCTCACCCGGTGCAGTGCCTCCCGACGCTGTGCCGCCGGCTCTTTGAGTGTTCCTGATCCTGTACTCCGCGATCCACGCGGCGCAGTTCTGATCGTTGCCCGCGAGAACGTCGCCGGCCATCACCGCGGCCTTTACTTCGGCGTGGAGCGGGTTCATAATGGCCGATGTCATTCCGGCTCCGATGGCCATAGCCAGGTACGTGCCGGTAATGATGTTGCGATTCGGCAAGCCGAAGCTGACGTTGGATGCACCGCACGTGGTGTTGACGCCCAGCTCATCGCGCAGGCGACGCACAAGGTGAAAGACCTGACGACCTGCTGTTGCCATTGCGCCGATTGGCATCACCAACGGATCCACCACGACGTCGTGTGCGGGAATGCCGTAATCCGAAGCAGCATTGACGATGCGGCGTGCCACCTCGAAACGGACATCGGGATCCATGCTGATGCCAGTCTCGTCATTGGAGATGGCCACGACTGCGGCACCGGCGCGCGCCACCAGCGGCAGCACGCGTTCCATCACCTCTGCCTCGCCGGTCACAGAGTTGATGAGCGGCTTGCCGACGTAGGCATCCACGCCGGACTCGAGGGCCTCGATCACGGACGAGTCGATGCAGAGGGGCACGTCGGTCACCGACTGCACCAGCTTCACCGCCGACGCCAGCAGAGCGGGCTCGTCAGCGAGCGGCACACCCGCATTCACGTCAAGCATGTGAGCGCCGGCAGCAACTTGTGCGAGGGCATCGGCCTCCACCCGGCTGAAGTCGCCCGCACGCATTTCTTCGGCAAGCAGCTTGCGACCCGTCGGGTTGATGCGTTCGCCGATCATCACGAACGGCCGGTCGAAGCCGATGACGACGTCACGGGTTGCAGAACTGATGACGGTGTCGGTCATGCGAGCATCTCGGCGCGCTCGCGCCGCGACGGCGCCGCGACGCTCACCATGGTGTCGCGAAGCTCGCCGTAGCCCGTCTCGACGATCACCAGCGGAAGGCCGAGGCGCTCGGCTCCCGCTCGTGCACATGCCTCGACGCGGACTCGTTCAGTCTCGTCGAGCGTCTGGGTCAGCAGGACGACTCGCTCGTAGTTGCCGAAGTACATCTCTGCGAGCTCGGGGTGCGCCTCGATGCCCAAGCCCTTCCACACGAGCAGGTCAAAGTGACGCGCGAGGTAGTCGGTCAGGTAGAAGGTTGCGGGCTCGGCATCGTGCATTGCGGCGAAGCGGCCTGCGCCTGCGTAGAACTCATAGCAGTGCGCTCCCGGCATCATCGACATCCGCGGTCCTTCGCCGGCTGCGTGCGCGGCCTCGAACTCTCGGCAGAGGTCCTCGAGCGATCCAGCGGTTCCGCAGTCGGCATACCCCAGCAGGATCTGTGCGTACGACTTGCCCTGCTTGCGGAGTCGGGCCAGCCGCTCGCGAACCGCGCCGGCAATCAACGCCGGGCGATTGTGCAGCTTGGCGGGCAGACATTCCACGTCGACGTTGACGAGACCGTGGTGGCGCACCACCGCTTGCATCTCGTTGACCAACGCGCCGCACCCAAGGACCAGAGTGCGCTCGACGTCCCCTTCGGCGTAGGGCATCGTCGCCAGCGGAGCGCTCATTGAAGTCACCTCAGGTTGCAGCGGCGCGGCGCGCCCGGATCAGATCGGTGGCGGTCTCCGAGGCGACTGCAGCGTCGCGGCAGTACGCATCCGCGCCGACTGCTTCGCCGAACTCCTGGTTCAACGGCGCCCCGCCCACAATCACCAAATAGTCGTCACGCAAGCCCTTCTCGATGAGGGTGTCGACCACCACTTTCATGTAGGGCATCGTCGTAGTGAGCAGCGCCGACATGCCCAAGATGTCGGGTCGGTGCTCGTCGAGGGCTGCGAGGAACTGGTCGATGTCGGTATTGATGCCCAGGTCCACGACTTCGAAGCCGGCTCCTTCGAGCATCATCCCGACGAGGTTCTTGCCGATGTCGTGGATATCGCCCTTGACGGTTCCGATGACGATCTTTCCGATGGGCTCCGCTCCGGTCTCGGCAAGCAGCGGACGCAGAATCGCCATGCCTGCCTTCATCGCGTTCGCCGCGAGAAGCACTTCGGGCACGAAGAGGATCCCGTCCCGGAAGTCGATCCCGACGATGCGCATGGCCTCAACGAGTGCCTCGTTGAGCACCTTGTCAGCCCCCCAGCCGCGGCCCAGCAGCAAATTGGTGCCCTCCACGATTTCGGGTCCGAGACCGTCGTAGAGATCATCGTGCATCTGGGCAATGAGATCGTCGTCGTCGAGTTGAGAGAGATCGATCTCCTCGTCGACGTCGGCATCGGTTGTGCCGAGTGTTGACGTGTCGGCCACGCCCCGTCCCCTCGTCATCGCCATAGCGAAGTCAAGCCGATCTCGACCCAACCCGCCGTGAGAAACCAATTTTATGGTTCCGCATTGTGGAACTGTGCCGCACAACGGCACAAAGCGTTACGGTATCACGAACCTCGCTCAAACGGCGACATCCCGAAGCAGCCCATTGCGCCCACGCCGGACGGGCTCAGCGCTTGCGCAACGAGGCGATCTTCAGGGCGAAATTGCGTTCACGGCGGCGACCACGTGCTCTGCGGTCTCACCGACTTCGATCAGTTGCGTCTCGCCGGTCAGGCGTTCGGTCAGCTCGAGCTTCCCCTGTGCGAGGCTCCGAGCCCCGACAGTGACCCGGAAGGGGATGCCGACCAACTCTGCGTCAGCCAACTTCACTCCGGGACGGAGAGCGCGGTCGTCATAGATGCAGTCGATGTTCCGACGCTGCAATTCGGCGTACAACACCTCGCCGACGCTGGACTGCGCGGCGTCGGCGGGATCGAGCACCGTCACGACGACGTGAAATGGCGCAATGGCCACGGGCCAGCACAGTCCGCGGTCGTCGTAGTGCGTCTCGGCCACGGCTGCCATCGCCCGGCCGATGCCGATGCCGTAGCTGCCCATGATCGGCGTGCGTGCGATGCCGTCGGTGTCGAGCACCGACACGCCCATTGCCTCGGCGTACCGGCGCCCAAGCTTGAAGATGTGACCGGCTTCGATGCAGCGGACGATCTCGAGCGCTGCTCCGCACTCAATACACGCTTCACCCGCCGACACCTCGCGGAGATCCGCCCAGCGCGGGCCGACAAGGTCACGTTCGACGTCAACACCTCGATAGTGCCAATCGTCGGAATTCGCGCCGGTCGTCATCGACCGCCGTCCTCGCAACGCTACGTCGGCATAGACCGGCAGGTGATCGACGCCGAGGGCCCCCAAGCTGCCTGGATTGGCACCGAGCCCGGCGACGGTCTCGGCGGCCGACGCCGGCCGAATGTCGGCGGCACCGGTGTGATCCGCAAGCTTCTGCAGATTCAGCTGGTGGTCTCCCCGCAGCGCAACGAGGG
The DNA here is from genome assembly GCA_963663635.2 of Acidimicrobiales bacterium. Lineage (GTDB taxonomy): Bacteria > Actinomycetota > Acidimicrobiia > Acidimicrobiales > Poriferisodalaceae > Poriferisodalis. The sequence goes on from CAXXMY010000017.1 coordinate 141,721, forward strand.
TGACTTCGCCGTCCAGCACCATCACCATCGTCTTGATCTGCCGGGAGGCCTCTGCGCCGCCGTCAAAGTCGCTGAGCTGGGCAATAGTCCGCACGCCAGGGGTGGGGAATCGCTCGGGGGCAGGACCCGACGGCGGATCGTCGACTGGCGGCACCGCAGCACGCGCCCGCTCGACATTGGCCCGGTAACTGCACGCTCCGCAGCGAGCGACGTCGTCCTCACCTGCAGGAGAAGCGACCATGAATTCGACGCTGGCAGAGCCGCCCATGGCACCCGAAGAGGCCTCCACCGCCATGGCGTCCAGCCCGAGCCGCTCGAAAATCCGCAGATAGGCCTCGCGGTGTGCCTCGAACGAGACATCAAGGCCGGATTCGTCGATGTCGAAGCTGTAGGAGTCCTTCATTACGAATTCGCGAACCCGCAGCAGGCCGCTCTTGGGCCTGGGCTCGTCGCGAAATTTGGTCTGGATCTGGTACCACGTCTGAGGCAGCTCACGATACGAGCTCATCTCCGCAGCCAGCAGCGCGAAGACTTCCTCGTGGGTCATGCCCAACACGACGTCGACATCGTTTCGGTCTCGCAGCCGGAACATCTCCGCACCCATGACGTCCCACCGGCCGCTGCGCTGCCACAGCGTTGCCGGGTGCATCGCAGGGAGCAAGAACTCCTGTGCACCCATGGCGTCCATTTCGGCTCGGACGATGTCGGCCACTCTGCGATGAACGCGCAGCCCCAGCGGCAGCAAGCTGTAGTGGCCGGAGTGCAGCTGGCGGATGAAGCCGGCGCGAACGAGCAGCCGATGGCTGGCGGCTTCGGCGTCTGCGGGCGGCTCGCGCAGCGTGGGTATGAACGAATCAGACCATCGCATCCGATGCAGGATAAGCGGGGGAGCGATGACGGCAAAGCGTTGTGATGGCCTCGGGGCCCGCTACCCTCAACCCCCGACACCGATGGCCGCGCGTCGACCGCGCGGTCTCGGCCACGGACCGGGGCAGCAAATGTCCCCTTCGGGTCCTGCATCGGCGGCTCGGGTGAAGCGCAATTGCGGCTCGAGCGGACGTTGCGGTTGCTCTCCCGGTCGACTCCTTGACGCGATGAGCGACGAACACTCACTGACACGTACGGCGAAACAACCCGCGCGAGCGGCTCTGGCTGCCGCGACCGCGGACGCGAGCGCCCGCAACGGGCGCTCGGATGCCGCGCGCCCAGAGCGCACCGCCAACGGAGCGATGATCTCGGCGTTGGCCTCGATGCGGTGGCACGAAATCGCTCGACTGGTGTGGTCTGAGGCACACCGAACAGCGGGACTGCTGGAAGTCGCAACGCTCGAGACCGACCCGACGCGCTGGGAACGGGTGCTGCTCGACTTGCTCGAACAGACCGAGGAGTCGCTCGCTTCAGCACGCCGGCTTCCCCGTGGCGTGCGCCGGCAGGTCGTCCGGGACTTCGAGAGCGATCTCGAAGAACTGGCCGATGCCTACCGTCGCCTGACCGGGCTCGACGCGACCGAATCGACCGACGAATCCGCCCAAGCGCACGAAGTTGACGCCCTTGCCGCTGACGTTTCGACGCCTCCAGCTGAGCCGGCGGCACTCCAGCTGTCGTGGCAGCCGGGTCGGATCGTGGCCTGGGCTGCTGGTGCCGGCAGCGAACCCGAGCGCACCGAACGCATCATTGACCGGCTCGCGGCCTCGGGCGCTCCTGACCGCGTGTGGCGACCACATCCCGCACTCAAGCTCCCTGGTGGTCACACGGCCGAGGCGCTCGTGGCTGACGTCGGCGATGTCCTGGGCTGGCTCGTGGCGCTCGAGGGTCCGCTCGCCGTTCCAGGGTCATCTGAAACCGGCAAGCTGCCCGTCGGCGAGACGACGGCGACGGGGATGGTCGCCGGACCGACCCTGACCGCCGACGAGTCGCTTCACGGCAACGAATCACTGAATTCCACGGCCGATGACTCCGACGCCGACCAGCTCATGGGTGCAAGTGCCGCATGGCTGCGTTTTGCCGCGACCGTCGCCGTCGAGCTCGTCGCTGGGGGCCGGGCCGTTCCCCGACTCCACCGCACACGCAAGCGACGCAACCGCAAACGACCCGACACGGCTGAGTTTTCGGTGCAGTGGCAGCCTGCGGCATTGGACACCGAAAAGTTCGAGCAGCTCGTAGGGACACTGCCCGGTGCCGTCGCCGCATCCGAGCCCAAAACCGAGCCTCGCGCAGTCGTCCAGTCGGCGCTCGTGGGCATGGTTGACGCGATCATGACAAGCGCCGCACGTCGCCTGGACGTCCCCGCAGCCTCGCCCGAGCCGCGCAGCCGCGCAGAGATGGCAGAAGCGTTCCTCGCACATCTGGACGGCACGCGGTTCACCGGGTCCGCCACGCACGGTTCAGATCTGGCGCGACGAATCGAGCAATGGGCCCGTCCGGTCACCAGTGCATCGCGACAATCGCTCGTCGTTCAGTTGGACGAACCTGACGATGCAGGCGCATGGCATCTGCGAGTCCTCGCACTCAACCCAGAGGGCGCGCGCGAGCCCGTCGAGGTTGCGATGGTGAGCGGTGTGAGCACACATCGCACCGATGTACGCGACCAGCTCACCCGGCTCGAACGACTGCTGCCGGTTCTGATGCGCCCCGGCGGCAAGCGCCGCGGCGAAGTGATCCTGAGCCAGGACGAGGCCTGGGAGCTGATGTCGGTCATCGGGCCGGCATTGCAATCAGCCGGCTTCGGAGTGCGCGTCCCGGATCTGTCGCGTGATCGTCCCGCGCCGTCCCTCCGGCTGACTGCGCAGGAGTCCGGCGGCAGCGCCCTCGGCGCCCAGCAGCTCACCGCAGTGAGCTGGACGGCCGTGTTCGGCGATGTGGAGCTGAGCATGGACGAGATCCACGATCTCGCTTCCCAAGCCCGGCCACTCGTGCGCGATAAGGGCAAGTGGATCGCCCTCGACCATGCAGACCTTGCCGAGGCCGCCGCCGCGCTGGCCGAACGTGCCGATGTCAACGCGCTGACTGGCTCCCAGATGCTTCGCCAGGTACTGGGTCTCGAGGGTCCCGCAGTGCGCGGTGGCATCACCATTTCGGGCAGCGGATGGGCCGCTGACCTTCTGCGTGCAGCCACGGCGATCCCCGCTGCGCCTCGACGCTCTCCGGACGGCTTCGTGGGAGAGCTCCGCAACTATCAGGCCGACGCCGTCGCCTGGCTCGAGTTCCTCGACAGCGCTGGCCTCGGCGGCTGCCTCGCCCTCGATATGGGGCTCGGCAAGACGCCCACCGTGCTTGCACGACTGGCCGAAGATCACAGAGCTGGCCCCGCGATGGTCATCGCTCCGCCCGCTGTGGTGGGGAATTGGGCCGCGGAAGCGGCACGATTCACACCTGGCTTGAAGATCGCTGTTCACCACGGCCCGTCACGGCGTGCTCCCGAGGAACTGGCGCTGTCGTTGCGCGGCTCCGCCGGCCGCCTCAGCGTCAACGGTTCCGGCCCCGGCGCCGCAGACGAGATCGACCTCGTGATCACGACGTACGGGACAGCCGTACGAGACATCGAAGCGCTGTCGGACGTCGTCTGGGACCGGATCATCGTCGACGAGGCACAAGTCATCAAGAACCACACCAGTGAGACGGCCAAGCAGCTGCGACGCCTCAATGCACGCAGCCGCCTCGCACTCACCGGCACTCCCATCGAGAACGGCTTGGGCGACCTGTGGTCCATCATGGACTTCTGCAATCCGGGACTGGTGGGAGCCCGAGCGCCCTTCATCGCACAGCTGCAGCGTCCCGGCGATGCCCGAGGCGCAGCAGAATCGGCGTTGCATGTGCTGAACGGCGTGCTCGTGTTCCGGCGCACGAAATCCGAGCCCCAAATCGCTGCAGAGCTTCCCGATCGCATCGACGAGCTCGCGCACTGTGCCATGACACCCGAACAGATCGGCCTCTATCAGGCCGTGCTCGACCAGCTGATCGTCGACACCGCCGAGAGCGAGCATGCGGGCGACAGGCGCAAGGGCGCTGTTCTGGCAGCGATCACAGCTCTCAAACAAATCTGCAACCACCCGCTCAACTTCCGCCCCGCCGGCGAAGACACCCGGATCGAGGGCCGCAGCGGCAAGCTCGACCGCTTGAACGAGATTCTCGAGGCCGTCTTCGCTTCGGGGGAGCGGGCTTTGGTCTTCACCCACTTCGCCACCTGGGGTGAACGACTGGCCGGTTATCTCTCGGCGCGAACCGGGTACGACATCGACTGCTACCACGGCGGCCTCGGCCGTACGGCCCGGGACCGCATGGTGAAGAGATTCCAGACCGAAGAGGGGCCGGGCGCCATGGTGTTGTCGCTCAAGGCTGGCGGCACTGGTTTGAATCTGACCGCTGCGAGCCATGTCGTGCTCTATGACCGATGGTGGAATCCCGCTGTGGAGGACCAGGCGCGTGATCGCGCCTGGCGAATCGGTCAGACCCGCACTGTCATCTGCCACCGGCTGGTCTGCCCCGGAACCGTCGACGAACGAGTCGAGGAGGTGGTTGCCGGCAAGCGTCGCATCGCCGACATGGTGCTGCCGAAATCGAGCTCCATCGGAGATCTTGACGCCGAGCAACTGCGCCACGCCCTCGGCATCGACACTGGCGCACTCCTGACTGATGACCTCGAGAATGCCGACGCCGTCCGAGCCGAGCTCAAAGCTGCAGGCGTCGGCGGCGCAGGAGCGCTATGAGTTCGCGCAGACGTCGCAAGACATCGCGCACGCGCCGCCTCGATGGCAACGATGCGCAGCAGCGCCAGGCTGCTCACGCCGCCATGTCGTTCTGGCACGGACGAGTGAATGCAGCCAACGCGCCGGGCAATGGCTCCGACGGCACGTCGCCGGCCGATACTTCCGGGAAAGCAGCATCCGAAGCATCCCAGTCGCAGGACCAGGTCCCCCCGGACACCGCGCCGCCCCTGGTTTTCGACAGGCCACGGCGGATCACCGTCACCGCCGATCCCACGTCGACGGTCCGCTCGCTCGGGAAGCCACCGCTGGCGGGGCGCGAGGTCGTCGCCGAGCACTACTTCGAGGCCGTCTACAAGCGGGCAGTTGCGATGGCAGGAGCCCTCGCGGCAGCCGGCGATCTCCTCGCCGACGACGACTCAGCCTGAGCGCCGCCGGGCACGGGCGTTTGGCGAAGGCGCTAGCCGGCGGCCTCGGGGTCGAATCCGACTTCCTTGCCGCGGTTGATGCTGACCCAGTCGCGGGCCTCCAAGTACGGCTTGAACGTCTCGTAGATCGCCCGCTCGTCATCAGCCATCTTGGGCCGCTGAACTTCGTACAGGCGTGGGAACTCCAGCCAGCCCACCACAAGGTCCCACATCCGCAGCGCTGCATCGCCCGTGGGGGGCTCGAGCAGCACCGGACCGAAGATGGCCTTGTCGTCGAAGAAGAGCGTCGGAACGCCGAAGCCGCCCGAGTCGATCACTCTTTGGTGCTCGGCCTTGATCTCATCGTGGGTGGTCTCATCGGAGATGGACACATCGACAACGTCGGGATCGGCACCGATCTCTCGCAGCAGATGCCGGGCAACGTCAGGGTTGTGGGGGCGATTGCCGTCGACATGCAAGGCACGTCCCGATGCGGCGTACCACTTGTCGAGCATGTCCATGGAGTCGCGGCGCAGGATTGCCCCGATCCGCATCATCGACCAGCCGTAGCTCCACTCGCGTTCCCACGGGTGCCTCTTGCCTTCGCGCAGGTTCACCTCTTCGAGGCTGAAGAACTTCCAGTTGACCTGCAGGCCGAGCCGGTCTCGTACATCTCTCATCCACAGCGACGTCTGATATGCCCACGGGCACATCACGTCGAAGTGGAAATCGACCTCCATCGGGCCGGTGTAGCTATCTGCGTCAATGGTTCTCATCCCGACATCCTCTCAGGGGGATACGTCAATTGCTCAAGCGTCCTCACCCGACCGCTCAGCCTCGGCGCGCCAACGCGGCCGCTCAGCCGCGCCTTGCCAACGCGGCCGCTCAGCCGCGGCCGTGCCGCAGCAGTCGGCCGGGAGTGGCGCCGGTGCAGTCGCCGGACTCGAACGTGACCTCGCCGTTCACGATGATCTGGTCGTAGCCCTTGGCCCGTTGCACACGGCGCCATTCGTTGCCGGGAAGGTCGAACTCGACGTTCCCGATCCAGGGCGGATCGATCTCGAGCTCTTCCATGTCATAGACCACGACGTCGGCGGCGGAGCCCTCTCGCAGCGTTCCACGGTCCTTGAAGCCGGCCGCGTGGGCTGCCAGCGCCGAGAGGCGGTAGTGGGCTTCTTCCAGCGTCACGGTGCCCTCATCACGCACCAGCCAGGTCAAGAAGTCGGTGGTGTAGGAACCGCCGCTGAAGAACTTGGTGTGCGCTCCGCCGTCTGACACGCCGGGGATGGCGTACGGCGACTGCATCATCTCGCCCATGAATTCGGCATTCGAACCCTTGTCAGGACCGAGGAACTCAACGTTGAGATCACCCTGCAGCGACAGATCCAGCATCACCTCAATGGGGTGCTTGCCCTGCTCTTGCGCCAGATCGCCGACGGATCGGCCCACGTACTGCTGCATGTCGGCTTGCCGGTTCACGCCCTGGACAACGAGGCCCTTGGGGTTGCCGCCGACACCGGCCTGAATGACCTGCAGGCGCCGGTCGGCTTCGGCGGCTTCGTCCACAAGTGCGGCGCGCAACTCGGGATCGGACATCTTGGCGATCTTCTCTTCCTTGGTGCCCGTGGTCACGGTGCGCCAAGCGGGGGAGGCGTCATAGAGGTTCCAGTGCTCGAGCGTGAAGGCAAATCCCGCCCGGCCGGTGCCGCACTGGGCGTAGATCGGCAGCTCCTGGTTCCAGCACTTGTCGATCCAGCGCAGCGGGCGCCGGTGCACCTCAGGGTCCTTGCGTGCGGGCGCTACCACGTTGTGCAGGATCGGGCGCTGGGCGGTTGCCGCAAGCACCTCGAGGAACTTGATGTCCGATCGGATATCACCGGTGCCCTGCGTAATCTGGATAAAGCCCTCGTCACGTTCTGCGAGCACCCGAGCGAGGTTCAAGATGTCCTCGTCGCTCATGATGTCGGTGACCATGGGGGAGCCGTCGTAATCTGCCTGCACGCTGTCGGGGCCGAGCCGTTGGATGGAGAATCCGCACAGCCCGGCATCCATGCCTTCGTGCAGCAGACGAGCCATCTCCTTGCGCTCGGCCTCTGAGGCAGGCTCGCCCGCCTTGGCCTTCTCGAGCCCCATCACATAGGTCATCAGCGATGCGGTCGGCATGTACTGGATGACATTGACGCCCTTCGGGGCCCGGTCGAGCGAATCGAGATACTCCGGAATGGTCTCCCAGTCCCAGTCCATGCCCAGCCGCATGGACTCGTACGGAATCGCTTCGGTGCGAGTCATGGTCAGCATGGAGCGGTCACGGAAATCCGGCTTCACCGGTGCGAAGCCGAAACCGCAGTTGCCCAGCACCACCGAAGTCACACCGTGGTAGCCCGAGATCGTGCACCACGGATCCCAGCGAATCTGGGCGTCGTAATGGGTGTGAAGGTCGACGAATCCGGGGGCGACGATCTTGCCCGAGGCGTCGATCACCCGCTCCGCAGTGCCTCGGGGGCGACCGCCGAGCTGGGCCACCTTGCCGTCTTTGATCCAGACGTCGCCCTTGTAGCGCGGCACTCGCGTGCCGTCCACGATCGTGCCGCCCTTGATGTGAATGTCGTATTCGCTGCTCATTGCGTGCCCCCGCATCATCCGAATTGGCTATAGGCGCGCAGACACCGCGCTCAAGCCGCATTTTCAAGGTACTCGCGCACTGGGGTGTTCGCCGGGGCGATGCCTGCCAGTTGTCACCTGCGGCCCATGGCCTCCGGCCCGTTTGCTTGGCGGCAGCGCGTTGGGGCAAGAATGTGACCGCGAGGTTCGGCGAGGTTCATTGTGAAGATCTTGAGGAGAACGGTCCTGATTATCGGCCTCATGGCCACGCTGATCTCAGCCTGTTCCTCTGAGCCCGACGCTGCCGACGACTTGGCGGCAGCGGTGGAAGCACTCGAGGAGATTGCGGCCCAGACCGAAGACCCAGACGAAGCCGCCCAGCTACGAGAGTTGGGGGCGGTGACTGCTGAGTTGGCCGACATGGTGGCGAATTCCGATGGCGAGACCGATCTGATCGAGCTGGCCGAACTGGGGGATTTGCTGAACCGGCAGATCGAAGCACTCGAAGCGTTCGATGAGCCTGAGGTGCTCGCCGATCTCAGGGCACTGGCGGCGATCATCTCGTTGATGACGACACTGCCGGAGGAAGTCGAAGCCCGGGACATCGTGGACATGCTGAGGATCACGGGCGACCAGATCGATGAGAAGCTCGGCTCGGGATTCCTGACGACTGCGCCCGATGGCGACAGTGTCGCAGTCTCGGTGGGCTCGCTTCATTCATGCCGGTTGAGCCGCAACGGCAAGGCGGCCTGTTGGGGCGTCAATCTGGACGGGCCGACAAAGATTCCCGACACCGAATTCGACTCACTGTCAGCTGGCGGGGAGCACTCATGCGGACTCACCGCCGCCGGTGCCGTGCAGTGCTGGGGCAATAGCTAGGCGCCCGCGATGGCCGTCGCTGCGCTCCAGCGCGGCTGAAGGCAAGCCTGCGGATCCGCTGCCGCCGATCAGTCGGCACCGCACCATAGGCTCCGACCCCGTTTGGCGGAAGCGGAGCAACCGATGCGGGGTCCCGGCCCAAAATCGAACACGACGGCATTTGCACTGGCGCTGTCAGCCGTTGTCGCCATCGGCATGCTCGTCGTGTACGCAGTCGGCTGCGGCATCTTGGATGATGGCGACAATTCCTTGAACAGGGTCCAGGCTTCGGCCCGAACGCGGGCGTTCCCGCCCACAGAAGACGGCATCGGAGCCACACGGAGCTCAATTACCGAACCGCCGCTCTTGCTCGAATCAGCACAGCCACCGACCTCGTCTCGCCGGAACGGGGTCGCAAGCAACCTGGTGGGGGAGCACCCGGGGCTGCCTTCCTCGCCCATCGAGACCGCCGTCGTGCTGATCGAACCGAGCGAGGATTTTCGCCGCACTGTCGTACCCGGGACACCGTTGGAATGCGACCGATTTCGTCCACTGGTCAAGGACATCGGCGAATGGGACCCGGACATCGTCCTTGCGTTCGTTTGGAGGGAATCGCTCTGCAACGAATCGGCGGTGTCCGAGACGAACGACTGGGGTCTTTTGCAGCTCAATGCCACTTGCTGGGCCGGGAAAGGCATCGACGGTCTCCCGAACGTCAGAACGCTGCCCGACGGCATAGACGTCAACGATCTGCGTTGCGACGGCACAACACTCGCTTCACCGGCCGCCCAATGGTGCTTTCACGCGAAAGAGCAGGCTCTGCGCACCGGTCGCCGACCCGAATCGCCGTGCGACGCGTGGCTCGATCCCGCAACGAACATCGAGACCGCGTACGAGATCTGGCGGGCCGGAGGCTGGCGGCCGTGGTGTTTCGATGACACCAGTCGCTCCACACCCGCCTGCGAGGCCGCCGCACAAGCACGCCAGGGGTAGGAGGCACAGCGCCCGCTCGCGTCGACTCGGGCGGGGACATCCTCGGCCCGAACGCTCAACTTTACATAATGTCTATTATCGGCGTTTCATTCGACGCCCCGGCGAACTGAGCCCCAGCAGGCCACGGTGCCATCGGTTCGGATACCGCATGTCAAGTTGCCGCCGACGTCGATGGCGGTGAATCCGGCGGCCGGTACAGCGAACCCTGCTGCGGGCAGTGTCGTGGGATTGGTATATCTGTGTAATAGAGATGCATATATACGCGAATGCGTAACCAAACGGCTGATCGACATCGACGACGCGCTGCTAGCGGAGATCCGGAGCGTGACCGGTGCTGCCACCATGAAAGAAGCCGTGAACACCGCACTGCGGCACCTTGTCGAGAGCGAACTGCGCATGCGTCATGTGCGCCGACTTGTAGATCTCGCGGGCACTGACATTGCCGACGGCGATGTCATGGCGGCTGCATGGCGCTGAGGCCGCAGTTCATCGCCGACAAGAGCGCTCTGGCGGGGCTTAACCGTGCCGAGGTGGCCGAGCTTCTCGGGCCGTTGATCGTTGAGGGCCGGGTTGCCACGTGCCCGATCATCGACCTCGAGATGCTCTACAGCGCCCGCTCTCACGCTGACTACGAAGCGACTCTGGCCGAGCGCCGTGCGATGCCGTCGGTTCCCATTAACGAGGCAGTCACGTACCGGGCAATTGACGTCCAGCACCGACTCGCACGCCGCGGCCACCATCGGCTCGCGCTTGCTGACCTGCTCATCGCAGCCGCAGCCGAGCTCAACGACCTCACCGTTATCCACTACGACGCCGACTATGACCGTATTGCCGAAATCACCGGCCAGCCGACCGACTGGGTCGCTCCCCGCGGCTCGCTCTGAGCCTCAACAGCACCCACGAATCCTGCCAGCGACCGGCAGATACGCTGGCTTCATGGCCGCACGGGCCCCCAGCCTCGATACTGCACGACTCGCTGCCGACGAACTTGCCGCTGCGGGGGTGGGACGGGTGCTGCTGTTCGGCTCACTCGCCCGAGGCGATGAACACGCACGCGACGTCGACCTCGTGGCCATCTACGACGATCTCGGCGACTACAGCGAGCGCTGGAATCGACGTTGCGAACTGGTGCGCCGTGCCGAGGCCGCTGCGGGGTGCTCCGTCGATCTGCTGGTCACCGACGCCCCCGAGTGGGCGGTTCGCACCGAGCGAGTGCCGTGCTCGCTGGAAGCCCACATCGACACCTACGCCTTGCTGCTCGCGGACAGCGATGCACACGTCGACATCCACTGGGACAAGGAGATCGGTTTGCCCGACAACGCCACCGCCGAGGTGCAGGCCCGTCACCGTGACACGACCGTCGCCGTTTCCAGGCTCACCGACGCGCTCCGTGTCGGGGACAACGAACTCGACGCCATCGGCGACGGCGACACCGAGGCGTTCGTCTCAGCTGAGGAATGGCGCTTCGCCGGCGCCTGCGCCCAAGCGCACCTCGTTGTCGAATGCGGTGCCAAGACCATGATTGCCTTGGCCACCAACACCGCGCCACCCCGCAGCCACAACATCGACACGCTCGTCGACCTTTTACCGACCGATGAACGCAACCTCTGGGCAGTGCTTACCGCCCACATTGATACCGCAGAGTTCCACCAATGGCGCCAAGGTGGCACCTACACCGCAGATCTGCCGATCGACGGATTCGACGAGGACTACCTCGCCACTGTGGCCACCGTCGCACTCAATGTGGCCGCCCACGTGACCCGCCACTGCGCCGCCGCCGGTATCGACGCCACTCAAGTCCACCTCAGCACCCGCAGCGAACGCCGCCTGCGCACCGCACTCGAAGGCCCCCTGCGAGTCGAAACCGACCACCCGATCCGCCACCCCGCCACCACCGAAGACTCCGGGTAAATCGGCCGCGTCAACCATTGTCGCACAGCCGAAGCCTGCGCCCGCAGCTCCGCTCGGGAACGCTTCCGGGTGATCTTGGCTCAGATGTCGAGGGCATGGCCGTAGTCGCGGCTGTGCTTGATGATGAACGCTCGGCGCGGTGCGACTTCGGCGCCCATCATGACGGAGAACGCCTCTTGGGCTTGTGCCAGGGCCGCTTTGGCGTCGCCGAGGCTGATCTTGCGCAGGATCCTGGACTCCGGATTCAGCGTCGTTTCAAAGAGCTCGTCGTCGTCCATCTCACCGAGCCCCTTGAAGCGGGTGAGCCGGTACCTCCGGTTTGCTGCGTCGAGCTCGGTGACGAGCGCTGCCCGCTCTGCCTCGGAGTACACGAACTTCTTTTGTGTGCCGATGCTGAACGCGTGTGTCGGCGGCTGCGCTGCGTACACACGCCCAGCGGCCAGCAGCGGCCGCATGTAGTGGTAGATGAGCGTCAGGACGAGGCATCGGATGTGGCTGCCGTCCACATCTGCGTCGGCGAGCAGGATGAGGCGCTCATAGCGGCACGCGTCGAGGTCAAACGCAGCACCCGAACCCGCACCAAGCGCGGTGAACAGCGCCGTGGCTTCCGCATTGTCGAGCACCGCCTTCAAGGTTCCCTTGCCGGCGTTGACAACCTTGCCGCGAAGCGGCAGCACCGCTTGCCACGCGCTGTCACGTGACCGCTTTGCCGGGCCGGCGGCGGAGTCACCTTCCACGATCAGCAATTCGCCCGCCGGATGCAGCCGGCAGTCGGCCAGCTTGGCCGGGAGTCCGGTAGTGCCCAGAGATGCCGCCTTGCGTTTCTGATCGAGCGCCCGACGCGCCTCAACACGGTTCACCACCGCGCTAGCGAGCTTGTCGATCAGCGCACGCACATGGACCTTTTTCGAGTCCGCCGCGCTGCCGTCAAACCACGCACGCAGCCCTTCGCGCACCACATTGGCCACGATCCGCTGTACCTGCGGAGTCCCCAGATCGCGCTTGGTCTGGCCCCGGAACTGGGGCTCAGGCAACGTGGCCCGCACCACGGCGACAAGCCCCTCTTGCGCATCCTCTCGCTGTGCACGGGCATCGTCGCGCAGGCGCCGCAGCTTGCGCGGGTCGGCATCGGCCAGCGCTGAGTTCGCCGCTGTCGTGAGTGCTCGTTCGAATCCGGCGATGTGCGTGCCGCCCTCGGGTGTCGGGATGGTGTTCACGAACCCGACAATGCGGCTGCTGTAGGTCTGCGTCCAGCGAAGTGCCACCTCGACCTCGCACTGGCGCACGACGTCGGTGAGCTTGCCGTCCACGGGCACCCGCTCGGTGAACTCCTCCGAGCCGGTCAAACGGATGAGCCCGGTGACCGGTTCGTCATCGCCGCACAGCTTGTCGACGAAATCCGCCAAGCCGCCGGCAGAGACAATCTCTTCGACAACCGGCGGATCCGCCCGGCGATCGGCCAAGGTGATCTTGACCTTGGGAACCAGGAAGCAAACCTGCTCGATGCGTTCGCGCACCTCGTCGAAATCCACCTCTGCGGCCGGGTCGAAAATCCCGGTGTCGGGCCAGAACTGCACGCGGGTACCCGTGCGTCCCGCCGGCACACGCCCGATCCGCTTGAGCTTGTGGCCAGCGCGGAAGCGGCCGGCGCTGTCGGTATGTCCGGCGATTCGATCCTTGAATTCCAGGCGGTGCGTGGCGCCATTGCGGTTCACGTCCACAACGAGCTTGCTCGATAGCGCGTTCACGACCGAGGCGCCGACGCCGTGCAGTCCCCCGGAAGCTCCGTATGCCCCATTGCCGAACTTCCCGCCGGCGTGCAACTCGGTGAACACCACTTCGAGGGCGGTGATGTTGTCGTGCTTGACGTCGACGGGGATCCCGCGCCCCCGGTCGGTGACCTCATAGGAGCCGTCGTCATGCAGCGTGATGTCGATGACGCGACCGTGGCCGGCGGCGGCCTCGTCAACGGCGTTGTCGATGATCTCCCACAGCAGGTGCACGAGACCTGCCGAGCCCGTGCTGCCGATGTACATCCCCGGCCGCTTGCGCACGGCCTCGAGCCCTTCGAGCACCTCGATGGCGCTGGCGTCGTAGGCAGCTGCGGCACTGGGAGTCCCAGCGACCCCAGAGGGCTCGGACGTAGCATCGCGATCAGCTTCGTCTGCCATCGTGCGGGGCGTTCCTTCCGTCGCTGCGCGGGCGCCTGCGCCAACCGGCGTGAGGGCCGTTGTCATCAGAATCGGTACTCCCCCAGCGCCACGATCCGGATCTCGGCCCCTCGGGCTGCCCCGTTGCGCCGTGTCGATTCCAGTTGCGGTCTCACTGGCGTCGGATCGGGCGAAGAGATGTCGCCTTGGGGTGCTGTGATCGCGGCGACTTGCCGGTTCACCCCCACCCACGCGTAGGCCACTTGTGTCTCGAATCCCGACAACCGAACCGTCGGCGAGCCTGCAGTGCCCCGGCCGCGGGACGTGATGTCGGACATCTCTGTGACTTTCAGCGCCCCTTCATCGGTCACCTGTGCCACCAGCGTGCCAAAGGCAATCGGCCCAGCCGTCAGCACGGTGGCCCCCGCCCGCAGCTTCATTCCCGTCACCCCGGCAGCGTTCGGCCCTCTTGTCGCCACAGAATCAGCGGAGATTCGAAGCACGTGGCCGGTTGAGGCCACCATCGCGATCTCCCCTCCGTTCGGCGCCCCGAAAGCAGCCACAACGCGGTCGCCCTCGCTCAGCGAGATCACCGTGTTTCCACTGCGAATCGAGCCGAGCACAGCCGCATCGAGGCGCTTGGCGATGCCCCCTCGGGTGATGAGCGCGATCGGTCCGCCGACGTCGCCGAACAACGCGACGGGTTGCTCGCCGCGCGCCAGCGAGAACATCTCGCGCACGGGTGCTCCCCTGCTGCCGCGCAGCATCTCAGGCACCGCTCGCACCTCTTCACGCAGCACACGACCACGGTCGGTGACGAGGTGCACCGCATCGAGATCCGATGCCGTCGCAGTGGCCACCAAGACATCGTGGCGGCCGGGCTTGGCGCTGAGCGGGTCCTCGGAATGGCGCCGTCCCAGCAGTCCCGATGTCGAGAGTGTGATCAGGCTGGTTCGTTCGGCCGCATCTTGGTCGCCGTCGAATTCGAACACGCCGCCGGCTTCGGCGTCGCCTGGCGGCACGGCCAGCGAAACGAGGTCGTCACGGTGCCGGATCTCTGTGCGACGCGAGACGGCGAATTCCTCCACCAGCTCGTCCAGCTCGCGCTCGACAATCGTTCTGCGTCGCGCATCCGAGGCGAGAATTCTGCGGTGCCCGGTGATGGCGTCGCGCAACTCCGCCAATTCGTCGCGCAGGCGCTGGGTCTCGAGCGCAGTCAGCCGCCGCAGCTGCATGTCGAGGATGTGGTTGGCCTGAATTTCGGTCAAGTCGAGACGGGCGATCAGTGCATTGCGTGCCGCAGCGACATCGGAAGCAGAGCGGATGATGGCAATGACCGTGTCGATGTTGTCGAGTGCGATGAGCAGACCTGCCACGATGTGCTCGCGTTCGAGCGCCCGGTCCAGCCGGTACTGCGTCCGGCGGACGACCACATCGAGTCGGTGCTCGATGTAGTGCTCGCACAGCGCCCTCAGACCGAGCTGACGGGGCACACCATTCACCAGCGCCACATTGTTGATGCCGAAGGTGTCCTCGAGCGGTGTCAGTGCCCAGAGCTGCGAGAGCACGACCTGGGCGTTGACACCAGGCTTGCACTCGATGACCAGGCGAAGCCCGTGATTGCGGTCAGAGAGGTCGTTCACTGCTGCGATGCCCTCAATCCGGCCGTTCGCCGCCAATTCCCGGACCTTGGCCTGCACACGCTCGGGACCCACCATGTACGGCAGCTCGGTCACCACGATGCCGTCGCGCCGCGCCGTGATCGGCTCGATGTGGGCCTTTGCCCGGATCCGGATCGTGCCCCGGCCCGACTCGTACGCCTCGGCTAGGCCATCGTCGACGATGACAGTGCCGCCCGACGGGAAGTCGGGCCCTCGAACCAGACTCATCAGTTCTGCGGTTGTGGGCTTGGGCCGGCGTTGGCGCAGGATCAGCTTGATCGCCGACGCGACCTCGGCCAAGTTGTGCGGCGCCATGTTGGTGGCCATGCCCACAGCGATGCCGCTGGCACCGTTCACCAGCAGATTGGGCAGCAGCGCCGGTAAGCAGACCGGTTCGTTTCGCTCGCCGTCGAAATTCGAGACGAGGTCGACGGTGTCCTCATCGATGCCAGCCACCATCGTCATCGCGACCGTCGCGAGCCGCGCTTCGGTGTAGCGGTACGCAGCAGGCGGGTCGTCGAGGCTGCCGAAGTTCCCCTTGGGGTCAACCAGCGGGGCTGACATTGCGAAGGGCTGGCCCATGCGGACCATTGCCTCGTAGATGGCGCTGTCGCCGTGAGGGTGGTACTTGCCCATCACCTCGCCTACCACTCCCGCCGACTTTCGAAACGGCGTGCCGGGCCGCAATCCGAGGTCGTCCATGACGTAGAGGATCCGGCGCTGCACCGGCTTGAGACCGTCGCGTACGTCTGGAATCGCCCGGGCTGTGGTGACCGAGAGCGCATACGGCATGAACGAGTCGCGCATCTCATCAGCGACGTCCACGTCGTGGATCTCGCGGGCAATTGACGTTGGAGCAGTCGGACCGGCCATCGGCACCGATTCCTTTCTGTGGCTGGCCTTGCAGCGACTTGGGGTTCTCGCGCGACGAGCGCGCGACATCGTGGCTGAGGCGATCTGATTCGTCAGAGGGCCATTTCGGCCGGCACTTGCGAGGGTACGACGCTTGTGCCGCTGCACTCAGTCAATTGCGCCCGAACTGCATCACTCTGGCCCGCCGCTCAGTCTCTTTGCCGTTGACGAGCCTGCAAGGACTACGCTCCCGCAGGTGTCGGTGAGGCTCGCGGCAGGATTCGCTGCACCCATTGAACGCCGTGTCATCGGCACGCTGGCTGTGCCATCGCAACGGCCGGTGCTCCCGCTGCACAAGGCGCAGGATGCCCGACACGCGGAGCAACGATGAGCCGACGCATCGAGGTCGAGCTGACGAGTCGACGCGACGACGGCTCGTGGACGTGGCGCGCTGCGGGCGCCAAGCAACCCAAAGGAACGCTGGACGGCGATCTGGTGCCGACGGGCGTTGCTGCGGGCGATGTCGTGCGGGTCGATGCCGACTTCGAGATCGACGGGATCTTCGTCACCGCGGTGCTGCCGCCCAAGACCCGAAGCGGCAAGCCGGAATCCGAACGGATCGAGTTGCTCGGATCGCCGCAGCGCGGTGGCGGTGCGGTGACGACATCTGGTGTTGGTGCACGCCGAGGCGGCCGCAGGGGCGATAGAGAGCGAACCGGTCGACGTGACGGCGATAGCGGACCCCGCTCGCGGCGCAAGTCGCGCGGCGAGCGCCCCGATGGTGACGACGCCCCCCAGGGAGCCACTGCGAAGCGCGGCGGCACAGCGAAGCGCGATGGCACAGCGCAGCGCGACGGCACAGCGAAGCGCGACGGCACAGCGAAGCGCGATGGCCCAGCGAAGCGCGACGGCACAGCGAAGCGCGGCGGCACAGCGAAGCGCGATGGCCCAGCGGAGCGCGACGGTGCAGCGGAGCGCGATGGCCCAGCGAAGCAACGCCGCCAACGTGACGGCGACAACCGGGCACCCCGCGGCCGATCCGCAGATCGCGCCAAGAGATCCGAGCGCTCCGCACCGAAGCCCGAAACCCCTGATCGTCCGCCTCGTCCGAAGGCTCGCAAGCTGCGTCCTGGCCGCAAGCATCGGGATGCGTTGATTGCCGCCCTGCCTTCCGAGCAGCAGGTCGTGGCCGAACAGGTGGCTCGAGGAGGGCTCGCAGCGGTACGGACCGAGATCGATTCGCAGAATCGAAAGGCTGCGGCCGAGGGAAATCCAGAGGTCCCCGCCGCGGGATTGATCTCGTTGGCAGAATCCCTCGTCGGCCCGCTGCAATCGGCGGAGTGGCGCGACCGCGCCGACGCGGCAATCGGCCAGATCGACAAGCTCGACCTACGAGATCTTCGCTCTGTGCTTGTCGCCGCAGAGGATTTTGCCCGAGACGCCGAGGCTCGTGAGCTCGCAGATCGAATTCGACACGGCCTCAACGAACGGCTCGAACTCAGCCAACGTGAATGGCATGACGAGCTGCGCTCGACGCTGACCGAAGGTCGCGTCGTGCGTGCGCTGCGGCTGAGTTCGCGCCCGCCCAAGGCTGGTGCCCCGCTGCCGCCCGAGATCGCTCAGGAGCTCACGGCCCAGGCGAACGTCGCGCTCGGTACCGGGGCCTCGCAGCACCGGATCGCCGTGGTGCTCGAGGCAGTTGCGTACTCGCCGGTTCGCCCCTACGTCGTGCTCCCGAACATTCCGGACGAACCCGAGGCCGAGCTTCTCGAAATTGTGCGCAAGGTCGCGGACCGGCTGCCCGAAGTTGCCACCGCGCTCGGTATCGACCCCACAGCCGCTCGACCACGCAGCCGTCCACGCCGCGGCACCAAACGGCCGGCTGGGGCCGGGCGGCCCAAGAAAGCCGGTGCGGACCAACCGGACGCCGCACAAGCAGACGCTCCGCAAGCCTCTACAGACGCCGACGACGTAGCTGCACCCGCCGAGACGGACACAACAGAACCCTCTGCTGGCGAAACCTCCGATGCTGCCGACCAGCCCGCGGCCCCCACAGACACCGACCACGTAGCTGCACCCGCCGAGACGGACGCTGCCGAAACATCGATCGACGATGCGTCGCTCCAGTTGCCCGACACCCCACCAGAGGGGTCGGACGACGACTCAACCCCTGATGACGTGGCGGTCGAGGAAGTCGTGCATCCCGCCTGACAGCGGGATCGCGCCGTCGCTGATCTCGCCGAAACTGACGAAGCGCGCATCTGCGGCGTCATCTCCGGCAATCGGCGTCGCGTCTGGTTCGCAGCGAATCGCGTAGTCCAGGATCACGAAATGATCCGTCGCGCTGACGTGCTCGGTGACGCCGACAAGGTCACCGCACTCCACCGTCAGTCCCGTTTCTTCCGCCAGCTCTCGTTCCACGGCGGCGCGAAGGCGCTCGCCAGGCTCGACACGGCCCCCGGGAAACGCCCACATCCCAACCGCGGGCGGGCGCCCGCGCTCGACGAGCAGCACCGAGCGACCCCGCACTGCAATGCCTCCGACGCAGATCACCGGTCTCGGGCCCATCACTCCCCCGCGTTCGCGGGCGCTTGCGCCTCCAGCTTTCGGTGCAGCACCAGAAGGCGGGCGGTGAACCCGAAGGTCTCGAAGAAGTTCTTCGTGGCCCGGTTGCCCGGCAGCGCCAATGCGTCGATGCCGACGCAGTTGTGTTCGCCGCACCAGATGAGAACCTGTGAAATCAGTGCTTCGCCGACTGCGACCTCTCGCGCTCCCAGAGTCACGTACAAGTCAAGCACCCGACCGAGGAGCTCACCCGTTTGAAGCACCTCGATGGCGGCTGTGGCATAGCCAATCGCAGTGCCGTCGATCGTGCCGACCCAGAGTTGCTGATCCGGGTCGCTCAACGCGGCCTCAAGACTCAACTCGAACGGGCGAGGACGTACTTCCCGGCGCGACCAGATCCAGCCGCCTCGTGCATCGACTTGCTCGGCAACGGCGTCGGCGGCAAGACCGGCGAGCGCTTCGAGATCTCCCCGAACAGCAGGGCGTGCCTCAACCTCCATGTGTGACCACCATGAACTGCCTCACCGCTCGGCCTCTACGCAGGCTCGGCAGAGCGACGGCGCTCGGCGGCTTGCTCGGCACTGAGGCGGCCCAGCGTGCCGTCGGAGAGATCCACGTGTGACAGCATTTCGGCGACGGCGCGGTGACCTGCCACCTCGGCAATCTGGCGGTACATCTCGGCCACGATGCGCCGGTAGTCGGTGTGTCCTTGCGGCTGGGAGCGCAGCTCGATCATGTGCATCGCCTCACGTGCGTTGAACTGCATGCTGTACCGCACTCGGTACGCCATGGCGACGGCGTATGACGCCTCGGGGCGGCCGACCGACTCTGTCAGCGTGTCGTACAGCTCGGCTGACCGCTCCATGACGTCGTCGTAGTGCTCGCCTTGCCCGGCCGCGTCGATCAATGCCGGCACCGAATATCCGTGTCGGGGACTCAGGGGTTGCCACTCGATCGTCAGCAAACGGTGTCGCTGAAGGTCCCGGAAGCTGCCGTAA
The DNA here is from genome assembly GCA_963663635.2 of Acidimicrobiales bacterium. GTDB lineage: Bacteria > Actinomycetota > Acidimicrobiia > Acidimicrobiales > Poriferisodalaceae > Poriferisodalis. Next base: position 161,420 of record CAXXMY010000017.1, read on the forward strand.
TCGCCAAGTACCTCGAAGCGGTAGTCGATCCGCTCAAGCGCTCGACCCGGTCGGTGACGCCGGTTCGTGCGCTCGCCGACGTACCGCCGAACCAAGTCGACTCGCTGGGCTTCGGTCATCGACGCCACGCGAGCAGCGATCTGTTCGGAGCCCATGTCGGTATACGGGAAGAGCATCGCGGCAAGCATCTTGGTTTCGCCATCGGGATCCCAATCGGCCAGCGCTACCTCCGGCGTGGCCTCGGGTTCGTCGTCCGCGAACAATTCAGCGGCGAATTCGTCCATCGCCGCCTGGTTTGCCGCCAGATACTCGGACCAGACAACGCCGCGGTCGGGCTGGTCGACGCGGCGAAGGAACGAAGGAATGACTTTGCGCAGCTCCCCGAGCATGAGGGCTGCGTAGTTGCGCGCTTCGGGCAGTGGATGAGCTCTCATCCGCAGCAACAACGCCTCGTAGCCCTGCCCGCTGCCGAAGATGCCCACGTTCGACAGGCTGGCGGCAGGCAAGAGTCCGCGCGCTGCGTCAAACGCCTGTGCCCTGATGGCGCGTCGCCGAGCGAGGTCCCCGCCGGCGGACTGGGTCCCGATCGGGGCTTCGTAGTGCTCGGTGAGCCACGCCGTCATGCGCTGGACCAAGTCGCCGTATGCGTCAAACATCTGGTCGATCTCGCCCACATAGCGCGTCCCGGCTGACGAGGTCATGATCGAGGGCGGGCGGCAATAGCGGTAGCGCCCTTGCACCCGCTCGTCGTACGCCAGATAGCGAGTGGATTGCTCGAGGTACGACATCAGCCGTCCGCGCTCGAGAATCTTTGTGAGCAGGTTCGACGCCTGTTCGCAGGCAAGGTGCACCGCACCGAGCTGAGCGACCGAGTCATCGCCGTATTCCACGAACACGCGCTGATACAGCTGCTCCGCGCGCGCCACTCCGACGGTTGCATCGATGGTCTCGTCACCGGAGATGTCGAGATCGTCCACAAACTCGTCGAGCAGCAGTCGCCGCAGGGTCTTGTGAGTTCGTGAGTAGCGGGCGAACAGGGCCCCCTTGACCACCTCGGGCAGATTCACCAAGGCGAAGACTGGCTGACGCAGATTTGTGACGTAACGCCGGAGGATGTCCTCCTCCGCGGCCGTGAACGTCTCGGCGGTGTAGTGAATCAACAGCGGCCTTCGGTGTGTGACGGCACTGAAGTGTGATGGTAAAGCTTGAGCGCCGATCCCTCGGGGACCCGGCCAATTCCACTGAGGGCCTCTCAGAACACGATGGTTGCGGCGTCGGGCTCGATCGACACCTTGAGCGTTCGGCACTTCGCCACTCGTTCCCCGTCCAGCCACAGTCCCACCGGCCGCTCGAAGCTGAACTCGGCGTGCTCGACTCGCCGCAGCGCAATCGCTGGATGCGGTACGTGGGCTCCCGCGCCAAGCCGTCGGCGAGCCAGCAATCGCTGCCCAAAGCTCAACGCCGCTGCGCCGTCAATGCCGGTGTGCACGACGTGCAGCCGGCCATCGTTGGGGTGGGCCGCAGGTGCCAACCGCCAGCCACCGGCGCGCTCTGCGTTCATGGCTGCGACGACAGGGCCGCTCCACCACGAATTCCGAGCAATGACGTGGGCACACGCCCACAGCGTCGTCCCGTCGGCCTGCACGCGAATCAGGTCGATCGGCACCGTGTGGGCGTCTTCGGACTGCAAGCGTCCGAGGCCGCCCTCCGGTGCCCCCACGACGCGCCACAGGTCGCCTCCGCACAGTCCGATCGGCTCGCGTGACGCACCGGCCTCCGATTGCTCCGTCACCAGTCTTCGCAGCGCCGCGTTGCCGCGAGCGACCGCTGCTCCCCTGGGAAGCGGCTTGGCACAGCCCCAGGGTTGGCCGCGCTGAATGGTCATTGAAGCCGTCGCACTCGAGTCGTCACTGCTTCGTGCACGAAGACCTCGGCTGGCGGTGCCCCGACCGCCGCCGGCAGCGGCGTGTCGGAGATGCGAGTCGCTGCTGCGACGACGCCGCGGTCGAGCAGCGCTCGGGCTGCTCGGGCCGTGTCGCGTGTGCGAGATGACAGCGCGACATCGCCGACGCGATCGACGAGGTCAATGAGCTGGCGGAGCTGGCGAACGAAGTCGCCCCCCACCGGCGTCTGGGCTGCCGCGGCATCGCTCGACCAGAGTTCTTCGAGGGTGGCCCCGCACGCCCATGCGTGCGCAGCGGCCAAAAAGGACGCGTCCGGGAGCCGTGAGGGGGCGAGGCCCCAGCGACGTTCAACCCGTGCGATCTCATTGGCCGTGTCGAAGATGCGAGACGCCCGCGCGTGACAGTCGCTGTCGGGATATCGAGGCTCAGGCGGAGGCAGACTGCTGCGGTGCTCGTAGGTGAGCACTGACACCAGACCCGCAAGCTGCGCTGGGCCGACACCATCGAACAGCCCGCCTTGAAGGCACAGCACCACGAGCAGATCCGATTCGTTGAATACCGATCTCAGGCATTCCCCTGCAGGGGTGAGGGCCCAGCCATCAGCACATTCGAAGTGGTTGAGCACCTCACATGTCGCGTCGAGCTGGCGTGCGAGGCCGCCCTTGGCCAGCTTGATGCGCTCCTTGAGCCTGCCGACGCGTGCAGCGCTGCGTTCGACGCTCCGTTCCGCGGCGACGATGGCGCTGTTGGTTCGATGGTCGCCATGGGCACGCTGATGCCGGTGGTGTCCGCCTCGCTGCTGTGACGCACTTCGAGAGCTCGCCGAGCCGGATGTGCCGGGGCGTGCGCCGCCGAGTGAGCGCAGCTTGGTCCGTGCCGCTCGCAGCTCGGATCGTTCGATCGCCAGCGCCTTGGTCCACTCCCCGACTCGACGGTCAGCTCGCCATTGGGCAAACGATCGCTGCAGCAGTTCCACCGCCTCAGCACGCGAATGGCCTGCGATCAGGTTGGCCGCCATGTTGTAGGTGGGACGGAACGACGATTCGAGCTCGAAGTCGCTGCTGGCAGCCAGACGGGCGGCTTCCTCGAAGCCGGCATGCGGGTGCCACACCGTGTAGGCGAATCCGACATCATCGATGCCGCGCCGACCCGCCCGGCCGACAAGCTGGGTGTACTCCCCCGGGGTAAGCATCGAGAATCCCTCGCCACGGAATCGACTGAGCTGGTCGATCACCACCGAGCGGGCTGGCATGTTGATGCCCACGGCAAGTGTTTCGGTGGCGAACACGACCGCCAGCAGGCCCGCCGTGAAGCAATCCTCGATCGCCTCCTTGAATGCGGGCACCAGCCCCGCATGATGTGATGCAACCCCCGCGCGCAGCGTTGCGAACCATTCGTCGAATCCCAGAGCATTGAGATCGCTCGGCGACAGCGAATCCGTGTGCGCAGCGGCGATCTCGCCGACGCGGTGCTGCTGGGCCGGATCCAAGAAGGCCGCGCCCTGCTCGACAAGCGTGCGAGCCGCGTCGTCGCAGCCCTGGCGAGAGAACACGAACACGATTGCAGGCAGCTTGCCTTGCATTGCGAGATGCTCGACGATTTCCGAACGACGGGGCCGCGCCGGCCGAATGCCAGAACTGCGCTGTCGCCGACGGGTCGAGTTCCGGGGGCGTGGGCGCTCCAGGAGCCGTTGCACCTCCGGGTTGGGCCGCCCGTTCGCAAGCGTCGCGAAGTCGAGCAGCTGCCGGCTGTGACGTTCGTAGAGCAGGTAACGGTCTTCGAGCGGCACCGGCCGCGTCCCGCACACGACTGCGGCACAGGCACCTGCTGTCGCATCGATCCAGCGGGACAGCTCGGTCGCGTTGCTCACCGTCGCCGACAGGCACACCAGGCGGATGTGCGCGGGCACGTTGATGATGACCTCTTCCCACACCGCACCGCGGTACGGGTCCTGGAGGTAGTGGACCTCATCAAGTACCGCCAGACCGAACTCAGCTATGTGTGACGAGCCGGCGTACATCATGTTCCGGAGCACTTCGGTGGTCATCACCACCACATCGGCATCTGGACGCACGACGTTGTCCCCGGTCAGCAAGCCAACCCGATCGGCCCCGAGCCAACCCCGCAGATCTCGCAGCTTTTGGTTCGACAGGGCCTTGGTCGGAGTTGTGTACGCGGCCCGGCGGCCCGCCTCAAGCGCCGTCGCAATGGCGTATTCGGCAACAAGGGTCTTGCCCGAAGAGGTGGGCGCGGCAACCAGAACTGAGCGGCCGCTGTCAATCACGTCGAACGCTTCGACCTGGAATGGGTCGGCCGCAACGCCGCGAGCAGCCAGCAACGCAGATCGCACGTCTTGGCGACTCGGGCCATCGCTCACGAGTCAGCGTCCGCAGCATGCTCGGGTGCAGCCCGAGCCGCCGCCGACTGGGCTTGCCGGCGCAATCGGCGCGGCTGCCAGCCACGCCGACGCCGTGTCAGCAGGTGGCCGACCAGGATCGACAACTCATAGAACAGGTAGAGCGGCACCGACAGGGCCGCGAGCGAGATCGGATCGCCCGAGGGTGTGATGATCGCCGCTCCCGCCACGATGCCGACGATGGAGTAGCGGCGTGCCCGGTTGAGCTGACGGGGAGTCACGATGCCCGCCAGCTGCACGAAGACAAGCACGATCGGAAATTCGAAGCCGATGCCGAACGCGATCATCATGAATGTGACGAGTCCCAGGTACGAGCCAGGACCCAGCAGCGGTTCCACTGCATCGCCGCTCACTGAGATGAGGAATTCAAGTGCTCGCTCGAACGTGAAGTACGCAAGTGCAGCCCCCGATGCGAACAGCCCGAATGCTGCAAGGACGAACGGCACGACCCACTTCTTCTCACGCCGATCCAGTGCCGGCGTGATGAAGCGCCACAGGTGCCACAGCAATACCGGCATTGCCAGCACGATGCCGAGGTAGGCCGACACCTTGATCCGTGTCCGAAAGCCTTCGAGCGGCGTCGTGATCACCAGGCTGCAGGGGCGATCGATCTGCTGGGATTCGAGCACGCGGCAGTACGGCGGCAGGAACACCTCGCTCAGCAGCCAGTCGTAGACGATCAGCCCGACAATGGTGCCGATCGCTATCGCCACCACGCTCCAGATGAGACGTTTCCGCAACTCAGCGACGTGGTCCCAGAATCCCATCACCGGCGCGTTCTGGCGACGCCACCAGAACGGCCTCACGCAGCGCCGTCGCTGGTCGACCGATCGATCGCAGTGTCATCGTCCGAAGCAGATCCGGCCTCGGTGACGTGAGCATCCGGCCTTTGCGCAGCGGAGGTGTCAGTGACGGGCGCCTCCGGCGGAATCGCCGTCTCGGTCGTCGTCGCGCCCGGCGCTGGGCCAGCTTCGGTGGTGGTGTCGATTTTCGGGGGCGAGAGCGTGGCGTCGATCTCCTGCCGAACGGTGGTGGAGAATTCGCGCACCTGCCGGAACACGTTGCCGATGCTGCGAATCGCGCCCGGCAGCCGCTTGGGCCCCAGCACGATCAGCGCCACGAGCACGATGATCAGCACTTCGTTGGGCTGCAGGCTCACGGCTCGATGGTAGAACTCGCGTCGCTGTCAACGGTTCTGACACTTCGAATTGCCTCACAGGGGCAGGATCCGCCGCGCCGCCCATCGCACCGTCATGCCCAGGGCACGCTCGACAGTCGCCTGGCGCAGCGACGGCACATCCAGTTCGTTGATGGCGTTGCGCGCGCGAATCACATCGTCACGCACCGACGATGTCGCCTCGATGACGCCGTTGAGCGCGCTCTCGGTGGCCCGCAGCTCTGCGCAGAGCCTGCGTATGAGCAATGCGCTCACAATGGCCAGAACACCGAACGCGATCGCGGGAAGCAGCCAGATTGCCGACATGCGACGAACTTAGGCGTTCGGGTTGGCACCATAGAGGCGTGCCCACGCATCCGTTGCCGTCATTGCGCACGCCCCCGATTGCGTTTGCACATCGTGGCGGCCGGGCGCACGGGCCGGATAATTCGATCGAAGCGTTCCGCACGGCCCTCGCGATGGGGGCAACTGGTCTCGAGACCGACGTCTGGCTCAGCAGCGACGGAGAGCCGATGCTGGACCACGATGGCGTGATCTGGCACCGAGGCGTCCGCCGTCCCTACAGCTCGGTCGCGCGGGAGCGAATCGGCTCGGACATTCCAACGCTCGCAGAGATGTACGAAGCCTGCGGCAGTGACTTCGAGCTGTCAGTCGACCTCAAGGATTCCGACGCGGCCGGCGCGGTCATCGCTGCCGCCCGAGCGGCGGGCGCCGAAGACCGCCTCTGGCTCTGTCACAGCGACTGGGACATGCTCACCGGGCTCAGGAGCCTCACGACGGCCCGGATCGTCGATTCGACTCGGATGCGCCGCATCAAGGAAGGCCCCGAGCGCCGCGCCGCCGCCATGGCCCTCTCAGGTATCGATGCGGTGAACCTTCCGGCGAAAGATTGGACCGGCGGACTCGCTGCGCTCTTCCATCGCTTCGAGCGCCACTGCTTCGGTTGGGATGTCCAGCATTCCCGGCTGGCCGCGGCGCTGCGCGACATGGGGCTCGACGGCGTGTACGGCGACCACGTGGGTCGGTTGCTCACCGGCATCGGAACAGGCGGACCTACGGACCGAGATGCGGGCGGTTCAGGCGTCATGAGATCGGACGAGACGCGGTGCGCGTGATTGCGCCATCGGTCGAGGTCTGATCAGAGCTGCCGTCACAATCCGCCGAGGCGGCTCAGCGGCCAGAACCGGGCAAACGCTCGCCCCACGATCTCGCTCTCCGGCACGGTGCCGAAGTAGCGGCTGTCCTGACTCGCAGTCCTGTTGTCCCCCATCACGAAGACATGGTCCGTGGGCACCAAGCTCGGGCCGAAATCTCGCGTGTAGGTACCCGAAGCCAGGTACGGCTCGGCGACGGACCGGCCGTCGATATAGAACTGCGAGTCGATGAATTGCACCATCTGCCCCTCGACGGCCACCACGCGTTTGACGAGTTCGGCGGTCTGTGACGGGCGCATGTTCCCCGGCGTATGAAACACCACGATGTCACCCGGACTGGGGTCGCCGATCCGGTAGCTGAGCCTGGAAACGAGCAACCGGTCCCCGATCTCGAGTACCGATTCCATCGACTGCGAAGGGATGTAGAACGCCGCGACGAGGAACGTTCGCATCAGCAACGCCAGCGTCAGCGACGCCAACAGCACCCACGTCCACGTCAGCGCGTTGCGCGTGGCCGGATGCATGACTCGCCGGATCCGCGGCTCCCGGCTGCGCGGCCGCTCGAAGCCCTGCGTGATGCCCGCATACATGTCTTCGGAATTGTCGGGAGAGTCGGGAATTCCAATGTCGCGCTCTGGCTCACCGTCACCCTGATCCGGGCCGCACGGCAGCATCACGTTCCCTCCGCGAGCCAGCTCGCCGCCGCACCCAGCCATGCGCACGCATCCGCGTCCGCATCCAGCGGCTGTCCCATTGTCGTGATCGTCAGTCCCTTACGTCGGATTGCGTCCGGAACGCTCAATGGCGGTACCGCGACTGCTCGGCTGCCAAGCGAGCGGGCCCAGGCGGCGTCAGTCGCCGACATCAAGGTTTCCGGCATCAGTTCGTCGGCATCGATCCGGTCCGGCGACGAGGTGCGAGCCTGCGCCGGCATGGGCACAGCAGTCCGGGACGGGCAGAGCGCGGCCAGCGTGAGCGCATGATGGCTGACGCCGCGGTGTCGAGGGCGCTGATCTGCCGACGACGCTCGCACCGCGATCGCGGTGGCCGCTCCGAGGCGATCCAGCACAGCGGCATGGCCAGCGAGATCCAATCCCGCGAAACCGAGGGGGCTGTCACTGCCGAGGTGCCCGGGACCCGGCGCGACGACGATTCGATCGATACCGCGCTGTGCAAGTGCCGCCACGCCCGAAGCCACCGTGACCGACTCGTTCGGTGCGCCAAATGCATGGCCGGCACTGACCGCAGTAGCAAAAACACCGCTGTCAAGCGCCGCCGCTGCGAGATCGCTGAGCACGAACGGCAGGGCACCGCCGTCGGTCATGACGTAGCCGGGGGGCGTGCCCGAAACATCGGCCACCGCTGCGGCGAGCGCGACAGCATGGCTGTGCAAGACGCACAGAACGACCCGGGCCGATTCGAGCGACGGCAGAACGCCCTCCGTGCCAACCGTCCCAGACGAGCCGGATTCTTCGATTGTCTCGACCTCCACCTGCCCGGACAGGTAGCGGGCTTTCATGATTCGTCCTGGGCCGACCGCTCCCAGCCAGGGCGAGGTCAGATTGGCGTGCACGACGTGGCCCCCGCCGGTTCCGAGCTCGAGGTCCACTGCTGTGGTGTTCACCAGCAGTTCGTCGCCGGCTGAGACGGTCCCGCACAGGTCGGTCAGCGCATAGGCCTCGCTGTTGTCAGCCAGAGTCATCCGCTGCAACCCCGGCCGGACATCGCGTACGGCCGTCGCCCGCAGACGCGCGAAGCGCGGCATGTGGTGCGCTCAGCCTGCTGGATCGCTGCGCCGGCCCATCGTCAACGGCCTGGATTCATTCGGCTCGACTCACAGCGATTCGATGAGTTTGTCGACACGCTCGTCATGGGAGCGGAACGGGTCCTTGCACAGCACCGTCCGCTGCGCCTGGTCGTTGAGCTTCAGATGCACCCAGTCGACGGTGTAGTCGCGGCGGCGGGCCTTCGCCTCGCGCACGAAGTTGCCCCGCAGACGTGCGCGCGTCGTCTGAGGAGCCTCTTCGGTGGCGCGGCGAACATCTGCATCGTCGAGAATGCGCTCGACGAGACCGCGGCGCTGCATGAGGTAGAAGACGCCGCGTGTCGAATGCACATGGTGGTACTGGAGGTCCAGCAGCGCGATTCGCGGATCGTCGAACCCGACGCCGTTCCGGTCGCCGTACCCGGTCAGCAATTTGTGCTTGATGACCCAGTCGATCTCGCGGTCGAGCTTGAGCGGATCGTCGGCGATAGCAGTCATGCAGTGCTCCCACATCTGCAATACCTGCGACTCCTCGTCCGAGAGCTCGTTGATCTCCGCGAATCTGAGCGCGCGTTCGAGATATTCCGACTGAACGTCAAGCGCACTGACTTCGCGTCCGTTGGCAAGCCGGACCCGGCGCCGGCATGTCGTGTCGTGGCTGATCTCACGGATGGCTCGGATCGGGTTCTCGAGTGTCATGTCGCGCAGCACGACTGCTGGATCTTCGAGCATGCGCAGCATCAGCGCAGCGGCACCGATCTTGAGGAATGACGTGTACTCGCTCATGTTCGAATCGCCGACGATGACGTGCAGGCGTCGGAAGCGCTCTGCGTCAGCGTGCGGTTCGTCCCGCGTGTTGATGATCGGTCGGCTTCGGGTGGTGGCGCTCGACACGCTTTCCCAGATGTGCTCGGCCCGCTGCGTTATGCAATACCGCGCTCCCTTGGCGGTGTTGAGAACCTTGCCCGCACCTGCGTAGATCTGACGAGTGACCAGGAACGGAATCAGCACCTCGGCATAGTTCGAGAAATCGTCCGCCCGGCTGGTGAGATAGTTCTCGTGACAGCCGTAGCTGTTGCCGGCCGAATCGGTGTTGTTCTTGAACAAGTAGATGGTTCCGTTGAAGGCTTCCTCGGCAAGACGCTCTGTGGCACTCGCGACAAGTTGTTCAAGAATGCGCTCTCCGGCGCGGTCATGGCAGACCACGTCGTACAGGGAGTCGCACTCAGGCGTGGCGTATTCGGGATGGCTCCCGACGTCGAGGTACAACCGCGCACCATTTGCCAGGAACACGTTGCTCGAGCGACCCCACGAGACGACGCGGCGGAACAGGTAACGCGCCACCTCGTCAGGACTGAGCCGGCGCTGGCCTCGCAGGGTGCAGGTGACTCCGTATTCGTTTTCGAGTCCCATGATGCGGCGCTGCACGGCGTTCACGGTACTGCTGACCGACGTAGCCCGGCGCGCCGGTACACCGCGTCGCTGGTCGGAACAATGCGAACAATGTGTGGCGGTGCCGTCGGGGTAGGCGGGCAACAACGAACTCGCTATGACTCAGAATCCTCGCCCAGGGCTTGCGCTACCTCGGCATCGTCAAGGCGGCGAAAGCACCGCCGACGATGGGTCGCGTCGGGCACGGTGGCCTCCAGCAACGCCACCTCAAGGTCCGCTGCGGTGATCTCGCGGTCCTCTCCGGCGAGTGCGCCACGGGCCAGCGTGATGGCAGCGGCGGCATCGAGCTCTGGGTCGTAGCCCTCTGCCACGCGTTCGCGCACCGCGTCTGCCTCACCGCCGATGCAGCAGTACGCGTCCTCGTCCATGACCGTGCCGTCGTATTGGATCCGGTAGAGCTGATTGGACTCGCCCGCGGTGCCGACCTCGACAACCACGATCTCGACCTCGAGGGGTTTCAGCTCGTGGGTGAAGAACTGGCCGAGCATCTGCGCGTACTGATTCGCGAGGCTGCGAGCCTCCACGTCCAACCGTGAGTACTGGTAGCCCTTCAGCTCGGCATGGCGAACCCCGGCGACACGCAACTGATCAAACTCGATGTAGCGACCGACTCCGCCGAACGCGATGCGGTCGTAGATCTCTGAGACTTTGCGGAGTGTGGCGCTGGCGTTCTCTGCCACGAGCGCTATCCCGCCGTCGTATTCCAAGGTGATCAGCGACCGACCCCGCGCAATTCCCTTACGCGCGTAATCGGCTCGGTCCTGCATCAACTGCTCGGGGCTGACGTACAGCCCAGGCATGCTCATCGCGAACCCCCACGTTGTGCCGCACCCCGAGCCGCCGATCCGCTCCCGTTCGTGAGGTCTGCTTGGAGCGAAGCGAACACTTCGCCCGACTCCGCGTCCGCGAGCTGTCGAAAGCCGTGCGGTCCGATGATCGCGAGCACCGGGTAGATGCCCCGGACGGGATCGGGCCCGCCCGTCGCGCTGTCGGAGTCCGCGGCGTGCCACAGCGCTTGCACGCTGAGCGCCAACGCATCGGCTTCGGTCAGATCCTCACGAAAGCCGAGTTTGAGGACCGTTCCGGCGTGGAGGCTGCCAGAGCCCGCCGTGGCGTAGTCCTGCTCCTCATAGCGCCCGCCAGTGACGTCGTACTGGAACAGTCGCCCGCGGTTGGTGGTCGGTTCATAACCAGCGAAGATCGGCACCACGGCCAAGCCCATCATCGCCTGGGGCAGGTGACCGCGCAGCATCTCTGCCAGCTGGTTCGCCTTGCCTTCCAGGCTGAGGGGCTTGCCCTCGATCTTCTCGTAGTACTCGAGCTGAAGCTGGAAGATGCGCACCATCTGCACCGCAGGGCCTGCGGCTCCCGCGATGGCAACCGCAGAGTGGGCGTCGGCCGGAAAGACCTTCTGCATGTCGCGATGGCTGATCAAGTGGCCGCTGGTGGCACGCCGATCGCCCGCGACGATGACGCCTTCGGCGCTGCGCACCGCCAGCACCGTCGTGGCATGGCCTGGGTCGAATCCGATGTGCGTGGCGTCGGAGGCCGACATCCGGGCGAATTCCGAGAATGGTTCGTTGCCCGTACGGCGCAACAGCTCGAGGAAACTTGCTCCCGGGTCGTCCGCCGCGGCGTAGAACGGTATGCCCGTCACTCGCCGCCCTTCTGTACATAATTCTTCACGAACTCCTCTGCGTTGGTCTCCAGCACACCATCGATTTCGTCGAGCAAGTCGTCGAGTTCGGCCTTGAGCTCCGTCGCCGACTCGGCGGCTGCACCCTCGAGTGCAGGGCTTTCCGTCTCCCTGGGTACGGACCGTCGCTTCTGTTCACGTTCTGCCATCTCGGACCTTTCTCGCTCCTCGCGTGGGGGGCGTTTCGAATTCTGTCTTGATGTACCGGTACCCGTGCGTCTCGATGTGTGGAACGCCTCGGCTGTGTGCGGGCAGGCACCAAGCCGGCTAGCTGCCCAGGCGGCGCAGCAATTCGGCTGCGTCGCTGCATTCGTCCAACAAGTTACCCACGTGGTTGAGTGTTCCTCGCAGCGGTTCGAGCATCGGGACCCGCCGCAAGGGATCCGATCCGATGTCGAAGACCATCGAGTCCCAGTTGGCTGCGACGATCGCTTCTCCGAATTTCTCCAGGCAGCGGCCGCGGAAATAGGCCCGAGTCGTGGGCGGTGGCTCCGTCACGGCCCGATGCACCTCGGTGTCATCGGTGATGCGTTCGAGCCCCATGCGCCGTGCGAGGGATTTGTCGGGACGCAGATCGTGGTACTGCAAGTCCAGCGCAGCCAGTTTCGGGTCGTCCCAGTCGAGTCCGTGGCGGGCGGCAAACCCCTCGTACAGCCGGAGTTTGGCCACCCAGTCCAGCTGTGTCGCCAAGCTCATCGGGTCAGATTCGAGCGCAGCAAGCATCGCTTCCCAGCGATCCAGAACGTCGTTGCCGACGTCATCGCCTCCGACTGCCTCCAGACCATGGCTTTGCGCATACTTGCGAGCCAGATCGAGGTACTCCCACTGGATCTCAGTCGCACGCATCTTGCGCCCGTCGACGAGCTCGATGAGTCCGGTCAGGCTCGTGTCGAAGCTCACCTGGCGCAGGGCCGCGACCGGCACCTTGGGTGTCAACGGCGCCGGCACGAAGTCGTCGTCGATCATCGCCAGCACGAGCGACGTCGTGCCGATTTTGAGATACGTCTGGACTTCGCTCATGTTGGCGTCGCCGACGATGACGTGCAGCCGTCGGTACTTTCGGGGGTCTGCGTGCGGCTCGTCGCGGGTGTTCACGATCGGTCGTTTCAGTGTGGTCTCGAGCCCGACTTCCTCCTCGAAGAAATCCGCTCGCTGGGTGATCTGGAAGGGCCTGTCGGCGAATGGCGCCCTAGACCGGTCGGGCATCGGCACCTCCATGCCGATCTTGCCTGCTCCGCAAAAGACCTGCCGCGTGATGAAGAACGGCATGATGTGGGTCACCACACGGCCGAACGGCACCTCCCGGTCCAGCAGGTAGTTCTCGTGGCAGCCGTAGCTGTTGCCCTTGCCGTCGCTGTTGTTCTTGTGGATCACCAACTCCTCGCCGTCAGGAAGCAAGTTGTTGGCAGCTTTCATCGAGCGAATCAGGATCTCTTCGGCGGCGCGGTCGTAGACCACGCACTGGCGGGCATCGGAGCACTCCGGAGTCGACAGCTCGGGGTGAGCGTGGTCGACGTAGTAGCGCGCCCCGTTGGTGAGCACCGCATTGACGAGGTGTGTCTCGATCTCCGGGGCCAGAGCGTCGAACTCGTTGAAGCCCCGTGCGTCAGTGCCCGGATGCTCATCTTCGAAGTCCCAGCTGACGCGCTGGCACAGATAGCCGTTGACGTACGCGTTGATGATCATCGACGACGCTGCGACCGGGTTCGAGTCACCGTCGCAGCGATGGAGGATGCCGAATTCGGTCTCGATGCCTACGACCTTGTGAACCGCCACCGCGCGAGACACTAGCCCTCAGGTCCGCGACCGCCGCCAGCTCACCGCTGGTTCGCGAGCGAGCTCACTGCAGGCTCGCCGACTTAGCCTGAATCCACCGAGGTCGGTGGCGCGCCGGGTTGTTGGGGGTGTGGTTTGGTGGATTGGCCATCCACGGGTTGGCTGGTTCCCCGGTGTATTGGTCGGGTTGTCCTGAACAAGACAACCCGTGGAGGCCGGTTTCATCATGCGCGCTTTGGAGCCTGAGGTGGTGGATGTGACGGTGCGCTTGGCTTTGCCGCGGCCGGTGGTGTATCTGGGCGGCGGTGTTGGTGTGAGCCGATGTCGGCTGCACGTGCGGCGCGGGTGGCGCACCACGAGCGGTTCGCTGGGCGGCGGTGATCGAGCCGATGCTGCCGGCGCGGCCGGTTCGTGACCTTGGCAGGGGGCATCGGCCCCGGATACCGGACCGGCTGTGCTTTTGGGGGATCCTGGTGCGGCTGGCGACGGGCTGCTCATGGCAGTGCGCGGAGGCGCTGCTGGGATGGCAGGTGTCGGACACGACGCTGCGGTCCCGCCGCGACGAGTGGGTCGCTGCTGGGGTGTTCGAGCTGATCGCGGCCGAAGCGATCGCCGCCTATGACCGGATCGTGGGACTCGATCTCGATGACGTGTGCGTCGACGGGTCCACCCACAAAGCTCCCTGCGGCGGCGAAGGAACCGGCAAAAGCCCCGTTGACCGGCGCAAATCAGGCTGGAAGCGGTCAATCGCGATCGAGACGGGGCGGGGATCCCGGTCGCGTGGGCTGCCGCCGGCGCGAACCGCAACGACATCATGCTGTTCGACCCCACCATTGCCGAGATCGAACGACAAGGCCTCCATCACGACACCGAGACCTTGCACCTCGACCGCGGATACTGGGGCGCCCGCGTCGACCGGTCAGCCGCCGCTGCGGGCATCACCGACCTGGTGCGGCCCCCCAAACGCAAACCCGGCCACGACGGCCCCGCCGAACCGGCCCCAGCGCCGCTGGGGCTGCGCTGGCGCGTCGAGCGAACCAACTCATGGCTGTCCAACTACGGCCAGCTGCGACGAAACACCGACCGAAAACCCGAGCACCGCCTCGCCCAGCTCGCCCTCGCCGTCACCCTCATCATCGCCATCAAACTCATCGACCACCGCAACCGCTGGCAACCCCACAACCGCCCAATCCGCTAACGCTCTAAGCCTGAATCCACCGGTGTGGTGGGTGTGTGGGGGTTGCCGCGTCCGCGAAAAAGGCCTCCTGATCTGCGACGATTGTGATGTATTCCGTCACGTTCGTCTCAAAAACAGGAGGCACTTTTTGTGTCTGCATCATCGCGCAGTCCGGACCGGTTCGCAACGACCTTTGACCATGAGGGACTGGTGGCCAACGCGGGCCTGATCCTGGCGGGAACGCTGATGGCCCGTCTGGGTGTTTCGGCGCTGATCGAGCGGTGGGTGCGCACGGGTTCCGCGAACCCGGGCCCCAAGATCTGCACGGTGGTCGCCGCGATGCTCGCGGGCGGCACTCACATCGATCACGTCGAGATGCTGCGCGCCGGGCGCACCGGTCGGGTGCTGGGATTCCGCCCGATGGCGCCGTCCACGGTCGGGACGTTCCTGCGGACGTTCACGTTCGGTCACATCCGCCAGCTCGAAGCGGTGCTGTCGCGCACGCTCGCTCGCGCATGGCAGTTGGGAGCAGGCCCGGGCCGTGCGCCGCTGACGGTCGATCTGGACTCCACGATCTGCGAGGTCCACGGCAAACAAAAACAAGGCGCCGCGTACGGCTACACCAAAGAGCTCGGCTATCACCCGCTGCTCGCTGCACGCGCCGACACCGGCGAGGTGCTCGGCGCCCGCATGCGCAAAGGCTCCGCGGGGTCCTCGCGAGGCGTGGAGCGCTTCGTCGACGAGCTCGTCGCGAACCTGCGACGAGCCGGGGCTGCCGGGCCGACCACGGTGCGCGCCGACTCGGGGTTCTGGTCCCGCAAGCTGATCGACCGCCTCGACGCCCACAACATCAAATGGTCGATCACCGTCGCCCTCAGATCCGCTGTTCGCGCAGCGATCCAAGCGATCCCCAACACCGCATGGACCGACATCGACTACACCAACAGCGGCCGCGCCCAGGTCGCCGAGACCCAATACACCACCGGCCGCGGCAAAGCCAAGCGCACCGTTCGTCTCGTGGTGCGCCGCACCCGCCTCACCGAGAGCGCACAGCAACGACTGTGGCCCGACTGGCGACACCACGCATTCAACGCCAACACCGAACACGACACCGCCGCCGCGGACGAGTTCCACCGCGCCCACGCCGTCGTCGAGCTCGCCATCCGCGACCTCAAAGAAGGCACCGGCCTCGAACACGTCCCCTCAGGCCACTACGGCGCGAACTGCGCACCGCTCGCCTGCGCAGTGCTCGCCCACAACATCGGCCACTGGACCACCGCCCTTGCCGGCGCGCCGCCAGCCACGAACCGCTCCCGCCGCACCCGACTCGTCGCCCTCGCCGCCGTGCTCGCCAACCGCTCCGGCACACCCACCCTGCGATACCCCGCCCGCTGGCCCTGGGAAACACAATTCACAGCCACACTCAGCGCTCTCAGGGCTCTGCCCGGACCCTCCGGCTGACCCGAACCGCCCGGAACCGGCGCCCCCACACAAACCCAGCGTCGACAACCCCAAACCACACCCGCACCCCTAGCCGAACACGCCCAAACACACCAAACCACACCCCCAACAACCCCGCACGACCCCAACCCGCCACCGGCCCAGAAATCCCACGCTCACCAACAACCAATCGGTGGATTCAGGCTTAGAGGATTAGCGGATAGGCACTGACCTGCGGAAACACTGGTTTCGACTATTGGCCGGGGAGCGGCCTGACCAGCGCCTTTGCTGACGAGGTCCGATATCGCCCTCAATCTGCGCTAAAGACCGGCCACCTATCCGCGCGGCCTCTTAGAGGTACTGGCTCGTTTGGACTCGTTCGATGGCTCGGCCTCCAAGGGCCTCGCTGTCATCGGGGTCGACGAGTGTCCGGATGAACACGATCCGCTCGCCCTTTTTGCCCGAGATCTTTGCCCAGTCGTCGGGATTGGTCGTGTTGGGCAGATCTTCGTGCTCGCGGAACTCCTGGCGGACGGAGCTCATGAGATCGTCAAGCCGGATCCCGGTGCTGTTCGTCGCGAGTGAACGCTTGATCGCATTCTTCTTGGCCCGACGAACGATGTTCTCGATCATCGCGCCCGACGCGAAGTCCTTGAAGAACATCACCTCTTTGTCGCCGTTCTGGTAGGTGACTTCCAGGAAGCGATTGATGTCGTCCTGGCGGTACATCTCGTCGACCGTGCGCTCGATCATGACGCGGACGGCCTTGTGCGGATCGCCCCCGCCCAAGTCGGCCACCTCCATCGCGTCGATCGGCAGCGCCGGCGTCAGGTAGGTGCTGAAGATCGAGAAGGCTGCCTGCTCATCGGGGCGATGGATCTTGATCTTCACGTCGAGGCGTCCGGGCCGCAAGATGGCCGGGTCGATGAGATCCTCCCGGTTCGAGGCCCCGATCACGATGACGTTGCGCAGGCCCTCGACACCGTCGATCTCGGCGAGGAGCTGCGGCACGACGGTGGATTCCATGTCCGAGCTGATCCCGCTGCCACGGGTACGGAACAGCGATTCCATCTCGTCGAAGAACACGATGACCGGCCAGCCTTCGGAGGCCTTCTCCCGTGCACGCTCGAAGATGCGGCGGATCTGTCGTTCTGTCTCGCCGACGTACTTGTTGAGCAGTTCGGGGCCCTTGATGTTGATGAAGAAGCTCCGTGCGCCTTGCTGCCCGGAGACCTCGCTGACCTTGGCCGCGAGGGAGTTTGCGACCGCTTTGGCGATCAGTGTCTTCCCGCAGCCGGGAGGGCCGTACAGCAGGATCCCCTTGGGGGCGGGCAAGTCGTAGGTGCGGAACAGATCTTGGTGCAGGTACGGCAGCTCGACCGCATCGGTGATCAGCTCGATCTGTGTGTCAAGGCCGCCGATGTCTGAGTAGGTGACGTCGGGCACTTCTTCGAGCAGGAGGTCGTCGACCTCGGGTCGCGGCAGTCGCTCGAGCACGAGATTGGCGCGCACGTCCAGCAACAGGTTGTCGCCGGAGCGCAACGGATGGCCGCGCAGGTGCCCGGCCAGCTCGACGACTCGTTCCTCGTCGGCGCGGCCAGTGACCAAGGCTCGGAAACCGTCCTCCATGACCTCGTTCAACGTGACGACTTCACCGGAGCTCTCGGGTCCACGAGCCAGCACGACGTTGTAGGACTCGTTCAGCACTACCTCGCTGCCCTCGGCAAGCTCGGTCTCGGCGAGATCGGGGTGCAGCGCCACGCGCATCTTGCGGCCGTTCGCGTGGACGTCCGCGGAGCCGTCATCGTTGCGCGCCAGAAACGTGCCGTAGGCCGACGGCGGCTGCGTCAGTTTGTCGACTTCTTCGCGCAGTGTCGCTATGTGTTCGCGTGCTTCTCGCAGGGTGTACGTCAGCTTCTCGTTCTGCGAAATCGCCGCCGACAATTGCCCCTTCGTTTCGAGCAAGCGCTCCTCGAGCGTGCTGACGCGAGCCGGGGTGTCGGCCAGTTTTCGGCGCAGCAGGGCGACTTCTTCCTCGAGCGCGCGAAGCCGGCTCCGGAGCACGCCGGCGTCGGCTTCGCTCTCGCGAGTGGCGTCAGCATCACTCGAGTCCATGCGCGGGTGACACTACCCGCACGGTGCTGCCATGTCGCGACGCTGCGCCTAGGCGGGGTCGGTTGACGTGCGGTGCACCCCAGGACTCGGTAGATTTCGTTAGTGGCGCGCGCCCACGAATCGGGCAGCCCCACAGGAAGGGTCGCAACACGATGAAGGTCTGGATCGATCAAGATCTATGCACCGGCGACGGGCTGTGCGAGGAAATCGCACCCGACGTCTTCACGCTGCTCGACGATGGGCTTGCGTACGTCAAGGAAGGCGACAGAGTGTTCGCCGAGCCCGGCGGTGTGGAAGGCCTCGCAGAGTTTTCAGATTCACAGCTCGACGCAGTCATCGAATCCGCCGAAGAGTGCCCCGGGGAGTGCATCTTCATTGAGGCGTAAGCCGAGATGAAGCGACCAGCACCGATTGAGGCGTAAGCCGAGATGAAGCGACCAGCACCGATTGAGGCGTAAGCCGCCCCGCCTCTAGCTCGCCGCGCTGAATCCTGACCATCGCTACCCGCCGCCGCACTCGCCGTTGGGGGTCACGCTGAGATCTGCTGGCCGTGCGTTGATCACCGTGCGGCCAAGGTAGTCAACCCGTGCCTCGACGCCAGATTCGACGAGGAAGTTCAAGATCTCGCCACGACTGAGCGCAAACGCAACTTCGGCGGAACCTCGCGATTGCGCGAATACGATGCCGATGACGTTGCCATCGGAGTCGAGCAGCGGTGCACCTGACTGCCCAGCTCGAACGTCGGACGCAAGGACGTAGACGTTGCGAACGTTGTCGGCGCCCCATATGCCACTCGCACGCACGTAGTGCTCAACGCGAGCCGGCGCGGCCGTGAGCTCCTTGCCGGCCGGGTAACCCAACACGACGCTTTCCGCACCGATTCGGGCACGACCCATCGCAAGCACCGTCACCTCTACGTCACTGCGCAACAGAGCCAAGTCGCGACCTGGATCGAAGCCGACGACCGTCGCCGCATGATCCAGTGTGGAATTGTTCACACCGTCGCCCAGGATCCCGTCACTCAGGATCCCTTCGCCCAGGATCCCGTCGCCCAGGATCCCTTCGCTCAGGATCCCGTCGCCCACGATGCCAACTGCAACTGAGGAAGCGCCCACCACGACATGCGCCGCGCCCACGAGCAGCCCAGGTGCGACCGCGAACGCCGTGCCATTCGAAGGCGGCCCGCACCCGAGCGCGCGGACGGCGACCACGCCCTTCGCAGCTCTAGCAAGCACGTCATCGCCGATCGAAGATGAAGCGGGCGGAGCCCCGAGCCACAGCGGCCCTGCGGAGCTTCCAATCGAAGCGACACGCTCGACTGGCTCACGACGTCTGCCCGAATCGTCGAAGTCGGCTCCGCATCCAGTCAGCAACGTGGCCCCAAGCAGGACTGCTCCCACAGTCGACGGCCTTCGCTGCTGTCGCCTCATCGTCGCATCGTCGTCGGGTCAGCGCCGAGAGGTCGCCGCTCGATGGCTCCTCACGCCTCGATGAGGCGGGCATGCGTCAAAAAGCCCGTGTGCGCAACCATGCGATGGTCGGGCCGCACCGAGGCTCCCTCGACGTGCCAGCTGCGGTGAAGCACCTCGATGGTCTCGATGAGGCCCCACGGTCCGTCATCGAGTGTTCGGCGGAGTTGCTGAACCTGAGTGACGGACGGGTTGTACGCCACGAGGATCCCGCCGAGCCGGAGGCGTCCCGGCAAGTGCACCGCCACTCTCCAAGGTTCGGGAATGTCCAGGAGCGCCCGGTCGTACACCGGTGAAGCTGCCGCGGTACGGCACTTCCTCGGTACATCCAGGGCCTCGTAAGCGTCACGCAGCTCGACGTCGTAGCGATCGAGTGCCTCAGGTCCGCCGAGCGCGGCGACATTCGCCTTTGCACGTTCGGCAAAATCGGCTCGGAGCTCATAACCGGTGACGAGGGCACCGGCACGCAGCAGCGTCGATGACAGCGCCCCGGAGCCGACGCCGGTCTCGAAGACATACATGCCGGGCTGTACATCGGCAAGCATCAGGATCGCACCGAGATCTTTTGGGTATATCACCTGCGCGCCCCGCGGCATCTTCAAGATGTGATCGGCCAGTGTGGGCCGCAAAGCGATGAAGCGAGCACCGGATCCGCTGCGAAACTGCGTGCCCTCCGACGCACCGATGATGTCGTCGTGCGGGACGACGCCTGCGTGGGTGTGGAATGCTCCACCGACCTGAAGTGTGACCAAGTAGCGGCGTCGCCGGCTGTCGATCATCAGGATTGACTCGCCCGAGCGCAGCCGGCCGGTCTCGCCGGCTCCGGCAGACGCTCCTGCGGTGTGGCAGCCGGTCACACCTGGTCCGTTGCTCGTTCAGCCGTCTGGACGCTGTGTTCCGTGTGCTTGATCGTCAGCTGCTGTCCAGGCTGAAGCTCGCTGCGGTACACGACGTCGCGTTGGCGCCGGGACAGCCGCCCGATGAGACGTATTCCGCCCGCAACGATCGCCGCAGCCAGCCAGATGCCGTTGCCGTCGCGTGCCCGTCGCCACATCGCGTTCCATGCCCGGGCTCGCATGCCGACCTTGGTGAGCTTCGGGCTCGTGCGGGGTGTGGGCTTGGCTCGTGCAGCCACCGTCACATCCGGATGACTTCGACTACGGTGCTCCGACGCCGCCCTCGACGGCGGCCGAAGAGAAACGCAGCGAGCACCAGGCCGGTCCCGACAGCAGCCGCCGCGGCAACCGCCGCGCTGGACATCTCTTCTGCTACGTCGCCCGCACCACCCAGGAGGCCTCGCACTCGTTCAGAAATGTCCGCAGGCGTGATGCGATCACCGCCCGCGGCGGTTCCATCGCGGTGCGCCGAGTTGCGCTCAGACATCGTGGGGCTCCGGTTCGAGATCGACCCCGGAGTTGCGCACAGCACCCCGAGATGGCCGGATCGCGCGCATCAAGGTGGCGATCGCAACCACGAGCACGGCCGCACCGACGAGATGCGGAACGAACGACCAGTTCGCTGCGAACACGTTCGTGGTGGACTGCAATGCCCGCACCGCGGCGAGTGCCGCGAGGATGATTGCCAAACTCACCAGGACGGCGCCTATCAGACCGAAGGCGAGATACCGGCCCAGTCCGCGCAGCGGTCCGACCGTCTCCTGCACGGCGTAGGCGCGCAGCGTCGCGACAAGTTCGGAGACCTCGGCGCGCAGGCCGGCGTCTCGTCGCGACCTCTTTCGTCGAGGCCCAATCCTTCGAGGCCCAGTTCGTCGAGGCACATTCCGCCGATGGGTCGAGCCGGGCCGTCGGTCGGCCCGCGCGGTGACGCTACCGCCCTGCCAACAGTTCTTCCACGCCGTCGAGAATCTCCGAAATCACTGCCAGTCGCTCTGTCGGGCCGGGAGCGGTGAGGATCGCATGACAGTCGAAGGGACCAGCGGGCACGAGCGCTGAGAGTTGAAAGGACCACGGCGTTGCGTCCGTGGTCACATCGCCGAGTTCGGCCAGGTGATCATCGATCGCCGCCGACTCCGCAGCGCTCGTTCCTGACGCGCCGAGTTCGGTTGCCTGGGCTCGCAGACGGCGCAGACGGGTGACCACATCTCGCCGCTTGTCTGTGCTCAACGCGCCGGTGTCATCGGGCCATTCGAGCACCACAGCTCGTGGGTAGGGATCGTCTTCGAGCCATTCCATCACTCGGATTCGCTCGCGTCCTTGAGCAAGCAGCACCCATCGCCCGTCTGCAAGCTCGCGATGCTGGACGATTGCTGCCATGCATCCCACGTCGGATCGCACGTCGCCTCCGCCGACCTCGCTCCCCCGCTCGATCATGACGACTCCGAACGTCTCGTCGTTGGCGGCGCATCGACGCGCCAATTCCCGATAACGAGGCTCGAAAACGTGCAGTGGCAAGATTGCGCCCGGCAGGAGCGGCGAGCCGAGCGGGAACATTGCGCACTCTTGCGTGTCGCCAGATCCCGGTTCCGCATCAGGGTTCTGCACGCGTCAATCCTCGCAGCGCCGCTGCATCGCCGACCGGATACCGGAGCAGCTGGCCGACCAGCGCTTCCTGAAGCTCAAGGCCCACCCGCGACCCCTCCGGAACGCCATTGAGTATCTGGGCGAACGTGACCATTCCGCTGTCAGTCTCGACGAAACCGGCGAGCGCGTTGACCCCAGCGAGCAGGCCGGTCTTGGCCCTCAGCCGGCCAGCCGCTGGGTGCTGGGCGAATCGGTGCGACAGCGTGCCGGTTCGCGAGGCAACCGGCAGTCCCGCCGCGACTGCCGAATCAGGACCGAGTTCGTCCAGCAGTGCTGCGAGGAAGCCGCACGTCACTCGATTCTGTCGATCGAGGCCCGAGCCGTCGAACACTGTGGGCGGGGATTGGTCCCACAGCATCTCCGAAGTGATCCGCTGCGCGGCCGCTGCGCCTGCCGCGGTGGATCCTTCGCCTGCGCTGCGCAGTCCGATCTCCCTCAGCATCAATTCTGCAGTCGTGTTGTCGCTCTCGCGCAGCATCTGCTGGATGATCTCGATGAGCAGCGGCGATTCCAGGCGGGCGATCTCGGTCATACCGCCCGGAGCCGGCGCCGCATCGATCTCGACGTCGACCGACACACCTCGCACGGCGAGCAGGTCCCCGAGTGTCGATACGAACGAGCGTGCCGGATGCTCGGCAGCCGTGAGGGCTGTCGTGAAGCCGGTGATTCCGTCATTCAGGCTCAGCGCCGACAAAGGTCCGCTGTGGAGCTGGGTGATGTAGCGCTGAGGCCAGGTCTCGGGAAAACGCGTGTTGTCGTAGCGCGACTCGTCGGCGATGAGCTTCCCGGCCAGGGTGGTGATGCCCAGCCCGACCAGATCGTCGGCGAGGTCCTCGATGGGCGTGCGCAACTGGGGCTGACGACTGTGGGAGTCGGAGTACGACTGGGTCATGATGAGCGGGTCGCCGCCTCCGACGACCCACACGGTGCCGTCGAGAACTCCCTCGGCGATAGAGCTGTCAGTCAACACACGTGTGGCCAAGCGCTCATGTGGGTCCACCACAGCCAGCAAGGCAGCTGCGGTGATGAGCTTCTGCACCGACGCTGGGATCAGGGGCTGTCGGCTGCTGGAGAACACCTCGACGCCGCCGGCCCGCACGGCAAGGCAGTGCGGCTCTGGCCAGTCGCTGCTGAACGCCGTCATCTCGGAGCCAATGCGGTGCTGCTGTGCTGCTCGCCACAGCGCTATCGGCGCACGCTCAGCTCGCAGCAGGGGTGTCGTCGGCGCCGAGCCACTGAGGCCGGTTCCCGTTGGGGCCTCGGCGGCGAGTGTCGCTTCCTCGCCAAATATCGGCATGCGCAGCGCTGCGGCATACGCAGCGGAGTCGGCGGCAGTGGCGTCCATCCGCACTGCAGCCAGCGTCGGCAGCGCTCCGGCTGCCGCCATCAGCAACACCAGCACGGCGACGCGCAGGGGCCTCACGTCACTGACTGACCTTTGGGCTCTGTGATTCGCGGGCACCCCGAGCGCCTCCGAGAGCGGCGCCCAATGCGGCAGAGAGTTCGCCGGCCAGCGAGGCCAACACCCGGGGTCGTGTGGCCTTTGAGCGACCGACCAGCATCTCGGCCAGTGCGTCACCCACGGGATCTGCCAGAAGATCCCAATCGGTGCTGAGCCCGCCTCCGATCACCACCATTTCGGGATCGGTCAGCATGCATAGGTTCGAGATACCCAGCGCGAGCCACCAAGCGAACTCAGCCAAGACGTCGCGGGCGCGCGGGTCGCCCTGCCGAGCCGCTGCCGTCGCCGAGGGGCCTCGCTCAGCGGTTCCGAGCCGTTCCTGGGCAATCCGGTCCAGCGCCGAGCCCGAGGCATACATTTCCCAACAGCCGCGGCGCCCGCAGTTGCACATGCGCCCGTTCGCCTCGACGACCATGTGGCCGGGCTCGCCGGCCACCCCGGCAGCACCGCGGAGCACCTCTCCGTCGAGCATGAGTGCGCCGCCGATGCCGGTGCCGACCGCCACCATGAGTCCGTGCCGGATGCCGCGAGCGGCTCCGAAGGCCAGCTCCCAGCGGGCAGCACAGTTGACCTCGTTGTCCAAAGCGACCGGCATGCCGAGGCGTTGCGCGAGCTGTCCGCCGATGTCGGCACCTTCGACACCGGTGACGTTCGGCGAGATCGTCACTCGCCCGTCATGGCCGATCAGGCCCGCCATGCCCACTCCGACAGATACGACATTGGCGTCGGCCGCCAGGCCGCTCACCATCTCTGCCAGAGTCTCGACGAGTGCGCTGGCGCCATCGGGCGTGATTTCGCGTCTCGACGTCAGCAGAGCTCCGTCGCCGTCGGTTGTGACACCGAAGATCTTGGTCCCGCCGACGTCGAAGCCAAGATGCAACGCCGGCGCCGCCGCGATCGATGCCCCCACAGGCGCCGGTGTGTCCGCTGTCATGACTGCTGCGACGCTCGCCAGACGGTGACGTCGCAGCCGTGCATGCGTCTGTGGAGGACTAGAGCTTGCCCAGAACCGCGGAGCAGCTCGACACTTCGATCCCGCCGCCAGGCTCTACCTCGAGCGCCGTCACCGTGCCGTCCTCGATGACCGCTGCATAGCGACGCGAGCGAGCACCGAGACCGAATCCGGAGCCGTCCATGACCAGGCCCATCGCCTCGGCGAACTCGCCGTTGCCGTCGGCGGCCATCTGGATGCCCTGCGCACCGTTGGCTTCAGCCCAGGCATGCATTGTCCAAGCATCGTTCACCGAAACACAGACGATCTTGTCGACGCCCTTGCCGGCGAGCTCGTCGGCGCCTGCTACGTACCCGGGAAGGTGCACGTTGGTGCATCCGGGGGTGAACGCGCCAGGCACTGCGAACAGCACCACCTTGCCGCTGCCCAGCATTTCGCTGGACTGCACGGGCGCGGGCATGCCGCTCTCGTTGAGCACCCGCAGCGTTACGTCCGGAATCTGGTCGCCGACCTCGATCGCCATTTTTTTGCTCCGTCCCTGTCCGCCTTCTCAGGCCGTATCTGCCCTCTCAGGCTGTGTTTTTCTTCTCACGAAGTGTGGCTCGCAGCGTATCGGCACCGCTGGTATGCGGTCTGACCTGAGGCTTCGGGGACGAATCAGCCACTGCGCTTGCCGTCCACCGTCTGGGTCTTGACATCAGTGATCCACCGCAGCAAGTCGTCGTAGTCAGACACCGCTGGCAGATCCGGGTTGGCCTCGGCAAGCGTCGGCGGGCACCGGAACAGGCTCGCCGCGTGCGCTGAGCGCAGCATTGTGAGGTCGTTGTACGAGTCGCCGGCTGCGGTCACGTGATAGTTGAGGTCTCGGTACGCCTGCACCGCGAGCCGCTTGGCATCGTGCACCCGCCTGCGCCACCCCGAGATGCGGTCATCGGCCACGTCGAGGCGATGGCACAACAGATGCGGGTAGCCCAACAGCTCGAGAAAATGGTCATCGAATTGCTCGAAGGTGTCTGACAGCAGCACCACGACCCAGCGATGCCGAAGTTCGTCGAGAAACTCCCTCGCCCCGGGCAGCAGCGGCAATTCTGCGATCACCGAGCGGATCTGCGACAGCGAGACATCGTGTGCCGCGAGGACGTCCAGGCGGTATTGCATCAACGCGTTGTAGTCCGGTTCGTCACGGGTCGTACGCCTGAGTTCGGCGATGCCGGTGCCCTCGGAGACGGCGATCCAGATCTCGGGCGTCAGCACACCCTCCATGTCCAAGGCAATCACCCGCTGCACGAACGCCGATTCTCGCACGCCGTGGACACTTGTCCACGACTCGCTGTCCACGATTTGTCGCTCACCGACTGAACTCCGCGTCCGGTTCGGTGTCCAAGACGCCGATTTCCCGCAAGGACGCGCCACCGAGCACGGTGAAGTTTCTAAGATGTCTTAGATATTCGAGGCGAAGCAGCGCCGCGAAGACCAGTGAGCGAGGCCCTCATGAGCATCGACACCGACACAGCCGAATCGACATCGCTCGCAGAGATATTTCTGCGGGGGATCGATTTCGATCCCGAGAAGCTGCGGGACCGATACCGAGCCGAGCGCGACAAGCGCCTGCGTGACGACGGCAACGAGCAGTACGTCGAGGTGGTGGGCGATTTCTCGAACTACGTCGACGACCCCTACACCGAGCGTGTCGAGCGGGAACCGCTCTTCGACGAAGTCGAGGTCGCGATCATCGGGGGCGGCTTCGGCGGCCTGCTGATGGGCGCCCAGCTGCGCAAGGCGGGTTACGAGAGCATCCGGGTCATCGAGAAGGCCGGCAACTTCGGCGGAACGTGGTACTGGAATCGGTACCCAGGTGCGATGTGTGACGTGGAGT
>CAXXMY010000018.1:0-110707 GCA_963663635.2 Acidimicrobiales bacterium
TCTTTGGGCAGGCCCAGCACTCGCTCGCCGATGATGTTTCGCTGGATCTCGTCGGTGCCACCGGCGATCGACATGGCCGGCGTTGACATCAGGATCTCCGACACGATGCCTTCGGCATTGGAACCAGGGCCGACGAGCATGCCCATCGCCCCGGCAATCATCGTGTGGGCTTCGTGGCAGGCACGGGCCGTCACCGACATGTTCAGCTTGGTGAGCGAACCCTCAGGGCCGGGTGGCTTGCCAGCGGCGCGGGCGGCCCGCGCTCGATTGGCCGTCCACGACGCAATCCGGCGCAGTGACTCCACCCGCGCGATCTGCTGGCGCACCACCGGGTCGTGCACGCGGCCGGTCCGCTGTGCCTCGGGAATGACGAGATTGGCCCGCCCCGCCCGCTGCGGGTACCACTTGTAGGTGGCGAAGTACTCGTCGCTTTCCCTGCGGGCCTGCTCGACCGTCGGGCCGCCGTCTGCGGGGTACCGAGGCCGCCGGGTAGCCACTGCAGAGCGCTCATGCGCAAGCGTCGTGAGCCCGATGCGCCAGCCGTCGCCGGGGCTGCCGACCATCTCGTCGTGCGGTACCCGGGCTTCGTGGAAGAACACTTCGTTGAACGTGGCGTGACCGTTCATCTGCCGCAGCGGACGTACTTCTACTCCTGGCTGTTCCATCGGCAACAAGAAGTACGAAATGCCCTGGTGCTTCGGAGCAGCCCAGTTGGTGCGCACCATGAGAATGCCGAAGCGGGCCTTGTGCGCGCCCGAGTTCCAGACCTTCTGTCCGTTGACGATCCACTCGTCCCCGTCGCGGTCGGCACGAGTGACCAGCCCCGCCAAGTCCGAGCCGTTGGTGGGCTCGGAGAACAGCTGGCACCACTTGTGCTCGCCGGTGAGAATCGGCCGCAGATGGCGTTGCTTCTGCTCGTCGTTGGCGTGAGCCAACAGCGTCGGAGCCACCAGGTACATGCTCACGCCCGCAGCGACGCCGACGGCGCCAATGGCGTCGAACTCGCGAGCCACCACGGCGTCCATGGACAGTGGCAGTCCGCGTCCGTGCCACTGCGTGGGCCACGACGGGGTGCCCCACCCGGTGTCCGCCAGCAGGTTGCGCCACTCGATGAGCGGCCGCTCGGGGTGCCAGTGCTCCCCCAGCCACGCCCGGGCTTCGTCACGTACCTCGTCGGCTCTCGGCATGGCCCGAGCGTAGAAGCGCTGTGTGACTGACGCCCGGTTGACCCAGCTCGCGTTGCGCCGAAATCGACTCGCTCGATGAGTCCGGCTCCGGCGATACGTTAAGCCGATGGACTTGGGGCTCGCAGGCAGGCGCGCGGTGATCACGGGCGCATCGAAAGGAATCGGGCTGGGGTGCGCTGTGGCGCTGGCCCGCGAGGGCTGCGATGTCGCGTTGGCGGCGCGGTCGGGCGATGTCCTGGCCATGGCAGCTAGGGAGGTGCAGGCCGCGGCGCCAGCGGCGATCATCACAACGCACGCCGTTGACCTGTCCACGCCGGAGGGTCGGCACACGCTGCTTGCCGAGACCGGCTGCGGCGGCGCAGGCGACAGCGGCGAACTCGTCGACATCTGGGT
Source organism: Acidimicrobiales bacterium (assembly GCA_963663635.2). Taxonomy (GTDB): domain Bacteria; phylum Actinomycetota; class Acidimicrobiia; order Acidimicrobiales; family Poriferisodalaceae; genus Poriferisodalis. The sequence goes on from CAXXMY010000018.1 coordinate 1,581, forward strand.
GAACAACGCCGGGGCCATTCCGGGCGGTGACATCGTGACGGTCGACGACACCACTTGGCGCGACGCCTGGGACCTGAAGGTCTTCGGATACATCGACCTGTGCCGGGCAGTCCTCCCGCAAATGTCCGCACGAGGCAGCGGCGTGATTGTCAACGTCATCGGTGCCGCGTCGCTCCGACCGCAGCCGTCCTACATCGCCGGCGCGGTGGGCAACAGCGGTCTCGTGGCGATGACCGCGGCGCTCGGCAGCCGAAGCTTGCGCGAGGGGGTGCGCGTGTTAGCCGTCAACCCTGGGCTCATCATCACCGATCGCATGGGCGACCTGCTGCGCCGCCAGGCTGTCGAGGATTGGGTCGATGAGTCCCGCTGGGAAGAGCTCATCCCCTCCGATCCCGCTCCGGGCACCGTCGAGCAAGTGGCCGATGTAGTTGCCTTCTTGGCGTCGGATCGAGCCAGCCATGTCAGCGGCACTTCGATCACCATCGACGGCGGCGCATCGTCTCGCTGACGGCGCGGCATCAGCACGCTGCCGTTCGAACGCCGCAGCGGGGCAGCTCAGGCTTGGTCACTAGCGTCGCGAATGTCGAAGGAGGTGACCCGCCATGGACGTGCCCGACTTCAGGACCGTGACGGTCGAATCCCTGGCGTCGATGGTGCGTGATCGCACGTTGACCGCTGCGGCGGTGACCGAGCACACGCTCGAGCGCATCGAAGCCCTGAACCCGCACCTCAATGCGTTCGTCGCCATTGATGAAGCGGGTGCGCGTTCCCAAGCCGCTGCCATCGACGAGCGCCTCGATGCCGGCGATGACGTTGGGCCGCTCGCGGGCATCCCGATCGGCGTCAAGGACCTGGCCGACGCTGCAGGTTTCGTCACCACTCGCGGAGCCATGCACTTGCGCGACACCCCGCCAGTCACCGAAGACTCCACCGAGGTGGCGCGCTTGCGGGCCGCTGGCGCCGTCATCATCGGCAAGACGAACACGCCCGAGTTCGGCTGCATGGGCGACACCTACAACCCGCTGTTCGGAGCGACGTGGAACCCGTGGAACCCGAGCCGGTCGCCCGGTGGTTCGTCGGGAGGCACCGGTGCCGCGATCGCTTCGGGCATGGTGCCGGTTGGCACCGGCTCCGACGGGGGTGGCTCCATTCGCATCCCGTCGTCGATGTGCGGACTTTCGGGCATCAAGACGAGCCAGGGCCGCGTGCCGAGCGGACCGCCGCCACCGGGCCTGTTGGACCTGTCGTGTGTGGGTCCCATGGCTCGCCGCATTCGCGACGTGGCGTTCTGCCTCGACGCGGTGGTTGGCCCGCATCCATCAGACCTCCGGAGCCTGCCCGCGCCGACGGAGTCGTGGCGCCGGGCACTCGACAGCCCACGACCTCCCGAGCGGGTGCTGTGGGCTCCCTCGTTCGATGGCGAGCCGGTGGACGCTGAGATCTTGGCCACCTGTGCTGCTGCGGTCGAGCGGCTCGCGGCGCAGGGTGTGGAGGTTGTCGAGGCGGGGACGCTGTTCGACACGGCTTCTGACGCTTTCCTGCCGCTCTTTCTGGGCGGGCTGATCGGGCCGGCCTATGCGCCCCTGTTCGGCACACCTGCGTGGGACGACGTCACCGACCTACTCGCGGTGGCCCTAGAAGAAGCGTTCGAACGGGCGACCGTCGCGTCGGTGGCCGAGGCACGCCAGGAAGCCGGCAGGCTGTCGATGCAGCTCGCCGATGTGATGGCGGGATTCGACGCGATGCTGCTGCCGACCATGGCGGGCCAGACGCCCGTCGTGGGCGGAGACGGCAGCATCAACGGCGTCGAGACGGAGAACTGGATCCGCTTTACGCCGCTGGCGAATCTCACCCGGCGTCCGGCGGGCACCGTGTGCTGCGGCTTCACCGACGATGGCATGCCCGTGGGCCTGCAGGTGCTCGGTCACCAGGTCGATGATGTCGGCGTACTCGAGACGCTGGCCGTGCTCGAGGATCTGCTCGATCTCGACCCCATCGCGCCGGAGATCGTCACCGCCGGAGACTGAATTCACGGTGCACGCCGCTTTTGGACACGGGGCTACGTTGGGCCGGTGGACGCCGACGAGGTGATCGAGTTGCTTGAGCTCACACCCCTAGCGGGCGAAGGCGGCCAGTGGGCACAGACATGGCGTGATGCCCATTCCTCAGCGATCTACTTCCTGATGCAGCCGGAGGACTTCTCCGCTCTGCACCGTCTCGACGGCGTCGAGCTCTGGCATCACTACGCCGGGGCGCCCGTCGAGATGCTGCTGCTGGAACCCGGTGGCGGCGTCGAGCGCCCGATGCTCGGTGACGACTTGGCAGGTGGACAGCGGCCCGTCGTCGCGGTCGGGCCCCGGTGTCTGGATGGCGGCGGGAACTACGGGCGACTGGTCTCTTGTGGGCACGACGATGGCGCCCGCATTCTCCGATGCCGGCTTCGAGCTGGGCGAGCGGGACGCTCTCGTTGCCGCCTATCCGCAGGCGGCCTCCGACATCGCACGGCGAACTCCATCGGTGGTTGCAAGTGAACGGTCATGATGACCGTTGCAACACATGCAACCGACCGATGGAGGTGTCCAGTATGGCAGCGAGGCTGAGTTTGGATGAGCGGGTGTTCGTCGAGTCGTCGCTCGGGGCGGGCCGCAGTGTCGCGGACGCAGCGCGGCGGCTGGGCCGTGATCCGTCGACGGTGCATCGCGAGGTGGCCCGCTGCGGCGGGCGGGCGGGCGGGCGGGCTATGACGCCCGCTCGGCGCACGCGTGGGCATGCGCGAGGGCGCGACGCGTTCGGGCCTCGAAGCTGGCGGACGATCCGGTGCTGGCCGCTGCGGTCAATGAGCGCTTGAAGCTGCGCTGGTCACCGCACGCGACCGCGGCGGACCTGCGCGAGGCGGGCATGAGCGTGTGCGCGGAGACGATCTATCGGGCGTGCTACGCGAACGACGCGCGCAGCGGCCTGCCCGCCGGCTCCTGGGCGAAGCTGCCGCGGCGCGCCCGGCGCCGTCGGCCGCGCAGCGTCGCGCAGGCCCAAAAGCCCAGCCCGCTGGGGGAATACCGGCCGATAGCCGACCGGCCCGCCGACGTCGAGGACCGTACAGAACCCGGCCACTGCGAAAGCGACCTCACCGTCGGCAAAGCGAACCTCACCGCTGCGGTCACGCTCGCCGAGCGCACCAGCCGCTACACGGTCACCGCAGCGCTGCCCGACGGCTACGGCGCGCCCCAGGTCGCCGCCGCGGTCACCGCGGCTCTGGGCCGCCAGCCCGCAGCGCTCGTGCGCAGCCTCACCTGGGACCAAGGCCGCGAGATGGCCCGCTGGGCCGACATCGAAGCAGCGCTCAGCATCGAAGTGTTCTTCTGCGAGCCGCGCTCGCCGTGGCAGCGACCCACCAACGAGCACACCAACGGACTGCTGCGCCGATGGCTCCCCAAAGGCACCAGCCTCGACATCGCACAACTGCGCCTCTCGGTCATCGAGGACAAACTCAACCACATGCCCCGCCAACTCCACCACTGGCAATCAGCCGCCGACATCTACACTCAACTCACTTGCAACCACCGGTAGAGCTTGCCCACGCTTCACGCGAATGGAGATGGGCCATGGCTGATCACGACGACCTTCCCGCGCCAGCGGACCTTCTGCGACTGGACGGCCGCGTCATCGTGGTAACTGGCGCTGGCGGAGGCGTCGGCACTGGCATCGCCCAGCGCCTCGGAGCGGCCGGTGCAACAGTGGTGGCCCACACGCGGTCGTCGCCGGTCGACCATCTCGTTGATGCGGCCGGCAACCCCGTGACCTCGATCAAGGCGGATCTGCTCGCCCCCGACGCGCCGCAGCGCATCGTTGCCGCTGCGATCGATCATCACGGCCGCATCGACGGTTTGGTCAACAACGCCGCCATCGCGAACGTTGCGCCGTTCTCTGAGCTGACCGACGACGTGTGGTCCGAGATGATCGAAGTCAACCTCAACGCGACGCACCGGCTGACTCAAGCCGCCGTCCGCGCGATGCAGGCGCAGGGCTCCGGCGGCGTCGTCGTGCACATTGCGTCGATCGATGGACATCAGCCCGACGATGGGACCGGGCATTATTCCACTTCCAAGGCCGGGCTGCTGATGCATGCCAGAGCGGCCGCCGCGGCCTACGGCCCCGACGGGATTCGCGTCAACACCATCTCGCCTGGTCTTATCGACCGACCAGGCCTCGACGAACACTGGCCCGACGGCGTGTCGCGCTGGCTGGCGACAACGCCGCTCGGCAGGCTTGGAACGGCCGCCGACGTGGGCGATGCCTGTGTGTTCTTGTGCTCGGACCTGGCGCGATGGATCACCGGAATCGCCCTCATCGTGGACGGCGGTGTGCTGACGCGGCCGACCTGGTGATTCAACGTGCCGGTGGCGCGTAGATCAGCCCGCCTTCGGTCCACAGCGCGTTCGGCGTGCCGTCCCGGTCGAGCCCGATGGGGACGAGATGCCGGTCGTAGATCTCGCCGTAGTTGCCGATCTGGCGCACAACGTCATAGAACGCATCGGGGCGCAGGCCCATGCGGGTCTGCAGCTCGCCGGCCCCGCCCAGCAAGCGGACTGCTTCGGCGTCGAGGCGGCCACTGGCTGCCAGATCGTCCACATTGGCCGACGTGATGCCCTTCTCGTCAAAGATGATCGTGGCGTACACGGTCCAGTTGACGATGTCGCCGAAATCGGACTGATTCGGGAGGTACACAGGGCCGAGCGGCTCCTTCGAGAACGGTGAAGTCGCGAAGATCACCCATTCCTGGTTGCCCTGCTGGCGTGCTCGACGGCCGACGAGTCCAGAGCCGTCAGATGTCATCACGTCGCAGGCGCCAGTGATGAAATTGTCGGTGATGATGTCGAGATCTTCGAAGGTCTGCAAGTTGATCTCGATGCCGGCGGCATCCGCAGCATCGGCGATGTTCTTCTCGGTCGTGGTGCCGGCAGTCGCGCAGACCGTCGCACCGGCGACATCTGTGACCGTCGAATCTGACGTGAAACCGTCGCTCGCACGAGCCATGAGCTGCTGACCGTCGTAGAACGTGACTGGCGCAAAGTCGAAGCCCAACGCCGTGTCGCGGCTCTGCGTCCAGGTCGTGTTGCGCACCAGCACGTCGATGTCGCCGGTCTGCAAAGCCGTGAATCGCTCTGGGGAGGTGAGCGGCACGAAGTTGACGGCCTCGGCGTCACCCAGGATGGCAATGGCCAGCGCCCGGCAATAGTCAGCGTCGAAACCAGTGGTGCTGCCATCAGGCTGCGTCTCGGAGAACGCCACGGCTGCCCCGTACACCCCGCAGTTCAGAACGCCACGGGCGACCACAACGTTGAGCAGGTTGTTGTCCTGTGTCGCTTCTACCGGCACCCGGTCCATTTCCGATGCATCCGGGCCTTCAGCCGCGCCCGCGCCCTCAGAGTCGATCTGACCACCGGAGGCGCATCCTGCAGTCAGCAGTCCAACGACCACGGCAACGCCGACTCTTCGACCCGCAGAACACATTCGTGTGACACCCCCTTGGTGCACTGCTGAGAACACAACGTGCACTCCAAGAGCGCCCACCAAGAGCATGGATCGCTGATGCATGCATCAGCGACACGGAGAAATCAGAATGAACACACCACATCGCTCGCAGGATCGAGCTGGCGACGGACTGCTGGCGTTTGCCGTGGCCCTCGCCGGCGGCCTGCTGCTCATCAGCTGGTCATTCCCCGGATGAAGCGGAGCTTCGCGGCTGACATCACCCAGAGACGCATCCGACTCGGGTCGTGAAAGGGTCAGACGCTCGCGGACATGACAGCCATGATGGCTGTTCGCATGCTGGGTGCCCATGACCAGGAGTGGTTCCGCGGCGTCTACGCCGAGTCGTACCGTCCGCTGCTGGCGTATGCCCGACGTCGGGCAGATCGCGAAACCGCTGACGAGGTGGTTGCAGAGACGTTCCTGACTGCCTGGCGGCGGCGCGACGACGTTCCGGACGGCAGCGAGCGGCTGTGGCTGTTCGGCGTGGCACGAAACTTCATCCGCAACGCCTCGCGCTCGAACCGGCGACGCCGGGCCACGCAAGAACGGCTGCGCGTCGTCGCTCCTGCGGAGTCGGCGGATCCTTTCGCTCTCGCGACCGACGAGCGCGCCGCACTGCTGCGAACAGCACTGGGCGCACTCCGCGAGGCCGACCGCGAGATCCTCATGCTCGTGGCTTGGGAGGAGCTCTCTCATACCGAGATCGCTCAGATCCTCGGCATTTCGGCCAACGCCGTCGCGATCCGCATACACCGGGCGCGCAAGCGGCTCAGCGCCCACATCGACCAATTGGCGACCGGCGTGAAAGAGCTGCACCGACCCGGACAGGCAGACACAGAACGGGCCGGCGAGCACCGGCCCGATCCTCACATCGACGATTCGGCAAGGAAGGCCCAATGACCGACACCGATGCCCACAACGATCTCCTCGGGCAGCTGCGCCGCGCCGATCCCGTAAGAATCGACACCCTCCCGTCGTCGGCTGATCCGGGGCCAGCGCGCACGCTGGACGCGATCTTCGCCGACACCGACGTTCGGCCCCTGCCGCGGCGCGAGCGGCGCTACGCCACCCCGTACGTCGCAGACCGGCATCGTCGCTGGATCGGCGCAGCGGCAGCGGCCGCCGCGATCGTGGTTGCAGCAGCAGCGGGGATCGTCCTGTTTGACACCAGCACCGGTCGCGACGCGACTGCCGCGGTGCATGACGCCGTGGCAACCACGATCGAGGTCAGCGATTCTGCGCTTTGGGAGACGTCGATCACGTTCGACTTCGACGACTTTGAAGCGCCATGGCAACTCGCCATGGCGGGCAGCATGTCCGACGGCAACAACGAAGTCCGGTGGCTCGCATCGCCTGGTGTGCCCGACAGGGACATCCCTCCGATGGAAGCCGCGACCATGATCATCGTCGACGGCCAGGCATATCGCCTTGGCCCAGACGGAGCATGGGAGGGGCCGAGTCCCGCCTCGGCAGCCCCAATCCAGTCCAATCTGACGTTCGGCGTGGCGATCGACGACCTCGGAGAGCTCTACGAGTTCACCTCAGTCGGCGACAGCGAGCTCAACGGGATCGCCGTGGCCCACTACCGAACCACCACAACCCCGGCCGGCGCCGGAGCGGGCATGTTGATGACGCTCGGCATGGGCCTGATGGCCGCCGGCCAAGAACCAACCGAACAACTCGACAGGGTCCAGCTCGACGTCTGGGTCGACGGTGACGACCTCATCCGCAGAGTGAGCTACAGCGCCGCCATCGACAGCACGGGCACCTTCACGGTCGTCACCGAATGGAGCGGCTTCGGCGAAGCCCCGCCGATCACCGCGCCGCTCAACTGAGTCCACCTCGTTCCGGCTCATGCCGGATATCCGACTCAGGGCTCGATCTCGGCGATGTCCGCCGAACGATCGTTCGGCATGGAGAACCTTGCTCCGTCTGCTGTCGCAGCGGCGTTAGTTGGTTCCAAAATGAAGACAATGAGCGCCAGTGACACTACGATTGCCAAGAACGCGGCAACCATAACTCGCACAGTGCGTTGCCACTGCGACGGCAACCACCAGCGGAGACTAGTGGTGTGTCGCGGTTTTGGTTAGGGCAGTTCGGGCTCGTTTGACTTTGGTGATGATCTGGTCCGTTGCCTTGGTCCATTTCAGGGGCTTGGGGTCGTGGTTCGGGTGGGCGAGCCATGTGCGCACGGGCTCGGACTTGTGGGCTGAGACGTTGTCGGAGATGACGTGGACGTCGAGATGGCGGGGGGTGTGCAGGTCGATCCATTTGAAGAACGCGAGTTCTGTGAACTATCGAGGGCCTGCTGCGCTTGACGGGATGCCTCGATGTCGCTTCCCGCAAAACTAAACCTGTTCACGTGCATCATCGCGCGTCGGTGTTCGATAAGAGGATGTCGACTCTTTTCCGAGATAGAGCTCGTGGTCCCATCCGATATCGAGCGGATCACCTCCGGGCTCTTGGGGCAGGTTCTCACAATTACCAATGAAACTTGACTCAATATCTGTGCTCGATAACACGTAGAGTTGCTCCCATTCTCCGAAGAGGGGCGGGGTGGATGGTCCGCGTCGCAATATGCGGCAGTGATCCCTGAGCAATTGTAAGTGCTCAGAATATTCCTGATTCCGTACGACCCGATCGCGTGACAGCGTTGTTGCTGCTGGCACTTCTGCGTACAGCTCTTCCCCGAAGCCGCCGTGCACGTCGCGCCCATCTAGCCACCGACGCGTCAAGTGCCGGACGTGTGCGCGTTGCTGCGCTCCCACAGCTGCCTTGAGTGGCAGGCTGTACGGACGTGAACGCGGAGGCACTCGAACACATGCGCGTGATGGTGATGATCAAGGCCACCGCCGACGGCGAGGCGGGCGTGATGCCATCGACGGAGCTGCTCGAAGCGATGGGCAACTACAACGAAGAACTCGCGATCGCGGGCGTCATGAAGACGGGTGAAGGACTCTTCCCGTCTGTGAACGGCAAGCGAGTGGCCTTCGATGGTCCCAATCGCACAGTGATCGACGAGCCGTTCGACAACACGAGCGAACTCGTGGCCGGCTTCTGGATCTGGGAGGTGGCCGACATGGACGAGGCCATCGCCCGGATCAAGCGCTGTCCCAACCCGATGTCTGGTCCGAGCGAGGTCGAGTTACGGCCGATCTTCGAGATGGAGGACTTCGACGACGCCATGACACCCGAACTCGCCGAGCAGGAAGACCGCCTGCGCGAGCAGACTTCGCAGCGCTGACCAAGGAGACAACTCATGCTCATTTCCAATCCCCGAGGCGGGTACCAATTCCTCACTGGCATTTCCCCGTTCTCCAGCGGGGTCGTTGCCGACCCAGGGTTCGAAGTCGTGCACGCCACGCTGAGCGCCTACTTGCCATGGCGCGAGGGCTTCGAGCTGATCGACGCCCACCTGTCTGAGGTCGGGCGAGAGCGTCCGGCCCTTTGCGCGATCGAGCTCCGCTGCCCGGTTCCGTACTCCATGACCGGCTTCATCGAGTTCAACGCCGGCTACGTCGAGCTGGTCCGATCATGGGACCTCTACGTCGACGAACACAATCCTTTGGCGCGCACCAACGTGGCCCCGGCCGAGCATCCGCCTGCGGAGCCAGTGCTCCACGCCTTCTCCTACACCATCGAAGCCACCGAGGATGCTCCGACGACGTTCGTGGTGTCAGGCGCTGGGGAGATTCCCGAGGCGACGCTGAACGACAACGCCATCATTCGCAAGGGCGAAACCGGGCCCGAGGCCATGCGCGAGAAAGCCAGCCATGTAATCGCCACCATGGGTTCGCGTCTCGGGGCACTCGGTGCCAGCTGGGAGCTGGTCACCACCACGGACGTATACACGGTGTTCATGCACCAAGGGTTGCTGGAGGACTCGGTGATCCCTGACATGGGGCCAGCTGCTCGACATGGGCTGCGCTGGTACCGGTCGCGTCCGCCTGTCCACGATCTCGACTTCGAGATGGATGTGCGCGGGGTGCGGAGCGAGATCGCCGTATAGAGCCGAGCGCACCTCGGCGAACAAGAACTCGGCATCCGCAAGCAAGCTGCTCATCGATGCCGGGTCGGCGACACCCCAAACCGCTGGCCTGAAGCGGTATTCCTCGAACATTCGTTGTAAGTACGATCAGAGATCAGTGCCGGCCATCCCGAGTTGCCAGGCTTGATCGAGCGCCGCTGCACGAGCGCTGCTCCAGTGGCCCATGGCCCCAATTCGAAGCTGGCTCAACGCAGCTGCCGCGGCAGTCTCACTCCAGCGACACCAGTGAGGCCGCAATGTCACGTCGTGCGTGGAGGATGCGCCAGACATCAACCGAATCGGCCCGGTCGACGTAGAAGACGACGTAGGGAAACTCGGGTTCCATCATCCAATTGCGCAGCTCGGGTATGCCCAGTTCGTATGACCAACGCAACGAACCCGACGCGGGATGTTCGCTCAAGTGGGCGAACGCAGCTTCAATGTGGCGTTTGAGGATCAGCGATGAGCCTGTGGGCGATGTCCTCGCCAGCTTCAGCCAAGTAATGCGCCAAGGCAGCGTCGATGTCTGCGGCCGCGAGACGCCGAAGCTCGACCGGCTTGCTCACCGCCCGCTGGCCTCTGCAGTCTCCGGGCGGGCAGCGTCCGGTCTGGCAGCCTCAGAGGACAGCCGACGTCTCAACCGGTCAAAGTAGGCGTCGTCGGCCCGGACAGCGACGGGCGACGCCGCGCCCGCGAGGAGCGCTCCGCGCAGACGAGCACGATCTTGATCGCGGCGAATCAACTCGCGCACATACTCGCTGGCGGAGCCGTAGCGGCCGCCGCTGGCCTGTTCATCGGCAAATTCCTTGAGCTCTCCAGGCAGTGAGACATTCGTCGTCGCCACATGCACACGGTAGCCGCAGGATGGCAAAGTTTGCCAACGAGTGGTCATCGCGGCCGGGAGATCCCGTCAGCCGCTACTCGCTCAGCGCCGAGGCGAGAAGGGCGCGGGTGTAGACGTGCTGAGGGTTGTCGAACAGAGCGCTGGCTGCCTGTTGTTCCACGATCTCGCCCGAACGCATGACCGCGACGCGGTCCGCGAGGTGTCGGGCGACGCCGAGATCGTGGGTGATGAACAGGTACGTGAGTCCATGGTCAGCCTTGAGCTGCTGGAGCAGGTTGAGCACACCTGCTTGTACCGAGACGTCGAGCGATGAAGTGGGCTCGTCGAAGATGATCATCGACGGCTCCCCGACCAGTGCCCGGGCGAGCACAGCCCGCTGGGCCTGACCGCCGCTGAGTTCGTGGGGGAGCCGGTCGCTCATCGCAGGACTCAGGTCGAGCGAGGCGATCATCTCGTTGGCGCGCTGTCGACGCTGGGCGCGATCAAGGCTGGTGTGAACGCGCAGAGGCTCTTCGACTTGGCTCCCGACACGCTGGCGGGGATTCAGTGCGAGCAGCGGGTTCTGGGCCACCATCTGCATGCGGCTCCGAATCCGGCGTCGGTCCTGGCCCCGCAATCCGACGAGCTCTGTGCCGCTGAAGCGGATGCTGCCTTGGGCCGGTCGAACGAGGCCCACCACGGCGTCTGCGAGCGTGGACTTGCCGGCGCCGGACTCCCCCACGACCGCGAGCGTCTCGCCTTCGAACACTTCGAGGTCAAGATCGCTAATGACCGTGATCGATCGCTTGCGGCCGGAGGCTCGGGTCGCGAAGTCCACTCTCAGGCCCTGTATCGACAGCAGCGGGGTCACACCGGCGTCTCCACGAGGACACACGCTGCGGCGTGTCCGGGCTGCGCTGGCTTCACGGGCTGCACGGGGCGCAGGGCAGGCTGGTCGGTGCGACACCCGTCGCTTGCGTGGCGGCAACGGGGCGCGAAAGCGCAGCCCGGAATCTCGTCGCGGCCGTCGGGCACGCTTCCCGGAATCGAGGCCAGGTCCCCGCCGACGGCCTCGGGTCGCGGAACGGATTCGAGCAACGCCTGCGTGTAGGGGTGCGACGGTGCACCGAGCACCTCATTGGTTTCGCCCGTCTCGGCGACTCGACCGGCGTACAGCACCATTACGCGGTCGCACACGCGTCGGATGGCGGCCAGATCGTGGCTGATGAGCACCACTGCGAGCTGGTGGCGGTGGCGAAGATCGGCGATGAGGTCCAGCACCTGGGCCTGAGTTGTGACATCGAGCGCCGTGGTGGGCTCATCGGCGATCAGCAGCTGAGGTTGTTGAGCCAGAGCCAGAGCAATCACCGCACGCTGTCTCATCCCTCCGGAGAATTCATGGGGATAGGCGCCCAACAGCCGCCTGGGCTCGACGAGTCCCGCTCGGGACAACAGATCGCACAGCACCTCTGGGTCGCGAGTTCCGGCGACGATCTGCAGCTGCCGACCGATGGTGAAGACGGGATTCAGGGCAGCCCCCGGATTCTGATAAACGAGCGCGGCTGCTGCCTGCAGCGTGCCGTCTGTGGGCATGTCCTCGCCGGACACGCGCATTGCGCCGCTCACGGACGCCGTGGCGGGAAGCAGACCGAGCAAGGCGCGAAACAGGACGGTCTTTCCGCAGCCAGACTCACCGACCACTCCCAGGATCTCGCCCCGTCGGACCTGCAGCGACACCCCACGGACAGCGCGAACCGGTCCGGCGGGCGGGTTGAACGTGACGTGCAGGTCGTCGACTTCCAGCAGCGCAGTCATTGCCGGTCGCCCCTGGTGCGGGGATCGGTGACGTCTCGGATGACATCGCCGGCGAGGTTGAAGGCCATGGCCACGATCACGATGGCCGCTCCGGCGAAGCCGGCGATCCACCATTGGCCCGACAGCACGTATTGGCGGCCCTCGGAGATCATGGTTCCCCAGTCCGCGGTGGGCCGGACGGGGTCCCAGCCCGACGAAGCTCAAGCCCGCCGCGGTGAGCACCGCCGCGCCCAGGTCGGCCGTCGCCTGCACCCACACGGGCGCCATGGCGTTCGGCACGATGTGCTTGGCGATGACGCGCCGGTTCGGCACGCCGATGGCCCTCACCGCCTTCACGAACGGCCGCTCGCGCAGGCTCAGCACGTGCGAGCGCACCAGCCGCGCGTACCACGGCCACCACGAGATCGCGATGGCGATAACCGTGTTGCGCAGGCTCGCGCCCAGCGCGGCCGCGATCAGCACGGCCAGCAGCAGCGGTGGGAACGCCAAGAACGTGTCGGTGATCCGCATCAGGATTTCATCAACCCAGCGGCCGAAGTACCCGGCAATCGCGCCCACCACCACACCGATCACGACCGAAGTCACCACCACACCGACCGCCACCAGCAATGCAGCGCGCGCCCCGAACAGCACCCGGGCAAGCACATCGCGGCCCAGGTCGTCGGTGCCCAGCCAGTGAGACCAGCTCGGACCTTGCAGCCGAACCGGCAGGTCCGGGACGCCGCGGCCGGCGTCGGCATAGGGCGTCAGCCACGGGGCGAACACTGCCGCCAGCAAGAACAGCACGACAATCACCGTTGCGGCCATACCCAGCCGGCTTCGGGCGAAGTGCCACAGTGCGCTCCCCGGTGCCGCCACCCGGCTGCGGGCACGCCTCAAGCCGCCAAGTCCGAACCGGCGGGCGGGCGACTGCGGTTCGGAGTCCATCAGCCGAGCTTCACTCGCGGATCCAGACGGGCCTGCACGAGGTCCAACGCCAGATTCACCAGCACGTACACAACCGTGACGGCCAGCGCAGCCGCGGTGATGACCGGGAAGTCGACTCGCACCACTGCGTCGGTGAGGTACTTGCCCAGTCCTGGCCACGCGAACACGGTCTCCACCAAGAACGCACTCGACACCGAGTACGCGAACGTCAGCCCGAGCACCGTCAAAGCAGGCAGCACGGCGTTCTTGAGGGCAAGGCGGCTCAGCACGGTGCGCCGAGGCACCTGGGCCACCGTTGCGGCCTCGATGTAGTCGCTGCCGAGCACTTCAAGCATCGAGCCCCGGATCAGGCGAATCGTCAGACCGAGGGGATAGGCGGCCATCACCGCGACCGGCAGTGCCAGATGAACCATCACGTCCGCAAAGTTCGACCAGCTGCCCGACAGCACCGAGTCGATGACAAAGAAACCCGTGATCTCGTCGAAATTCACCGACGCATCAGTGCGGCCTGCGAGGGGCAGCCACCCCAGCTTCGATGCGAACAGCAGCTGCAGCAGGAGAGCGCTCCAGAACACCGGCATCGACACGCCCGTCACTGCGAACAGCCGAATGGATGTGTCGCTCATGCGGCTCTGACGGGACGCGGCCAAAACCCCAGCCGGGATCCCCACAACCATCGACAGCAACGTTGCTGCCAAGGCCAGCTCGAGGGTTGCTGGCAGGAACCTGCGCAAGTCCTGTGCGATCGGGCGCCTCGTCGCAAACGACACTCCCAGATCGCCCTGCAACAGGTCCCCCAGGTAGGACACGTACTGCGACGTCACCGGCGCATCGAGGTTCAGGTCTTGGCGCACCTGCTCGACCTGCTCCGGGCGGGCCCGCGCTCCCGCGTAGAGCTGGGCTGGGTCCGCCGGAACTATCCGCGAGATCACAAATGTGATGGTGACCACGCCCAGGATGACGAGCAGGCTGGTCGCCGCCCGACGCCGCAGGTATCTGGTGCCGACACCGGCGCCGCTCACGGCGTTCGCTGCGCGTCAGCCGTCCCGATGCCTGAGCTCGGCAACGCCGGGATTGAGGCCACCGTCACGCACTCTTGTCGATCAGGTCGCACACGGAGTCAATATGAGCCTCGGTGGTCCAGATGGAACCGACAACAATCCGAGCGTAACGACGGCCGTCAACCTCCGAAGCAGTGATGTAGAAGCGGCCGTCTCGGTTGACGTTCGCCACAAAAGCATCGGTCGCCTCGTTGCCCCCTCGGTGGACGAACGCAACCAGGGCGAACGGTGCCGGAGCGATGCGCTCCAGGTTGGGATGGCGGTCAATGCTCTCCACGACCCGGCGGTTCCACGCGACATGGCTCCGAATCATGTTGCGCAGCCCCTCGGCTCCGAAACTGCGCAACACGAACCAGAGCTTCAGCGCCCTGAACGGCCGGTCCAGCGGTAGATGCCAATCCCGATAGTCAATGACTTGGCCACTGGCCGTGGCGTCATTTCGCAGGTATGGCGGCAGCACGCTGAGGGTTTCGATGAGCGGTCGGCGATCCGCGACCCACATCACCGAACAGTCGAGATTGGTGGCCAGCCACTTGTGGGGATTGAACGTATAGCTGTCGACGAGCTCGAGACCGTCCTGATAGGGCCGAAACTCCTCGCAGATCATCGCCGAACCGGCGTACGCAGCGTCCACGTGGTGCCAGATCTGCTCTGACCGAGCGATCTCTGCGATGTCACGGACTGGGTCCACCGCCGTGGTTCCGGTTGTCCCCACCGTCGAGCACACGAACGTGGGCATGAGCCCGGCCCTTCGATCAGCCTCGATCGCGGCGACAAACGCATCGGGTCGGACGGCGAACTCCGCGTCGGTCTCCAGCAGTCGAATGTGTCGGTATCCGGCCATTCGGGCGCCCTTGTCGACCGACGAATGAGCCTCTCTCGACGTATACACCACCATGTCGTCGGAGACCGTGCCTGTCCGCTTGCGGCACGCCTCGCGGGCCACCACAAGCATCGTGTGGGTGGACGCCGACGCACCAGACTGCAGGACGCCTCCCCCAATGTCGGTCGTCTTCCAGTGCTGTGGCAAGCCGAGCAGGCCGACGAGCCAGTCGAGCACGTGGGATTCGATCTCGGTTGCCGCGGGCGAGGAGGACCACAGCATGCCGACGACGCCGAGGCCTGCGGTTGCTAGCTCCCCGAGCACCGATGCCGGCGAGGACGCGGCAGGGAAGTAACCGAGCCAACCTGGATGCTGCCAGTGCGCGAGGCCTGGCACCACAACACGGTCGAGATCCGCCAGCACAGCCTCGAACGGCTCCGGCCGCTCGGGTGCCCGACTGGGAAGCTTCGCGCGGACCTCGCCCGGCTGAACCGTCTCACAGACAGGCCTGTCGTCGAGATTGCCCAAATAATCCGCGAGCCAGTCGACGAGAGAATGCCCGTGCCGCCGGAATGCCTCAAGATCGAGCGGATCAGGCGTGGCAGGTCTCACGGCTCGGTGCGCTCATTGAGCGCCGAATGGTCGCGGCACCTGTCGCTCGATCGGGATGTAGGGCACGTCGAAACCGAAATATGCAGGCCCCGATCCGTTGAGCAGTGCCGCAGGTTGGCGCATCAGCTCGAGGCCACGTATCCCGACAGCGGTCACCTCGTGGCCGACAGCGACATCGGCGTTGGTGAAACCGCGCCCGTTGCCGGGATCGACGAGTGTGACGAGATCCGGGCTGCACACCCAGGGCTGATCGTCGAGCCAAGTGACATGGGTCTCGTTCTTGAACCACGTGCGCAGGCTGTGGCCTTCCCAGGTGCCCGTTCCCTGAATCTCCAGCGTTCCAATCATGAAGCCGCCGGAGTCGCTCCAGTTCTTGTCCACCACCACGCCGTCGAATGGCCGCCAGCCGCCGACGACTAGACGGGCGGCCTCAACCGGGTCGTCCCCGGCTTCGATCGCACGACGGCAGGCTCTGCCGATCATCAGGCACAAAGAGAGCGTGCCCGGAACGACAACCCGCTTCATGTCGCGTGCGCGCAGCGGAGTCGACGCAATGGCGGCACCGTCGAAACTGGCCATCGCGATGTGACGGGCGATCCGTTCGAGCATGTACGGATTGACCGTCCGAGCGACGATCACAGTATTGCCCCACCGGTCGACCGCAGCGAACGGGTCGCTCGATATTCCGTGTGCAAATGGGGTGCTCTGCATCTCCTCCGGGACAGCTCTGCCTGAGTAGTCGCCGTCGACTATGGGGATGCCCAAGCAAGCGGCCGCAACGACGGGTCCGGGAGAATTGCTGGCGCCAAGCTCAGCTGCGACGAGACATCCGATTTCTTGGCCGAGATATCTTGACAATTCTCGTACGGCCAGGCACATGGTGTCGTCTTGCACCACTCCGTCGGCATCGAGATGCAGCGCGCGCAGAAGCTCTGTGTGGCCGTCGGTCCGAGGGGCAATGGATCCGATTTCGTAGACCATCGCCGTGAGCTCATCGTCGGCGATGGAATCGACCTCGTGCCATCCGAGTTCGAACCCTTCGTCAAGCGCCGCTGCTAATTCCTTGATGCCGTCTGCTGGATCGCCTCCACCGCCGGTGCCCATGACCAAACAGCCGACGACGAAGTCCTCGCAGTCCGCGATGGTCTCAAGGCGACGATGCACCTGGATCTCCCCAATGTGCGCTGATAGTGGGTTCAGCCAGCTGTCCGCAGCTCGTAGAACCAAACGACCTCGTTGTACGCGGGATTCGGGACATGGCCGCTGAACTCGGCGCGCATGACGTTCACCGCGGGAACGTCCAGCATGAAGACCGCCGCATGCTCCGCAATCAGCAGCTCTTGCGCCTGCCGGAAGAGCTCGCTCGCCGCATCTCGGTCAGTGCCGCTGATGGCATCAGCCTCGTCGATCAGAGCGTCGAACGTTTCATTGGAGTAGTAGCCGAGATTGAAGAACGGCTCCTCTTCGGAATGGAACGTTGAGAATAGGAAGTCGTAGGGAGTGACATAGGTCGGGAACCAGAACATCGTGAACACGTCCTGGGCGGCGTCTGGGTCAGCCTGCGCCTTCTCCCACCGGGCGTCCCACGTCAGCGGCTCCAGCTCGAGGTTGACGCCGATGGTGCTCAGGTTCGCCTTCCAGACTTCGCCGATTTGCTGCTGCTCGGTGGCGCCGGCGTCAAAGCTGTACGTCACCGTGAGGCCGTCGGCGCCGGCATCGACGATCAACTGGCGCGCCCGTTCGAGATCGGTCTCGGGAATCTCGAGATCCGGTGAAGAGCCCCAGACGGTCAGCGGCACGATGCCACGTGCTCTGACAGCTTCTCCGCCGTAGAGCGATGCTGTGATGTCGTCGTACGGGAACGACAGCACCAAGGCCTCCCGAATCTCGGGCGAGAGCCTCCGTGTATTCAGCATGCCGAAGAGATTGGTCATGGAAAGGCTTCGCAGGACGTTGACGTCGCTGGCCTGTCCCAGCGAGTCATATACATCGAAGGGCAAGTTGTAGGTGAAGTGGGCATCCCCATTGCGAACGAGCTGCTCGGCCAGCACGGGATCCTCGATCAGCCGCATCTCGACGGTCGAGACCTGGTTGTCGGACCAGCCGCCCCAGTAGTCGTCAAATCGAGCGAGCACCGTGCTGCCAGCCGGATCGTGCTCCTCGATCGCGTACGGACCGGTACCGCACGCGTTTCCTTCGTTGAACCAAGCGGCATCGTTCCCGACCGCCGAGGGGCACAGGACGTACACCGAGTACTGCGACGACAGGATGAGATCAAGCGGCGATGGCCACGCGAGCTTGAACGTGATGGTGCGCTCATCGGGGACCTCCATCGACTCGACAGCCGCGAGGATGAATGCGGCTCCGAGGCCGAGGTCGATGGTGCGCTGCAGGGAGTCGCGAACTGCTGCGGCGGTCAATGGCGCGCCGTCGTGGAAGGTCACGCCGTCACGAAGCGTGAAGGTCCACTCGGTGGCGTCCGCGTTTGACGTCCATAACTCGGCCAGGACGCCGCTCACTTCGTCGGAGGCCTCCGGATCGGCCAGACGAGTCAGAGTCTCATAGACGTTCTGGAGAAGCGCATTCTCATTGGAAAAGGCGCTCGAGGGATCCAGATCCCCGAGGGTGTACGGGTTGGCGTAGACAAAGTTGGCGCCGGAGACGTCGGGCTCTGCTTCGACGGGCTCCGTCGTTGGGGCCTCGTCAGCCGGGGCCGGCGTGTCGGCAACATCGGCGTCATCCGAGCCGCTCGAGCACGCCGCAGCCAGCAGCGCAACGGCCACCGCGACGCAGAGTTTCGTGCCGATCCTCATGATCATGTCCTCCCACTCCGAACTTCCGGCTCAGGCTCAACTCGGCGGAACACCTCGTGAACATACTTTGCATATTTGCGAGTTCAGAATGCAGAACTTCTAGAATAAGTGGATATTCTATGCAAATTTTGTAGTGTCAGCAGCAACAACTGCAAGTTATGTGTCCTCGCGTGCCGACGGAGCGGACGAGGAACAGACGCCTCAGGCCGGTCGGGTCACATATGTTGCGAGTCATTGAGATTGATGTAGAAGGGTCACATCTGAGGCCAATGTGGCGCTCAGACGAACGGGGGATTCGCTGTGCAACTGGACGACCTGGATCTTGAAATCGTCGGGATGCTCAGCCTGGACGGAAGGGCCAGCTACAGCGAGATCTCGAAGACCGTCGGTGTGAGCGTGAGCACCGTTCGGAACCGCATCACCCAGATGCGCGAAGCCGGCGTGCTCCATCTCAATGTCTGGCTCGACCCATACCGGTCCGGCCTCGCCATTTACGCCACGCTGCTGCTGAGAGTACGTGCAGGGCAGCTCGAACCCGTCACCTCCAAGCTGGCGGAACTCGACGAGGTCGGTTACGTCGCCACGCTGACCGGCGGGCACGACGTGCATCGCGGACGTCTTCTGTCGCGACGTCCCCCACCTCAGCAACTTGATCCATAGCGAAGTCCAGGCCATCGAGGGTGTGGAGTCGGTGACCTCGTACCTCGTCACCGACGTCAAGTACGAATCGAACCTCAACATTCGAAGGGTCATCGACAAGTTGGGCTCCGCCGGCGGCGACGAACACGGAACCTGAGATGACTGAATCAGAGCTTCGTCACGCGGCTCGGGTCCTGCTCACTGAAGTACGTCCGGTCGCGCTTGGCGACCGTGTTCTGATCACGGCCGACAGCCAGGCTGACCAGCAGGTGGCCAGGGCAACGGAGGCAGCGGCTCGAGCTCTCGGCGCGGAACCGACCGTGCTGACCTATCCCACCGGCATTCCCGTCGGGCCGGTGCCCGAGGTCGTGGCCGAAGCGGCGCTGCATGCTCGACATTGGATCAACTTCTCTGTCGGCTACCACCTCTACAGCGCTGCCTACGAGGTCGCGATCGCCAGCGGCTGCGTCTACGTGGAGCTCACCGGCATGGACGCGGACATGATGATCCGCACCATCGGCAGGGTGGACAACGCCCTGCTCGACGCGGTCAAGACCCTGCTGTACCGCAAGTCGCAGGCGGTCGGCACGCTGCGGTTGACCAGTCCGGCCGGTTGCGATGTGACCATGGCCGTCGATCCGGCGGGCGATCCTTTCTGGGAGGATCCCCCCTCCGACCGCGGTTGGCCCCAGATGCTCGGCGGCCAGTCCGGTTGCATGGTCGTGCGGGAATCCGCCAACGGCACGTTGGTGTTCGACGGCGCAGCATGGCCTCCGGACAGTCTCGGGCTGCTGGAACGGCCGATCGTCATGACCCTCGTGGACGGCTACGCGACAGCGTTCTCCGGGGGCCGCGAGGCCGAACTGTACGAGCAGTGGCTGCGATCCTTCGACAGCGCTGAGGCGCTGATGTTCGACCACTTCTGCTACGGCTTCAATCCTGGCGTGCGTAAGCCCACAGGGCGGATTCTGGAAGACGAGCGAGTCTTCGGATGCGTGCAGATCGGCATTGGTGCCACCGAGTTGGGCTCTCCGGTGCACTCCGATGGCGTGGTGCTGAGTCCTACCGTGTGGCTCGATGACCGGCTGATCCAGGCCGATGGTGCCTACGTCGACCCCGAGATCGCAGCATTGACCGATCGACTCATCGTCTGATCGCTTGATCGCCTGAAGCCGGCTCGTTCAGCTGCGGAGGCGTGTCGCCTCGGCGTCGAGGATGTCGGCGATGCAGCCGGTGAGCTTCTCTGCGTACGCGAGGTGCAGGAACTCGTTGGGGCCGTGAGCGTTCGACTCGGGTCCGAGAACCCCGGTGACAACGAACTGCGCCTCGGGGAACATGCCGCCGAGCATGGCGATGAACGGGATACTCCCGCCTTCGCCGAAGAGCTGCATCGGCTGCCCGAAGCGTCGCAGGGCGCTGTCGTTGAGCGCTTCGGCCAGCCACGGCGACAAGTCGGGCGCGTCCCATCCGTCGACGCATTCGACGTCGTCCACGCTCACCGACACCTGCAGTGGCGGATCGGAGCTGAGCAGATCCACAAGTTCCGCCGCTGTCGCTTCTGAACTGGCCGTGGGCGGCAGGCGCAGGCTCAGCTTCAACGCAGTGAAGGGCCGCAGCACATTGCCCGCGGCAGCTGTCGGCGGCAGGCCTTCAGCACCGACGACGCTGAGCGCCGACCGCCAGGTACGGGCCAGCAGACCTTGCGCCGGGTCCTCTTCCATCAGCTGGAGTTCGCCGATCAAGCCGAAGTCCTCGCCTGTGCCGCCGAGCATCTCAGCCATCGCCCCGGCCTCAGCGATCCGGTGCGGCGGGATGACGACGTTGGCGGATTCCACTAGCACATGACCCGTGGCGGCGTCCTCGATCCGGTCGAGCAGTATTCGGGCCAGACGGAACGACGAGGGCACCAGGCCGCTGGCCATGCCGCTGTGCCAGCCCTCGGCGATCACGTCGACCCGCAGTGTTGCCTCCACCAGACCGCGCAGCGACGTGGTCAGCCACATCGTGTCGTACGTGGCGCAACCTGAGTCCAGGCACACCAGAAGTCCCACCTCACCGAGCCGGTCATCGAGCGCGTCGAGGTGATGAACCAGGTCGGGACTGCCGGATTCCTCGGATGCCTCAATCAGCAGCAAGCAGCGGCTGTGGCTGCCGCCGCAGGCTTGCACTGCCTCAATGGCGGCGAGGCTCGCGAAGGCGGCATAGCCGTCATCGGCGCCTCCCCGGCCGTAGAGACGGTCACCGTCGCGCACTGGCGTCCACGGGCCGAGGCCGTCCCTCCACCCGATCATCTCGGGCTGCTTGTCCAAGTGCCCGTAGAGCACAACCGTGGGCCTGTCATCACCGTCCGCCGCCCCGATGCCGAACGGCTCCACCTCGACAACGATCAACGGCGTGCGCCCCGGCAGTCGCTGGATCTCCACAGTTGCCCCGACGACTGGCCGTGACTCGATCCACGCCGACACCTGCCCGACCGCGGCCTCGATATGGCCCGACACCTCCCAGTCGGCGTCGAAGCTCGGTGACAGCGCCGGTACGGCGATATAGCGCTCGAGCTCGGGAATGATCTCGTCTCGCCAACATGCGGCGATCGACGTCGCTACCCCATCTGCATCCATGCTCAAATTCGTCCTCGTCGTTCAGCGCTGCTCGGAGATCGCCATCGTCGTTCCCCGTCGATCGTCAAGCTTGGAGACATACTGCCCGAACGCGGGCTGAGGCATCGGTGCGCGTTTCGAACTCGCAGCCCATCCCGTCGGCGGCGCGTGCGGGCGTGTCGAGCTTTAGCGTCAGGGGCAGCCGATTCGGCTTCGGGTTGGCCACCTCGACCTCGGAATGGGAGGGACCGCGTGAAGGACGCTGACGTGGTCGACTGGCATGAGCTGCGCGAGCGTGCCACTGCGGCAGGCGCGCACGCGTACGCGCCGTATTCGGGCCTCTTCGTCGGTGCCGCCGGTCTGGTCGATGACGGCCGGATCGTCGTCGGATGCAATGTCGAGAATGCCTCCTACGGGCTGACCTTGTGTGCCGAATGCAGCCTCGTTACCGATCTGCACCGCACAGGCGGAGGTCGCCTCGTGGCGGTCGCGGTGGTGGACCAACACGGCAACCTGCTGAACCCGTGCGGACGCTGCCGCCAGCTTCTGTACGAGGCAGGCGGTGAGGACTGCGCAGTCAACGTGACCAGCACCGTGGGAGAGCTGCTACCGGGTGCCTTCGGCCCCGATGATCTGCAATTGAAGTCGGAGCGCTGACCGCCGACGCATTTGCGCTGCTGCTCGATGACGGCCGCCGCACCGCACTAGAACGAGATGCCCGGGTTGTGAACGCGGACGAGCAGCGCCCGGAACCCGGACGCGCCGCCTCCAACCAACCCAGGGCGACTCACTCAGCGGGCCCGTGCACGTTCGTTTGGTGATACCAAATACAATTTTCCGCCTTTGAGTCGGACCTGTTCGGACGATTTAGGCAATTTGGGTCGATTTAGGTGACGTGTAGTGGCCCTTCTGGCTCGACGCCTGTCAGGTCTTGACGACGTGGCATGAACACGGCTACGTTCGAAGATTACAAATATCAAACACCATTTGGGGGGAATCGTGTCTATCCGAGCGCTCAAACTCATTCCGCTGCTCCTCGTCTTCGCGCTGTTCGCCGCATCCTGCGGCGACGACGACGCTGGCGGCGGAGCTGCCGACGACACCTCGGCTCCGGCCGCCACCACAGCTGCGACGGAGCCGTCCGTGGAGGAGCCGGTCGAAGAGCCGCCGACGGTCGGCCTTGCTCTGCCTACCGCTAGGAACGACGGTGGATTCAGTCAGTCCTACTATGACGGGCTGCTTGCGGCTGAGGCGGCCTACGGATTAACGATCGCCGTTCAGGACAACGCCGGCGACCCGGAGCAGACGGTTGATGCCCTGCGCAATCTCGCGGCGACGAACGATCTCGTCATTGGCGTCGGCGCCCAGTTCGCCGAGGCTGGCACGATCGTGGCGCCCGAGTTCCCCGACGTCGAGTTCGCGATCGTCAACGGGCAGGCCACCGACGACCCCAATCTTCACATCTACATCGTCCGCCAAGGCGTGCCTGCTTATCCCGCCGGGGTGATTGCAGCCGGCCTGACGCAGACCAACAAGGTCGGATTCATCGGTGGGCTTGAGATCCCGCCCACAACTCAGTCGGCTGACGCGTTCTCGGGCGGGGCCACCTCTGTGAATCCCGAGATCGAGACTGTCTCCACTGTCGTCGGCGACTTCGAGGACGTGGCCGGCGCGAAGGAAGCTGCGGCTGCCCAGATTGCGGCCGGCGCAGATGTCCTGTTCGCCTTCGTGAACTCCGGACTCGAGGGCGTGCTGCAGGCCGTCGACGAGAGCGGCGAAGACGTCAAGATCTTCAGCGTCATCTTCCCGCAATGCGGTCGCTCGACCCAGTTGGTGGGGACGGCAACGCTGAGTTCCTTGGCTCAGGTCGACACGATGGTGTCAGCGTTCCTGGCAGGTTCGATGCCGGCGGACCTCACCCTTTGGGGGGTCGAGGACCCGAACATCCAGTCATTCGTGCTCTGTCCCGACTACGCCTCCGCGGACCTGGAGGCCCAGGTTGTTGACCTCCTCGCCGGCATCAACGACGGATCCATCGTTCTGCCGCCCGGGGTCTAGCTTCGACAGCTCACGGCCATCACCCAAAGGGACAGACGATGCACGAGGTAGAGAACTACCGCGGTGCCTACGGCCAGGATCGGTACCAGCTGGCCATGAACACAGACCTCCCGCTGGGAGCGGAGCGACCCATGTTCTTCGTTCCCGGCGCCGGACAGATGGAACTGGTCAGCAAAGCTCAGAAATGGACGCAATGGGGTCCGTTCCTCATTGTGGACGAGTACGTGGGCTGGTACCGAGAAGCGTTGCAACTTCGCGAGACCGTGGTGATCGGTGATTGGAGCCCGATCTGCAAGTTCAACATCTCCGGTCCTGATGTCCACGAGTTCATGCGGTTCCTGCAAACCCGGAAGGACTTCGCTGACATCAAGATCGGCCAGTCGATGTACACCGTGATGGTTCGGGAGGACGGCAAGGTCATCCAGGATCCCCTGATCACCCGTGTGTCCGAGGACACGTACATGATCACCACGGACCAGGTCGACAGCTGGCTGCAGCACGTGATCGAGGTCGGGAACTTCGACGTGCAGGTCACCGACATTCGCACCCGGTACTGCCTGATGTCGATCCAGGGACCGAACTCCACCGCGCTGATGAACGACGCCGCCGGGCAGTCAGTAGAGAAGCTCCGCTTCTCCCGGCTGCAGGCCACCGAGATCGCGGGCATACCGTGCGAAGTCCTGCGGCAGGGATTCACCGGCGAGGTCGGCTACGAGATCTACGTCGAGGCCGATCGAACGAACGACCTCATCGCCCATCTCGTCGAAGCAGGCCGCAAGCATGGACTCGGCTTCCTTGGCAACTACACGTCGAGGCTGACTCGCGCCGAGGCCGGGCTGGTGATGCTGCACTTCGACTATCAGTGCGCCTTCGAGGGGGATCCCGGCATTCTGCGTCGGAACCAGCTCGATCCGGAGATGAGCTACTGCTCACCGTTCGAGCTCAATCTCGACTATCTCGTAGGACTCGACCGCGAGGACGACTTCATGGGCAAGGCCGCGTTGCAGGCGGAGATTGACGCAGGCGGCCCGGCCCGGCGGATGAAGGGGCTGGTCTGGAATAGTGACGACGTGATCGAGCTGTACGCGGCTCAGTTCAGGGACGAACCGTCTCCGCCGCCGATCCAATTCCCGCATCCGCTGTTTCCGGAGGCCTTCCCGATCGTTCACGATGGGCAGCAGGTTGGATGGGCGACGAGTGTCTGCTACAGCCCGATAGTTCGCCGAGTGTTCTCCTTCGGCCGCATCGACGTGGGGTTGACCGAGCCGGGAACAGAGGTCGCCATCAGCTGGGGCGGCGGCGAGTTCCCGGCGATGGAGATACGCGCCACCGTGGTGGATCCCCCGTTCGTGTCACGCAAGCGCGCCAAGAACCTCGCGGCCGGGTCCTAATCCGGCGACGATACGCCATCTGCTGTGCCGGGACACCAAGACGACATTTCTTCGGAACCGGCGAAGTCCGCAGTGCTGCATGCTGAGGGCATTGCCAAGGCCTACGGGAGCCTGCTCGCCTGCTCCGATGTCGACTTCGATCTTCGCGCGGGCGAAGTCCACGCCCTGTTGGGCGAGAACGGAGCGGGCAAGAGCACACTGATGAAGATTCTCTGCGGGCTCGTGCGCCCTGACCGGGGAACCGTCTCGGTTCACGGTCAGCCGATGCGGCTCCGCAGTCCCCGAGACGCCAAGGCAGCCGGAATCGGGATGGTGTCCCAGCACTTCGAGTTGGTGGACAACCTCACGGTCTGTGAGAACGTGGCCCTCGGGATTCCGTGGTGGCGGCCCAGCCGGCTCTCCCGGCTCGCGTCGGAACTCGCAGACTTCTCCTCACAGCACAGCTTGGAAGTGAGCCCGCACGCCACGGTTCGCGACCTCCCCATCGGGCTCCAGCAGCGGGTCGAGATCGTCAAGGCTCTCTTCGGGGGAGCGGAGATCCTGATCATGGACGAACCGACTGCCGTGCTGTCACCGGTCGAGTGGACCGGCCTCCAACAGGTGATCAGGTCGCTGGTCGACGACGGCAAGTCCATCGTCTTCACCGATCACAAGCTCCATGAAGCCCTTGCCGTCGCCGACCGCTGCACCGTGCTGCGTCGCGGCCGCAAGATCGGAACCGTCGACGCTTCCGACGCCGATGAGAAGACCCTCGCCCGGATGATGGTGGGCCGAGACGTCTCGTTGCTCTCAAGAAACACCCCCAACACACCCGGAGATCCAGTCCTCGAGCTGAGATCAGTCTCCACCGCCTCAGCTGCGCACGACGCGAATCTCGACGACGTCTCCTTCAGCGTGCACCGGGGTGAAGTCTTCGGGGTTGCCGGCGTGGAGGGCAATGGCCAGAGCACGCTCGCCGACGTGTTGACTGGGCTGGTAGTGCTGACCGAGGGCGAAGTACTTCACTACGCCTCACCGGAGACGTCGATCCCGGGAGACGAAAAACGCTCAGCCACGGGGCTGATTCCCGCCGACCGGCATGCCGTCGGCAGTGCAGTCGATCGCTCGCTGCGGGACAACCTGATGTATCGCGACTTTGCCACAGCGCCGCTGTCGAAACGGGGGTGGCTGCAGTTCGGCGCTATCGATCAGCACTGCACGAAGCTGTGCGAACAGTTCGACATCCGCGCGCCGGGTTTGCACGCCGCCTTCTCTGACCTCTCGGGAGGGAACCAGCAGAAGGCTGTGATCGCACGCGAGATGCACAACAATCCGGAGTTGCTCGTCGCCGTCCATCCGACCCGAGGTCTCGACGTCGGCGCCATCGAGTTCGTCTACGAGGTCATACGGACCTTCCGGGGCGCGGGCGGCGCGGTAGCGCTCATTTCAGAGGAGCTCGACGAGATCCTGGCCCTGTCGGACCGGTTCGTCGTGTTGTTCAAGGGCAGGCCGAGCGAGGTGATCCGCCCCGATGGAGCGAACCTCACCGACATTGGCCTGAAGATGACAGGCGCATCGGCGTGAGTTGGCAGCCGACTCGATCCGCAGCCTTTCGACCGGTCCTGGCCTCCGGCGTCGCGCTTTGTCTAGCGCTGTTGATATCGGCGATCATCCTGGTTTTTAACGACCACGATCTCGGCACAGTGGTCAACGCGGTGTTCCAAGGGGCGTACGGCGGGACTCGCCCGGCCGCGTCGACGCTGAGCAAACTCATCCCGATCATGCTCTGTGCCACCGGCTGGATCGTGGCCTTCCGGGTGAGGCGCATCAACATCGGCCTCGAGGGGCAGATCATCGCTGGAGGGCTGGCGGCGGGGTGGGTCGGCATCAATGTCGAGATGCCCTGGGGGCCGGCACACCTGCTGGTAGCCGTGGCGGCCGGACTCGTTGGCGGAGCGCTCTATGCCGGCATCGCTGCATGGATGTGGGCGCGAGCTGGAGCGAGCGAGATCCTCACCACTCTGATGCTCAACCTCATCGCCATCCAGGTGCTCGCCTGGGTCATCCGGGGCCCCATGCAGGACAAGGGCAGCGGGTTTGCCCGCAGCGAGAGCGTCAGGGACGCGGCCCAGTGGCCCGAGATGTTCGCAGGCACCGCACTCCATTGGGATGTTGTCGGGGTGGTCGCCCTGATCGGCCTCACCTGGCTCGTGCTGGCCAGGACCACGTTGGGCTTCCGCTTCGACATGGTTGGCGCCAATCCCGAAATGTCCCGCCACATGGACGTGTCTCCGACCCGCTTCGGAGTGCTGGCCCTGCTCATCTCGGGTGCCCTGGCAGGCCTCGCGGGCAGCTCCCGGATTCTGGCTGGCGAAGTCACCACGGTGTCCGACAACTTCAGCGCGAACTATGGATATGACGGCATCGTCGTCGCTCTGCTCGCACGCAACTCGATTCCAGGCCTGCTTCCCGCCGCGCTCCTCATTGCCACCTTGCGCCAAGGCGGGGGTGCGCTGCAATCTCGAGCAGGGGTCTCCTCGGAGATCGTGCTGGTCGTGCAGGGTCTGATCATCCTCGCCGTGGCGGCCAGCGTCCTGCTCGAGCATCGCTGGGGACGCCAGCGGTCAGCCGTGCCTGTACCCGAGGCAGTCGGTCAGCCGGCGGGAGGGTTGTGATGGAGCCCTTCGACGCGCTGTGGCTAGCAGCCTCGGTCCGCCTGGCGATCCCGTTGCTCTTGGCCGCGACTGGCGAGCTCATCTCCGAACGCGCTGGAGTGCTGAATCTCGGACTCGAGGGCATGATGCTGTCAGGTGCGTTCGTCGGCTATTGGGCAGCAGAAGGCAGTGGGAGCATCACCGCGGGCATCATGGCCGCCATTCTGGCGGGCGGGTTCGGGGGCCTCCTCATGGCAGCCGTGGCGATAGGCCTTCGTGGAGACCAGGTAGTCGTCGGGATCGGGCTCAACATCCTCGCTCTGGGCGCTACCAACTATGCGCTGGAGCGGGCCTTTCCCGAAGGTTCCCTGCCGATCGACAGGCTTGACCCAATCGCCATCCCCGTCCTCAGCGAGATTCCCTGGATCGGTGGGGCGCTCTTCGAGCAGAATCTGCTCGGATATGTCGCCTTTCTGCTGATCGGGGCGGTTGCCCTCATGCTCCGTCGAACCGGCCTCGGACTCGAGATCCGTGCGACGGGACAGAACCCGTCCGCCGCGAGCGCCGCTGGAGTGAATCCCCTTCGCACACAGTGGGTGTCGACGTCGATAGCGGGCGCGTTCGCCGGCCTAGCCGGCGCCTACCTGTCCGTCGGCTCGGTCGGCGTCTTCAGAGAGGCCATGACCTCAGGACGGGGTTTCATCGCGGTCGCCATCCTGGTGTTCGGCCGATGGCGACCGGCGGGCGTACTCGTTGGCGCACTGCTCTTCGGCGCAGCCGATGCCCTCCAGCTGAGACTCCAGGCCGAGTCAGCTGTTCCGGCGTCGGTGTGGATGCTGATCGGCATCATCGCGGCGCTCCTGTTCTGGCGGAGTCTCAGACGCACCGAGGTGGTCGCGCTGCGAACCCTCGGTCCGCTGGCGGCGGTGTTTGTGGCCTCACTCGTTCTTGTTGTGGTCCGTCCTGACGTCTCCATACCCAGCCAGATCTTGCTCGCTGCGCAATACGTCGTGGCGCTCGTGGCACTCCTTGCCAGCCGCCGTGAGACCAATATGCCGAGATTCCTCGCCACGCCTGTACCCCGCAACTAGAGGAGCACAAACGATGCAAAGAACAACGAATGATGCCGTGTCAAGCGAAAGCGATTCTGTCGACATCGCGCTGCTGGGGCAGAGGATCCGCCTCGTCCGCACCGACCGGGGCATGACGCTCGCGAACGTAGCCCGGGAGACAGGGTTGTCCACTGGCTTCTTGAGCCAAGTCGAGAACGGGTTGACGAACGTCAGTCTGGGCGCGCTCTACAGAATCGCAGGCGCGCTCAGGACGACCGCACCCGAACTCCTCGTTCAAGGCGCAGAACCAATCGTGAGTGTCGTCCGGCGCGACGAGGGCGTGTGGAGGAGCGCAGACGACGCGGAACCCCCGCAGCTTGCTCGGATGCTCACATCGACGCCGCGTCAACGTATGGAGATACGTGAGTGTTTCGTGCCCCCCGGCTTCAGAAGCGACCCTGCATGGACACATGCCGGTGACGAGATCCTCTATGTCCTAGAGGGCACTGTTTCCGTCGAGCTTGAAGGTCATGGAATCGAGACTCTAGAAGCTGGAGACACGATGGTATTCGAGGCGAGTGTGCCTCACCGGTGGATTGCCGGAGATTCTGAGGTTCGACTTCTCAATATTGTCGTTCTGCCTGCTGGATCATCGCCAACTCTGCCGCAGAATATCTCGGACCACCTGATCTGAGATTGTGCCAGTCAAGAGCGCTGGTTGCCCCTCACACCTTCCCGAAATTCACTGAAACCCTAGACATCACCAACAGCCCAACAAAGAGAAATTTAGCCCGATGCGTCTCGAGTTCTTTGGTCCCCCACTCACTGATCGACTCTTTGCCTGTACTCCCTTTACTGCAGCGGCTCGAAGGGCGAATGTGCAGGGAGCTTGGGCGACCTGGGGTGGTTATGCGTTGCCCGAGTTCTTTTCCAGTGTCGCACTGGAATCTGCTGCAATCCGTAATGCTGCAATGCTGGAGGACAAGTCACCTCTGGCCAAGATTCATATTCACGGGCCAGATGCTGAGCGATTCATCAATCGACTTATTCCGAGAGATGCAACGCGGATTGCCGTTGATCATGCGTACTACACACCATGGTGTGATGATCTTGGGAAGGTCATCGTGGAAGGCATGCTGCTTCGACTGAGCAAGTCTGACTTCATCGTCACTGCAGGTTTGATGGATCGATGGCTAACGAGACAGCGCGGCGGGCTAGATGTTCGTTTTGAAGACGTCACAGATCGCTTTGGAATTCTCGCACTGCAAGGACCGAACGCGCTCTCAATTCTCCAAGAAGCGACCGGGCAAGACTGGTCTGATCTAGGGTTCTCACGCGGCCGCCGAACACAATTCTCCTCGGTACCGATACAGGTTTGGCGCACAGGATTCACCGGCGTCAAAGGTTATGAGCTGTGGGTTCCCCCGGAAGCCGGAAACGATGTTTGGGAGGCGCTTGTATCTACACCTTCTGGGGCCTCGATCGAGCCCTGTGGGCACGCGTCTCAAGATATCGTTCGCGTCGAGGCCGGCATGGTGCTTCCCGCCATCGACTATGCACGAGCTGGTCCAGATTCCGTAAAGGCGCATAGTTACGGTCTGGTCGATGATGCGTACCATGCTTCGCCGTACGAAATAAATCTCGGGCGCTTTGTAGACTTTAGGAAGAGTGACTTTGTCGGTAGAGACGCACTCCTTGCTGAGAGTCAAACTCAAGGCATCGGACGTCGTGTTTGGGCCATGAGAGTTGATTGGCATCAGCTTGTCTCCTCGTACTTGGAGCGTGATGAGATGCCCATCATCAACGGAAAGGTCCGGCGGATCCCCCCCATGAAGCTGCTCGGCGGGGGTGACGTGACTGGATACGCCACAAGTGTCGGTTGGAGTTCGAACTTGAAGGAAATAATCGGGTTCGCCCATTTGCCAGCTCACCTGGATCCCCATGATGTTGTGTTCTTGAGATGGGATGAGAGTGAACATCCGCTCGATGTTCGTACTTCTCTATCGAAACTGCCATTCGTCAAACCGTCGCGTAAATAGGAGGCACGACAGCCTCAGCAGCTCGACTTCGGAATGGGGGAGATGGCCGCTGCGTCGGTCCGCGGCTTGCAACGCCATGTGATGGCGTGCATGAAGCACTTCGCCTGCAACTCGATGGAAAACGCTCGCTTCAAGGTGCATGTCACCGTCGGCGAGCGGGCGCTGCACGAGGTGTATCTGCCTCACTTCAAGCGAGTAGCCGGCGAAGGCGTAGCAGCGGTGATGAGCGCCTACAACTCGCTCAACGGTCACTGGTGCGGCGACAGTCGACCGTTGCTCACCGATGTGCTGCGCGACGACTGGGGTTGGAACGGGCTGGTCGTCACCGACTTCATCATGGGGCTCCGCGACCCTGTGGCCTCGGTAGGGGCCGGCTGCAACATCGAGATGCCGTTCCGGCAGCAGCGATCCGTCACGCTCGCAGGCGCCTTGGGGTCGGGAGCGCTCGACATTGCCGACGTCGACGCCCGCGTCGCTGAGACCGTGTGCGTGTTTCTGCGCTTCGCACGCGTGTTCCGCGCCAGCCCTGACCGCTCGGTCATCGGGTGCGCCGAGCATCGGTCGCTGGCTCGAGAGGCAGCCGCGTCGTCGATGGTGCTGCTGAGCAACGACGGATGCCTGCCCGCCGACGCTTCGCGCCTGCACAAAGTGGGCCCTTCGTCTTTTGTTGGGATGAGGTTGGGTTGAGGGTCCGTTTGTAGGGGTCGAGGCCCTGCTGGGATCGGTGTTTGGAGACGCCGAACCCTGGAGGGCCTCGATGGCGAGTGATGTTATGTCGGTGCGGCTGTGGCTGCCGCGCATCAAAGTGGAGGGGGTCGTCGTCGACGCGCCGGAGGACTCGACGGTGCGCCGCCCCGATGCCCCGATTGCGGGGTCCCGAGCGGGAAGGTTCATGACCGCCGTGACAACAAGATCCGCGACTTGGAGGTGTCGGGGCGGCCGGTGACGCTGATCTGGGAGCGGCGGCGGCTGGTGTGCGAGCCGTGCGGCAGCCGTTTCAGTGAGGGCCATCAGGGGTTCGAGGGCCGCGTCACGGCGCGTCTGGCCCGCCGGCTGGTCAAAGACGCCCGTGCGATGACGGTCAACGCGGCAGCCAAACGCCACCAGGTGAGCTGGAAGCTGGTGAACTCGCTGGTGGTCGCATGGGCGGGGCTGGTCGGCGAGCACCGCCGCCGGCAAAGATGCCGGGTGCTGCTGGTGGAGGGGACCTCGATCCGCAAACGGCACCGCTACGTGACGGTGATCGTCAACGGCGCGTCGAGGTGCTCGCCATGGTGCCCCACCGCGACACCCAGGCGCTCAGCGCGTTCCTGGCCGCCCAAGGGCGATGGTGCAAAGAAGGTCGTCGTCTCCGACGGCTCGGCGGCGTACAAAGCAGCGATCGAGGCGCGGCTCGGCCACGCCCGCCACGTCCTGGACCGGTTCCACGTCATCAGATGGTTCCAAGCAGGGCTGGTCGCGGTCCGCCGAGACGTCCAGCGCCGCCCCGAAGGCTCCAAGCCCGCTTTCGACCGCGACGTGTTCCGGGCGAGATTCCTGCTGATGCGCAGACCCGACAAGCTCGACGCCGCCGACCAGGCCCGCCTTGACGTCCTGTTCGCCGCCCATCCACGGCTCAACCCAGCCTGGGACGCGCTCGGCGAACTGCACGGCCTCTATCTCGCCGACGACCACAAAGGCGCGATGGCAGCGCTCGACCGCTTCGCCGACATCTACGCCACCGGCCAGATCCCCGAGTTCAGCGACACCGTCGACGCCTTCTTGGCCTGGCATGCCCAGATTCTCGACTGGCACCGAACGGGGCGGCCCAGCAACGGCCGCATCGAAGGCACCAACAACCTGCTCCAGGTCCTTCGTCGCCGAGCCCACGGCTTCACCAACTACGCCAACTTCGAAGCCCGCGGTCTCCTACTAACATGAACCCCGCCGAACCCAGCAGCCCGAATCCCAACAAAAGACGAAGGCTCACAAAGTGGCTGTGCTGGGCTCGCTGGCCGCGGTGCCCAACTTGGGCGACGGCGGCTCCAGCGACGTGCGACACACACCGGCGCCGGTGACCCTGATCGCCGGCATCGAGGCGGCATTCGGGGCCCGCGGGGTGTCGGTGGCGCACCACGACACGGATGCGTCGGTGGCGGCCGACGCCGATCTCGCAGTGGTAGTGGTCGGTTACACACGACATGACGAAGGTGAGTACCTCGGGGACAGCAGCAGCGTGTTCATGGAACTCGCGCCCCCGATGGACCATCCCGACTTGGGATTCACCGATCCGGCGCAGATGGAGGCTCTGGCCGCGGGTCTCGGCGACGATGCGGCTGTGGCCGGCTCGCCCT
Source organism: Acidimicrobiales bacterium (assembly GCA_963663635.2). Taxonomy (GTDB): domain Bacteria; phylum Actinomycetota; class Acidimicrobiia; order Acidimicrobiales; family Poriferisodalaceae; genus Poriferisodalis. The sequence continues at coordinate 34,756 of CAXXMY010000018.1, forward strand.
TGGGCGGTGACCGAGGCTCCTTGCTGCTGCATCCGGGCGACGAGCAGCTCATCGCCGATGCCCGGGCTGTGTGCGACCGAGTGGTCGTGGCAGTCATGTCGGGTAGTGCAGTGGTGATGCCGTGGCTCGACAGCGTCGCGGCCACGTTGATGGTGTGGTACCCCGGGTCCGAAGGCGGAAACGCGTTGGCCGACGTGCGGCTGAGCCCGGCGGCCGACTGCCGTTCGCCGTGCCGCGCGACGAGCGCGACCTCGTGGATTTCCACCCAGAGGCCGAAACGACGTCCTACGGACTGCTGCAGGGCCAGTGGCACCTCGACGCCAACGGCACACCGACCCACCTGCCCTTCGGACACGGCCTCGGCTACACCGCTCTTGAGCTCGGCGATGCCCGCCTCGAAGGCGACGAAGTGATCGCCACTGTTGCGAATTCCGGTCCGCGGCCCGGTTCCGCCGTCGTGCAGGTCTATGGCAGCGTGCCCGATTCTGTTCACGAGCGTCCTGCGAAGCGGTTGGTGGGATTCGCCAAGGCGGGCATCGCGCCCGGAGCTGCGAGCAACATACGAATCCGGATCGACCGATCGCTGCTTGATCTGCGCATCGATGGCGAATGGCACCGCGAGAACCGGCCGATAGAGATCTCCGTGGGGTTCGACGCAGCCACGGCCCGCCGCCTCTCAGCCTGAATCCACCTGTCGAGCAGCGTCTCGATCAGCTCGCTCTGCGATGCCCGAATTGGCAGGTTGAGGTTGCAGATCCCTCGGGCGAGGGGTCGGGGTGATTCAGTCGGCCTCACGGCCGTGTGCGGGCATCTCGCCGTGATTAGTCGCCGACGTAGCGGGCTCGAAAGCGGAAGCGAAGCGGCTCCTCGTCGTATTCCTCCAGAGCGTGAGCGACCCAGCCGACGGTGCGCGCAATCGCGAAGATGGCCTCGCCGGCCTCGGATTGCATGTCGGCCAGGTAGCTCAGGGCACCGAGCGCAAAGTCCACGTTGGCGATGCCGTCAGTGCGGTCGGCCGCGAGGTTGTACACCTCCAGCACCGTTTGGAGGCGTTCATCCGTGGGCCAGGCACTGGTGACAGCTTCCAGCAGCGCTCCGCATCGAGCATCTCGTCGCTTGAGCGTGACGTGGCCGAACCCTGGGGTGCTTCTCAGCGTTCGCTGCGCGTCACCCAGTGCGCGGGCCGCATCACCGCTGCGCGCCGCCTCGGTGAAGAGTTGGTGGACCGGTGCGCTAGCCGCGCCGTGCAAACGCCCGCCAAGCACACCGAGTCCAGTCGCAATGACCGAGTAGGGATCGGCACGAACGGACGCTGCGACACGAGCCCCGAGTGTGGAGCTCGCCATTCCGTGCTCAAGCAGCAATACGAGTGCGCGGCTCAATGCAGACCGTCGTTGATGGCCAGCTCGGCGTCGTGCTAAGCGACACCACAATGCATCGGCGATTCCGTCACCCTGCGGAGTGCTGCGGCGCTCGAGGGAATTGACCATCAGACAAACGGCTCGACGGCCGGCCGTGCGCACGGACGCTGGCGAGAGATCATCGCGGAGGGGATCCGTGGCAGATGCCACGGCGATTCCAATGCGAAGCCGATCCATGAGGGGCGCTTTCCGCGGCAGGCGGGACCGGATGTCGCCAAGCAGGTCATCGGCATCATCCGCGGACGGCCAAGTCTCTTCTGCGCCTGCCTGCCACACCCGATCCGCGGCCTGTTCAAACGTCGACAACGCGGCCTCTGCAACCAGGTCGCGACCACGCACGTACAGGCCTTCGTCGGTCGGACGGGCGATCCGTGTCGACACGAGCGTGGCGAACTCTCCGTCTGATCGGTGCCGCTGACGAAGGCGATCAAGCTCTCCAGGATCGAAGCGCGACCTCCGGCCGTCGGCGTCGAGTGCCCTGTGCAGCAGGCCCCGGCTCACGTAGGCATAGATCGTTTCGCGCTTGACGCCGAGGCGGACGGCTGCTTGCTCGGTTGTCAGCCAGTCATCCATGTGTGTCGCTTCTTCTCAGCCAGCGCCCCACCGCGCCGTTGGTGTGGAGCGAACCAATATTGACATTGATCAATATTGTCAATATATCCAGACACACATAGCCTCGCCGCCATGAGTGCAGAATTTATTCCCGTCGGCGCTGTCGCCCCGCCTGGGTTGAAGGGCTTGATCGTCGCCGATACGGCGATCGGCACGGTCCGAGGCGATGAGGGCTGGTACCACTACCGAGGCTGCGACGCCACCGAACTCGCACGCTCGGCGTCATTCGAGGCAATCGCGTGCTTGCTGATCGACGGCGCGCTGCCCGAGTCCGGCGGAGGGACTGCTTTCGCAGCTGAGCTTGCGACCTACCGAGCGCTGGCTTCCGAGGCTCGTGACCTGACCGTCAGCCTGTCGCGGACGGATCTGGATCCGCTGGCCGTCCTGGCCAGCGTGCTGCCGCTGGTTGTCGATCCGGGACCGACGATCGACATGACCCATGCAGAGCGACGTCGAGCCGTACTGCAGGCAATCGGCGTCGCGCCGACGGTCCTCGGCACCGTCAACAGGATTCGGTCAGGTGGCGAGCCAGTCAGTCCCGATGACACCCACTCGTATGCAGCGCACTACCTGACATCAGCGCTGGGTGAGACTCCCCAAGCAGTCCATGAGAAGGCGGTCGAGACCTATCTGAATCTCACTGCAGAGCACGGTTTCAACGCCTCGGCGTTCACCGCCCGGGTCATCACCAGCACCGGTGCGTCCGTCGCAGGCGCAATCGCCGGCGCTCTGGGAGCGCTGTCGGGCCCGCTCCATGGTGGCGCCCCGAGCCGCGTCCTCGACATGCTCGACTCCATCGGCGACCCTGCGAACGCCCGGGCATGGGCGTCGGCCGAGCTCGACGCCCGCCGCAAGCTCATGGGATTCGGGCATGCCGTCTATCGGGCCGCAGACCCCCGCTCGGAGACGCTGAAGCAGGTCGCGGTGGAGCTCGGCGGCGAACTCGTCGAGCGGGCAATCGCCATCGAGTCGGAAGTCCTGACATTGCTCGCTGAGTACCGGCCCAGTGCCGTCATCGTCACCAACGTGGAGTACTACGCCGCCGTGGTTCTGCATCTCGTCGGGCTCCCCCAGGACGCCTTCACGCCGACCTTCACCGCAAGCCGAATCGTCGGCTGGGGCGCCCACATTCTCGAACAGGCCAATGACAACAAGATCATCCGGCCGAGCGCGCGGTACGTCGCGGCGTAACGCTGCTCCCGCGCGTGCTGCGCGGACGTCGGCCTGCGGCCGGAGCGTTCGAGGTGGGGCGGCGCCAGCCTCGACATTGGCTCCGAGAGGGTGATCGTTACAACGTCGCGATGTGTGGTCCAGCCGGGGCACACAGCCGATGGGCCCGAAAATCACAGGCTCCCACCTGTGGCGCGCCATAGATTGCGCCTCAGCCTCGCCGCCGGGCTGAAACGGCGTGCCTGCCTCACCACACTGCCCACGAGACCGCTCCCCTGTGGAGCCTGACCGACTCGCCCGCAGTGGTCCAAGGGCGCCCGTCGGGGAGGCTGCCCGCCGCCGCGCCTGCACATGCTTACAATTAAGGAGAAGCCCGTGGCCATCGACGAGATCGAACGGAATGCACTGGTGAACAAGCTCATCACCACACTCGGCGAAGATCCCGCTGCCACCCTCATGAAGACCGTCTGGCCCCACGGCACCGACAATCTCGCCACCAAAGACGACCTGCGCGCGCTCGAGGAACGCATGCGCGCCTACGTCGACAGCGCAATCGCCAGGCAAACCCGCACGATCATGCTGGCCATGGCAGGGTTCATGACGGCCCTGGTGGCGCCGCTGTACGCAGGGCTGCTCGCCTAGACCTTCCTATCGGGACTTCTTGAGGAAATGGGCCCCTCGGGCGGCGAGGGTGCTGCGACAGGATCTCGCGAGACCTGACAGACTGAGCGCCGTGGCACACAACGTTCTCGGCAGTGAGCTGCAGCCCTGCTCATATGACCCGCTCACCGGTTGGTTCCGGGATGGCTGCTGCAACACAGACTCCGGCGATCACGGAGTCCACACTGTGTGCGTCGTTATGACCGCTGAGTTCCTCGAGTTCTCCTCAGCAGCAGGCAACGACCTGTCGACGCCGCAGCCGGCCGGCGGCTTCAGTGGACTGTCCCCCGGCGATCACTGGTGCCTGTGCGCGGCCCGCTGGACCGAAGCACTCACCGCGGGAGCCGCACCCCAGGTCGTGCTGGAGGCGACCCATGCCCGCACCCTGGAGTGGGCAGACCTCAGCGACCTCGAGGCCCACCGCTTCAGCGGCGACCCAGTCTGATCCGAGCGCCGCACGCGCGCAAAAAACAATGGCGGCCGCCCTGGAGGGTGATCGTTACAGTCTCGCGGTGGGTGGCGAGGACGTGACAGGCAGTCGGCCGGACTGGGTCTCGGACACGATGTTCCCGTTCGAGAGCAGGTTCCATCGCACCTCGTCGGGTCACCAGATGCACTATGTCGACGAGGGTTCGGGCGAGCCGATCGTCTTCGTGCACGGCAACCCGACATGGTCGTTCGAGTTCCGCCACCTGATCGCCGAGTTGCGAACAGAGCACCGGTGTATCGCCGCGGATCACATCGGCTTCGGACTGTCGTCGCGCAGCGATCGAGACCAAGACCATCATCCAAGTGTTCACGCGGCGAGGTTCGAGTCGCTCATAGTTGAACTTGATCTGCACGACCTGACGCTGTACGTGAACGACTGGGGCGGCCCGATCGCATTGGATTTCGCTCGCAAGCACCCAGGCCGCGTCAAGAACCTGGTCATCGCGAATTCCTGGTGCTGGCCTGTGGGCAGTGATCGCCACTTCCGTTTCTTCAGCTCGATGATGTCAAGCCGTCTTGGGCACTACCTGATCACCCGGCGCAACTATTTCGTCAAGGGTGTGATGCCCCGGGCGGTCGCGGACCGCAAGACGCTGACCCCCGAGGTCATGGCGCACTATCTCAATGCGCTTCCCGATCCGGGGTCACGCTCGGCCTGCGCTGCCCTGCCCGGCTTCATCGTCGGCGCATCCGAGTGGCTGGAGTCGATCTGGAATGACCGGACCACCTTCACCCACAAGCCGACGCTGCTGCTGTGGGGCAGCAAGGACATCGCGTTCCGGCTCAAGGAGCTGGAGCGGTGGAAATCGGAGATGTCACAGTTCGAAGCACATGTCTTCGACGACTGCGGCCACTTCGTTGCCGAGGAGGTCCCGCAGCGAGCACTGCCGCTGATCCGGGACTTGCTGAGGAAATAGCCCCGTCGGGCGGCGCAGGGGTTGCGAGACCTGAGGAGACTGAGCGCCGTGGCCCACAACGTTCTCGGCGGTGAGCTGCAGCCCTGCTCATATGACCCGCTCAGCGGCTCGTCAGTTCTGTGGGCGCCCAGGTTGGCCAACGCGGCTGACGTGCAAGGGTGCCTGTTCGGTACAGCGCCACTGGCTTGAACGGTCTTGTCGCTGACGTGTTGTCATAGACATGCGCCTCGTCAGCGATCCCGATTGCCTCCGCCAAGTGCGACCACAGTCGTTGATGGCGTGAGCGGATCTTGTCTTCGGGCACGTCATGCCCTCCGTTCGCAACTCGGTCTTCGACGCGTGCGACCGCGAGGTCCTCTGGGACGATGATGACGTGCAGCACCTCGATGTAGTCGGCTCGTGACGCACGGCGAAGCAGATTGACCTTCGATTCGTGCGAGAAGACTGTCTCGGCCACAAACGACTTGCGATCCCGCAGCAGCTCCTCCCTGCGCTGTTCGGCCAGCATCGCCGCGTCGTATCCGTGCTCGGTTTCAGCTCCAGGCCAACGCTTTGAGGCGATCTCGTCGGCGTTGACGAACTCCAGCAGTGACGGCGCAAGCACGCGCTCACAAAAGGTGCTCTTGCCGGAGCCGTTCGGCCCGGCGATGACATACATCACGGGTGCGGACATCACGAACTCCGCGCTTGTGCGAACCCCTCAGCGCGAATGTGGCCGCTACGGCTGGTGCCGGACAATGCTGCCGTCGTCGTCAAGCTCGACGTATGACCGGCCTTCGGCTGCAAACTCCGCTGCGAAGTTGAGGTCTCGCCGACGCTGCTCAGCGCGTTCGGCCCATTCGGCTCGCACGACAGCTTGCTCGTAACTGTTGAGATCGTCGTAGGAGGCCTCGCACTCGAGCACCTGCTTGATGGCTCGCAGCGAGACCGTCGGGGACGCTTCGAGCTCCCGTCCGATGCGCGCCCAATGACTGATTTGCTGCGCCGTGCTGCGACTCATCAACGGCGCAACCGAAGTCGCGAACGCGTGGATGTCCTCGTCGACTCGGACAGGTGTGCTGGTGGCCATGACGCAGTCTCCAAGAACAATGGTAGCAGAATGCTACTGATGACATCTCGGCTGTGGCGAGCCGAAGCACCTGTACCGCTCAACTCTCCACGAACACACTTCCCGAGATGACAAGTCCGAACTATCGGCACAGCGCCACGACTGCCGACCGCATCCAATAAGCCTGAATCCACCGATTGGCTTTTGGTGAGCGCTGGATTTGCGGGGCGGTGAATCGCCCTGGGACGTTCCTATAGATGTCAAGTGCGGGTTGTGAGGGTGGCGAGGTCGGCTCGGAGGGTGCGGTAGAGCTGTGGGGCGACGAAGCGTTTGAGGCAGCGGATGGCTTCTTTTTTGGTTTTGCCTTGGGCGAGGCGGCGGTCGGTGTAGCTGCGGGTTCGTTCGCAGTAGCGGAGCCGGACGATGACGATCATGTGCAGGGCGCGGTTGGCTGAGCGGTTGGGTGCGAAGTTGAGTCGGTGACGCTGGGTGCGCCCGCTCGATGCGGGGACCGGCGCGGCTGCGCACAGGTGAGCGAACGACGCTTCGGAGCCGAACCGGTCGATGTTGTGGCCCGCGGCGACGAGCAGGGTCGCGGTGTGGTGAGTGCCGCACCCGAGGCGCGACAGGGTTGTGGGCGCTGCGGTGGCGACGAGCCGGTCGAGCCGGCGACCGAGCTCGGCGGCCTCGGCGCCGAGCTGGGCGACGCGGCGCCCGAGGCTGCGCAGTGCTGGGTTGGCGGCCTGGGCGGGATCGGCGAGGCGGTCCGTGTCGGGCCGCAGTCGAGCGCACACGGCGGCTTTGCCCTGCAGGGTCCGGCGGGTGTCGAGCTGCTCGCGCAACGCGGCGGGAGCGGTGACGAGCAGGTCGCCGAGCTGGCACAACGCGGCGGCACGGGCCTTGACGGCGCTGTTTCGGGTGATGCTGAGCTGGCGGATCGCCTCGACGATGCCGGTGGTGTCGGTGGCGGCTGCGGTCGCTTCGCCCGAGAGCACCTTGCGGGCAGCGGCCTCAGCGTCGATGGCGTCGTTCTTGGCGCGACGCGAGCGCAGATGCGGGTGCGGCTGGTTGATCTCGATCACCCCGCAGCCCTGATCGATCAGCGACCGGGTCAGGGCCGCACCAAAAGATCCGGTGGACTCGACACCGACCGTGGTGATCGGGCCGAACGACGCGAGCCATGTGTGGGTCAAGCGGTAGCCGGCGCGGGTCGCAGGGAACGATTCTGTGCCCAGTACTCGGCCGAGCGGGTCGAGCGCCGCGGCGACGTGGAAGTCGGTGTGGCAGTCAATCCCGCCGATCACCGCCTGTTGCTGGTCTGGCATGCTGAAGTCCTTCATCTCGGAGCGGCTGGCGTGCCGGGACGGGACGGACATAACAGTGATGAGGCATCTGTTTGCGCAGGTTCCTATGAGGTCACGTCGCTCGTTCCGGACCGGCCGCAGCTGACAAGTCCGAGAAGCGGGCCGGCGACGTCGACGCGTCCCAGGCAAGGCGGCACCCACAACGCGCAGGGCCAGTTAGTTGGCAAGTCAGATGTCGACGGCCCACTCCCCGCACACATCTTCACTGTTTGTTGGAGGCTCCTGATGTTGGATACGAGGATGGAGTCATGCCACATGAGATGTCGCCTGGGAAGCCGACGACGCGTCGGTACAGCGAGGCGGAAAAGGAGCGTGCTGTGCGTGCGGTGCGTCAGCTCCGCACCGAGCTGGGCACCGATCGCGGGACGGCGGGGCGGGTCGCGGCCCAGCTGGGGATCGGGGTGGAGTCGCTGCGGTCGTGGGTGCGCCAGGCCGAGGTCGATGCTGGGTTGAGGCCGGGTGTGAACAGCGAGCAGGCTGAGCGGATCAAGGCGCTGGAGGCCGAGGTCCGGGAGCTGCGGCGGGCGAACGAGATCTTGCGCAAGGCGTCGGCTTTTTTCGCGTAAGGGGCTCGACCGCCCACTGAGGTGGCGGTGTCGTTCGTCGACGCTCATCGTGGCGAGCTCGGGGTCGAGCCCGTCTGCACTGCGCTGGGGGTGGCCCCGAGCACGTACTACGCGGCCAAGCACCGCCAACGGCTGCGGTCTGCGCGGGCGGTCTCGGACGCGGTGTGGATGCCGGTCTTGTTGGCGTTGTGGGTCGCGAACCGCAAGGTCTGCGGGGCGCGCAAGCTGACCAAGGCCGCCCGACGCGCCGGTCACGACATCGGCCGGGACCAGGTCGCCCGGCTGATGCGCCAGCTGGGCGTACGCGGCGTCAGCCGGCGGCGCAAGATGTTCACCACCCGCAGCGATCCTGACGCTGTGCGGGCGCCTGACCTGGTCAACCGGGACTTCACCGCGGATCGGCCAGATGCGTTGTGGGTGACGGATCCGGCCTATGTCGCGACCCGGTCGGGGATGGCTTATGTGTGCTTCATCGTGGACGCTTTCTCCCGCCGCATCGTGGGGTGGCGCGTCGCTTCGCACATGCGCACCGAGATGGTCCTCGACGCATTGGAGATGGCCCGCCGCTCACGCGGCGGCCGGCGCCTGGTCGGGCTCGTGGCACACTCCGACGCGGGGTCGCAAGCCGGATTCAATCGGTCGTCGCAACACCGGTCTGTTGGAGTGAGAGTAGGTGCTCGTCGAGTGCTTCGGCTGGGGTTTGCCAGCCGAGGGTCTTGCGTGGCCGGGTGTTGAGGGTGTGGGCGACGGCGTCGATCTCTTCGGCGGTCCATCGGGTTAGGTCGGTGCGGTTGGGGAAGTATTGGCGCAGAAGTCCGTTGGTGTTCTCGTTGGTGCCTCGCTGCCAGGGGCTCTTGGGGTCGGCGAAGTAGACCGCGATGTTGGTCTCGACGGTGAATGCAGCGTGCGCGGAGAGCTCTTTGCCTCGGTCCCAGGTCACCGAGCGGCGGAGCTGCTCGGGGAGCGTGGTCATCGATGCTGCGAGAGCGTCTTTCATGGTGATGGCGCCGTAGCCGGCCAGGGCCGGACCGTTCTTGGTGCGGGGGATGACGCCGTAGCCGTCCTGCCCGCGCGTGGCAGGTGGACCAGCATGGTGAACCTGGTGGAGCGCTCGACCAGGGTGCCGATCGCTGAGCGCTTGAGGCCGATGAGCAGGTCCCCTTCCCAGTGTCCGGGGACGGCTCGGTCCTCGGCCTCGGCAGGCCGTTTGCTGATCATCACCTCGGGTGTGACGTGGGCCCACGCCTTGTGACGGGCACGGGCCCGAGGAACCCGCAGGGCCCGCCCGCTGCGCAAGCACGCGACCAGCTCCCGCCGCAGCGCCCCGCGGCCCTGCACGCAGAGGGCCTGGTAGATCGCCTCGTGGCTGATCCGCATGGACTCATCATCGGGGAAATCAACCTTGAGCCGGTTCGAGATCTGCTCGGGGCTCCATCCCTGCACCCACCGGCGATCCCCACGATGAGGCTTGTTGCGGCCCTTCCACTGCGGACCTTCGGGGCCCAGCGCACAACCGTTGGGAGCCCGAACCACACCACAGAGCCGCTCGGCCACCCAGGCGCGAAGCCGATCGTTCGCGGCGAGCTTCGCCGGCTTGGGACCGCGGGCGCGCCGCTCGGCATGCCACTGCGCGACCGTCGCCTTGCACTCGAGGCGCCACGTCCTGGTCGACGCGTTGCGGCGAAGCTCCCGCGAGATCGTCGACGGGCTCCGATCGAGCCTGCGGGCGATCTCACGCACACCGAGGCCCTGGGCCCGCAACAGCGCGATGTCCTCACGCTCCGAAAACAACAGACAGCGGCCCGAAACCGTCGGGCACAAACAAGGGTTCACCCCGCCAGCGTGACGGAACCACCGAAACGCAACCGGAGATGACACCCCAGCCTCGGTTGCCGCGTCTTCGGTCTTCACCCCGCGGGCGATCGCCGCCCAGAACCGGACCCGGTCCTGCCGCCATGCCACCGTCGGCCGGCCCGGCGACGGCACCTGGCCCCGATACTGCTGGACCTCCCGCTGCCGCTCCCGCATCGTCCCCATCTCACACCTCCACAATCGAGGTGTTGCGACGACCGATTGAATCCACCCTGTTCACGTCGCTGCGATTCACCGAACGCCTCGACGAGATCGGCGCCCGCCCCAGCATCGGCACCGTCGCCGATTCCTATGACTGTGAGCATGATGGTGTTCGCTGTTCGGCTGGTGTTTGACCCTTGCTTACGACTGGCCGGTGTGCCTTGGCGTTGATCTGTCGGCGCCAGTCGGGCAGCGATCAACGCAGCGCCGGCTGGCCGGGAGGGTCGTGACCGAATAGGGGCCTGCTCTTTTGGACCGACCCGTCACAGTCCTGTCCTTCCCGCCCGACCAGCTGGCATCCACAGTCCCCCGAGGACAGCAATGACCAGTATCGCGCCAGGGCCGAAGCGGGCGAGAATCGTCGTCGGCGTTGACACGCACAAGCACATGCATGCCGCGGTCGCCGTCGACGAGCTCGGCAGCCGCCTCGGCGAATGCCATGTGCGGGCGAACCGGGAGGGCTACGCGCAGCTTGAGGCGTGGGCTGTGTCGCTGGGGCGGCCGATGGCGTTCGGGGTCGAGGGCACCGGCAGCTACGGCGTCGGTCTGGCCAGCTGGCTGCGCCGCAACGGCTACCGGCTGGTTGAGGTGAATCGGGGCGATCGCCGTTCCCGCAGGATGAACGGCAAGACCGACGCCCTGGACGCCGAAGCCGCCGCGCGCTCAGTGCTGTCGGGCGAGTCCACCGCCGTGGCGAAGTCCGCGGATGGCACCGTGGAGATGATCCGCCAGATCAAGATCGCCCGCGACACAGCCCGCAAGGGCCCCACATCGGCGATCGTCACTCTCAAGGCGGTGATCGTGACCGTCCCCGCCGAGCTGCGCGAGCAGCTCGGCGGCATGGCGGACAAGGCGCTCATCGGCCGCTGTTCCGGCTTGCGGCCTGGCCCCATGACCACGCCGACCGCGTCGGCCAAGCACACCCTGCGATCGCTGGCCAAGCGCTGGATCGCCCTCAACGCCGAGATCGACGATCACGACCCGATACTCGACGAACGATCCCCCAAAAGCACAGCCGCCCGCGCCCACTCCCCGAACCTGCGAGACGGATGCGGGATCGGCGCTGACACCGCAGCCGAGATGCTCATCGTCTTCGGCGACAACCCCGACCGCATCCGCTCCCAAGCAGCCTTCGCCAAACTCTGCGGCGCCTGTCCGATCCCCGCCTCATCGGGCGTCACCAACCGGCACCGGCTCTCCCGCGCCGGGCACCGACAAGCCAACGCCGCGCTCTGCCGCGCCGTCATCGTGCGCATGCGCTTCCACCAGCCCACCATCGACTGCACCCGCCGACGCACCACCGAAGGCCTCTCCAAAAGAGACATCATCCGCTGCCTCAAACGATTCCTCGCCCGCGAGGTCTACCAACGCGTCATGACCGACCACCGCGCACGACTCGACTCCCAACACACCCCATGAAACAAAGTCTTGACCTATAGGGGCTTCAACGCATTGGCCGCCACGACCAACGGCCTCTACAAGGCCGAATGCGCCTACGGACCCGACACACACGGCTGGCACGACACCGACCAGCTCGAACTCGCCACCCTGGGCTGGGTGCACTGGTTCAACCAGCAACGGCTCCACGGCCACTGCAACGACACCCCGCCCGCAGAATTCGAAGCAGCGTTCAACGCTGCCCACAAGACCACCCCAACCGGGGCTGGAAAACCAAACCAATGAGTCACCAACAAAGCCAGAGCGGTTCACACACCCCAACAACCCGACGCGACCCCAACCCGACACCGACCCGCAAATCCCGCGCTCACCAAAGGCCAATCGGTGGATTCAGGCTAAGAGGCCGCGCGGATAGGTGGAGCGGTTTTCGGCGTGTGCCGGGTGCCGTAACCAGCAGGCTGACAAAGCTGCTGGTCGGAGGATTGAGCCATCATGCGTCATCAAGCGCGTTTCCGCAGGTCAGTGCCTATCCGCTAACGCTCTAAGTGAATGTGCTGGTCGTCTGTGCTCGGATCGAATTGCCGGGCACCGAAACGGTCTAGGCGTGAACGGTATCTCCTCAGGCATAGGCTGACGGTGTCATGCACAAACGGAGCATTCTGAGAGCTTCAGTGAGGCGCCCAGAAGATATGCTGGGAATGTTTCGGAGGAATATTGCGGAAGCGGGCCACGCCAACTGCGCTCAAGCTCCTCTCGGTCGTGACCGCGATGGCAGTTGGGCTGACGATCAGCGTCAGCCATGCGGCGGGGCAGACTTCCGTCGGTTGCGACAACGGCGACTGCGGTCCCTGACCCTGCGGGCTATGCCGCGCTCGTCAATGACTGCAAGGCCCTGCTGGCTTCGAGGACGGCTCTGACGGGCAACGCGCGGGTGAACTGGTCTGCACGAACGGCGATCGCTGCGTGGGAGGGAGTCACTGTCTCCGGAGGCCGGGTTGTCGCTCTGGAGATCTCCGGACAGGAACTGAACGGTTCGCTGCCCCCGCACCTCGGCAGCCTCGATGCGCTCACCGCACTCGACCTCAGCGACAACGAACTCACTGGCGCGTTGCCCGCGCACCTCGGGAACCTCGCGTCGCTGTCGACGCTGGACCTCAGTGGGAATGGTCTCACCGGCGCAATTCCGGTGCAGCTCGGTTTGGCGACCTCGCTCACGACGCTCGATCTGAGCGGCAATCAGCTCTCAGGCACGATCCCGACGCAATTGAGCTTGCTGACCTCGCTCACGACGCTCGATCTGAGCGGCAATCAGCTCTCAGGCACGATCCCTGCTCACATCGGACATGTCGCCGGGCTTGAGGCGCTGGACATCAGTGGCAACAGGCTCACCGGCAAGATGCCCGACACCATTGGCCTGCTGAGCGCATTGCGCACCCTCGACCTGAGCGACAACCGCCTCAGCGGAGACATCACGACGTCGTTTCTTCCATCGACCCCGCTCTCGACAATCGACCTCAGCGGCAACAGGCTCACCGGCAGGATCAAGGCACAACTGTTCTTCCTCGCGCAGTTGAGGTCGCTCGACCTGAGCGACAACCAGCTGAGCGGCTGGATACCACCCTTCCAGCGGCCGTACCCGCCGCTTGAGTTCCTCAGCCTGAGCGACAATCATCTGACCGGCGAGTTTTCCGCGAGCCTCGGGCAGCTCAACGGCTTGGCGACGCTGCGACTGGCGGGAAACAAGTTCACGGGCTGCATCCCGGAGTCGCTGCAGACCATCGCAGACAACGACATCGTGTCGGGCGGGCTGTGGATCTGCGGCACAGAGCCTCCAGTTCGTCCAAGGCCTCCGGTGCGCACAGGACCAGGTGGCGGCGGCGGCGGCGGCGATGAAGGCGATGAAGGCGGCGAAGTCACGATCATCGTGGCGAATGGCTGGAGCCCGCCCGACATCGGTGTTGCGGCGGCACTCGCCGCGCGCACGCCCGATTCCGCCGTCCTGTACACGCACCCCGACCATGTGCCGGCCGGTGTGGTGAATCTGCTTGCCGGTCTCAGCGTCGCACGCGTCGTCGTGGTCGGCGGCGCGGCGGCCGTCGGCGAGCAGACCGTGCAGGCACTGACCCACGCAGCCAAGAACGCGCGCACCGACCGCGTCGCCGGCATCGATCGCGTCAGCACCGCGGTCGATGCCGCGCGGAGCGCGCTGAGCTCTGCGGCGCGCAGCACGATCATCGTGGCGAATGGCTGGAGCCCGCCCGACATCGGTGTTGCAGCGGCACTCGCCGCGCGCACGCCCGATTCCGCCGTCCTGTACACACACCCCGACCATGTGCCGGCCGGTGTGGTGAATCTGCTTGCCGGTCTCAGCGTCGCACGCGTCGTGGTGGTCGGCGGCGCGGCGGCCGTCGGCGAGCAGACCGTGCAGGCACTGACCCACGCAGCCAAGAACGCGCGCACCGACCGCGTCGCCGGCATCGATCGCGTCAGCACCGCGGTCGATGCCGCACGGAGCGCGCTGAGCTCTGCGGCGCGCAGCACGATCATCGTGGCGAATGGCTGGAGCCCGCCCGACATCGGTGTTGCAGCGGCACTCGCCGCGCGCACGCCCGATTCCGCCGTCCTGTACACACACCTTGGCATGCTCGCAGACGCAGTTGTCGCGCTGTTGCGGTCGGAGGCGCCCGCAGTCGTGCGCATTGTGGGCGGCAATGCGGCCGTGCCGGCACACATCAAGGACGCGATCAAGGCGATCCTGCCCGACGGCGCCCGCGTCATCCGCTATTCGGGCCCAACGCGCACCTCCACGGCGATAGCTGTGGCCCGTCTCAGCCTGCAGTCCTGATCTTGCTGCACGGTCGGGACGGCCGAACACCCGCCAACTCCATGAGGTGACGGTGACCTGATGTCGGCAGCGCCGCTATTGGTAGACCGGTTCCATGTCGGCGTAGCGATTCCGCGGCTGGAAGACGCGGATGTAGTCAACGGCGAGTCTTGCTTCGTTCGTAGCGAACTCAGCGGTCATATTCTGATTCCACGCTCCCAGATCGATGCGAGCCGGCACATGCGCGATTCCGAGGCGCTCCAACACGGAGTCTGCGTCGCCGTGCACCAGATGTTCGAAATACTTGTCCTTGGCCGGGCTTCGCAATGTCCATCGACGGCCCCATCTGTTGTATTCAGCAACTTCAATCCGGAGCGCTCGAACTGTGCTGAAGCTGGGATCAACCTCATCGATTTGCCACGAATGCCGGTAACCGCGCGGTGTCCATTCCAGTCCAAGCGTAATATTCAATTCCAAGTCAGGAGGATCCGTGCACAATCTGCTGGCTAGACTTGAGCACCTTGATGCCGTATGTGCCGTAGCAGAAGGAAAGAGCAATGGCTGTCCTGCGTCCTTTAATGGCTGGCTCGAGGCTTATTCGATCAATGCCTCCGAGGTACTCCTTGGGCACACCGGAGTTGAGATACTGATGCATGATGCAACGACCGTTACCATCGACGCACTCGAACATGTCGACTTCGTGCGAGAGGTTCGTGGTGGCGCTTTCTACGTCATCAATGTCGATTCCGTACGTGTTCAACCACCACTTTCGGGATTGTGTGGCGTCGCCCGTGATCATATTGAAGTTGGTGTACTGGCCGTATTCGTGCATGCGGGTCTTGAATCGCACCTCGAGGTAGCCGTACTTGAATTCGAGCAATCCTGAGCTCTGCATGCCTGTCGAGGAGCATGTCCAGCTGCTGGTCATGAAGAATGTCCCATCGATGACTCCATCGCACGGGGTGCCGTTGGCATCGGTTGAGCCGCAGACGTCGAGGCGTATGGCCCATACCGATCGCCGCAGCCCGGCAAGGTTCTGGCAGGGTGTCAAGTCTGCGTTGCTGTCGAATTCCTCTCTGAACACGAGCTCGTAGTTGTCTTCGTCCTGGACGAGGTTCAGGGTGTCATCGAGCAAGTCCGCGGCCGAGTCGACGGTGGGTCTGGGTGGGAGCTTCTCGCCGTTGAAGATGCAGTTGAATCGCTCTCGGTTCCTTTCCGGATAGTCGGAGCAGTCCACGACTGGATCCGGGGGTCGTACGATCACATCCCGGTACGCCTTGTGCCGCTCTGCTGTGGCTGCGGCAGCGATCGTCGCTCGCTGAACAGGGTAGTCGGCCATGCTGGGCCAAGCGCGGTAGCGGTTGGTGGACTTGTCGATGTCGGCGTGCATATACAGCCAACCGCTCGTCGGTTTCGCTTTGATCTCGAGATCGCGGCATGCCTGCGTGGTGAGCGTCGTGACGATGTCGGGGTGCCAGCAAAATTGCTTTGACGACTTGTCGGGAAGGTATTCGACGGAGAATTCGAGTTCGCTGTTGTCGATATTGCTCGAATCGATGCGAACAGCTTCGAAGAAATAGGTGGCCTGGGGCGGCGACCTCTCAAGGTCATACGGCAAGTTCACTGATTCGAAGTCGAAGTCCGAATCGTCGCGGCCGTAGATGAACGTGTTCGGCGCGAGCTGCAGCTCGTCTTGTGTGTGCGCGATGGTTGTGGCTGCTTCGGTGGTGAACGTCGCGGATCGAGTGGCGGCTGTCGGATATGCGGGGTCCAGCGAGCCCTGAACGCTGTAGTGCGCGGACGGGCTGAGCCCGAACAGGATGATCTGTGCGGTTCCATCGGTGACGGCGGTCGAGATGCTGATCCAGTCGCGTGCGCCGGTGGCGGTGGCGAGGCGATAGCGGACGTGTGCGTTGATCGGGCCGGCGCCTTGGTCGGCGACGGAGATGTCGAGGGTCGCGCTGGTCGCGGTCGTCGTTGCTGCGCTGAGAGTGCCGAAGGCGGGCAGCGGGGGCCCGTCTCGGGTTTGGGCGTCTCGGGTTCCGTCTCGGGTTTGGGTGTCTCTGGTGCCGAACGCGGGCTGGTCGGAGGTGTCGCGTGTCGCGGCGGAGCCGTCGAGGGGGGGCTGGGCGACCGGTGTGGGGGGTTGGGGCTGGGGCGGCAGATGCGGTAGGTCGCGTGTGACGGTGAGGACGTAGATTCGGTTGGCGGCGGGGTCCTCGGCGGTGACGCGTACTCGCAGGGTGTTGTCGCCGGTAACGAGCGCGACTTGGTGCCCGTCCTGGCTGGGGTCGGCGTCTGGGGGATCGAGTATTTCTGCGACGGCGCGGGGGTCGGCGGGGGCGGCGCGGATGGTGGTGTGATCGAGGGCGAATGCTGCGGCGGCTTGGTAGTCGAGGGTGCCGGCGGCGGGAGGCCGGTCCAGAGCGAGTCCCGTGAGGGTCAGAGCGGACAGCGCTGTGTCGGTTGCGGGCAGGGTGCTGTTGGCGACGGGGTGCTGGGCGAGCGCGGCGGCGTTGTTGGCTGAGGTGTCGCGCAGCGGGCCTTGGGCAGGCGCGGAGTAGCTGACGGCGACGGTGTCGGCGGCGCGGACGGATTCGTGCAGCGTGAGGGTGACGGTGTCGGCGTCGACGTCGACATGTGCGACAGCGGCGGCTCGCGTTGTTTGGGTGCGTGCGTCGGTGACGGCGACGGCGAACGCACCCAGCGGCGGGACCGAGCCGGCGTCGAGCGTCTCGCTGTAGGCGAGCGTGAGCTGGTCGCCGGCAGCGGCAGCCGTTGTGAGCCTGGGCGGCGCGGTCTCGTGACGGCGGGTGACCGCCACGGTGTAGGCATGGGCGGTGTCGGCGTCCTCAGCGGTGACGGTGACCGTGATGGTGTTTGGGCCCCCGATGAGGTCGACTTGAAATCCTGGCGTTGGGCTGGCGTCGTCCGGCGTGATCGACACGACCGCGCGCTGGTCGACCGGGGTTGCGGTGACGGTGGTGACCGCGACAAGGCCCGCGACGTCGGCTGTGTACTCGAACGAGGCCGGCGAGAATGCCGGGCGGGTGTCGACATCGCTCAGGACGAGGCTGTCGAGGGACGCTTCGGCGGCGGGTGCGGTCGTGTTCGCTGCCCGGTGCCCGCTCAGGCGCGCGGCCTGGTTGCCGGCGAGGTCCGCGATCGCGTCGGATGCGGGTGCCTGGTAGGTGACGGTGACGGTGTCGCGGTGGCGGCCCGCACTGTCCAGCGAGAGCTGCACCGAATCGTCTTCGATCGACACGCCGGTCACCGGCACCGACCGGGCCGCAGAGGTCACGGCGTCAGCGATTCGCACCGAGAACGCCGCAGGGGCGGGCTCCGAGCCGGCGTCGAGCGGCTCGTCGTAGCTCAGCACCAGCACGTCGCCGTCGATCCGCGCCGAGGTCAAGGTCGGCGCGACCGTCTCGGGGAGGCGTGTCACGGTCACGACATAGGCGGCGGTGGCGGTCTGGTCCTCCGCGGTGACGGTCACGGTGATGGTGTTGGCTCCCACCGACAGCGGCACCTGATGGCCGTCAGCGACCGTGTCGAAGTCCTCTGGCGCCGTGGCCGCCGTCGCGTGGCCGTCCGCCGCTGACGCTGTCACCGTCACCGCGGCCGTCGTGTTGGGCACCGTCGCCGCATAGGTCAGCACGTCGGCAGCAAAAGCAGGCACCAGCACCGTGCCCGACAACGACAGGCCTCCCAGCATCGCATCCGCGGACCGCTGCGTGGACAGGCGCAGCGGCGGGTCGGTCCAGCCGCTGTCGCCGTCGTCGTTGGCGGCGCGCACAGCGATCTCGTACTCGGTGCCGACGTCGAGGCTCCCGAGGGTGGCACGGGTGACTGACAGGTCCTGGGGGCCGTCGTGCCACCCGGTGCTGCCGGTCGCGCGGTAGCGCACGTCATAGCTCGACACCGGCGGGCCGCCGCCCACTGCGGGCACTTCCCAAGTGACGGTGATCGAGTCCCTCGCGGCGGCGCTGCGGCGCGGCTCGGGCACTGCGGGGACCTCGGCGACGTTGGACAGCGTGACGGTCACCTGCGCGGTGGCCCACATCGGCGGGCTGCCGTCATCGGTCGCGACCACCGAGAACTGGTACTGCGACTTCGTCTCGAAGTCATAGTCGTGAC
Organism: Acidimicrobiales bacterium; assembly: GCA_963663635.2. Taxonomy (GTDB): domain Bacteria; phylum Actinomycetota; class Acidimicrobiia; order Acidimicrobiales; family Poriferisodalaceae; genus Poriferisodalis. Next base: position 53,435 of record CAXXMY010000018.1, read on the forward strand.
CGGCCGCAGTGCTGATCTGCCCGCTGGACACGTCGATCGCGAACGCCGACCCGTCCGCGCCGTGCAGCGAATAGGTCAGCTTGTGGCCTTGGTCGGCATCGGTGGCTGTCACCGCAGCACCCAGCGCCGTGCCGCCCGGCGAATTCTCCGCCAGCGGCCTCGACACCGGCCCCGCAGCGAACGCCGGCGCCGTATTGGCTGCACGCGTCACGGTCACGACATAGGCGGCGGTGGCGGTCTGGTCCTCCGCGGTGACGGTCACGGTGATGGTGTTGGCTCCCACCGACAGCGGCACCTGATGGCCATCAGCGACCGTGTCGAAGTCCTCTGGCGCCGTGGCCGCCGTCGCGTGGCCGTCAGCCGCTGACGCTGTCACCGTCACCGCGGCCGTCGTGTTGGGCACCGTCGCCGCATAGGTCAGCACGTCGGCAGCAAAAGCAGGCACCAGCACCGTGCCCGACAACGACAGGGCTCCCAGCATCGCATCCGCGGACCGCTGCGTGGACAGGCGCAGCGGCGGGTCGGTCCAGCCGCTGTCGCCGTCGGCGTTGGCGGCGCGCACAGCGATCTCGTACTCGGTGCCGACGTCGAGGCTCCCGAGGGTGGCACGGGTGACGGACAGGCCCTGGGGGCCGTCGTGCCACCCGGTGCTGCCGGTCGCGCGGTAGCGCACGTCATAGCTCGACACCGGCGGGCCGCCGCCCACTGCGGGCACTTCCCAAGTGACGGTGATCGAGTCCCTCGCGGCGGCGCTGCGGCGCGGCTCGGGCACTGCGGGGACCTCGGCGACGTTGGACAGCGTGACGGTCACCTGCGCGGTGGCCGACATCGGCGGGCTGCCGTCATCGGTCGCGACCACCGAGAACTGGTACTGCGACTTCTTCTCGAAGTCATAGTCGTGACCAGACGCAGTGCTGATCTGCCCGCTGGACGCGTCGATCGCGAACGCCGACCCGTCCGCGCCGTGCAGCGAATAGGTCAGCTCCTGGCCTTGGTCGGCATCGGTGGCTGTCACCGCAGCACCCAGCGCCGTGCCGCCCGGCGAATTCTCCGCCAGCGGCCTCGACACCGGCCCCGCAGCGAACGCCGGCGCCGTATTGGCTGCACGCGTCACGGTCACGACATAGGCGGCGGTGGCCGTGCGGTCCTCCGCGGTGACGGTGACCGTGATGGTGTTTGTGCCCCCGATGAGGTCGACTTGAAATCCTGGCGTTGGGCTGGCGTCGTCCGGCGTGATCGACACGACCGCGCGCTGGTCGACCGGGGTTGCGGTGACGGTGGTGACCGCGACAAGGCCCGCGACGTCGGCTGTGTACTCGAACGAGGCCGGCGAGAATGCCGGGTGGGTGTCGACATCGCTCAGGACGAGGCTTTTGAGGGACGCTTCGGCGGCGGGTGCGGTCGTGTTCGCTGCCCGGTGCCCGCTGCAGGCGCGCGGCCTGGTTGCCGGCGAGGTCCGCGATCGCGTCGGATGCGGGTGCCTGGTAGGTGACGGTGACGGTGTCGCGGTGGCGGCCCGCACTGTCCAGCGAGAGCTGCACCGAATCGTCTTCGATCGACACGCCGGTCACCGGCACCGACCGGGCCGCAGAGGTCACGGCGTCAGCGATTCGCACCGAGAACGCCGCAGGGGCGGGCTCCGAGCCGGCGTCGAGCGGCTCGTCGTAGCTCAGCACCAGCACGTCGCCGTCGATCCGCGCCGAGGTCAAGGTCGGCGCGACCGTCTCGGGGAGGCGTGTCACGGTCACGACGTAGGCGGCGGTGGCGGTCTGGTCCTCCGCGGTGACGGTCACGGTGATGGTGTTGGCTCCCACCGACAGCGGCACCTGATGGCCGTCAGCGACCGTGTCGAAGTCCTCTGGCGCCGTGGCCGCCGTCGCGTGGCCGTCCGCCGCTGACGCTGTCACCGTCACCGCGGCCGTCGTGTTGGGCACCGTCGCCGCATAGGTCAGCACGTCGGCAGCAAAAGCAGGCACCAGCACCGTGCCCGACAACGACAGGGCTCCCAGCATCGCATCCGCGGACCGCTGCGTGGACAGGCGCAGCGGCGGGTCGGTCCAGCCGCTGTCGCCGTCGTCGTTGGCGGCGCGCACAGCGATCTCGTACTCGGTGCCGACGTCGAGGCTCCCGAGGGTGGCACGGGTGACGGTCAGGTCCTGGGGGCCGTCGTGCCACCCGGTGCTGCCGGTCGCGCGGTAGCGCACGTCATAGCTCGACACCGGCGGGCCGCCGCCCACTGCGGGCACTGCCCAAGTGACGGTGATCGAGTCCCTCGCGGCGGCGCTGCGGCGCGGCTCGGGCACTGCGGGGACCTCGGCGACGTTGGACAGCGTGACGGTCACCTGCGCGGTGGCCCACATCGGCGGGCTGCCGTCATCGGTCGCGACCACCGAGAACTGGTACTGCGACTTCGTCTCGAAGTCATAGTCGTGACCGGCCGCAGTGCTGATCTGCCCGCTGGACACGTCGATCGCGAACGCCGACCCGTCCGCGCCGTGCAGCGAATAGGTCAGCTTGTGGCCTTGGTCGGCATCGGTGGCTGTCACCGCAGCACCCAGCGCCGTGCCGCCCGGCGAATTCTCCGCCAGCGGCCTCGACACCGGCCCCGCAGCGAACCCCGGCGCCGTATTGGCTGCACGCGTCACGGTCACGACATAGGCGGCGGTGGCGGTCTGGTCCTCCGCGGTGACGGTCACGGTGATGGTGTTGGCTCCCACCGACAACGGCACCACATGACCGTCGGCGGCTGTGTCGAACGCCCCCGGCGCCGTGGCCGCCGTCGCGTTGTCGTCCGCCGCTGACGCTGTCACCGTCACCGCGGCCGTCGTGTTGGGCACCGTCGCCGCATAGGCCAGCACGTCGGCAGCAAAAGCAGGCACCAGCACCGTGCCCGACAACGACAGGGCTCCCAGCATCGCATCCGCGGACCGCTGCGTGGACAGGCGCAGCGGCGGGTCGGTCCAGCCGCTGTCGCCGTCGGCGTTGGCGGCGCGCACAGCGATCTCGTACTCGGTGCCGACGTCGAGGCTCCCGAGGGTGGCACGGGTGACGGACAGGTCCTGGGGGCCGTCGTGCCACACGGCGCTGCCGGTCGCGCGGTAGCGCACGTCATAGCTCGACACCGGCGGGCCGCCGCCCACTGCGGGCACTTCCCAAGTGACGGTGATCGAGTCCCTCGCGGCGGCGCTGCGGCGCGGCTCGGGCACTGCGGGGACCTCGGCGACGTTGGACAGCGTGACGGTCACCTGCGCGGTGGCCCACATCGGCGGGCTGCCGTCATCGGTCGCGACCACCGAGAACTGGTACTGCGACTTCGTCTCGAAGTCATAGTCGTGACCGGCCGCAGTGCTGATCTGCCCGCTGGACACGTCGATCGCGAACGCCGACCCGTCCGCGCCGTGCAGCGAATAGGTCAGCTCCTGGCCTTGGTCGGCATCGGTGGCTGTCACCGCAGCACCCAGCGCCGTGCCGCCCGGCGAATTCTCCGCCAGCGGCCTCGACACCGGCCCCGCAGCGAACGCCGGCGCCGTATTGGCTGCACGCGTCACGGTCACGACATAGGCGGCGGTGGCCGTGCGGTCCTCCGCGGTGACGGTGACCGTGATGGTGTTTGTGCCCCCGATGAGGTCGACTTGAAATCCTGGCGTTGGGCTGGCGTCGTCCGGCGTGATCGACACGACCGCGCGCTGGTCGACCGGGGTTGCGGTGACGGTGGTGACCGCGACAAGGCCCGCGACGTCGGCTGTGTACTCGAACGAGGCCGGCGAGAATGCCGGGTGGGTGTCGACATCGCTCAGGACGAGGCTTTTGAGGGACGCTTCGGCGGCGGGTGCGGTCGTGTTCGCTGCCCGGTGCCCGCAGGCGCGCGGCCTGGTTGCCGGCGAGGTCCGCGATCGCGTCGGATGCGGGTGCCTGGTAGGTGACGGTGACGGTGTCGCGGTGGCGGCCCGCACTGTCCAGCGAGAGCTGCACCGAATCGTCTTCGATCGACACGCCGGTCACCGGCACCGACCGGGCCGCAGAGGTCACGGCGTCAGCGATTCGCACCGAGAACGCCGCAGGGGCGGGCTTCGAGCCGGCGTCGAGCGGCTCGTCGTAGCTCAGCACCAGCACGTCGCCGTCATCCGCGCCGAGGTCAAGGTCGGCGCGACCGTCTCGGGGAGGCGTGTCACGGTCACGACGTAGGCGGCCGTCTGGTCCTCCGCGGTGACGGTCACGGTGATGGTGTTGGCTCCCACCGACAGCGGCACCTGATGGCCGTCAGCGACCGTGTCGAAGTCCTCTGGCGCCGTGGCCGCCGTCGCGTGGTCGTCCGCCGCTGACGCTGTCACCGTCACCGCGGCCGTCGTGTTGGGCACCGTCGCCGCATAGGTCAGCACGTCGGCAGCAAAAGCAGGCACCAGCACCGTGCCCGACAACGACAGGGCTCCCAGCATCGCATTCGCGGACCGCTGCGTGGACAGGCGCAGCGGCGGGTCGGTCCAGCCGCTGTCGCCGTCGTCGTTGGCGGCGCGCACAGCGATCTCGTACTCGGTGCCGACGTCGAGGCTCCCGAGGGTGGCACGGGTGACGGTCAGGTCCTGGGGGCCGTCGTGCCACCCGGTGCTGCCGGTCGCGCGGTAGCGCACGTCATAGCTCGACACCGGCGGGCCGCCGCCCACTGCGGGCACTGCCCAAGTGACGGTGATCGAGTCCCTCGCGGCGGCGCTGCGGCGCGGCTCGGGCACTGCGGGGACCTCGGCGACGTTGGACAGCGTGACGGTCACCTGCGCGGTGGCCCACATCGGCGGGCTGCCGTCATCGGTCGCGACCACCGAGAACTGGTACTGCGACTTCGTCTCGAAGTCATAGTCGTGACCGGCCGCAGTGCTGATCTGCCCGCTGGACACGTCGATCGCGAACGCCGACCGGTCCGCGCCGTGCAGCGAATAGGTCAGCTTGTGGCCTTGGTCGGCATCGGTGGCTGTCACCGCAGCACCCAGCGCCGTGCCGCCCGGCGAATTCTCCGCCAGCGGCCTCGACACCGGCCCCGCAGCGAACCCCGGCGCCGTATTGGCTGCACGCGTCACGGTCACGACATAGGCGGCGGCGGTCTGGTCCTCAGCGGTGACGGTCACGGTGATGGTGTTCGCTCCCACCGACAACGGCACCACATGACCGTCGGCGGCTGTGTCGAACGCCCCCGGCGCCGTGGCCGCCGTCGCGTTGTCGTCCGCCGCTGACGCTGTCACCGTCACCGCGGCCGTCGTGTTGGGCACCGTCGCCGCATAGGCCAGCACGTCGGCAGCAAAAGCAGGCACCAGCACCGTGCCCGACAACGACAGGGCTCCCAGCATCGCATTCGCGGACCGCTGCGTGGACAGGCGCAGCGGCGGGTCGGTCCAGCCGCTGTTGCCGTCGGCGTTGGCGGCGCGCACAGCGATCTCGTACTCGGTGCCGACGTCGAGGCTCCCGAGGGTGGCACGGGTGACGGTCAGGTCCTGGGGGCCGTCGTGCCACCCGGCGCTGCCGGTCGCGCGGTAGCGCACGTCATAGCTCGACACCGGCGGGCCGCCGCCCACTGCGGGCACTGCCCAAGTGACGGTGATCGAGTCCCTCGCGGCGGCGCTGCGGCGCGGCTCGGGCACTGCGGGGACCTCGGCGACGTTGGACAGCGTGACGGTCACCTGCGCGGTGGCCCACATCGGCGGGCTGCCGTCATCGGTCGCGACCACCGAGAACTGGTACTGCGACTTCGTCTCGAAGTCATAGTCGTGACCGGCCGCAGTGCTGATCTGCCCGCTGGACACGTCGATCGCGAACGCCGCCCGGTCCGCGCCGTGCAGCGAATAGGTCAGCTTGTGGCCTTGGTCGGCATCGGTGGCTGTCACCGCAGCACCCAGCGCCGTGCCGCCCGGCGAATTCTCCGCCAGCGGCCTCGACACCGGCCCCGCAGCGAACCCCGGCGCCGTATTGGCTGCACGCGTCACGGTCACGACATAGGCGGCGGCGGTGTGGTCCTCAGCGGTGACGGTCACGGTGATGGTGTTCGCTCCCACCGACAACGGCACCACATGACCGTCGGCGGCTGTGTCGAACGCCCCCGGCGCCGTGGCCGCCGTCGCGTTGTCGTCCGCCGCTGACGCTGTCACCGTCACCGCGGCCGTCGTGTTGGGCACCGTCGCCGCATAGGCCAGCACGTCGGCAGCAAAAGCAGGCACCAGCACCGTGCCCGACAACGACAGGGCTCCCAGCATCGCATCCGCGGACCGCTGCGTGGACAGGCGCAGCGGCGGGTCGGTCCAGCCGCTGTCGCCGTCGGCGTTGGCGGCGCGCACAGCGATCTCGTACTCGGTGCCGACGTCGAGGCTCCCGAGGGTGGCACGGGTGACGGTCAGGTCCTGGGGGCCGTCGTGCCACCCGGTGCTGCCGGTCGCGCGGTAGCGCACGTCATAGCTCGACACCGGCGGGCCGCCGCCCACTGCGGGCACTGCCCAAGTGACGGTGATCGAGTCCCTCGCGGCGGCGCTGCGGCGCGGCTCGGGCACTGCGGGGACCTCGGCGACGTTGGACAGCGTGACGGTCACCTGCGCGGTGGCCCACATCGGCGGGCTGCCGTCATCGGTCGCGACCACCGAGAACTGGTACTGCGACTTCGTCTCGAAGTCATAGTCGTGACCGGCCGCAGTGCTGATCTGCCCGCTGGACACGTCGATCGCGAACGCCGACCGGTCCGCGCCGTGCAGCGAATAGGTCAGCTTGTGGCCTTGGTCGGCATCGGTGGCTGTCACCGCAGCACCCAGCGCCGTGCCGCCCGGCGAATTCTCCGCCAGCGGCCTCGACACCGGCCCCGCAGCGAACCCCGGCGCCGTATTGGCTGCACGCGTCACGGTCACGACATAGGCGGCGGCGGTCTGGTCCTCAGCGGTGACGGTCACGGTGATGGTGTTCGCTCCCACCGACAACGGCACCACATGACCGTCGGCGGCTGTGTCGAACGCCCCCGGCGCCGTGGCCGCCGTCGCGTTGTCGTCCGCCGCTGACGCTGTCACCGTCACCGCGGCCGTCGTGTTGGGCACCGTCGCCGCATAGGCCAGCACGTCGGCAGCAAAAGCAGGCACCAGCACCGTGCCCGACAACGACAGGGCTCCCAGCATCGCATCCGCGGACCGCTGCGTGGACAGGCGCAGCGGCGGGTCGGTCCAGCCGCTGTTGCCGTCGGCGTTGGCGGCGCGCACAGCGATCTCGTACTCGGTGCCGACGTCGAGGCTCCCGAGGGTGGCACGGGTGACGGTCAGGTCCTGGGGGCCGTCGTGCCACCCGGTGCTGCCGGTCGCGCGGTAGCGCACGTCATAGCTCGACACCGGCGGGCCGCCGCCCACTGCGGGCACTGCCCAAGTGACGGTGATCGAGTCCCTCGCGGCGGCGCTGCGGCGCGGCTCGGGCACTGCGGGGACCTCGGCGACGTTGGACAGCGTGACGGTCACCTGCGCGGTGGCCCACATCGGCGGGCTGCCGTCATCGGTCGCGACCACCGAGAACTGGTACTGCGACTTCGTCTCGAAGTCATAGTCGTGACCGGCCGCAGTGCTGATCTGCCCGCTGGACACGTCGATCGCGAACGCCGCCCGGTCCGCGCCGTGCAGCGAATAGGTCAGCTTGTGGCCTTGGTCGGCATCGGTGGCTGTCACCGCAGCACCCAGCGCCGTGCCGCCCGGCGAATTCTCCGCCAGCGGCCTCGACACCGGCCCCGCAGCGAACCCCGGCGCCGTATTGGCTGCACGCGTCACGGTCACGACATAGGCGGCGGCGGTGTGGTCCTCAGCGGTGACGGTCACGGTGATGGTGTTCGCTCCCACCGACAACGGCACCACATGACCGTCGGCGGCTGTGTCGAACGCCCCCGGCGCCGTGGCCGCCGTCGCGTTGTCGTCCGCCGCTGACGCTGTCACCGTCACCGCGGCCGTCGTGTTGGGCACCGTCGCCGCATACGCCAGCACGTCGGCAGCAAAAGCAGGCACCAGCACCGTGCCCGACAACGACAGGGCTCCCAGCGTCGCATCCGCGGACCGCTGCGTGGACAGGCGCAGCGGCGGGTCGGTCCAGCCGCTGTCGCCGTCGGCGTTGGCGGCGCGCACAGCGATCTCGTACTCGGTGCCGACGTCGAGGCTCCCGAGGGTGGCACGGGTGACGGTCAGGTCCTGGGGGCCGTCGTGCCACCCGGTGCTGCCGGTCTGACGCGGTAGCGCACGTCATAGCTCGACACCGGCGGGCCGCCGCCCACTGCGGGCACTGCCCAAGTGACGGTGATCGAGTCCCTCGCGGCGGCGCTGCGGCGCGGCTCGGGCACTGCGGGCACCTCGGCGACGTTGGACAGCGTGACGGTCACCTGCGCGGTGGCCGACATCGGCGGGCTGCCGTCATCGGTCGCGACCACCGAGAACTGGTACTGCGACTTCTTCTCGAAGTCATAGTCGTGACCGGACGCAGTGCTGATCTGCCCGCTGGACACGTCGATCGCGAACGCCGACTCGTCCGCGCCGTGCAGCGAATAGGTCAGCTCCTGGCCTTGGTCGGCATCGGTGGCTGTCACCGCAGCACCCAGCGCCGTGCCGCCCGGCGAATTCTCCGCCAGCGGCCTCGACACCGGCCCCGCAGCGAACCCCGGCGCCGTATTGGCTGCACGCGTCACGGTCACGACATAGGCGGCGGTGGCCGTGCGGTCCTCCGCGGCGACGGTCACGGTGACGGTGTTCGCTCCCACCGACAACGGCACCACATGGCCGTCAGCGACCGCGTCGAACGCCCCCGGCACCGTGGCCGCCGTCGCGTAGCCGTCCGCCGCTGACGCTGTCACCGTCACCGCGGCCGTCGTGTTGGGCACCGTCGCCGCATACGCCAGCACGTCGGCAGCAAAAGCAGGCACCAGCATCGTGCCCGACAACGACAGGCCTCCCAGCATCGCATTCGCGGACCGCGGCGTGGAGTTCACCGCGGACACGTCGGCGAAGCTCTCGGCCTGCTGGCCGCCCGAGAGGCGTATCGGATTCGTGCCGACGGTGTACCCGACGGCCACCGTGTCGCTGGCGCGTACCGCAGCGGACAGCGTCAGCGTGACCGTGGAGCCCGCGACGACTGCTCTGGTCACCTCGAGCACCCTCGTCACCGCGGTGGAGGCATTCGTCGCACTCACTGAGAAATCGCCCCCAGCCGGTGTCGAGGCGATGTCCAGATCCGATATGAACAACAACGTCATCGTCGTCCCCGACACCGCCACGGACGAAAGCAGCGACGCCGGCGTGGTGATAGTGGCTGCGGTGGTCGCTTCCGACGCGAACCCGGGATCCAACGAGGCCTCAACGCTGTACGCGGTATCGGGCTCCAGCGCGCCCAGCTCGAACACCGCGGTGCCGTCCTCGGACCGTGCCACCGCCGCAGCCCAGCTGTCGCTGCTGCCGCTGGGCCTCCACCGAAGATGCGCCTCGTACCCCCCTTCTCCCGTCGTTTCGACCAAGATGCTCAGCGTCCTCGGCGTGCGCGCCGACGCGGTGACGGACTGCGTTGCCGGCGCTGCGGATGACGCATCCGCTATCAGCACCGGCGCACGCGACGACAGCAGCCCTGACAGGCTGCTGTCGCCGTCGGCTGCCAATGCCACATAGAACTGCTCAGTCGACGACGTGTCGGAATTCTCAGCGGCGAGCAAGCGGACCCACCGGTGCTCCCCGGCAGCGGCCGTGCCCGCGAGATCGACTCGCTCGTAGCCGTACGCCACCCGGGTGCTCGTGATGCTGCCCGGGAACAGGTCGCCGTGGCCGTAGTCCCATGAGTCCCCCGCATCGGCGGTCTCCGGCCAGAACCGCACGTCCTTGCTGTACGCGGCATCGTCCGCGTCGATCACCGAGTCCGGCGCTACCAGCGCACGCGTCGTGTCCAACGAGCTGTGCACCACGCCCACCACCGGCCACGCCGCGTCGCCGTCACCGGTGTTCGAGAGCTCGCAGAACTGCTGAAGCCCCTCCCAGATCCTGTATGGGCAGCTCAGCGCGAAACCGTCGACAGCGACCACAGCCGCGGCACCCTCCGCGTGCGCGGCGCGGGTCACGTCGAGCGTGTACGTCGTTGCCGTGGCGCCGTCCGCAGGCGTCACCACCACCGAGAGGGTCGTCACGCCGACCCGCAAGGCCCTCGCCACACCTGCATCCGCGACCTCGGGCCGCTCCAGCACCACCCCGTCCACCGCCACCGAGGCCCCCGAGTCGCTCGCGACCGGCACCGCCACCAACTCGGTCACGTCGTAGAGCACTGCCACGCTGTACGTCGTGACCCCCTCGGAAAGCACCAGCGCGATGCCCCCCGCCGCATGCGACAGCCGCAGCTCGCTCAATGACGAATCATCGCTCAGCGAATCGCTCGCAGCGATCGTGACCGCTGCCTTGTTGTTGAACATGGCCGTCATGTTCTTGCTGCCCGAAGCGATCATCCCCACATAGAACGTCTCCGCGGGCTCGTACCGCTCGTCGTCGGCAACCACCACCGTGAAGCTCCGCGACTGATTCGCGGTCGCCTTGCCCGTCTCGTCGAAACGCGAAAAACCGATCAGCTCAGCGCCGATCCACCAATTCGTCGACACAACGCTGCTGCTCGCAAGCGGCGCACCCCAAGCGACGTCGAGCGGCGAGCCCACCACCAGCGCACGGTTCGCATCCTCGGAGCTGTGCATGAGGCCCACAGTCGGCCACTCCGCCTCGCTCGCCGCGGTGTTCTCCACCCTGCACTGATAGCTCTGGCCCTCGGTCATCGTCGCCGGGCACGACACCTCAAAGCCATCGAACGCCACCGTCACCATAGGCACCGGCGGCAATGTAGATGTGTCGGTTCGCGCCGTCGGTAGCGCGGCCGAGTCCAACGAGGCAACCGCGCCTCGCGAGCCAGGATCTGGCCGCTGGGCTGCCGCAACAGCAACACCCTCACCTTGAACCGGCGCCAACACCCCCAACACGACAACCGACACCGCCAACGCACGCCGACAGCGCCACCTCTTACGATCCCGACGCCCTCCGCCAGCCCGCGCACGCCCTCCTAACGACACAGCGACCACAACGCCTCTACCGGCGCGACATGTGAGCGGGCGGGATCAGCAGGAGACCGAACCGCGGTCACCCCAGCCGGGCACGTCGACCCCGACAGGACCGCGTGCGCCCCCATAGGCCCAACAGCCGACACTGACACCAACACCAGCACAGTGAAGACCAAGCCGCGCCAACCCCAGAACTGATATCTCATAACATATCACACTAAGAGGTTTTAGCTGGCGAATGGTTGACAATATGGCTGCGTATGCTGACATTACGATGACATATGCTGGAATGGCCGGGTCAGAGAGTGACGTGTGTCTGACTTGATGTCGCTTCGGCTGGGGGATTCAACCCGCATGTTCGGGTCCCCGGGATGGGTGGTTTCGATGGTAGGCGATGCGTTGTCGGCGGGCTCGGGCGAGGCCGTCGCGTCGGGCGGCTCGGATGGTGTCTCCTTCGCCGCGGTGTTCTTGGTCGGGGGTGACGTAGCCGATGCCGGCGTGCAGTCGGATGGTGTTGTAGCGCTGTTGTTGGGTTTCGGGCTCCGCGCGGAGCACGTCGATGTCGTCGATGAGTTCGAGGTGGGGCTGTTCGGTCTTGAGGTGCCCGAACAGGCTCTCGATCCAGGCTTGGCCGGTGGGGGTGCCGGGCCGGCCGTAGTGGGTGGCCAGCCAGCACAGCGCCATGAACTCCCGTGCCGCCCCCGAGCGCATCTGAGGGCCGTTGTCCGACATCACCAAAAGCACCGGCACTCCGTCGGAGTCGTGGTCCCACGGGGTGAATCACCCCGTGTTTGGTAGAGGCTCTGTTCCTTGAGAGGATGGAGCGATGCCAGGAAATGGAAGATATCCGGTCGAGCTGCGTGAGCGGGCGGTGCGGATGGTGCTCGACAATGAGCGCCTGTACGGGTCGCAGTGGGAGGCGATCAGCTCGGTCGCGGACAAGCTGGGCCCGACCGCGGAGACGGTGCGCAAGTGGGTGCGCCGCGCTGAGGTCGACGGCGGGACCCGCCCGGGCGTGACCACAGCCGAGCGTGCCCGGATCAAAGAGCTCGAGGGCGAGAACCGTGAGCTGCGCCGCGCGAACGAGATATTGAAGGCGGCGTCGGCTTTCTTCGGGGCGGAGCTCGACCGCCAGTCGAAGAGATAGTGGCGTTCGTCGACGCCCATCGCGGCCGGTTCGGGGTCGAGCCGATCTGCGCCGTGCTCGCTGAGCACGGCGTCGGGATCGCCCCGTGCGCCTATTGGGCAGCCAGGCGCCGGCCGCCCTCGGCGCGGGCGCTGCGCGATGCCTGGTTATGCGGGGAGATCGCCCGGGTGCATCGGGAGAACTATGACGCCTATGGGGCGGCCAAGGTGTGGGATCACCTCAACAGCGTCGAGGGCATCAGGGTGGCTCGCTGCACTGTGGAACGCCTGATGCGCCGCATGGGCCTCGAAGGGACCCGCCGAGGCGGCACGGTCCGCACGACGACCCCAGCTGATGACGCCGAGCGGCCCGCCGACCTGGTGAACCGGGACTTCGCCGTGCCGGCCCCGAACCGGCTGTGGCTCGCGGATCTCACCTATGTGCGCACCCGCAGCGGCCCGGTGTACGTGTCGTTCGTGATCGACGCCTATTCGCGCCGGGTGCTGGGCTGGCAGGCGTCGCGGTCGATGCGCACCGATCTGGCGCTCGACGCCTTGGAGATGGCCATCTCGGGGCGCCGCCGCGACGGCCACAGCACCGCCGAGGTGACTCATCACAGCGACCGCGGATCGCAAGGTGGATTCAATCGGTTGTCGCAACACCGGGTTGTTGGAGGGAGCGCAGGTGTTCGTTGAGGGCTTCGGCGGGTGTGCGCCAGCCGAGGGTTTTGCGCGGCCGGGTGTTGAGGGTGTGGGCGACGGCTTGGAGGTCTTGCTCGGTCCAGCGGGACAGGTCGGTGCCTTTGGGGGAGTATTGGCGCAGCAGCCCGTTGGTGTTCTCGTTGGTGCCTCGCTGCCAGGGGCTGTGGGGGTCGCAGAAGTAGACCGGTATGTCGGTCTCGACGGTGAACGCCGCGTGGGCGGAGAGTTCTTTGCCTCGGTCCCAGGTCAATGATCGGTGCAGCTGCGCGGGCAGGGTCGTCATCGATGCTGCGAGCGCGTCTTTCATGGCTGCGGCGCCGTAGCCGGCCAGGGCGGGGCCGTTCTTGGTGCGGGCGATGACGCCGTAGCCGTCGGCGCGGGGCAGGCGGGGTCAGCATCGTGAATCGGGTGGTCCGCTCGACGAGGGTGCCGATCGCTGAGCGTTGCAGGCCGATGACCAGGTCGCCTTCCCAGTGCCCTGGCACTGCCCGGTCCCCAGCCTCGGCGGGGCGTTCGCTGAGCATCAGCTCGGGTGTGACATGGGCCCAGGCCTTGTTGCGGGTCCGGGCTCGAGGGACCCGCAAGGCCCGCCCGGTGCGCAGGCATGCCACGAGCTCTCGCTTGAGAGCGCCGCGGCCTTGGACATAGAGGGCCCTGGTAGATCGCTTCGTGGCTGATGCGCATGGACTCGTCATCGGGGAACTCGACCCGGAGCCGGTTCGAGATCTGCTGCGGGCTCCATCCTCGCACCCACCGGCGGTCCGCGCGATATGGCTTGTTTCGCCCTTTCCACTCAGCCGCCGCAGGCCCAGCGGCCGGCGTTCCGTCCGGGCGCCGCACCTCGCCCGAGAGCCGTTCGGCCACATAGCCCCGCAGACGGTCGTTCTCGACGAGCTCGGCCGTCTTGGGACGACGAGCGACCAGCTCGGCCTTCCACAGCGCGACCGACGCCCGCTACTCCAGCTTTCCGCCGCGGGTGGCCGCATTTCGGCGCAACTCCCGGGAGATCGTCGACGGGCTCCGACCCAGCCTGCGGGCGATCGCTCGCACACCGAGACCCTCAGCGCGAAGCACCGCGATCTCCTCTCGCTCGCCGAACGACAGATACCGGCCCGACAACGGGGCAAGCTCAACAGTGGCCATCCCGCCACCCTGCCGGAACCAGCAGCTCCCCACCGCCTGGGACACCCCCACAGCCACAGCCGCCTCCTCGCTCGACACCCCCTTGGCGATCTCACCCCAAAACCCCCGCTCGACCTCCCGCCGCAACGACGGCTTGCCCGGCGACCTCATCGCCGACCGACCCGTCAACTCCTGCATCCACCCCGCCGGCCTGCCCATCGCGCACCCCCATCATCGAGGTGTTGCGACGACCGATTGAATCCGCCCAGTTCACGTCGTGGGCGTTCACCCAGCGAGCGGTCGACTCAGGGCTCTTGCCGTCGATGGGATCGATCGGCGACTGCTTCGACTGTGAGCATGATGGTGTTCGCTGTTCGGCTGGTGTTTGACCCTTGCTTATGACTGGCCGGTGTGCCTTGGCGTTGATCTGTCGGCGCCAGTCGGGCAGCGATCAACGCAGCGCCGGCTGGCCGGGAGGGTCGTGACCGAATAGGGGCCTGCTCTTTTGGACCGACCCGTCACAGTCCTGTCCTTCCCGCCCGACCAGCTGGCATCCACAGTCCCCCGAGGACAGCAATGACCAGTATCGCGCCAGGGCCGAAGCGGGCGAGAATCGTCGTCGGCGTTGACACGCACAAGCACATGCATGCCGCGGTCGCCGTCGACGAGCTCGGCAGCCGCCTCGGCGAATGCCATGTGCGGGCGAACCGGGAGGGCTACGCGCAGCTTGAGGCGTGGGCTGTGTCGCTGGGGCGGCCGATGGCGTTCGGGGTCGAGGGCACCGGCAGCTACGGCGTCGGTCTGGCCAGCTGGCTGCGCCGCAACGGCTACCGGCTGGTTGAGGTGAATCGGGGCGATCGCCGTTCCCGCAGGATGAACGGCAAGACCGACGCCCTGGACGCCGAAGCCGCCGCGCGCTCAGTGCTGTCGGGCGAGTCCACCGCCGTGGCGAAGTCCGCGGATGGCACCGTGGAGATGATCCGCCAGATCAAGATCGCCCGCGACACAGCCCGCAAGGGCCCCACATCGGCGATCGTCACTCTCAAGGCGGTGATCGTGACCGTCCCCGCCGAGCTGCGCGAGCAGCTCGGCGGCATGGCGGACAAGGCGCTCATCGGCCGCTGTTCCGGCTTGCGGCCTGGCCCCATGACCACGCCGACCGCGTCGGCCAAGCACACCCTGCGATCGCTGGCCAAGCGCTGGATCGCCCTCAACGCCGAGATCGACGATCACGACCCGATACTCGACGAACCCGCCCGCGCCCACTCCCCGAACCTGCGAGACGGGTTCGGGATCGGCGCTGACACCGCAGCCGAGATGCTCATCGTCTTCGGCGACAACCCCGACCGCATCCGCTCCCAAGCAGCCCTCGCCAAACTCTGCGGCGCCTGTCCGATCCCCGCCTCATCGGGCGTCACCAACCGGCACCGGCTCTCCCGCGCCGGGCACCGACAAGCCAACGCCGCGCTCTGCCGCGCCGTCATCGTGCGCATGCGCTTCCACCAGCCCACCATCGACTGCACCCGCCGACGCACCACCGAAGGCCTCTCCAAAAGAGACATCATCCGCTGCCTCAAACGATTCCTCGCCCGCGAGGTCTACCAACGCGTCATGACCGACCACCGCGCACGACTCGACTCCCAACACACCCCATGAAACAAAGTCTTGACCTATAGGGGGGCGAACTCCATCGGTGGTTGCAAGTGAACGGTCATGATGACCGTTGCGAACACATGCAGCCGACCGATGGAGGTGTCCGGTATGGCAGCGAGGCTGAGTTTGGATGAGCGGGTGTTCATCGAGTCGTCGCTCGGGACGGGCCGCAGCGTCGCGGACGTAGCGCAGCGGCTGGGCCGTGATCGGTCCACGGTGCATCGCGAGCTGGCCCGCTGCGCCGGGCGGGCGGGCTATGACGCCCGCTGGGCGCACGCGTCGCCATGCGCGAGGGCGCGACGAGAGCGAACGCCCAAGCTGGCGGTCGATCGGGTGCTGGCCGCCGCGGTCGATGAGCGCTTGAAGCTGAGGTGGTCCCCGCACGCGACCGCGGCGGACCTGCGCGAGGCGGGCATGAGCGTGTGCGCGGAGACCATCTATCGGGCGTGCTACGCGAACGACGCGCGCAGCGGCCTGCCCGCCGGCACCTGGGCGCAAGCTGCCGCGGCGCGCCCGGCGCCGTCGGCCGCGCAGCGTCGCGCAGGCCCACCTGCGCGAAGCCCAGCCCGCTGGGGGAATACCGGCCGATAGCCGACCGGCCCGACGACGTCGAGGACCGCATGGAGCCCGGCCACTGGGACCGCGACCTCATCGTCGGCAAAGCGAACCTCACCGCCGCGGTCACCCTCGCCGAGCGCACCAGCCGCTACACGGTCACCGCAGCGCTGCCCGACGGCTACGGCGCGCCCCAGGTCGCCGCCGCGGCCGCCGCGGCGCTGGGCCGCCAGCCCGCAGCGCTCGTGCGCAGCCTCACCTGGGACCAAGGCCGCGAGATGGCCCGCTGGGCCGACGTCGAAGCCGCGCTCGGCATCGAGGTGTTCTTCTGCGAGCCGCGCTCGCCGTGGCAGCGACCCACCAACGAGCAGACCAACGCGCTGCTGCGCCGATGGCTCCCCAAAGGCACCAGCCTCGACATCGCACAACTGCGGCTCTCGGTCATCGAGGACAACCTCAACCACATGCCCCGCCGACTCCACCACTGGACACCAGCACACGACATCTACACTCAACTCACTTGCAACCACCGGTAGAGCTTGCCGGGCTTCAACGCGATGATCGAGTCGTTCTGGAGCCGCATGCAGGTCGAGCTGCTGGACCGCAAACGCTGGCGGACCCGCATCGAGCTGGCCAACGCGATCTTCGAATACCTAGAGATCTTCCACAACCGTCAGCACCGCCACTCTGCGCTAGGCATGCTGACACCCATCGAGTTCGAGACTCGACATCAACCACCAACGGCAGCATGAATCCAACAATCCGCCTCCACCAACTCCAAGGCACCCCAGAGCCTCCAACAAAGCCAGAGCGGTTCATTGCGCTGAAATGGCGGATGATGAGGGCGTTTCACTTGAAGGGGGAGTCTTCCCCCTTCCTTCGTTGAGCAGGCTTCAACGCGTTCTGGCCTTTGCGCAGACCACGCTTCTTGAAGGGGGAGTCTTCCCCCTTCCTTCGTTGAGCGGCGGCTAGGCGCGGGTGACGGTGACGGTATAGGTGGTCTTGAAGGGGGAGTCTTCCCCCTTCCTTCGTTGAGCGCTTCTCAGTTCCTTCTCGATTAGATGTCCCGACACCCACCTTGAAGGGGGAGTCTTCCCCCTTCCTTCGTTGAGCGTTGGGCACCCGCCGACAAGGCTCGTGCGGTCAGCGCTTTGGGCCAGATCGGAGAAGGCCACGGCTGTAAACGGCAAGAGGGCACAGCTATCGCTGATGCCGCCAAGCAAAGTATCAACGAAGGTGATCTCGCCGTGGACCTGGCGCACTCGGCAGCGAGTTGCCGAGTCGGCAGTGACGATGAGGACAGGGGGATCGTCGATCGGGGATGGGTCTTTCGTGTGTGCAGTGTGTCGTCGAGCACGCGGCCGGCCGGTCGCGGATGTCCGTCTCGCTGTTCTCGGGGTTTGTGCGTGGCCATCCGTTGCCCCGGATAATGCCCCATTATCGCCGGTTGTGCGTGGCCACGCAGCGCTGATCCCCAGCACCTACGCGGTCGCCCCCTATGGTGACTCTGCGCGTTATCTCCGATTGGGAGGGGCGGCCGGGATGGGAGAGGTGGTCCAGATCGGCCCTCAGCGGTAGTCTGAGACGTCGATCGCTGGCCTGGCGGACGATTTCCTGGCCGCCGTGGACCTGTCGGCCAACACCCAGCGCGCCTACCGAGGAACCTTCGAGAAGCTCATCGAGGACGTGGGGCACCGCAGCCTCGCCAGCATCGGGCGCGCCACGATCGAGCGGCACCTACGCGAACGCTACGCCGAGCGGGCACCGGCGACCGTCAACCGTCACCTCGCTGCGATCTCGGCGATGTTCGCCTGGGCGGCCGAGATCGGCATCATCGACTCGTCGCCCGCAGCAAGCATCCGCCGGCGACGGCAGACCCGCAGCAGCCAAGCCGAGCGCCAGGCGCGCCCCATTCCGATCGAGGAGCTGCGGGCGCTGTGGGACGACCGCGACTATCTGATGCGGGACCGGGTGCTGTGGCGGTTGCTGTACGACAGCGCCGCGAGAGCGAGCGAAGTCCTGGGCCTCAACATCGAGGACCTCGACCTCGCCAAGAAACGCGCCGCGATCATCGGCAAGGCCGGCAACGCTGAGACGATCCAGTGGTCCACCGACACCGCCAGGGTGCTGCCGGCGATCCTGCGCTGGTACCACCGCCGCCGCGAGACCGGTCCGCTGTTCCTGTCGAACCGACGGCTGCGGGGGGCGGCACCTGGTGATGTGTGCCCGCTGACCGGCCGGCCGAGGCTGTCGTACAACCGCGCAGCGGAGATCTTCAAAGCCGCAAGCGGCGGCCGCACCCTCCATCAGCTGCGCCACTCCCGCCTGACGCACCTCGCTGAATCCGGTGTCGACGTCACCATCCTGCGCGCCGTCAGCCGACACAGCTCGCTGCGCACTCTGGACCGGTACGTGCATCCCTCCGCCGAGTCGGTCGCGGCGATTCTCGAGGAGAACCCGCCCGGGCAACGCAGCCGATAGGGCTGCTAGAGGAAGACCGCTGCGCATACCGCAGACAGGAGCAGCGGCGGGGCAGCGAGCCAGGTGGTGTTCCACATCCCGAGCAGGACGTCGAGGTCGATGTGGGTGCGCACGTCGTCCTCGGTGCCCTCAGTCATGACCAGCTCGTACGCGCGCATCCGGTCCTGCGGATTGTCTAGGAGGGTGGTCGGAAAGTCCGGGTGTGGGTCCTCGTGTTGGGGGGCGTGATCGCGGATGATGGTGGGGTGCGCGGTTCGGCTGATGGTCAGGGTTCGATTTTCGATGTCGGGGTGATGGTGGGCGATCTGCTCGACACGGAGGGGTTCTTGGTGACGTTGGGGCAGGCTCGGGGCGAGCTGTTCTGCGATGCCGATTTTGATGCGTTGTATGCGTCTGGCCGGGGTCGGGCGTCGCATCCGCCGTCGGTGGTGGCGGCGTTGTTGTTGTTGCAGTTGTTCTATGGGGTGTCGGATCGTGAGGCGCAGCGCCGTTCGCGGTTCGATATGTCGTGGAAAGCGGCGTTGGGTTTGCCGTTGGAGCATCGGGGGATCGCGCATGTGGTGCTGGTGGAGTTCCGGGCGCGTCTGGTTCGCGCCGGGATGGAGTCCTTTTGGGGGGATCGGGTCAAGATCGCGCCCAAGCGCGCTGGGGTGATCGGCCATCGCCGCACGATGGACTCGACCGGTGTGGCGGACTCGGTGCTCACCCAGGACACGATCACGCTCATCAGGTCCGGGGTCCGCAGGTGCCTCGGGGCGCTGGCGGGGATCGACGCCGGGGCCGGGGCCGGGGCTGGGGGGGCTGTTGTCGCGTGAGGACTACGACCGGGGGGCCAAGCCGCAGATCATGTGGGCTGATCCCTGCGCACGGGCCGCTTTGGTGGCGGAGCTGTTCGGCGACGCCGAGACCGTGGTGGGGTTCTGCGCCCGCTTCGGGGATCCGGGCCTGGCCGCTGCGGTCGAGCTGCTGAGGGTCGTGGCGGGCCAGGACATCGAGATCGCCGTCGACGCCGACGGAGCCGAACGGCACGGATAGCTCAGCGGGTGGCCCCGGGCCGGGTCGTCTCGACGGTCGATCCCGACGCGCGGCACGGGCACCGTTCCCGCTCGGACCGCTACGACGGCTACAAGCTGCACGTGTCCGCGGATGTGGACTCTGACCTGATCTGCTCAGCGGCAGCGACGCTCGCGACCGTCCACGACGCCGCTGTGGTCGAAGACCTCATCGACGCCGACCCGGTCCCGGTCGCCGAGATCATCGCCGACACCCACTACGGATCGGGTCCGACCCGTCAAGCGATGGCCGACCGAGGCATCCACCTCGTCGCCCCCGCACAGCCGATCCCGGCCCGCGAAGGCATGCTCACCAAAGCGGACTTCGACATCGACCTCGACACAGCGACGGTCGCCTGCCCGCAAGGGAACACCGCGCCCATCCCGCCGCCACGCGGCGCCAAACGGCGCCAGGCGCGGTTCGCGGCAACGGATTGCTCAGCATGCGAGCTCAAGCCCCGATGCACCACACGCGACGGCGGCCGCATCATCGAGATCAACCCTTACGAAGAACTCCTCGCCCCCGCGAGAGCACAACGCCACGAACCCGAATTCCTCAGCAGATACCGACTGCGAACCCAAGCCGAACGCAAAATCGCTCAGATCAAATCCCGCACCAAAAAAGTCCCCTGGCGCGGCCTCGACAAGGCCAACCTGTGGCTCGACCTGCGAATCGCCGCCCTCAACCTCGACCGAGCCGGCCGCCTCGGCATCATCAGGTAAAACACCCGCCCCGACCCGCGACCCCGGGGCCCCACTGGCCGACCGACGAAGTGCCCGGGCATCATCAGGCAGAACACCCGCGCCCAACCCACCCCGAACCACCGACCAGACAACCGCGCACGCCCAACAAACAACACACACCAGAACCCAATTGCCGACCACCCTCCTAGGTCGTGGTCGCCTTGGCCGCTCCATGCGATGCGGTTCAGCAGCTTCACACGCCCAGTTCGGCCGCGGCAGGGCCATCCCCGAGATCGTCGGGGATCCCCACGGGTCGGAAGAAGCGGGTAGCGGGCTACAGGTCAAGACCGGGGCCGCGAGCCGGTCGGTGCCGTCCTGGGTCCTGGCCGAGTGCTCGTACGAGGTCGGGAATGCTCGTCACGAGCGTGTCCCATACGATCTCCGGCTCGACGCGATGGTATTCATGCATGGTGAGATTCCGCATGCCGCGTATGTCGTCCCAAGGAATGTCGGGATGAGCGCTCGTAGTAGTGGCGGTCAGGCGCGAAGCGGCCTCTCCGATGATGGTGATCATCCGTTCTGCGACAGGCTGGTTCTTCCAATCGTCACGGAATGCAAGCCGGCCCTCCTGGACAATCCGCGAAGCCATTTCCGCCGCCCGCGCGATGTCGCTGATGCGTGCCGAGTCGCTTCGGGTCACAGCGAAATCGCGTCGCGGAGCATTGATGTGTACGGAGGCTCCAGCGCGCGCTCGGACGACACGTCAACCTCACAGCCGAGCAGCTCTTTGAGTTCACGCTTCAGGGCCGCTACGTCGACCAGAGTGGTCCCCGGGGCGAAGGTGCACACGAAGTCGCAGTCGCTGTCTTCGTGGTCTGTGCCGCGCGCCACGGAGCCGGCCAGGGCAATTGAGGACGCCTTGTACCTGCGGGCGGTTGCGATGATCGCCTCACGGTGACGCTCGAGGATCTCACTACGCCGAGACATGGCGCCAGCGTATCGCCGGTGAGGTGGGCGGCCGGTGGGGGCGCACCTGATCTGCGTGGCGCCTACTCAGCTTTCGGTTTGATCAAGATCGGAGCTGCCACGCAGAAGGTCGCGGAGCGGCGCCGATGGATCTATCGCGCCGGTCCGTACCCCGTGACGTAGCTCTTGCCTCCATGCCGCCATTTCTTCGGGACTCGGCTTGCTGACGATCCTTGGGAACCCATGCCGGTCGGCGTCTACGACGAACACGTAGGCGTCCGTTCCACACCTCGGGCAGGTTTCAGGCCAGTCGTCGAGAGGGCAGGCGCATTGCGCGCAGAACAGGCCGAAGTAGCCGGGCGAACTCCATCGGTGGTTGCAAGTGAACGGTCATGATGACCGTTGCGAACACATGCAACCGACCGATGGAGGTGTCCAGTATGGCAGCGAGGCTGAGTTTGGATGAGCGGGTGTTCATCGAGTCGTCGCTCGGGACGGGCCGCAGCGTCGCGGACGCAGCGCAGCGGCTGGGCCGTGATCGGTCCACGGTGCATCGCGAGCTGGCCCGCTGCGCCGGGCGGGCGGGCTATGACGCCCGCTGGGCGCACGCGTCGGCATGCGCGAGGGCGCGACGAGAGCGAACGCCCAAGCTGGCGGCCGATCGGGTGCTGGCCGCCGCGGTCGATGAGCGCTTGAAGCTGCGCTGGTCACCGCACGCCGCGGCGGCGGACCTGCGCGAGGCGGGCATGAGCGTGTGCGCGGAGACGATCTATCGGGCGTGCTACGCGAACGACGCGCGCAGCGGCCTGGCGGCGGGCACCTGGGCGAAGCTGCCGCGGCGCTGCCGGCGCCGTCGGCCGCGCAGCGTCGCGCAGGCCCAAAAGCCCAGCCCGCTGGGGGAATACCGGCCGACAGCCGACCGGCCCGACGACGTCGAGGACCGTATAGAGCCCGGCCACTGGGAAGGCGACCTCATCGTCGGCAAAGCGAACCTCACCGCCGCGGTCACCCTCGCCGAGCGCACCAGCCGCTACACGGTCACCGCAGCGCTGCCCGACGGCTACGGCGCGCCCCAGGTCGCCGCCGCGGTCACCGCGGCGCTGGGCCGCCAGCCCGCAGCGCTCGTGCGCAGCCTCACCTGGGACCAAGGCCGCGAGATGGCCCGCTGGGCCGACATCGAGGCCGCGCTCGGCATCGAGGTGTTCTTCTGCGAGCCGCGCTCGCCGTGGCAGCGACCCACCAACGAGCAGACCAACGGACTGATGCGCCGATGGCTCCCCAAAGGCACCAGCCTCGACATCGCACAACTGCGGCTCTCGGTCATCGAGGACAAACTCAACCACATGCCCCGCCGACTCCACCACTGGCAATCAGCCGCCGACATCTACACTCAACTCACTTGCAACCACCGGTAGAGCTTGCCAACGCTCACCCCAGGCGAGGACGAAACGGTCACCATCACCGTGACCGCCCCCAACGGCACAGACACAGAGGCCTACACCGTCACCATCACGCACGCGACGAGCTGAAATGCCCTCGGCTCCAGGGGCCTGACAAAGTCGGACGAGCGCCGCAGTCCCAGCACCCCGACCTGAATTGGCCCATTGTCATCATGGCGTGAACTAATACGACGAATGTGTCATAGATCCGTCATCATCGGTCCTATATAGTGCATAGCTATGAGGCGCTACAGATTTATGGGTGGCGTTGGTGGGGTGCTG
The DNA here is from genome assembly GCA_963663635.2 of Acidimicrobiales bacterium. Classification (GTDB taxonomy): domain Bacteria; phylum Actinomycetota; class Acidimicrobiia; order Acidimicrobiales; family Poriferisodalaceae; genus Poriferisodalis. The sequence goes on from CAXXMY010000018.1 coordinate 76,555, forward strand.
TGTGCGGTAGCGGTGGCGTTGTCTGTGTTGGTGCCTGTGGGGAGCGCGGGATCTCAGCCGGCACCGAGTGAGGGCGGTGTGAGACTGGCGTTGGCCAACGGCGGGTCGCCCTCTGATGTCGGCGCCGCGGTGGGCTTGGTGGCCGCCGGCGTGGTCGATGCGCTGGTGGTAGCAGCTGCTGTTGATGCGCTGGGCGAGGACGCAGCCGGGCTGGTGTCTTCGGTGCTGCCGTCTGGTGTATTGGTGGTGGGCGGATCAGCGGCGGTATCCGATGACGTGTTGGCGCAGCTGGGCATGCTGTCGCCTGGAGTCGTGGTTGAGCGACTGTGGGGCGCTACGCGGGTCGGGACCGCTGCTATGGCAGCGCGTCGGGTGCTGGGCACTGAGGGCAGTTCTGGTGTGAGAGTGGCGCTGGCGAGCGGCTGGTCGCTGGCCGATGTGGGCGCAGCGGCCTCGCTGGTGGCAGCGGACGGCGCGGACGCGGTGCTCTATGGGAACCCTGACAGCCTCGGCGACGAAACCGCACTGCTGCTGGGCGATTACCGCCCGCAGCGGATCGAGTTGGTCGGCGGCGAAGCAGCATTGTCTGACCAAGTCCGCACCGAAGCGGCCGACGCGGCCGGTCCTCAGACTTCTACTCGGCGCCTGTGGGGCGCGACGCGTGTGGAGACCGCTGCACGCGTGGCGCGCACCGCCGCTGGTGACTGTGTGGCGGCTGCGGTGGTCGCGAACGGCTGGTCTCAGTCTGATGTGGGCGCAGCCGCGGCGCTGGCAGCGGCGTGGGGCAACAGTGTCGTGCTCTACGCCCAGTCCCCCACTGAACTCGGAGACGCCACCCGCCGGGCCATCGCCGACATCGCACCACAGGGCATCACCCTGGTCGGCGACACCGACACTCTCGCCGAGACACTGCGAGACGCCCTGCCCGCTGGCCGCAGCGCACAACGTGCCACCGACGCGCACCAGGCTGCACGCCTCGCGCTCAAGGACCCGCCCCACGACTGCGCCAACACAGGCGGCGGTGCAGAGGGCACCAGCACAAGAGGCGGAAATGGCACCGGCGACACAGAGACTGTCATCACCACACCCACGTCACCGAAGCCAGTGACAGTGCGGTTCGGTCGAGCTTCCAGCACAGCCACCGAAGGCGGTACGGCGGCGACCGTGGAGGTGAGGCTGTCAGCGGATCCCGAGCGCGCGGTGACTGTGCAGTTGTCGGTGGATGGCGGAGGCGGCGCGTTGCCGGGCGATTACATGGTGTCGGCGACGGAGCTGTCGTTCGCAGCGGATCAGAGAATTGCGACGTTCACGGTGACCGCGGTCGATGACAGCGTCGACGACGACGACGAGTCGGTCACGATCGGGTTCGGGCGGCTGTCTGAGGGGGTGACCGCGGCGAGTCCTGGCAGTGCGACGGTGGCGTTGGCTGATAATGATTTTCCGCGGGTGACGGCGAGCTTCGGTCAAAGCACTTATGAGGCCGCTGAAGGCGGTTCGGTGTCGGTGTCGGTGGTGCTGTCGGCGGTTCCTGAGCGCGCGGTGACCGTGGATCTGAATGTGATCGAGAACTCCGCCACATCGGACGATTACATGGTGTCGGAGACGGAGCTGTCGTTCGCTGCGGATCAGGACACTGCGACGTTCACGGTGACCGCGGTCGATGACAGCGTCGACGATGACGACGAGTCGGTCACGATCGAATTCGGGACGCTGCCGACAGGGGTGGCCGCGGCCAGCCCGGCCCGCACGACGGTGAGCTTGATCGACGGTGATGTGACGCCGGTGGAGGTGAGCTTTGCCGCTGGGTCGTACACAGCGGCTGAGGGCGGCGGGGCAGTGACGGTGACCTTGATGCTGTCGACGGAGCCCAGGCGTTCGGTAGACGTGCCCTTGAGGAAGATCGGGGGCACCGCGACACCGGACGACTACACGCTGTCACCGGTCGAGGTGACCTTCGCAGCCGACCAGAGAATTGCGACGTTCACGGTGACCGCGGTCGATGACAGCATCGACGACGACGACGAGTCGGTCACGATCGGGTTCGGGACCCTGCCGGTGGGGATGACTGCCACGAGTCCCACCAGCACCGAGGTGACCCTGCAAGACAATGACGACCCGCAGGTGACAGTCAGCTTCGACAAAGACTCATACACCGCCACGGAGGGCGGCACGGCGGCGACCGTGACCGTGAAGCTGTCAGCGGATCCCGAGCGCGAGGTGACGGTGCCGTTGTCGGTGACCGGCCGAGGCGGCGCGATGCCGGCCGACTACGAGGTGTCGGCGACCGAGTTGACGTTCGATGCGGGGCAGACATCGGCGACATTCACGGTGACCGCAGTCGATGACAACTTCGATGACGACGGCGAGTCGGTGGCAATCGCATTCGTGCTGCCGGCGGGGGTGACGGCTGCCATTTCGCGCACCGCCCGAGTGATGCTCGCCGACAACGACGACCCGCTCGGACAGGTGACCATGTCCCTTCCAGCCGGTTGTGTGCTGCGCGATCTGGTTGCGGGCGATGAGATGCCGTATTCCAGCTACGTCAGCGGGTGCGCTTCGCTCCATATTCCGTGGCGTAACGCTCACTACTACCGTTTGGTGGTTCGTCAGGAGGGCGCTGTGACCCTCGCGGTGAGATCGACGACGGCCAGTCATCTGCTGATCCGTTCGGCGAGCGGCGAAGTCATAGCGCGATACGACGAACCTGGCGAGATTCAGTTCTATCGGCTTTCGCTGACCCGCACCTTGGAGGCTGGCACCTATGTGATCGAGGTTGCAGCGCAATGGAGTCATTTCAGAGATCATGGTCGCGGGCATACGCTGAGCTATTCAGGTCCGACGATCGCGCGGCCTGGAGCGTACAAGCTGGCCGGGCTGTCCATCACAGACGTCAACTTGGCACATTTCGCGCCGGGCACCACTGAGTACAGTCGGAACATTGCCGCGAATGTGCGCACGGTGACAGTGACTCCGACCGCCACGTTGGACGATGCGGAGGTCACGGTGATGCCTCCCGATGCGGATTCATCGTTGGATGGCCGCCAAGTGGATATCGAGGCTGACGGTGTCACCGAGATCACTGTGGCGGTAAACAGTCCCATGATTGTGGACGCGGAGACCGTGTATCGCGTCGTGCTAACGCAGCTGGCGGACACCACGGCACCGCTGTCTGATGATCCCGGTCTGGTCAGTCTGAGCTTTGAAGGCATCGACATCGGCGATTTCAGCTCGGACACGACTGGCTACACCTACCCGCTCGGGTTCTACGAGCGCCTCAACGGCACAACTGCGACGATGTCGATCACGCCCGCCGATGGGGCGACCTGGACGGCGAATCGCTCCGACGAGGACGAAGATGTTGCCGGTCATCAGTTGTCCATCGACGGGACAGACGTCATCTTGGTGACAGTGACATCGCAGGACAATGCCAACACGCGCGTGTATCGAGTTGCCCCCGAGGCACCAGTGACTCGCGATGCGTCGAAGGACATCTGCACGAGCTGCAATGTCAGCTTTCCGTACGGTCTGTGGTCAGACGGCGAGTCGATGATAACCATGGGCCGACAATGGAACACATTGCATGTGTTCGACATCGAGACGAAGCAGCAGCGACGAACTTTGAGATTGACGCCTCCACGCTATAACGGTTGGAATGCGGAGGAGTCAAGGGGGTTTTGGACGGATGGCGAGACCGTCTGGATCCTGCACAAAGAGGACGGCGACTGGGAGCCGAACGACAACAACTTGCTCTATGCGTATTCACTAGAGACCAAAGCGCGGATACCTGGAAAAGACATTCAGTTTCCCGACGAGTGGGGCAGCCCCACCGCCCTGTGGATCGATGGCGAGAGCATGTACATGGCCACTTTTTGGGACGTTCTGCACATATATGAGTTTTCAGCAGATGCCAGTGACATCGACACAATCCGATACGATTCAGGGCACCCTGATGGGCCACCGAGCGGGAACACTCTGGCAATCTGGTCCGACGGCACCACACTGTATTTGGCGATCGACAACGCGTGGGTGCGGGCGTACGACGCCGAGTCCGGTCGCCGCATACCGGGGCTGGATTTCAGAACAAGTCCCCACCCTAGGCAGCCCCATTGGCCGCGGCCGGCACCGACGGGCATCTGGTCGGATGGGCGGACGATGTGGGTGATTGACAGTGCCCGTGGCTACCCCGAGGCCTACTCGATGCCCGAGAACGCCCGCCTCTGGAAGCTCTCGGTCAGCGACGGCGGCATCGGCCAATTCCACAACGGCAAATTCGAATACGACGTCGAAGTCCCAGCCGGAACAACCTCCACCACCATCACAGCCGAAGCCGCATTCGGCGGTGGATCCTCATCGATCGGCTTCAGCGGTACCGACGCCGATGATCAGACCGAAGGCCACCAAATAACGCTCACCCCAGGCGAGGACGAAACGGTCACCATCACCGTGACCGCCCCCAACGGCACAGACACAGAGGCCTACACCGTCACCATCACGCACGCGACGAGCTGAAATGCCCTCGGCTCCAGGGGCCTGACAAAGTCGGACGAGCGCCGCAGTCCCAGCACCCCGACCTGAATTGGCCCATTGTCATCATGGCGTGAACTAATACGACGAATGTGTCATAGATCCGTCATCATCGGTCCTATATAGTGCATAGCTATGAGGCGCTACAGATTTATGGGTGGCGTTGGTGGGGTGCTGTGTGCGGTAGCGGTGGCGTTGTCTGTGTTGGTGCCTGTGGGGAGCGCGGGATCTCAGCCGGCACCGAGTGAGGGCGGTGTGAGACTGGCGTTGGCCAACGGCGGGTCGCCCTCTGATGTCGGCGCCGCGGTGGGCTTGGTGGCCGCCGGCGTGGTCGATGCGCTGGTGGTAGCAGCTGCTGTTGATGCGCTGGGCGAGGACGCAGCCGGGCTGGTGTCTTCGGTGCTGCCGTCTGGTGTATTGGTGGTGGGCGGATCAGCGGCGGTATCCGATGACGTGTTGGCGCAGCTGGGCATGCTGTCGCCTGGAGTCGTGGTTGAGCGACTGTGGGGCGCTACGCGGGTCGGGACCGCTGCTATGGCAGCGCGTCGGGTGCTGGGCACTGAGGGCAGTTCTGGTGTGAGAGTGGCGCTGGCGAGCGGCTGGTCGCTGGCCGATGTGGGCGCAGCGGCCTCGCTGGTGGCAGCGGACGGCGCGGACGCGGTGCTCTATGGGAACCCTGACAGCCTCGGCGACGAAACCGCACTGCTGCTGGGCGATTACCGCCCGCAGCGGATCGAGTTGGTCGGCGGCGAAGCAGCATTGTCTGACCAAGTCCGCACCGAAGCGGCCGACGCGGCCGGTCCTCAGACTTCTACTCGGCGCCTGTGGGGCGCGACGCGTGTGGAGACCGCTGCACGCGTGGCGCGCACCGCCGCTGGTGACTGTGTGGCGGCTGCGGTGGTCGCGAACGGCTGGTCTCAGTCTGATGTGGGCGCAGCCGCGGCGCTGGCAGCGGCGTGGGGCAACAGTGTCGTGCTCTACGCCCAGTCCCCCACTGAACTCGGAGACGCCACCCGCCGGGCCATCGCCGACATCGCACCACAGGGCATCACCCTGGTCGGCGACACCGACACTCTCGCCGAGACACTGCGAGACGCCCTGCCCGCTGGCCGCAGCGCACAACGTGCCACCGACGCGCACCAGGCTGCACGCCTCGCGCTCAAGGACCCGCCCCACGACTGCGCCAACACAGGCGGCGGTGCAGAGGGCACCAGCACAAGAGGCGGAAATGGCACCGGCGACACAGAGACTGTCATCACCACACCCACGTCACCGAAGCCAGTGACAGTGCGGTTCGGTCGAGCTTCCAGCACAGCCACCGAAGGCGGTACGGCGGCGACCGTGGAGGTGAGGCTGTCAGCGGATCCCGAGCGCGCGGTGACTGTGCAGTTGTCGGTGGATGGCGGAGGCGGCGCGTTGCCGGGCGATTACATGGTGTCGGCGACGGAGCTGTCGTTCGCAGCGGATCAGAGAATTGCGACGTTCACGGTGACCGCGGTCGATGACAGCGTCGACGACGACGACGAGTCGGTCACGATCGGGTTCGGGCGGCTGTCTGAGGGGGTGACCGCGGCGAGTCCTGGCAGTGCGACGGTGGCGTTGGCTGATAATGATTTTCCGCGGGTGACGGCGAGCTTCGGTCAAAGCACTTATGAGGCCGCTGAAGGCGGTTCGGTGTCGGTGTCGGTGGTGCTGTCGGCGGTTCCTGAGCGCGCGGTGACCGTGGATCTGAATGTGATCGAGAACTCCGCCACATCGGACGATTACATGGTGTCGGAGACGGAGCTGTCGTTCGCTGCGGATCAGGACACTGCGACGTTCACGGTGACCGCGGTCGATGACAGCGTCGACGATGACGACGAGTCGGTCACGATCGAATTCGGGACGCTGCCGACAGGGGTGGCCGCGGCCAGCCCGGCCCGCACGACGGTGAGCTTGATCGACGGTGATGTGACGCCGGTGGAGGTGAGCTTTGCCGCTGGGTCGTACACAGCGGCTGAGGGCGGCGGGGCAGTGACGGTGACCTTGATGCTGTCGACGGAGCCCAGGCGTTCGGTAGACGTGCCCTTGAGGAAGATCGGGGGCACCGCGACACCGGACGACTACACGCTGTCACCGGTCGAGGTGACCTTCGCAGCCGACCAGAGAATTGCGACGTTCACGGTGACCGCGGTCGATGACAGCATCGACGACGACGACGAGTCGGTCACGATCGGGTTCGGGACCCTGCCGGTGGGGATGACTGCCACGAGTCCCACCAGCACCGAGGTGACCCTGCAAGACAATGACGACCCGCAGGTGACAGTCAGCTTCGACAAAGACTCATACACCGCCACGGAGGGCGGCACGGCGGCGACCGTGACCGTGAAGCTGTCCGCGGATCCCGAGCGCGAGGTGACGGTGCCGTTGTCGGTGACCGGCCGAGGCGGCGCGATGCCGGCCGACTACGAGGTGTCGGCGACCGAGTTGACGTTCGATGCGGGGCAGACATCGGCGACATTCACGGTGACCGCAGTCGATGACAACTTCGATGACGACGGCGAGTCGGTGGCAATCGCATTCGTGCTGCCGGCGGGGGTGACGGCTGCCATTTCGCGCACCGCCCGAGTGATGCTCGCCGACAACGACGACCCGCTCGGACAGGTGACCATGTCCCTTCCAGCCGGTTGTGTGCTGCGCGATCTGGTTGCGGGCGATGAGATGCCGTATTCCAGCTACGTCAGCGGGTGCGCTTCGCTCCATATTCCGTGGCGTAACGCTCACTACTACCGTTTGGTGGTTCGTCAGGAGGGCGCTGTGACCCTCGCGGTGAGATCGACGACGGCCAGTCATCTGCTGATCCGTTCGGCGAGCGGCGAAGTCATAGCGCGATACGACGAACCTGGCGAGATTCAGTTCTATCGGCTTTCGCTGACCCGCACCTTGGAGGCTGGCACCTATGTGATCGAGGTTGCAGCGCAATGGAGTCATTTCAGAGATCATGGTCGCGGGCATACGCTGAGCTATTCAGGTCCGACGATCGCGCGGCCGGAGGCGTACAGGCTGACCGGGCTGTCCATTACAGATGTCAACCTGGCAGGTTTCGCGCCCGGCACTACTGAGTACAGTCGGAACGTCGCCGCTGATGTACACACTGTGACAGTGACCCCGTCTGCCCCGTTGGAAGGTGCGAAGATTACGGTCATGCCGCCCGACGCGGATGTGTCGACGGTTGGCCACCAAGTCGACATCGCAGCCGTCGGCACCACCGAGATGACTGTCGCTGTGAGCATTCCCATGGTCGTCGACGAGTTGGTCGTCTATCGCGTTGTGCTGAAGCAGTTGGCGGGCACCGCGGCACCCTTGTCTGATGATGCCAATCCCGTCAGTCTGCGCTTCGAAGGCATCGACATCGGCGACTTCAGCGCCGACAAGACTGATTACGCGTACTCGCTCGGGTTCTACGAGCGTCTCAAAGGCACAATCGTGACGGTGACGGCCACGATCCCCGACGGGGCGACTTGGACGGCGAACCGCGCGGACGAGAACGAAGATATTGCGGGTCATCAAATGTCCATCGACGGGACAGACGTCATCCTGGTAACCGTGACTTCCCAGGACAATGCCAACACACCCGTGTATCGATTTGCCCCCGAAACACCGATGACACACGATGCGTCCAAGGACATCTGCACGAGTTGCGATGTCGCTTTCCCATACGGTCTGTGGTCAGACGGCGAGTCGATGATGACCATGAGCTATACGCAAAACGCACTGCACGTATTCGATATGGAAACGAAACGGCAGACAAGCACACTGGAGTTGACGCTCCCAAGCTATAGCGGCAGGTATGCAAGGGCCGCAAAAGGGTTCTGGTCGGATGGAGAGACCGTCTGGGTCCTGCACCGAGAGGACGACAATTGGGAGCCGAATGACAACAATCTGCTCTATGCGTATTCGCGCGAGACCCAAGAACGTGTGCCCGCAATGGACATGGAGTTTCCCGACGAGTCGGGCAGCCCCACCGCCCTGTGGATCGATGGTGAGAAGATGTACCAGACCACCTTTTGGGACGTTCTGTACGTATACGAATTTCCAAGTACCCGCGATATCAAGGGCGTCAAGATCAAATATGATCCAGAACGCCCAGAAGCGTCCCCGATAGGGAACACTCGGGCAATGTGGTCCGACGGCACCACGCTCTACATGGCGATCCGCGACGGGTGGGTGCGGGCGTACGACGCCGAGTCCGCTCGCCGCATACCGGGGCTGGATTTCAGAACAAATCCCCACCCTACGAATACCTATTGGCCGCGGCCGGAGCCGAGGGGCATCTGGTCGGATGGGCGGACGATGTGGGTGATTGACAGTGCCCGTGGCTACCCCGAGGCCTACTCGATGCCCGAGAACGCCCGCCTCTGGAAGCTCTCGGTCAGCGACGGCGGCATCGGCCAATTCCACAACGGCAAATTCGAATACGACGTCGAAGTCCCAGCCGGAACAACCTCCACCACCATCACAGCCGAAGCCGCATTCGGCGGTGGATCCTCATCGATCGGCTTCAGCGGTACCGACGCCGATGATCAGACCGAAGGCCACCAAATAACGCTCACCCCAGGCGAGGACGAAACGGTCACCATCACCGTGACCGCCCCCAACGGCACAGACACAGAGGCCTACACCGTCACCATCACGCACGCGACGAGCTGAAATGCCCTCGGCTCCAGGGGCCTGACAAAGTCGGACGAGCGCCGCAGTCCCAGCACCCCGACCTGAATTGGCCCATTGTCATCATGGCGTGAACTAATACGACGAATGTGTCATAGATCCGTCATCATCGGTCCTATATAGTGCATAGCTATGAGGCGCTACAGATTTATGGGTGGCGTTGGTGGGGTGCTGTGTGCGGTAGCGGTGGCGTTGTCTGTGTTGGTGCCTGTGGGGAGCGCGGGATCTCAGCCGGCACCGAGTGAGGGCGGTGTGAGACTGGCGTTGGCCAACGGCGGGTCGCCCTCTGATGTCGGCGCCGCGGTGGGCTTGGTGGCCGCCGGCGTGGTCGATGCGCTGGTGGTAGCAGCTGCTGTTGATGCGCTGGGCGAGGACGCAGCCGGGCTGGTGTCTTCGGTGCTGCCGTCTGGTGTATTGGTGGTGGGCGGATCAGCGGCGGTATCCGATGACGTGTTGGCGCAGCTGGGCATGCTGTCGCCTGGAGTCGTGGTTGAGCGACTGTGGGGCGCTACGCGGGTCGGGACCGCTGCTATGGCAGCGCGTCGGGTGCTGGGCACTGAGGGCAGTTCTGGTGTGAGAGTGGCGCTGGCGAGCGGCTGGTCGCTGGCCGATGTGGGCGCAGCGGCCTCGCTGGTGGCAGCGGACGGCGCGGACGCGGTGCTCTATGGGAACCCTGACAGCCTCGGCGACGAAACCGCACTGCTGCTGGGCGATTACCGCCCGCAGCGGATCGAGTTGGTCGGCGGCGAAGCAGCATTGTCTGACCAAGTCCGCACCGAAGCGGCCGACGCGGCCGGTCCTCAGACTTCTACTCGGCGCCTGTGGGGCGCGACGCGTGTGGAGACCGCTGCACGCGTGGCGCGCACCGCCGCTGGTGACTGTGTGGCGGCTGCGGTGGTCGCGAACGGCTGGTCTCAGTCTGATGTGGGCGCAGCCGCGGCGCTGGCAGCGGCGTGGGGCAACAGTGTCGTGCTCTACGCCCAGTCCCCCACTGAACTCGGAGACGCCACCCGCCGGGCCATCGCCGACATCGCACCACAGGGCATCACCCTGGTCGGCGACACCGACACTCTCGCCGAGACACTGCGAGACGCCCTGCCCGCTGGCCGCAGCGCACAACGTGCCACCGACGCGCACCAGGCTGCACGCCTCGCGCTCAAGGACCCGCCCCACGACTGCGCCAACACAGGCGGCGGTGCAGAGGGCACCAGCACAAGAGGCGGAAATGGCACCGGCGACACAGAGACTGTCATCACCACACCCACGTCACCGAAGCCAGTGACAGTGCGGTTCGGTCGAGCTTCCAGCACAGCCACCGAAGGCGGTACGGCGGCGACCGTGGAGGTGAGGCTGTCAGCGGATCCCGAGCGCGCGGTGACTGTGCAGTTGTCGGTGGATGGCGGAGGCGGCGCGTTGCCGGGCGATTACATGGTGTCGGCGACGGAGCTGTCGTTCGCAGCGGATCAGAGAATTGCGACGTTCACGGTGACCGCGGTCGATGACAGCGTCGACGACGACGACGAGTCGGTCACGATCGGGTTCGGGCGGCTGTCTGAGGGGGTGACCGCGGCGAGTCCTGGCAGTGCGACGGTGGCGTTGGCTGATAATGATTTTCCGCGGGTGACGGCGAGCTTCGGTCAAAGCACTTATGAGGCCGCTGAAGGCGGTTCGGTGTCGGTGTCGGTGGTGCTGTCGGCGGTTCCTGAGCGCGCGGTGACCGTGGATCTGAATGTGATCGAGAACTCCGCCACATCGGACGATTACATGGTGTCGGAGACGGAGCTGTCGTTCGCTGCGGATCAGGACACTGCGACGTTCACGGTGACCGCGGTCGATGACAGCGTCGACGATGACGACGAGTCGGTCACGATCGAATTCGGGACGCTGCCGACAGGGGTGGCCGCGGCCAGCCCGGCCCGCACGACGGTGAGCTTGATCGACGGTGATGTGACGCCGGTGGAGGTGAGCTTTGCCGCTGGGTCGTACACAGCGGCTGAGGGCGGCGGGGCAGTGACGGTGACCTTGATGCTGTCGACGGAGCCCAGGCGTTCGGTAGACGTGCCCTTGAGGAAGATCGGGGGCACCGCGACACCGGACGACTACACGCTGTCACCGGTCGAGGTGACCTTCGCAGCCGACCAGAGAATTGCGACGTTCACGGTGACCGCGGTCGATGACAGCATCGACGACGACGACGAGTCGGTCACGATCGGGTTCGGGACCCTGCCGGTGGGGATGACTGCCACGAGTCCCACCAGCACCGAGGTGACCCTGCAAGACAATGACGACCCGCAGGTGACAGTCAGCTTCGGACAAAGGGGTGGCCGCGGCCAGCCCGGCCCGCACGACGGTGAGCTTGATCGACGACGCCGGTGGAGGTGAGCTTTGCCGCTGGGTCGAGGGCGGCGGGGCAGTGACTCATACACCGCCACGGAGGGCGGCACGGCGGCGACCGTGACCGTGAAGCTGTCCGCGGATCCCGAGCGCGAGGTGACGGTGGAGGTGAGTGCCGTTGTGACGGTGACCTTGATGCTGTCGACGCAGCCCCGGGTTCGGGACGTGCTTGAGGAAGATCGGGGGCACCGCGACACCGGACGACTACACGCTGTCACCGGTCGAGGTGACCTTCGCAGCCGACCAGAGAATTGCGACGTTCACGGTGACCGCGGTCGATGACAGCATCGACGACGACGACGAGTCGGTCACGATCGGGTTCGGGCGGCTGTCTGAGGGGGTGACCGCGGCGAGTCCCACCAGCACCGAGGTGACCCTGCAAGACAATGACGACCCGCAGGTGACAGTCAGCTTCGACAAAGACTCATACACCGCCACGGAGGGCGGCACGGTGGCGACCGTGACCGTGACGGCTGTCCGCGGATCCCGAGCGCGAGGTGACGGTGCCAATATCGGTGACCGGCCGAGGCGGCGCGATGCCGGCCGACTACGAGGTGTCGGCGACCGAGTTGACGTTCGCTGCGGGGCAGACTTCCGCTGATTTCACGGTGACCGCAGTCGATGACAATGTCGATGACGACGACAGCGAGAGCATCACGATCGGTTTCGGGATGCCGCCCGCAGGGGTTAAGGTTGCCAAGCCGCGCTCCGCCCGAGTGGTGCTCGCCGACAACGATGACCCGCTCGGACGGGTTACCATCCGGCTTCCGGATGGTTGTGCTCTGCGTGAGCTGGTTGCGGGCAATGAGATGCCGTATTCCAGCTACATCGAAGGGTGCCCTTCGCTTTATAATCGGGACCACAACCTTAATCAAGCGCATCGCAACGCTCATTACTACCGTTTGGTGGTTCGCCAGGCGGGCTCGGTAACGCTGAGTGTGGACGCGACTACTGCCAGTCATCTACTGATCCGCTCAGCCGGCGGCAGAATCATTGCGCAATACAACGAACCCGGCGAGATTGAGCACTACCAACTCACGCTGACCCGCACCCTAGAAGCCGGCACCTACGTGATCGAGGTTGCAGCGCACTGGAGTCACTGGAATGATCATAGACGCGGACATACGCTGCGATATTCGGGCTCGACAATCGCGCGGACTGGGCCGTACAAGCTAGTCGGGCTGTCCATCACAGATGTCAACCTGGCAAGTTTCGCGCCGGGCACTACTAGATACAGTCGCAACGTTGCCGGTGATGTGCAAACGGTGACGGTGACACCGACGGCTACATTGGAAGATGCGGAGATCGCGGTCATGCCTCCCGATGCTGATACGTCGACCGGCGGCCACCAAGTCAACATCGCGGCTATCGGCACCACTGAAATCACTGTTGCTGCCAATAGTCCCATGGTCGTGGACGCGGGGATCGTGTATCGGGTTGTGCTGAAGCAACTCGCAGGCACTACGGCACCTTTGTCTGATGATGCCAGTCTGGCCAGTCTGAGCTTTGTCGGTATCGACATCGGCGACTTCAGCTCAGGCACAACTGAATACACGTACCCGCTCGGGTTCTATGAGCGTCTGAATGGCACAACAGCGACAATGACGGCCACGCCCGCCACCGGGGCGACCTGGACGGCGAACCGCTCGGACGCAAACGACGATGTTGACGGTTATCAATTGTCCATCGACGGGGACGATGTCATTTTGGTGACCGTGACTTCCCAGGACAATAGTAACACGCGTGTGTATCGAGTTGCTCCCCAAGCGCCCATGGCACGCGATGTGTCGAAAGACATCTGTAAGAGCTGCGATGTCAATTCTGCATACGGTTTGTGGGCCAACGGCGAGACGATGATGACCGCAAGCCAAACGGCAAATGCAGTGCACGTGTTCGACATGGAGACGAAACAACAGACGAGCACATTGACGTTGAGTCGCCCGATGTATGGCCGCTGGAATGCAGAGGGACCAAGAGGCGTTTGGTCCGATGGCGAGACTGTCTGGCTTCTGTACCGGGAAAATGATGGTTGGGAGCCGCATGAAAACAATCTGCTCTACGCGTATTCACTGGAGAACCAAAACCGTATACCCGCAAAGGACATCGAGTTTTCTGACGAACCGGGCAGCCCCACCGCGCTCTGGATCGATGGTGAAAAGATGTACCAGACCACTTATTGGGACGTCCTGTATGTATACGATTTTCCAGTAGTCCGCGTCATCTCCAATTTTGATTACTACCCAGAACTTCGTGAGTCGGTCCCGAAAGGGAACACTCGGGCAATATGGTCCGACGGCACCACCCTGTATATGGCGATCCGCGACGGGTGGATACGGGCGTACGACGCCGAGTCCGGTCGCCGCATACCAGGGCTGGACTTCAGACCTGGAACAAGCCCCTACCCGACCGGCATCTGGTCGGATGGGCGGACGATGTGGGTGATTGACAGTGCCCGTGGCTACCCCGAGGCCTACTCGATGCCCGAGAACGCCCGCCTCTGGAAGCTCTCGGTCAGCGACGGCGACATCGGCCAATTCCACAACGGCAAATTCGAATACGACGTCGAAGTCCCAGCCGGAACAACCTCCACCACCATCACAGCCGAAGCCGCATTCGGCGGTGGATCCTCATCGATCGGCTTCAGCGGTACCGACGCCGATGATCAGACCGAAGGCCACCAAATAACGCTCACCCCAGGCGAGGACGAAACGGTCACCATCACCGTGACCGCCCCCAACGGCACAGACACAGAGGCCTACACCGTCACCATCACGCACGCGACGAGCTGAAATGCGTCCGGCTCCGACTCAAAGAGGACCGGCGAACTCCATCGGTGGTTGCAAGTGAACGGTCATGATGACCGTTGCGAACACATGCAGCCGACCGATGGAGGTGTCCGGTATGGCAGCGAGGCTGAGTTTGGATGAGCGGGTGTTCATCGAGTCGTCGCTCGGGACGGGCCGCAGCGTCGCGGACGCAGCGCAGCGGCTGGGCCGTGATCGGTCCACGGTGCATCGCGAGCTGGCCCGCTGCGCCGGGCGGGCGGGCTATGACGCCCGCTGGGCGCACGCGTCGGCATGCGCGAGGGCGCGACGAGAGCGAACGCCCAAGCTGGCGGCCGATCGGGTGCTGGCCGCCGCGGTCGATGAGCGCTTGAAGCTGCGCTGGTCCCCGCACGCGACCGCGGCGGACCTGCGCGAGGCGGGCATGAGCGTGTGCGCGGAGACGATCTATCGGGCGTGCTACGCGAACGACCCGCGCAGCGGCCTGCCCGCCGGCACCTGGGCGAAGCTGCCGCGGCGCGCCCGGCGCCGTCGGCCGCGCAGCGTCGCGCAGGCCCAAAAGCCCAGCCCGCTGGGGGAATACCGGCCGACAGCCGACCGGCCCGACGACGTCGAGGACCGTACAGAGCCCGGCCACTGGGACCGCGACCTCATCGTCGGCAAAGCGAACCTCACCGCCGCGGTCACCCTCGCCGAGCGCACCAGCCGCTACACGGTCACCGCAGCGCTGCCCGACGGCTACGGCGCGCCAGGTCGCCGCCGCGGTCACCGCGGCGCTGGGCCGCCAGCCCGCAGCGCTCGTGCGCAGCCTCACCTGGGACCAAGGCCGCGAGATGGCCCGCTGGGCCGACAACGAAGCCGCGCTCGGCATCGAGGTGTTCTTCTGCGAGCCGCGCTCGCCGTGGCAGCGACCCACCAACGAGCACACCAACGCACTGCTGCGCCGATGGCTCCCCAAAGGCACCAGCCTCGACATCGCACAACTGCGGCTCTCGGTCATCGAGGACAACCTCAACCACATGCCCCGCCGACTCCACCACTGGACATCAGCACACGACATCTACACTCAACTCACTTGCAACCACCCGTAGAGCTTGCCCCGGTATGCGCTCGATCGAAGAGAACAGCCCCTTCGGGACCACTATCGGAGGGCCGGTCGAGGCCACTGATACCAATACTGCTGACAACACCCGACTCACGTACGCAGTCTCAGGCACCCACAGTGCCATGGTCAGCATCGATCAGGACTCGGGTCAGCTGAGCGTGCGCACGCTCCTCGACCACGAAACCACTCCGACGCTGCAGCTGAGGGTCACCGCTACGGATCCGTCAGCACTGACTGCCACCAAGCAGGTCACCGTCACCGTGACCGATGTCGACGAGACCCCTAGCCTGGCCGGGCCTCAGCGAGTGAGGCACCTCGAATCCGGTAGCAACGACGTGGCGCTGTATCGGGTGCGCAATGCCCAAGAGCGTCGGGTCCAATGGAGCCTGAGCAGCCAGGACGCCGACCAGTTCCAGATCGACTCGAACGGCGCGCTGAGGTTCGTGGACACACCAGACCACGAAAACCCGACGGACCATGACAACAATGCCGAATACGACGTCACCATCGAAGCCGATGTCGGCACGCACACGCTGAGTCACAACGTCGACATCACGGTTGTCAACGAGGACGAACCGGGCAGTGTGATGGTGGAAAAGGACCAGCCGGTGCCTGGGGACGACGTGACGGCCACGCTCACCGATCCCGACGGAGGGATCAATGATGGCCTCACCGAATGGGAATGGCAGCGTTCTCGTGACCGTCGAGCCTGGACACCGATTCCCGGAGCCGATACCGACACCTACACCATTGCCGAACACGACCTTCGCTTTTGCATGCGTGTGGTCGCCGTGTACGACGATTCTCACGGGAACAACAAGTCCGCATCGTTCACCACGAGCAGGAGCATCACGACAGCGCCGACAAGCACTCGCACTATCACGAGAGGCCGCGAGGTCGCGCCTCGCATCGCCGACGATGGCGAGGACACCGGCCCGTCCGCCGTCCTTGTTGTGGCTAACGGCTGGAGTCCCGCCGACATCGGTGCCGCTGTGGCGCTGTCCGCCCGCACCGCCGACTCGGCTGTCGCGTACGTCACGTCAAACGAATTGCCTGTGGAGACGCTCGATCTGTTGCGCGAGCGCCGAGTCAGCGATGTCGTCATCGTCGGCGGCGAATCGGCGGTTCGCTTGGATGTGCAGCACCAGATCAGGCGTGCGCGCACAGGCTTGAAGGTGGAGCGAATCGAGGGCAGCACACGTGCCGGCACCGCTGCTGCGGTGGCCCGCAGGATTCTCGGCGAGAACCCCGGCGGCGAATTGACACTGATCTTGGCGAACGGTTGGAGCCCGCCCGACATTGGGGTAGCGGCCGCGCTCTCGGCGCGCACTGCCGGCTCGGCGGTCGCCTACACAGCGCCGAGCGAACTGCCGGCCGCTACCCGCAACCTTGTCTCGGAGCTCCAGCCGAGGAAGGTGATCATCGTCGGCGGCGCCGCGGCCGTGCCCATTGCCGTCGAGCAGGCAATACTCGACGCCTCTCCGCGCACTGCCATCACGCGGGTCGATGGCGAGACCCGTGTGACGACGGCCATTCTCGCCGCGCAGCTTGTCTTCGCCGCTGCGGGATCGGCTGCCGACACCACTGTCATTGTCGCCAACGGCTGGAGCTCTGCCGACATCGGCGTCGCGGCCGCCTGGTCAGCACGCACTCCTGACTCCGCTGTCGTCTATACCTCAGGCACCGCCCTGCCGCCCGAAGTCGCAGCGTTGCTCGGCAGCGATCGGCTGCGGCTCGTGCGCATCGTCGGCGGCGTCGCAGCAGTGTCCGCCGAAGTGCGGGCTGCAATCGACGCAGCCGTAGCCGACGGCACCAAGGTCCAGCGCATCAACGGCACCAACCGAAGCCACACCGCCGCACTCGTCGCCCGCCTGGGCCTGCCCCGGCACACGAATTGACCAGCGGATTCCGCGTCCTGCATGGCCGCCTACACGAAACGTCCGACAGTTCAGACAATCCAGACAGTCATCACAACGTAAGTAATATACGTTCAAACATCATGTGATAGTCATTTGCACTTCGCTAAGCTCTCGGCGTCAAGAGGTGGCGGTTCTTTTGGTGGGCACGGTGCCAGAGAATGCCAATTGCGCACTGTCGTCGGTGTATGACCGCTGGTCAGAGCGTTGGCGATGTGCCGAGACCGACATTTTCTGCACCCTGCTGGGTGTTGATGCGGCTTGCCACCTCCGAGAGCGGGTCTTCAATCCGGGAGGGGCATGATGCTGGACTGGTTGCATCGGGACAGGCGTGGCAGGAGGCCGCTCAGGGGATTGAGCTGGATCGTTCTGGCAGTGTTTGCCGCACTGTTGACGCCGATTGTCCATGTCGGGCCGGCCGCTGCCACCGACGAGCCGCTCGATACGTCGTTCGACTTGGAATACCGGGCCTTCACTATTCACTGCGAGACGGTGCCGGAAGCTCGCGGGATCTGGTCCGATGGCACCACGCTGTGGATTGACTACAGCGACGACGTCACCGACACCGACGACTTCATCAGGGCCTATGACATGGCCACCATGGCCCGCGACCCGGCCAAGGACATCATGAAAGTGCGAGCCGAGTACAGGTACTCCTTCGGCATGTGGTCCGATGGCTCCACCATGTGGGCGATCGACGGTTATTACAACCCCAAGATCTATGCGTATGACTTGGCGACCGGCGACCGTCAGCCCGACAACGACATCGACACGCTCGGTGCTGCAGGCAACCGTGGAGCCCGCGGCATGTGGTCCGATGGCTCCACCGTGTGGGTGGCCGACGAATACGACGACAAGATCTATGCGTATGACTTGGCGACCGGTGCCCGGCGAGCCGACAACGACATCAACGGGCTCAACTGGGCAGGCAACTGGGTGCCACACAGTTTGTGGTCCGATGGCGCCACCATGTGGGTGGGCGACTCGCTGGCTGAAAAGATCTTTGCTTATGATTTGGCGACCGGTGTCCGCAGGCCCGATCAGGACTTCGACAACCTTGTCGATGCGGGCATCAGGGAACCCGATGGCATTTGGTCTGACGGCACGTCCATGTGGGTGTTGGACAGCTTCAACAACAAGGCCTTTGCGTTCAACATGCCTGAGCGCACCTCCTTGGATTCGGCTCTGGGGTCGCTGGAGGTCACTGACGCCGACATCGGTTCGTTCCTTCCGGGACGACGCAGCTATGCGGCATTCGTGCCCAGTGCGACAGCCTCCACGACTGTCACCGCTGTGCCGCTGCACGCCGACGCCACCGCTGTCATCTCTCCTGACGACGCCGACCCCGACACCGCCGGCCACCAAGTCGACCTCGCCGAAGGTGCCAACACGGTCACTGTCACGGTCACCAATGGCGCCGATGTCTGGACCTATACCGTGGTCCTCACCCGGGTCGACACCGCCACGCTGACGGCTAACGCTGACTTGGAGTCGTTGAGCGTCAGTGGCAGCGACCCAGCGATCGCGGAGCTGTTCGACAGCGCTAAAACCGGGTACGTCACCAATGTCGCCAACGACGTTGCGGTCACCACAGTCGCCGTCGCTCCCTCCGACACATACGCAGAGGTGGACATTTCTTCCGCCGACGCCGACCCCGACACCGCCGGCCACCAAGTCAACCTCGCCGTGGGCACGAACAAGTTCGCGGTCAAGGTGAGGTCCACCGACGGCACTGGCGCCAAGACCTACGCCGTGACTGCCTACCGGGCCTCCGCCGCCCCCTTCGGCTGGAACTCGGTGCGCGACATCCCGCTTGATTCGGCCGGCTCATCCCCGATGGGGATCTGGTCCGACGGCACCACCATGTGGGTGGCCCGCTGGCACGGCAACAAGGTGCAGGCTTACGATTTGGCCACCGGCGCCCGCCGGCGGGGCAGCGAATTCTCCACGCTTTCAGGTGAGGGCCGGATAGGCGGGATCTGGTCCGACGGCACCACCATGTGGGTGACCGACAACCGGGACGACAAGATCTACGCCTTCGTCCTGGCCACCGGTGCGCGCGAACCCGGAAGCGACATCGGCACGCTGGGCTCGAGAGGCAATCACGACCCGAAAGGCCTGTGGTCCGACGGCACCACCATGTGGGTGGCCGATTGGCGCGACGGGAAGGTCTACGCCTA
The DNA here is from genome assembly GCA_963663635.2 of Acidimicrobiales bacterium. Classification (GTDB taxonomy): domain Bacteria; phylum Actinomycetota; class Acidimicrobiia; order Acidimicrobiales; family Poriferisodalaceae; genus Poriferisodalis. The sequence continues at coordinate 96,164 of CAXXMY010000018.1, forward strand.
TGAGCTGGCCACCGGCGCCCATCTGCCCGGCAAGGATCTCAACGCGCTCGGCGCCGCGGGCAACACAGATCCCGACGGCTTGTGGTCCGACGGCACCACCATGTGGGTGTTCGACGATCTCGACGACAAGATCTATGCCTATGACCTGGCCTCACGCGTCCGCCGGAACGCCCTGGAATTTGAGAACCCCAGGATCCCCAGCAGCAGGAGCCGCCCGGGCTTCTCGCGCGATCGGGCCAAGAGCCTGTGGTCCGACGGGGACATCATGTGGGTCGGCGGGGGCCGCTACAGCTTCCGGCTCGATGCATTCAACATGCCCGTGAGCGCGGTCTTGAGCTCGCTGCAGCTCGCCGAGATCGACATCGGCTCATCGCCTGCGGACATTTCGAGGCGATTCAATTTCGAGGTGAGCGTTGCCGCCGCCACGACGTCGGTGACCGTCGTCGCGGTTCCGGCGTTCCCCGAGGCCGACGTGACGATCTCTCCGGAGGACGCCGACGCGGGCACCGAGGGTCACCAGGTCAGCCTGAGCCCGGGCGACAACACGATCACGGTCGCGACCGCCAACGGCGCCGACGCCAAGACCTACACCGTGGTCGTGACCACCACGGCGCTCGCTGAGGTCTCCGATGACGCGACCTTGAGCGCGTTGACGCTCAGCGACATCGACTTCGACAGCTTCGACCCCGCCGTGACCAGCTATACGGTCAACGTGGCCGACACGGTCGCTACCACCACGCTGACCGCTGTTCCGGCGGTCGCCGATGCGGTGCCGATGATCCTGCCTGCCGACGCCGACACCGCTACCGTCGGCCATCAGATCGACGTCGCCGAGGGCATCAACACCGTCAAGATCACGTTGGAGTCCACCGACGGCACTGACACCAAGACCTACACCCTGCGCCTCCATCGGGCCTCCGCAGACGTTTTCGGCTGGAACCCGTTTCGCGACGCCTATTTCCGGTCCTCGTTCACAAGGACCGGACTCTGGTCCGATGGCACCACCGCGTGGGTGGCCGACCGGAACAACCACCGCATCTACGCCTTCGACCTGGCCAGCGGCGTGCGCCGGCCCCACAGGGACATCTCCACGCGATCAGCCACGTACGCGGACTTTTTCCGGGAAGGCCGGCTGGGCGATTTGTGGTCCGACGGCACCACCATGTGGGTGTCCGACACCCGCTACGCCACGATTTTCGCCTTCGACCTTGCCACCGGCGTGCGCCGGGCCCACAGGGACATCGCCGCGGATACTGCTCGGGAGAGCAACCGCAACCCGAGGGGCTTGTGGTCCGACGGCACCACCATGTGGGTGTCCGACCGCTTCGTGGAAGTGATCTTCGCCTACGACTTGGCCACCGGCGACCGCCGGCCCGCCCGCGACATCGACAACCCCCATGGATACCCCATCCCGGATTTGACCGGTGGCGGTCGCGGCGGGCCGGAGCACGACCGTGAGTGGTCGTATAACGCCGACGGCGGCATCTGGTCCGACGGCGTCACGATGTGGGCGACCGACGACAGGGGCAACAGGATCTATGCCTTCGACCTGGCCACCGGCGACCGCCGGCCCGATCTGGACTTCGGCACGCTCGGGGCTGCGGGCAACCACAACCCGAGGGGCTTGTGGTCCGACGGCGTCACGATGTGGGTGTCCGACGAGCAGGACGGCAAGGTCTATGCCTACAACATGGTCCCTGTCACTGCCCTGCGGTCGCTGGAGCTTGCCGGCATCGATTTCGGCTTGTTCCGTTCGAGCCGGTTTGACTATGCGGTGAGCGTTCCGGTCACCACGACCTCGACGACTGTCACCGCGGCACCGGCGCTCGCCGATGCCAGCGTGGTGATCTCCCCGCCTGACGCGGACGCGGGCACTGTCGGCTATCAGGTCAGCCTGGACCTCGGCGAGAACACGATCACGGCTGCGGTCACCGACGGCGCCGACACCACGACTTACACGGTGGTGGTGACCAGGACGAGCCACGCCGTGCTTTCCGGTGATGCGACGTTGAGCAGTCTGGCTTTGAGCGATGTCGGCATCGGCGCGTTCGATGCTGCTGTGACCGGTTACACAGCGGACGTGGCGAACTCGGTCGCGTCTACGACGGTCGTTGCTGTTGCCACGGTCGCCGGTTCGGAGGTGACGATCTCGCCTGAGGATGCCGATGCTGTGGCAGCGGGCCATCAGGTCGCTCTGGGCGAGGGCGCCAACACCGTCACGGTGTCGGTGGGGTCCACCGACGGCATCGGCGCCGAGACCTACACGGTGACCGTCAATCGGGCCTCCGCGGAAGATTTCGGGTGGAAGGTCCTCGAAGACGTCGATCTGGCCGCCGACAACGGCTCCGCCCGGGCCGTGTGGTCCGACGGCGCCACGATGTGGGTGTCCAACATCGACGGCCCTGTGTTCGCCTATGAGCTGGCCACGATGTCCCGCGACTCGGACAAGGACATCACCACGCTGGGCGGTGTCGGGAACCTCTACCCCCACGGGCTGTGGTCCGACGGCACCACGATGTGGGCGTCGGACGACTCGGCCGACATCGTGTTCGCCTATGACCTGGCCACCGGCGAGCGCCGGGCCGCCAGCGACGTGGGCACGCTGGGCCCCGGGGCGGTGGGCACGCTGGCTGTTGCGGGCAACGGCAGCTCCAAGGGGCTGTGGTCCGACGGCGTCACGATGTGGGTGTCCGACGACGACGACGACAAGGTCTACGCCTACGTCCTGGCCACCGGCGACCGTGACAGCGACAGCGACTTCGACACGCTCGCCGCGGCGGGCAACAACGACCCCAAGGGGCTGTGGTCCGACGGCGTCACGATGTGGGCGGTCGACGACGACGACGACAAGGTCTACGCCTACGTCCTGGCCACCGGCGACCGTGACAGCGACAAGGACTTCGACACGCTCGCCGCGGCGGGCAACCACAGCCCCATGGGGCTGTGGTCCGACGGCGTCACGATGTGGGTGTCCGACAACCAGGACGACAAGATCTACACCTACAACATGCCCGCCGGCACCGCCCAGCAGTCCCAGGGGACTGCGAAGTCGCAGGAATCTGGCGAGCAGCCAACTGACCAAGCCGACGTCTCGACTCGTTCGGGACGCGACGCGGCCTCCGCTGACGCGACTCCCGGCACGTTCCTGGATTTCGCGCCGCTGGCGGCCAGCAACCACCGCGCTCGCGCTATCTGGTCCGACGGCGTCACGATGTGGGTGACCGACCTCGACGGCTCTGTGTTCGCCTATGACCTGGCCACGATGGCCCGCGACTCGGCCAAGGACATCCTCACGCTGCCCGGCGCCGGGAACTTCCGCCCCAGAGGCCTGTGGTCAAACGGCACCACCATGTGGGTGTCCGACGACCGCGACGACAAGATCTACGCCTATGACCTGGCCACCGGCGACCGCCGAGCCGACAGCGACATCGACACGCTCGCCGCCGCGGGCAACAACAGCCCCAAAGGCCTGTGGTCCGACGGCACCACCATGTGGGCAGTGGACTGGAGCGACGAGAAGGCCTACGCCTACGACCTCGCCACCGGCGCCCGCCGCGAGAGTCTCGACGTCACCGGGCTGCGCGCCGCCGGGAACCGCAGCCCCAGAGGACTGTGGTCAAACGGCGACACCATGTGGGTAACGGACTGGCGCGACAAGAAGATCTACGCCTATGATCTGGCCACCGGCGCCCGCCGCGAGGGTCTCGACGTCGACACGCTCGTCGCCGCGGGCAACAACAGCCCCAGAGGACTGTGGTCAAACGGCACCACCATGTGGGTGTCCGACGACAGCAGCGACAAGATCTACACCTACAACATGCCCGCCGACCCCGCCGAGCAGCCACAGGAACCCGTCGAGCAGTCGCAGGAACCGGTCCAGGAATCGCAGGAGCCTGCCGGAGAGTCGCAGGAGCCGGTCCAGCAGTCGCAGGAGCCTGCCGGGGAATCGTCCGGTGAGCGACGCGACGGCGTGGCTGCGGTCTCTGATGATGCGACGCTGAGCGGCTTGGCTTTGAGCGGCGTCGACATCGGCGCGTTCAATGCTGCTGTCACCGATTACTCAGCGGAGGTGGCCGACTCGGTCACGGACACGACGGTCGCTGCTGTCGCCACGGCCGCGGGTGCGACGGTGACGATCTCGCCTGACGATGCCGATGCCGCGGCAGAGGGCCATCAGGTCGCTCTGGCCGAGGGCGCCAACACCGTCACGGTGTCGGTGGCGTCCTCCGACGGCACCAGCACCCAGACCTACACGGTGACCGTCAATCGGGCCTCCGCGGAAGAATTCGGCTGGAAGGTGCTCGAAGACATCGAGCTGGCCGCCGGCAACGGCACCGCCCGAGCCATCTGGTCCGATGGCACCACCATGTGGCTGACCGACCTCAGCGGCTCTGTGCTCGCCTATGAGCTGGCCACCATGGCCCGCGACTCGGACAAGGACATCACGGCGCTGCGCGACGCCGGGAACCTCTCCCCCAGAGGCCTGTGGTCCGACGGCACCACCATGTGGACGTCCGACGACGGCGCCGACAAGGTCCATGCCTATGACCTGGCCACCGGCGACCGCCGCCCCGAAAGCGACATCGACACCCTCGCCGCCGCGGGCAACAACAGATCCAGAGGCCTGTGGTCCAACGGCACCACCATGTGGGTAGCGGACTGGCTCAACGGAAGAATCTACGCCTACCGCCTGGCCACAGGTGCGCGTGACAGCGACAAGGACATCGGCAGCCTTCATGGCGCCGGCAACGGCAGAGCCGCAGGCCTGTGGTCCGACGGCACCACCATGTGGGTCGCCGACGAGCTGGCCGCCAAGATCTACGCCTACGACCTCGCCACAGGCGACCGCCGGGCAGCTCTGGACTTCGACACGCTTGCTGCCGCGGGCAACAACCGCCCCGCAGGCCTGTGGTCCGACGGCACCACCATGTGGGTGACCGACAACCAAGACACCAAGATCTACACCTACAACATGCCCGCCCGCACCGCCCAACGAACACAGGAACCCGCCGAACAGTCACAGGAACCCGCCGAGGAATCAGTGGAAGAATTCGGCCGGAGCGCGCTCAGAGACATCGAGCTGGCCGCCGGCAACGGTGCCGCCCGAGCCATCTGGTCCGACGGCACCACGATGTGGGTGACCGACCTCAGCGGCTCTGTGTTCGCTTATGAGCTGGCCGCTATGTCCCGCGACTCGGCCAAGGACATCACGGCGTTGCGCGGCGCCGGGAACCTCAACGCCAACGGTCTGTGGTCCGACGGCACCACGATGTGGGTGTCCGACGACGCGGACGACAAGATTTATGCCTATGACCTGGCCACCGGCGACCGCCGGGCCGCCAGCGACATCGGCGCGTTCGCGGCTGCGGGCAACGACAGCTCCAAGGGCCTGTGGTCCGACGGCACCACCATGTGGGTGACTGACTGGCGCGACGGGAAGGTCTATGCCTACGACTTGACCACCGGCGACCGTGACAGCGACAGCGACATCAACAACCTCCACGACGCAGGCAACGGCAGGGCCGCAGGCCTGTGGTCCGACGGCACCACCATGTGGGTCACCGACGACCGGGACGCCAAGATCTACGCCTATGACCTGACCACCGGCAACCGCCGGGAGGGTCTGGACTTCGACACGCTTGCTGCCGCGGGCAACAACAGCCCCAAAGGCCTGTGGTCCAACGGCACCACCATGTGGGCATCCGACAACCAGGACGCCAAGATCTACGCCTACAACATGCCCGCCAACGCACTACCCCAATAGCCAAAACCAGCCGGCATCGACGCAATGCGAGAACTCGGTGAGAAGCCGAGCGGAAACTTCCCTGCGCGCGTTCGCGGCGTTGCGGCCTGTTGTTTGGCAAGCAACGCATAGCTGGCCCGCGTCCAAAGTTCCGGAAGGCCTGTCTAGACGCTGACGACATCGCCGCTCTAGAAGCGTTATCAAACGTTCAGCTACTTCATGCTATTAGTCATACTGGCGTCATCGCTCAGCCGTTAACGTAAATCCTCGGCTAGTACTCCCTCGTCCTTGCTACGGATCGCAGCGCAGACGAAGGATCACTTGGGCCAGTTCTGATTGACGGAGGAGCACGATGTCCAGACGGTCTTGCCGAATGCTGTCCGAGAAGCGCACTCGCATGGCGGCGGACATGTCAGCCGTCTCGATGCGCTCCAGGGTCGCTCGATTTCTGAGAGCCTGCACAGCGGTGGCTGTGGCCGGATCAGTATTGCTGGTGCCGGTCGATACCGCTTTGGCGGGGACGGATTCGCCACGCTTCGTGGCGAGCGCCTTGGCCAATGCACCAGACATCGACGTCGTCGAATGGACCGTTGAAGAGAACGCTACGTCCGGGTTCAGCGGACCTTTCTTCTTGGTCGGGCTCGAAAGTGACGACACTCTCGCATACACAATAACCGGCACCGATGCCGAGGCATTCTATATCATTGAAAGCGGTGTCAATCCCCCCCCCAATGCCGACTTCAGAGTATTCCCAAATCCATTGGGAGATACAAGACGCCACTTCGCTTTCTCGGCCAATCCCACGATTGACTTTGAAGATAAGCCGAGCTATTCGATAACCCTCAACGTTACCGACGACGGTGTAGGCGGGGCCATCGACGACTCATTGACGATCACGATCAGCGTCACCGATATTGACGAGGCCGGCTCTGTCTTGCTCTCAGGCGCGGCACAGGTCGGCGAGACGCTGCAGATGACGCTGACAGACCCTGATAACGGGACAACGACGGACCCTAATAAGACGCCGTCGTGGCAGTGGTATCAATCGAGCACTCCGCATGGCACTTTCGAGCCGATCGACTCCGCAAACGCCTCGATGATCACAATAGATGCGGGCCACCTCGGCAAGTATCTACGGGCGACTGCCACCTACGACGATATACATTCGCCGCCGGTCAAGACGATCTCGATCACTACCGGGCAGGTCGGAACATTGGTGTCCAATGTCCGAGCCGATCCGTACAATTCCACTTTCTTCTCGGTGGCACGGGCGTTCACGACAGGCAGTAACCCCAACGGCTACTTGGTCACAGGGATAGGCGCAGCTGTCGGCGACAACGATTTCAACGCAAACGACAAGAGGCAGCAGGTTCAGTTGTATACGTCTCAGCTCGTAGGGGATCCGCCAGACGCTGACGCTCGGCCCCACCAGTTGCTTGCCGAGATGAACACACCCGAAACCGTGACGCCTGACGCAGTGGTCGAATTTGTGGCCCCTAAGACGATCAAGCTTAGACCCGACACCACATACTTCATCACGCTCGGAAGCAGGGACACGATATTCAACGTCACATGGACGACGACGAGATCATTGACCCATTTGGATGCCGGACAATGGCCAGGGTGGTCGATGAGCGAGGAATCGCTGTACCAGCTGAACGACGCGTGGGTACCAACAAGTAGCCAATCAGCACTCGTCCATGTGACGGGAACAGTGCGGACAGATCCCGCTTCTACACAGCCGATGTTTAGCAGCGCCGCACAGACGCTGACCGTGGACGAGGGCACCACCGCCCAAGACGGCGTTATCGAGACGGTCGAAGCGACAGACACAGACGGCGACGAACTCACATATTCAATAGTGGCGAACTCCGACATTGCGGACGATCCTCAACGCATGACTGAATTCCAGAATGTCTTCGAACTGAACCCCGATACGGGCGAGATCACGATCAAGGAAGGCGTGGAGATCGACTACGAGGAAGGGCCGACGGAGTATTCTGTGACACTGCAGGTAACCGACGGTACCGATGGTGATGGGTACACCGAACTCGAGGGACAAGAGTCCATTGACGACACCTTGACGCTGAACATCGATGTCGTCAACATCAATGAGCCTGGTTCGCTCGAAATAGGCGGCACGGTCGAGATAGGTTCGAGACTCACCGCGACGTTGACCGATCCCGATGGTTCGGTCTCGGTCTCTCAATGGCAATGGGCGCGTGCAGATACCGCCGCAGGGCCATTCAGTAACATCAGCGATGCAACTGCCGATACGTACACGGTGAACCAAGATGATGTCAGCAAATTTCTCCAAGTATCGGTTGACTATACCGACGGTACTGGCGAGAGCAGCCAATTGACCACTGCGGTACAAGCGCAAGTTGGGCTGTCTGTGCTCGTGTCCAACATCGAACAGACTCTCGGCGAAGACGGCACGAGCCATATCAGCGCTCAGCCCTTTGATACAGGCAGCCATGACGGAGGTTACGACCTGCTCAGCGTATCCATATTGTATGAGGATGGCGATTCGCCCAAAGTGAGTATCTTCAGCGCGAGCGGCAATGACCCTGATGAACACATTGCCGACCTGTCGGCATCGTCCCCTGTTATAGAGGACACCCAGGTCGAATTCCTTGCGAACTCGCCCGTGTCGCTGACGAAGGATACGACGTATTTCGTCGTGATCAGCAACGCGGACGGCGATGGCGGCGCACGACATAAGTACACGACCTCCCACAACGAGGACGAAGCGGCTAAAGGGTGGACGATCGGGGATCGCCGACGGTATAAGAACGCTGCTACGGACACGTCTTGGTCCTGGAACTCGTCAGCTGTGAAGATCACGATCAAAGGATACGCCCTCCCTGTTATCCCGACTGAACCCTCTTTCGTCCGAGAAATGGTCGAGTGGGATTTGGCAGAGAACTCCCCAGCGGGCACGATCGTCGGCACGCCAGAATTCATAGTACCTGATGCGAGTGACACGCTGACATTCATGGCCACTGGTGCTGGTGCCGAGATATTCAACCAAGACTTCGATGTGAACAGCGCAACCGGTGTGATCACTGTCAAGAATCCGAAAATCGATTATGAAACCGGGAATTCCTACGTCGTTGACTTGACGGTGAGTAATGGCGAGAACGAGTTAGGAATCGCTGAGAATCCAGCTCTCAAGACGGCAGGCTGCCGGTGACGATCAATGTCACTAATGTCGACGAAACCATAAATGGGATCATCACGATAACGGTTATCGGCAACGTTCTCCAAGTCGATAGCACTCTTTTTGGGATTGGACCCTCCAACGACCCTGACGGTCGTGCTACTGACATTTCACGGCAGTGGTCAAGATCGGGCACGTTGGCAGGCCCATACACGAATATTGACGACGCCACCTCGGCTTTCTATACCGTCAAAGAGGCGGACCATGGCAAATTCCTCCGATTTACGGCAACATACTTGGACCCTCAGAGCGACACCGTATACAAGACGGCATACGCCACTACGGCACGGGTAGGAGGCGAGCTAGATACGAACACTGAGCCGCGCTTCTCCTCTACGACGGAAAGCTTGACGGTGAGCGAGAATGCCACTTCGGGCGCGCTGGGCAGCGCATTCCTCGCAACCGATGACTCCGGCATCGGCACCGATAGCGACGGCCACGATCTGACGTACTCGATCAGCGGCACGGACGTGGCGTACTTCAGCACCGGCACAGGAGGAAATACTGATTTCGCGTGGTACCTGACGACCGGCGAGGTAGTGGTGAATCCCAATGCGACAATCGACTATGAAACGAAGAACACGTATTCGATAGTCCTGAACGTCAGCGACGGCAAGAACGCCGACCTCGAAAATGACGACACCATCGATGACACGCTGACCCTGACGATCACCGTGACCGATGTGGACGAGGCGGGTCAGGTCACCTTGTCGACGCCGACGCCTATCGAGGGAACTGCCATAACGGCGGAATTTTCCGACCCTGATATTCCGACGTCGGACGTGATCTGGAAGTGGCAGTCCTCTGCGACGATCAACTCGGTATTCACCGACATCGCGAATGCGGTGTCGGCCACCTATACACCGGTCTCCGACGATGCCGATGACTATCTGCGTGCCACCGTCAGCTATACGGACAAGCACGGCGGCAACAAGTCGGCGCAGGCCACCACGACCAGCGGGGTGCAGGCGCTCGTCACGAATGCTCAGCCGACATTTGCGGATGCCGCCGAGACACTGTCAATCGATGAGAACTCCAGCCCAGGAGTAGTACTCACGCCGACCGCGGCGGATGACGACGACGGTGATCAACTGACGTACAGGATCACCGGCACCTCCGCCCAAGTCGCTGCATTTGAGCAGGACTTTGACTTTGACGATTCAACTGCACAGATATCCGTGAAGGCAAGTGCAACTATCGACTTCGAGGAACGGCCCTCATACAGCGTCACACTGGAGGTCTCCGACAGCAAGAATGGCTCCGGGGCCACGGACACCATCTATGACGACACGCTGATGCTCACCATCGACGTCGGCAATGTCGAGGAGCCGGGCACTCTCGGCTTCGCCATGTTGCAGCCGCAGGTACAAACATCGCTGCGCGCGCTGATCGACGATCCCGATGGCAGCATCTCTGGTGCATCGTCGCGATGGGCTACCTCAAGCACGAAGAACGGCACCTTCACCCTCATCGCCTCGAATGGCACTGCGGCGAGCTACACGCCGACGAGCGCAGACGTCGACCGCTATCTGAGGGTGTCTGTGACGTACACAGACGGCGAGGGCTCGGGCAAGATGCTGTCGGGCACTGTGCCGCATCCCGTGGGCTCATCGCCGCATAGCGAAGCGACCTTGGTGAGGAATCTCTCCAAGGCAGGCGGTGCTGTGACCGAAGCCGGCGAAGCGCAAGGCGACAACGCTCTGCTTGATTCGTCGACGGCAGAGGCACCGCCCGCATTGGCCCAGCAATTCACGACAGGGTCGAATTCAAGGGGCTACTGGCTGCGCAGTGTGCAATTGGGGCTCGCCGCCGACGTGGGAGCGGCGCTCGAAGTCCAGATTCTGCGGGATGCCTCGGGAGTGCCGGATTCGACAACGCCGATGCCAGGGCTGACTCCTGCAGGCAGCTTCGACGCGTTGGTAACCACCCGCGAAGAGTTCACGCACACCGGAATCCTGCTCGAGGCCAGCACCAGCTACTGGCTTGTCGTGCGAGCAACCGGCGGTGGCTTCCGGCTTGGCTCCACTTCGTCGGACGGCGAGGACAACGGACGAGCACCAGGCTGGGCTATCGCAAACACCGCGTACTGGGGCGATCCGAACGCAGCGACGATGTGGGTCGCTGACACACGCAGCCGAGCAGTACGCATGGCCATCGGAGGCGACGCAATTGACGCAATTGCAGCGCCTGACCAACCCAAGACCCTGAGCGCAGCCGCCGGCGACGCGCAAGTGACGCTGATGTGGATGCCGCCTGACAACGACGGGGGCTCGCCGGTCACCAAGTACTCCTACCGCCACCAACCAGCGGGCCGCCAGTGGAGCGCCTGGACGGATGTAACGGACAGTGACGCCGACAACAGCCTCGATGACGAGCGAATGGCCGTGGTCAGCGGACTCACGAATGGCGTCTTGCACATCTTCGAAGTTGCTGCTCACAACAGGGCGGGCCGAGGCGCGGTCAACGGAACGAGCAGCATGCCGCTCGCCCCCAATACCGCTCCCCTATTCGAGTTGGAGCCTGTCGATCTCACTGTCTCGGAATCAGCCCGTGAGAACGACCTGGTAGGTACCGTCGCCGCGACCGACGACGATGCAGGCGACACACTCAGCTACTCAGTCACTGGAACCGATGCCGCCGGCTTCCACGCCAACTTCGTGCTGGATGACAGTACCGGCCAAATCGCGGTCAAGTCCGGGGCGCGTCTCGACCATGAGTCGAAGCCGACATTCGAGCTGACGATGAACGTGCACGACGGCAAGAACGCCATGGGTGCACCTTGGACAGTGATCGACGGGACAGAGATCGACGCCACGAAGGACTTCACCATCGACGTCACGAACGAGGATGAACCCGGCACAGTCACGATCACCGGAGATACCGAGGTGGATTCAACGCTGACTGCAGAGGTGCAAGATCCGGACGGTGGGATCAGCGGTGAGACTTGGAAATGGCAATCGTCAACGTCGAGCACTAGCGGATTCACGGACATCACGAGTGCGATTGCAGCGACCTACACGGTCACTGTCAGCGACCTCGGGCGATACCTCAGAGCGGTCGTCACCTACACCGATGATCACGGCCCGGGAAAAACGCAGTTTCAGACAACCGCAGATACGGTGGCCACCGTCGTCACGAATAGCGCGCCGCGCTTCACCAACAGCGTCGAGGAACTCACGGTCGACGAGAACATGACGGGTGATGACTTGACGAAGCTTGTGGCCGCCACCGATCCGCAATCAGACGTCTTGACCTACTCAGTCGATTCCGCCGATGCGGCGGAACTGACAGCCTTCAACAAGGATTTCAGCCTCAATACCTCAACCGGACAGATATCCGCCAGGTCAACCGCCACCATCGACTTTGAGAAAAGGGCTTCCTACGCAGTCACCTTGAGAGCAACTGACAGCCTCGACAACGAGGGCCAGTCCGACACGAGTATTGACGCGGAAGTACTTCTGACAATCGTGGTGCGCAATCTCGACGAAGACGGTTCGCTCGTCATTCCCGATAGCCCGTCTGTCAACAGTCCGTACCGAGCATCGCTGACCGACCCCGACGGAGGTGTGACGTCAGTGACGTGGACCTGGTGGCGCTCAAAGGTGGACCCCCCGGCGGTGGACCCCCCGCAAGACAGTGAGTGGGAGCTCGTCACGGCTTCCGGGACTCTCGGCCACACATACACGCCAGTCGCCGACGATGCGGGATATTACTTGCGGGTACGCGTCACCCCCTACACCGACCTGCATGGAACCAAGTCGGTTCCGCTGGAAGCCATTTCGTCCGAGAAGGTGACCGAAGACGTGACGATACGGCCCGTTGTCAGGCGTATCGTCACCGGCACAGGCGGCGGGGGCGGTGGCGATACAGAACCGAGCACCGCTGTGGTCATCGTTGCGAATGGTTGGAGTCCTGCCGATATCGGTGTAGCGGCGGCGCTGTCGGCGCGGACTCCCGAGTCTGCTGTGATCTACACCGATGGGAGCCGGCTGTCGACTGCGGCTCGCAGCCTGCTGCGTGACTATCTTCCCGCTGAAGTCGTGGTGGTCGGCGGCGACGCAGCAGTGAGCGCTGCAGCCCTTGCCGAGATCCGGCGTGTATCGGAGAGCGAATCGGTGCGGCGCGTGTCGGGTGCGACCCGCGTCGATACCGCGGTGGCTGTCGCTCGCCGAGCACTGGCGGGCTCCTCGAGCGGCAGGGTGGCAATCGTTGCAAATGGCTGGAGTCCGGCTGACATCGGCGTGGCCGCAGCGCTGTCGGCACGCACCCCCGGATCGGCGGTCCTGTACGTCACCTCGTCGAGTCTGCCCGATGCCACTGAATCGCTCCTGCGCGACCGGCGACCATCTCGAGTGTTCATCATCGGTGGCCCGTCTGCTGTGGGATCGGAAGTGGAGGCCGCGATTCGCGGCGTTGTGCCCGCTGCCGAAGTCGAGCGCATCAGCGGAGCGACACGCGCCAGCACAGCGGCAAACGTGGCACGGACAATCCTCGTTACCCGCACCGACGTGTCCGACGAAGGCACAACGCTCATCATCGCCAACGGCTGGAGCACACCCGATGTCGGTGTAGCGGCGGCGGTTTCGGCACGTACAAGCCGATCGGCCGTGCTCTATTCGACGGCGCAGACGCTGACTACTCCGACTGCCCAAATCATCACGGCATACCAGCCATACAGGGTAGTGCTCATCGGCGGCAACGCTGTCATCTCGGCCGATCTGGAGCGGGCAATACGAGAGCTCGCTCCCGGCTCCCGGATAATCCGCTATAGCGGTTCCAGTCGTACCCAGACGGCAGCCGCAGCGGCTCGTCGAGTCCTTGGCAATCCCTAAGCCTGAATCCACCGATTCGGTGGGTGTGTGTGGGGTTCGCGGGTCGGTGGCGGGTTGGGGTCGCGCCGGGTTGTTGGGGGTGTGGTTTGGTGTGTTTGGGTGAATCGCCCTGGACGTTCCTATAGATGTCAAGTGCGGGTTGTGAGGGTGGCGAGGTCGGCTCGGAGGGTGCGGTAGAGCTCTCGGGCGACGAAGCGTTTGAGGCAGCGGATGGCTTCTTTTTTGGTCTTGCCTTGGGCCAGGCGGCGGTCCATGTAGCTGCGGGTTCGTTCGCAGTAGCGGAGCCGGACGATGACGATCATGTGCAGAGCGCGGTTGGCGTCGCGGTTGGGTGCGAAGTTGAGTCGGTGACGCTGTGTGCGCCCGCTCGACGCGGGGACCGGCGCGGCTGCGCACAGGTGGGCGAACGACGCTTCGGAGCCGAGCCGGTCGATGTTGTGGCCCGCGGCGACGAGCAGGGTCGCGGTGTGGTGGGTGCCGCACCCGAGGCGTGACAGGGTTGTGGGCGCCGCGGCGGCGACGAGCCGGTCGAGCCGGCGACCGAGCTCGTCGGCCTCGGCGCCGAGCTGGGCGACGCGGCGCCCGAGGCTGCGCAGTGCTGGGTTGGCGGCCTGGGCGGGATCGGCGAGACGGTCCGTGTCGGGCCGCAACCGAGCGCACACGGCGGCTGTGCCCTCCAGGGTCCGGCGGGTGTCGAGCTGGTCGCGCAACGCGGCGGGAGCGGTGACGAGCAGGTCGCCGAGCTG
>CAXXMY010000019.1:0-45904 GCA_963663635.2 Acidimicrobiales bacterium
AAGCAGGACGGGCAGGCAGTCTTGGAGTTCATTGCGGCCGCTAGCGACGAGAACCTTGAGGACCGGCTAGCGGTGCTGACCGACCACACCGCCGGACGTCCCATCGAGCGCGACCTGTCGCTGCGAATGCTGCGGCACCATGCGTCGTCGGTGCTCCATCAGCAGTACCACGAACTGGATATGGTGACCGTCCACGTCGATGTGCCCGATCCTGAAGGTCGCAAGGAGGCATGACCATGGAATCCTCCTACGACGTCGTCTGGCCTGGATCTCGGTTGGGAATCGAACACCGAGAACTGGCGCCGCGGCTCGACACGCTGACCGGCAAACGAATCGCCTTCCTGTGGGACTACCTCTTCCGCGGCGACGAACTGTTCCCGATCCTCGAACGCGAGCTCGCCGCTCGCTACGCCGACGTCGAGTTCATCGGCTACGACAAGTTCGGCAACACTCACGGTCCCGATGAAGCCGATGTGATCGACCGGCTTCCCGATTCGCTGCGCTCACGAGCCGTGGACGCGGTGGTGTCGGGCATGGGCTGCTGAGGCAGCTGCACGCCCGCCGTGGCGCGGGCAGCAGTGACAGCCGAGTCGGCCGGAGTGCCGTCGGTCTCGCTCGTGTGCGAGAGCTTCGACGGTCAGGCCATCGCCACCGCACGAGGACACGGCTTTGACGGCTTGTCGCTAGCAGTCACCGTGGGGCATGTCGATGCCCAGTCCGCGGCCGAGATGGCGGCCAACTTCATTTCTCACACCGTCGACGCAGTCATCGAGGGGCTCACCGGCGAGTCGGCGCCCAACAGCGGCACGAACGGGGCGGCCCCCCACAACGATCCAGTCCCCCACGACCCAGCCCCGGACGACCCAGCCCCCGACGACCCAGTGGCCAGCGGATCCATCGACGAGATCAACGACATTTTCGCCAGCCGGGGCTGGTCCGACGGCCTGCCGATCGTGCCGCCGACACGAGACCGCGTGGAGACTTTCCTGGCTGGCACCGGCCTGGACCCGCAGCAGTCACTGGGCCTTGCTCGAACGACCGGCCGTTCCATGACCGTGTGGTCGGTGGCGACCAACGCCGTCATGGCGGGATGCGAGCCACAGCACCTTCCGGTGCTCCTCGCCGCTGCTCGAATACTGGCGGATCCGCACTACGGCGCCGAGCACTCCGGCAACACCACCGGTGCTGATGCGCTGATGATCCTCAACGGGCCGCAGGCTGCACATCTGGGCTTCAACTCCGGTGTGGGGGCGCTACGCGACGGCGTGCGCGCCAACACGAGCGTCGGTCGCTGGCTGCGGTTGTACCAACGCAACGTGTTCGGCTTCACCGCCGCCGAACACGACAAGTCCACGTTCGGGAACACATTCCGGGTGGTCCTGTGCGAGGACGCCGCGGCGCTGGCCGACATCGGCTGGGAACCCATCAGCGCCGAGTTTGGTTTCGGCCCACACGACGACGTTCTGACCATGGCCCGCTTCAACAGCGGCGCGATCGTCGGAAGCGTGTTCGGCTCGACCCCGGACGAGATCGTGCCCTACCTGGGCGACGGACTGGCCCGCGTCACCGGCTGGGATCTGGGTCACCTGCATGGCCTTGGCCATCTCCACTACCGGCCGTTGCTGGTGCTGTCGCCGATCCTGGCACGCACATGCGCAGCGGCTGGATGGACGAAGGCGAACCTGTCTGAGGCTCTCTTCGAACATGCTCGCATCCCGGCGTGGCGCTTCGAGAAGCTCATCGGTGAATGGACGAATCTGACGGCTGGTCGTCCCCGGCTCACCGACGTCGTCGCCGCCGGGCACCTGCCGTCGCAGTTCGCAACCTCAGACGATCCGAACCGACTCGTGCCGATCGTGTCCGAGCCCGCGAAGTTCGTGATCGCCGTAGCGGGCGACGCGAACCGCACGAACGCCTACGTGTTCAGCCACGACGGGCCGCACGGCGACTACACGGCTGCGGCGGTCAAGCAGCTCGACCGCAGCTGACAAGGCGGCTTCACGCGAGCGCCGCGTCGCTCGCCAAGCCTCCGAACTGCCACGTCCAGCGACGCGCAAACTAGCCGGCCCAGTATCTAGGATCAGAGTTCTTGTCACTCATGATTTGTCGTCATATAAGATTGCCCACGATGTCTTTGCACATGTTGCGTGCCCTCCTGACGGCATTGATGGCTAGCGCTGCCGTGCTGGTGCCGGTATCTGGAGTTTCGGCGCAGGCTGAAGACGCCGATCTTGCGGATGTGGAGATCGTGCGTTACGGCGGCGCGGATCGGTATTCGACGTCGCTGCTCGTCGCCGAGGCTGTCGCTGAAGATGTCGGTGACGGCTTGGAATGAGTGGTGATGGTGTCGGGCTTCAGCTGGCACGAAGCCGTGGTGGCTGCGTCGGTGGCGGGCAGCCTCGGCGCTCCGGTGCTGATGACGCCTCCCCATGAAGTGCAAGATGACGCGCTGGACTTCCTGGATCGCGTCGGAGCTTCAAGTGTCCTGCTGGTCAGCACCGACACCGAGTCGAGGCGCTCGATCGATGCTGCGGTCGACGAGCAGCTGCGTGGCGCGGGCCTGACCGTCGAGCGCATCGGCGGCGCCGACCAGTACCAGACCGGTGTCGCTGTCGCGGAGCGTCTTGGCACCGTCGGTGAGCTTGGCACGGTCGGCAAGACAGCGATCATCGCGAGCGGCGAGGTCTTCGCCGATGCGCTGGTCGCCGGGCCGCTGTCGGCACGCGCAGGTCTTCCGGTGCTGCTGACCTCGCAGGCCGAATTGCACGATGGGGTCGCTGCCTACCTGCAGAGCGCAGCGATCGAACGCGTCGTGCTGATGGGAGGGACAGCAGCGTTGTCCCACGAGGTGGAGAACGCCATCGGCGAACTGGACATTGCCATCGACCGGATGGCCGGCGCGACTCGATTCGAGACCGCAACGAGGACAGCGGCCTATGCGGCCGAGCATGCGGGAGAGGGCTGCTTCGCTGGTGCGACGGCCGGGGTGGCGCGGGCGCGTGTCCCGTTCGACTCGTTCAGCGCTGCACCGCTGCTGGCCCGGCGCTGCGCGGCCTTGGTGCTCACCGATCCGGGTGAGGTGCCAGCGAGCACGGCCGGCTACCTCGACAGCGTCCGGCGTGCTGCAGGAGAGGGCACCGCTCAGCTGTTCGTGTTCGGCGGCGACGCAGCCGTTTCCCAAGCGGCCATCGACGCGTACCTCGCACGCGGCACAGCGCAAGACGAAAGTGACGAGCCCGCGACGGAGGAGACGATCATCGGTCCGTGCGGCGGGAATCCGACTGATCAGCCGCGGGAGCTACTGCTGGGAAACAGAATTGCGCGGGAGGCGGACTGGTCGCCCGATTGCCAGCACATCGCGTACATCGCCGCTAGCTCGCTGATAGTGGCGAATGGTGACGGTTCGAGTTCCCGACCGGTGTTCGGTCTGGTGGGATCTTCAATCAGAAACCCAGCTTGGTCACCGGATGGCTCGAAGATCGCCTTCGCTGTGTGGACCAGAGATCGTTCACAGAGCTTTGTCGTTGATCGGCAGCACATCTATACCGTCAACGCGGACGGCACCAACGCGACCCAATTGACGAGTGGCAACGTCGAGGACGACCACCCGACGTGGTCGCCCGACGGTCTCAGGTTGGCATTCGGACGGCACAGTTGGACGGAACAATCCGAAGACGGAACGGTTGGCGACGACTGGTTCATCGTGATCATGGATGCTGACGGGCGCAACCCAATCGAGCTCACCAAAGGCTTCGTTGGGGAAACGCACCCTGCGTGGTCGCCTGATGGTTCTCAGATTGCACTGGTTTGGAACGGACAACTTTCGGTCATGGATTCCGACGGCACCAATGTGAAGCCATGGCACGCAGACCTCGAACTCAATCGCCAGAGCAAGTTGTCGTGGTCGCCGGACGGCACCCGGTTGGCGTTCAGCGTTTTCGAAGAACGCGACGGTCGCCCTGTTTCGGGCGAATCGAATATTGCCATCCTCGACCTTCGTACCGAGCGAGTGACTGAGATCACCAGCGCCGACGGCGACGAGATCAACCCCGACTGGTCATCAGACGGGCAGCGGATCCTCTTCAATACCTTCGAACAGGGCTATAAATTCAGCCGCATTTTCGTGGTCGGGGCCGGCAGCACTTAGACCGAGAGCAGAACACCGCCGGTACCGACGCCGTATCGGTGAGCGCCGCGTCGCTCGACGAGGCTCAGCAGCTCGGGTTGGGGCTCAGGTCGCAGCCCACGGGATCGGTCCAGAACACCATGGACGTGCCCAGCGCCGCGTACACGGCCAACGCAAGCACCAGCCCTCCCACGAAGATCCACGTAAAGAGCTTGTTGTCGAAGCGCAGATGCATGAAATAGGCGACGACGATCCAGAATTTCACCACCATGAGGATGAGCAGTCCCGGAACCTCGATCGGACCGAAGTCAAAGAAGTACGTCATGACCTCTGCGGCAGTCAGCACCGCGAGCAGCAAAGCGACCTTGATGTAGCCGACGTCGCTCAGGCCGTGGCCGTGATGCTCACCGTCATGGCCGTCGTGCTCGTCGTCGGCGTGGACTTCGGCGGGAGCGGCTTCAGTGGCAGTGCTCATCGCAATTCCCTCACGAATCCAGACCCTACGGAATCAAGTACACGACCGCGAAGATCGCGATCCAGACGATGTCGACAAAGTGCCAATACAGGCCGATGATCTCGACGGTCTCGGCCCGATCAGGTCCGAGAATGCCACGGCTGACCAGCACCCACAAGGTGACGAGCATGACGATGCCCAGCGATACGTGGACACCGTGGAATCCCGTCAGCGTGTAAAACGCCGACGACGAGATGCTGACGGTGTAGCCGAGACCCTCGCGGTAGAAGCTCGTGAACTCATATACCTGCCCGGCAATGAACACCGAGCCGAGAGCGGCAGTGGTCAGCAGCCACAGCATGCACCGCTCCATCTCGCCGCTGGTGATGGAGGACACGGCCAGCACCATCGTGAGCGAGCTCATGAGCAGCACGAACGAGCTGACCGAGGTGAACGGGATGTCGAAGAGATCCGCCGCCGCCAAGGGCTCCTCGCCCGAGAGCGGCTTTCGGTTGCGCAGCAGCAGATACGTCGAGATCAGTGCGCCGAAAAGCAGACAATCCGAGCCCAGGAAGGCCCACATCGTCATCTTCTCGTTCGACAGCCCCGTGGTGAGCGGCACCATCTCGTAGTCGTCCCAGGAGGTGCGCGGGTACGCGATCTGCGGCTCGTCCGGATCGACCGGTTCGACGGCGGCTTCAGCGGTCTCAGTCACCGGCGGCCTCCCCGTTCGGCGTGCTGGCCGCCAGCACGCCGTTCCCGTCAGCGTGACCATTCGGGCCGCCGTCATGATCGTCATCGTGACCATCGTGGCCGTGATCGTCGTGGCCGTGACCGTGCCCCGCATCGGGATCGGTCGGCGGCTCAAGGCTCCAGCCGAATATCGAGCCCACCAGCAACAGCAGGCCAAAGCCCGCGATCCACAAGTTGTAGATGATCCCGAACCCGATCAGCGGCAGACCCATGGCGAGCGTGATGGGCCAGTACGACGGCGACGGCAGGTGCGGGTGCTGGTCGCCCCGCTGGGCGATGTCGTTGCCATAGGCAACCCGGCGCAGCTTGCCGTTCTCGTCGTGCTGATACTTCTTGTGCCAGAAATCGTCCACATCGGTCACCACCGGCACGTAATCGAAGTTGTGCTCCGGGGCCGGTGAGGGAATCGCCCACTCAAGCGTGCGGCCATCCCATGGGTCGGCCTCGGCGGGCGGCTCGAGTCCCCGTCGGTAGCGGCCCCACGTGCGGAAGATGTTGACCGCAAAGATCACCATGGCGGTGAGCATGACGACGTAACCGATCGTGCTGATCTTGTTCCAGAATTCGAAACCGTCGAACTCCCCGTAGGTGCTGTGGCGCCGAGCCATTCCCTGCAAGCCCACGATGTGCATCGGCCCGAAGGTGACGTTGAAGCCCAAGAGCATCAGCCAGAAGTGCCAACGGCCGAGCCGGTCGTTCAAGTGGTACCCGAAGGCCTTAGGCCACCAGTAGTACACGCCGGCGAACATGCCCATGAGGGCACCGCCGACGAGCACGTAGTGGAAGTGCGCCACGATGAAGTACGTGTCGGTCTGCTGGGTATCGGCAGGCGCGACGGCGTGCATGACGCCCGACAGGCCGCCGATGGTGAACATCGAGACCAGCGACACCGAGAACATCATCGGCACCGTGAAGCGGACCTTGCCGCCCCACATCGTCGCGATCCAGTTCAGGATCTTCACACCCGTCGGCACGGCGATGAACATGGTCGTCGCCGAGAACGCCGCCACCGAAACCGGTCCCATGCCGGAGGTGAACATGTGGTGCGCCCACACGCCCCAGCCCATGAAACCGATGGCGGCGCCCGACAGCACCACCACCGAATAACCGAACAGCGGCTTGCGGCTGAATACGGGCAGCGTCTCGGACACGACGCCGAACGCCGGCAGGATCAGGATGTACACCTCGGGATGGCCAAATATCCAGAACAAGTGCTGCCACAGCAGCGGATCGGCACCCGCAGTCACGTCGAAGAAGTTCGAATCGAAGTTGCGGTCGAAGGTCAACAGCACCAGCGCCACGGTGATGACCGGCAGTGCGAACACCAGCAGGAACTGCACCACCAAGATCATCCAGGTGAACACCGGCATACGCAGCAGCGTCATGCCCGGGCAGCGCATGTTGAGGATGGTCACGAGCAGGTTGAGCGCACCCAGCAACGAGGCGATGCCGACAATCTGCAACCCAATTGCGTAGAAGTCCATGCCGTTGCCAGGGCTGAACACCAACCCGGTGTTGGGTGCGTACGCGAACCAGCCGCCATCAGCACCGCCGCCGAGGAACCAGCTGAGGTTCAAGAAGATGCCGCCGAAGAGGAAGATCCACAGGCCGAGGGCATTCATCCGGGGAAAGGCCACGTCTCGGGCGCCGATCTGCAGCGGCACCAGATAGTTCGCGAACGCGTTCGCGAGCGGCATGATCACCAGGAAAACCATGGTGACGCCGTGCATGGTGAAGAGCTGGTTGTAGGCGTCGGCGCTCAGCACCCCGGCGTCGGGCGACCACAGTTGCAGGCGCACCAACCCAATCTCGATGCCCCCCACCAGGAACCAGAACATGGCGGCAGCGCCGTACATGATTCCGATTTTCTTGTGGTCCACCGTGAACAGCCACGAGCGCCAGCCCGTCGCATGAGTAGGTCGTGCGAAGACGCCCGTGCGTGGCGAGTCGTCCCCGACGTGAGGGGCATCGCCAGCCACCTCGAGCTCGGTGCCCGGCACGTCGGATTCGGTTGGGCGATCAGTGGTGATTGCCATCGAGTCGTTCTCCTAGGCCAGCCTGCCCGCAAACCTGCGCGGGCTCATTCGGGCAGCACCGGCGGGCTGCCGAGGGTCTTGAGATATGCCAGCAGGTTGTCGAGATCATCGTCGGACAGCACTTCGGAGAAGTCGAGCATGCCCTGACGATTGTCAGCGCGGGCGGGCTTCATGCCGGGCGCATTGCGTACCCATTCCCGAAGCTCAGCCACGTTGAGGCTGCTGCCGTCTGGGTACATGTCGAACAGCGCTCCGGCGAACGCTGTGCGGCTCATGAGGTTGGTCAGGTTCGGGGCGATGCCGGACACGAGGTTCGCATTGCCGCCCGCCGCACTCTCGTACACGCCGTCGATCACATGGCAGCTGATGCAGTGCGTGCCGAACAGGTCGTAGCCGGCTGCCTCCGGCGTGCCGTCCGCAGGCACCGATGCAGCTCTGATCTGGGCTTCCTGCTCGGCGACCCAACGGTCGAAATCACGAGGCGCGAGCACGATGGTGCGCATCTGCATGTTGGCGTGGCTGAGACCGCAGAACTCCACGCACTCGCCGTAGAAGATCCCCGGCTCGTCAGAGCTGATGCGCCAGTCATGCACACGGCCGGGCACGACGTCCTTCTTGCCGTTGAGCCGCGGGATCCAGAACGAGTGGATGACATCGTTGGAGCGGAGCTCGAGGTTGACCTCTTCGCCGACGGGGATGACGAGATCGTTCGCAGTGACGATGTCGTCGAACTGACCGTCGCCGTCAGTGTCGTAGCTGAACTGCCACCACCACTGCTGGCCCTCGACGACGATGGTGCGGCCGTCGCCCTTGCCGGCCAGAGCAAACACCGTTGGCAGCGTCACGACGGTCAGGAAGATGAGCAAGAGCGTCGGGATGATCGTCCAGGTGAGCTCGGCTTTGCGATTGCCGTGGATCTGCGGAGGCAGTTCGTCAGGGTCGTCGCCGGGCTTGGCACGGAACTTCACAATGATGATGACGACCGCTGCAGCGACGAAGATGCCGACACCGATGGCCATCCATCCCGACAGGCGCATCAACCCGTCGATCCTCTGGGCGTTGGGCCCGACTGGCTTCGTGGCGTCAAGCCGCCCGGTCGCACAGCCGCTGACCGCAATCGCGAGCAAGGCCAGCGTGGCCAGTCCCCAGCGTCGGGAGAAACCCGTGCGCATTGGCATCACTCGTGTCCCTCGCCCGAATCGCTCATCTCTGACTCGTCCGACTCGTCCGACTCGGCGCCGTGATCTCCGGTGTCCTCGCTCACCTCGGCCTGCGGGTGCGGATGGAATTCACGCTCGCCCTTCACCGCCGAAGCAATGCCTGCGACGATCAGTGCGGCGCCGCCGAGCACGAGCGTGGTGGCGACGATCGACCGGCGCAGCCGCGGCTTTGCGTAGATCACGAAGGCGAATGCGAGGATCACCACCGAGATCGCGATGGCGACCCAGCTCGCGCCAGCCCTGCTCGACGCCAGCAGCACTCGAGACGCCAGCACCACCGGCACTGCAATTGCCAGTGCTCCATACAGCGAGATCTCGAAGGGCCGCAGCAGCCTCGCACGCTCGACGGCATTCGCCTCCGCGTCGGAGGACAGGTGCTCTGCCCACGCGCTCATCGTCCATTCCACTGCGGAAATGACGAGCAGCGCGATGCCGGCGATCGACAGGATCGCATCGGTCGCCAGGCCCACCATGAGCAGGCCCATGCCGACGGCGGCCATGATCGGCCAGTACGCCGGAACGGGCCGGAAGGTGTGAGCGTGCTCGCGGTCAGGCGAATCGCTGTCGCCGACCGTCAGTGCTAGCGCCGCCAGCAATGCGAAGGCGCCCCCCGCAGTGCCGAGCACGATGGTGGCGTACATGACGACATGGCCGGTGTCGTCCATGCCCGTGAGCACGCCGATCACGGTCGCGGCAGCGACGGCCAGTGCGATGCGACCCGCGAAGTACCTGCTGGCGATACCGACCATCGATCCCCTACTTCACCACGTACACGGCGTACCAGGTGGCGGCCCACGCAAGCACGGCAAAGTCCCAGAAAAAGACCGCCGCGCCCAGCGGCGTCGACGACTCTCGCCCGACGCTGCCTCCCAGCGAGCGCAACGTCATGAGCCCCAGATAGAACATCCCGACGACGAGAAACGCGAGTGCAAGACCCGTGGTCGCAAATGCCAGGTTTGCCCACTCGCCGGAGCCGATCTCGATCTCCATGCGATTCAGGCTGAACATCACCATGTTGAAGAAGGCGAAGCCCATCACCAGCGTGATGGCCATGCCGACCCACGTGTGGCCGCGCTCACCGCGGCGGCTGGCCCACAGCGCCCAGTGCGCAGTGACGACAGAGACCAGCAAGGTCAGCAAGGCGTAGTCGAACTGCGGGCTCGGCACCGCGTGACCCACGAGCCACTCATGACCTGGGTCGTCACCCGACGCATGGCGACGCGCCATGTAGTGCCCCAGCGCGCCGGCGACCGCCATCGCGCCCGCCGCAATCGCGAAGCCCGTCGCTACAAGCTGGCCGCGAGACCGCGGCGGCGGACCGGGGACGACATACCGGCCTGCAGCAGGAACCACAGATGCACTCTCTGACATCAGGCGGGCACCTCCTCGGAGTCCGCGTTGCTGCGGTCCACACCGATTGGCGAGCCGTTGCCATTCATCGCGGCATCGAGCAGGGGCGTGCCCGACCTGAGCTCCGCAAGTGTCTCCGATGGTCCGAGTGGAGGCGGTGATTCGAGCAGCCACTCGGGCGTCAAACCGTTCCAAGGATCTGCGGGGGCATCAGCCCCCTTGCCCAGGACGACCGAGACCAGCAGATTCAGTGTCATGAGCACGATGCCGGCCAGCACGACGATGACTCCGATGGCGCCAAGGATCGAGAGACCCTCGGCGCCGGAGCTGTCCACCAAACCGGAGTAGCGGGTGGTGAGCAACGGGTCGGGGTAGAAGAACTGCGGTTGCTCGGTGAACGCGCCCGAGAGCAGCGGTCCGAGCCACGCCAGGAATGCCCCGCCGCCGATGAGGACGAAGCTGCCCAGCCCGGCGAGTTCGGAGAGCTTCTTGCCCCAGATCTTTGGCGCCCACCAATGCAGCGCAGCGAGCACCCCGAGCAAGCCCGCGCCATAGATGAGCAAGCTCTGCTGGCCCGTGACCCAAGTGGTCATGTGCAGCGGAGCATTCCCGTCGATGCCCCGACCTGCGATCTGCAGCCAATCCGTCGCAGCGCCGATGAGGCCGAACAGCGCGGCGACTGCAAAGAGCTGGCCGGCGCCGAAGGCTGCCAATACTGCGGTGTTGGGCCGCGGCCATTTGCGGCCCTGCCACACCGTGAAGCCCAGCAGCGCAAGCAGGCCCATGGTTCCAGCGAGGGCCCCGGCGTACAGCCCGACCAGCACGATGCCTTCGAGCCCGTCGACAATGTCGGCGCCCTCGGTGGTGATGCCGAAGTTCGCCCACGCGCCGAAGCCGAACAGCCCCACGAGTCCGATGGTGAAGTACAGCGCCAGCGGCTCGAACACCCAGCGGCGCGCGGCCGCCAGCATGATCTCGGCCACCACGCCCAGCACCGGGACCACATAGATGAACAGCTGCGGTGTGCGGTACATCCAATCGATGCGCGACCAGATGCCGTAGTTGCCGTCTAGGAAGAACCGGCCGAAGCGATGGTCGATATAGAGGACGACGATCTGGCCGAGCACCACGCCAAGGCTGACCACCAGCATTGACGCCGTGACGAGGGCCGACCACGCAAAGGGAGGCGTGCGGTCCATGTACATGCCGGGCGCCCGCATGGTGAGCGTGGTGGTTGCGACGCAGATCGCGCCGACAAGCAGCGACAGCACCAGGCCGGCCACGGCAAGCAGATGCAGGTCGACTCCGTCGTCCCATCCGCCGGCCGGTCCCCCGTTTCCGAGATAGGCGCCGACCAGCACGCCGAACGAGACCAGCCAGCCCCAGAACCCCGCAGCCGCAGCCCGGGGGAACGCCACATTCGGAGCTCCTACCTGCAGCGGGACGACATAGATGGCGATCCCCAGGAACAGCGGGATGAGCATTCCGAACACGAGCGCATCGCGAGTGAACGTGAAGACCTGGACGAATACGTCCGCGTTGAGCACGGTGTGGCCGTTATCGGAGGCCAGATCGAGGCGCACCAGCAGATCGGCCACCGCGCCCGCCATCGCAAAGAGCAACGAGCACGCGATGAACATCCGGCCGATGCGCTTGTGGTCAGTCGTGTTGAGCCAGCCAAATGCTGACGGATCTTCGGAATGCCCAGAAACAGACGGTCCTTCCGAATGCACGGCTTCGGTGGTGGCGTCGGTCATGCGGCGAAGTGGTCCCCGAACTCGGCTGGCAGCGCCGCTTGGGGGCGACACCAACGGGGCACTTTAGCGACCCGCGGCCCGGCGGAGGAAATTGCTCGCGGCAAATCCGCGGCGGGGCAGATCGGTCGCAGTGTCGACATGTGGTCCATCACCGGAATTACCAGCCAAACCGCACGATGACGTCGGCCGCCATGGCCGCGAAGACAAGTCCCAAATAGGCGATCGACGAGTGGAATACCCTCATCGCCGCGCGAGCCGACCGAGCGCGCCAGAGCATCAGCACCTGCCCTCCGAAGACTGCTCCGGTGGCCGCGGCAGCGATCCAGTACACCGGTCCTGTTGCTGCGGCAACTCCGAACCACAGCGACAGCCCGATGACTGCCGCCGTGTGCAGGGTCATCTGCGTCAGCACCGAGCGCGGGCTTGCGACCGTCGGCAGCATCGGGACGTCGGCCGCGTCGTAGTCATCGGCGTAGCGGATTGCTAATGCCCAGAAGTGCGGTGGTGTCCAGAAAAATACGATCGCGAACGCGATCCACGCTTGGGGCGAAAGCGTTCCGGTTACTGCGGCCCACCCCACGAGGACGGGGACCGCGCCAGCGGCGCCTCCGATGACGATGTTCTGCGTCGAGGTGCGCTTCAGCCACAGCGAGTACACGAACACGTAGAACAGGCACGCAGCCAACGCCAACGCAGCGGCAAGAAGGTTGGCGCCCCACCACAGAACTGCGAACGCAACCGCTTCGAGCACCACGCCGTAGGTGAGCGCCTCGACTGGCCGTACGGTCCCCACCACCAGCGGGCGGTGCGCGGTGCGCGACATCGTGGCGTCGATGTCGCGGTCGATGACCATGTTGAAGGTGTTCGCGCCAGCTGCAGCGAGCGTGCCGCCGAGCACCGTGAGCACAACCAGCAGCAGACTCGGAACACCGCGCTCGGCCACGAACATCGGCGGCACCGTGGTGACGAGAAGCAGCTCGATGATCCGCGGCTTGGTGAGTGCCACGTAGGCGCGCAGCTTTGTGCCCCTCGCCGGGCCTGCTGTGGCTGTGGCTGGTGCGGGCTGCGGCCCTGACACATCGCCTAACAGCACATCGCCTGACAGGCCCGCTCGCGGTCGCAACACGGTGCGGTCGCCTTTGGGGGTCGTGTCCAGCGCGGCGCCGTTCATCCGGGCGTCGGCTCGCGGAACTCCCGAGGCTGACCGCGGGTGCGGGCGCGCCGCAGAGTCGGGGCCGGGCGGGATCACGGGAGGCAGCGGGCTCGCCGCGGGCGGGCTGGCATCGATGTGAGGCTATGGCGCACCTCTAACGTTTCGACGTGGCTTTGCCCGTCGTGACACCGCGGCGATTCGCGCTCGCCGCCCGCTGGGCGTTGTGGGCACTGGTTGCCATCGTCATCACCGGCGCATCGGTTCGACTCACCGGCAGCGGGCTGGGTTGCAGCGACTGGCCGAACTGCGAGCCCGGTGAGTTCGTTCCGGCTGCCGATGTTCACGGTTGGGTGGAGTTCGGCAACCGCATCGTGACCGGGCTGGTGTCCGTGGCGGTGGCCGTCGCGGTCGGGGCGTCGTTGTGGCGACAGCCGCGGCGGACGGACCTGATGTGGTGGTCGCTTGCCCTCGTGGCCGGTGTGGCATTCCAGATCGGGCTCGGGGCCGTGACCGTGCTGACGCACCTGTCGCCCCCGATCGTCATGTCGCACTTTCTGGCATCACAGGTCCTGGTTGCAGCTTCTGTGGTGCTGTGCCACCGCGCGAGCGCAGATGAAGGCCCCAACGGCCGCTGCGTCGCCGGCTCGTCGCGCGCACTGCAGGCGCACGCCTGGGTCATCGCGATGCTGTTGGCCGCCGCGCTGTGGACCGGGACTGTGGTGACCGGCACCGGCCCGCACGGCGGCGATGAGCACGTTCAGCGGCTGGACTACGCGCTGCCGGCGGTCGCGCGAGTGCACGGCATCACGGTTGCTGTGATGGCCGGGCTGACGCTGCTGCTCGTTGTGCGCGCGAGTCGCCTTGCCCGAACCGGACGCGACCGCTCCTACGCGACCTCGGTCGCGCGGCGCGTTCGCAACGTGATCGCCGTGATGGCAGTGCAGGCAGCGATCGGGTACGTGCAGTACTTCAACGAACTGCCGGAGCTGCTGGTCGCCATCCACGTCGCAGGCGCGACGCTGCTCACCATCGCAGTGACGCGGCTCGTGCTCGCGGCCGCCGCCCGACCCCATGCGCGGGGGTTGGAGACCTCTGAGACATCGCAGATGTCTGACTCGGTTGTCATCGCGGGTCCCGGATTCGCAGAATGAGCCCGTGAGCCCGTCCGCGCCGGCCGTCGCCGATCCCGAGGTCATCCGCGACCCGACGACCGTCGAGGAGCACGAGACCGACGTACCGTGGGTCGTGCTGGTGTGGAACGACCCAATCAACCTGATGAGCTACGTCGTGTACGTATTCCAGAAACTGTTCGGCTACAGCGAGGAAAAGGCCACTGCGCTGATGCTCGACGTGCACCACAAGGGCCGTGCGGCGGTGGCGTGGGGCACGCGCGAGAAGGCTGAGCTGGACGTCTTCCGTCTGCACGGGTACGGCCTGTGGGCGACCATGCAGAAAGACAACTGAGTCGTGGCCACACAGGCGAGACAGGCGAGGCGGCGGTGACCGGGACGCGATTCGGAGTCCGCGGCTCGCTGGTGAGCGTGCACCTTGCGGACTGGGAGCGGCGCTTGCTCGAGGCCATGGTGAACGAACTGCGGTCGAACCTCCTCGACCACACGCCCGCCCGCGACGGCGGCGACGGCTTGGACCCGTCGCTGCGACGTCTGTTCCCGCCGGCGTACCTGAGCGATCCAGATCGCGACGCCGAGTATCAACGGCTGATGCGCGACGAACTCCTCGCAGAGCGCTTAGAGCACCTCGAGTCCTTGGATCGCACCCTGGACGAGCACCATCTCGACGACGAACAGGTCACGGCGTGGATTCAGGGGCTCAACGAGCTTCGCCTCGTGATCGGAACCCAGCTCGACATCTCCGAGGAAGACGATCCAGCGGGCATCGACCCTGATGATCCCGTCCAGCGACCGATGCTTCGCTACCACTACCTCGGCGGCTTGCTAGCCGAGTTGATCGAAGCCGCACCGCGCTAGCAGCCCGCTGTGTCTAGGTCGGGCGAGACACACCCTGTGTGCTCGTGGTCGCATTGGCGGCGCGGCGTAGCCTGAGAAGCCCTGCCCCCATCGTCTAGCGGCCTAGGACACCGGCCTTTCACGCCGGCAGCACGGGTTCGAATCCCGTTGGGGGTGCTGCCGATTCTCCAGGCTGCTCGGGCCTCACTCGGATTCGGCGACCAGGGGGAGGCGCAGTTCGACGGTGGCGCCGGGGCCGTCGGTGTCGACGACAGCGGTGGTGCCGTCGTGGGTGCGCGCCACGTAGTCCACAATCGACAGTCCGAGACCCGAACCGGGCTGCGAGCGGGCCTCGGGAGCACGGTAGAAGCGCTCGAAGACCACCTCCCGGATGGCGGGGTCAATGCCCGGCCCCCGATCACGCACGCGGACCACGCCGCCGGCGACGCTGACCTCGATCGGCTCGCCCGGCGGGGACCACTTGATGGCGTTGTCGACGAGGTTGCTGATCGCCCGCTCCACCAGGACGATGTTCGCCACCACCTCACATGGCTCGAAGTCGGTTTCGAAGGCGACATCGGTACGTCGACGGTGCCGCTCCACCACCGAGGCCGTGATCTCGGCGAGGTCGGCGTGTGCTGGCTCTCCCTGTGCTCGCCGGTCGGTGGCGAGCTCGACCAGCTCTGACACCAACTCGGTGAGCTGATCCAGCTCAAACTGGACATCGTCAAGCATCCGTCGGCGCTCGCCGGCATCGAACACCGCAGCTGCCCCGTCGGAGTCCTCTGTGGCTTCAGCCCGCGCCAGAAGCTCGATGTTGGTCCGAATGCTGGTGAGCGGCGTGCGCAGTTCGTGACCAGCGTCGGCCACCAGCCTGTACTGCTGGGCACGGGACCCGGCGAGTGCTTCGAGCATTAAGTTGAAGCTGCGCGCCAGCTCGCCCAATTCGTCATCGCGTTCGAGATCGATGGGGTGATCCAGGTCCTGGGTCTTGGCAACTGTCCGAGCAGCCTCGGTCAGCCGGCGCACCGGTCGCATCGCCCGACCGGCGACAAAGAAGCCGAGCAGGCCCGCTCCAGCAACTCCGATAACGGCGACGACGGCCAGCGCGTTGCGCAGCCCGCGTACGTAGTTGTCGACCTCGCTCAACGGTCGGGCAACCATGAGCGCGCCCTGCCGTCCTGTCGACACGGTCAGCACGCGCAATCGCACGGTGCCCGTCCAGACATCAGATGAGTGCCTCTCGATATCGCCCGCGGCAACCGCATAGGCCCCGTCCGGCACGGGCAGCACATCATCGGAGAAGTACCGCACGCGTCCGTTCGGGCCGATCAACTGCACGAGCACGTCGTAGGGGACGTGCTGGCCGAAGACGCGCACCCCGACGCGTGGGCGGAAGCGCCCATCGACGGTCTGGAGGATGTGCGCTCGCTCCTCGAGCTGCATGTCGATCGCGGCCCGCGCTTCGCCGCGGGCAACCCACACCGCGACTCCCGAGACGCCAACAACGGCAACCGCCACCGACGCGGCCACCAGGAGCGCCAGCCGCGTTCGGAAGCTCACGAGTCCCTCAGGACGTAGCCGACGCTGCGGACGGTCTGGATCGGATTCCGCCCATCAGACGCCGCCGTGGATGCAGCCAGCTTGCGCCGCAAGTAGCCGACATAGACCTCGAGTGAATTCGAGGCCAGCGAAGCGTCGTACCCCCACACGGAGTCGTAGATCTCGTCCCGCGTCATCACACGTCCGGGGTTTCTCAGGAACAGCTCCAGCAGCCGGTACTCAGTGTGCGTGAGCGACACCGGCACACCGGCTCTGGTGACCTCGTAGCTCGCTGTGTCCATCGTGAGGTCGCCGAAGACGAGCCGGGCGGCATCGGCGTGATCGTCCGAATCGACTGTGCGTCGCAGCAGAGCCCGCAGGCGGGCCAGCAGCTCATCGAGCGCGAACGGCTTCGACAGGTAATCGTCGGCCCCGGCGTCGAGGCCCTCCACCCGATCCGCAGTCGAGGTGCGGGCTGTCAGCAGCAGGATCGGCAGCCGGCTGCCCTGGGAGCGCAGGCGGCAGCAGAGCTCGAATCCACCCAGATTCGGCATGGTGGCGTCGAGCACCATCGCATCGGCCTGCGAGGCCAGCTGCTCGCCTTCAACGCCGTCTCGCCCCTCGAGCACCGAGTAGCCCTCAAGCCGCAAGGCTCGACGCAGCGCAGCGCGGATCCGCTGATCGTCGTCGACGACCGCCACGACGGCAGCACGAGCGCACGCATCGGCTCTCATGGCTTCATTGTGGAGTGCGAACAATGAGAACTCGGTGAGAAACTCCGAAGCCTCAACCCGCTGCTGAGCTTGGGCGCCGCAAGTGCGGGATCGTGAGCACGGAGCAGGCCTCGCGCTCGATGTCGTAGCTCAATGCCCGCACAGCGTCGGCGATGTCCCACCAGGCGACCTCGTCCACCTCACCGGGATCGCCCTTCAGCCGCTTGGGCATCTTCGCCGGCGTCATTGCGTAGAACAGCACCATCTTGGGCACCTGGTCGCCGATCAGATAACTGACCGGATATGGCGCCGAGGTGACCACGCAGCGCACACCCGTCTCCTCACGGACTTCGCGCAGCGCCGCCTCTGTCCACGTCTCGCCACGCTTGAGGTGGCCCTTGGGCAGCGACCAGTCGTCGTAGCGAGGGCGGTGCACCACCAGCACCGAACCCTCGTGGCACACCACGCCGCCAGCTGCCCGGTCCACGGGAGCGTTGGAATAGCGACCCCACTCGGCGTGACGTCGGCGAGGCTTCGCCGACACTTCGAAGGAGATGTTTTTCTGGTCCTTCTTTGCGGACCCCTTCTTTGCGGACCCCTTCTCCGAGGACTCCGTCTCCGAATGCTTGGGCCTGCTCTGTGCCACGGTTCGTGTCTAGCGTGTCAGCGCCACCCGAGGCGCGCTTGTCGGGCCAACGGAACTCACCACGAGGATTGATCATGGACTTGGGGATTTGCATCGCATCGCACATCGGCGACCTGGGGTACGTCACGCGCGCCGAAGAGCTCGGCTACACCCATGCCTGGTTCGCCGACAGTCACATGCTGTGGTCGGACTGCTACGCCACGCTGGCCCTTGCAGCCGAGCGGACCAGCACCATGCAACTCGGCACTGGCGTGTCGGTTTCGGGCACCAGGCCTGCGCCGGTGACAGCGGCTTCGATCGCCACGATCAATGCGCTCGCTCCTGGTCGCACGTTCCTGGGCATCGGCACGGGCAACACAGCGATGCGAATCATGGGACACAAGCCGCAGCGCATCGCCGAATTCGATCGCTACCTCGCAGCGCTGCGGCCGCTGCTGCGCGGCGAGGAGGCCGTTCATCACTTCGGCGGCACCGCAGAGCCGATCCGCCACATCATGCCTGACGCCGGTTTCGTCAACTTCGACGATCCGATCCCGCTGTACATCTCTGGCTTTGGGCCCCGCTCGCTGGGTCTCGCGGGCCAGTACGGCGACGGTGCGGTGCTGTCGGTGCCGCCGGACGGTTCCGCTACCGCGCGTGTATGGGAGCACATCGAAGCCGGCGCTGCCGAAGCGGGCCGCATCATCGACCGCAGCGACTACCTGATGTGCTCGCTCACGACGATCGTCGTGCTGGACGACGGCGACACGCTGGCCAGCCAGCGTGCGCGCGTGTATCACGAGGCCGGCGCGTTTGCGATGGCATCGGTGCACTACTCCTACGACCAGTACCGCCAGTACGGGCGTGCTCCCGGTGCACGGCTGGAAGCCATCTGGGACGAGTACTGCGCCATGCTCGACGACACCGATCCCGAGCGCATCCACCAGCGCATTCACGCCGGGCACAACTGCTGGGTGCTGCCGGAAGAGGAGCGCTTCCTGCACGACGAGCTCATCGACTCCACTTGCATCGTCGGCACCGCCGACCAAGTCGTCGAACGGCTAGTTGACCTCGGCGAGCGCGGTTTGGACCAGGTCATGATCCTGCCGAACTTCGACCCGCGTTATGACGTGCTCGAACGCGTCGGTCGTGAGATTCTGCCGCGGATGCCGCAGAGCTGACGCCCTGACTGCTCGGCGGGCAGGGCGGTCGGCCTGTCACCGTCCGTGGCCGTTCGAAGTTGCACAGTTTCGGCACGCCGGACAGCTCGGTAGCCTTCCCTGCTGCCCGTTGGGCTGCCCACCGGTCCCCCTGGGGCCGGGCCAATCGCCCACTTCCGTCCAATCCGGAGCTGCTGGATATGAGCAACATCTGCCAGGTCACCGGTCGTCGGCCGCACTCGGGTTTCACCGTGTCGCACTCGCATCACCGCACGAAGCGCTGGTTCAAGCCGAACATCCAGCGGAAGCGATTCTGGGTGCCCAACGAGAAGCGCTGGGTGACGCTCACCGTCAGCGCGAAGGGCATCAAGACCATCAACAAGCGCGGCATCGAATCCGTTGTGGCCGATCTGCGGCGCCGCGGGGAGAAAGTCTGATGCCCAAGAGCGACAAGCGACCGATCGTCAAGCTGAAGTCCACCGAGGGCACCGGCTACACGTACACGACGCGCAAGAACAAGACGAACACGCGCGACCGGCTCGAACTGCGCAAGTACGACCCGGTCCTGCGTCGGCACGTCATTTTCAAAGAAGAGCGCTGAAAGCGCAACGCTGAGCCCAACTCCTCTTCGGCTCTCGGCGGGTGCCGCTCGGCGGCTGGCCATCGCAGCACAAGGGCTGGCTTTCCCGCTCCCTGGAGGTCGGATCGACGCGCGGCATCTGCGTCGCGCCATGGATTGGCTGGGGCTGCTGCAGATCGACGCAGTGAACGTCCTTGCGCGCTCGCAACTGCTCGTGCTGCGAGCGCGCCTTGGCGGCAACCATGAGGCCGCACTGGGATTGCTGGAACGGGCGGCATACCCACGCCAGCCTGAGCGGCGCGAGCTGACGGAGTACTGGGGCCACGAGGCCTCGTTCTTGCAGGTCCGCGACTGGCCGCTGTACCGCTGGCGCATGCGGCGGGGCGCCGACGGCGAGATGTGGCCCTTGTATGTCCGATTCGGGCGCGATGAACGAGCGCGCATCGACGAAGCCACGGCATGGCTCGCCGATAACGGGCCTGCCACGTCGTCGGAGCTGGATGCGGCGATGGGCTGGGGGCCCGGCGTGCGCGGACCTTGGGGCACACGCAGCAACGCCAAGTTGGCGCTGGGCTGGCTATTCTGGGCTGGCCACGTGGGCGTGGCATCGCGGGTCGGTTTCACGCGGCGCTATGACCTGATCGAACGAGTGCTGCCTCGTGACGTGCTGGCACGCGACATCGACGAACCGGACGCTCATCGGGCGCTGCTGAGTCAGGCGGCGGCATGTCTGGGCGTCGCCACAGCCGATGATCTCATCGACTACCACCGACTGCCCAAGCGCATTGCGCGGTCGCGTCTGCGCGAACTGACCGAAGACGGGGCCTTGTGCGAAGCGGTGGTCGAGGGCTGGGACGTTCCCGCGTACGTTCCCGCCGACGTACGGCTCGCGCGCAAGCGTTCCCGTTCGGTGCTGCTCAGCCCCTTCGATCCACTGGTGTGGCACCGCCCGCGGACAGAGCGGCTGTTCGGCTTCCACTACCGCATCGAGATCTACACACCCCAGGTCAAGCGCCGTTTCGGCTACTTCGTGCTGCCCTTCCTGCACGACGACAAGCTCGTCGCTCGCCTGGATCTGCGTTTCGACCGCGCGGCGTGCCGGCTCGAAGTGCCCGCCGCATGGTCCGAACCGGAGACCTGGCCGCAGTCCGGGACCGATGCCGAGGCAGAGGCGCTGGCAGCGTTAGCGACAGAGCTGCGCTCGCTGGCTGCGTGGTGCGGTGCTACCGGCGTCGAGATCGCCCGTCGCGGCGACCTCGCTGACCGCCTGCGCGCAGCCACGAACACTCGTTGATTCGCTGTCCCTGCCAGCAAGGATTCTCAGCGCAGATTCGGCAGCGAGGTCGCTATCGTTGCGCGTCTTGTTTCGTCTGAGGCTCCGGCCACAGGCGACACGAATGGTCCCGTGGTGAAGTCTGGAGTTCACGCTGGCCTGTCAAGCCAGAGGTCGCGGGTTCAAATCCCGTCGGGACCGCGGTCGGGTAGCTCAGTTGGCAGAGCGCGCGCCTGAAAAGCGTGAGGTCACCGGATCGACGCCGGTCCCGACCACTTCTTGCGAGCGAACGGCTACGCCACGCCCAGGAGCTTTAGCGGGCGGTGCGCGTAACGCCGTCGCTGATTGCGGCCGCAGCCACCGCGCTCGCCACGGCCGGCACGACTGAGCGGTCGAATGCGGTGGGGATGACGAGATCAGGGCTGAGATCGTCACTGGATACCGCTGCCGCGATGGCGTCGGCTGCAGCGATCTTCATGTTCTCGGTGATGTCCGTGGCGCCAGCATCGAATGCACCGCGGAAGATTCCCGGGAAAGCGAGCACGTTGTTGATCTGGTTGGGGTAGTCGCTGCGACCGGTCGCCATCACGCCGACGATGTCGGAGATGGCGTCGGGCAGGATCTCAGGGTCCGGATTTGCCATCGCAAACACGATCGGCCGCGCCGCCATCGTCTCGACGTCGGCGCGCGTGACAAGGCCCGGACCGCTCAGGCCCAAGAACACATCAGCTCCAGCCATCGCGTCTGATACCGAACCCGCCACGCGATCGACGTTGGTATTGGCCGCGAGCCACGCCTTGGAGTGATTCAAATCAGTGCGTCCGGGGTGGATGGTGCCCTTGCGGTCGCACGCGATCACGTCGCCGATGCCTGCGCCGAGCAGGATCTTTGATGTCGCGACACCGGCGGCTCCAGCGCCCAGGATGACGCAGCGCAGATTCGCCATTTCCTTGCCGAGGATGCGCGCCGAGTTCTCGAGCGCAGCCAGCGCCACCACGGCGGTGCCGTGCTGGTCGTCGTGGAATACGGGGATGTCAAGCGCGGCACGCAGTGCCTCTTCGACCTCAAATGCTCCCGGCGCAGCGATGTCCTCGAGGTTGATCCCGCCGAAGGTGGGCGCCAGTCGGATGACAGTCTCGACTATCTCGCTGGGATCGTTCACGTCCAAGCAGATCGGGAAGGCGTCAACCCCTGCGAACTCCTTGAACAGCAGCGCTTTGCCCTCCATCACCGGCATCGCCGCAGCAGGTCCAATGTCGCCGAGGCCGAGCACGGCCGAGCCATCGCTCACGATCGCCACCGTGTTGCGCTTGATCGTCAGGTCGTGCACACGCTCGGGCGACTCGGCGATGGCACGGCACACACGAGCGACACCCGGTGTGTAGGCCATCGACAGGTCGTCGGCGTTGCGCAGCGGGATGCGGCTGACCGTCTCGAGCTTGCCTCCGTCATGAAGATCGAAGGTGCGGTCACGCGCGGAGATGACCGTGACACCTTCGAGGCCGTTGACCGCCGCGCAGATCTGGGCGATGTGGGCCTCGCTGGAAGCGTCCACGACGATGTGCTGGGTCAGGGTTCCTTGTGTGATGGTGAACCCGTCGAGGCTCTGGATATTGCCCCCGACATCGCCGATGGCCATGCACAGCCGGCCGAGCGTGCCGGGTACGTGAGCCAACTCGACTTCGAGCGTGGCGGAGAAGGCGGCTGTGGGTCGGGACCCAGCGGTTTGCGACATCGTTGCTCCAGACGCGGCAATGGCGCAGGAGGGTATTGGGCGACGTCGCAGCCCGCGCGAGCCGGCGCCGTTCCGGTCAGCCTTCGTAGGTCAGGCCGAGCTGAGGAGCCGTGAGCAGAGGGGCATACGGGATGGCGGCGGCGGCTGCCATCGCCTCACATGTGCCGCCTCGATCCACCATGGGCATCACCAGCACCGGCACCACACCGCTGTAGGCGGCCCACCCGCATCACGCGCACACAACCTCACGCCGAACCGACACCTAGCCATCAGGGGCCGTCCGTCGAGTTGTACCGCTCCCCGACAGGGTCTCGCCGATCACCCACGCCTCGTGATCCGCGCTGTGGATCAGGTCCAACGCGGCGTCGACATGGTCTGGCGGGATTGCCACCACCATCCCGATGCCCAGGTTGAAGACCCGCTCCATCTCGTCTGGCTCGACGGGACCCGCACTGGCGATGCGTTCGAAGATCGTCGGCACGGGCCAGCAGCCCCGGCGCACGATTGCGTCGGTTTCGGGTCCCAGCATGCGCGCTATGTTCGCCGCGAGACCGCCGCCAGTGATGTGGGCGGCACCGCGTGCGCCGCAGCGCTCAAAGAGCGCGAGCACCGTGGGGGCATAGATGATCGAGGGTCGCAGCAACTCATCGCCCAGGGAACAATCCGCGCCAGGCCAGGCCGGCTGGGAGAGCACCGCAGCACCAGATCGCGCGTCGCGACCAAGCAGAACGCGGCGAGCGAGGCTGTAGCCGTTGCAGCGCAGACCGCCCGACGCCAGCCCGACGAGCACGGCCGGCTCAGGATCGAGCGGTCGCTTCAGCCGGTCCCGCTCGGCGACGCCGACGACAAAGCCGGCGATGTCGTAGTCGCCCGCCGCGAGCGAATCAGGATGCTCTGCCAGTTCGCCGCCGACGAGCGCGCAGCCGGCGGTGCGACAGCCGCCGGCCAAGCCGACAACAATCTGCTCAACGACATCGGGGTCGAGACGGCCCGCAGTGATCTGGTCGTGAAGCAGCAGCGGAGTTGCGCCCAGCGGGGCGATGTCGTCGACGCACATCGCGACCACGTCAATCCCGATCGTGTCCCAACGGCCGAGCGCTGCAGCAACGAGCGGCTTGGTGCCCGCACCGTCGTTGGCGGTGACCAAGACTGGTTCGCTGAAGCCAGCGGGGAGCGCGGTGACCGCTCCGAAGGCTCCGATGTCGGTCAGCACCTCGGGTCCGAATGTGCTGCGCGCGTGCGGGGCGAGTCGGCGGACTGCGATGTCCCCCGCCGCGATGCTGACGCCTGCGGCCGCATACGTGAGCGGTGCCGTTGCGTCAGCTCGATCGGGCATCACAGCGCGGCGGCGCCGGTCCGGACGCTGCCGGTGGCGATCATCGATCGGCTTGGCTCGTTGCTGTGATCGCCGAACACCTCGGCGCGCGCTTGGCCGCCGATCTCCACCGGGTACTCCCCCGACAGGCACGCGTGGCAGAAGCCGCCCCCGGGCACGCCGGTGGCGTCGATGAGCTGGGAGAGCGTCAAGTACGCCAGCGAGTCGACGGCGAGGAAAGACTCGATGGCAGTCAGATCGCGGTTCGCAGCCAACAGCTCTTCGGACGTGCCGGTGTCCATGCCATAGAAGCAGGGCCACCGGTAGGGCGGCGAGGAAATACGCAAGTGCACTTCCGCGGCACCGGCTGCTCGCAGCATTTCCACGATCGATTGAGTGGTGGTGCCGCGCACGATTGAATCGTCCACCACGACGAGCCGCTGTCCGGCGATGTTGGGACGGATCGGGTTCAGCTTCGTTCGCACTCCCAGCGATCGCACGAGCTGGTTCGGCGCGATGAACGTGCGGCCGATGTAGCGGTTCTTCACAAGACCGTCGCCGTAGGCAATGCCACTGCGGCGCGCGTATCCCTGCGCGGCTGGGATGCCCGACTCGGGCACGGGCATCACCATGTCGGCGGGAACCGGGGCATTGAGCGCGAGATGGGCGCCCATGCGCTGCCGGGCGGCATGCACGTTCTGGCCTGCCAGCGTGGTGTCGGGTCGCGAGAAATAGACGAACTCGAAGATGCACAGCCGCGGGTCCGCGCCCGAGGTCCCGCCCGCCGCGCCGTGGGGCGCGAACGGCCAGATCGAGCGGCAGCCGGCTGCATCGATGAGCACCATCTCGCCAGGTCGCACCTCGCGCTCGAAGGTCGCGCCCACGGTGTCCAGCGCTGGGCTCTCCGACGCGAGCACCCAGCCGCCTCCACCGTCGCCATCGCTGAGACGGCCGAGGCACAACGGCCAGATGCCGTGGGGGTCGCGAATGCCGATCAGCCGATCGCGATCGGCGACGACGAAGGTGAAGCCGCCGCGCAGACGCTGCAGCACGTCGACCAGTGCGTTGGTCACGGATTCACGTGGCTGGGCTCGCGATTCCCGCGACTCACGGGCGATGCGCTGAGCGATCAGTTCTGCGACGAGATCGCTGTCGCTGGTCATGACGCCGTCCAGCATCCCGGCATCGGACGCCAGCTCGGCGGTGTTGGTGAGGTTTCCATTGTGGCCGAGCGCGAATTCGGTGCCTTCGAGTCCGCGGTAGAAGGGCTGCGAGGCTCGC
This sequence comes from Acidimicrobiales bacterium, assembly GCA_963663635.2. Taxonomy (GTDB): domain Bacteria; phylum Actinomycetota; class Acidimicrobiia; order Acidimicrobiales; family Poriferisodalaceae; genus Poriferisodalis. The sequence goes on from CAXXMY010000019.1 coordinate 25,041, forward strand.
CACGAACTCGAACCGGTCGTGGAGTAGCGAGTGTGACCGATGGCGAGGTGGCCTTCGAGTCCGGCCAGCACCCGGTCATCGAAGGCTCGGGCGACCAATCCCATGTCCTTGACCACCGTGATGTGGGTGCCGTCGGACACCGCGATGCCTGCCGATTCTTGGCCCCGGTGCTGCAGGGCGTACAGGCCCAAGTAGCTCAGGTACGCAGCCGGTCCCCCGGGCGCGTAGACGCCGAAGACGCCACATGCCTCACGTGGTTTCGCGGGCTCGACTCCGTCGGAATTTCCGGTCTCGTTCACGGTCTCGTTCACGGTCTCGTTCACGGTCTCGTTCACGGTCTCGTTCACGGTCTCGTTCACGACGTCTCGTTCACGGTCTCGCCGCCTAGGCCTCGTTCACGACGTGACGCCGCCTAGGGCACTCGACAACGCTCCGCCCCAGCGCTCGATCACCTCGTTCACGTCGAGATCCACATCCCACGACGTCGTAGCGTCGCGTCCGATCCGCAGACGCTCGCCTCCGAACCGCCCCACGCTCCGCCAGCCCACGCCTGCTTGGAGTGCCGCTGCTCTCGTGCGATCCGCCTGTGCAGGATCGACCGCTGCAAGGACTCGCCCAGGCGGTTCCGCGAAGAGGGCCCTCACTGCCGGGGCCGTCGGTCCCAGCGAGGGCACGCGCGCCTGTACTCCAAGCCGGTTGTGGCAGCACAATTCCCCGAGCGCAACGGCGATGCCGCCGTCGGACACGTCATGTATCGCTGCGAACATGCCGTTGCGCACTCCGCTGGCCACGAAACGAGCGGTCGCCGCTGCACCTTCGAGATCGAGCGAAGGCAGCGCTCCGTCACGGCAGCCCGAGCGTTCCCATGCCCATTGGCTGCCCCCGAGGGGCACGGTTGAGATTCCGCTGTCGCCCGCATCCCCGAGCAGGACGAGCTCGCAACCGGGCTGCGCATCGGCGATGGCCGGACGCTGGGCCAGGTCTGGGTGCAGGCCGATCATGCACACCACGGGCGTCGGAGCGATGTTGCTGCCATTGGTCTCGTTGTAGAGGCTGACGTTCCCACCGACGACCGGCACTCCGAGTGCGTCACATGCGTCCGACATGCCATCGATCGACTCCGACAGTTGCCACATGACCTCGGGATGGGTCGGATTGCCGAAGTTGAGACAGTTCACGATGGCGAGCGGATCGGCTCCCACACACGCCAGGTTGAGCGCCGACTCCACCACGATCATGGCAGTACCGCGACGGGGATCAGCGTGACACCAGCGGTGGTTGCCGTCGGTCGTGATGCCGAGTCCTCGACCGGTGAACTTGCCGGTGCGGGGATCTCGCAGCCGGAGCAAGGTCGCATCCGCGCCAGGGCCCACCACGGTGTTCAAGAACAGCTGGTGGTCGTATTGCCGGTACACCCAGGTGGGGTCGGCCAGCATGGCCAGCAGGTCTGCGGCGCAATCGACATCGTCGCGGTCGCTCAGCGCGGCGGGATCGAGCTCGCGGCGAGCGTCGAAATCGGCCGGACGTCGCAACGGCCGGTCGTAGGAAGGTGCTTCGTCGTGCAGCGTCGCTGCGGGCACCTCAGCGAGCACCGCTCCATCCGCGCTGTCCCGGATCCGCAAGAGGCCGTCATCGGTGACGCGACCAATCACCGTGGCCGCCACCTCCCAGCGAGCACAGATCGACATGACTTCGTCCACGCACGCCGGCGAGACGATCGCAAGCATTCGCTCCTGCGATTCCGAGGTCATGATCTCGAAGGGTTCCATCGGGGTCTGGCGCAACGGCACCGCAGCGACGTTCACCTCCATGCCTGTGCCGCCGCGAGACGCTGTCTCGCTCGTGGCGCACGTCAAGCCCGCTCCGCCGAGGTCTTGAATTCCTCCCACCAGCCGGGCGTCGAGCATCTCCAGGCATGCCTCGATCAGCCGTTTCTCCTCGTACGGATCACCGACTTGGACGCTGGGCCGCTTGGCCGCATCGTCGTCATCGTCGTCGAAGCCGGCAGAGGCCAGCACGCTGACACCTCCGATGCCGTCGCGGCCAGTGAGCGCACCCATGAGCACGGCCAGGCTCCCCACCTCGGTGGCCTGTCCCAGGACGAGGCGATCCGCCGGCATCGTGCCGACCGCTGCGACATTGACGAGCGGATTGCCACGGTAGGTCTCACACGACACGAACTCGCCCGCAATTGTCGGTACGCCGACGCTGTTTCCGTAGCTCGAGATTCCGCTCACAATGCCCTGGGCAATCCAATTGCTGCGAGGATCGTCGAGCGGACCGACACGCAACGGATCAGCGAGAGCTATCGGGCGGGCACCCATAGTGAAGATGTCCCGAAGGATCCCGCCGACGCCTGTCGCAGCCCCTTGATAGGGCTCAATTGCAGATGGGTGATTGTGGCTCTCAATTCTCAGTGCCACGGCGATTCCGTCTCCGACGTCGACAACCCCGGCGTTCTCGCCGGGTCCGACGAGCACCCATGGGGCTTCCGTTGGCAGTCGCGCGAGATGTCGACGCGATGATTTATACGAACAGTGCTCAGACCACATGACTGCGTACATCGCGAGTTCGAGATGATTTGGGGCGCGCTGCAATAATTCGCAGATCCTGCCGTACTCGTCATCGGTGAGCCCCAATGCAAGATGCACATCGTCTTCGACTGATATCGACACAGACAGTTCAACCTTTATTCATTGGAACTGGTTGCGAATCTGCTATACAGGCGTCATGGCAGAACGAACAATGTCGGATGAACACAAAGCGGCAATAGCCGCTGGTCGCATCGAGGCCGCGGCCGTGCGCGATTATCTGGAGGCGCTCGAGACCCACCGTCCGCGGCCGGGTCGCAAGCAGACCGCAGAATCGCTGGCGGCAAAGAAGGACGCTGTTGACGCTCAGATCGCTGACGCAAAGCCCATCAAGCGCCTTCTGTTGATGCAAGAGCGCCGCGATATCGAGGCCGCAATCGACGCATTTCAGGTCGAACCCGATATGGCATCGGTGGAGGTCGGATTTATCGAGCATGCGTCCAGTTACGGACATCGCAAGGGAATTCAGTACGCGACATGGCGCGAATTCGGCGTGACACCGGAGATTCTGGCTCGGGCCGGTATCACCAGGGGCCAGTAAGGACTCAGCGGGCGGGCGTTGCTGCATCTGCATCCTCGGCTGCCTGCGGAAATATCCCGTCGTTCGCCGCGCGAGTTCTCGGCCCTTCGATTCGGTAATCACGAATATTAGCAGTGTTCGGTCCCGCGGCCGCGGCCAGCAACGCTTGCAGGAGCTTGTTGCCATCTGTAGAACCTAAGAGTTCAGATGTCGCACGCTCGGGGTGAGGCATAAGACCGACGACATTGCGGGATTCGTTGCAGATGCCTGCAATGTCATCGAGAGATCCGTTCGGATTGCCGACGTAGCGCATCACCACTTGGTCGTTGTCCCGTAGCCGCGCAAGCGTTTCACCGTCACACACATAGTTTCCTTGAAAGTGGTTGATCGGAATGCTCAGTTGCTCGGACGGCTGGAGGCCTGCACCGAGGACGTGATCGACCGATGACATGGTGAGGCGTTGCGATTGGCACACGAACGCGAGCCCCGCGTTTGGCCTCAATGCCCCCGCAAGCAGCCCCGCTTCCGTCAGCACCTGGAATCCATTGCAGATTCCCACGACAGGTCCGCCGTCACGGGCGAATGACATCACAGCGTCCATCACCGGGGAAAAGCGAGCGATTGCGCCTGTGCGCAAGTAATCGCCATGGGCGAAGCCTCCCGGTATCACTACGGCGTCACAGCCCCGCAACGATGACTCGTCATGCGGCAGCAGTTCGGTACCCGCACCGATCCCTGTCAACGCGTCGACGGTGTCGAGATCGCAGTTGGTACCGGGAAATCGGACGACGCCGATGACTGCGCTCACGATTGCCGATTTCGCTTCGATCGGGAGTTGCGTGGACCGCCGTTACTTTTCGACATCAAGACTTCCATGCGAGCTGGCGAGTCGCAGCTCGATTCGGGCATCTTCGATCACCGGATTGGCCAGCAACCGTTCGCACATCTCCTCGGTCGCGGCGCGGGCGGCTTCTGCGTCAGGTGCTGCGACCTCGAGTCGTATGGCCTTGCCGACTCGCACACCGCTGACGCCGACGAATCCCAACGCGTCGAGCGCCCGTTCGATGGTGAGCCCGGCAGGATCAGCGATCTCCGCCCGCGGCGACACCTCGACAAGGACATCCCACATCTTCATGATTGCTGCGCTCCGGCGGTGCAGGCCCAGCGCTCGCTCCATTCAGCGAACGACTCGCCCGTCAAAGATTCGTACGCCTCGATATAGCGGCCACGAGTCGCAGCAATGACCTCCTCGCTCAGTGGCGGAGGAGGAGGCTCCTTGTTCCAGCCTGTCGCTGCGGTGGCATCGCGAACCGGCTGCTTGTCGAGCGAGGGCGGCGCGGCGCCCGGCTGCCACTGATCCTTGGGCCAAAAGCGCGAGGAATCCGGCGTGAGGATCTCATCGGCGATGACCAGCGCCCGGTCGACGTAGCCCAGCTCGAACTTGGTGTCGGCGATGATGATGCCGCGCTCGGCGGCATGCGCTGCGCCTGCGCTGTAGGCATCAACGCAGATCTGCTGGGCTGCGTGCGCAGCCTCGCTGCCGACGAGGTTGGCGGCCTCGGCAAATGAGATGTTCACGTCGTGCCCGGTTGTGGCCTTGGTCGACGGAGTGAAGACCGGTTGGGGAAGCCGCTCGGATTCCAGCAGGCCCGCAGGCATCGGTTCGCCGTGCATGGTGCCGCCGGTCTGGTACTCCTTCCACGCCGAGCCGGAGATGCACCCGCGCACGATGCATTCGATCGGCAGCATCTCTGCGCGACGCACCAGCAGCGCTCGGCCCGCCCAGCCGTCGCGCGCCTCAGCTGCGGGGGCCCCGAAATCCGCCGGGTCCGCCGACACGACGTGCGTCGGCGCAATCGGGCTGAGCCAGTCGGACCACCACAGGGTCATGGCAGTCAGGACCTGACCTTTGTCGGGGATCGGCTCTCGAAACACGACATCGAACGCCGAGATGCGATCGCTCGCCACCATCAGCAGGTGTTCGGCGTCCACCTTGTACATCTCGCGCACCTTGCCGCGATGGACGAGTTCGAGTTCGGTCACCGAGATCTCCTTGGGTTCACATCGACGTGGACGGTGGTGGCCCCGACGACCCGGCTGAGCGGTGAGGCCGCGCTCAGATCACCTCGCCTGGTTCGTAGTGCACCGCGCTGCCATAACGGTCGGCCACCCTCGCCGCCGCTGCGACGAAGTCGGCCACGTGTTCGACTGCTCGGCCGCTGAACGAGGCCGGCTCTGCAAGCGCAGCGGCGACGGCGACGGCATCAACACCGAGCTCTGGATCGGCGGCGATGCGCTCGGGCAAGTCATTTCGCGCTGTGGTGCCCTCGCGCAGCGCCAAAGCGGCCGAAATGGCGTGGGCCTTGATGAGTTCGTGGGCTTGCTCTCGGCCGGCTCCAGACGCGACGGCCGCAGCCAGCAAGCGAGTCGTTGCCAGGAAGGGCAGGTACTCCGCAAGCTCGGCCGCGAGACACGCGGGATACGCGCCGAATCCCCCAAGCACGTCGAATGTCGTCTCCAACGCGCCATCGAGCGCGAAGAACGCGTCAGGCAGGACGACCCGGCGCACGACCGAGCAGCTGACATCGCCTTCGTTCCACTGATCCCCAGCGAGGCCCGCTGCCATCGTGAGATGACCTCGCAGGATCGCCACGAGTCCGCTGATGCGCTCGCTGGAGCGGGTGTTCATCTTGTGCGGCATGGCCGAAGAACCCACCTGTCCTGGCGCGAACCCTTCAGTCACGAGCTCGTGGCCTGCCATCAGGCGCACGGTGAGGGCCAGATTGCCCAACGCGGCCGCGGCGCCCACCACGGCAGAGACAACCTCGAAGTCCAGCGATCGGGGATACACCTGCCCGACCGAACCCAGGACGCGGTCGAAGCCCAGCTCGTCGGCGATGCGACGTTCCAGTCGCACCACTGCGTCGGAGTCTCCGCCGAGAAGCTCCAGCAGATCCTGCTGAGTGCCCACCGGGCCGCGCAGGCCACGCAACGGGTAACGAGCGATCAGTTCTTCCAGCCGCTCAAGAGCCGCGAGCGCCTCTGTGCCGATCGTCGCCCAGCGCTTGCCGAGCGTCGTGGCTTGCGCAGGCACGTTGTGGGTGCGGCCGGTCATCACGACATCGCTGTCGGCATCGGCCCGGGCGCCAAGACGGACGATCAGCGCAGCGAGACGGCTCGTCACGAGCTCCATGGCGGCGCGCACCTGGCACTGCTCGACGTTCTCCGTGAGATCTCTTGACGTCATGGCACGGTGGATTTGTTCGTAGCCGGCCAGCGCGCAGAATTCCTCGATGCGCGCCTTCACGTCGTGACGCGTGACGCGTTCGCGTGCCGTGATGGACGCGAGATCGACCTGATCGATGACGGCGCGGTACGCCTCCAATGCTCCGTCGGGAACCTCGACACCGGCGTCGCGCTGGGCTTCGAGCACCGCGATCCACAACCGGCGCTCGAGAATCACCTTGTGACGAGGTGACCACAGTTCGGCCATCTCCGGGGAGGCATAGCGGGCCGCGAGCACGTTGGGGATCTCGTCGAGAGCGCGACCTCTGGTCGCCGGTCCGGGCTGCTCAGCCATCGTCCGCATCACTGGGTGTTCTCACTGGGTGTTCTCATCTGGGTGTTCTCCGTTCTCACTGGGTGTTCTCACTGGGTGTTCTCACTGGGTGTTCTCACTGGGTGTTCTCACTGGGTGTTCTCACTGGGTGTTCTCACTGGGTGTTCTCACCGGGCGCCCGCTGCGCGGAATTCGGCCAACCGAGACGCAAGCCGCTCGTCGGCGACCGCGAAGATCTCCACTGCAAGCACCGCAGCATTGGCCGCCCCGTTGACGGCGACCGTCGCGACGGGAATCCCCCGTGGCATCTGCACCGTCGAGAGCAACGCGTCCAGGCCGTCGGCCAGACCGCCGCTCAACGGCACTCCGATCACCGGCAGCGTCGTGTGGGCCGCGACCGCACCGGCCAGATGCGCGGCCATGCCCGCGCCGCAGATCACCGCGCCAATGCCCTCGGCGCGCGCTTGGGCCGCGAAGGCCGCCACGGCGTCGGGTGTGCGGTGGGCGCTCATGACATGCGTACTGTGCGGCACGCCGAAGCGATCGAGCATCTCTTCGGCGGACGTCATCTTGGAGGCGTCGTTCGGCGAGCCCATCAAGATGGCGACTGATCGCACGCTCGCCGCACTCGGCGACGCATCGGCAGCAGTCGCCGCACTCGGCGACGCGTCGTGCCCAGTCTCCACGTCGTACTCCCTGTTGACCGCCGTCGCGCCGCGCCCGACGACGAATTCTCGTCGGCCACAGTCTCGCTGCCCGGAGTGCGCAACGGGGAGATTTCCGGCAGAACAAACGAGGAAATTTTATCGTTTGTGGCCAGATTCGGCGGTCTCAGTCAGGTACCGGCCGCCGCCGCGCGCGCTTCGGGTGCCGCAATGTCGGTTCGGAACGTCATTCCGGGCCAGCTGATCCGCTGCACGGCCTCATAGGCGCGCTCTCGCGCCACCGCCGCATTCGGGCCGCGGCCGCACACGTTGAGAACTCGCCCCCCAGCAGTGACGAGCGATCCTGGCTTGGCCTCGGCATCGGACGCCGCGGCGACGCCAGCACAGAATACGGTCACGCCGTCGAGGGCGCGCGCAGCCTCGATGCCCGCAATCACATCACCCGTGCGGGGCGCGGAGGGGTAGCCCTCGGATGCGCACACAACGCAGACCATGGCGTCGTCGGAGACGACGATTTCGTCTCGCACCTCGCCCGCGGCGGCGCCCCACAGCAGGGCCACCAGATCGCTGTCGACGCGCGGCAACGTCACCTGCGCTTCCGGATCGCCGAAGCGAACGTTGTACTCCAGCAGGCGAGGACCGTCGGGCGTCAGCATGAAGCCGGCGTACAGCACGCCGCGGTAGTCCACGCCTCGCCGCACAAGCTCATCCAGTGTCGGCTCGAATGACAGCACCGCTAGTTCTCGACAGACCGCCTGGTCCACGTCACCCAAGGGCGAGAAACAGCCCATGCCACCGGTATTCGGACCTGTGTCGCCATCTCCCAGCCGCTTGTGGTCGCGCACGGCGGTAGGCAGCAGTTCCGCTCGTTTGCCGTCGCAGATCGCGAACAACGAGACCTCTGGTCCGACCAGACCCTCCTCAATCACAATGCGCTGACCTGCAGGCCCGAACGCGCTGCCGTCCAGCTTGGCGTCGACGTCGGCATGCGCGGCAGCCAGATCCTCGGTGACCAGCACGCCCTTGCCTGCAGCCAGACCACTCGTCTTCACGACGTAGGGGGGGCTCAGCGTCTCGAGGTACGCGTGAGCGGCGCGGCAGCTGTCCGCGTCGCTGTCGAAGGCGCGGAACGCTGCGGTCGGGACGCCCGCCGCACTGACGACTTCTTTCATCCACTCCTTGGAACTCTCCAAGGCAGCGCCATCCGCGCCGGGTCCGAAGACCAAGCGACCATCGGCGCGCAGCCGATCGGCGAGACCGTCGGCCAGCGGACCCTCGGGGCCGATGACAAACAGGTCCGCATCAATCTCGGTGGCCGGCGTCGCGATGCTGCCCTCGATGCCGGGATTCCCAGGGGTCACCACGATGTCCGCAGTGCGTCCCAGCACCGAGGCATACGCGTGCTCCCGCCCGCCGGCGCCCACGACGCACACCTTCATGGGCACACCTTCATGGGCACACCTTCATGGGCGGTCCATCACGCACGGAGACGAAACGGCTCAGGCGGCAAAGCGGATGTACTGCTCCCGACCCGGGCCGACACAGACGTAACGGATCGGCAGCCCTAATTGTCGCTCCAGGAACACGATGTAGTCCACGGCGGCGCGCGGCAGTTGCCAGCGCTCGGTCACCTCGTCGAGTGGCGTCTTCCAGCCCGGCAAGGTGGCGTAGACCGGTTCGGCGCGATCGTGCATCGAGCGCAGATGCGGCAGATAGTCGTAACGGCGGCCGTCCACTTCGTAGGCCACGCAGACCTTGATGGTGTCGAGTTCGTCGAGGACATCGAGCTTGGTCAGCGCGATCTCGGTACAGGCGTTGAGGCGCACCGCCTGCCGGCCCATGACCGCATCGAACCAGCCACAACGGCGGCGTCTGCCCGTATTCGTGCCGAACTCCGCACCGCGCTCCACCAAGTGGTTGCCGATGTCGTCGTGCAGTTCTGTCACGAACGGACCGGATCCGACGCGGGTCGTATATGCCTTGGCGATGCCGATGACCTGATCGATCGCGCCTGGTCCGATTCCCGATCCGACCAATGCAAAGCCCGCAACGGGGTTGGAGGAGGTCACGAACGGATACGTGCCGTGGTCGAGGTCGAGGAACGTTGCCTGTGCACCTTCGAACAGCACCCGTTCGCCCGCATGCAGGGCTTCGTGCAACCAGCCCACGGTGTCGCCGATCAACGGTGCGATGCGTGGCGCCACTTCGGTGACGAGTTCATCGGCTAACTCGTCGGGATCGACGCCCGGGTGATCGTGAACCTCACGCAAGTACTGGTTGCGGTCGGCCAGGACGCTCCGGAGACGCTCTCGCAGCGTCATCGGCTCCAACAGGTCCTCGACACGCAGGCCCACACGCGCCGCCTTGTCGGCGTACGCGGGCCCGATGCCCCGCTTGGTGGTGTCGAGCTTGGCATCGCCGCGTTGCGCCTCCGCAAGCTCGTCGGCGATCTGGTGATACGGAAGCACGAGATGTGCCGCCGGGCTCAGCATGAGTCGGCTGCAGTCGACGCCCCGGTGGGTGAGCATGTCGATCTCTTCGAGCAAGACCCACGGATTCACCACGACGCCGTTACCGATGATGGGCGTGACGTGGTCGTACATCACGCCGCTGGGGACGAGCTGCAACGCGAACGCCTCGCCGTCGACGACGATGCGGTGCCCCGCGTTGTGTCCGCCCTGGTAGCGCACGACGTGCAGGCATTCCTTGGCCACGACGTCAACGATTCGGCCCTTGCCCTCGTCACCCCACTGGGTTCCCACGACGATCGACCCCGGCACAATTCACCTCGCAGCCGAGCCCGCAGCCTCAATCGGCGCAGGCACGCTCGTCGCCCTCAGACTTTGACGCGGTAAGTCTAAGTGCCCCACCCGTACGTGCGTCGGTACCCGCGGGGCAGCCTCGAGCGCTTCACCGAGCCTTTCAGGAAGCCTCCGAGAGGACCCCCGTGTCGGTCGACGAGTCCGCTTGAGCCTCCCCCACCTTTCCCAGCTTGCCGACTGCGTCGCTGCCGGGGCGTAGGGCAGAGCTCAACGCAATCGCGCCGTTGGCGGCGTCGGCAACGACCGCGTCGCCATCAGCGAAAGTGCCGTCGAGCAGGCCAGCGGCCAGCGGGTCGATCAGCTGTCGCTGGATGACTCGGTGCAGCGGCCGCGCGCCGTAGGTGGGGTCATAGCCCCGGTTGGCCAGAAATTCCGCCGCAGAGGAGGTCACCTCAAGCGTCATCTCGCGGTCGGCCAATCGCTTGCGCAGCGTCTCAAGTTGCAGTTCGGTGATGGCACCCAGATCGACCCGACTGAGCGAATCGAACCGCAGAATCTCGTCGACGCGATTGATGAACTCGGGAGCGAAGAACTCGGCGGGGTCCACTGCCAGGTTCGACGTCATGATGAGGACCACGTTCGAGAAGTCCACTGTGCGGCCGTGTCCGTCAGTGAGCCGCCCGTCGTCGAGAACCTGAAGCAGCACGCTGAACACGTCGGCATCGGCCTTTTCGATCTCGTCGAGCAGCAACACCGAATACGGCCGACGCCTGTGGGCCCTAGGAACAGGAAGCTGCCGATGAGTCGATCGGGCTCGCTCAAACCGGTACGGCTGCGCCGGATCGCGTTGGCCACTGCGGCCACGGCATGTCGCTGGCCCACCACCCGGTTTGCCAACGTGTCCTCCAGACACACCAGCTTGTGTGCCTCACCCTCAAGCAGCCGGCCGAAGCGGATTTCCGCAGCGCGTTCGAGATCCGCTTCCCGATCTACCTGCGCGGCCAGCGATTCGGCTTCGGATTTCAGTGCACGGATCGCTGCGATGGCCTCGGACTCGGATTGCCAATGCGCCTTGAGAGCCGCTGCACGTTCGCCTTCGGATGCCAGTTCTTCGGCGATCTCCGCGCGCCGGGCGCTGTCGGATCCGCCGTTCACGGACGTCGATATCGAGCGGCACCGAATCGATCTCGATGCGCAGCCCGTCGGGGACATCGCCTTCTGCGATGCGGTGCGCGAGCCCTTCCACGATTGCCGTCTTGCCAACGCCGGGCTCGCCGATCAGCACCGGGTTGTTCTTGGTTCGCCGCGACAACACACCGATGACGCGCCGGATCTCGTCGTCGCAGTCGAGACCGCTGCAGCCAGAGTCATGCGGCCGGATCACTTGGGCACTGCAACGGGTCGCTCAACGGCCGGACCGTGGCGGCTGTACCGGGTGGGCAACGATGTCGTTCGGCTGCAACGGCACTAGGTCTCGCCGGTACTGACGATGCGTGGCAGCCACGATCGCAGCTGCCTCGTCGCGCAGCTCTGCCAACTGCCGCTCGAGCGCGGCGACCCGTCCTTCGAGCTCCAGCACACGCTTGACGCCCGCCAGGTTGAGGCCTTCGCTCGTGAGCTCGCTGATACGCGCCAGCATCGCGATGTCGCGATCGCTGTAGCGGCGGCTGCCGCCTGACGTCCGTGCCGGCGCCAGCAAGCCCTTGCGTTCGTAGATACGCAGCGTCTGGGCGTGAACTCCCGCCAGCTCAGCAGCAACCGAGATCACATACAGGGCTCGGTTGCGCTCCTCGGGCGAACGGCGACGGCGTGGTTCGGTGCTCATGGATGCACTCCTGGGGCATCTGGGCGGGAATCGTCCGGGCGGGCCGAGCCCCCGGCGGTGCTGGACACGTTGCTGGATACATGGTTGGTCGATTGCGCTGCGCCCGCAGCCGCGCCGTTGTCAGCGGCGTTGGCATCTGCGGTGCGCGCAGCGGTCGACTGGGCCCGGCGGCGCCGACCAGCGCTGATGTCAAAGTCAGCGACGTCTCCAAGGGTTTCGGTTGCAGCTCGTTCTGCTGCCGACAGCTTGGTGGGCACCGCGATCTCGACGGTCACAAGCAAGTCGCCTGTGCCGCGTTGCGTCTTGACGCCGCGGCCCCGTACACGGAACGTCTTGCCTGACGGTGTTCCGGCAGGAATCCGCAGCGTGACGGTGCCGCCGTCATGGGCCAGCACCTTCACGTCGGCTCCCAAGACTGCCTCGGGATAGGTGATCGGCACCGTCACCGTCACGTGGCGGCCTTGGCGTCCGAAATCCGGATCGGATGTGACGGCAACGATGACGAAGAGATCGCCGTTCGGACCGCCGCCCGATCCTGGCGCGCCGGTGCCCGCCAAGCGGATGCGGCCGTCGTCGTCGACGCCCGCGGGGATGCGCACCTTGACTTGCCGCGTGCCGCCGTCCGTGGGGTCAGGCACCAAAACCTTGGTGATGACACCTTCGACCGCATCTCGGAATGAGATGCGCACCCGGGTCTCGAGGTCCTGGCCGCGCATCGGCATGACACCGCCCCGGGAAGGGCGTCCGGCACCGAACAGGTTCCCGAAGATCCCGCCGAGGTCACCGAGATCCTCAACTCGAATGCTGAATCCGCCGGGACCTGAGGCGAATCCGCCCATCTGGGGTCCGTAGCCCCCGGGGCCGAGCCGTCGCGCCTCGTCGTACGCGGCGCGCTTGGAGTCGTTCCCGACGACGTCATAGGCAGCAGAGATCTCCTTGAAGCGGGCTTCGTTGCCGCCGGGTGCATCGGGGTGATGCTTGCGGGCGAGCTTCCGGTATGCCTTCGTGACCTCTTTGTCGGAGGCGTCGGGCGAGACGCCGAGAGTGGCGTAGTAGTCAGTCTCGAACCACTCGCGCTGCACGTTCATGGCCTACCCCGCGCGCACCTTGACCATTGCCGCACGCAATACCCGGCCGTCGAAGCGGTAGCCGCTGCGCAGCTCCTCAGTGACCATCTGCACTGGGAGCATCTGCACTGGGTCGCCGCCCGCTCCGTTGTCATCACCGGCAGTCGCAGCATCGCTCCCGCAGGACTCGGTGGCGCTCTCGGACGCCGCAGAACCGTCGGTCCCAGCGTGCGCGGCCCGGCTGCCAGCATCGGCATCGGGTGCCCGTTGCTCGACGATCACAGCTTCGTGTTCATTTGGATCAAATGGCACTCCCACCGCCATGATCCGCTCGAGTCCTGCCTTGCCCAGGGCCACCATGAGGGATTGCGCGACCGGCGCGACCTGATCGTGGCCCTGCGCGACTGCCGCGTCGCAGCCGTCAAGAACCGGGAGCAGTGAGTCAACGAGGCGGCTGACGCCCGCGGACACTTGCTTCTGCCGATCGGCCTCGACCCGGCGCCGGAAGTTCTGGAAATCTGCGCGCTGTCGCTGCAGCTGATCGAGATAATCGTCTCGCTCTGTGGTCACCGCAGCCAGTTGCATCGTGAGCTCAGCAGTTTCGGCTTCGCCGTCCGTTTCGATGCCGGAGCCGACGTCGCCGTCGGAGGCGCCGGACTCCGACCGGGCGTCGGGCGTCGCCACGGCGTCCTCGCCCACAGCGGCATCGTCGGCCGGCTGTTCAGCCGATGCGCTCATTGAGCCTCATCCACGATCTCCGCGTCGACGACATCGTCGTCAGCGCCGGTCCCGTTGGGTGTCTCCGATGCCGCCGCCGCTTCGTACAGCTTCTGGCCGAAGGCACTGCTTGCCGCAGCCAACGCGTCGGTGGCGGACCGGATCGCCTCGAGGTCCTCGCCGGCGAGCGCTTCCGTTGCGGCCGCCAGCGCAGCCTCCACGGGCTCGGAGTCGGCATCGTCCGCGTCGGCTCCCTGCTCGTCGAGAAGCTTGCGTGTCTGGTAGACGAGCGTGTCGGCGCTGTTGCGAACCTCGGCCACTTCGCGCCGCTGGGAATCATGGGCGGCATGTGCCTCAGCGTCAGCCATCATTCGCTCGATCTCGTCGGGGGACATTGCCGACTGGCCCGTGATGGTGATCGACTGTTCTTTGCCGGTAGCGCTGTCCTTGGCGGACACGTGCACGATGCCGTTGGCGTCGATGTCGAACGCGACCTCGATCTGCGGCACGCCACGAGGTGCCGGGGGCAACCCGACGAGCTGGAACTTGCCGAGTGTCTTGTTGCCCGCGGCCATCTCGCGTTCACCCTGGAGCACGTGAATCTCCACGGAGGGCTGACCGTCCTCGGCAGTCGTGAACATCTCCGAACGCCGGGTCGGGATCGTCGTGTTGCGCTCGATGAGCCGCGTCATCACGCCGCCCTTGGTCTCGATGCCAAGGCTCAGCGGCGTCACGTCCAGCAACAGGACGTCAGTGACATCGCCCTTCAGCACGCCTGCCTGGATGGCTGCACCGACGGCGACGACCTCGTCAGGGTTGACGCCCTTATGTGGTTCGTTGCCGGTGAGTTCGGTGACGAGGGGCTGCACAGCCGGCATGCGCGTCGAGCCCCCCACGAGGATCACGTGGTCGATATCGGACTTCACGAGACCGGCATCTTTGATCGCCTGCTCGAATGGCCCGCGGCAGCGCTTGAGCAAATCGAAGGTGAGCTCTTCGAACTTCGCGCGGGTCAGCTCGTAGTCGAGATGCAACGGGCCTGCGTCGGTGGCAGTGATGAACGGCAGGTTGATCTGCGTGGTCTGCTTCGACGACAGGTCCTTCTTGGCCTGCTCGGCCGCCTCCTTGAGGCGCTGACACGCCATCGCATCGTTGCTCAGGTCGACGCCGTGGTCGCCCTTGAAGGAATCGACGAGCCACGACTGCACAGCACCGTCCCAGTCGTCACCCCCGAGGCGCGTATCGCCCGCGGTGGACTTCACCTCGAAGACCCCGTCGCCGATCTCGAGCACCGACACGTCGAAGGTGCCGCCGCCGAGGTCGAACACCAAGATGGTCTGGTCTTCGGTTTCCTTGTCGAGGCCGTACGCAAGCGCGGCCGCGGTGGGTTCGTTGATGATCCGCAGCACCTCAAGCCCGGCGATGCGGCCGGCCTCGGTGGTGGCGGTGCGCTGAGCGTCGTCGAAGTACGCAGGCACGGTAATGACGGCCTCGGTGACGGTGTCCCCGAGGTACTGCTCGGCGTCGCGCTTGAGCTTCTGCAATACGCGCGCAGAGATCTCCTGCGGCGTGTAGTTCTTGTCGTCGACCTTCTGGTTCCAGGTGGTTCCCATGTGCCGCTTGACCGAAGCGATCGTGCGGTCGGGATTCGTGACCGCCTGCCGCTTCGCCACCTCGCCGGTGAGCACTTCGCCGTTGCGCGCGAACGCGACGACCGACGGCGTCGTACGGTCGCCTTCCGCGTTGGCAATGACCGCGGGCTCGCCGCCCTCCATGGCGGCCACCACCGAATTTGTGGTTCCCAGGTCGATTCCGACAGCCTTGGGCATGGTTGTGCCTTTCGAGTAATTCAGTGCGGCGGTTGCCTATGGCAGGACCGCCGATGTGCCAAATGGACATTGGCAATCATATATGTTGAGTGTCCCATTAGCAACTTTGTGCGAGTTTGCGCGCGGCGGCGCCGATTGCGTGGTGCCAGTCACGCAGATTCGTTCTCCGGACCGGGCCCGTGAACGCTGAATTTGGAACGCTCCGAGCGCCGCGAGTGTTCGATCGTGCAAGACACTGTCGCGGTCGATTGCAGCCGGAAGCTTCGGGGTACCGTGCGGCCTCATGCCCGCGGCACGCACTGAGACCCCCGGTACCTCTGGCCACTCCCCCGACCGCGGCGGCCAGCGTGATCACGCCCGGACACTTGTCCTGCTCCGTCACGGTCAGAGCAGCTGGAATCTCGAGAATCGCTTCACCGGGTGGTGGGACGTCGGCCTGACGCAGGAGGGCCGGGCCGAGGCGCGCTCCGCCGGCAATGCGTTGGCCACTGCGGGCATCGAGCCGGACGTCGTGCACACGTCGCTGCTGCGTCGCGCCATCCAAACGGCGAACGCGACACTCGATGAGATGGGTCGGGGGTGGCTGCCGGTCCGCCGGCACTGGCGCCTCAACGAACGGCACTACGGAGCCCTCACAGGATTGAACAAGGCGGAGACCGCGGAGCGCCACGGCGCCGAGCAGGTCCACTCGTGGCGCCGCAGCTACGAGATCCCGCCGCCGCCGATGCCCACCGGCCACCCGTTCGATCCCAACGACGACGCCCGGTATTCCGCGTTGAGTGCCGACGAGCTGCCTCGCACCGAATGCCTCGCGGACGTGGTCGCGCGCTTGCTGCGGTACTGGCACGACGCCATCGCGCCCGATCTGGCAGCCGGGCACACAGTTCTGGTCGCTGCCCACGGCAACAGCCTGCGCGCGCTCGTCAAGCACCTCGACGGCATCGGCGACGCCGAGATCGCCGATCTCAACATCCCGACCGGCGTGCCCATGGTGTACGAACTCGACGACGATCTCGAAGCGGCGAACAGACGCGATCCTTCGGAGCGCTATCTCCGCTGAGCCTCAGTACCGAGTGCTGACGGATCGCTCGGGCTAGAGAGCGTCGATGCCCCGTTCGCCGGTGCGGATGCGGACCACGCTGTTCACCGAGGTAACCCAGACCTTGCCGTCGCCAATGCGCTCGGTGCGGGTGGCCTCCACGATGGCGTCCACGACGCGGTCGGCCAAGTCGTCTGCGACGAGCACCTCGATGCGAACCTTGGGGATGAAGTCGACGTGGTACTCGGTGCCTCGATACGTCTCGGTATGGCCCCCTTGGCGGCCGAATCCGCGTACCTCAGAGGCCGTCAACCCCGTGATGTCGAGGTCGCGTAGGGCCTCAAGCACCATTTCGAGCCGATGCGGCTTGATGACCGCCGTCACCATTGCAACCATTGCGCTCTCCCGTTGGGCTGTCGCTCCCTAGCGTCTCACGCCCCGCCACCACGTGCACGCACCATGTCGAGCCGTCACCACTTGCGGAGATTCGGCGAGCGTCCCCAAGAATTGCCCCTTGGCCGGTTCTCCGGGCGGGCGGCGACAACCGCTATCCTCAGCGCCCGTATTGGCATCCGGGGGCGCGCAACGGTCCCAAGCCGGGGGGCCTACCATAAAAAGCGGGACCCTGTGCAACCGGGCACTCTGGCAAGGAGCGGGATATGTCTGTGGCCAACCGTACGGAGAGTCTGCGCGAGATCGACCTCTTTTCTGACTGCAGCAAGAAGGAGCTCACGCACATCGCGCGGGCTGTTGAGCAGGTGAACTTCACGGCCGGTGACAACATCGTCGAGGAAGGCCGCGGGGGTGCCACCGAGGGCTACGCGTACGTGATCGTGATCGGCACCGCTGTCGTGCGGCGCAACGGACGCAAGGTCTCCGAGATCGGGGCGGGCGAGACCATCGGCGAGATGGCGCTCTTCGACGACGGACCGCGTACTGCATCGGTCGTGGCCAGCACCGACATGGAAACGCTCATGCTGTCGCGCCGCGCGCTCAAGGGCATCATCGACAGCACGCCATCGGTCGCCCACAAGCTCCTGACCGAGCTCGCCGGCCGCCTCCGCAAGTCGAACCGGAAGCTGTACGGCTGACCGGGCGTCGTTCGCCCGGATGCGCTCAGTGGTGTCCCGGCACTGCGTACGGCATCCGCTCGACCTCACACTCGGTTTTCGGCCCGATGAGGACCGTCAAGTAACTTTGCCACCGTGAAGAAGCCACCCCTCCGGCCGCACCAGCTCGTGCTGGGCATCGGCATTGCGTTCGCCGCGGTAACCGCTGCATCTGGTATCGCTGCGGGGGTTCTCGCCTACCACGACGACACCGACGCGGCCCATCGCGAGGTGTTCGGCAACGTGCCAGGCGGGGTGAAGTTCGCGTTCTATGCCCTGACCTGCGGGCTCATTGTCTACGGGGCATGGAATTTTGCCCAGCGCACCCGCAATTGGCAGCGCGGAGCTCCAGACCGGCGCTCCACGACCACCCGCAACGCCCGCCGTCGCCTCGACGACTACCGCGGTGGCGTGCTGATGCAGACGCTGTTGCGCGACCCCGGAGCGGGTGTCATGCACGCGCTGCTCTACTACGGCTTCCTGGTGCTGCTGGCTGTCACCACCACGCTCGAGATCAACCATCAGCTCCCGCCGGCCGCCAAATTCCTGTCGGGTCCGACGTACCAGGGCTTCAGCTTCGTCGGCGATCTTGCCGGTGTGATCTTCGTGACCGGCGCTGTGTGGGCCATCGTGCGCCGCTACGTAGCGCGCCCTTACCGCATCCGGATCAAGTCGCGGCCCGAGCACATGGTCATCCTGATTGTGCTGGCCGCGCTGGGCATCACGGGCTTTGTGGCCGAGGGGATGCGCATCGTCATCGATGGACGGCCCGCCTACGAACAGTGGTCGTTCGTCGGCTATCCGCTGTCGGCTGCATTCGACAGCATCGGCGCCATTCATGGCTGGCATCAAGCCGCGTGGATCGCCCACGTGGGCTGCTTCATGGCGTTCCTCGTCATGCTTCCGATCACGATGCTGCGACACATGTTCACGTCGCCGCTGAACATGTACCTCAGCGATCGAGAACGGCCCAAAGGGGCCATGCGGATGGTGCCCGACCTCATGGAGGCGGAGGACATCGAGACCATCGGCGTGTCGCAGGTGGACGAGTTCACGTGGAAGCAGCTGCTCGACGCCGACGCCTGCACGATGTGCGGCCGTTGCACGGCGGTGTGCCCGGCGCACGCCACCGGCAAGCCGCTCGATCCTCGCGAGATCGTGCTGAAGACGGGCGAGATCATGGCGGCGACGGGCGAGCACGGCAAGGTGACTCCCCCGATCGGCACCGACGCAGAGATCACGGTGTCGGCCCATTCGGTGTTCGAACGAGTCACCCACGAAGAGCTCTGGGCGTGCACGACGTGCCGGGCGTGTGACGAGGCCTGCCCCGTGAACATCGAGATCTTGGACAAGATCCTCGACATGCGTCGGTACTTGACACTGATGGAGAGCGACTTCCCCGCTGAGCTCGGCGCAGCGTTCCGGGGCATGGAGAACAACGCCAATCCGTGGAACCTGAACAACGGCGAGCGAGCGGACTGGGCGGACGGTCTTGACGTCGAGGTAGTAGATCCCGCCGACGCGTTCGACCATGAGTACCTGTACTGGGTGGGGTGCGCCGGCTCGTTCGACGACAAGAACCGCCGGGTCTCGATTGCCACCACCAAGCTGCTACGCCGTGCCGGGGTCGATTTCGCGATCCTCGGCCCGGGCGAGAACTGCACGGGAGACAGCGCCCGGCGGTCAGGCAACGAGTACCTGTTTCAAATGCTCGCAACCGAGAACATCGCTGCGCTCAACGGCATGGGCGTCCGCAAGATCATCACCCAGTGCCCCCATTGCTTCAACACGTTGCGCAACGAGTACCCGCAGTACGGCGGCAACTGGGAGGTCATCCATCACTCCCAGTTCCTCGAAGAGCTGGTAGCCGACGGCCGGCTGGACCTCTCGGGCGCCCGGCTCGACGAACGGGTCGTGTACCACGACTCGTGCTACCTGGGACGACACAATGACGTCTACCTCGCACCGCGCAACGTCATCGGCAGTTTGGCCGGCGTGGAGATCGTGGAGGCGCCGCGCAACGGCACCAAGGGGATGTGCTGCGGTGCGGGCGGCGCACGCATGTGGATGGAAGAGACCATCGGCACCAAGGTCAACGACGAGCGATCGCGCGAGCTGCTCGACACCGGCGCCGACCGCATCGCCACGGCGTGCCCGTTCTGCTACATCATGATCGACGACGGGGTAAAGGGGCACGGCGTCGAAGAAGACGAAGTCAAGGTCGCCGACATCTCCATCCACCTCATCGACGCCCTCGAAGCCTCCGAAAGCTGAACTCCTCACCAACCTCATTCGTTCGGCACAAGAGTCCGAGGCGCGAGGCTTGTCTGCCGCGTCACCCGCGCCCAGCGGCGAGCCCAATCACAGCCTGCACGACAGGGTTGTTAGGGACGAGTGAAGATGTCATGCCCACCGCATCGTCGCCAAGAAACGTCGACAGTGGGCCGATGGCATGCCGGCGAAGTCGCGTCGGAACACCGCCGACATGTCGTATGTCGGCATTGTCGTCGGTCAGACGAGCTCTTCGAGCGAAGCGATCAGGTCTTCAGAGGTGTAGTGGCGAGCGAACCGGCCTGCTGCAAAATCTGCGTCCGGATCGGGGACGGGATCGGAATTCGGCATGGACGCCGGAGCGCTCGCGGCGCTGGTCTCGGCATGTCTGGTGTTGCGCGCTGCGGTGTCGGGAGCCATGGGTCGCGTCCTACTGGTGCGGCCGACATGGCTGCTGCAGACCACGCTACGCAATGTGGCGCGGGTTGTACAGCCGATAAGGCCCTTCGGTTGGGTCCCTTGACCACGGCTGCGTGAAGGACCGCGGGATCCAAGCAAGCTGGTTCCACTACAAACCGCCTGACTCCCCCTCCACTATGGGACGAGCGGGTTACCGGCGCTGTCGTCAGGTCGCTGGGTGTCGGCGGCCATGAGATCCTGCCCAGTGGCGGCCGTGTAGCTGCCCGCTGGCGGCCGACGGTTTTGCCCAGCGGCGGCCGACAGGACTGCCTGCGTTGAAGTCCGTTTCCTGTCGGGGTCCACCGCGGCGGGGTGCTCCTGCTACTCGAATGGCCGGTCACGACGACCGTGGCCGTCGAGCAGGAGGAGCAAGTGAAGTCTCGCGAGGAAATCATGAACATGTCGGAAGCGTTCGACCTGACTGGGTCGTTGCGGGATGCCGGCGGGCTGG
>CAXXMY010000020.1:0-164397 GCA_963663635.2 Acidimicrobiales bacterium
CATCAGCGCTGCCGCGACCACTGCTGCGGTCAAGCCGGTCGGAACGAGTATGAACGTAGTCGGACCTAGCGACCGATATCGCCGAAGCAGGTCGTCCATCGCTCGGTCTGTGCGCTCTGAGGAGCGCAGCGCGGGCAGGGCGGTCATCAGCCCGAGCGTGACGCCAAAGCCGTAGAACAACCCGTGGAACGAGCCTGCGTGCCCCGTTGCCGCGAGGATCACGCCGAGCACCGGCAGCGACGTGGCCCTCACGGTCGAGACCGGCAAGCCGGTGTCGAGGCCCCAGCCGAGAATGCCGGTCCGTCCCTTCAGGCGCCAGCGGTAAGGGGTCTGGCGGGCGGGTCCGATCGACGTGGAACGTCCGCCCCACACGCGGACGGCGTCGACCAGCATCACGAGGCCCGTTGCGGCAAGTGCGGCCACGATGGAGCCTCGACGGCCGGTTGCTGCTGCGAGACGGCCCCCCGCGGCGTCGACGAAGAACACGAAGACCGTCGATGACAACAGCACACCGAGCACGTAGACACCACTGTCGGAGAATCTGCGGATGCCCTTGTTCCTGGCCAGGGTGGGGCCGAACTGGCCCACGAAGGAGATGCCTCAAGGGCTGTACCGCTGCAGCACGCCACCCATGAGCAATACGCCGGCCGACAAGATCTCGAGCATCACAGCTCGACCCGCGCCGCCGTCAGCGCTCTGAGTCGACCGAGCGGGGGTCGTTCTCGGAAGCAGCCTTGGTGGCAGCGGCTTGCTCGAGGACCTCGATCCGCTGAGCGAGCAGATCGTCCAGGGCGCGGCGGCCGCCCAGGTGGGCGGCGAACGCCACCCGGCCGCGGAGGAACCCGACAGCGGCCGGGCTCGATGTCACCCCAAGTCCGTTGACGATGGACATGTCGTCGTCGAACACGACCTCGTCCAGCGGCAGGCCGTGGACTGTGGCCCACTTGCGCATCTGGATCGCGTCTGCCGCCGCCACGATGACAGTTACAGAATCCGGTATCGCACCCTCGAATGAAGCCGCCAGCTTCTGGCACGTGGCGCACACCGGGGAGATCACCAGCGCCAAATGAGCGGATGTGCGGTCGATCCGGTCCGGCAGCCCATGAAGGCTGGCGACGGTCCCTTCCACTCCCGGCGACAGCTCGAACGCCTCGATCGAGTCCTCGGCCGGCTCGCCCGCTCCAATGGGCCGGTCGGCCAACAGTTCCATTACCGCCAGCGCGACCAGTCCGCTCAATACCAATGCCACGATTGAAATGACGAGGGCGGCCACTACCACGACGATCCCCCAGCGGCGCGGCCGAGCGAGTCGGCGGGCTCGAGCGCCCGGCGTCTGCGCTGGAGTGCCATCGGGAAAACCGCCCGCCACATCGAGGCCACCTGGACGGCGGTCGAGCATGCCGCACAGGCTGCGAGCATGGCCAGGCCTTGCTTGAGCCCTGTGCCCGCATCGAACATCCACGGCTCGCGGGCGACGCTCCACGCAACGGCCAGCCACAACGGCAGCTGCACGATGTGTGGGTAGCCGAGCGCTCGATCGGACTTGCCGAAGCAGGCGCAGGGCAGCCGCTCGCCGCTCATGACCCCGATCGTGCCCGCGGCCGACAGCCCGAGGGCGAACAACGCCAGCGCCGCGCCCGTGGTCCAGGACCGGTGCAGGACCATGGCTGCGGCCAGCACGACCTCGCCGGCGCCCAGCAGCCAACCCAGCACCGGCGAACCGCCCGCGTGGGCCTGTCCAGTGACGCGGTTCCACAGCGAAGCCAAAGTCCCCGCGATGGGGCGCGGCTGAACGATCTTGGAGAATCCGCCCAGCAGCAGGACCAACGCCCCCGCCATCACGACCACATCAGCAGTGAGTGCCATCGCTCAGTTCTTTCGCTGCAGACGAGGCCGGAGCCGTCGACCGACCGTTACGCAATATGTCACCGCTCGCAGCAGCCGATCTTGTAGGAGCACGCCGTGAAGCCACTGAAACACGAATTACTGGTGGTGCACTCGCAGCACTTGCATCGGTTCAGATTGCACGACCAGCACCTGAGGTT
Source organism: Acidimicrobiales bacterium (assembly GCA_963663635.2). GTDB lineage: Bacteria > Actinomycetota > Acidimicrobiia > Acidimicrobiales > Poriferisodalaceae > Poriferisodalis. The sequence continues at coordinate 2,046 of CAXXMY010000020.1, forward strand.
GTGGCCAAGCTCCTTGCAGAGCATCGGACACCAAGCGGTCCGGTGCCCGACGAGGAGACAGCAACCGTCCTGGAAGATGCCACTGCCGGCCGAGGCGGCTGAAGCGCCGAACAGAGCCTGGGCCCCCATCAAGAGCACGGACGCGGCTGCCCCTGTAGCCGTCCGCAGGAACCATCGCCTGCCTCCTGCGAATTGTGCGGCTGTCATCTACGGAACCTCCTGTCGCTGGACTGGATTGCCCCCACCCGCCGGGTCCGTATCGAGGTTTCGCGCCGTCAGGAATCGGAGCTGTCCTGTGCGGTTGTTTGTGATCCACCACTCGATGCGAGTTCGGAGCACCACCGTGTGAGCAATTGAGGGCAGCGCGTGCCACACACCATCCACCAGCTCTATCCCGGTCTCATCACCGGGCTCAAACGCGAAGTCCCCGGGATAGCCCTCGACGCGCGCTCGCACAGTCTCGCCGCTGCGGACGAGGTGCACCCACGCATGCTCGGAGCCCGCATCGGACTCGTATGTGCCCGACTCGAGCCCAGGCGCGGGCGGTTCGGGATGGCCGCGGAGCTCATCGCCCGCGACGTCTGTCTTCTTGTCGTTCATCTCATCTCTCCGGTCCGGTGGAATTGGCGCGGACTGACCAATACCGGGGTGCTACTGCAGGTTCGAGCGAGGCCGTTCTCGCGCTCGGGCCCGAACCGGCACTAGCGCGCATGGGAAACCTCGGCGGGCGGGCCGATGCCGTCGGCGTTGACGGCGGTGATCCGGAACACAAAGACGTTGTCCGTGCAAGGCCAGTAGGTGAGAGTCAGGGTGGAGCTCAACTCGATGAGGTCGGTGATTTCCACGAACTCGGAGTAGAAGTTCTCCCACTGATACTTCCACCGCAGCCGGTAGCCGGTGATCGCCGACCCGCCCGTATCTGTCGGAACCTCCCAGGTCACGGTCGCCGTGCACGCCAAAGCGGGATCCTGAGGCAGGCTGGCGACGAGCGAGCGGGGGGGACCCGGCGCGTCGCCCGGCGTGCCGGTGGCCTCCGCGACGTGGCCGTCGCATCTTCCAGGCTCGATGTCCTGGCACTGCTCGTTCTGTGAGACCCGGCTGCTGCCGTTGTCGTTGATCGCCGTCACCCGCACGGCGTACTCGGAGCCATTAGCCAGGCCGGTGATCTCGTGACTCAGGCTCGATGCCCCGACTGTCGCCTGGCGGTCCGACTCGTTGTAATCCTCTCCGGAGCCCTTCCATTGCACCCGGTAGCCGGTGATCCGCGCGCCGCCGTCCCAGGGGGCATCCCAATCGACCAGCAGGCCGCCGTCGACGGAGAACGCGCCAACGGCCCGAGGCGGGCCCGGAATCGCGGCAGGAGCGCCCGAGATCTCCACCGCCGCTCCGGGCCCTTCGTCGCTGACGGCGGCAACCTGGATGTGGTATGTCGTCCCGTTGCGGAGCGGACCGACCACCGCGATCAGGTCGCCGTCGCTCGGGACGGAGACGCGGCGGAATGAGCAGTTCGAGTCGTCGAACGTCTGGTTATGGCGCCTCCAGAGCACGCGGTACTCGGTGATCGGTGAGGCGGTGGCTTCTTCTGGCGGCGCCCATGACACCTGCAGGCTTTGGTTTCGCACAATCACGCGGGGCGAACGCGGCGCGCCCGCAAGGTGGGTCACGACCTTCGACGCTTCGACTGCCGAGCCAAGCCCGAGGGAGTTGACGGCTGCGATCCTCACCATGTACTCGACGCCGTTGGTGAGGCCCGTGATCTGGCTGCGCGGGTCTGTGACGATTAACTGGCGGTCGGTCTCGTTGTATTCCTGACCGGGGCCCTTCCACTGCACCCGGTATTCCGTGACACTCCAACCGCCGTCGTACTCGGGCGGATCCCAGGAGATGGTCAGGCTCTCGGAGGAGGAATGGATGATGGGGGTGCCCGGCGCTCCCGGCACCGTGCGAAACGCTCCTGACGCGGTTACTGACGGACCCGATCCGGCCGCATTCACCGCCCACACACGCACCCAGTACTCGGTGCCGTTGGTCAGACCCAGGATCACCCAGCGCAGTTCGGCGACACCGCTCACGGTGACCTCACGGCTCAGAGAAAAATCTTCGTCGTTGGCCCACCACCGCACCTTGTACTCCGTTACAGCCAGACTTCCGTCGCTGATGGGCTTCTGCCACGTCACCGTCATCGATTCGTGCCCCGGAACGAGGGCGAAGTTCCGGGGCACGCTCGGAGCGACCCCCGCGCGGGCCGCCAATGTCGTTGCCCACGGCCCGTGACCGACATCGTTGGTCGCCCGCACTCGCACGAAGTACTCCGTACCGTTGATGAGGGGCCCGAGGCTGTAGACCGTGCTGGGAGGAGCGACGGCTTCTAGAATGGGATCCGAGCCCTTGAAATCGTCGTTGTCGGCGCGCCACTGAATCCTGTAGCGGAGGATGGGCGAGCCGCCGTTGTCGGATCTAGCCCAAGCCACGCCGAGCGCTCTGTCGCGTACTTCGAGCGTGAAGTCGACGGGCGGGTCCGGCTTGGTCGCGGGGGTGAACGGAACCTCCGCCGACGGCTCGCCATCGTCGACATCATTGGTGGCGATTGCCCGTACGAAGTGCTTCGTGCCGTTGGCGAGGCCAGAGATCTCATAGCTCCGGTCGTCGGCGCCCACCGGCCGTTGCCGGCTCGACGGGCTGAACGTCTGACTTTCGGTGCGCCACTGCACCTTGTAGGCGGTGATCTCGGAGCCGCCGTCGCCGGCTGCGCGCCAGGTCACCGTCACCGACCGGTCGCCCGGCTCCGCGACCACACCTTGGGGCGCGTCCGGCTCGGTCGCGGGGGTGAACGGAACCTCCGCCGACGGCTCGCCATCGTCGACATCATTGGTGGCGATTGCCCGTACGAAGTGCTTCGTGCCGTTGGCGAGGCCAGAGATCTCATAGCTCCGGTCGTCGGCGCCCACCGGCCGTTGCCGGCTCGACGGGCTGAACATCTGACTTTCGGTGCGCCACTGCACCTTGTAGGCGGTGATCTCGGAGCCGCCGTCGCCGGCTGCGCGCCAGGTCACCGTCACCGACCGGTCGCCCGGCTCCGCGACCACACTTTGGGGCGCGTCCGGCTCGGTCGCGGGGGTGAACGGAACCTCCGCCGACGGCTCGCCATCGTCGACATCGTTGACTGCCAACACCCGTACGAAGTGCTTCGTGCCGTTGGCGAGGCTCGTGATCTCGTGGCTCAAGTCCGCGAGGTCGCTCACTGTGTCCTGGCGGCGCGAAGCGTCGTGCAGCTGGTTCTCGGCCCGCCACTGCACCTTGTAGGCGGTGATCTCAGAACCGCCAGTGTCGTCTGGGGCGACCCACGTGACCCGCACCGAACGGTCGGCCCGCACCGCAGCCACTCTGCCGGGCGGTCCCGCGCTGGTCGTCGTCTTCGCGGGGGCGGCCGATGTCGGCAACGACCAAGGACCGTCGCCGACATCGTTGGTGGCCATCACCTGCACGAAGTACACGGTGCCATTGGCCAAACCGGTGATCCGACGGCTCTGCTCGCGCCCGCCGACAGTCGCGTGGGAATCTGAGTCCACGAAAGCGTCGTCGCCGGCCCGCCACTGCACCTTGTATGCGGTGACGGCCGAACCTCCGTCGCCGCCCGCGCCCCAGGTCACCGAGATCGACCCGTCGCCCGGCTCCGCGGCCACACTTTGGGGCGCGTCCGGCTTGGTCGCGGGGGTGAACGGCACCTCCGCCGACGGCTCGCCATCGTCGACATCGTTGACTGCCAACACCCGTACGAAGTGCCTCGTGCCGTTGGTGAGGCCCGTGATCTCGTGACTCAAGTCCGCTAAGTCGCTCACTGTGTCCTGGCGGCGCGAAGCGCCGTACTGCTGGTTCTCGGCCCGCCACTGCACCTTGTAGCCGGTGATCTCAGAACCACCGTCCGCCGGGACGCCCCATTCGACGGCAACCGAATGGTCACCCCGCTCGGCCACCACCCTGCGGGGCGGACCCGGGGAAGTCGCCGGCGTGAACGGCACCTCCGCCGACGGCTCGCCATCGCCCACATCGTTCACCGCCAACACCCGCACGAAGTGCTTCGTCCCGTTGGAGAGGCCCGTGACCTCATCGCGCAGGTCGTCGGCGCCCACCTGCCGCTGCCGGCTCGACGGGCTGAACGTCTGACCTTCGGTGCGCCACTGCACCTTGTAGGCGGTGATCTCGGAGCCGCCGTCCGCCTCCGGGACGCCCCATTCGACGGCAATCGAACGGTCACCCCGCTCGGCCACCACCCTGCGGGGCGGACCCGGGGGTCCTGTCGGCACGCTGTCGATGATCTCGGACCAGTCGCCCATGCCAGCCGGGTTCACCGCAGCCACCCGCACGAAGTACTCCGTGCCGTTGGTCAGGCCGGCGATCTCATGGCTCGAACCGATGGCGGATTCCTTGACGGTCGGCCCGCCGACGGCGCTGCTCTCCACCGTGTACTCGGTGACCGGCGACCCACCGTCATCGGCCGGCGCCTGCCATTGCACAGTGAGCTTCTCATCGCCCGGCTCGACACCAACGGATCGCGGCGCGGAGGGCGCCCGGCTGGGAACTCCCGACGCTTCAGCCCACGGCCCGAAGCCGAAGTTCTCGAAGGCCCCGGCGACTCGCACCGAGTGTGGGTCGCCGTTGGTCAGGCCGACGATCTCGAAACTGTGACCGGCGGCGACGTCCCATCTCTCCGTGTCGCTGTAGCTCTGACCGGGCCCCTTCCACTGCACGCGATAGCCAAGGATGACCACCCCGAACACCTCGGGCGGACTCCAGGTAACTTCCAGCGTTTGGTCACTGGGATCGACGCCCAACGACTGAGGCGCGCCTTCGTCCAAGGTCGGATCCGGCTCCGCGGGACCGACAGGCCCGCCACCGCCGCCGCCACCACCGCCACCGCCACCGCCACCGCCGGTCGCGGCTTGTTCGTCTGACTGGTCGGACTCGGCCTCGGTGGGGCACGAACTGAGGTAGGCGTCGAGTGCATTCGGTGATACTGCTGCGCTTCCGCCGAAGATCCACAGTTGCACGGCTGGCCGGTCGGCGAATGCGGCGTCCGCTCTGGCAGCGTCGAGGTGAGCCGCGACTTGTCGCGGAATGCGGCCCGGTTCCGTTAGCAGCAGCGGAGCGCACAGGCGTGCAAGCAGCGGGCCGGCACTGAAAGCGTCGACGGGCACCCGGGCCCGGGCGAGTCCGAAGCGCTCGTCAGTGAAGCACTCGTTGCGGGAGTCGCGCTCGTAACGTCCCTCGACATACTGCGCGAGCTTCGACGCTGTCTCGAAGCGATCAGCGCCCGCAATGCGATGGCGTCGAACGACGTTGGTGCTGCTGGCTGAGTCGGCTACAGCAGCGGCGACCTTCTCGCTGATCGCCGCTGTGCCGCCCATGATTACCACCGTGTCCACGTGCGTGCCGGTGATGTAGTCGGCCACGAGCGGGTGCAGCTCATCGGGCTGGGTAAGCAGTACCGGATGACCGCCGCGTGCAGCCATTGGGCCTGCGACCAGAGCGTCGGCAAACACCTCCCCGTTGGCGAGGATCACCGTCGGACCGCCAAGCAACGTCTTGCCGGGCGCGCCGAGCTTGCGCGCCGCGTTGACGCTGGTCTCGAATTGATCACGGCCCGTGACCCTCTCGACCCAGATGCCCAAAGCGCGCAGGCGAGCGACGACCGTCGGACCGACGCCATCGGCGTCGCTGTCGGCGCCGATCAACAACGCTTTCGACACACCAGTGCGTGACAGGAATTCTGCGGCGTCGTCGCGCAGTTCTGCCGAGGGCGTAACGAGCACCGGTGCGCCGAGCCTGCCGGCCAGCGGCACAGCCACAACCGCGTCGGTCCAGCTGCGCCCGGGCACTATTACCACCCACTCCAGGCTGCCTCCTTCGAGCTCCGCTATCTCTTCGGCAACCAGCAACGACGTCGCATATCGGTCAGCGCCGCCGTGACGCGTCACTTCCACCGGGGCAACTTCCGAGGATGCCCTTGCATGCTGCGGCGGAACCGTCACCACGACAGCCAATGCGATCACCGCCGCGCCCCACCTCGCTCGACGCATGATAAGCGATATTATCAGGCGCCATTGTGGGCACGTTGCAGCCTGCTCCGATTGGTCGAATATCTCAGCGTTCTCGGTGGGTTGGTGAATCGCCGCAGAAGGACTTCGGGTCGAGGTGGCGTGCGGGCTGTTGCGTGTGTCGGTGTCGGGCTATTACAGCTGGCTGAGCCGTCCTCCGTCCACACGGTCGAATCGTCACGCGCAGCTGGCGGGGATCATCGCGGAGATGGGTGCCGGCTCCCGACCGACCGCGGCGGCGTCCCGTGGAGTGGTGGGTTTTGGGGTTGGCCTCGGTGTCAGTTGCGGGGTGTGAGCTCGGCTGTGGCGATGGTGTCGCGTTCGGGGTTGAGGGTGGCCATGGAGTGCTCTGAGAGATAGCGGCGGTCTGTGGCTTGGCATTCGTCGTGGAGGTCAGCGAGGATCGCTGCGACGAGGCGGACGGCGGATGCTTGGTTGGGGAAGATCCCCACGACGCGTGATCGGCGTTTGATCTCTTTGTTGATGCGTTCGAGGGGGTTGGTGGACCAGATCTTTTGCCGGTGCGCCCGAGGGAACGCGGCGAAGGCCCCCGCCTCGGGCTTGGCGTGGGCCATCAGCGCTGCGACTTTGGGGAATCGGGCGCCGAGCTGGGCGGCGGCTTCGTCCCAGGCGTCGCTCACGGCGTCGGCGTCGGGCTGCGCGAACACGGTCCGGGACACTGCGGCGGCCATGTGCTGGTGGGTGCGGGGCACCAGCGCCACAAGGTTGCCGATGAAGTGCACCCGGCATCGCTGGCGCCCGGCGCCCTCGATGGTGCGGTCCGCGGCGGCGCCGGGCCCGGCGTGGGCGTCGGCTGTCACCAGGCGCACCCCGGCGAGCCCTCGGGATCCCAGCGAGCCCAACAAGTGCTGCCAGAACCCCTCGCTGTCGCTGTCGCCGATGTCGCATCCCAGGATCTCCCGGTTGGCGTCGGCGGTGACGCCGGCGGCCACGACCATCGCCATCGAGACGACCTGGCAGACGCTGTTGCGCACCTTGAGACAGGTCGCGTCCACATAGACGCAGGCGAAACTCGACGTGATCGAGGCGCCGGCCCCTGAACGCCTCCGCCATGTCGTCGAGCCCCGCACAGATGCGCGACACCTCCGACTTCGATATCCCCGACTCCGCGCCCAGCGCGGCCACCAGATCGTCCACCGATCGGGTGGACACCCCAGCCGCGTATGCCTCCATGACCACCGCGCCCAGCGCCCGGTCGATGCGCCGACGCGGCTCAAGCATCGACGCCGACAACGAGCCCTTGCCCAGCTTGGGGATCCTCAACCCGACCCCGCCGGCCTGGGTGGCCAGCAGCCGCGGCCTGTGCCCATTGCGCTCGGCCACACGAGCGTCGCTGCGCTCATAGCGCCCGGCACCGATCGCCTCGGCGGCCTCAGCCTCGATCAGCTCCTGGAGCACAAAGCGCACCGCGCCGCGGACCAGCTCCGCGCCGCCCCCGACGCGAAACGTCTCCCACAGCTGTGCTGTGTCATTCCCAGAAAGGGTCATCGGTGTGTCCTCCTCGATGAGTGGGTGATTTCTCTCACCGAGGATCACGCCGATGGCCCCCCTACTGGCGGACCCCTGCGACTACCTCAAACCCCACCACTCGGTGGGACACTGCCCCGACCGCTGCGCTGGCCGCCAACGCTGGCACACGCGGCGACCCATAGGTCCCGCCCGAGCCGGTGTGCACAACGCGGTCGGGAACCCCTCGGCCTTCCGGCAAGCCACCCACCAATTGCAGGTCACGGGCGGAGAGATCACCCAGACCGCCGTCGCTCGATTGAGCAGATCACGCTCCATGCGCAGCCGAGCGTTCTCCCGCCGCAGCTGCGCGAGCTCGGCCCGCTCACCCGTCGTGAGCCCCTCACGCTCGCCGGCGGTGTAGATCACCGCGGAGCCCGGCGTGCGCGCCGACAGCGCCGCGGCGGCGCCGATGTCGTCGGCGGCGGTGGGCGCTTCGTTCACGTCGGTCACGCTGATGGTGACAGCGATGTCGTCGCTGGCCCCCGACGGGTCCGCGGCGGTGACCGTGACCGAATAGGAACCCGCCGCCTCGTAGTCCAGAACCGTCCCCGAACCGACGCGGATCAGGCCTGAGGCGCCGTCAACACTGAACAGGCCCGCGTCCGAACCTGACAGCGAGCAGGCCAGCTTGGCGTTGTCGTCAGGATCCGGGTCGACCAGCGTGACCGTTGCCATCCCGATGAACTGGCCGTCGTGGCGAACCGACACCGGCAACGTCAACAGTCAGGGGCTGGGGCTGCGCGAACGTGACCCCGCCGGTCCCCGTCACCATGACACGCACCGTGAGCCCCTGCGACAACGGAGAGACCGGCGAATCGCCGCGCCACACCTCGAACACAGCGTCGGATCCCTCAAACACCGTCCCCGACTCAGCGATCGTGACCTCGGCGAGCTCATCGAACGCCACTGCGAGACGTAGAGGCTCAAGCTCTGCTTCGACACCGAGCGCCTGTTCGTGTCAGAGGGGGACTGTCTTTCCCCAGGTCAGAAGTGGGGTTGAGGCTGCGGTTCCCCCGAGCACCCCCTGTTCAAGTCCCCCGGACGGGGAATTGTTCGATCAGCGTCGCCGACTCATGCAGGACTGAGCCGACTACATCGCTACGGGCCAAGCTTCATCGTCGCGTGTTCGGACCTGCGCGTGACGCCTCCTCCGCTAACCGCAGCTTGGCCCGTCTTGAGGCTCCGTGCGCCAGCGCATCGGCGCAGTTGTTGAGTACATGAGTGGAGTGGCCGGGCACCTTTTCGAAGGTGACATCTCGACGTTGCAGCGCTCGGTCAATCCGCTCGAGCAGCTCGAGTACTGCCCGCATCTCTAGTCGGTTGTCGGTCGATCGTTGTGCACCGGCTGGGCGCTCGCGATCATCCTCGATGAACCATGTCCATCCTGCAGGTTCGAGATTGCCGTCCGCGACAGCGGTGTCGACATCGAAGGCGGCATCGCTGGTGATCGGCCGCCAGGCCGTGCCGACGCTCGATCATCTACCGCTGCCTTCGAATCTGCAAGCTCACGCGGTCAAGGGCGAGAACGGGACACAGCCCGCTGCCCCCGACCGACTGACAATAACCGTCATGATACGGTCGTCTGATGGATTCGTATCGCTAGGGGGCGGGCAATGACTGCGATGATTCGCATCCACCGAGCCACCAGCGCATTGATCCTGTTCGCGGGCGTGATCGCGTTGGCTGCGTCGCCGGTCGCGGCGCAGCAGTCCAAGCCGGCCAAGCCGTCAGGACTGTCGGCAAGCTCGGTGTCGCATGACTCGGTGACCCTCGATTGGGACGATCCCGGCGACGACACCATCACCGGCTACCGGATCCTGCGCCGCGAAGTCCACAATCAGCCCGCAGGGACCTTCACCACCGTCAACGAGGACACCGCCAGCGCCGATACCACCTACACCGACACCACCGTCGAGCCAGACACCAAACACGCGTACCGGATCGTCGCCCTCAACCCCTCAGGCGCCTCCCCCAAATCCAAATACGCGAACGCCAGGACACCCGCAGCGCCCAAGCCGGCCAAGCCGTCAGGACTGTCGGCGAACTCGGTGTCGCATGACTCGGTGACCCTCGATTGGGACGATCCCGGCGACGACACCATCACCGGCTACCGGATCCTGCGCCGCGAAGTCCACAATCAGCCCGCAGGGACCTTCACCACCGTCAACGAGGACACCGCCAGCGCCGATACCACCTACACCGACACCACCGTCGAGCCAGACACCAAACACGCGTACCGGATCGTCGCCCTCAACCCCTCAGGCGTCTCCCCCAAATCCAAATACGCGAACGCCAGGACACCCGCAGCGCCCTCATCCGACACCGGACCGGGAACCAAGCAGACCGCGCCCACAACCCAACGGCAAGACGACGACAGCCAAGACGACGACAACATGCCTTCTAGCGCATTGTTGCGCTCTTTGACGCTCTCCGGCATCGACATCGGCGCCTTCGCCGGCACCACCACCAGCTACACCGCCAGCGTTGCCCACGCCGTGGCGACCACCACCGTCGTCGCCGCCGCCGACAACGCCGGCGCGGCGGTGACCATCACTCCCGCCGACGACGACACCCAAACCGCAGGCCACCAAGTCCACCTGAACACCGGCGAGAACACCATTTCCATCGCTGTGGAGTCCTCCGACGGCACCCAGACCAAGACCTACACCATCACGGTCAACCGAGCCTCGAACGCCGCCTTCGGCTGGAGCACCCTCGCAGACTTCACAGAACTGGCCGTCCGCAACCACACCCCTAGGGGGATCTGGTCGAACGGCACCACCATGTGGGTGGTGAATCTCAGCGACCGCCTATTCGCCTACGACCTAGCCACCATGGCGCGCGACCCCGCCAAGGACATCGCCACCTTCGCCGCCGCCGGGAACCGCAGGACCAACGGCCTGTGGTCAAACGGCACCACCATCTGGGTATCAGACACCGGCGTCGGCAAGATCCACGCCTACGATCTCGCCAGCGGCGCCCACCGAGTCGGCCTCGATTTCAACAACCTGAATTCCGCAGGCAACGAGTATCCCATAGGCCTGTGGTCCGACGGCACCACCATGTGGGTATCAGACTACGCCGACGGCAAGATCTACGCCTACGACCTGGCGGGCGGCGCCCGCCGACCCAACCGCGACATCAACACCCTGGGTGCCGCAGGCAACAACAGTCCCGCTGGCCTGTGGTCTGACGGCGCCACCTTGTGGGTGGCCGACTACGCCGACGGCAAGCTCTATGCCTATGACCTGGCCACCGGCGCCCGCCAAGCAGACTTGGACTTCGACACGCTGGCCGCTGCGGGCAACAATAATCCCATCGGCATCTGGTCCCGTGGCGCCACCATGTGGGTGGTCGATAGCCAAGACGACAGGATCTACGCCTACAACATGCCCGCCGAGGCCTTGCTGCAATCGCTGGAGCTCACCGGCATCGACATCGGGTTCTCGACCGGGCGCCTGGACTACGCGGTCTGGGTGCCCCGCACGACCACATCGACCACGGTCGTCGCCGCCGCCGTGTCCGCCGGCGCAACCGTGGCCATCGACCCAGCCGACGCCGACACCCAAACCGCAGGCCACCAAATCAGCTTGAGCAGCGGCAAGAACACCATTGCCGTCACCGTCACCGATAGCACGGACACCACCACCTACACCGCGGTCATCACCCGGACTGCCGCGGTGACCCTGTCGGACAACGCCGACCTGTCGACACTGGCCATCGCGGATAGCGACCTTGACGTCTTCAACAGCGCAGTGACCGAATACACCGCCCACGTCCCCAATGCCGCGGCAACCACCACCGTCACCGCTACCAGCGACGACTCCAACGCAACGGTCACCATCGACCCCGCCGACGACGACACCCAAACCGCAGGCCACCAAGTCAGCCTGGCCGAAGGGGCCAACACCGTCACCATCGCTGTGGAGGCCACCGACGGCACCACCAAGACCTACAAAATCACCGTCAACCGAGCCTCGGCCGCCGACTTCGGCTGGAGCGTTCTTCCCGACTTCAAAGAACTGGCCGTCGGCAACGGAACCCCTCGCGGGGTCTGGTCGAACGGCACCACCATGTGGGTGACCGACACCTCCAACGACAAGATCTACGCCTACGACCTGGCCACCGGCGACCGCCAAGCACACCGCGACATCAACAACCTGAATGCCGGCAACAACTACTCCACCGGCTTGTGGTCCAACGGCACCACCATCTGGGTATCAGACAACGCCTACGACAAGATCTACGCCTACGACCTGGCCACCGGCACCTACCAAGCACACCGCGACATCAACAACCTGAATGCCAGAGGCAACCACACTCCCAATGGCATCTGGTCCGACGGCTCCACCATGTGGGTGGTCAACTACAACGACAAGATCTACGCCTATGACCTGGCCACCGGCGCCCGCCGACCCAACCGCGACATCAACACCCTGCGTGCCGCGGGCAACAACAATCCCGATGGCATGTGGTCCGACGGCACCACCATGTGGGTGGCCGACTACGCCGACGACAAGCTCTACGCCTACGACCTGGCCACCGGCGACCGCCAAGCAGACTTGGACTTCGACACGCTGGCCGCTGCGGGCAACCGAACACCCACCGGCATCTGGTCCAACGGCGCCACCATGTGGGTGGCCGACTACACCGACGACAAGATCTACGCCTACAACATGCCCGCCAACGCCTTTCTGCGATCGCTGGAGTTAACCGGCATCGACATCGGCTTCTCGACCGGGCGCATGGACTACGCGGTCCGGGTGCCCAGCGCGACCGCGTCCACGACGGTCGTTCCCGTCGCGGCGTCGGCTGGCACTATTGTGGCGATCGCGCCCACCGACGCCGACGCCGGCACCGACGGCCACCAGGTCAGCCTGAGCACCGGCGACAACGCCCTCACCGTCACGGTCACCAACGGCGCCGCCACCAAGACCTACACCGCCACCGTCACCCGTTCCACCTTTGCGAGCCTGTCTGACAACGCCGACCTGGCCACACTGGCAATCGCCGGCAGCGGACTCGGCGTGTCCAACAGCGCTGTGACCAAATACACCGTCAACGTCGCCAACAGCGTCTCGAGCAGCATCGTCACCGCCATACCCGATGACACCAACGCGACGGCGACCATCACCCCCGCTGACGCCGACAACCAAACCGCAGGCCACCAAATCAACCTGAGCACCGGCAAGAACACCATCACCATCGCTGTAGAGGCCACCGACGGCACCACCAAGACCTACAAAATCACCGTCAACCGAGCCTCGGCCGCCGACTTCGGCTGGAACCCCACAAGCGATCTGGCCGCGCTGCAGACTTCAGCACACTCCCCGCCATCGGCTCTGTGGTCCGACCGCACCACAATCTGGACAATATTCGGAGCTGGCAGCAACGTCTACGCCTACGATCTGACCACCGGCGACCGCCAACCCAACCGCGACATCAACACCTTGGGCGATGCCGGCAACCACTATCCTGCCGGCTTGTGGTCCAACGGCACCACAATCTGGGTCACCGACCACATTGACGACAAGGTCTACGCCTACGACCTGGCCACCGGCGACCGCAAGACGGACCGCGAATTCAACAACTCCCCTTACAACCATCATCCCAGGGGCCTGTGGTCGGACGGCACAACCATGTGGGTGGTCGACGACGTCGACGCCAAGCTCTACGCCTACGACCTGGTCACCGGCGACCACCAACCCAACCGCGACATCAACGCCCTGGACTACGCCGGCAACGACTTTCCTGCCGATTTGTGGTCCGATGGCACCACAATCTGGGTCACCGACCGCAATGACGGCAAGGTCTACGCCTACGACCTGGCCACCGGCGACCGCCAAGCAGACTTGGACTTCGACACGCTGGCCGCTGCGGGCAACCAGAATCCCACCGGCATCTGGTCAAACGGCACCACCATGTGGGTGGCCGACTACGCCGACGACAGGATCTACGCCTACAACATGCCCGCCAACACCTAGCTGCAATCGCTGGAGCTCACCGGCATCGACGGCCCGCGCCCCGCGCACATCTTCACTGTTTCGTGGAGGCTCTGGGGGTCCCTGAGTTTGGTGGAGCAATTGGGCGCACGAACGGACAGGGCACAGAGGGAACTTCTAGGGAACTAGTGCCACGAATTGCGAGTAGCCAGCATCTATACGATCCGCTAGGGAGTCGAACCCCTTCAGACCGGATCTACAGCCGTCGGCGCTGCCACCCGCGAACCATGACACGCATGTCGGTTCGCGTGAGGTTGTGTGCAACATCCTTCCGCGGGAGCGGCGGATACCGATGACCGTGGACACCTCGACACTGTGCCTGCGGGCCGCCTCGGCCTGGGTTCGAAGCGTTCTGGGTGGTTCGGGTGGTTATGGCGCTCGGAGGGTTCGGCGTGCGACGGCTGCGGCGGTGTGGGTTCGGGTGGCTCCGCTGTATCGGGGTGCGGTTGCGTCGGGCACGATTGCGCGGGCTTGTTCTTTGGCTTCGGCGGTGATGGCGGCGGGTCCGCCGATGAATATCACTCTGGTTGGCTGGTAGTCGCGAAGCACTTCGGCGGCTTCGAGGGAGAGCCGCCCCGCTTCGGTGTAGATCACTGCGGATCCTGGTGTGCGTGCCGACAGTGCTGCTGCGACGCCGATGTCGGGCGGGCTCCAGCCGTTGGCCACGATGACGGTCAGCTCGTCGGTCACTGCTGCTTGGTGGGGTCCCAGGAAGCGGCGCGCTATCGCGGCGGCGGTGCCAGTGCGGTTGGGCCCGCTGATGCGTTCGATGGCTGCTGTGGGTGCTGCGGCTCGTATTGCGGTTTCGGCTGCGGGTCCGATCGCTGTCTCGCCGCCGATGATGAGCACTCGGGCGGGCTGGTGGTCGCGCAGCAGTCGCTGTGTCGCTTCGGGCAGCGTGCCCGTTGCGGTGTAGGCGACCGCGGAGCGCGGTGTGCGCGCGGACAGTGCTGCGGCGGCGCCGATGTCGGCGGGGCTCCATCCGTTCGCGATGATCAGCGTGGCCGCGCCGGGTTCGACGGCGTCGAGGATGCGCCGCGCGACCGCGGCGGCGGTGTGCGAGCGTGTCGCCCCGGTGATGCGCTCGACCGATTCGGACTCCGACGCGTGCCGCATCGAGGCCAGCGCCGCGTCGCTCACCGCGGCCTTGCCGCCCACCACGATCACCCCCGCCGGCAGATAGTCCGATAGCAGGTCGCGTGCAGCGGTCGACAGGCGGTCGCCGGCGGTGTAGATCACCGCGGAGCCCGGCGTGCGCGCCGACAGCGCCGCTGCGGCGCCGATGTCGGCGGGGCTCCATCCGTTGGCGACGATGATCACCGCTGTGCTCGCCTCAGAACTGCCCCCGCCGCCGCCAGAGCCGCCGCCGCTGCCGCTGCCGCTGGTGCTTGTACTGGCGGCGGTCACTGTCACGTTCACGTAGGTGCTGACTCTTGCGCGGTGCGGGTCGGTCGCTTGGACCCGCAGCCGGTAGCTGGGCTGGGCCGAACGGTCGATGACGGTGCCTTCTGCCACGTGGATCTGGCCCGTGACCGCATCGACTGTGAACAGCGACGCGTCCACGTCGAACAGGGCGTAGGCGAGCGGGTCGTCGTCGATGTCGTCGGCGGTCACCGGGGCACCCACCGGCGATCCTGCGGGTGCCCCGTCGACGACAGTGCGTGTCACCGACGCGGCCGCGAATTTGGGCTGATCGTTGACCGGGTTCACCGTCACGGTCACTGTTGCCTCGCCGCTGGACAGGCGACCATCGGACACCGCATAGGTGAAGATGTCGTCGCCAAAGAAGTCGGGATCGGGCACATAGAGCAGCGTCTTGTCGGCCAAGACGGTGACCCGACCGTGCAACGGCGCGTCGCGCACCCCCACCGCCGTGAGAGCGTCGCTGTCAGGATCGCTGTCATTGTCCAGGACCGCGATGACGACCCGGGCGTCCTCAGCCGTGACAGCGTCGTCGTCGGCGGCGGCGGGCGCTTCGTTCACGTCGGTCACCTTGATGGCGACAGCGATGTCGTCGCTGGCCCCCGACGGGTCCGCGGCGGTGACCGTGACCGAATAGGAACCCGCCGCCTCGTAGTCCAATACCGTCCCCGAGCCGACACGGATCAGGCCTGAGGCGCCGTCAACACTGAACAGGCCCATATCCGGGCCTGACAGCGAGTAGGCCAGCTTGGCGTTGTCGTCAGGATCCGGGTCGACCGCCGCGACCGCAGCCCCCACCGGGGAGCCGGCGGCCGAGTTCTCCGCGACCGTGCGCTCTACGGGGCCGTCGCCGAACGCCGGAGCGCGGTTCGTGTCGGGCGCAGCACGAGTCGCGTGAGCGGCCTGCGCAGCCGCGGCGCTGTCGACGCCCGGGTCGAAGCGGTCGCGGTAGACCACGACGACACCCAGGACATGACCCACATCGCCCGCCACAGGCTCATACTCATAGCTCTGCGCAGACGCCCCGCCGATGACAACCCAGTCACCGCCCACCAAGCGCCGCCACCTCCACGACTGTGCTCGTGCGGCTCCTGCGACGCCGTCGGGATCGCTCAGCGCCGCGGTCAGCGCAGTGCCGGCCTGGGGCTGTGCCGGCGACAGGCGCACCACACCGGGCTCGTCGACGTTGGCGACATTGACCCTCACGATCTCTGCGACCGGGACCCCGGCGCCGGCGCGGGCACGCACCTCCACCACATACTCGTTGTCGCCGCCGACGTCGGCGGGAACCTCGAAATCGGGCGCACGCAAGAAGGAGAGAACGCCGCCGCCGCTGATCTCGAAATCGTCGCTGTCGACGCCGACCAGCGACCACCTGATCACAGCCCCCTCAGGATCAGCCGCGGCGAACGAAGCCACAGCCCCGACCGCGTTCTCGTCGAAACCGGCCACGAAAGAACCAGTGGCGCTGGTGATCGTCGCCGCCTCGTCCACATCGGCGACGGTCACGGCCACCTCGTGGCCCGCGGCGCCGCCGCCGTCGGAGGCCAGCACCGTGACGTCATAGACATTGTCTTCGCCGGCATCTGCCGGCATCTCATAATCCGGCGGCGCCCCGAACTCCAGCACCCCGCCGGCGATCGAAAACAGTGCGGCGTCGGCACCGCCGAGCGACCAGTCGATCGGGTCGCCCTCGGCGTCTGTCGCGGTGAACGTCGCCACCTCGCCGGTCCCGTTCTCCGGGAACGCGAACCCACTCGCTCCCGCGATCACCGGACGCTCGTTCGGGTCGACCAGCGTGACAGTTGCCATCCCGATGAACTGGCCGTCGTGGCGAACCGACACCGCCACCGTCTCGCCGTCGTCCTCGACAGCGTCAGCCGCCGCCGCGACCCCCAGACTCACCGAGCCCACACCAGCGGGCAGAACCAGCCGATACGGCGCGGACAACACATCGCCGCCGGCGTCGGTCACGACATAGTCCTCGCCGACGGTGGCGGTGCCGGCCGCTTCAACAGTCAGGGGCTGGGGCTGCGCGAACGTGACCCCGCCGGCGTCCACCGTCACCGTCACAGTGTCGCCCTCGAGAACCTCGGCGGCTTCGGCGGTCACGCTGAAGCTCGCCTGGTCGTCGCTGAGCACACTCACCTCCGCCACATTGGGCGAGCCCGCCAGATACCCCGGCGGATCCGCGGCATCGGCCACGACCTGCGCGGTGACCGTCGCGGTGTCCTCCACCACCAGATCATCAACCGTGCCCACACGCAGCACCGCAGTGCCGTCGCCGGCCGCGAACGTCACCGACGACAGCGGCACGCCCTCGAGAACCCCGCCGGTCCCCGTCACCCTGACACGCACCGTGAGCTCCCGCGACAACGGAGAGACCAGCGAATCGCCGCGGCGCGACAGCTCGAACACAGCGTCAAGCCCCTCAAACACCGTCCCCGACAGGGACTGGGCGGCGATCGCGACCTCGGGCGGCTCCAGATCGCTCGCAGGAATCGTGACCGTCAACGACCCCACCACAGACCCGCCCCCAGCCAACGTCGCCTGCAAGCCAACCGTCTCAGCCCCTTCAGCGTCTGTGTCGTCCACAGCCCTCAACAACGCCTCGACCGAGCTCTCGCCCGCTGCCAGCGTCAACACAAACGGAGCCGACAGCTCCAAACCACCCGAATCCACCAGCTCGAAATCGTCAACGGCGACCGCCGACCCCGAAACAGCGAGATCGATCACCTGATCCGCCGCGAACGTGACACCATTGACAATCGCTAACTCCAAACCCGTCTCACTCCCCTCGGACACCTCGCCGGTCCCAGACGTGAACTCCAACACAGCCGCATCGCCATCAGCGATCGTCACCGTCGACACATCCGTCGACCCCTCAGAGAACCCCGGCGCAAGCGCACCGAAGCTCAACTCGACCGTCTCATCACCCTCCACCACAACATCATCCACAGCCGCCAACGACACCGACTTGCGAGTCTCGCCCGCCGCGAAACTCACCACGCTCGCAGCCACCGAAAAATCATCACCGGGCGACGCGCTGCTCTCAGCCGACACCACGACCGGCACCTCGATCTCATGCAAAGCCCCATGGGCCCTGCTCAACACCACCGGCACCTGAAGCGTCGCGCCCTCGCCAACGCTGTAAGCCGCAGCACCGAACGACACCGTCACCGGAGCACCGATCACCAACGCCGAAGGCACCACCGACAACATCGTCCCGTCAGCCGCACACACACCGCCAACCACGCACCCCTCGCCAGCGACCAACGAAACCGTGACAGCACCATCACCCTGCGGAGCCAACGACACCACATACGCATTCGCCGCCTCACCCGCCACCAAATGAGGCACCACCCCAGTCACCGAAGCACCCTCGACCCGCAACGACGGGCTGGTCTCCGCAAAGTCCGCCACAGGCCGACTGAACGCCACCACCACCCGCGCAACAGAACCCATACCCGAATGGAACAGCGACGTATGGGGGCTGTCCGGAAATAGCGCCGCCAACTCCCCGGGTCCGTCGGCCAGATACTCGGGCCGCATGACGGTGCCGCGCGTGAAGTCTGGGAGTCCATCCACCGACAGCCATTCCTCGCCGGTCTCCGGATCTACCTGGGTGAACACATCGGATGGTGGAGAAGTTGTGGGGTTCCGCCCGCGGCTCCCTCCCCAGCTGACCAGCCAATGGCCGTTGCTCAGCGGCTCGACGTTCCCGCCGCGGTAACCCACTTCGCTCACGGTGCCGTGCAGCGAATGGGCCCGCACGAACACCGCCTCGCCGTTCTCCAAGTCGATGGCGTATTCCAGGGCGCGGCTGTACACCTCGTTGGCTCGCAGCAGATTCTCACCCGTCCAGGGATTGATCGTGCACTTCACGCCGTTGTCGTAGAGGATCAGGTTCCCGTTGGGCAGCAACGACGACCCGTGCTGGCCGCAGAACTGCCCCTCCGGGTCGCCGATGATGTCCAGCGGCGGCGGGCCGATGCCGCGCTCGGCCCACTCGGCGTCGCTCAGATTCGACAGCCCCACCCGCCACACCACATCACCGGTCGCCGCATCGATGGCGAGCACTCTCGAGCATCCCCGCATCGACGCGATGATCTGCCCCTCCGCCATCTGGATCGCGTTCAGATGCGCATAGTCGCCCCTGTCGGGCGGGAAGAAATGCTGCACGCAGTCCTCGAGGGGCATCCAGTCCCACGAATTCCAATTGAACGTCGCCCGCCCGCCCGGAGTCACGATCTGGATGGCCGAGTCCTCCACATAGACCTGGGACCCGAAGGGTTGGTCGTGCGAGTCCGGAAAGGTGAGATGGGACAGGTCGCGCACCGCGTCCTGATAGGCCATCAACATGTAGTCGCCGTTCTCGAGCACCCGGAAATCGTGGCCATCGGAGCGCGTCAGGGGCGATACCGCTGTCACATCATCGACCTGGTCCCGATTCGCGTCGAGAATCCGGTAAGTGCCGTAGGTGCTGCGGTAAGAGAATCGGGGCTCGCCGCCGGCGTCGGGATAGAACCGGAAGAACTGCGAGGTGTCGGCTCCGGCCGGCGCAGCGTGCCAGCGTGGGACGCCGTTGCTGTCCATGATCACCAGGCGCCCATGGCGGAGATACATGATCAGTTCGTCGAGCACCTTCACCGCGCCCAGAGGCTGCTCGACAGTGACCTCGCCGAAGTCGTCAGGGAGGCAGTGCACGACGTACTGGGTCTGCGCGCCCTCGGCGTTCGCGAGCGCGATGCGCACCGCGCTGTCGCCCGTCACCGGCACCATCGCTGTGGCCGGCAAGCCCGCGCCGGGGTTGGCATATTGGGTGCCGTCCACCGATATCCGGGTCGACGTGTCGTCGGGGCGCATGGTCAGCGTCATGGTGTCGGTGTTGTTGCAGCCCACCGAGTAGTGCAGGGTCGCCGCGTCGAAGACGGGCCGCATCCGCCGCCAGGCGTCGTCGCCGGTGGCCGCGTCGGAGTCCTCGGTGCTGATCGACAGGCCGCTCAGCAGGTCCGCGGCAACGACCTCGGGCGCGGTGGCTTGGGCTTGTTTGGCGCTGCCGTGGCGGTCGCTGTAGGTCACGGCGGCGCGCAGGAAGCTCCTCGCGTCGGCGGCTGTGGGCGTGTAGACCGACGAGGCTGCTCCATCGATCGTGACCCAGTTGTTCTTGCCGGCGGTGCGCTCCCACACCCACGTCTGCGAGCCTGCCGCTGCGCCGTCGGGGTCCGTGAGTGTCGCGGTGATCGCCTCGCCCTTGCGGGGCCGCTTCGTCGACAGCGACACCGAGCCGTCCTCGTCCACATCAAAAACGGTCACCGTCACACTCAACGCAGAAGCAGCCGTGCCCGACTCCGACGAGGGCAGCAGCGTCACCACATAGACGTTGTCAGCGCCGCTGTCGGCAGGCGCCTCGAAATCCGGCGGCTTCGCAAATCTGGCCGGATCTACCGGGTCGATGTCGAACCGCAGCGCCCCCGACGGGTCCTCGATGCTGAAATGCGCGACGTCGTCGCCGCCCAGCGTCCACGCAATGCCGTCGCGGTCCTGTGCCGACGAAGCCGTGAACGTCGCCACCCGCGACCAGCTGTTCTCCGCGAACGTCACCGACTCGGGGCCGCTGGTGGCCTCGAGCTCGATGAGATTCGCCAACGCCACCACTACCTCAGCCGTGACGTCGTTGACGCCGTCGCTGACCTGCACGGTCACCTCAAAGGTGCCGTCGGCGTCGGCGTCGCCGGGATCCTCGAAGTCCTGGGCCGCGACGAACGCCAGCACACCCGACTCGTCCAGCGTGAACGCCGCACTGTCCGCGCCGCCCGCCAGCGACCAGACCAGATCCGACACCGAAGTGTCGGCATCGGTCGCGACCAGCGTCGCTGCAGAGGTCTCGCCCTCGACGACCTCAAAGGGACCGGCGCTCGTGATCTGCGGCGCCTCATCAGCGGCCTGGGCCATCGCAGGCAGCACCCACAACAACACCACAGCCGCCGCGGCCCACAACCCGCCCACAACAAGCCTGCCCGCACCGCCCCGCCGCCCACGAACTCGGACGGCAGGAGTCCTCCTGCTCTTCCTCGCATCCACGCGTCTCGTCCTTGCGTCAACTGGGTCGGAAACCTGAACGAACCCGAATCGGCACCGCAATATAGTAGTTGCAACGATTCTCCCGAACCGCGAGACGGCCGGAGTCAGAACCGGAGTCGGCTACCCGGCAGCGCCTGCTGCATCTGAGGCACACACAATTCATGACGGATCGGGCGCCAAGCGATTCGAATCGCCGCAGCCGCGCTGCGGCGCGCAGCGGTTCGCCTGAGACACGCTCACCGGTAGCGCGTGACGATGCAGCGCAGAATCGCAATCGTCGGCGGCGCCATGTCAGGGCTCGGAGCCGCGTGGGCACTGCACCACCACCCGGACCGGTTCGATTCAGTCCAATGATTGCGGTTACTATGCCGAACTGTGATGTCTCATTTCGGAATTCGTGTCGGGTTTGGTCTGGGTTGGCTGAAGGTGGTGATGCGTCGGTGTGTAGTGGGGTTGTTGTTGATGTGTTTGGTGGGTGTTGTGCCGGTGGGTTCGGTGGGTGCTCATGAGCATTTGGGTGGGGTGGAGTTGGTGCGCTATGGGGGTGCGGATCGGTACGTGACGTCGCTGTTGGTGGCCGAAGCGGTGGCGGCTGATGCGGGTGGTTCGTTGGAGTGGGTGGTGGTGGTGTCGGGGCTGAGTTGGCATGACGCGGTGGTGGCGTCGTCGGTGGCGGGTGAGTTGGGGGCTGCGGTGGTGTTGGCGCCTGGTGGTGTTCTGGGAGCGGATGTGTTGGGGTTTGTGGCTGATGCCGGTGTGTCGCGCGCGTTGGTGATTTCGACGGGGTCTGCGGTGCCGTTGGTGGTGGATGAGCAGTTGGGGGCTGCGGGTGTTGCGGTGGAGCGTGTGGGCGGCGCAGATCAGTACGAGACGTCAGTGTTGGCGGCTCGTCGTGGTGGGGCGCCTGGCGTGCTGGGCACGTCGGGGCGGACGGCGTTTTTGGCGAGCGGCGAGGTGTTCGCCGATGCGTTGGTGGCGGGGCCGTTGTCGGCATTCGGGGGGCATCCGGTGCTGTTGACCCCCGCCGACGCCTTGCATCCGTCGGTGCGTGCGTATCTGGAGCAGTCGGGGACGGACCATGTGGTGGTGATGGGCGGCACTGCGGCGTTGGCTGCGGAGGTGTCGGCTGCGGTGGAGGCGTTGGGGGTTGGTGTACAGCGCATGGCGGGGTCGACGCGTGTGGGCACGGCGACGCGCACGGCGGAGCTGGCTGCCTCCCAGATGACCGATGGCTGCCCGCGGACCGGTCAGCTGGGCTTGGCGCGTGCTGATGTGCCGTTCGATGCGTTCTCGGCGGCACCGCTTTTGGCGCGTCGCTGCGCGGCGCTGGTGCTGTCGTGGACCGGTGAGGTGCCTAACTTGACTGCGAGCTACATCAACGGGGTGCGCTCGCAGCATCTCGAAGGGATCATCCTGCACATATTCGGCGGCGACGCCGCCGTCTCACAGATAGCCGTCGACGGCTATCTCGAGGACTCGGCACAGGCGGTGGCGGAAGCACGGGCGGCACAAGGCGGCACAGGCGGTGGCAGCGGCACAGGCACCGACGGTCGGGGCGGCAGCGACGGCGAGGACGGCAGCGACGACGACGACGGCACCGACGACGACGACGCCACCGACGACGACGCCACCGACGACGACGCCACCGACGACGACGCCACCGACGACGACGCCACCGACGACGACGGCACCGACGACGACGACGGCACCGACGACGAGGACGGCAGCACGGATCCGCTGACTCAACAAACGCAAGTGCAGCAGCCCGGTGCGCCACAGGACGTGGAGGTGACCCAAGAACGGCACACCATGTTGGAGGTCTCTTGGAGTGCGCCTCTCAGCGACGGCGGCGATGCGGACCTTTCCTATGTCGTGCAGCACCGCGTGGGCACCTCGAGCGGCTGGTCGACGACAGGTGTGACGGTCGCGACCTCGCAGACCGGTACCGGGCACACAGCCCAGATCGCGAACCTGACCAACGGCGTCACCTACCAGATCCAGGTCGCGGCTCGAAACAGCGCCGGCACCGGAACGCCCGTCTTCGTCGAAGGCGAACCCGTCGGGAACCAGTCGCCGGACAAGCCGACCAATCTGACGATCGAACCTGGGAATCGTCGGCTGTTGGTGTCGTGGCGGGCGCCGTCAGACGCTGGCGGCTACGAGGATTCCGCTTTGACCTATCGAATCCGCTACCGGGAGACCGGCGGCGGTGACTGGACGCTGTTCGCCAGTAGTGAGACTGGCATATCAGTGACAATCCCCGATCTGGACAACGGCGTCGAGTGGGAGGTGCGGGTCGAGGCCAAGAACCCGGTGCTCACCGGCGCCCAAGTCACCAAGACGGGCACGCCTGTGGGGAATCCGCCAGGGGTGCCGACCATTGAGTCGGTCACCGCGGCCGACCAATCGCTGATCGTGTCCTGGGCCGCCCCTGCCGACACCGGCGAGTACGCCGCACTATTCCTGAGCTACACGATTCAATACCGCAAATCCTCCGTCAACAACAACTGGACGACGTTTGAGTCCGGCTTGACCGATGCGACAGCGACGATCAGTGGCTTGGTTGCGGGTGTCGAGTACGAGGCGCAGGTCAAGACCACAAATCCGGCCGGCGACAGCAATTACAGCTCGTCGGCGACGGGCACCCCGAACGCGGCAACAACGAACGATGACGACGGCTCGGAGAATCTTCGGGATTCCCATGATGAGCCGACCGGGGACGTGCCGGGTGCGCCACAGGACGTGGAGGTGACCCCCGGCTACGAAATACTGAATGTGAGGTGGGACGCTCCGTCGGACACCGGCGGGTACCCCGAATCGGATTTGACATACTCAGTGCGGTATCGGAGGTTCTGGTATGAAGGTTGGACGACGTTCGCGGCTGACCTGGCGGGAGAATCGGCGATCATTCGTAACCTGTCCAACGGATCCAACTATGAGGTAGAGGTAGCGGCCAAGAACGCTGCCGGGACCGGCGACAGCGTCACGCTGACTGGATCGCCGGAGGCATACGGGCCCGGAGCGCCGTCGATTGACTCCGTGACGCCCGGTTACGACACGTTGTGGGTGACGTGGAGCCAACCGCACTATCTCGGCGGGTACTACTTTTCGCAAATTGTCTATACGGTGCAGTACCGCCTGGGTGGCACCGACGACAACTGGACAACGTTCGCCGATGACGTCGTGATGAGCACATTCTATGAGCTGAAGTCGAAGATTACCGGATTGGAAAACGGCGTCGAATACGATGTGCGGGTGGGGGCCAGAACTCCAGCCGCCGCCGGCCCATTCTCCGTGCCATCATCCGCCACCACGACCGGCACAGCACCCAGGAGCCCGCGTAATGCCAAAGTGATACCCGGCAACGGCTGGCTGCGGGTCGAATGGCAGCCGCCCTCGAACACCGGCGGTTTCCTTTATTCGCAGCTGACCTATCAGGTCCAGTACCGCGCAGGCAGCACCGGAGATTGGACCACGTTGACGCCGTCAAATATCACCGGCGCCGCCTTTCCGCTCGCTTGGGGCCCAATTCTGAGATACAAGGCGGCGACGATCCCCGGCTTGGACAATGCTGTTGCTCACCAAGTGCGCATAGCAGCGAGCAACGCGTCCGGCACCAGCAACTACACCTCCGCGTCGGGCACGCCCACGACCGCTGAGCCGTCGTGCCTGCCCGCAGGTGCGGTCCGCGCCGGCCAAGTCACGGTAGGCAACGACCCCGCTGGCGGTTTCGTCAGCACTCTTGTCGATGGGGTCTGGTACCCAACGCGCACATATATGTCCGTAACATTGGCAGCAAACACGACCTACCGAATCGACATGAGACGAAGCCCGTCTTGGTATGGCTCCGTGTCGCCTCGAAAAGTATGGGGCGTCTATGACCCCGCCGGCAAGCTGGTGCCGGGAACATTCAACTTGAGCGGCCGCGGCACGTCACACTCGTATGAAGGGCGGGTCGTATTCACGGCCCTGACTGCAGGAGAGTACTGCGTCGGAGTCGCCACCTCATCTGATCGAGGCGGAGCGTACGGCATGGACGCGCATGCGCTCACCACCCCAACAGACGACTTGCCGACTGGCACCAATGGCACGCTCACTGTTGGTGCCTCGGCCGTGACGGTCACGATGAATTACCTCCGCGACGTAGACACGTTCAACGTCACACTCGTCGCAGGCAAGATCTACAAGTTCCGCGTGACTAACAGCTGCAATAATTCCACGGGTCTTTGTACGTTAACCGAGATCGTCAGCATTCTCGATCCGGACGGCAATCTCGTCGAAGAGGCTCCTGAAGGGTACAGCCAGCCGATAATTTCTCGTGGCTCAGCAGTAATCACAGCGCAGAAATCCGGCGACTATCAAGTCTCAGTCGGCGAGGGATGGAAGCACCACGCCAATTTCACCCTGAAAGCCACCGAAATTACCCCGTAGCGCTTGCCGGCCGGAAAGATGCCGACGCGCGCCGGGGAGTGCCCAGTTGGGTTTGCCTGAGTAGAGGAGTGCTCGGAGCAGAAGCTCCAGGTGGTCCTGTGTGTGTTACGAGCAGAGCAGAGCGCTGCTGCGGGTGACGTAATTCGCGGCCAGTATGGTGAAACGTAGGACGCACTACAATCGCAGGGATGGCGTGCCCAACTGAACTCGGCTGCTGGCGGTGCAGCCGTCGGTTGTCGAACCAGCCGACCCATTCAAGGGTGGCCTGTTCGGCCGCCTTGACGCGGCTCCACCCTCTCAAGGGTCGGAGCTGCATGAGACCCGGTGAGGTTCATTCCGTTCTTGCATTGGGATGCCCCGATTGCGTATACGGGCCGGCAAAGAATCGATGAGTGTTCGCTGCAGGAAATGCTTGGGAACGCCAATTCTCGTCGCAGCAACCCTGCTCACCGTGTTGTGCATTCCGGTGGCATCATCCGTGTCGTCCTCGGTATCAACCCGCCTCGCGGGAGCGGCACTTCCACAGGAGGGTCATCGGCCGCCTGGTGAGGCGAGTGGGATCCTGCCGGGAGATCGAGACAGCGTGTTGGCGACGACCCTCGCCAGCAGCAGGTCGTCCATTTCCGGGCGCGCGGAGAGCGAACCGGTTCCTTCGATAACGGTGCGTACTCTCGTCTCGGGATTGACGATTCCATGGGACATCGCGTTTACTCCCAATGGGACGATGCTGTACACCGAGCGGTCAGGGGTGCTGTCTAGTCGGCTCAAGGACGGAACCGTCCGAACCGTCACTGCGGACATGAGCGATCTGTTTGCCCGCGGTGAGACCGGGCTGATGGCGATCGTTGTTGATCCGGAATTTGAGACCAATCGTCGCTTCTACACATGCCAGGGCCACTCCGGCCCCGAGGTGCAGGTGATCGCATGGACCCTGAACAGTGACTTCTCGGTGGCGACGCGTGCCAGTGATCCGCTCGTAGGCGGTATTCCTGCGGATGCAACTGATGGCCGTCATGGCGGATGCCGGCTGCGGTTCGGCCCTGCGGGCTATCTGTGGATAGCTACCGGCGATGCCGCTCTCGGCACTCACCCTCAGGACGCATCCTCGCTCGGCGGCAAGGTTCTGCGCGTCAACTCCGCTACGGGTACAGCGGCAGTCGGGAACCCGACTGCCGATTCACTTGTGTATTCCTACGGCCACCGCAATGTGCAGGGTCTTGCGCTGCGCCCGGGCACCAACGAGATGTGGTCGGTCGAGCACGGCCCCACTTTCGACGATGAGATCAATCTGCTCGTAGCAGGAGGCAACTATGGCTGGGATCCCGTGCCGGGTTACGACGAGTCGGTCTCCATGACCGATACGACCAAGTTCCCAGATGCCGTCGAGGCCAAATGGTCGTCGGGGAACACCACGTACGCCACCAGCGGCGGGGTCTTCCTCGACGGGGACATCTGGGGGGCATGGGAAGGCCGGCTGGCTGTGGCCACTCTCAAGGACCGGAGACTGCGCCTGTTCGAATTCGACGACGATGGCACCTACGTAGGCCAGACGTCGCCGAGTGCTCTGAGAACCTTATATGCGCGTTTTCGAACGCCGATACTGGGACCCGACGGGGCTTTGTACATCACCACCTCGAACGGTTTCGGCAACGATCAGATCCTGCGGGTTACGCCGAAGCAGGCGCCTGCCTTTGCGCAGGACTCCTACGCCGTCAGCGTCCCTGAAAGCACTGCAGCCGGCATTGTCGTCGCCAGTGTCGGCGCGCAGGACTTCAACCATGATTCGTTGACGTTCTCGCTGAGAGGAGCCGACGCTGCGCTGTTTCGCATATCTGACAACACAAAAGCCGAAATCGAGCTCAATTCCGCACTTGATTTCGAGATGGACAGATCGCATGAAGTCACTGTCGTCGCAACCGACACGGACAATATGTCTGCTACGACGACGTTGACGGTGACCGTCACCGACGTCAACGAGCCATCGAACATCACAGGGCCGCCTGCCAAGAACTTCCCCGAGAACAGCACAGCCACGATCGCCGACTACAGCGCCAACGACCCCGAGGAGAAAGAGAGGGTGACGTGGTCGCTGTCGGGCACCGATGACGGGTTCTTCGAGATCGATTCGAACGGGGTGCTGCGGTTCAAGCGGTCGGAAGACCCGCCCGATCGGGAAGCGACGCGCGGGAACACCTACGACGTCACGGTTGAGGCATCTGATGGCAAAGACGCCCATGGCAATGCCGACACATGGGTCGATGACAGGTTCGAAGTGACGGTCACCGTCACCGATGTCGACGAAGCCCCGGTGATCACTTCGGGACCGACCAGCGAAAGTGTCGCTGAGGGGCACGCCGGCGAAGTCGCCCGGTTCGACGCGGGTGATCCTGAAGGGGCCGAAGTCATCTGGTCGCTGTTGGGCACCGACCGGGAGGACTTGCTGATCGGACGGACGTCTGGCGTCGTGGAATTCGCTGCCTCGACCGATTTCGAAGCACCGGCTGATTCGGGGCGGAACAACTCCTATGTGGTGACTGTGCAGGCCTCCGACGGCCGGCTGACCGCGACGCGACCGCTGGCGGTGACGGTGACCGACGTGGCTGAGGATGGGGCTGTGTCGCTCTCGTCGAGCCAACCTCAGGATGGAACACGGTTGACAGCGACGCTGAGTGATCCCGACGGCGGAATCGTCGGCACGACGTGGACTTGGGAGCGTCGCCACAAGGACCAGTCGAATTGGGTCTCGGTCACCGGGGCGACGACGAGTACCGCTTCTTCGTCGCACACACCGGCGATCAGCGATGAGGATTACTTCTTGCGGGTGACAGCGTCGTATACGGATCGCGAGAGCAGAGGGCAGCAAACGCAGCCGCAAAGGTCGGCGCAAGCGATCTCGGCCAACCCGGTTCGGTTGAATCCCGACACCAACCACGCCCCTGAGTTCGCAGATGATGCCGTCACGAGATCAATCCCGGAGAACTCGCCGCCGGGAACCGATATTGGAGCGCCTGTCACGGCCACCGATCGCGACCCCGGCGATCAGGACGACTTGAGGTACTCGCTGCGAACCTCCGACAAGGCGTACTTCGGAATCGATTCGGGTACGGGGCAATTGCAGTCCAAACAGGGCGTGGTCTTGGATCACGAAACCAGGTCGACCTATGTGGCCATGGTGACCGCAAGCGACCCCTCGCTGGCGACCGACACTCAACGGGTCACCATCACGGTGACAAACGTCGACGAGCGGCCGACGATCTCGGGACCGACGGCGCCGGCCTACGCCGAGGATCGCATCGATACTGTGGCGAGATACACGGCGAAGGACCCTGAGGGCGAGGACGTCACCTGGTCGCTTGACGGACCCGACCTCAACGAATTCGAGATCGATGCCGACTCCGGCGTTGTGACATTCAAGAACCAGCCGGACTTCGACACCGCAATCGACAACGACTACGAGATCACAATCCGAGCTTCCGACCGAACCCAGCCACAGCACGGGACGCTCGACGTGACGGTCCGAGTCACACCGGTGAACGAGCCACCAGCCGTCAGCGGCCTCATGAGCGTCGCATGGCAGGAGAACCGCGAAGGGACGATACACGCCTATTCGGCAAGCGATCCGGAGGGCGTGGCAGCCGAGTGGTCGCTCAGCGGCCGCGACAAGGGAGACTTCAAGATTGACATCGCCGGCGAGTTGAGATTCGTCGAACCGCCCGACCACGAACAGCCCGCCGACGCGAATCAGGACAATGCGTACGAAGTCACCGTGCGTTCCTTCGACGGCACACACTACGGCGAACTCGCCGTCACGGTGACCGTCACCGACCAGAACGAGAGCGGGACCTTGGAGCTGTCGAACACGCTGCCCAGCGTCGGCTCGCCGTTGAACGCCATCTTGATGGAACCCGATGCACCGGTGACTGATTACCAATGGTCGTGGTGGCGTTCCGACGACCAGATCTTCTGGGATGAAATAGACGGGGCAGCCGGCGCCAGCTACCGGCCGGTCGCAGCCGACGTGAGCAAGTGGCTCCAAGCACGCGTCACCTACAGCGACCCGTTTGGCTCCAGCGATCTGGATGCCACGTCGGTCAACACGGTGCAGGCGATGGCAGGTCCGATTCGGCGTACAGGCCCCACCGGCCCCACCGGTCCCGATGGCGGCGGCGGCGGCGATTTTGATGTCGGGTTTGCAACTTTTGTGGTGGCCAACGGATGGAGTCCTGCCGATGTGGGGGTGGCGTCGGTGCATGCGGCGCGTACCGATAGCGCGGTAGTGGTGTACACCGCGGGTGGCGAGCTGTCGGAGGAGACGAGGGTGTTGCTGAGGGAGGCATCGCCCGCTGAGGTCGTCATTGTCGGCGGCGCTGCGGCGGTGTCGCGCGACGTCCGCACGCAGATCAGCGCTGCGTCACCCGAGTCCGGCCTTTCACGCATCACCGGCGCGGATCGTGCCGACACCGCTGCGGGGGTAGCGCGGCAGATCCTGGGTGGGCCTTCTGATGCAGGTCGGATCACGCTGGTGGTGGCCAACGGCTGGTCCCCGCCCGATATCGGCGCGGCCGCAGCACTGGCAGCGCGCAGTGGCCGCTCGGCGGTGCTGTACACCGAGCGCGGCGGGCTGCCTGAGGCGTCGGCTGCGCTGCTGCGCGACTACCAGGTGACGCGGGTGATCCTCATTGGGGGCACCGCCGCGATCAGCGCCGAGGTGGAGGACGCGATCGCCGCATCGGCGAACGAGGCCAGCGTCTCGCGGCTGATGGGTGCTGATCGCATCGACACCGCCGCCCAGGCAGCTCGGCGCGTGCTCGGCAACCCTGCCGCTGCACCCGATGGCCTGACGCTGGTGATCGCGAACGGCTGGTCCCCACCCGATGTCGGCGTCGCCGCTGCGCTCGCGGCTGCCACCGAGAACGCTGCCGTCGCCTACACAGGGCGAGATTCACTGCCGGAGGCGACCGCAGCGCTCATACGCGACTATCGCCCCACCCAGATCATCATCACTGGCGGCAGCGCAGCCGTCCACAACGACGTGCGCACCGCCATCACCAGCACCGCGCCCGAGGGAGCGGACATCCGCCGCATCACCGGCCGGACCCGCACCGACACCGCCGCCCGCGCCGCGCGACGCATCCTCGCGAATCTCTGATCCGCCGCATCCTCGGCAACCGCGAGCGGCCGGTTCGAATGAAGTTGTGTGTGCGTGATACGGGTCTTTCGCTGTGTCGTGGAGAGACATGAGCCTCGAATCGCTGTCGCAGACGCGCTCCGCGCCGGCGAGAAATCTGTGATCGTTCCACCGGATCCTTCGGTGCGGCCCTGACCCGAAGGTCAGGTCGCTGCGAGCTGGGCGCCCCGGCGGTTCTGCTGGCCGGGATTAGCATCGTGCCGAGGTGGATCTCATGAACAGATCCGAGCTGAGACAATTGGAATCTGCCGTGGACATGAGCTTCCTGGCTCCGCCTGGTGAAGTCATGGACTGGCGGCGTGTTCTGCTGACAAACCTCGCCGACAGCGCAGGTCTCTTGGACCGGCTGCCGGCCACAGCTGCAGAACTCGCCGCACAGCTCAATCTCGACCCAAAATCGATCCGGATCAACTTGGAGGCGCTGGCCGCCTGGCAGGTGATTGAGAGCACCGACGGCAACTTCGCTGCGGGCCCGGAATTTCCCACTGACAGCGATCGACAGCTCATCCACCAGCACGCGCGAGTCCTGTCCCGGTGGGCCGCAGAGCTCCCGGACCGCATGGCCGACCCGATAGGCGGCAAGCGCGAGCCGCGTACATCGGCGGAAATCGCTGAATGGCTCGAAGCGCTCGGGCCACGAGCGAGGCATCACGCCC
This sequence comes from Acidimicrobiales bacterium, assembly GCA_963663635.2. Taxonomy (GTDB): domain Bacteria; phylum Actinomycetota; class Acidimicrobiia; order Acidimicrobiales; family Poriferisodalaceae; genus Poriferisodalis. The sequence continues at coordinate 33,454 of CAXXMY010000020.1, forward strand.
CGGCTGTCATCGACATGTGCCTCGAAGCGTTCCCGAGTGCCAAGACTGTCCTCGATGTCGCCGGGGGGCACGGCGAATACGCCATCGAAGCGGCGAGCCGCGGACTCGACGTGACGATGATCGACCTTCCCGCCGTCATCGGATCGGTGTGTGAATGGCCTCGAGTGCGCAAGTCGGGCATCAACCTTGTCGGCGGCGACGTCTTCGAGACCGAGGTCACCGGCAGCTTCGATCTTGTTCTGTGCTTCGGGTTCACTCACACACAGTCTCCGGAACGCGTGGGGACGTTGTTTCGCCGATTGGCGGCAGTCACCTCCGACGGCGGCGGAATCGCAATCAAGACGTTCATTCGGGGAGCCAGTCCGGCGACGTCTATTTTCGCCGTCCAGAAGCTGGTCGCCGGCAACAACGGCGACACGCACACGCTCGACCGATACACGCAGTGGCTCGTCGATGCAGGCTTCGACGAGCCCCGGCTGGTTGACCGCGATGCCCCGACGCTGCTGCTCGCAAACTTCGGCGACCGTCGCCCCGACGCGACGCGCTGAAGCAAGAGAGCCGTGCCGCTGACGACCAGACGCTCGGCATCTGGGCCGATCGCGCTGCCGATGAGAGCCTGCATCCGCACTAACAAGCCCAAATCCGGACGACCCGTCAGCCCCGACAAGCTCAACGCACGCCGAGCCGACTGTGTTCGCGTGCCCGACCGATCAAAGCGCTCGCACGGAAGACTTCACCCGTCATGCTGCTTCCTAGTCCTGCGTTGAGGACACCAGGCCCGACGGAGCCGGGTAGACCACCTCGCCGTCGACGAGGACCCCCACCCGCACCTTGTAGGTGCCGAGCTTGGTGCCGACGTAGGAGACGCGTTCCGAGCCCACCTCGATGTAGTAGGTACCGTCCTGATTCGGAGTGAAGCGCTTCCGGCTGTCGTAGCCCGTCCCGCCGTTGCTGTTGGCGGTGCCCGCAAGCCGCACACTGCTCGAGTCGCGGATGCCGAGCAGGTGCGGACTGCGCAGCGAACCCGCCCCCGAGCTCGCCCCCTTCAGATCGATCTGGTAAGTCGTGCCGGCCTCGAGATTGACCGCGAACCAGTCCTCGTCGTCGGGACGGCCATCGTTGACTCCGTCGAATTGGATCTCGCCGTTGACCGATCCGCCGACTCGGACTGTTCCGGCGGTGTCGGTCTCGGCGCCGAAGTCGTCGGCCACTTCGCTCACCGCGACGCTGTAGTCGCCGACGTCGTCGTAAAAGTCGTTCACAGAGAAGTAGTAGGTGCCGTGCTGGGGCGCAACGAAGAACCCGATCGCGTGGCCGCCGTCGTAGCCGCCTGAGTTGGGCATCCGTTGGCCGTCCGGGTCATGGACTGCGTCCAGGTTCGGGGCGTCCAGCGGGCTGTGGCTGCCCGAGACGTAGCGGCTCCTCACGTCGGACCGGTACATCTTGTCGGCTTCGAGCACGACCGCGAACCAGTCGCGGTCGGTCTTGAAGTCGATGACGCCCTCGGCCGCCGGGCCGCCGACCTCGACCGCCCCGCTCGTGATGGTGGCCGCCGCGAAGTCGTCGTCGACCTCGGCCACCGACAGGCTGTAACCGACCGAGAGGCCGTATCGTTCCCTGACCCCTAGGTAGTAAGTGCCGTCGGTCTTCGGCTCGAAGTAGCTCAGCCTGTCCAGGTCGTCGTTCCGGTCGGAGACGATGCTGCCGGTCGAGTCGTAGATCCCGTACACGATCAGTCTGCTCGTGCCGGGCCCGTCGCCGCGCAGTTTCAGCTCGTAGCTCTTGCCGGCCTCGAAATCGGCCGAGAACCAGTCGCGGTCGAAGTAGTAGCTCAGCTCGCCAGTGGTCGAACCGCCGACCTCGGCGGCCCCGGCGGTCTCGGTCGTGGCCGTGAAATCGTCGAGTACTTCGCTCACCGACACCCTGTACGTTCCGCTCTCGGAGGCGGTGACGACGAAGCTGCCCGTGCCCACGTAGTGGGTACCGTTCTCGGTCGGCACAAAGAACACCTGTTCCTTGCCGATCCACCATGTCTGGTACAGCGAGAACGCACCGCGAATACGCTCGCCGCTCGAGTCGCGAATCGAAAAGATCCTCGGAATCCGCAGCGTGCCGGTGCCCCATTGGCTGCCGGTCACCTCGATCTGGTACATCCGACCGGCCTCGAATTCGACCGCGAACCAGTCGCGGTCGGTACCCGTGTGAGCTTCGGTCATGAGCCAGCTGCCCACGGCGATTCTGCCGGTGGTGCTGATGTCGGCGGCATAGTCGCCCATCTCCGTCTGGGGCGGATCGGTGACATCCGGAATGGGCGCCTCGTCGTCCTCGGGGAGTTCGTCCTCAGAGAAGTCGTCCTCGGGGAAGTCGTCCTCGGTCGGCAGCGGGTTGGCGTGCGTCGCGCTGTAGCTCAGCGTGTAGCCGCCCGTGCCCGCCTCTTGTGCCTCGAGGCGCACGTAGTACGTACCTGCCGCGAGATCAGCTTCCAGTGATTCGTCTGCGGGCCCTGGAGTGCGGCTCTCGTACAGCACGAGGCCATCGGGATCCTCAACGAAGAGGTCGGCGTCGGCCGATTGGGCGCTCACGTCCAACCTCACCCTCTTGGTGCCGATCAGCTCGAAGCGGTAGCACACCACGGCATCAACGCTGCCGTCGAAGGAACCGCTGTCGAATCGGGAGTCGCGAAAGTCGGTGATGTCGCCGAGATCGATCGCGTTGTCGTGGCACGACGACACGTCGCGTTCGACCGCGGCGGCGTACACACGGGTCACGGTGCCGTCTTGTGAGGTGACCGTGACGGTCACCTCCGTTGTCGGCGCCGGGTCGTCCGCTGTGGGCTCGATCAGGCGGATCTGGTGGCCGGACCGGCCCGGGTCGGCGTCCTCCGGAACAATGAGCACGGTGGCGACACCGCTGGCCGTCTCGGCCGCCAGGGTCACCGAGTCCACGCCGTCGTCGGCGGTCACCGAATATTTATGGACATCGTCGGCGAACTTCGGGGCCAGAACCCCGCCGCGTACATCGAGCGACGACAGCGAACCGTCCGCGGCGCCCGGTCCGACGGCCACAGCCCGCGCGTCGGCGCGCAGGCCCCGACCGTCGCTCGAACACACCGCTTCGGGCAGCGCGCAATCCGACACCGCGGGCAGCGACACCGCCACATCACCCGCCCCCAAAGGCCGCAAGCTCACAACCCAACGCTTCAGCGACGCCGGCGAGTACCGGCGCACACCTACGATCTCGGCGCCGGCCACGGCCAGGGCATCATCTTCGAGCCTCCGTGCGTCGACCACCAGATCCGCCTCGTCGAAGACCAGAACCACCTCGAACTGCGACTCGCCGTCATGAGACGCCGGCATATCCCGGAAATACGCAGACGGCGGCGCCGGCGGCCTGCCCGACACCGCACCCGAACCGCCCATAGCGATACTCAAATCAACCTCATCGCCCACAGACCACCCCATCGGCCCCGAAGGCCACCAATAACGCCCCGCCGCCGCGATCACCTGCTCGAAACTTTCGCTGCCGACAAATTCTCGGCCGCCCACCCGGAACACAAAATCACGCGGCAGCTCACGTGACAGCCCCAACACCAACCCACCGTGATCAAGCACTGCCTGCACCCCGACAGTCACGCCATCCACCACGAACTCATCAACAGACAACGAAGGCCCAGAACTCACGAACCTCGAATAACCCGAAGACGTCGAAGACATCCCCACAAAATCTCCCACCGACAACACCGACGACCAGACCACCTCAAACTCGGGCTCGCCAGCAGTCACGAGCCCAAGCACCTCCGGCCCCGGTGCCACAGGCGTGTCAGCATTGAACCACCGACTCCAGTTGCTCAACCCGGTCGCGCTGCGAGCCTTGACGCGGTACACGTAGCGCCGCTCAGGCTCCACCGTGTCGTCCGTGAACCCGGTGACGGCATCGCCGGTGTCGCCTTCGATCACGCTGAATTGCCCGACCCCTTGCAAGGCCTTGTCGCGGCGGTACACCCGATAGCCGACCACCGAAGCGTCGCCCGGATCATCCCAGGCCAATACCACCGAGTCGTGGCTAACAGCGCCAGCCAACCCCGTCGGCTTAGCGGGCGCTGGCCCCGGCGCAGCGGGTGTGTCGGCCTTGAACCACCGACCCCAGTTGCTCAACCCGGTCGCGCTGCGAGCCTTGACGCGGTACACGTAGCGCCGCTCAGGCTCCACCGTGTCGTCCGTAAACGCGGTGACGGCATCGCCGGTGTGATCCACCAGCACGCTGAATTCCCCGATCCCCTGCACGGCCCTGTCACGTCGAAGCACCTGATAGCCGATCACAGCGGGGTCACCGGGATCGTCCCAGCTCAGCTCTGCCCGATCCCAGCTCACAGTTCCGCCCAGACCAGTCGGCACGGACGGCGCCGCGTCCTGCGACGCCGAAGGAACCGCACCAACAGGTGCCGCGGCCAACAACACCGCCATCACAGCCGCCAGCAGCCGCGCACCCCAGACTCGACGCGCGCGACGGCGACCCCACCCAAAAAGATCCATCGAATTTCTCCCACCAATAATAGTTCCGACTATTCGCACCGGACTATATCGCGGCCCGGCGAATTTGAGACCGACCAGGACACATCGCCGAGTCCTGCACAGCCCATCGCCGAGGCTCTCGGCAACGGCCGCCCCCAGACGTTCGCGGCACTTAGCCTGAATCCACCGGTGTGGTGGGTGTGTGTGGGTTGCCGCGTCCGCGAAAAAGGCCTCCTGATCTGCGACGATTGTGATGTTCGTTGTCACGTTCGTCTCAAAAACAGGAGGCACTTTTTGTGTCTGCATCATCGCGCAGTCCGGACCGGTTCGCAACGACGTTCGATCATGAGGGCCTGGTGGCCAACGCGGGCCTGATCCTGGCGGGCACGCTGATGGCCCGTCTGGGCCTTTCGGCGCTGATCGAGCGGTGGGTGCGCACCGGTTCCGCGAACCCGGGCCCCAAGATCTGCACCGTGGTCGCCGCGATGCTCGCAGGCGGCACTCACATCGATCACGTCGAGATGCTGCGCGCCGGACGCACCGGGAGGGTGCTGGGATTCCGCCCGATGGCGCCCTCGACGGTCGGGACGTTCCTGCGGACGTTCACGTTCGGTCACGTCCGCCAGCTCGAAGCGGTGCTGTCGCGCACGCTCGCTCGCGCCTGGGGACTGGGCGCCGGCCCGGGCGAAGCGCCGCTGGTGGTCGATCGGACTCCACGATCTGCGAGGTCCACGGCAAACAAAAACAAGGAGCCGCGTACGGCTACACCAAAGAGCTCGGCTATCACCCGCTGCTCGCCGCACGCGCCGACACCGGCGAGGTGCTCGGCGCCCGCATGCGCAAAGGCTCCGCGGGGTCCTCGCGAGGCGTGGCGCGCTTCGTCGACGAGCTCGTCGCGAACCTGCGACGCGCCGGGGCTGCCGGGCCGACCACGGTGCGCGCCGACTCAGGATTCTGGTCACGCAAGCTGATCGACCGTCTCGACGCCCACGACGTCAAATGGTCGATCACCGTCGCCCTCAGATCCGCTGTTCGCGCAGCGATCCAAGCAATCCCCAGCACCGCATGGACCGACATCGACTACACCAACAGCGGCCACGCCCAAGTCGCCGAGACCCAATACACCACCGGCCGCGGCAAACAGAAACGCACCGTTCGCCTCGTCGTGCGCCGCACCCGCCTCGCCGAGGGCGCACAACAACGACTGTGGCCCGACTGGCGACACCACGCATTCAACGCCAACACCGAACTCGACACCGCCGCCGCGGACGAGTTCCACCGCGGCCACGCCGTGGTCGAGCTCGCCATCCGCGACCTCAAAGAAGGCTCCGGCCTCGAGCACGTCCCCTCAGGCCACTACGGCGCGAACTGCGCATGGCTCGCCTGCGCCGTGCTCGCCCACAACATCGGCCACTGGACCGCCGCCCTCGCCGGCGCGCCGCCGGCCACGAACCGCTCCCGCCGCACCCGACTCGTCGCCCTCGCCGCCGTGCTGGTCAACCGATCGGGCACACCCACCCTGCGATACCCCGCCCGCTGGCCCTGGGAAACACAATTCACAGCCACACTCAGCGCCCTCAGGGCTCTGCCCGGACCCTCCGGCTGACCCGACGCCGCCCGGAACTGACGCCCCCACACAAACCCAGCGTCGACAACCCCAAACCACACCCGCCACCCCTAGCCCAACACGCCCAAACACACCAAACCACACCCCCAACAACCCGGCGCCACCCCAACCCGCCACCGACCCGCGAACCCCACGCCCACCAACAACCAATCGGTGGATTCAGGCTTAGAGCGTTAGCGGATGTGGGCGGTGTGTGGGGTTGCCAGCGGTTGCGGTGGTCGATGAGTTTGATGGCGATGATGAGGGTGACGGCGAGGGCGAGCTGGGCGAGGCGGTGGCTCGGGTTTTCGGTCGGTGTTTCGTCGCAGCTGCACCGTAGTTGCGACCCAGCCATGAGTTGGTTCGCTCGACGCGCCAGCGCAGCCCCAGCGGCGCTGGGGCCGGTTCGGCGGGGCCGTCGTGGCCGGGTTTGCGTTTGGGGGGCCGCACCAGGTCGGTGATGCCCGCAGCGGCGGCTGACCGGTCGACGCGGGCGCCCCAGGATCCGCGGTCGAGGTGCAAGGTCTCGGTGTCGTGATGGAGGCCTTGTCGTTCGATCTCGGCAATGGTGGGGTCGAACAGCATGATGTCGTTGCGGTTCGCGCCGGCGGCAGCCCACGCGACCGGGATCCGGGCCCCGTCGATCGCGATTGACCACTTCCAGCCTGATTTGCGCCGGTCAACGGGGCTTTTGCCGGTTCCTTCGCCGCCGCAGGGAGCTTTGTGGGTGGACCCGTCGACGCACACGTCATCGAGATCGAGTCCCACGATCCGGTCATAGGCGGCGATCGCTTCGGCCGCGATCAGCTCGAACAACCCCAGCAGCGACCCACTCGTCGCGGCGGGACCGCAGCGTCGTGTCCGACACCTGCCATCCCAGCAGCGCCTCCGCTGACTGCCATGAGCAGCCCGTCGCCAGCCGCACCAGGATCCCCCAAAAGCACAGCCGGTCCGGTATCCGGGGCCGATGTCCCCCTGCCAGGGTCACGAACCGGCCGCGCCGGCAGCATCGGCTCCACCGCCGCCCAGATCACATCCACCACCTCAGGCTCCAAAAGCGGCGCATGCGTCGAAATCGGCCTCCACGGGTTGTCTTGTTCAGCCCAAACAACCCGACCAACCCCCAACACCGGGGAACCAGCCAACCCGTGGATGGCCAATCCGCGCGGCCTCTTAGGTCATTTCGGCCCGATGCAGAGCGGAAGAGCAACAGCGCGGGCCATCCGTATCCATCTCGAGCCGCTGAGCGATGACGCTGGTTCTGAAGCTGGTTCCGACGTCTGCGCAAGCCTCGCGACGGCGATGCAGCGTCCGAGTGATGATAGTCGTTGCTACTCTCTGCAACGATTCACGGCCCGCTTCGATGCGCGACCGAGAAAGGGAGCCAGCACGGATGACTCGAATGGCTCACCGGAACGTTGAAGCCGGCACCGCACGACCCACGGTCGACTCGTTCGATCACGAGTCGGTGACGATCTCATGGGATGACCCTGGTGACGCGAGTACCACCGGTTATCAGATCTTGCGACGCAACCGCAGCGCAGATCCGATTGGGCCCTGGATCGTCATCCACGACAACACCGGTGACGCCGCAACGAGCTACACCGACGATACCGCGGAAGCCTCGGTCCGATACCGCTACCGGGTCAAGGCCCGCAACGCCCATGGGCTGTCGCGTCGGTCCCCCTTTGCGGTTGTCGAGACCCCGGACGCGCCGTCCGAGCCTGTGGTTGAGAACCGTGACGAGAATGGAGTCTCGATTCCGCCGATACCGGATGACACGCCGATGACATTGGAGTCCGCGACATTGGAGTCCGACGATTTCGCGGACAGCACCGCCACGACCGGAACAGTTTCGGTCGGGGGCTCTGCCCGCGGTGACATCGAGACCGAGGGTGATCGCGACTGGTTCGCAGTCAGCTTGGTCGCTGGCACTGACTATCAGATCGACCTCAAAGGACAGCCGACTCGCAGCGGGACGCTGCGTGACCCATACCTGCGAGGTGTCCACGACTCGGATGGCGATCTGATCGACCGCACCGACGACGACGACGGCGACTACAACAATCTCAACAGCCGCGTCGAGTACGGCGCCGGCGGAAACAACGGGGTGATCTACATCGAAGTGGGCGGTGTCGACTCGACCGGCACCTACACGCTGTCGGTGACGCTCATACCCAACCAAACGACGTGCCACGGTGGGCACTGTTCCTGAGATGCAGGTTGTTGCTCGCGTTGCTGCTCTGCCCGTCGTGTGCCGTGGCGTAAGGTTCGTTTTGAGTCGTGTGGCGTTCTTGTGACGTTTGTTCCAGGTGCGAGTTATTTCGGCGGGTCGTTGGCTGAGGTCGATCCTGAGGTGGCTGCTGCGCTTGACGGCGAGACGGCGCGTCAGGCCGGGGGGATCGAGCTGATCGCGTCGGAGAACCTCGTGAGCCGGGCCACTCTCGACGCCCTCGCATCGCCGATGGTGAACAAGACCGTCGAGGGCTATCCCGGTGCCAGGTACTACGGAGGCGCAGAGTTCGCCGATCGGATCGAACGCCTGGCCATCGAGCGCGCCATGGAGCTGTTCGGCGCCGCTTATGCCAACGTGCAGCCCCACTCCGGTTCCCAGGCCAACCTGGCGGTGTTCTTCGCGTTCCTGCGGCCCGGCGCCACCGTGCTCTCGATGGACCTGTCGGCCGGGGGCCATCTCAGCCACGGCGCCAACCCGAACATCTCCGGCAAATGGATGCACATCGAACGCTACGGCGTCGACGCCCAGGGGTTCCTCGACTACGACCAGGTCCGAGACGTCGCCGTGGCCACCAGGCCCGAGCTCATCATCGCCGGCGGGTCCTCGTACCCCCGCGCCATCGACTTCGCGGCGTTCCGAGACGTCGCCGACGAAGTCGGTGCGACGCTGCTGGTGGATATGGCGCACTGGGCCGGGCTCGTCGCCGCCGGGGTGCACGAGAGCCCCGTCCCCATCGCCGACGTGGTGACCACAACGACCTACAAGAACCTGCGCGGCGTGCGCGGCGGCCTCGTGCTGTCGCACCGCGCAGACCTCGCACGCAAGCTGAACTCCGCAGTCTTCCCGGGCGTCCAAGGCTCAGTCATACTCAACGCCGTCGCCGCCAAGGCCGTTTGCCTCGGCGAGGCGCTGCAACCCGAGTTCAAGGCCTACGGCCGCGCCGTGCTCGACAACGCCCGTTCACTCGCAGCCGCGCTGACGCAACGGGGCGTGGCCGTGCTCACCGGCGGCACCGACACCCCGATCGTGGTAGCCGACCTGCGCCCCTGCAACCTCACCGGCGCAGCAGCCTCCGACGCCCTCGAAGCCGCCGGGCTCACCGCGAACAAGAACAGCGTGCCCGACGACCCACACCCGCCCCAGACCACAAGCGGCCTGCGCTTCGGGACCTCCGCCGGAACAGCACGCGGCCTCGACGCCGCAGCGTTCGCCCACATCGGCCACTGGATCGCCGACATACTCCAAGCCCTAACCGCCGGCGACACCGCCACCGTGACCGAACGCGTGTGCCACGACGTCGACGAACTCGTCGCCCACCACCCCATTTACTGACACACACACCGACTCCGCCCAAGCCAAACCGAGGCTCGCGCCGGCGGGCCAGCGACGCGCCGCCAAAACCTCGCTGACTGGAGCAGGTCACTCCTCGGTGATCTGTGCGGTGTAGTCGACCGACTCGATCCCGTTTGAATCCAAGACGGCGAGGGCCTTGTCGCCGATGCTCAGGAACCAGTGGTACGCAGGATGATTATCCGCGAACAGGCCGGGGCACTGCAATGCAGATGGACCAACACTACGACTGGTGGATGTGGATGGTCGCCTCTCAGCTTTGCGCGGGCATCCGCGAATGATCGCCGAGAAAACGCGGCCAAGCGCCGCGGTCTCCACCGATCGTTGCTGTGTTTCCGGCAACTTTGCCGGATCAGCTGCAATAACCAGTGGAGACCGCAGGCGCCCAGGCGTCTATCTGCCGCCTATCGACTGGCAGATCTCAAACCCGCTCAATTGGCGCCCTCTGAACTGTCCTCGCAATCGGCATTGCTCCATTCGATGTAAGTTCACGATCCGCGGCGGAACGACTGTGGCAGGGGTCCTTGATTTGGGTCCAGGTGTTGTGGGTCTGATTCCCGGAGGATGGGAGGATGACCGACATGAAGAGAAGGCGGCATTCGCCGGAGCAGGCGATCCGCAAGCTGCGTGAAGGCGAGAGACGGCTCAACGCCGACGAGGAGCTGGGCTTGGTCCTCAGAGAGCAGGAGATCACCGAGTCGACCTGGAGTCGGTGGCGCAGCACCTATGGCGGGATGAAGGCCGCTGACGCCAAGGAGCTCAAGGAGCTGCGCGTCGAGAACGCCCCGCTGAAAAAGCTGGCCCTTCGCGTTTTTGTGGGATGGGCTGCTGGTTTCGGCGGGGTTGATTATGTCACGAGGAGTCCTCGGGCTTCGAAGTTGGCGTAGTTGGTGAAGCCGTGGGCGCTGCGGCGCAGGACTTGGAGCAAGTTGTTGGTTCGGTCGATGCGTCCGTTGCTGGGCCGCTCGGTGTGGTGCCAGGCGAGGATCTCGTCGCTCCATGCCAGGAGCGTGTCGACGGTGTCGCTGAACTCGGGCAGCTGCCCGGTGCCGTAGAGGTCGGCGAACCGGTCGAGCGCTTCCATGGCGGCGGCGGTCCGACTCGGTGAGGGTGTCGGGTCGGCGCAGCAGCACGAACCGGGCCCGGAACACATCAGGGTCGAACGCCGGCCTCACGCCCGGCGGTGTGCGGCGCTGCGGTGAGGGATCATCGCCAGAGTGCGGCCGGTGTCGGCGTTGACGATCACGGTCACATAGCGATGCCTCTTGCGGATCGAGGTCTCATCAACCAGAAGCACCCGGCACCGCTCGGCGCGGCGACGCTCGCCCACCAGTACGGCCCAGGCCCCCACCAAGGCGTTGACCATGTGCCAGCCCACCTGGTGCCGGCGTGCCGCTGAGGCGAGCGTCATCACCTGCGCATCGGCCACGAGCCGGCGCGCCAGACGCGCCGTCACCGATCCCTCGAACGCCGGGTGGCCCTCGGTGAACCGGCGCTCGCAGCCCTCGCAGACCAGCCGTCGCCGCGACCACACCAACGTCACCGGCCGACCTGACACCTCCAAGTCGCGCACCTTGTTGTCCCGGCGGTCACGCACCCACATGCACAGCGCGCCGCAGCGGGGGCACTCCGGGCGCCGCACCGTCGAGCACACCCCACCACCAGGCCGCTCGGGCGCGTCAACAAGCACACCCAGCACTCTGATCCGCGGCAACCACAGCCGCACCGACATAACATCGCACCCCATCGAGGCCCTCCTGGATCGTGGCTCTGACACCACCGATCCCCCCAGGGCCTCGACCCCTACGCAGGGACACTCAGCCGCTCAATCCCACAAAACCGCGAAGGCGCTGGAACTTCTCGATCTCGGGCTGCAGCTGCTCCCTGATCTCGGACTCGAAGTCGTGTGCGTAGATGCCGCCGCGGTACTTCACGCTGTAGCTAAAACGCGTAGCGATCAACTCAATCCCGAAGCGTTCCAACAACAGCACGACGTGGTCGTACACCGACGGGATGCACGCCGCGACTGAGATATCGAACGGGACTGAACTGCCGTCGTCCTTGGGGCATGTCAACGGTCACGGCGTTGCCGCCGAGCTGTTCGTTGGCCTCGAACAGCCGGAAATCGAACCGGTCCGGGTGGTTGTGCAAGGCCTTCGCGGCTCCCAGCCCCGACATGCCGCCGCCGACAATTGCAAGTCCGCGCTGCATCATCGTGCCCCAACCGGTCAGCCAGCGTCGGGCGAACTGCAACCCGCCGCAGTGCGGCTACAGCGAATCGAATCGCGCGGCGTTCGTTCCGTCATCAAGGTGCTGGCCGATGACATCGATCCTGACGGCGACGCGTTCGCTGCTGGGATGGTGCGCGATGCGCCATTGCATCGTCCTGTCACGGTGCAGGCCGACATGACGTTGCTCTATGTGCCCGGTCGCGATTTCGACGGCAGCGACATTTTCGTTGGAGCCGTGTCTGACGGGCGCCTCTCGGACGAGGCGTCGGTGACGGCCGCTGACGTCGACGTGACAGTGATGGCGGCCGGGGGAAGCACCTCAGTCCGCGCGAGCGGCGGCGGTGGCCGGTTTGAGGCGAGCATGGCGCCGGCCATCGTCGCGAACAGGTGGAGCCCCGCGGACGTCGACGTGGCCGCGTCACTATCGGCGCGCATGCCCCGATACAGCGGAGCCACCTGAACCCGGACCGCAGCAATCACCGCGCGCCGTCACCCAGGTCCCAGCTTCGATGAGAAGAGCCCCATATTAGCCTCAAGCCACCGAGAGCGCTGAGACACGCGACCAACAACGAACGCGTGTCCGCGGGTAGGGACATTGTCGTGCATGAAAATTCGAATCGGCGCAACTTCACATCGATCGCAGCCTCGGTCGGTATGACATACGACGCCGAGAACGCCAAAACACGTCGTGGCACTGGACTTGTTGGACACTCGCCACTTAGGACAGATCCACGTCAATTCTGAGACGTCAGATTGCGGGACGCGCCAACCGATCATGTGCTGCGGTTCCTTCGACTCGCCGAATCGGTGAGCGAATGCGTAAGGGCTCGACACAATCGGCGGTTCCGACCAGGAGACAATCCCGGCGAAATCGTCCCGCCAGTTCGGCTGTTTGGTCCTGTTTCGCAGAATGCTCGCTATCGAACGAGCGCTGAATGGTACCCGAAGTCACATCGATTTGCGGTATATCGTTGCGACGACTATCGCCCAAGTCGAGATCCCCCAGGCGCTCGTAGCAGTTCTGATAAATGCCTTTCTGCGGCGACCGAACCATCTTCGCAGTTACGCCGAGATATGAAAGTAATAATGACGACTATAGACTTATTCCCTAGAGCCATGTAATGCAGTGTGCGATTCTGGGTCAACACTCAATGCTTGTGAGCTAGTCTCGAACGGCAATGACACGTGAACCACTCTCTCGACCCGATGCTGCGTCAGTCACACGCGGCGAGTCACGCGGATCCCCACAGGTCACGAAGCAACTCTTGGATGCCTCTGTCACCGTATTTGGACAGAATGGCTTTGAGTCGTCGAGGGTTGCCGATATAGCCCGCCGTTGCGGTATGACGACCGGTGCCATCTATGCTCGCTGGCCGAACAAGCGCGAGCTGTTCGTGGCCGCAGTCGAGCATGTCATGGGTCATATGACAGCGGGCGCTCTTGAAGACGCAAGAACCACATCTCCTGAGGAATGCACTGCCTTGGACGCCTTGGTCTCGAGCCTGGTGTCTCCGGACCGCGACCACGCCAGAAGCCTGGTGCTGGAGGCATACGTGATCGCGAGACGAGATCCTCTGGTAAGAGAACGCGTCCTGGGATCCCTCACCGCGGAAGTCGAATCTCTTGCCTCCTTTGCCGCCGATGGCAAAGCGGATGGAGTCGTCGACGAATCTCTGAGCAATGACGCAGTCGCGCTCTGCTGCCAAGCGCTTTCGATGGGCCTTCAGCTGGTGTCAACCGTGCTTCGCGACGGGCACCACCTGCCGACGGACGACGACTGGATTACGCTCGTCGCCCGACTCATGGCGGCGGTTGGGCCGCCGAATTCCGGCACTGACGCCGCCTAACAACAATCACGACGGACCTTCTGGGTGCCCGATATTCGGACGTGAGTGCTGACCAGGCACGATGTGCTGCGATTCTCGTGCCTCGTGTTTCGCATTCTGTACCGCTTCCTCGCGGCGCTGGCCGGTCTGGCCGTGCGCTCGGGCCGTTCCAAGGATCTCGAGATCATCGTGTTGAGCCACCAACTGACGGTGCTGCGCCGGCAAGACAATCGGCCCCAGCTCAACCACAACGACCGGACCCTGCTGGGCGCGATCGCCGCTGCGCTCCCCCGCCGCCGACGCCTCGGCTGGTTGGTCACGCCCGACACCCTGTTGCGCTGGCACAGACGACGCATCGCCCGCCACTGGACCCGACCCACCGCAGGACCAGCCAGACCGTCAACCGCCGCTGAGGTTCGCCGGCTGGTCATCGACACGGCCACCGACAACCCCACCTGGGGATACCGCCGCATCCACGGCGAACCCACCGGTCTCGGCCACCAGGCCGGAACATCCACCGTCTGACGGATTCTCAAGTCCCACGCCAACCATCCCGCCCCGCAACGCGCCAGCGTGAGCTGGACCCAGTTCCTACGATCCCAAGCCGCGGTCGCCTGCGACTTCGCGACCCCCGACACCGCCCTACTGCGCCGCTACTGCCTGCTGTTCTTCATCGACATCACCAACCGCGAGGACTTCTTCGCCGGCATCACCACCAACCCAACCGGCGCCCGGGCCACCCAAGCAGCCCCCAACCTGTTCCTGCGCCACAACGAACGACCCGCCGACGCCCGAGCACACGTCGGTGACCGTGGCAGCCACAACACAATTTCGGGCACCCACAGGGGCGGATGTGGCATTTGCCCCAACCGCAGGCGAGGCGTAGGCTGCGCGCAGTGGGGATCGGGGTAGTCACACTTCCGCCGCTGTACGAGCGTCCGCCTCGGCCGTTGGCCATGACGCGCTGGCTGGTCACCAGGTATTTCTGGTGGCAGAACGCGTTCTGGATTGTTGTCGGCGCTGTGACGTGGTTGTGGCTGACGCCGTCGCTCGACCGCTTCGCTGCGCCCTCGGTGTGGGCGGTCGTGCTGGTGTATGCGCGCAACGTCGGGCTCATGATCGTCATCGTCGGCGGTTTGCACTGGTGGCTGTACATGCGGCGCTCGCAAGGGACGCAGCACAAGTACGACGAACGATGGTTGTCAGTGGGGCGACGGCCGTTCCTGTTCCGGCATCAGACGCGCGACAACGTGTTCTGGTCGTTGGTGAGCGCGTGCTCGATCGCAGCGCTGTATGAGTCGCTGATGCTGTGGCTGTATGCCAACGACCTGGTCTGGACGATCCCGGCCCGCAGCGACGTCCTCTATGCAGCGGCGCTGACGTTTGCGATGTTCCCGCTGGTGTCAGTGCACTTCTACGCCATCCACCGGCTGCTGCACACTCCGCGCCTGTACCGCACGGCGCATTCGGTGCATCACCACAATGTGAACATCGGTCCGTGGAGCGGCGTTGCCATGCACCCCGTCGAGCACGTGCTGTATTTCTCAGCGCCGCTCATGTTCCTGCTGATTCCGGGCAACCCGTACCTTGTGACGCTGACTGCCACCTACCTGCTTCTGCCACCGGCGCTGTCGCACTCGGGCTTCGACCGGTACGTCGTGGCCGGCAAGCGCACCATCGCAGGCGGCGATCGCTTCCACACGCTTCACCACCGTTACTTCGACTGCAACTACGGCACGTCGCTGGTGCCCATGGACAAATGGTTCGGCACGTGGCACGACGGCAGCGACGAAGCGACCGAGCAAGTCAAGCAGCGCCGCGCACCGAAGACGAGCCCGCGCCCGGCCCGCTGAGTCGGGCCGTTGGGTCGACCCGTTGAGTCGAGCCAGCCGTGAATTCGAGCCGACGAGGAACGCTCGCTAAGCCTGAATCCACCGATTGGCCTTTGGTGAGCGCGGGATTCCCGGGTCGGTGGCGGGTTGGGGTCGCGTCGGGTTGTTGGGGGTGTGGTTCGGTGTGTTTGGGCGTGTTCGGGTAGGGGTGCGGGTGCAGTTCGGGGTTGTGTCGACGCTGGGTTTGTGTGGGGGCGCCGGTTCCGGGCGGTTCGGGTCAGCCGGAGGGTCCGGGCAGAGCCCTGAGAGCGCTGAGTGTGGCTCGGAATTGTGTTTCCCAGGGCCAGCGGGCGGGGTATCGCAGGGTGGGTGTGCCGGAGCGGTTGGCGAGCGACGGCGGCGAGGGCGACGAGTCGGGTGCGGCGGGAGCGGTTCGTGGCCGGCGGCGCGCCGGCGAGGGCGGCGCTCGGGTGGCCGATGTTGTGGGCGAGCACTGCGCAGGCGAGCGGTGCGCAGTTCGCGCCGTAGTGCCCTGAGGGGACGTGCTCGAGCCCGGAGCCTTCTTTGAGGTCGCGGATGGCGAGCTCGACGACGGCGTGGGCGCGGTGGAACTCGTCCGCGGCGGCGGTGTCGTGTTCGGTGTTGGCGTTGAATGCGTGGTGTCGCCAGTCGGGCCACAGTCGTTGCTGTGCGCCCTCGGCGAGGCGGGTGCGGCGCACCACGAGGCGAACGGTGCGCTTCGCTTTGCCGCGGCCGGTGGCATAGGTCGTCTCGGCGACTTGGGCGTGGCCGCCTTTGGTGTAAGCGATGTCGGCCCACGCGGTGTCGCCGATTGCTTGGATCGGTGCGCGCACAGCGGATCCGAGGGCGACGGTGATCGACCACTTGACGTCGTGGGCGTCGAGACGGTCGATCAGCTTGCGTGACCAGAACCCTGAGTCGGCGCGCACCGTGGTCGGCCCGGCAGCCCCGGCGCGTCGCAGGTTCGCGACGAGCTCGTCGACGAAGCGCACCACGCCTCGCGACGACCCGGCGGAGCCTTTGCGCATGCGGGCGCCGAGCACCTCGCCGGTGTCGGCGCGTGCAGCGAGCAGCGGGTGACAGCCGAGCGCGTTGGTGCAGGCCGTACGCGGCGCCTTGTTTTTGCTTGCCGTGGACCTCGCAGATCGTGGAGTCCAGATCGACCACCAGCGGCGCACGGCCCGGCCCTGCTCCCAACTGCCATGCGCGAGCGAGCGTGCGCGACAGCACCGCTTCGAGCTGGCGGACGTGACCGAACGTGAACGACCGCAAGCAACGTCCCGACCGTCGAGGGCGCCATCGGGCGGAATCCCAGCACCCGACCGGTGCGCCCGGCGCGCAGCATCCCGACATGATCGATGTGAGTGCCGCCCGCGAGCATCGCGGCGACCACCGTGCAGATCTTGGGGCCCGGGTTCGCGGAACCCGTGCGCACCCACCGCTCGAATCAGCGCCGAAACCCGTGCGCACCCACCGCTCGATCAGCGACCGGGTCCATCAGCGTGCCCGCCAGGATCAGGCCCGCGTTGGCCACCAGGCCCTCATGATCAACCGTCGTTGCGAACCGGTCCGGACTGCGCGAAGATGCAGACACAAAAAGTGCCTCCTGTTTTTGAGACGAACGTGACTACCGACACCATGATCGTCGCAGATCAGGAGGCCTTTTTCGCGGACGCGGCAACCCACACACACCCACCACACCGGTGGATTCAGGCTAAGTGAGTTCGAGACCGGCAAAGTCCCCGGGGGCACAAGCCGCGTGATGCGCCTCCTCCACGTCCTCAATGTTTCCATTGCCCTTCACGAACGCCCCCACACCATTGCGGACGAAATCCTGAGTTCGACCCTCGACTCTCGAGGAGCGCCGCGGCACCCGAACTGATGGCGGTGTTCCTCAGGTGAGGACTTCGAGGCAATGGCCGCAGATAACGTCGCCGATCAAGGCTTCGTCATGAATTTTCGCTCCGAGCTGCCGAATCAGCTGGCCGGTTTCGTGCCTGCGCTGCGCGACAGCGACGACGAATTCCGCCTGCGACTGCTGCTGCACGACTTCGCGATGGTGTGGTGGCACGCCTGTGAGCACTCGGGAGAAGCCGCGGTTCACGCTCGCTGAAGTTCGCGGTGGGCGTGGGTTGCTGGTCGGTTGGGGTGAGGTTAGTGGGTTGCGGCGATTTGGAGTCCGTCGTGTTCGCGGAGTCGCCAGGATGGGCCGCGGATGTTGAACACGATGGCGTTGTGGATGAGTCGGTCCAAGATGGCGGCAGCGACGACGGTGTCGCCGAAGATCTCGCCCCATTGGGGCAGGCCTGGGTTGGTGGTGACGATGGTGGGGTGGCCGCGTTGGTAGCGGGTGTTGACGACCTCGAAGAACCATGCTGGTTCGGCGGGTGTTTTGTGGCGGATGAGGCCGACGTCGTCGATGAGGGGCACGGTGGGTGCGGTGTAGGCCTTGATCTTGGTGGCGGCGGTGCCGTCGTGGTCGGCTCGCAGCAGCGTTTTGACCATGGCGTCGGCGGTGGTGAAGTAGCCGCGGTAGCCGGCCTCGACGGCGAGGATCGCGAGTGCGACGGCGAGGTGGGTCTTGCCGCAGCCGGGCTGGCCCAGCAGCCCGATGGGGCGTTGCTCGTCGATGAACCGCAGGGTGGCGAGGTCGGCGACGAGCTTGGGGTCGACGGTGGGCTCGAAGTCGAAGTCGAAGTCGGCGATGCGGCGGTGGAACGGGAACCGGGCGTAGCGCATGCGGGCTGCGAGGCGCCGGTCGCGGTCCGCGCTGGCCTGGGCGGCGACGAGGCGGGCCAGGAACTCGATGTGGGTCCAGTCGGGGGTGCGTGCTTGTTCGGCGAGGGTGGCGAAGCAGCCGGCGGCGGCGTCGAGTCTGAGGTAGCCGAGATCGGCTTTGATCTGCTCGTAGAGGCTCATGTGTGTGCCTCGCCCTCGACGGTGAGCGGGTAGCGGGCAGCGAGATCTATGGGGTCGACGTCGAATCCGTCGCCGGTGTGGGGACGCTGTGGGGGTCCCGGGCTCGATGCCGCCAGCCGCAGAACGGGTCGCTGGGGGCGATCGGCCATCGCAGCGGTTTGCGCGGCGTGGCGGTGGGCGGGATCCCACACTTCGAGGTGACGGCCTGACACGAGAGTGTGGGCGGCAACGAGGCGGCCTGCCCAGCGGACCTCGACCCGGTCGGAGTCCACCGCCCGGCGGATCTGCACGCGTTGGCCGAGCACCTCGGGCGGAACCGAGCAGCGGGCGCCGTCGATGGACACGAACGGCAAGATGTCGTGGACCCGGCGCGTCTCGACGCAGTCGGTGTCGAACCGGTCCCCCCGCAGCGGCGACAGGAACGGTCGCTCCGCGTTCGCCCGGTCAGCGGGACGGGCGCCGGTGGCCCGCGAGGCAACGGCGTGCACGTTCGCGTCCAGCCACTGCGCCGCTCGCCAGTCGGGGTCGCCGATCGACGCGGGGACGCCTTGGGCTTGCGGCTCGGGCAACAACGTGGCCTGCAACTGGCGGAACGGGCGCTCGACGGTGCCCTTGCGCTTCGCGTCGCGCGCTTTGCACGAGGTGATCTTCGTGCCGTGATGCGCCGCGAAAGCGACCGTCGGCGGACCCAGCACGAACCGCTTGCCTTGGGAGGACCCCAGCGCTCCCATCCGATCCGTGCGGCACGCCGCGGGGATCCCGCCCACAGTGTCGAAGAACCGGATCATTCCCTCGAACGTGTGCTGGCGGTCCTCGCTCGTGGTGAACCACCAGACCCGCTGACGCGACCAGCACATGATCATCCCGAAACACCGCAGCCGGCCCTGCCAGCCCCAACGCCGAGCCCACACGTCGAGGTCGCAGAAATCGAACTGGGCTTCCTCGCCCGGATCGGTATGGATCGGGACCGACACCTGATCCGCAGCCCGGAACCGAGCCCCCCGGATGCGGCGCAGCTCCCTCGTCACTGTCGAATAGCCCCCAGCGAAGCCCTCGGCCGTCAAACAGCGCCACACGCTGACGCCCAACAGCCGCGGATGCGCAGCGATCAAGCTCCGGCACCTCTCAGCCCAGCGGGCGTTCATCACCTTGGACTCATCGGGCACCATCCGCTTCGCCGCCGGCGGCCCCGCGCGCAAATGCTTCGAGACCGTCGCCGGACCGAACCCGGTCTCATCGGCGATCTCGCCGATCGCCCATCCCTGCTCTCGCAGGCTGTTGATGTTCACGAACGTCTCCTGGTTCATCATGGGAACCGGCTCCTCCAGCGGGATCGATGCTTGGTCGCTCGACACGCCCGAGGAGCCACCGCTCCCAACGGCGGATAGTGATGCCGGGCCAGAAGACCCCCGACACCACCGCGAAATTCAGTGAGCGCAGAACGCGACTACCGGCAAGCGCTCACAACGCCCCCCAGGCGGCGCGGCCGATGCTCGTCGCAGACGAACCCGACTCCGTTGACGAGCGATGGGATACCTTCCTCGCTGCGGTCGCGGAACACCTTTGCTGCGAAGCCGGGCTTGGTCCCCCTGCGTGGACGCACGGCCCTACCAGGCACCTGCCCGAATTCTGGTTCGCAGGCGGTTGCTTCGACTTCGACCGGGCCCGCACCATCGCCACCACTCCAACCGCGTTCGACAGACACGGCGTCTGGCTGCCTCGCGACGAACCTGTCGTCGTCTAGGTGGCTGGTGTTTTTTGTGGGTGGGGGGTGCTGGTTGGTGGCAGAATTACGGGTGTGTGGTTTGGGGCGGCGGGGAGGTTGTTGTCGTGACGGTCGGGGTGTCGGAGTGTCAGGCTGATTTGTTCGCCGGTACTGGTTTTGTGGGGGGCAGGGTGGCGGAGGGGTCGGTTTTCGGGTTGTTGTTCCGTGAGGGGGATCGGTTGTTCGCGGATTCGTTGTTCGCTGATCTGTTTTCTTCGCGTGGGCGTCGCAGTGTGGCGCCGCGGGTGGTGGCGTCGGTGATGGTGCTCCAGCGCTGGTTCGGGTTGTCTGATCGTGAGGCGGTGACGGCGTTCGAGTTCGATGTGCGCTGGAAGTACGCGTGCGGTGGTTTGGCGTTCGATTCTGGGGGGTTCAGCCATACGGTGCTGGTGGGCATGCGGGCGCGTCTGGCGGCTTCGGCGAACCCGAGGCGGATCTTCGATGTGACGCTCGACGCGGCCCGCGAGGCGGGGGCGGTGTCGCTGCGGCGGGTGCTTGACTCGGCGCCGGTGTATGACGCTGTGGCCACTCAGGACACTGTCACGATGCTGGCCGGCGCGGTGCGTCAGGCGTTGGCGGCGGCGGATGCGGGGGGCTTCGGTGAGCAGCTGCGGGAGGTGCTGGCCCGCGGCTATGGGTCGGGCGGGAAGCCTGATTGCGACTGGGAGGACCGGGCTGCGCGCGAGGCGCTGGTGGCAGGGCTCGCCGCGGACGCCTCGGCGGTGCTCGCGGCGATGCAGGGCCGGGCGTTGAGCGCTGACGCGGCCGAGGCCGCTGAGCTGCTGGCCGCGGTCGTGGGCCAGGACCTCGAACAGGGCCCCGACGGGCGGATGCGCATCGCGCGTCGTGTCGCAGCGGACCGTGTCATATCCACGGTCGATCCCGACGCCCGCCACGGCCGCAAGAGCACCGCGGGAGGCTTCGACGGCTACAAGGGCCACATCGCTGTGGACCCCGACTCCGAGATCATCACCGACACCGCCGGCAACGCCGCCGACGCCTCCACCGCCGCAGCACTCATCAAAGACATCCTCAACACAAACACCGACGGCACAGACACCGACAACACAGACGGCGCAGGCACCGACGGCGCAGGCACCGGCGCCGGTGCCGGCGGGGTCGTGGACGTGTTCGAGGGCCGCCCGACGGTGTACGGCGACAGCGCCTATGGCAGCGGCGAGTTCCAGCAGCTGCTGCGCGACGAGCGCATCAACTCCAGATGCCGCACCCAGCCGCCCGCCGGACGCGGCGGGCTCTACCCCAAGGACCGCTTCAGCGTCGACCTCAGCGCCGACACCGTCACATGCCCCGCAGGGATCAGCGTGCAGATCCGCCGCGCACCCAACGGCGACGGCACCGCCCGCTTCGCCGGGGCCTGCGCCCACTGCGAACAGCGCAGCCTTTGCACAGCAGCCCAAAACGGCAGAACCATCCGCGTCGGCACACACGAAGCCGTCCTCGCCGACGCCCGACACCGCCAAAGCGACCCCGCATGGAAAGCCGACTACCACGCCACCCGGCCCAAAGTCGAGCGCAGGCTCGCCCACCTCAAACGCCGATGGCACGCAGGCCGCAGAGCCCGCGTGCGAGGCCGCCCCAAAGTCGACGCCGACTTCAACTTGCTGGCCGCTGCTGTCAACCTGGCGCGCCTCGCAACGCTCGGCCTGCACTCCCAACCCACCCGATGGGCCCTCGCCTGACCCCAACACCGCCCGAACCCGCCACCAGCCAGCCACCTGAACCGCTCTGGGCTTGTCGCAGACCCAAGGATTTGGTTTTCCAGCCCCGCACCGGCCACACCCTCACAACCCACAACAACCCGAACCGTCCCACACCACCAACACCGCACACGCCACCAACCCCATTTGGCACCAGCCACCTAGCAGGATGCTGAAAAAGTGCCGAAAACGCGCCTCCGGCAGTGTAAAACCGCAGGTCAGAGCGTTGGCGATGTGCTCGAAACCGACTTTTTCAGCACCCTGCTAGTCGTGCAGCCTTTCACCGCCGACGACCTGCGATCGGCACTCGCAGATCTCGCCAATCGGCTGCAGCGCCGCAATGCCCGAGCCTGCCTGTACGTCACCGGCGGCGCAGCAATGCTCCTCGCTCACAATGCGACACACGCCACGCGCGACATCAACGCAGCGATCAGCGGCGACTACGAAGCCGTGATCGACGCTGTGCTGCAGATCGCGCGCGAACGCAACTGGCCGACGACATAGCTCAACGAGCAGGCAACCCCATACATGCCTTCGCCGGACAGGCGGCACGGCATCGCGGTGTACGAACACCCCCATCTCACCGCCGCCGACACCGCCCAGATGCTTGCTATGAAGGCCCGTGCCGCCCGACGAACCGACACCCAAGATGTCCGCCGCCTCGTCACGATCACCGGCATCAACACCCTCGAGCGCATCGAACATCTCGTCACTGACACATTCCCCACACGATCGCTCCCAGACCGCCAACGACGCTGGCTCCAAGCTCTTCTCAGAGACACCTCGCTGCGTGAGGGCTACGTGCCAGCATCGGTGTGATTTCAGGTCTCGTGTCGAGCAGTGCAAGCACCTCGGGTGCTTCATGAGCTGTGCCCTGTCCGGTTCTTAGACTTGGGACCCAGTGGTCAAGACTCGATTCTCCCGACCTATCGAGATCCCCGACGATCTCGCCAACGGCACAGTCGCGCCCCTGACCGGTCGGGTGAAGCTGCCGAACAGCATCGCGTGGAGTGGGCAAGGCGAGTTCGACCTCAACGACCGCCGCGACCGCATGTACGTGTACCAACTGGTGATGACCGAGGGCACCACCGACGACGTGCGCCGCCATATCGACCTCGGCCATCTCCTCGAGATGTGGCACGACATGTGGCTCTCGCCTCACGTCCGCGACAGCTGGGACCGCTGGCTGCGCGACCGCGACCTGATCGCCTAGCGCCGTGCTCACACCGCTACAGCTGCGCGTCTGCCGCATCGTCGTGGCATTGCCCGAAGCGGACATGGTGGCTCTAGCAGGCGGCGGTGCGCTCATCTTGCACGGCATCGTTGACCGTGCGACCACGGACTTGGACTTCTTCTCCCCCGAAGTCGTCGACGTCCGCACATTCGCCGAGGCCACCCAAAGCGCCCTCATGCGTGAAGGCCTGCACGCCGACACGGCACGATCGAGCGCCGATTTTGTGCGTCTCGAGGTCACCGACGGCACCGACGAGATGTCGATCGATGTCGGGATCTCGACGCGGTCGTTCACGCCGGTGCCCACCCCGCACGGTCGCGTCCTCGCAGCAGAAGATCTCGCAGGCGACAAACTGCTGGCCCTGTTCGGCCTCGCCGAGCCACGAGACTTCCTCGACGTCCACGCCCTCACAACCCGCTTCGATCTCAGTGAGCTCTACAGGCTCGCTGCGGACAAGGACCCGGGGTTCAGCCTGGAACACCTGCGCGACGCCGTTGGGGTCTTCGACCGTCATCCGCGCCAGGCGTTCCCGATCGCTGACTCTGAGTACGAACAGCTACGAGACTGGGTCCGCCAATGGCACGACGAACTGCCCCCATCGACACCCACGCCGCCGTGATGATGCTGCGGTCAAGCGTGCGAGCCGACATGCAGCGGCCGTCGTCGACTCAGCTCATATAGCTGACTTCGAGCGTGGGGTGCGTCGTCAGGTACGCGGTGCTGTTACGCATCCCGTCGGCGCTGAGCCCGAACACCTCGGTGGGGGGGATGCGCGAATTACAAATCCCGAGGTCAGGGGTTTGACGGCTGAGCGGTTTGGAACGGATTTCGCGCGATCCTGGAACGTTTCTTGGGCTTGTGGGCGCGAAAGCCCAGGTCAGAGGCGTGATCGCCGTTTTTGTCGCCTGCCTATCCCGACAGGGTCGATAGTGTTGTCACCCAGGCCTTGAGGGAAATCCGGCGCAGGGGCTACGTGCAGGCATGGTAATTGCCTATGGGAGGGAAATCTGTGACACATCTACGCAAATCCAAGATGCGGCCGGTGTGGCTGCTGCTAAGTGCATTCGCTTTGATCGCGGCGGCCTGTGGTGCCGATAGCGGCGGCGGTGCCGACGAGCCCGCAGCCGACGAGCCCGCAGCCGACGAGCCCGCAGCCGACGAGCCCGCAGCCGACGAGCCCGCAGCCGACGAGCCCGCAGCCGACGAGCCCGCAGCCGACGAGCCCGCAGCCGACGAGCCCGCAGCCGACGAGCCCGCAGCCGACGAGCCCGCAGCAGGGGGCGGCGAGCTGATCATCGCGCTCACGACGCAGCCCAACGCGATCGACGGCGCGAACGCGGCCGAACGCAACGCAGGCAATGTGGCCAACCAGATATTCGATCCGTTGGTGTGGATCAATGACGACTTGGAGTTCGAGCCAGCTCTCGCCGAGTCGTGGACAGTATCTGACGACGGTCTAACGTACACTTTCAAATTACGTGAGGACGTGCTGTTCCATAACGGCGAACCGTTCAACGCGGACTCCGTAGTATTCTCGTGGGAGGTACAAAGGACCCCGGACAATCAGTACTTCAACTACTACCAACGAGCGTCCGAGGTTAACAAGATCGACGAATTCACTGTCGAACTCGTCGCACCGGAACCCAATGCACTATTCCTCGGTCTCACGGCTGGTATATGGTTCTTTGTTCCTCCTGAATACTACGCTGAGGTCGGGCTCACGGGGTTCGGCCAAGCGCCGGTAGGCACCGGTCCGTTCATGCTGACCGAGTGGGTCCAGGGTGACCGCATCGTGTTGGACCGGAACCCGAACTACTGGCGTGAGGGCTTCCCCAAACTTGACCGGCTCATATTCCGGCCGATCACCGAGTCCTCCACCCGGGCCTCAGCGATCCAGACGGGCGAGGTCGACATCGTGAGCCGCCTCAGCCCCGACGAAGCTGCGTCGCTAGAGGGCATCGACGGGGTCAACGTCATCGAGTACCCAACCAACCGCGTGTACTACATCGCGTTCAACAACCTCACCACTGGTGTGGGCGAACCAATCGAAGATCCCCTCGTGCGCCAGGCCCTCAACTATGCGGTCGACGTCCAAGGCATCATTGGCGCTCTGTTCAACGGCAAGGGCAGCCAAGCCACCGGGATGATGACGCGGGCCGACTTCGGTTACAACGACGGTCTCATACCGTATCCCCACGACCCTGATCGGGCGCGGGAGTTGTTGGCCGAAGCCGGGTTCGCCGATGGGTTCGACATTGGATTCGCGTGCCCGTCGGGTGCCTACACCAACTTCGAGCAGGTGTGCGAAGCCGTCGCGGCCCAACTCGGCGACGTAGGAGTCAAAGCGCCACTTGAGATCATCGAGTCCGGGGCCTACTGGGACCTGGAGGCGGATAAGCAGCTACCGCCGCTATTCGGCGATAGCTGGTCGAACGCCAATCCTGAGGGATGGGACCGCCTGCAGGGGGCCATGGGCGGCAACGCTGCAAGCTTCTCAGCATGGTCTGACCCCGTGGTTGACGATCTCCTCGTTCAGATACTCGCGACCCCCGACGACGACGAGCGTGCGGATCTGTACCGACAGCTGCAACAGGGGATGCACGATAACCCACCATTCATCTATCTCTACGTGCCGTTTTCATTCGAAGCAACCAGCGATCGAGTCTCCAACTACAAGCCGCGCTCGGCCGAGGAATATTGGCTCTGGGACCTAGCGGTGGCTCCCTGACAGACGCCGGCTCGTAAGCCAATGGTCGACCGGTGGGCCGAGGTACTACACCTCGGCCCACCGGTAATTAGCGCAAGGAGAGCGAGCAGAACGGAGAGTCGGTGACGAGGTACTTGGTTGGGCGCGTAGGTCAGTCGCTACTGCTCGTGCTCGGCGTGATGGTCATCGTCTTTGCGATGCTGCGGGTGTCAGGGGACCCGACCAACCTGCTCGTTCCCAGGGAGGCAACCCAGGAGCAAAGAGAAGCGGCACGAGAGGCGCACGGCTTGGACAAGACCGTTGCCGAACAGTTTGTCAGCTTCGTGGGCGATTCGGCCCGTCTCAACTTCGGTAATTCTCTTCGGTACAAGATTCCGGTTCGAGAAGTGATCTTCGACCGTATGCCAGCGACGATCGAGCTTGGCATCGCGGCGATGGCCTTCGCGGTCGCAGTCGGAGTACCGCTCGGGATCTTGGCGGGCGTCAAGGCGGGCGGCCGCTGGGATGGTGCGGCGCGCGGGTTCGGCCTGCTCGGCCAGACGATCCCGAATTTCTGGCTGTCCTTGGTCTTCATCGTGGTGTTCGCGGTCGAGTTAGGGTGGTTCCCGTCGTTCGGGCGCAGCACGACTTCGATGTGGTTCCTCACCATTCCTGACAAATCGATAGTCTTGCCGGCGGTTGCTCTCGGCTTGTTTCCAATGGCTCAGCTTCTGCGGTTCACGCGATCGTCGGTGCTGGAGATCGTCAATGAGGAGTACGTGCGCATCGCTCGCAGTAAGGGCCTCAGAGCGCCAGTCATCTACGGTCGTTACATATTGCGCAACGCGCTCATTCCACTCATCAGCGTAATGAGCCTGCAGATCGGGGCGCTGCTGGGTGGATCGTTGTACATCGAAGCTGTCTTTGCCTGGCCGGGCGCCGGAGGGTTGTTGGCCGAAGCGGTGAGCAATCGTGACTTCCAGCTCGTGCAGGGAATAGCGTTCTTCGGCGCGCTCATCGTTATCCTCTTCTCGCTTCTTGCTGACGTGCTGTACACAGTCGCCGACCCGCGGATCAGAGTGGGGACGTTGCGCCAGACGCGGACCCCTCGGCCTAGATCATCTGCGGACGGTACGTCGGCGACGATACCGAAGCCACACGGAGAGGGGATCACATGACTGATCATGCTGCTCCCAGCGGCAACGATTTCCATGCTGGCGAGACTGAAACCGGCCATGAAATCGACATCGAAAGGGATTTGCGGTTCCGGGCTCGGATTCGTGAGGCCCTGCGGCTGCTTCGCCGGTCCAAGGGCGGCATGTTCGGTGCCTTCGTATTCGTCATGTTGCTCATCCTCGCGACGTTCGCTCCATGGATCGCTCCTCACGATCCTCTCCAGCAGACACTGAGTGATGCCAATACTCCGCCGTTTTGGTCCGATGGGGGCTCCAATGACTACCTGATCGGCACCGACACCTTGGGACGCGACATGCTCAGTCGCATCATCTTCGGAACCCGAGTCTCGCTTGGTGTGGCTCTCGGTGGCGTCGGAATCGCCATGATTCTGGGAATGGCAATCGGTCTAATCGCCGGCTACCGAGGCGGCACGATCGACGCCATCATCGTCGGTTTCATCAACCTGATCCTGTCGCTGCCCTACCTGTTGTTCGTGGTGTTCTTTGCCGCGGTCGTCGGGCGAAGTCTAATCAACGTGATTCTCATCTTCGGCTTCACGTCGATTCCCGTGTTTGCCCGTGTGACGCGGGGCGAGGTCTTGAGGCTACGGGAGAGCATGTTCATCGAGGCAGCAAGAAATGTCGGAGTACCGGAGCGCCAGATCCTGCGGCTGCACCTGTTGCCCAACCTCATCGGCCCACTGGCCACGCTGGCCACGTTCGAGATGTCGGCCATGATCCTCTACGAGGCCGGCCTCGGATTCCTCGGTCTTTCGGTGCCGCCTAGCACTCCGAGTTGGGGCAACATGATCAACGCCGGTCGAGGCGTGCTCACGATTCGTCCGTGGATCTCGCTCACACCGGGGGTCGCCATCGTCTTTGCCGGGCTCGGGCTCAACTTGCTCGGCGATTGGTTGCGCGACGTGCTCGACCCTCGATCTCAGCGAGTGAAGCAATGAACGCGCCAGCACTGATCGACGTGAAGAACCTTGAGGTCCGGTTCGACATCCCGGAAGGCACTGTGCATGCGGTGAACGGCGTGACTTTCTCCGTCGCCAGGGGTGAGACTCTGGCCATCGTGGGCGAGAGCGGAAGCGGGAAATCCGTGACGATGCTCGCCCTGCTGCGGCTACTCGCCGAACCGCCGGCACGAATATCCAACGGCACAGCGACGCTCGAGACAAGCGACGGAACGGTCGACCTCCTTCAAGAGTCTCAGCGCCGGCTGCGACGGGTTCGAGGGGCCGAGATCGGGTTCGTTGCCCAGGATCCCATGAGTTCCCTCAATCCAACGATGCGAATCTCCGCCCAGCTCATCGACGTGATCCGCACCCATCTCGGCCTGTCGAGGCGACAGGCTCGCAACCGCGCCATCCATCTGCTGGAGAGAGTCGGGATACCCGACGCCCCGGGCCGCATCGATGCCTATCCTCACGAGTTCTCGGGAGGCATGCGACAGCGTGTCATGATCGCTATCGCAGTGGCATGCAACCCCCAGCTAGTGATCGCCGATGAGCCAACCACGGCACTCGACGTGACGGTCCAGGCCCAGATCGTGGAGCTTATGCACGACCTACGTGACGAGCTCGGGCTGGCCTTGATCTGGATCACCCACGACCTCGGCGTGGTTGCCGGTTTGGCCGACCGGGTAGCAGTCATGTATGCCGGCAAGCTCGTAGAGATCTCCGATGTGGGCAGCCTGTACATGCGGCCACTACACCCGTACACCATCGGGCTCCTAGACGCTCTGCCCAAGATGGGCGACCGAGCCGGCCGGTTGACCAGCATCCCCGGTCTGCCGCCCGATCTCGCTGAAGAGCCGACTCGTTGCCCGTTCGCGGATCGCTGCCCCCATGTGTTCGACCGCTGCAGAAGCGAGGTGCCGGCACTGATCGAGCCGGTCCATGGCCGACACGTCGCGTGCTTCTACGACATCGAGGCGGGGACGCCACGGCATGGCTAGGCGCGGCTCGGCTGAGGTGGACCGGCCCGTCGCCAAGACGGCGGCGCCAGCCACGGCCAGGGACTCTACTGAGCCCGTGCTCAGGGTCGTGAACATGCGAAAGTACTTCCCGGGAAAGTCGAGCGACAAGCCGCTAAAGGCGGTCGATGGCGTGAGCTTCGAGCTCTTCGCCGGCGAGACGCTCGGGCTGGTCGGCGAGAGCGGGTGCGGCAAGTCCACCACCGCACGGGCCGTGCTCCAGCTCCACCGCCCTTCTTCCGGGCAGGTCTGGCTGGACGACATCGAGCTAACGAGCCTCGGCGAAAAGGAGCTGCGCAAGCTCCGACCGCGGATGCAGATGATCTTCCAGGACTCGTATGCGTCGCTCAATCCCCGGCATACTGTCGGCCGAATCATCGGCGAGTCGATGAGGGTCCACACGGAGATGACAACGCAACAGGTCAACGACCGGGTGGTTGAGCTTCTCGACTTGGTCGGCCTGCGTACTGCCCACCGCACCCGCTACCCCCACGAGTTCTCCGGTGGTCAGCGCCAGCGCATCAACATCGCCCGGGCGCTCGGCCTCAGCCCCGACCTGATCGTATGCGACGAGCCCATCTCCGCGCTCGATGTGTCGATCCAGGCGCAGACGATCAACCTCTTCGCTGATCTTCAAGACGAGTTCGGAGTCGCCTACCTGTTCGTGGCCCACGACCTCTCGATGGTGGAGCACATCTCCGACCGAGTCGCGGTGATGTATCTCGGACACATCGTCGAACTCGCCCAGACTGAGACTCTGTTCGAGGCGACGCTTCACCCGTACACGCAGGCCTTGCTGTCGGCAGTTCCGATACCAGATCCCGTGGCCGAGGCCAGTCGGACCCGTGTTTCTCTCGTCGGAGAGGTTCCGAGTCCTGCGGCACCACCACCCGGTTGTGTGTTCTCGACCCGGTGCCCTTTGGTTGTCGACCGCTGTCGTGCTGAGGTGCCCGAGTTGCGTGAGATCACACCCAACCACTGGGTTGCGTGTCATCTCGCTGATGGGAAAGGTTCGTCGATCGTCGGCGAGCCTCGAGGAAGATTGGCGGGTCACGACGGCGACCTCACCGCGTCGCCCACAGCCCAGAGCCATCACCTGACCCTTCCTGCGCAGTCCACTTTCCCGACGGATCCCTGATGAGGTTCGTGTCGTACAACATCCAGTACTCAAAGCGCAAGGACGGTTGCTACGACCTCGAGAGGATCGCCGACGCGGTACGTAGCGCCGACGTGATCGCACTACAGGAAGTCGTACGCAATGTCGAGGCGCTTCCTGACAAGGATCAACCAGTCCGGTTAGGCGAGCTGCTCGCTCAGCATCACTGGGTATACGGACCCAATGTCGATCTTGACGCGAGCTCGAAGACTCCCGATGGGTCAGTCGAGCATCGTCGACTTCAGTTCGGCAATATGGTCCTTTCCCGCTGGCCGATCCTCTCGTGTCGGAACCTGCTCTTGCCGAGAGTACGGGTCATCAATGCCCACGGCGCACAGCATGGCGCGCTCGAAGCAATCATAGATGCTCCGTCTGGGCCTCTTCGGTGCTACTCAGTCCATCTCGATTCTGTCAACTCCCGGCTACGGAGAACGACGATCGAGTATCTGCTGCCGCTCATGTTTGGGGTCCCCTTCACTGGGGCGTCGGTCACCGGAATCGAATGGATGGGCATCGGCGAGAGCCCTGCGCCAACCGAGTTCGTGGTGATGGGCGACTTCAACCTGACTCCAACGTCAACCGAGTATCCGCTCATCGTCGGCGAGGCTGACTACTACTCCGGCCATACTCTCGCCGGTGACCGGCTCGTGGACACGTGGACTGCGGCCGGAAACTCCCTCGACGAGGGAATCACCTGGTACGACGAGAGTCGAGGATTCGAGGTCGGTTTGAGGCTCGACTACGGATTCGTGACGCCGGGCCTAGCATCAAGGGTCGAGTCAGCGTGGATCGACGTCGACGCGGTCGGGTCGGACCACCAGCCAACGTGGTTCAAGCTCAACTAGGTCTGTCCCTGGTGAGTGGCGGGAGGGAACCTCCCCCTCCCGCTCTCTTAGAACCGTACGTGACAGTCTCCCGTCATACGGCTCCCACAGTTCGGCGTTGGGTTGAAGCGAGGAGGTGCCAGTGGGCGAAGAGTTGTGGCTCGCGCTGACGGGCAGCGTCGAGCCATCTCCATGCTTTGGTGGGTTGGCCTCGCAATCGTTTGAACTTCTGCATCGCCCATCGGACAATATGTTCGTCGATGCGCGCTGCGATGGAATATAACTCGGAGCGGTAGAAGGCCCCGTAGTAGTTGAACCAGCCTCGGATCCGGGCGTTGATGGCCCGGGCGAGTCCGGCGAGGTCCGTTGCACTGCGACGGTTGAGGTGCCAGTCCCTGATCTGTTTGCCGATCGCCTGCTTCGCCTTGGGGCTCATGGCTGGTGAGAAGCTCACGAAGAAGCCTCGTCGGCCACGGGCCAGGCGACCCCGGAAGGTGTAGCCGAGAAAGTCGAAGCTGGTGTGCTCCGCCTCGTCACGGCGGTTCGTGTCTTTGCAGTACACGATCTTCGTCTTGTCGGGATGCAGCTCAAGGCCCAGGGACCCGAGCCGCTCGACGAGGCCGGCCCACAGTTGTCGGGCCTGTTGCTCGGTGTCGCAGTGGATGACCACATCATCCGCGTAACGCTCGAACGGACAGCGGGAGTGTTCCCGGTCCATCCATCTTGTCGAACGCATAGTGCATGAAGAGGTTCGCGAGCAGCGGCGAGATCGGAGATCCTTGTGGGGTTCCCCTCTCTCGCGGCGCGGTGGTTCCGTCTGTCATCGTCATGGGGGCTTTGAGCCACCGTTCGATGTAGAGCAGCACCCAACGCTCGTCGGTGTGGTGAGCGACCGCCTTCATGAGCAGATCATGGCGAACGCTGTCGAAGAAGGCCCGGACATCGAGATCGAGCACCCAGTCCTTGTTCCAACAACGCTTGCGAGCCACGGCCAACGCGTCGTGGGCACTTCGCCCAGGCCGGTATCCGTAGCTGTCGGGATGGAAGATCGGCTCAAGCTTCTCTTCCAGCAGCATCGCTGCCGCGGTCTGAGCCACCCGGTCTGCCACACTCGGCACACCGAGAACCCTGACCTCGGCCCCATGATCCTTCGGTATCTCAACCGCTCGCACCGGCCCCGGGAAATAGCTCCCCGAGGACATCCGATTCCACAGCTTGTAGAGGTTGTCCACCTCGTCGGCCGCGAAATCGTCGATGCTCACAGCGTCCACGCCCGGCGCTCCACTGTTCGCTCGGACCTTCTTCCACGCCTCGAACACGAGACGCTTTCGAATTTCAAACGACTTCAACTTCTTCTGCTTCGGTCCATCTGTCGGTTCCTCCCCCGAAGGGTTGACCTCCAAACGACCGTGAACTGCCCGGCCCCTTCGCTCCGGCCCCATTACAGGGCCCTCACCGCTACTACGGGCCGGTCCGCCCCTGTGCCCCGCATCGGTACTCTCCCACTCGCAGTGTTCGCTGCTTGTGGTTCTCCCTCTCGCGGCCAAAAACCCTGGCCGTCTCTATCGGGGCGACAGGTTCTCCTGTTCCATGCCAGCGCCTGCGATGAGCTCACGCCACCTATACACCGGGCACCGCCGGGGCCACATACAGGCAGCTCCCCGACTGAGGGCCCACCGTGGCGAGCCTTTGTCCCGGGACCACCCACAGATCCCAGTTTCGATGCCATCGTTGTTTCGTTTCGATGCGTCAGCAGTGGTTCACACATGTTCGTCTTCTCATCGCACACCTGCCCCGCTAACAGCGAGACGTCACCCGCAGCGCTCACCACCCCGGCTCTTGACCGACGCAGCCTGCGGTGGTTTGGGATCTCCGCCTGCACGGCGACCCCGGAGGACCTACCTCCATCACTGGCACAGCACGGATCGTGCCGACGATCTTCTACATCATCATCACTTCCCTTCAGGACACACGTGGGTGCCGGAAACTCGGCCGTGGTCGTTGACCTGCCGCGATGCGGGCCGATCCTGAGTCCTTGTGTACCGAATCTTGTACCGATTCCTGGCATCACTCACTCGGCTTACTGTGCGTTCGCGCCGCTCGAAGGACCTTGAGATCATCGTGTTGCGCCACCAACTCGCTGTGCTGCGTCGTCAGGTCGACCGGCCTGTGCTCACCGACGCGGATCGGAGTTTGTTTGGGGCGATTGCGGCCGCGCTTCCGCGACCGAGCCGAGCCGGGTGGCTGGTCACCCCCGACACGCTGTTGGGCTGGCACCGGCGCCGCATCGCCCGGCACAGGACCCAACCACAGCGACCGCCGGACCGGCCATCGACCTCAGCGGAGCTTCGCCAACTCATCATTGTCCTGGCCTCGGACAATCCCGCATGGGGTTACCGCCGCATCCACGGCGAACTCGCCGGGCACGGCCACCGCCTCGCTGCCTCCACCGTGTGGCAGATCCTCAACAACGCCGGAGTGGACCCCGCACCCACACGCTGCAGAGTCACCTGGTCGCGATTTCTGCACTCCCAGGCCGCGGTCGCCTGTGACTTCTTCACTGTGGACACCGCGCTGCTCCGGCGCTGCGACGTGTTGTTCTTCATCGACGTCCCCACCCGCCGCGTGTTCTTCGCCGGGGTCACCGCCAACCCCACCGCAGCCTGGGCCACCTGTGTTGCGGTTGACTTCGTGTCCGCTCTTGGGGGTTTTTTCGGCCAGCATGGGAGGGTTCTCGGCCGAGCGTTGAGGAGTTCTGTTGAGTCTCGAGTCTGGTGTGAAGAGGAAGCGGTTCTTGGCGCCGCAGGAGAAGTACGAGATCTGGATGCAGCTCGTGCGTGGGGAGACCACGGTGAGCGAGGCGGCGGATCGGGCGCGTGTGGACCGGTCGACGGTAGCGAAGCTGCGCGGGGTGGCGCGGCAGGGCGCGCTCGATGCGCTGGCGCGGTCGCGTCCGGGCCGGCGGGACAAGCAGCGAGACGTGGAGCTGGAGGCGGCCCAGGCCCAGGTCGAGCGTCTGCGCACAGCGTTGGCCGAGATGGCGGTGAGGTTGACGTTGGCGGAGGGAAAAGAGCCTTGGGGCTGAGCCTGAATCCACCGATTGGCCTTTGGTGAGCGTGGGGTTCGCGGGTCGGTGGCGGTGAATCGCCCTGGGACGTTCCTATAGATGTCAAGTGCGGGTTGTGAGGGTGGCGAGGTCGCCTCGGAGGGTGCGGTAGAGCTCTCGGGCGACGAAGCGTTTGAGGCAGCGGATGGCTTCTTTTTTGGTCTTGCCTTGGGCCAGGCGGCGATCCATGTAGCTGCGGGTTCGTTCGCAGTAGCGGAGCCGGACGATGACGATCATGTGCAGGGCGCGGTTGGCTGAGCGGTTGCCTGCGAAGTTGAGCCGGTGACGCTGGGTGCGCCCGCTCGACGCGGGGACCGGCGCGGCTGCGCACAGGTGAGCGAAGGACGCCTCAGAGCTGAGCCGGTCGATGTTGTGGCCCGCGGCGACGAGCAGGGTCGCGGTGTGGTGAGTGCCGCACCCGAGCCGTGACAGGGTTGTGGGTGCTGCGGTGGCGACGAGCCGGTCGAGCCGGCGTCCGAGCTCGTCGGCCTCGGCGCCGAGTTGGGCGACGCGGCGCCCGAGGCTGCGCAGTGCTGGGTTGGCGGCCTGGGCGGGATCGGCGAGGCGGTCCGTGTCGGGCCGCAACCGAGCGCACACGGCGGCGGTGCCCTCGAGGGTCCGGCGGGTGTCGAGCTGCTCGCCCGACGCGGCGGGAGCGGTGACGAGCAGGTCGCCGATCTGACACAACGCGGCGGCGCGGGCCTTGACGGCGCTGTTGCGGGTCACGCTGAGCTGGCGGATCGCCTCGACGATGCCGGTGGTGTCGGTGGCGGCTGCGGTCGCTTCGCCCGAGAGCACCTTGCGCGCAGCGGCCTCGGCGTCGATGGTGTCGTTCTTGGCGCGACGCGAGCGCAGATGCGGGTGCGGCTGGTTGACCTCGATCACTCGGCAGCCCTGATCGATCAGCGCCCGTGTCAGAGCCGCACCGAACGACCCGGTGGACTCCACACCGACCGTGGTGATAGGGCCGAACGACGCGAGCCATGTGTGGGTCAAGCGGTAGCCGGCACGGGTCGCAGGGAACGACTCTGTGCCCAGTACTCGCCCGAGCGGGTCGAGCGCGGCGGCGACACCGAAGTCGGTGTGGCAGTCAATTCCGCCGATCACCGCCTGTTGTGGGTCTGGCATGCTGTTGTCGGTCATCTCGGAGCGGCTGTGCCGGGACGGGACGGACATAACAGTGATGAGGCATCTGTGGGCACAGGTTCCTGTGAGGTCACGTCGCTCGTTGCGGACCGGCCGCAGCTGACAAGTCCGAGAAGCAGGCCGGCGACGTCGACGAGTCCCAGGCAAGGCACCCACAACGCGCAGGGCCAGTTAGTTGGCAAGTCAGATATCACCGGCCCACTCCCCGCGCACATCTTCACTGTTTGTTGGAGGCTCCTGATGTTGGATACGAGGATGGAGTCATGCCACATGAGATGTCGCCTGGGAAGCCGACGACGCGTCGGTACAGCGAGGCGGAGTCCGAGCGTGCTGTGCGTGCGGTGCGTCAGCTGCGCACCGAGCTGGGCGCCGATCACGGGACGGCGGGGCGGGTCGCGGCCCAGCTGGGGATCGGGGTGGAGTCGCTGCGGTCGTGGGTGCGCCAGGCCGAGGTCGATGCTGGGGTGCGCCCTGGTGTGAACAGCGAGCAGGCTGAGCGGATCAAGGCGTTGGAGGCCGAGGTCCGGGAGCTGCGTCGGGCGAACGAGATCTTGCGCAAGGCGTCGGCTTTCTTCGCGTAAGGGGCTCGACCGCCCACTGAGGTGACGGTGTCGTTCGTCGACGCCCATCGTGGCGAGCTCGGGGTCGAGCCCATCTGCACTGCGCTGGGGGTGGCCCCGAGCACGTACTACGCGGCCAAGCACCGCCAACGGCTGCGGTCTGCGCGGGCGGTCTCGGACGCGGTGTGGATGCCGGTCTTGTTGGCGTTGTGGGTCGCGAACCGCAAGGTCTGCGGGGCACGCAAGCTGAGCAAGGCCGCCCGACGCGCCGGTCACGAGATCGGCCGGGACCAGGTCGCCCGGCTGATGCGCCAGCTGGGCGTACGCGGCGTCAGCCGGCGGCGCAAGATGTCCGCCACCCGCCGCGATCCTGACGCGGTTCGCGCTCCCGACCTGGTCAACCGCGACTTCACCGCGGATCGGCCCGACGCGTTGTGGGTGACCGATCCGGCCTATGTCGCGACCCGGGCAGGGATGGCCTATGTGTGTCGTCGTGGACGCGTTCTCCCGCCGCATCGTGGGCTGGCGCGTCGCTTCGCACATGCGCACCGAGACGGTCCTCGACGCATTGGAGATGGCCCGCCGCTCACGCGGCAACCGCCGCCTGGTCGGGCTCGTGGCACACTCCGACGCCGGATCGCAAGCTGGACTCAACCGGTCGTCGCAACACCTCGATTGTGGAGGTGTGAGATGGGGACGATGCGGGAGCGTCAGCGCGAGGTCCAGTTGTATCGGGGGCAGATCCGGTCGCCGGGTCGGCCGACGGTCGCGTGGCGGCAGGACCGGGTTCGGTTCTGGGCGGCGATCGCTGGCGGCGACAAGACCGGGGACGCGGCGGCACAAGCGGGGGTGTCATCCCCCGTTGGGTTCCGGTGGTTCCGTCACGCTGGCGGGGTGAACCCATGTTTGTACCCGACGGTTTCGGGCCGGTATCTGTCGTTTGCCGAGCGTGAGGACATCGCGTTGTTCCGGGCCCAGGGCCTCGGTGTGGGTGAGATCGCCCGCAGGCTCGATCGCAGCCCGTCGACGGTCTCGCGGGAGCTTCGCCGCAACGCGTCGACGAGAACGTTCCGGCTCGAGTACAAGGCGACGATCGCGCAGTGGCACGCAGAGCGGCGCGCTCGTCGTGCGAGGCGAGCGAAGCTCGCCGGCAACGATCGGCTTCGCAGCTATGTGGCTGAGCGGCTCTCGGGCGCGGTTCGGTCGCCCGGCGGTCGCGCCTTGGGGCCTGTTGGCCCGAAGTGGCAGGGCCGCAACAAGCCTCATCGTGGGGACCGCCGCTGGGTGCAGGGCTGGAGTCCCGAGCAGATCTCGAATCGCCTGAAGGCCGATTTCGCCGATGATGAGTCCATGCGCATCAGCCACGAGGCCATCTATCAGGCGCTCTACGTCGAACGCCGGGGTGCGCTCGGCCGCGAGCTGGTCGCGTGCCTGCGCTCGGGGAGGGCTCTGAGGGTTCCTCGGGCCCGAGCCCGCCAGACCGCCTGGGCCCATGTCACCGCGGAGGTGATGATCAGCGAACGACCCGCCGAGGTCGAGGACCGGGCCGTGCCCGGACATTGGGACCGCGATCTGGTGATCGGTCTGAAGCGCTCAGCGATCGGCACCCTTGTCGAGCGCACCACCCGCTTCACGATGCTGATCCACCTGCCACGCGAACACGGCTACGGCGTCGTCCCTCGCACCAAGAACGGGCCAGCCCTCGCCGGCTACGGCGCGATCACCATGAAGAACGCTCTCGCCTCGACGATGACCACACTGCCCGAGCAGCTGCGCCGCTCGGTGACCTGGGACCGCGGCAAGGAACTGTCGGCCCACGCGGCGTTCACCGTCGAGACCGACATCGCGGTCTGCTTCGCCGACCCCAAGAGCCCCAGCCAGCGCGGCACCAACGAGAACACCAACGGACTGCTGCGCCAATACTTCCCCAACCGCACCGACCTGTCCCGCTGGACCGCCGAAGAGATCGAAGCCGTCGCCGCGACCATCAACTCGCGGCCACGCAAGACCCTCGGATGGAAGACCCCAGCAGAAGCCCTCGACGAACATCTACGCTCGCTACAACAAGCCGGTGTTGCGACGACCAGTTGAGTCCAGCCAGTTCACGTCGCTGCGATTCACCGAACGCCTCGACGAGATCGGCGCCCGCCCCAGCATCGGCACCGTCGCCGATTCCTATGACTGTGAGCATGATGGTGTTCGCTGTTCGGCTGGTGTTTGACCCTTGCTTATGACTGGCCGGTGTGCCTTGGCGTTGATCTGTCGGCGCCAGTCGGGCAGCGATCAACGCAGCGCCGGCTGGCCGGGAGGGTCGTGACCGAATAGGGGCCTGCTCTTTTGGACCGACCCGTCACAGTCCTGTCCTTCCCGCCCGACCAGCTGGCATCCACAGTCCCCCGAGGACAGCAATGACCAGTATCGCGCCAGGGCCGAAGCGGGCGAGAATCGTCGTCGGCGTTGACACGCACAAGCACATGCATGCCGCGGTCGCCGTCGACGAGCTCGGCAGCCGCCTCGGCGAATGCCATGTGCGGGCGAACCGGGAGGGCTACGCGCAGCTTGAGGCGTGGGCTGTGTCGCTGGGGCGGCCGATGGCGTTCGGGGTCGAGGGCACCGGCAGCTACGGCGTCGGTCTGGCCAGCTGGCTGCGCCGCAACGGCTACCGGCTGGTTGAGGTGAATCGGGGCGATCGCCGTTCCCGCAGGATGAACGGCAAGACCGACGCCCTGGACGCCGAAGCCGCCGCGCGCTCAGTGCTGTCGGGCGAGTCCACCGCCGTGGCGAAGTCCGCGGATGGCACCGTGGAGATGATCCGCCAGATCAAGATCGCCCGCGACACAGCCCGCAAGGGCCCCACATCGGCGATCGTCACTCTCAAGGCGGTGATCGTGACCGTCCCCGCCGAGCTGCGCGAGCAGCTCGAGGGCATGGCGGACAAGGCGCTCATCGGCCGCTGTTCCGGCTTGCGGCCTGGCCCCATGACCACGCCGACCGCGTCGGCCAAGCACACCCTGCGATCGCTGGCCAAGCGCTGGATCGCCCTCAACGCCGAGATCGACGATCACGACCCGATACTCGACGAACCCGCCCGCGCCCACTCCCCGAACCTGCGAGACGGGTTCGGGATCGGCGCTGACACCGCAGCCGAGATGCTCATCGTCTTCGGCGACAACCCCGACCGCATCCGCTCCCAAGCAGCCTTCGCCAAACTCTGCGGCGCCTGTCCGATCCCCGCCTCATCGGGCGTCACCAACCGGCACCGGCTCTCCCGCGCCGGGCACCGACAAGCCAACGCCGCGCTCTGCCGCGCCGTCATCGTGCGCATGCGCTTCCACCAGCCCACCATCGACTGCACCCGCCGACGCACCACCGAAGGCCTCTCCAAAAGAGACATCATCCGCTGCCTCAAACGATTCCTCGCCCGCGAGGTCTACCAACGCGTCATGACCGACCACCGCGCACGACTCGACTCCCAACACACCCCATGAAACAAAGTCTTGACCTATAGGGGCTTCAACGCATTGGCCGCCACGACCAACGGTCTCTACAAGGCCGAATGCGCCTACGGACCCGACACACACGGCTGGCACGACACCGACCAGCTCGAACTCGCCACCCTGGGCTGGGTGCACTGGTTCAACCAGCAACGGCTCCACGGCCACTGCAACGACACCCCGCCCGCAGAATTCGAAGCAGCGTTCTACGCTGCCCACAAGACCACCCCAACCGGGGCCGGAAAACCAAACCAATGAGTCTCCAACAAACAGTGAAGATGTGCGCGGGGAGTGGGCCGTCGACATCTGACTTGCCAACTAACTGGCCCTGCGCGTTGTGGGTGGGCAAGCTCTACCGGTGGTTGCAAGTGAGTTGAGTGTCGATGTCGCGGCTGATTGCCCGTGGTGGAGTCGGCTGGCATGTGGTTGAGTTTGTCCTCGATGACCAGGCGCAGTTGTCCGATGTCGAGGCGGTGCCTTTGGGGAGCCATCGGCGAGCAGACGTTGGTGTGCTCGTTGGTGGGTCGCTGCCACGGCGAGCGCCTCGCAGAAGAACACCTCGATGCCGAGCGCGGCTCGACGTCGGCCCAGCGGGCCACTCGCGGCCTTGGTCCCAGGTGAGGCTGCGCACGAGCGCTGCGGGCTGGCGGCCCAGCGCCGCGGTGACCGCGGCGGCGACCCCGCCCGCAGAATTCGAAGCAGACGTTCTACGCTATGCCCACAAGACCACCCCAACCGGGGCCGGAAAACCAAACCACTGAGTCTCCAACAAAGCAGTGAAGATGTGCGCGGGGAGTGGGCCGTCGACATCTGACTTGCCAACTAACTGGCCCTGCGCGTTGTGGGTGCCTTGCTTGGGACTCGTCGATGTCGCCGGCCCGCTTCTCGGACTTGCCAGCTGCGGCCGGTCCGGAACGAGCGACGTGACCTCATAGGAACCTGCGCAAACAGATGCCTCATCACTGTTATGTCCGTCCCGTCCCGGCGCGCGAGCCGCTCCGAGATGACCGACTTCAGCATGCCAGATCCACAACAGGCGGTGATCGGCGGGATTGACTGCCACGCCGACTTCCATGTCGCCACCGCGCTCGACCCCTTGGGCCGGGTTATGGGCACCGAATCGTTCCCGGCGACGGGTGCGGGCTACCGCTCGGCCCACATGTGGCTCGCGTCGTTCGGCCAGATCGCCGCGGTCGGTGTGGAGTCCACCGGATCCTACGGTGCGGCTCTGACCCGGTCGCTGGTCGAGCGGGGCTGTCGGGTGATCGAGGTCAACCAGCCGCATCCGCATCTGCGCTCGCGTCGCGGCAAGAACGACGCCATCGACGCCGAGGCCGCCGCGCGCAAGGTGCTCTCGGGCGAAGCGACCGCAGCCGCCACCGACACCACCGGCATCGTCGAGGCGATCCGTCAGCTCAGCGTCACCCGCAACAGCGCAGTCAATGCCCGCTCCGCTGCGTTGTGCCAGCTCGGCGATCTGCTCGTCACTGCCCCTGCTGCGTTGCGCGAGCAGCTCGACACCCGCCGGACCCTCGAGGGCAAAGCCGCCGTGTGCGCCCGACTGCGGCCCGACACCGACCGCCTCGCCGATCCCGCCCAAGCCGCCAAAGCAGCGCTGCGCAGCCTCGGGCGTCGCGTTGCCCAGCTCGGTGCCGAGGCCGACGAGCTCGAGCGCCGGCTCGACCGGCTGGTCGCCGCCGCAGCGCCCACAACCCTGTCACGCCTGGGATGCGGCACCCACCACACCGCGACCCTGCTCGTCGCAGCCGGCGAGAACATCGACCGGCTCAGCACTGAGGCGTCGTTCGCTCACCTGTGCGCAGCCGCGCCGGTCCCCGCCTCAAGCGGACGCACCAGCCGTCACCGGCTCAACTTCGCCGGCAACCGCTCAGCCAACCGAGCCCTGCACATGATCGTCATCGTCCGGCTCCGCTACTGCGAACGAACCCGCAGCTACATGGACCGCCGCCTCGCCCAAGGCAAAACCAAAAAAGAAGCCATCCGCTGCCTCAAACGCTTCGTCGCACGAGAGCTCTACCGCACCCTGCGAGCCGACCTCGCCACTCTCAAAACCCGCACTTGACATCTATAGGAACGTCCCAGGGCGATTCAGACCTCTCGTTGGGCCTGCTCCAGCTCCCAGTTGCGCTCGGTGGCCCGCCGCCCCGGACGGGCCGCCAAAGCCGCCAACGCGGCGTCCTTGACCGCGCGGCGGATGCCGATGACCGTGGACACATCGACACTGTGCCTGCGGGCCGCCTCGGCCTGGGTTGTCTCCCGCGAGGTCACCTCCAAGAAGATCTCCCACTTCGCCTCCGGCGACAGCACACGCGGCTTCCGACGAGCTCCGTTCTCGCTCACTGACAACTCCTCTCAAGGTCGCCCCGGAGCCTGCCAGAGTTAGTTCAATTCGCGGCACCATCTGCGTCGAACTCAGACACAGAACAGCAGAACGGCCTGCAATGCGAAACCGGGGACCGCCGGACGGCACCCACCGGGAGCGCCAACAAACCCACAATGCCGTCAGACATCCGAACAGCCCTCACAACGACAAGGACATCGTGACCGCGGTGAAGATCACCCCAGAGCAGATTGGCGTCGAGCACGCCTTTGCTGCGACCGCCATCTGACTTGCTGCGAGGTCCGATCGGTGGAAGGCACGGCACACTGCGAGCCGACCACTCCACCCGCACAACCCGCAATTGACACGTATAGGAACGTCTCAGACCGATTCAAGACCTACCGGTTGTAACCGTTATTCGTCGGTGGGCATGTTGTA
The DNA here is from genome assembly GCA_963663635.2 of Acidimicrobiales bacterium. Lineage (GTDB taxonomy): Bacteria > Actinomycetota > Acidimicrobiia > Acidimicrobiales > Poriferisodalaceae > Poriferisodalis. The sequence continues at coordinate 75,610 of CAXXMY010000020.1, forward strand.
GGCGAAGACCCTGTCGGCGGCATAGTCGGCGACCCACATGGTCGTCCCGTCAGACCACAGCCCTCGGGGACGGTGGTTTTCCGCGTCTCGCAAGGTGTTGAAATCCAAGCTGGGCAGGCGTGCGCCGGTGGCAAAGTCATAGGCGAACAGCTTGACCCGCTCGAAGTCGCTGACCCACACAGTCGATCCGTCCGACCAGAATCCGCTGATCCAGGGGTTGTCTGCCGGGACGAAGTCACGGTTGGGCCGTCGGGAACCGGTAGCGAGATCATAGGCGCCAATAATGAACTTCCAAGTCGGAGTTATGTGGGACCGAGTTACGTAGGAAATCCACAGAGTCTCCCCATCGGACCACAATCCTGCGTGGCCGGGTGTTACGGGTGTGGGCAACGGCGCTCCATGGTGGATGTCGCTGACGGCTCTTCGGTCGCCGGTGGCGAGGTCATAGGCGAAGGCCGTGCGGCTCCAGGTGTCGCTCACCCACAGCGTCTGTCCGTCCGACCACATTCCGGAAGGACGATCGTTGGCAGCGGCCAAGTGGATGTCGCGGGCGGCTCTTCGGTCGCCGGTGGCGAGGTCATACGCGAATGCCCTGCTCGTGGTGTCGTCGAATACCTCGCCGTTGAGCATCCACATGGTTTCCCCGTCCGACCACACCGTCCTGGGGTCGTAGTTACCAGCAGTGCTTGCGGCGCGTAGGTCCTTGGCCGGATTCCAGCCAAACGGTGCCTCTGAAACTCGGTTGACCACCACTGCGTAGACTTGGCTGTTGCTGCGATCGCTGGATTCAACGGTGACTCTGATCACGTTGCGTCCCTCGCTCAGATTTACTTGGTGACCCGTGGCTGCGCCGTCGGCGTCTTCGGGCGTGATGGACACCGAGGCGTACTCGTCGGAGGGCATCGCTCCGACGATGACGGCGTCGACCGATGCCGCTACAACGGTCTCGTGCCGCAGGGTGGCCGGATCGAGTTCGCTGACCTCGGCGCCGACGACCGACAGCGAGACGAGATCGGCGCTGTCTGACACCACCGGAATGTCGAGTTGGGTGACGGTCACGGTATAGGTACTGGTGTCGGCGCCGTTGGAGACCGCGACCGTCACGGTGTTCGCGCCTGCGCTCAAGTCGATGTCATGATCCGTTGTTGCGCTGTCGGCGTCCTCGGGCAAGATCATGACAGTGGCGTCTGGGTGCGCGGCAGTGGCGGCCACAATCGTGCTGGTGATCGTGGAGCCCACGAACACCTCCTGGGCGAGGCGACGCTTGAATGACGGCAACGGGATGCCTTCGAGTTCAAGCGATTTCAGCGCCGTGCTGCGCGGCGCGCTGACGGGCATGTTCAACGCAGTTATCGTGTTGTTTCGTGGGGTGGCGACCCACATGGTTTCGCCGTCGGACCACAGCCCCATCCACGTACCGTCTATTCCGGCGACGCTCAGGGCGTCGGTGTCGAAGTCCAGCGAAGGCCTCCGGTCGCCCGTATAGAGGTCATAGGCGAACAGCCCTTCGTAGAGATCAGCCACCCACATGGTTACCCCGTCGGACCACAGCCCCATGGGTCCGGTGTTTCCTGCGGCCACCAGGCCGTTGAAGTCGTAGTCGGGCAGCCGGTCGCCGGTCGCGAAGTCGTAGGCGAAGACCTTGTCCAGATCGTTGGCGTTGGACACCCACAAGATCTCCCCGTCAGACCACAACCCCTCCACGGTGCTGTTGTACGGGTGCAGGTATCTGATGTCGCTGTCGGGCCGCCGGTCGCCGGTGGCGAGGTCATAGGCAAGGGCGCGCTCATAGATGTCAAGGACCCACATGGTCTCGCCGTCGGACCACAGCCCTCTCGTGTAGGAGTTGTTGAGCGCGATGTTGCGGTCGGGCAGTGGTGCTCCGGTCTCGAGGTCGTAGGCGTAGATCTTGAAATCGTTGTTGTGCGTCGCCCACATGACCTCCCCGTCAGACCACAGTCGCGGAAAATAGATCGATTCGCGGGTCCACAGCGTGTCGATGTCGCGGGCAGGGTTGTGTGCGAACGCCGGGCCTGCCGCGGCGCGGGTTATCAGGATCGTGTAGGTGTTGGTGGTTGCATTGTCCTGGGAGTTGACGCCGACTGTGACGGTGGTCACTGACGGTTCGCCGTCTTGTTCAACTGCGCCCAGCGGAATCTGGTAGCCGGGTTGAAGCGGGTCGGCGTCTGCGGGGGTGACGGTCGCGGTCGCGGTCAGGCTGGCGGTGACCGCGTCGATGGTGACCGAGTCCGCCTCCGCGGGGACGTCGACTTGATATTGGTACCAGTCGCTGGCGAACGCTGGGGCCAGGTCGTATCCGTTGACGGCGAGCGAACGCAGCGAGGCATCGGCGGGGTCGGGCGCGGCGCGGGTTACGGAGACGACGTATGTGCTGTGCCCCGTGCCGCCCACAGCGCTCACGACGAACGCCGCCGAAGCGGAGCTCTGAGCGCCCGGCGCGCCGAGGCTGAGCTGATATCCGGGCAGGTTCGGGTCCGCATCGGCGGGAACTGCCTCGATTCTTGCGCCGGGATCGGTCGCCACCGCGCGGATCGTGACTTCGGAGACCTCTGCTGGCGCATCGGCCGCGTAGAGATACGTCGCGGAGTCGAACACAGGGGCGAGTTCGTGGTCGTCGATGCTGAGGGACTGAAGCGTGGTCGCTATCTGGACCGTTTCGCGTGAGACGGTGATGAGGTAGCTGTTGAGTTTTCCGTCGGAGTTCACGATGACCACGATTGTGGTGTCGCTGCCGGGTGCTCCCAGTGCGATTTGCCAGCCGTCGGTGTTGGGGTCGGTGTCGGCGGGCACGATCAGCAGCGACGCGTCGGCGTCGTCGGTTGCGGCGGCGATGGTGACTTGTTCGACTGCTGCGGCGACGCCCGCCCGGTATTCGAAGGTGTCGGATGCGAACACTGGTGAGAGCTCGGCGTCGGTCAGGCTGAGCGAGCTCAGCACCGGTGCAGCGCTGGCGGTGGTGTCTTTGGGCGTCGGTGCTCTTTGGGTTCTTGTGGTTTTGGTGGTGGGTGTTGGTGGGGTGTCGGCGGTTTGGGTGATGAGTGTGAGGTAGACGCTTTGGCTGAGTCCGTCGTTGGTGGTGATCCGTACGATGATCAGGGTGTCGCCGGTTTCGGCGAGGTGGACTTGGTGGCCTGGTTGGTTGGTGTCGGCGTCGTGGTGGTCGGCGTGCAGGCCGTCGGGGCCGACGCGCACGGTGATGGTTTCGACGGTCGCGCCGGTGTCGGCGCGGCTGGTCACCACTGTGGTGTGGGACATGTTCGGGGGGGCGGTGAGCTGGTAGCGGTTTTGGTGGTCGTCGAAAGTCAGGGGTTCGAGTCCTGTGAACTGCATGCTGTTGAGCGCGGAGGTCGTGTCGGCGGGGGCCGATGTTTCGCTGACGACGAGCCAGTAGCGCTGTGTCGTGGTCGTGTCGGGGGCTGTGACGGTGATGTGGATCGCGGTGTCGGCCCCGGTTGCCAGCGCGACTTGGTGGCCCGGCAAGGCAGCGTCGGCGTCGGCGGGTGTGATCGACACCGTCGCGCCCTGCGCGGCTGCGGCCGCTTCGGCGGTCACGGTGATCTGCGCCGCGCCTGGCGCGGCGGCGGCGGCGTGGAGCGTCTCGGCGGGGTCGAACGCAGGATCGATCACGGCGCCGTCGATGTCGAGCGAGCCCAGCGACGCGTCGGCGCTGCCGGGGATCGTGGTCTCGACGCGGGCACGCAGTCCTCTGCGGTCGTTTGTGCATACGGCGTCGGGCAGCGCGCAGTCGATTGTGGCGGGCAGTGTGATCGTGATCGTGCCGGGGCCTGTCGGCTGCAGGGTCACGATCCAGCTTTGCTTGGACACCGAGTATTTGCGGACCTCGGCGATGTCGGCGCCGGCCACGGCCAGGGCATGGTGTTTGAGCGTCTGCGCGTCGATGTCCAGATTTGCGTGGTCGAACAGCAGACGCACGTCGAACTGGGACACGCCGTCATGAGCTGTGGGCGTTTGGTCGAACACTGCTGAGGGCGGCGCGGGCGCCCTTTGGGGCATAGAGCCCGAATCGCTTATCGCGATGGACAGCTCCACCTCGTCGCCCACCGACCATCCCATTGGTGCGGTGGGCCACCAATAACGTCCCTGGGCGACGCCCATCGACTGCACGAAGCTGTCGCTGGCGAGGAACTCTTCGGTGCCTGAGCGCAGCACGAAGTCGCGTGGCAGCTCATGGGAGAGCCCCAGCACCAGCCCCGCGTGGTTGAACACCGCGATCACCCGAACCGACTCGCCGTCGACCATGAACTGGTCCTGTGACAGCGAACCCTGGGCAAACGACGGGCCCTGATAGTTCTGGAAGCCCGGCACCCCCGCGGCAAGAGCCCCCACCGTCAGCACCGACGACCAGACCGCCTCGAACTCAGCCTCGTCCGACCCCGACAGACCACCCGTGCGCCCAACCACCGGAAGCACCTCATAGGCAATCGTCGCCTTGTCGGAAATGGCCGAGCGCGCATCGCCGCGCATCGCCCGCACCCGATAGACATAGGTGCCCCCGTCGACCGCGGACCCGTCCAAATACGACGTCGACGTCGTGGCGGTGTCCCGAACCAGCTGCGACAACCGCTGCTCGCCAACATCGGTGCGGCGACGCAGGATCCGATACCCCGTCACCGACCCAGAATCGGCCACCGGCGCGTCCCACTCCAACAACACCCCACCCACAGCCGACGACGCCGACAACCCCGTCGGCGTCAACACACCCTCAGCCGCCCCCACCGGCGCCACCGGGCCGACCGCCAACAGCACCGCCGCACAAACAGCCGCGCCCAGCCGCCGCCTCGACCACCAACCGAACCGAACAGCACGAGCCGACACCGCGACCACCTTCCCAGCCGCACAACGGCAATTATGATCACCATTATGACCCACCCCGCCGTGCCCCGAGACCAACCGGCGCACCAAAACCCGCAACACAAAACCAGAGACCGCCGCACGGCTACTACCGGGAGCGCGAATAGATCGAGGAAGCCGCCGGACCCCCGAACAGCCCTCACAACGACAAGGACATCGTGACCGCGGTGACCTGTCTCGCCAGCAATGGCGGCCGGTCGAAGCTGCGCTTGCGGTCCCGCGCCCGGGGGATGCCGCAACGCAACGAGAGGTTCATGAAGCTGCGACAGGCGATGCTCGGTTTGGGAATGCTGGCAGGAGCGCTAGCTTTCACAACCCCCGCAGGCGCACACGAGCCCGAAACCGGCGTGTGCGCTGGCGAGGAATACGCGGTGATCGGCGACCGCGCCGACTGGGCGGCGGTGGAACTCGTCGGCTGGGTGCTCGCCACCGACTGTCTGCTCGACTCCGGCGACCGCCGCGACGACGCCCTGCCTGCCGACACGCTGGCACGCTATGGCGGCCAGGTCGGATATGTCGTCGGTGGGGCCGCAGCCGTCCCGGACGCCAAGCTGGGCTCGCTGCGCGTACTCGAGCGCCTGTGGGGCACGGATCGATTGGAGACGATGCGAGCGGTTGTCGAATGGGCCGACAACTGGACCGCTCACGGGGACCGCGAGACGGCAGACCAGCAGACCGGCACCGTGCGGATGCTGTACGTGGTGCCGTCAGACCGCGATTTCCGCGACGAGCACAGCGAAGCCATCAACAGAGCGATGACCGACCTCCAGGTGTGGTATCGGGGCCAGCTGGGCGGAGCGACGTTCACGCTGCACGCAGCCCAACCCGAGCGCTGCCAAACGCGCCAGCCGGACGCGCACTACTTCCAAGGCCCATGGGACAACCTGCTCCAAGACGTCCAGCACTGTTTTTCTGTGGCGGATGGCAGGCCAGACGATGTGTGGGTGATCTTCGCCGACGTCGGCACTCATTGCGACGACCACTACTCCATCGGCGGGGGCACACCCGGTCTCGCGATGGTGGCCCGCGACGCCTTGGAGGGACTGATGGGCACTCGTCTGGATGATTCCGGTGCCTGCGGCGGGCCGTGGGACGACCCTGTCAACCGCTGGATTGGCGTGTTGGGCCATGAGCTTGGACACGCCCTGAACCTGCCTCATCCTCCGGGCTGCGAAGACAGCGACCCCGCTTGTGACACTCGTGCCTTGATGTGGCAGGGACCTGCGTACTACCCCGATACGCATCTCCGGGCCGAAGAGAAGCAAGTCCTCCTGCGGTCGCCGGTCTTCACCCGGCTGTAGCTGGGCGCTCGACCCCGCCTCCGCCGTATGCGGTTGACGGTTGGCACTCGAGTGCCGGCTTCGGTTGGGTCGTCGTTTCTAGGCGCGGTACGGGCGCATTCGTGCCTGTGGTGATCACGCAGCGAGCCCGTCTGCGCACATGGCCCCTGGTTGTACGCCCTCACCCGCCATCAGCGCCACACCCCGTCTCGGTCCGCCCCATGAGGCGATTGCACTGCGCAGCAGGCGGCATCCGCATCCTCGCAAAGCCCTCAAGTTGAGCATTATGATGGTTATGATTTCTACGGCGATCTCAGCGAGCATCGCTAATCCAGAGTTTGGGTGAGGGGCTATTTCGCGGCGATGCCCAAGTGCGAGTTCTTGATCGGTACTGAGGGCTCGGTTGCTTGCAGGAGTCTTCGGCAAGCCGACTGCCGAAAGCCAATCGGGCTCGACCGCTGTAGTCGCCTGAACCGCTCTGGCTTTGTTGGAGACTCAGTGGTTTGGTTTTCCGGCCCCGGTTGGGGTGGTCTTGTGGGCAGCGTAGAACGCTGCTTCGAATTCTGCGGGCGGGGTGTCGTTGCAGTGGCCGTGGAGCCGTTGCTGGTTGAACCAGTGCACCCAGCCCAGGGTGGCGAGTTCGAGCTGGTCGGTGTCGTGCCAGCCGTGTGTGTCGGGTCCGTAGGCGCATTCGGCCTTGTAGAGCCCGTTGGTCGTGGCGGCCAATGCGTTGAAGCCTCTATAGGTCAAGACTTTGTTTCATGGGGTGTGTTGGGAGTCGAGTCGTGCGCGGTGGTCGGTCATGACGCGTTGGTAGACCTCGCGGGCGAGGAATCGTTTGAGGCAGCGGATGATGTCTCTTTTGGAGAGGCCTTCGGTGGTGCGTCGGCGGGTGCAGTCGATGGTGGGCTGGTGGAAGCGCATGCGCACGATGACGGCGCGGCAGAGCGCGGCGTTGGCTTGTCGGTGCCCGGCGCGGGAGAGCCGGTGCCGGTTGGTGACGCCCGATGAGGCGGGGATCGGACAGGCGCCGCAGAGTTTGGCGAAGGCTGCTTGGGAGCGGATGCGGTCGGGGTTGTCGCCGAAGACGATGAGCATCTCGGCTGCGGTGTCAGCGCCGATCCCGCATCCGTCTCGCAGGTTCGGGGAGTGGGCGCGGGCGGGTTCGTCGAGTATCGGGTCGTGATCGTCGATCTCGGCGTTGAGGGCGATCCAGCGCTTGGCCAGCGATCGCAGGGTGTGCTTGGCCGACGCGGTCGGCGTGGTCATGGGGCCAGGCCGCAAGCCGGAACAGCGGCCGATGAGCGCCTTGTCCGCCATGCCCTCGAGCTGCTCGCGCAGCTCGGCGGGGACGGTCACGATCACCGCCTTGAGAGTGACGATCGCCGATGTGGGGCCCTTGCGGGCTGTGTCGCGGGCGATCTTGATCTGGCGGATCATCTCCACGGTGCCATCCGCGGACTTCGCCACGGCGGTGGACTCGCCCGACAGCACTGAGCGCGCGGCGGCTTCGGCGTCCAGGGCGTCGGTCTTGCCGTTCATCCTGCGGGAACGGCGATCGCCCCGATTCACCTCAACCAGCCGGTAGCCGTTGCGGCGCAGCCAGCTGGCCAGACCGACGCCGTAGCTGCCGGTGCCCTCGACCCCGAACGCCATCGGCCGCCCCAGCGACACAGCCCACGCCTCAAGCTGCGCGTAGCCCTCCCGGTTCGCCCGCACATGGCATTCGCCGAGGCGGCTGCCGAGCTCGTCGACGGCGACCGCGGCATGCATGTGCTTGTGCGTGTCAACGCCGACGACGATTCTCGCCCGCTTCGGCCCTGGCGCGATACTGGTCATTGCTGTCCTCGGGGGACTGTGGATGCCAGCTGGTCGGGCGGGAAGGACAGGACTGTGACGGGTCGGTCCAAAAGAGCAGGCCCCTATTCGGTCACGACCCTCCCGGCCAGCCGGCGCTGCGTTGATCGCTGCCCGACTGGCGCCGACAGATCAACGCCAAGGCACACCGGCCAGTCATAAGCAAGGGTCAAACACCAGCCGAACAGCGAACACCATCATGCTCACAGTCATAGGAATCGGCGACGGTGCCGATGCTGGGGCGGGCGCCGATCTCGTCGAGGCGTTCGGTGAATCGCAGCGACGTGAACTGGCTGGACTCAACCGGTCGTCGCAACACCTCGATTGTGGAGGTGTGAGATGGGGACGATGCGGGAGCGTCAGCGCGAGGTCCAGCTGTATCGGGGGCAGATCCGGTCGCCGGGTCGGCCGACGGTCGCGTGGCGGCAGGACCGGGTTCGGTTCTGGGCGGCGATCGCTGACGGCGACAAGACCGGGGACGCGGCGGCACAAGCGGGGGTGTCATCCCCCGTTGGGTTCCGGTGGTTCCGTCACGCTGGCGGGGTGAACCCTTGTTTGTCCCCGACGGTGTCGGGCCGGTTTCTGTCGTTTGCTGAGCGTGAGGACATCGCGTTGTTCGGGGCCCAGGGCCTCGGTGTGGGTGAGATTGCCCGCAGGCTCGATCGCAGCCCGTCGACGGTCTCGCGGGAGCTTCGCCGCAACGCGTCGACGAGAACATTCCGGCTCGAGTACAAGGCGACGATCGCGCAGTGGCACGCAGAGCGGCGCGCTCGTCGTCCGAAGCGAGCGAAGCTCGCCGGCAACGATCGGCTTCGCAGCTATGTGGCTGAGCGGCTCTCGGGCGCGGTTCGGTCGCCCGGCGGTCGCGCCTTGGGGCCTGTTGGCCCGAAGTGGCAGGGCCGCAACAAGCCTCATCGTGGGGACCGCCGCTGGGTGCAGGGCTGGAGCCCCGAGCAGATCTCGAATCGCCTGAAGGCCGATTTCGCCGATGATGAGTCCATGCGCATCAGCCACGAGGCCATCTATCAGGCGCTCTACGTCGAACGCCGGGGTGCGCTCGGCCGCGAGCTGGTCGCGTGCCTGCGCTCGGGGAGGGCGCTGCGGGTTCCTCGGGCCCGAGCCCGCCAGACCGCCTGGGCCCATGTCACCGCGGAGGTGATGATCAGCGAACGACCCGCCGAGGTCGAGGACCGGGCCGTGCCCGGACATTGGGACCGCGATCTGGTGATCGGTCTGAAACGCTCAGCGATCGGCACCCTTGTCGAACGCACCACCCGCTTCACGATGCTGATCCACCTGCCACGCGAACACGGCTACGGCGTGATCGCTCGCACCAAGAACGGCCCAGCCCTCGCCGGCTACGGCGCGATCACCATGAAGAACGCTCTCGCAGCATCAATGACCACACTGCCCGAGCAGCTGCGCCGCTCGGTGACCTGGGACCGCGGCAAGGAACTGTGGGCCCACGCGGCGTTCACCGTCGAGACCGACATCGCGGTCTGCTTCGCCGACCCCAAGAGCCCCAGCCAGCGAGGCACCAACGAGAACACCAACGGACTGCTGCGCCAATACTTCCCCAACCGCACCGACCTGTCCCGCTGGACCGCCGAAGAGATCGAAGCCGTCGCCCACACCCTCAACACCCGGCCACGCAAGACCCTCGGATGGAAGACCCCAGCAGAAGCCCTCGACGAACACCTACGCTCGCTCCAACAACCCGGTGTTGCGACCACCGATTGAATCCGGCCAGTTCACGTCGCTGCGATTCACCGAACGCCTCGACGAGATCGGCGCCCGCCCCAGCATCGGCACCGTCGCCGATTCCTATGACTGTGAGCATGATGGTGTTCGCTGTTCGGCTGGTGTTTGACCCTTGCTTATGACTGGCCGGTGTGCCTTGGCGTTGATCTGTCGGCGCCAGTCGGGCAGCGATCAACGCAGCGCCGGCTGGCCGGGAGGGTCGTGACCGAATAGGGGCCTGCTCTTTTGGACCGACCCGTCACAGTCCTGTCCTTCCCGCCCGACCAGCTGGCATCCACAGTCCCCCGAGGACAGCAATGACCAGTATCGCGCCAGGGCCGAAGCGGGCGAGAATCGTCGTCGGCGTTGACACGCACAAGCACATGCATGCCGCGGTCGCCGTCGACGAGCTCGGCAGCCGCCTCGGCGAATGCCATGTGCGGGCGAACCGGGAGGGCTACGCGCAGCTTGAGGCGTGGGCTGTGTCGCTGGGGCGGCCGATGGCGTTCGGGGTCGAGGGCACCGGCAGCTACGGCGTCGGTCTGGCCAGCTGGCTGCGCCGCAACGGCTACCGGCTGGTTGAGGTGAATCGGGGCGATCGCCGTTCCCGCAGGATGAACGGCAAGACCGACGCCCTGGACGCCGAAGCCGCCGCGCGCTCAGTGCTGTCGGGCGAGTCCACCGCCGTGGCGAAGTCCGCGGATGGCACCGTGGAGATGATCCGCCAGATCAAGATCGCCCGCGACACAGCCCGCAAGGGCCCCACATCGGCGATCGTCACTCTCAAGGCGGTGATCGTGACCGTCCCCGCCGAGCTGCGCGAGCAGCTCGAGGGCATGGCGGACAAGGCGCTCATCGGCCGCTGTTCCGGCTTGCGGCCTGGCCCCATGACCACGCCGACCGCGTCGGCCAAGCACACCCTGCGATCGCTGGCCAAGCGCTGGATCGCCCTCAACGCCGAGATCGACGATCACGACCCGATACTCGACGAACCCGCCCGCGCCCACTCCCCGAACCTGCGAGACGGATGCGGGATCGGCGCTGACACCGCAGCCGAGATGCTCATCGTCTTCGGCGACAACCCCGACCGCATCCGCTCCCAAGCAGCCTTCGCCAAACTCTGCGGCGCCTGTCCGATCCCCGCCTCATCGGGCGTCACCAACCGGCACCGGCTCTCCCGCGCCGGGCACCGACAAGCCAACGCCGCGCTCTGCCGCGCCGTCATCGTGCGCATGCGCTTCCACCAGCCCACCATCGACTGCACCCGCCGACGCACCACCGAAGGCCTCTCCAAAAGAGACATCATCCGCTGCCTCAAACGATTCCTCGCCCGCGAGGTCTACCAACGCGTCATGACCGACCACCGCGCACGACTCGACTCCCAACACACCCCATGAAACAAAGTCTTGACCTATAGGGGCTTCAACGCATTGGCCGCCACGACCAACGGTCTCTACAAGGCCGAATGCGCCTACGGACCCGACACACACGGCTGGCACGACACCGACCAGCTCGAACTCGCCACCCTGGGCTGGGTGCACTGGTTCAACCAGCAACGGCTCCACGGCCACTGCAACGACACCCCGCCCGCAGAATTCGAAGCAGCGTTCTACGCTGCCCACAAGACCACCCCAACCGGGGCCGGAAAACCAAACCACTGAGTCTCCAACAAAGCCAGAGCGGTTCAGAGCCACAGGTTGGCCTTGTCGAGGCCGCGCCAAGGGACTTTTTTGGTGCGGGATTTGATCTGTGCGATTTTGCGTTCGGCTTGGGTTCGCTGTCGGTATCTGCTGAGGAATTCGGGTGTCCAGCGTTGTTGTCGTGCGGGGGCGAGGAGTTCTTCGTAAGGGTTGATCTCGATGATGCGGCCGCCGTCGCGTGTGGTGCATCGGGGTTTGAGCTCGCATGCTGAACAATCCGTTGCCGCGAACCGCGCCTGGCGCCGTTTGGCGCCGCGTGGCGGCGGGATGGGCGCGGTGTTCCCTTGCGGGCAGGTGACCGTCGCTGTGTCGAGGTCGATGTCGAAGTCCGCTTTGGTGAACATGTCGCCGCGGGCCGGGATCGGCTGGGCGGGGGCGACGAGGTCGATGCCTCGGTCGGCCATCGCTTGACGGGTCGGACCCGATCCGTAGTGGGTGTCGGCGATCACCTCGGCGACCGGGACCGGGTCGGCGTCGATGAGGTCTTCGACCACAGCGGCGTCGTGGACGGTCGCGAGCGTCGCTGCCGCTGAGCAGATCAGGTCAGAGTCCACATCCGCGGACACGTGCAGCTTGTAGCCGTCGTAGCGGTCCGAGCGGGAACGGTGCCCGTGCCGCGCGTCGGGATCGACCGTCGAGACGACCCGGCCCGGGGCCACCCGTCGAGCTATCCGCGGGGTTCGGGCTCCGTCGTCGTCGACGGCGATCTCGATGTCCTGGCCCGCCACGACCCTCAGCAGCTCGACCGCAGCGGCCAGGCCGGGATCCCCGAAGCGGGCGCAGAACCCCACCACGGTCTCGGCGTCGCCGAACAGCTCCGCCACCAAAGCGGCCCGCGCGCAGGGATCAGCCCACACGATCTGCGGCTTGGCCCCCCGGTCGTAGTCCTCACGCGACAACAGCCCCGCCAGCACCGCCCCGGCCCCGGCGTCGATCCCCGCCAGCACCCCGACGCACCTGCGGACCCCGGACCTGATCAGCGTGATCGTGTCCTGGGTCAGCACCGAGTCCGCCACACCGGTCGAGTCGACCGTGCGGCGATGGCCGATCACCCCAGCGCGTTTGGCAGCGATCTTGACCCGATCCCCCAAAAAGGACTCCATCCCGGCGCGAACCAGACGCGCCCGGAACTCCACCAGCACCACATGCGCTATCCCCCGATGCTCCAACGGCAAACCCAACGCCGCTTTCCACGACATATCGAACCGCGAACGGCGCTGCGCCTCGCGGTCCGACACGCCATAGAACAACTGCAACAACAACAACGCCGCCACCACCGACGGCGGATGCGACGCCCGACCCCGGCCAGACGCATACAACGCATCAAAATCGGCATCACAGAACAGCTCGCCCCGAGCCTGCCCCAACGTCACCAAGAACCCCTCCGTGTCAAGCAGATCGCCCACCAACACCCCGACATCGAAAATCGAACCCTGACCATCAGCCGAACCGCGCACCCCACCATCATCCGCGATCACGCCCCCCAACACGAGGACCCACACCCGGACTTTCCGACCACCCTCCTAGAGCCCAGATGCTTGCGAAGCATCGCGATTGCGGCTCGCGGGCGCTAGAGCAGCTGTCGCCGTAGAGCGGTGACGACGGCGTCGAGCTTCGTCCTGGCATTGAGCTTGCGGCGCAGGCCGCGGACGTGGTTGCGAACCGTGTGCACGCTGATGCTCAAGTCCGACGCGATCTGCTCGGTGGAGAATCCGGTGGCTATCAGCCGCAGGATCTGGGTTTCGCGTGGGGTGAGCCGCTCGCTGGACGACGTGTCGGGCGGCGCTGCTCGGCTGGGCATCGCGTCCGGCGGCGGCTGGTGCGTGCTGCCAAAGGACTGCGAGGGCGAAGCAAGCGTGTCGTCGTCGTCGAACAGGTACACAGCCAGCGAGTCGCCGCTGCCGGTTGCCAGGATGACCGAGGCGCCCCCGCCTGGTTGTTGGCTTCGGTAGTCGCTCGGTTGCGACTGGCCTTGGGCCGATGGGTTTTCCGCTGAGCCGATCAGGTCGTGGTAGGGGCGACCGATCGCTTGGGAGGCCGCGACGCCGACGATCTGCTCTGCTCTGCGATTCCAGAACACGATGATACCCTCGGAGGATGCAGCGCATGCTCCGAAACGAGCGATGTCTAACAGAGCAAAGAACTCATTTTGTGACACCGGTGCAGTCACCGCTGTCCTCCTGCGCCCGCAGCCGACTAATTGCGATCCGTCGCCCCAATAAAGTGGCAAGTCCGGACGCAGCGTAGAGCCTTCTAATGTCATTGCGGTGACAACACTCTAGAACACATGCCAAAATAGTGTCACACTCGATGCCGAAGTGGTGCGCGCCGCAGAACGCTGACCGTTGTTCATCGGTCGCGAGGCGAAGCGACGTTTCGTTGATATTTGGCACTAATGTGTCATCTAGTATTTTCTCATTACAACCTGAACGAGGGCTCAGGATGTGCGTTCATGGCTCGCTGGCGGCCGACGCATGTTGCCGAGTCCGAAACGGATGTCGTCACACGGAGGCGCAGAGGTGGGTCGAAACGGCGCATCGAATGCCGAAGCTGTCAGGCTGCAGGAGCGACTGCGCAGACTGAACGAGGCCAGCCTCCTCCTGGTCGAGAGCCTCGACTTCGACCACGTCCTGCAGGTTGTCGCTGACAGCGCCCGCAAGCTCACCGGAGGCCGATTCGGGGGCATCACCGTGATGGACCCGTCGGGGGAATTCGAGGCCTTCGTCGCCTCCGGGCTGACCGCGGACGAGTACAGCCATCTGTACGAATTGCCCCACGGCATCGTGTTCGTCCGGCATCTCATGGCGCTCAGCGACCCTCTTCGGGTGCCGGACCTCGGCGAATACTTCGGTTCGCTGGGATTGCCAGAGTTCAGGCCCCAGCTGGATATGGGCCCTGCGCTTGTGGCGTCGATCCGCTGCAGGGGCGAGAGCGTGGGCACGATCTACGTGTCAAGGTCGGGGCAGGGAACGGCGTTCACCGACGAGGACGAGTCGACGCTGGCGATGTTCGCCACCCAAGCGGCATTGGTCATCGCGAACGCGCGTCGCCACCGAGACGAGCACCGCGCCCGAGCCGGTCTGGAAACGCTGATCAACACCTCGCCGGTGGGGGTGATGATGCTCGACGCCCGGCTCGGCAACCTGCAGCTGTCGAATCGGGAGTTGCTCCGCATCACCGGCGGGCCCGAAGCGCACGACGAGACGCCCGCCGAGCTGCTCGAGCGTTTGGTGGTCCGCCGTGCAGACGGCCGGGAATTCTCGCTCGCTGAGCATCCGCTTGGGCAGCTGCTGAGCAGCGGAGAAACAGTACGCGCCGAGAGAATTGTCCTCACTCGGCCCGGCGGGTCCTCGACGGCGGTGCTGGTGAACGCCACGCCGATCCGAGATGTCGACGGCAAAGTCGCCTCGGCCGTCGTCACCGTGCAGGACCTGACGCCCTTGGAAGAGCTCGACCGGCTGCGCGCAGACATCTTGGGCCTCGCAAGCGAGGAATTGCGCATGCCGCTGGTGAGCACCAAGGGCTCCGCAGCGATGCTGCTTGCATCGCAAGCCGATCTTGACCCTGCTGAGTCGAACCAGCTCGCGCGCATCATCGACACTCAGGCAGATCTCATGCGCGAGCTCATCGGCGAATTGCGCGACATGGCACAGATCCACACCGGCACCCTGCCAATCGCCGCCGAGCCTGCCGAGCTTGCGCGTCTGATCAACGATGCAGCGCAGGAGTTCCGCGGCAATACCGGCGACGACCGCATCATTGTCGACGTCGAGCCCAACCTGGAGTTCGTCTCAGCAGACCAGCGCCGCATCGCGCGCGTCCTGCGGAGCGTCCTGACCGACGCATTCGTGTCCTCCGACGGAACGATGCCGGTACGCGTCGTGGCCGCACGCGACGGCTCCGTTGCCCGTGTCTCGGTGACCCACTGCGGCGCGGCTCCAGCGGCGCGGCTCGCGGGCCTTTTCGACAAGCGCTCTCGGCACCGTCCCGACGAGGACAGCGTTGGCGTGCGGCGCTCAGAGCTCGACCTCGCGATCAGCAAAGGGATCGTGGAAGCTCACGGCGGCCGCATCTGGGCCGACCTCGACGAATCCGCCGGCGAGACGCGTGTCTCGTTCACTCTGCCGTTCGCTCATCCGCCACAATCCACTCCTGCCGCGGACACCCCACGCCCCACGGCGCGCCCCACGGCCGCTGCTCGGATCCTCGTGCTCGATGTCGACCCGCAGACGCAGCGCCAAATCAACGACACCCTGATTGCCGCGGGCTACCGCCTCGCCTTCGCAGCCGATGCAGCAGAAGCTCTGGCCGACTCGGCATCGAACAGGCTCGACCTGGTGCTGGCCGGAGTCGCTCACCCCGCCATCGACAGCGTCGAGGACATGAGAGCAATGCGCATCTCATTGGACGCGTCGGTCATATTCGTGGTCGACTACGGCCTCGACGAAGACGTGCTGCGCGCTGTGGAATCCGGAGCCGCCGACTACATCGTCAAGCCGTTCTCCCCGACTGAGCTGCTCGCGAGGGTCCGCGCTGCGCTGCATCGCCGCGCAGCACCTGCCCCCGAGGCTCCTCCGCTGTTTGAACTGGGCGACCTCACCGTCGACTTCGCCTCACGCGCCGCTTGGGTCAACGGCCGTCAAGCGGACCTCACCGAAACCGAATTCCGGCTGCTGAGCGAGCTCGCAGCCAACCCCGGAAGAGTGCTCAGCTGCAGCCAGCTGATGCACCGCGTCTGGAAGTCGGACTCGCCGAATCCGGCCGGGCCAGTCCGCAGCGCCATGAAACGGCTTCGCCGCAAACTCGAAGACGACGCCCGCGATCCTGCCTACATCTTCACTGTGCCTCGTGCGGGATATCGCATCGGGACTCCACAGCGGGCTGCGACGCCATCGCCGCGTCGATCGTGACGCTGCCCGAGGCTCTGCCAAACCTGGGGTGATTCACGACCGCATCCGCTCCGAAGCAGCCTTCGCCAAACTCTGCGGCGCCTGTCCGATCCCCGCCTCATCGGGCGTCACCAACCGGCACCGGCTCTCCCGCGCCGGGCACCGACAAGCCAACGCCGCGCTCTGCCGCGCCGTCATCGTGCGCATGCGCTTCCACCAGCCCACCATCGACTGCACCCGCCGACGCACCACCGAAGGCCTCTCCAAAAGAGACATCATCCGCTGCCTCAAACGATTCCTCGCCCGCGAGGTCTACCAACGCGTCATGACCGACCACCGCGCACGACTCGACTCCCAACACACCCCATGAAACAAAGTCTTGACCTATAGGGGCTTCAACGCCATGATCGAGAGCTTCAACGGCCTGTTCAAATGGGAGCTCGTCTACCCCCACGGGCCCTGGCACGGGCTCAGCGACGTCGAGTTCGCCACCCTCGAATACGTCGACTGGTACAACCACCGACGCAGCCACGGACAGCTCCTCCCCGGCCGCCGCACCTACACCACGCCAGCCGACCACGAAACCGCCTACTACCGTCAAACAGTCACAGCCACCCCGGCCGTGACACAACAACCCGAGCCTCTACCTAACAGTGAAGATGTGCGCGGGGAGTGGGCCGTCGACATCTGACTTGCCAACTAACTGGCCCTGCGCGTTGTGGGTGCCTTGCCTGGGACTCGTCGCCGTCGCCGGCCCGCTTCTCGGACTTGTCAGCTGCGGCCGGTCCGGAACGAGCGACGTGACCTCATAGGAACCTGTGCCCACAGATGCCTCATCACTGTTATGTCCGTCCCGTCCCGGCACAGCCGCTCCGAGATGAAGCCGACTACAGCATGCCAGACCAGCAACAGGCGGTGATCGGCGGGATTGACTGCCACACCGACTTCCACGTCGCCGCGGCGCTCGACCCGCTCGGGCGAGTACTGGGCACTGAATCGTTCCCGGCGACCCGCGCCGGCTACCGGTTGACCCACACATGGCTCGCGTCGTTCGGCCCGATCACCACGGTCGGTGTCGAGTCCACCGGATCGTTCGGTGCGGCTCTGACGCGGTCGCTGATCGATCAGGGCTGTCGAGTGATCGAGGTCAACCAGCCGCACCCGCATCTGCGCTCGCGTCGCGGCAAGAACGACACCATCGACGCTGAGGCCGCTGCCCGCAAGGTGCTCTCGGGCGAAGCGACCGCAGCCGCCACCGACACCACCGGCATCGTCGAGGCGATCCGCCAGCTCAGCGTGACCCGAAACAGCGCCGTCAAGGCCCGCGCCGCCGCGTTGTGCCAGCTCGGCGACCTGCTCGTCACCGCTCCCGCCGCGTTGCGCGAGCAGCTCGACACCCGCCGGACCCTCGAGGGCAAGGCCAACGTGTGCGCTCGGTTGCGGCCCGATCCGAACCGCCTCGCCGATCCCGCCCAGGCCGCCAACCCAGCACTGCGCAGCCTCGGGCGCCGCGTCGCCCAGCTCGGCGCCGAGGCCGACGAGCTCGGCCGCCGGCTCGACCGGCTGGTCGCCACCGCAGCACCCACAACCCTGTCGCGCCTCGGGTGCGGCACCCACCACACCGCGACCCTGCTCGTCGCCGCGGGCCACAACATCGACCGACTCAGCACTGAGGCGTCGTTCGCTCACCTGTGCGCAGCCGCGCCGGTCCCCGCGTCGAGCGGGCGCACCCAGCGTCACCGACTCAACTTCGCCGGCAACCGCTCAGCCAACCGAGCCCTGCACATGATCGTCATCGTCCGGCTCCGCTACCGCGAACGAACCCGCAGCTACACCGACCGCCGCCTCGCCGAAGGCAAGACCAAAAAAGAAGCCATCCGCTGCCTCAAACGCTTCGTCGCCCGAGAGCTCTACCGCACCCTCCGAGCCGACCTCTCCACCCTCACAACCCGCACTTGACATCTATAGGAACGTCCCGGGGTGATTCATTGCGGCTGAACGATGACGGCGGGTTGGTGCTGGGGGATTTCTTCGGCGCGGGCGGCGGCGGCGCTGATTTGACGGTGTGGGTGCAAACGGCTGCGGGGACGGCGAGTTTCGCGGCGAGCGAGGTGCGCTCGGCGGGCGCCGATCATGTGAATTTCGAGGTGCCTGTCTCGGCGCGTGCGATTGTGGGCGGCATCGGAGCGGGGGACCGTTTCGTGCTCGCGCTCACCAGGCCGATCTCCGAGCCCGCCCAGGAGCTGGCGGGGCGGGAGCTGTCGGAGGAGCTGTCGCGGCGGGAGTCCGCGCAGGAGCTGGCGGGGCGGGATGTGTCGGGCGCCGCTGACGGCGGCGATGTTCAGGGTTTGGTGCTGGCGGGTGCGGCCATTTGGGGCTCGGGCTTGAGCGGCGGTACGGGGTTCGTGGGCTATTCGGCGCCGCCCGAGCCGGGCGGGCCGGCTCGGGCGGGCAGCCTGGCGGTGCGTTATTGGGACGGCGTCAAAGTGCGCGTGCCCAGCGATCTGTACGCGTTGGCGCAGATGGAGTGAGGTGTGTCAGAGTTAATGTCCGCTTTTGGCGTTGTTTCAACTCGCAGCTGGTGGCACGGTTTGGGGTTGCGTCTGATGGTAGGCGATCCGTTGGCGTCGTGCGTGTTCGAGTCCGTCGTGTCGTGCTTGTCGGACGGTTTCGCCTTCGCCTCGGTGTTGTTGGCCGGGTGTGACGTACCCGATGCCGGCGTGGAGCCGGACTTCGTTGTAGTGGTGCGCGACGGTGTCGAGCTCGGCTCGGAGCACGGCGATGTCGCTGATGCGTTCGAGGTGGGGGTGCTCGTGCTTGACGTGCCCGAACAGGCTCTCGATCCATGCCTGGTCGGTTGGGGTGCCCGGCCGCCCGTAGTGCGCGGCGAGCCATGCGTAGGCCATGAAGTCCCGTGTCGTGTGCGACGTCATCTGAGGTCCGTTGTCCGACAGCACCAGCAGCACCGGGGTGTGGCCGTCGTGTTCGAGGTCTGCTGTCCAGCGGATCCCGTCAGGGTTGCGTTGGGCGATGGCCGCGTCGATGCCCTCTGTGCGCAGCGCCCGGCTGAACACTGCTTCGATCTCGGTGCTGGTCTCGTCAGCGGAGGTGATGTCCGCGATCCATTTGCGGGACACGACATCGCAGATCACCGTGGTGGCCGCTCCGGCCGCCGGCCAGTGGGTGGTGTCATAGATCCATACCCGGTTCGGGGCGGGCTCGACCCAGTGCGGCCATGGCCGTTTCTCAGTCCTTGTCCGCTTGGGCTGAGCGCGAAACCGCAGGCCGCCGGCGTCGAGGACCCGTTTCGCTGTGCTGGGGTCGCACCAGAACCGGCCCAGCCACGACCCCCGATGAGCGAGCTTGCGATGCGACCGGTCGACGTGGCCCCACTCCTCGAACACCGCCAGGATCTCCGCCTTCTCCGACGGTGTGAGACCGTGCGAGGGGCTCCCCCCAGGACGCGAATCAGCCAGATCCTCGCCTGCGGCAGCACGGCGCGCCCAGCGGCGATGCCGCCGAGGCTCCAGCTGCAGGTACCCGCATGCCCGCTTCGCCGGCCATCCCTGCTCGGTCGCGTGGGCGACCAAGCCGAGCAGGCCCCGCTTCGCGGCACCGCTGATGCGCGCGGGGACCGGGCCGCTCAGCCCCAGCGCTCTTTTCCCTCCAACAGGGTCACCTTCACCGCCATCTCCGCCAGCGCCGCGCGCCAACGCTCCGCCTCAGCGTTCGCCGCGGCCAGCTCGACGTCACGCCCAGCGTCGCGCCGCCCGGGCCTCGACGCCGCCAACGCCTCCAACGCGCCCCGCCGGGCGACCTCACGCAGCTTGGCGACCGTCGAGCGATCAACCCCCGCCCGGTCGGCTGCCTCCCCTACAGTGGCCTCGCCGCGCACGAGCCGCAACCAGATCTCGTACTTCTCCGACGGCGCCAGCAAACGCTTCTTCTTCCTCGGTCCCTGAGCCTCCACAACTCCTCCATCCAATCAATCGGGCACCCCCAACATGCTGGCCGAAAAACCCCCCAAAAGCGGACACGAAGCCAACCGCAACACAGAGGGGGTGGTGTCGGGCGGTCCTGCTGGGGGTCTGACGGATCCGGTTGCGCTGCGGCTGGGCGGGTCGGTGGATCTGGGGTCGGGTTTCGTGCTCGACGTCGGGGGCCGCAGCCTGTTCTCCGAGGCCGCGACGCGTCCGGACGGCGAGACCGTTGGCACCGCGTTCCGCTATTGGATGTGGGACGCGCCGTGCGCGCTCTGGCAGGTCGGCGGCCAAGCCGAGCTGCGCATCATCGCGCTCGAACCCGGCGACCCCCGGCACGGCGCCCACACCGACGCGTCGCTGAGCGGGCTTGCCTTCGACGGCGCAGACCTCGACGCCGTGTTCGACCCGACCGCGGCACACCACACTGCGGTCGCACCCGCCGACGCCGAGCACATCACCGTCGACGCCGCGGCGAACCCCTACGCGTGCGGCACCCAGATCTCCCCAGCCGACGCCGACCCCCACGCCGCAGGCCACCAGATCGACCTCGGCGCCCCCGGCAGCGACACGACTGTCACCGTGACTGTCACCGCCGCCGACAACGCCACCACCCGCTCCTACGCAATAGACGTCGCGCGCGCGGTGTCCTTTGACGACACCGCCCTGTCGGCGCTGGCTATTGACGGCATCGAGCTGTCGCCCGGCTTTGATCCCGAGGTGGCCGACTACAACGCCGAGGCCGATGCGGATGCCGGGCGGGTCACGGTGTCCGCGGAGACAGTCCATCTTGAGGCCACGGCAGTGATCGCGCCCGACGATGCGGACGGCAACCTCTCCAACGGGCACCAGGTCGCCCTGGGCAACGACGGGGCGTCCATCACGGTGTCGGTGACCGCTCAGGACGGCAGCGCAGTGCGGTTCTATTCGATCACGGTTGGCCGTGATGGTGTCCAGCCTGCTCGTTCGGGGCGCCTCGCGGGGATCACCGTGGGCGGCGAGGACATCGATTTCGCGCCCGGTCGGCACCGTTTTGCCGCGACGGCAGATGCGGGCAGCCCAACGGTGGAGTTCGAGGCGGCCGGAGAATCTGTGGTGAAGGGTTTCGTGCTTTCTGCTGGGGGCAGCGAGTTCGTTCCCGTCGGCTACGACGGCGTTGTCGAGATGACCCCAGGCCGCGACACGCTGGTCGCGGTGCGCGCCAGCGCGCCGGGGTATCAGCGCCAGAACCTGTACACGGTGCGGCTGCGCGCCCCCGAGGTCGGCAGCGACCAGCAGGGCTCTCAAAGCCGGACCCCCCCCCCCCCCCCCCCCTCGGGAGCCATCGCCAAGAGCACGCTCACCGACGGGGTGCCGGCCGATTCGTCGGCGCGCAGCGTCGCCCAGCCGGCAACGCCCCGCACGGCCCCGAGCGACGCTGAACCGCAGTTGAGCGCGTTGAGCGTCAGCCCCGGCGTGCTCACCCCGGCGTTCGGACCCGGCGTGAACGAATACAGCGTCCGCGTGACCCACGAAGTCGGTCAGATCACCCTCAGCGCCACCGCTCCAGCAGACCGCCAAGTGGTGTTCTCCGCGCCCGACGCCGACAGCGCCACCGCCGGCATCCAGGTCGCTCTCAACTCGCCGTTCTCCAACGGCCGGTCGTCACAGACAGCGTTCGTCGTCGCTGTCAGCGATGAGACGAGAACCCAGAGCTACACCGTCACCGTCACCCGCGCCGCGCCCAGCGTGCCCGAGCGGAGCGGGTTCGACCTCGCCGCTGACGCGGCCACCACCGGCCGTCTTGGCGTCGACGACTATGTCACCGGACGGATCAACAACGGCGACGACGTCGACTGGTACGCCGTCGAACTCAAGGCCAATCGGGGATACACCTTCAACATGATCGGCGGTTACAGATGGGGCGAACTGACCAACGCCGCCATCACCGGCCTCTACACCGCAGACGGCCCCGTCGCTGGCAGACCGACACGCCCAACACGTCTCAACTGCCGCATGGACCAATTGTACTGGTGGTATGGCGACTACGTGCTCTGCGGTGCGAATACGAACCATTGGTCTGCAGATTCGGGATTCTGGAATCAGCGTGGATCAATGGTCTACTACAAACCGCTCACCAGCGGCACCTACTACATCGGTGTTACCACCCTCCGCTACTGGAATTCTGGCACCTACAACCTGATATTGAGGGATCTAGACGCCGAATTCGTGGATCTCAATTATCCAGGTGGAATAGGTGGACGGGGCCAACTTGAAGTGGGGATGCCGGCAGCCGGATTCATAGATTACCCAAAGGTGCGATTCGGTTCGATGGGAGCTGACGCAGACTATTTCGAAGACGATTTGGTCGCTGGACGTCGATACAGGATCACCGGCACCGATGGCAAGGACGCAACAGGACACTCGACCAACATCAAGCTGCCCAGGCCGATGGGCACGGGAACAACAACGACCCTCGAATTCTTGCAAATCCAGCGGGTATTTCTGGTGACCGACAACAACGGATCCGACATACTCACAGAGATCCCCCCGTCGTGGTGGACCGACGACCCGAGCTACTACACGCCAGCCCCTGGAACGAGCACCGAAGGCTGGTACGACCGTCGATGGCCCTCGAACCCCAGGACTCTCACTGCCCCGCGGACCGGCACCTACCGCATCAGAGTCGCCCCATGCTCCTGCTCCCTGCAGAGCTGCGACGGTCGAAGCTGGGGCGGCTACCAAGTCACCATCGACGACATCACCGACGAGTAACCCCAGCACTCCTTGGAGTCGAGCTCATTGCCTCATCAGGCGGCACGGCCCGTGCGGCACGCGCCCGGATGAACCGAATAAGCGCAGCGGAATGTTCAACAATCGCATGCGACTAGAAACATGATTGTGTCATATGGAGGGTGCCGTGCACCGACATCGAGCTGAGTGGTTCCCGGCATCCGCGACGTCGGGCACCATCCGCGTCGACGTTCCGCTGGGCAACGGGCCGCGACAGCGCAGGATCGCCGAACGTGAGCTAGTGGTCCAGCTCGCCGCCATGAACGCCACCGCAGCGCTGGATATCAACATGGCGCTGCCGGCCTTCGCCGACATCCGTGTGTGACTGGGCTTGGCGCCTGATTCGCCGCGGGTCTCGCTCATCGTCACCCTGTACTTCCTGGGTCTGGCCGGCGCGCAGATGCTGTACGGCCCGTTCACGGATCGCTTCGGCCGCAAGCCGGTGCTGTACGCCGGCTTGGCGGTCTATACCGTCGGGGCCTTGGGTTCCGCCTTGGCGCCCACATTCGAGATCCTGATTGCCAGCTGGTTGATCTGGGGCGTCGGCGCGGCCGGGCCCCGCGTTTCTCATCTTGGCCATCGGCCGCGACCTGTACGAGGGCGATCGGCTCGCTCGTGTGCTGTCGGCGGTGGCCGCGGTGTTCATGGTCGTGCCCGCTGTTGCGCCGCTGGCCGGCCACGCGGTGCTGGCCCTGGGAACTTGGCGGTGGGTGATGGCCGCGCCGATAGCGCTGACGGTGCCGCTGGCGGTGTGGGCGACCCGGCTGCCCGAGTCGCTGCCGCCTGAACGTCGCCGACCGCTCACCTTGGGCCGCACCCGCGAGGCCATCGTCGCGGTGTGCACCAGCAAGCTCACCATCGGCTCGGCGCTGGCGATCATGTTCGACACGGGCTCGTTCGTGGCGTTCCTGGGCAGCAGCCATCTGCTCTTCGACGACGTATACGGCCGGGGCGACGTGTTCGCCTACTACTTCGCCGGGATGAGCTTGTTCATGGGGCTGGTGATGTTCGCAGGGAGCCGGCAGGTGCACCGGTTCGGCACCGATCGCGCCATCGTGTTGCTGCTGCCCACCGCACTGCTGATGTCGATCGCGCTGGTGCTGTGGTCGTGGCAGTCCAGCGGCCAGCCGTGGTTCTACGGCTGGTTCGCCCTGATTGCTGTGATCAACTCACTGCGGATGTTCGCGAGCGCGCTGATACGGGCCCAGGCCATGGAGCCCATGGGCGAACTGTCGGGCACTGCCTCGGCCGTGATCGGCACGATCTCGATGGGTGGCGCCGCGATGCTCGCGATGCTCATCGATCGCATAATGGCGGGCTCGGTGACGCCGCTGGCCGCGGCGTATGCCGGATACGGGGCGATCAGCCTCGCCTTCGCGCTCTGGGCCCGTTGGCACCGAGTGCTGCCAGTGAGCTCAAACCGCACTTCAGGGTCCTGACGCCGGTCAAGACGCACGCCTGGGCTCGCCGCCAGAGCCCCAACAGCGTGTCGGCTTGCACTTCGCATTGCGGGACTAGTTTTCGCAGGACTATGACGCTGCTGTCTCCGTACCGAGTCCTGGATCTGACTGATGATCGCGGTCACCTGGCCGGGTTCATCCTGGCGCGGCTCGGCGCCGAGGTCATTGCCATCGAGCCGCCGGGCGGCACCCCGGTGCGGCGACGGGGGCCATTCGATGCCAACGGCACCTCGTTGACGCACTCGCCCTATGCCCGCGGCAAGAAGTCGGTCGAGCTCGACATCACCACCCCCGACGGCGCCGATGCGCTCCGCCGCTTGGCGGCCGGTGCCGACGCACTGCTGGAATCAGCCCCGCCTGGCGAGCTGGCATCGCTGGGCCTCGGACCCGACGCCCTCGCCGAGATCAACCCCGCACTCGTGATCGCTTCGATCTCGCCGTTCGGCCAGACCGGTCCGAAGGCGCACTGGGCCGCGACAGATCTGACCGTGTGGGCATCGGGCGGCCCGATGCACCTATGCGGCGACGAAGACCGGGCACCGCTCGGCGTGGGCGTTCCGCAGGCATTCCGTCACGCCGCTGCGCACGCAGCATCAGTGGTGACGCTTGCACTGCTGGAGCGCAACCAGTCGGGCTGGGGCCAGCTCATCGACGTATCGGCGCAAGCCGTCGCTATGAATTCGACGATGTCATCGGTGCTGTGCTCGCTGATCGGCGCCCCCTTGACCCTGCGCGGCGGCGGGGCCGTGCGCAGCGGCGATCTCCGGCTGCGGTTCATGTACCCGGCCAGCGACGGGCACGTCTCGGTGACCCACGTATTCGGGGCTGCCATTGGGCCGGCGACGGCTCGGCTGATGAACTTGGTGCACGAGGCAGGGTTCTGCGATGCCGAGACCGCGTCGAAGGACTGGATCGGATACGGCATGGCGCTGGGCGACGGAAGCGAGACGATCGAGGATTTCGAGCGCATCAAGGAATGCGTTGCCGCGTTCACGGCCTCGCGAACGAAACAGGAGCTGTTCGCGCTCGCCAACGAGCATCGCCTGCTGCTTGCACCCGTCGCCACAACCGCCGACGTCGCAGCATCGGAGCAATTGGCCGCTCGCAGCTACTGGGACGACGTTGACGGGCTGCGCTATCCCGGCCATTGGATGAAGCCCGAACCCACCGACGGCTCGGTTGATCGGGTACCGGAGATCGGCGAGCACACGGCCGCGGTCCTGGCTTCCCAGCGGACACCGTCAGTGTTCGCCCCAGAGGCGCCGACCGTACGTGAGCGTCCGCTCGAGGGATTGAAGGTGCTCGACTTCATGTGGGCAGTGGCTGGGCCCACGTTCTCGCGGATCCTCGCCGATGCGGGGGCGACCGTGATCCGGGTCGAGTCGTCAGTCCGCCTGGACGCGTGCCGTACCTTCCTGCCGTTCATCAACAACGACCCCGGGCCCGAGAACAGCGCCCTGTTCAACAACATGAATGCGGGCAAGCTCGGCATCACCCTGAATCCGGGCACGCCAGCCGGCCTCGAAGTCGCCCACGACCTGATCCGCTGGGCCGACGTGGTGTGCGAGGCCTACACGCCCCGCGCCATGCGTTCATGGGGTCTTGACTACGACAACGTGCGCGAGATCAACCCATCGGTGGTGATGCTGTCGACCTGCTTGTTCGGTCAGAGCGGGCCGCTTGCCAATTTTGCGGGGTACGGCAACCTGTCGGGTGCGATGGCCGGTTTCTACAACATCACCGGTTGGCCCGATCGCGCCCCGGTGGGGCCCTATGGCGCCATCACCGATTACACCTCGCCGCATCCGGCACTGGCCAGCCTGCTCGCAGCCGTGGATCATCAACGGCGGACCGGGGAAGGCCGCTACATCGACTTCTCCCAGGCGGAAGCCTCGATTCACTTCATTGCGCCCGCGGTGCTGGAGTACCTCCGCAATGGCGCCGTCGTGACGGGCCGGGGCAACACCAGCGACGACTACTGCCCGCACGGTGTGTTCCCAGCAGCGGGGCACGACCGCTGGGTGGCCGTCGTAGCGCAGGACGACGACGCATGGGCGGCGCTCGCGGGCCTCGCCGGCTGCGACGACCTTGCGACGCTGTCGCTCGCCGAACGGCTCTCCCGGCGAGACGAACTCGAGGCCGCCGTCGCCGGCTGGACCAGCAGCCTCGACGAAGCCGAGGTGGAGCAGCAGTGCCAGGAAGCCTGCGTGGCAGCGCATCGGGTGCAGAACAGCCCCGAACTGGCGGTCGACCCCCAGATGGCGCACCGGAATCACTGGGTTGAAGTTCCTCATTCCACACATGGCTCGACGATCATCGAAGCGCCCAGGTTCACCATGTCGCGCAGCCGTGTGTGGCCCGAGGTGGCCTCGCCTGGGCTCGGAGAACATCTCTACGAGGTCCTGTCCGAGCATCTCGGCTACGACGTCGACCGGATCGCCGAAGTCGCCGCCGCCGAGGCATTCGACTAGCTCGTGCCGCTCGGCTCTGCCCCGCCGCGCGTGAGTTCAGACGAGCCGTGCTGCCACAGCTAGCGTGCGCGCATGGCAGCACTTGACCACATCGTGTACGCAGCACCCGATCTCGCGGCCGGAACCGCAGCCGTCGAGGCACTGGTGGGCATGGCGGCCGCGCCCGGCGGTCCGCATCCGGGTGTCGGCACGCGCAACACGCTCATGTCGCTCGGCGACGATGTCTATCTGGAGATCATTGCGCCCGATCCGGAGCAGTCCGATCCGCCCAACGGCCGCCCATTCGGCATCGACAAGATGAACGAAGGCCGGCTCATCACGTTCGCCGTGCACGCTTCCGACGGCGAGACCATCCACGACGTGACCGCCGCCATGAGCGCGTGCGGCGAGGACCCCGGCCCTGTGTCGGCGATGAGCCGTGTGAAGCCCGACGGCGAGGAGATCCATTGGTCGCTGACCACCTCGGCAGGGCCTGGCTTGGTCCCGTTTGTCATCAACTGGGGCGACACCACGCATCCTGCAACGGTGACTCCCACCGGCTGCACGCTGGTGTCGTTGGCGGGCACTCACCCCGACCCGGATCACATCAATGCGCTGTACAGCGCTATCGGCATCGAGGTCGCGGTCACGGCAGGTGATGCCGCCAGCCTCGAAGCCACGCTTGACACCCCCAACGGCCGCGTCACGCTCCGCTGAAAGCGTCACGCTCTGCTGAGAACAGCCGAGCAGGAGCGGAGCCTTCGGCTGCGCCAAGTCAGCCGGGCAGACTCCAATCGACCGGGTCGCGGCCCGCCTCGACAAGGGCGGCGTTGGCGCGGCTGAACGGTCGGCTGCCGAAGAAGCCGTTGTGCGCGCTCAGCGGCGAGGGGTGCGCTGACTCGATGACCACGTGCCGAGTCATGTCCACCAGTGCCTTTTTCCGGCGAGCAAAGGCGCCCCACAGGATGAACACGACGCGATCGGACCTTGCGCTGACGGCACGGATGACCTCGTCGGTGAACGTCTCCCAGCCCGCCGACCGGTGTGAGGCCGCCGATCGGGCCCGCACCGTGAGGAACGCGTTGAGCAACAGCACGCCCTGACGCGCCCACGGCTCGAGATTCCCATGCGACGGCGGCTCGATGCCCAAGTCGTCGCGCATCTCGGTGAAGATGTTCTGCAGCGATGGCGGCTGTGGCACGCCATGGGGCACCGAGAAGCACAGCCCGTGCGCTTGGCGTGGGCCGTGATAGGGGTCCTGTCCGAGGATCAGCACCTTGACCGACGCGTACGGCGTCAAGTGGAGCGCTGCGAACACCTGGTCTGGAGGCGGAAACACCGGGCCGTTGCTGCGTTCGTCGGCCACGTATTGCCACAACGTGGTCCAGTAGGGCTTATCGAATTCCCCCCGCAGGATCGGGTTCCAGTCGGTGCGCGGCATCGCCGGGGTCCCGTCGCCCTCAGCGCTAGGTAATCGCTGCCGCAGCTGCCGCTGACAACTCGATGCCGCGCCCGATGCGGGCCCGGTACAGGTCCAAATCGACGTCGTCGGATGGCTTTTGGCCGCGCATGTAACGGGCGTAGACGCCGTGGATGATGCACGCAGACTTCCAGTGGTTGAAGCTCACGTAGTACGCCAGCTGCGACAGATCGGCGCCCGTGCGCTGCTGGTAGCGCTCGATGAGGTCGGCGCGGCCGACGAAGCCGTCCACCAGCGTCGGCGGATCGGAACCCTCCAAGATCTCGTCGGTGGGTTCGGTCCAGCCATTCAGCGCGTACGCGAAGTCGGCGAGCGGGTCGCCGAGCGTGGAGATCTCCCAATCCAGCACCGCCTGCAGCTCGCCCGCAGGGTTGAACAGGCAGTTGTGCAGGCCGTAGTCGCCATGCACGACCCGTGCGGGACCCTGTTGTGGCTTGCGGTCCAGCAGGAAGTCGTGCAGTTCGTGGACGACGGGGGTGTCGTAGGCTGCCGCTTCCGCCGAGGCCGTCCACGACCGGTACCACGTGCGGATCTGCCGCCCGACGTAGTCCTCCTTCTTGCCCAGATCGCCCAAGCCGACATCGTCGGGATCCACCGAGTGCAGCGCTGAGAGCACGTCCATGAACGAAGTGCCGACGTTGGCCCGACCCTGTGGGCTGAGATGCTCGCGGGCGTCGGCAGATTCGAACAAGGGCCTGCCCTCGACGTGGCTCATCACGTAGAAGTGGGCGCCGGTCACGTCGGGGCTCTCGCAGTAGCCGTACGCAATGGCCACCGGCACGGCCGTGGGTCCCAGGCCACTGATGATCGTGAACTCACGGCCCATGTCGTGAGCCTTGGGCAACAACTCCCCCATCGGCGGACGACGCACGACGGCTGTGGTGCCGTCTGCAGCAGTGAGCTTGTACGTGAGGTTGCTGTGGCCGCCCTCGAGCTGGGTCCAGGTGAATGGTGGATCCAAGCCCTCGACATTGGCGTCGATCCACGCCTCCACCGCCGCCACGTCGTAGCCGACGATGCCCGAAGCAGTAGCACCGGCAGTCGCCCCGTCAGTCATTTCGCCTCCCCGTTTGCGGTCCGCCCACACTACGGCAACCGCCAAATCCGGCACAGGTCCCAGATTTGGCGCCCAGTAGCGTCACACCCATGGACCCGACAGCGCCAGACCAGCCGGCAGATCTGACTTCGCCGCCCCTGCACATGACGCCCGACGAGTTCCGCCAGCACGGCCGAGCGGTGATCGACTGGATTGCCGACTACTGGGAGCGCATCGAGTCGCTGCCGGTGGCATCGACGGTGGCTCCGGGCGACATCGGGGCGATGCTGCCTGCGCAAGCGCCTGAGGATCCCGAGCCCTTTGAGGACCTGCTGGCCGATCTGGATCGGGTCGTCATGCCCGGGGTCACGCACTGGCAGCACCCCGGCTGGTTCGCGTATTTCCCGGCGAACAACTCCCCGCCCTCGGTGCTGGCCGACACAGTGTCGGCCGGTCTGGGCCTCATCGGCCTGCTGTGGTCGGCATCGCCGGCAGTGACCGAGATCGAGAGCCATGTCCTCGACTGGCTGGTCGATCTGCTCGCCTTGCCCCAGCAGTGGAAGAGCACCGCCGCCGGGGGCGGCGTCCTTCAGGGCAGCGCCTCGGACTCAACGCATCTGGCACTGGTCGCTGCCCGCCACCGTGCGAGCGCTCGCAGCGGTCAGCCCGCAGAGCAGATGGTGGCCTACACCTCAGCCCAGGCGCACAGTTCCGTGGAGAAGGGCGCGAACATTGCCGGCTTCGGCCAGGTGCGCCTCATCGAGACCGACGAGCGTCGTGCCATGCGGGTTGACGCGTTGGCCGCGGCGGTCGAAGCCGATGCGGCTGCCGGGCTGATGCCGGCCTTTGTCGGCTCGACCGTCGGCACCACCGGCACCACCGCGGTCGACCCGGTGCGAGCCATTTCCGCCGTTGCCCAAGAGCACGAGATGTGGCACCACGTCGACGCTGCGTACGCGGGCACGGCGATGATCTGCGGGGAGTTTCGCCACCACCAGGACGGTATCGAGCTGGTCGACAGCTACGTGTTCAATCCCCACAAGTGGATGATGGTCAACTTCGACTGCTCGGCCTTCTACGTGGCTCGGCGGACCGCCCTCACCGACGCCCTCTCGATCGACCCGCCCTACCTGCGCAACACCCAGAGCGACGCCGGCAACGTGATCGACTACCGGAACTGGCAGGTGCCGCTGGGCCGCCGCTTCCGCGCGCTCAAGCTGTGGTGGGTGCTGCGAAGCTACGGGGCCGCCGCATTGCGGCAGATGGTGCGCCACCACGTCGCCATGGCCCAGGAATTGGCGCAGCGTCTCGACGAAGACCCGCGTTTTGAGATCGTCGCCCCGCACCCGTTCTCGCTGGTGTGCTTCCGTTGCCGGCCCGCTGATGAGTCGGACGGGGCGCTGGAGGCCGCAGACCGCGCCACCGATGCGGTTGCCGCGGCAGTGAACGGCAGCGGCGTCGCCTACCTGACCCCGTCGAAGCTCGACGGCCACAGCATGATCCGTGTCGCGATCGGCCAGTCCCGCACCGATCGCGAGCACGTCGACCTGCTCTGGAAGACAATCAGCGAGGCCGCCTCCTAGCCAGCCGGTTCGACGGCGCCCAAAGCGGCCAGCAGCCGATCGTTCTGCGACGGTGTGCCCAGGCTGATACGCACGCCTTCGCCTTCGAAAGGACGAGTCACCAGGCCCTGCTTCTCGAGACAGACGAACAGGTCCATCGCCCCAGCGCCGACCGGCAAGTAAACGAAGTTGGCCTGGCTCGGCACCACCGGCCAGCCCAGTTCGCTGATCGCGGCACTGATGCGGTCGCGCTCAGACAGGATGCCCGTCACTCGTTCGGCCAATTCGGTGGCAGCCTGCGGTTCGAGCGATGCCAGCGCCGCTTCCTGGGCGATCCCGCTGACGATGAACGGCAGCGCCACCTTGTCGAGCGCTCCGATGAGGCCCGGGTGGCCGACGCCGTAGCCGACCCGCAGGTTGGCAAGGCCGTATGCCTTGGAGAAGGTGCGCAGCACCAACGCATTCGGATGCTCGGGCACGATGACCTCAATGGGATCGGACACGGCAGGGTCGGTGACGAATTCCCGGTAGGCCTCGTCGATCACCACGATGACGTCGTCGGGCACGGCGGCCAGCAGGTGCTGCAGCTCTGCGGTCGTGCAGACCGTGCCGGTCGGGTTGTTGGGGGTGGACAGGATCACGATCTTTGTGCGGTCGGTCACCGCCGCGGCTACAGCGTCAAGGTCGAACGCGTGGTCGACCAGCGGCACCGTGACAGCGCTGGCCGCCGACACTGCGCAGAACACCGGGTGGACCTCGAACGAGCGCCACGGATACACCACCTCGTCGCCCGGATCGATATAGGCGGCGAACAGCTGCTGGAGCACGCCCACCGAACCCGAGCCGACGGTGACCCCGTCGAGCCCGACGTTGTGCCGGGCGGCCAGCGCTTCCCGTACTTCCATGCTGCGATGGTCGGGGTAACGGTTCATGCCGAAGGCCGCTTCGGCGACCGCTTTGGCTACCGAAGGCAGCGGGTCGTTGGCGTTCTCGTTGGAGGCCAGCTTGACCGCCTCGGCCAGGTCGTGTTCGGCGGCGGCTTGGGCTGCCGAGCGGCCCGGCTTGTACTCGGGCAGGCTCGCCACCGCCGCTCTCGGTCGTCCGATCATGCGCTGGCTCTCCTGGATCTCGGGACAGCCACCGGGTCGTCGCACTGCCCGGCGGCAAGTTACCGGATGCACACAGCGCGGAATGGCTTCGGTGTGTGCGGTGATGCCATTTGCCTTCCGCTCTTGTTCGCTCCGCTCACGGGCCGCTCGGGCCCGGGCTGTCTACAAGCGGCGGTTCGCCTGATCTCCCGGCGTGGCGGCCGCCCGGAAATCGTCGGCCACCTGCGCCATGGTGGTGAAGGTGACACCGGGCCGGGAGGCCATGTGATCGATGAGCCGTTCGAGCATCAGCATGCGGCTGCCCCGCCCGATGCACTGCGGATGCATTGTCAGCACGAACACCCCATCGCCGACCCGCTCGCAGAGGTAGTCGAACTCAGCGGACCACACGTCATAGACGTGATCGGGGGTGCGCAGCCCTTGCACCGTGGGCCCGTCGTAGCTGAAGTAGGGCCAGTCGTCGAGGATCCAGTCGAACGGCAGCTGCACCAGATCCATCTCGTCGCCGAATTGGTGCGGGCCGTCGGTAGTGGGCACGTCGCCCAGTCGGCACCACGTGGGCGCGTAATCGTTGCGCGCCATCGAGGAGTCATAGGAAAAGCCGTGCTCGATGAGCAGGCTGATCCAGCGGTCCCCGCAGTTGCCGCCCGGCACCCGGTGCCCGACTGGCGCACTGCCCGAGAGCCGCTCCAGGCAGTCCATGGAGCGCGTCAGGATGGCCCGCTCATCGGCCTCGTCCCGTTTGGACGAGGGAGCCTCGTGGCAGTAACCGTGGTAGCCCACCTCATGGCCGTCGGAGACCACCCGGGCGCACACGTCGCCGAAGGTGTCGATGGTGTGACCGGGGATGAACCACGTCGTCGGGATACCCCGCTCCCCCATCAGGTCAAGCAGCCGGTGCGCACCAATGGTGGAGAATTCCCCGCGGGCGGTCAGGTTCGGCGATCTCGAGCCGCGTGGCCCCGTCCAAATTGAGATCGCATCGAAGTCGAAGCTCAGGCAGACCGTCACGCCGCGGTTCGGTTTGTCGCTCATTGCAGGACACTATCGAAGCCGTCGGACGCGACCGGTGCCGGTTCAGCACCCTGAGCTGCCGACCGCTCCTGGGCACAGCCGGCTACTGCGCAGGTGCGGATTCGGTTCGGGTTGCGCCTGCGGCGACGGCAGCTGCTTCGGGCGCTATGCCGATGCCGAGATAGCCCTCGATGCGCGCGAGACGCTGCCCGTTGCCAACGACCTCAGCCCGCAACCGACTGAACTCCTCGCGCATCTCCGCACGCAGCTTGTCGATGCTGCGCTGCTGGTGCCAGACGATCGCGACTGCCGCAAGCACCATCGTGAGCACTTGGGCGATGACTGTCACATCCACATTCTAAACGTAACGATTTGGCCGACTTCCCGACAAACGAATTATTACGAAATACGTTGAAAGCCGCATCCAACTCCCAGCATCCGTCTGGTGACTGAAGATGCGCCACAGCATCTTCGGTGCCGTCACCACGCCGGCTGGCCCATGTTGGGGCCAGTACCGGCTAGATCGTCATCACCAAGACGTCACGTGCGTGCGCTGCGAGCGCGCTCAGGTCGACAGCGTCGCCAGTCAGCACCGAGCCGCCGGGCTCGGCCGCAGCCACGACCAAGGCGTCGACAGCCGACCCGCGCTGTGCACGCGACCGCAGCCACGCAGCTCTGGTGGCCAAGTGCTCGTCGATCTCGGTAACCACATCGCACGACTTCAATAAGCGATTTGCCACGGCATCGCGCGCCCCATCGCCCTGCAGGCACTCGACGAGCACCGGCGACGGCACGACCAGCGGCCAAAGCCCTTCCCGCTGCAGTGCGCCCAGCAAGGCAGCAGCCCGTTGGTTTCGACCTGCAAGGAACGACACCGCCCCCGAGTCCAGCACCAGCGCCATCGTGCAACTCAGCCGGCAACCCGCTCGGCGCGGCGCGCCAGCTGCCTCGCCAGTTCTTGTGCCCACGCAGTCTGCGACGGATCGGGCTCGCCCACCTCGGCGAGAAGTTCAGCCAGGTATTCCTCACCCGTCTCTGCCAAACGACGGCGCTGGACCTCGATCCGTATCGCCGCCTGCAACAGCTCCGACACCGGGAGTTCTCGCGACTTGGCCTCCGCGTACAGCGCCTCTGAGAGGTACACCTGCATCCTCGGCATACGCCTAACTATACACCCTCACGAACGCCAGCTCGGCCCGATGACACAGTCGCCAGGCGCAACGGCCGCAGCCGGCGCGTCAGGCGAAGGCACCTACGGCGAGCGGCACCCAGATCGTCAGCATGAAGCCCGCCATGGTCAGCATGAGTGTGCGCGTCTGCTTCCCCAACGCTCCCGCAATCGAGGTCGCCAACGCGGCGTCGACGTAGTCGCGTAAGCGCTGTTCCAGTGCTCGCAGGTCGTCCTTGGTGGCCACTTGGTTGGCACCGTCGGTCAGGACGCACTTCATGAGCGTGCTGGCCGGCTGCTCGCCAAGCGTGTCGATGAGCTTCTGAACCATCTCGGTACGTTCGATCTCGTCAATGGCCATGTGAACGTGCCCCCATCGTAGACCCAGCGTCGGCCCATGGCCGATTCGCCGCGTGACCGTACGCCGCCGTCCAAACCGCCTTCCACCCGTTTTACGGCGCCTTCGGCCGTGCATTTCTCCTTTCAGCCCGCGCAAATAGGTGGCGGCCTGTGGTGAAGCCATTTGCCTCCCGCTCGTGTTCACTGCGCTCACGGACCGCTCGAGCCACGGCCTCTCGGTCGACGTCGCGCTCGTGCGGTCGATTCGCTGCCTATCCGCTCGGGCTCTTTGCGAATCTGTTTGGACGACTGCCCGCTCGCGCACTATCCTCGCGATCCAAGAACACCCGTCGGGTTCTGGCATCGCTCTGTCAATAGAGCGAGCGACGTACCCGACATATTGTGACCCCAGGGACGTTTTATGCGTCCCTGTAATTTTTGGAGCCAACGATGTCCGACGGTGCCACGATCGTCGACCATCGCCTGCGAGTGTGGGTGTTTTCAACCTCGGTGCCATGCGAAACCGATTCCAGCAGCCGTGACTGAAAGAGCAACGATGCCGGAACGGACCGACGCTGGTCCCGCTGAGGAGCCACCACTCGCCGGGATGCGGGTGCTGGAGGTGGCCACTGGCATCGCCGGGCCGTTCGCTGGACGGTTGCTGGCGGGCGCCGGCGCGACGGTCGTCAAGGTTGAGCCGCCCGACGGCGATCCTGCCCGGCGCCAGCCGGTCGACGACGTCCCGCTGGAGCCCGGTGAGCTGAGTCCGCTGTTCGTGCATCTCAACGCGGGGAAGCTGAACTGCTCGGCGGACGACGTCGACGCGTCGTGGCCGGAAGTGGTGATCGCCAGCGACACGGTGTCAGGGCTCGCGGGCGGGCCGTGGGACCCGCAGCGACTGGCGGCACGGGCGGCGGCTGGCGAGCCGGCACCGAAGCTGGTGACGGTCACGGCCTGGGGCGCCGACGCAGCCGAGCCGGGCGTCATGGCCGACGAGCTGCTGGTGCAGACCGCTACGGGATTCCTGGGCTTCAACGGCGATGACGGCGCCGAGCCGCTGCGGCTGCCGGGCTGGCAGGCCCAGTACACCGCAGGCGGATTGGCCACTTGGGCTGCACATCTGATTCTGCGGCGGCCTGAGACCCACATGGACGTGTCGTGGCTGGGGGCGCTGCTGACAGGGGTCGAGCTTTGCTATTGCGATGCGCTGCACTGCAAGCGGCCTCGGCCGCTGGTGGGTCCGCACCCTCCCACGGCGTACCCGTCGGGCGCGATCCGCTGCGCAGACGGCTACGTGTGCCCTGGATCGATCCGGCGCGACGACTGGGAGATGCAATGCCTGCACCTCGGCGTGCCCGAGTGGATCGACGATCCCGAGCTGAGCCACCGGCATCGCCGGGTCCGTCACATTGACAAAATCCGCGAGGTGATCGAGCCGTGGTACGGGGAACGCACCAAGCGGGAGCTGTTCCAGTTCGCCCTCGAGACGCCATGGGCCATCGGCATGGTGATGACCCCGCTCGATGCGCTGGCTGATGAGCATCTCGCTGCACGCGGCTTCCTCGGCAACATCGAGACGCCGGCCGGCTCGGCAGTCGGACCGATCCGACCGTTCGCCGCCCCTGGCGTGCCGGTGCCGAATCAGCGGGTCAGCGACCGGGGTGCCGACGCGTTCCCCACGCAAGCATCCCCCACGTCCACTCCTGCCGACGCCCGAAGCGATCGCGTGCCAAAGGGGGATCACACGACAGCGAGCCGGCCCACGAGCACGCTGCGACCCGCCCGGCGGCTGCGGGTCATTGAGATGACCATCGCCTGGGCCGGTCCCTACGTCGGCAACCTGCTGACGCCGCTCGGCATCGATGTGATCAAGGTCGAGGCGCAGAACCCCTTCGACGGCTTCCGCACACAACGCCCCTACGACCACGGCATGGCACCGGGCCTCGAACACCTCGTGGCGGACAATCGCTTCTACGAGGCCGGCGGCCACTTCAACTCGGTGAACAAGGGCAAGCGCGACTGTGTGGTGACGTTGGCAACTCCCGAGGGCCGTGACGCATTCCTGGAGCTGGTGCGCAACTGCGACGCTCTGGTTGCCAACTTCTCGGCTCACGTGCTGCCGCAGCTGGGGCTCGATTTCGAGACACTGGCCGCGGTCAACCCCCGCATCGTGCTGGTGCGCATGCCTGCGTTCGGCGTCGACGGCCCCTACGCGGACGCCGTGGGCTATGGCTCGATCATCGAGGCGATGGGCGGGCTTGGGCACCGGCAGGGCTACGAGCACGAAGGCGCCCGCATCTCCAACATCTACTTCCCGGACCCCATCGCGGGCATCGCAGCGGGATTCGCCCTGCTGAGCGGCCTGCACCACGCCCAGCAAACCGGCCACGGCATCGAGATCGATGTCTCCCAGCAGGAAGGCACCTGGCAGCACAGCGGCGAGGCCCTCGTGCTGGCTTCAACAGCCGGGCGCGACATCGGCCGAATGGGCAACCGCGAACCCGGAGCAGCATGGAGCGGCTTCATCGAAGCCACCGACGGCTGGATAGCCGCCGTGGCCGATGCTCCCGTCACCGGCCCAGCGGCCGACAACGTCGACGTCGGCGTCATCCGCAGCCTGCTCACCGAGATCGAGTCCAACGGCGGCACACCCACCCGAACCCGAGCAGATCTGCACACAGTGCTACGACGAGCAGGCGCCCGCACCGAGGACTGCTGGGATCCCTGGTCAGCCCCCGATCACCGTCGGGTCGCGGACCACCTCGACGTCGTTGAGCACCCAGTCACCGGTCACAGGCGCCACGTGGCCTCGCCGTTCACGCTCGACGGCACCCGCCCCACCCCCGCAGGCCCCGCTCCCCTGTTCGACCAGCACACCGACGAAGTCTTCGCCGAAATAGCTGGGCTCTCTGCCGACACAATCGCAAGCCTCCGAGCCGGCGGTCACATCGGCGGCGAGCTGCCCCCACCCGCCGAACTCGGCTTCGTCTACGACTGACCCCCACAGCGGCGCGCCCTACTCAACAAGGGGCGCGTGGGCGTGGGGGCATCCGCGCGCAGTTTTGCGGCGCCAAAGCCCATCCCCCTCGCCACCCCTGCGCCGCAACTGTTTGAAGCACGGGTGCCCCCACCCTCATGCACCCCGGGCGACAACCTGAGCGATGTCACACCTGCGGGCTACCGTGCGCCGCATGCGTATCGAACCGTTCCAGATCGCCGTCCCAGACGAACAGCTCGGCGACCTTCGCGACCGACTGTCTCGCACGAGGTGGCCCGAAGCCGAGCCTGTCGACGACTGGTCCCAGGGGATCCCGCTGGCGTACCTCCAGGAGGTCTGCGACTACTGGGCCAACACCTACGACTGGCGGGCGCGCGAAGCCGCACTGAACCGTTTTGACCAGTTCATGGCCGACGTCGGCGGCATGGACGTGCACTTCATCCACGTTCGTTCTCCCGAGCCCGATGCGATGCCGATCGTGATCACCCACGGCTGGCCCGGGTCGGTGGTCGAGTTCGCGAAGGTCATCGAGCCGCTGGCCGACCCCGTCGCCCACGGCGGGAACGCAGCCGACGCATTCCACGTGATCTGCCCGTCGCTGCCCGGCTACGGCTTCAGCGGCAAGCCGTCCGAGCCGGGCTGGGGCGTCGCAAAGATCGCCGACTGCTGGGCCGAGCTCATGGCCGGCTTGGGCTACGACCGCTTCGGCGCCCAGGGCGGCGACTGGGGATCTGCCGTGACGAGCGCGCTGGGCAGCCGTCACCCTGATGCCTGCATCGGCATCCACCTGAACATGGTGATGCGCGGCAGCCGGCCGAAGGATCGTGAGCCCAACGACGAGGAGCTGTTGGCCCTCGCAGCAGCGAAGCACTACAACGACTGGGACTCGGGCTATTCCAAGCAGCAGTCCACCCGCCCGCAGACGCTCGGCTACGGCCTGACGGACTCCCCTGCGGGACAGGCGGCGTGGATCCTCGAGAAGTTCTGGGCATGGACGGACTGCGACGGCCACCCGGAGAACGCGCTCGGCCGCGACGAGATGCTCGACAACGTCATGCTGTACTGGCTGAACGCCAACGCTGCCTCATCGGGCCGGCTCTACTGGGAGAGCTTCCGCCAGATGCCCCGATTCACCGTCAGCGTGCCCACCGGCGTGGCCAAGTTCCCCAAAGAGATCATCCCGCCGGTTCGCGCCTGGTCAGAGCCGATCTACTCCGACATCCGGCACTGGACCGACATGCCCGCCGGCGGGCACTTCGCGGCATTCGAACAGCCCGAGCTGTTCGTTGACGACGTTCGCAAATTCTTCAGCCTGCTGCGATGACTGAACTCGCCACCGCGCGAGATCCGCGGCTACCCGTCTGGAGGCACGGCGCGTGCTGAGGGGGCTGACGATGGACCGCCCGCTGCTCGTGTCGAGCATCATCTCGTTCGCTGCGCGTTCTCACTCGCACACCGACGTCGTCGCTTTTGACTCAAGCGGCACCCTCACCCGCACGAATTGGGGCGTGGTCGGTCAGCGTGCCCGCCGCGTGTCGGCCGCGCTCACAGCAGATGGGGTCAGGCCCGGCGACCGGGTGGCAACCATCGCATGGAACGATCACCGTCATCTCGAGGCCTACTACGGCATCACTGGGATCGGCGCCGTGCTCCACACGGTCAACCCCAGGCTGCACGACGATCAGATTGCGTACATCCTCAACGACGCAGCCGATTCGGTGGTGTTCGTCGATCCCTCATTCGCCGAAATGGCCAATCGCGTCGCCCCCAGAGTGCCGAGCGTGCGCAAGTGGATCGTGCTCGGCGCGAGCGGCGCCGTCGGCGATCTACCTGGCGCAGTCGCATACGAGGACTGGCTCAACGCCTATCCGGACGGCGCCGAATGGCCCGATTTCGACGAACGCTCCGCTGCAACGCTGTGCTACACGTCTGGCACTACCGGCAATCCGAAGGGTGTCCTGCAGAGCCATCGATCCATCGTGCTGCAAACGTGGGCCTGCTGCACCGGCGATGGCCATGATGTGCACTCCGGGCACGCGGTGCTGGGCGCAGTGCCGATGTTCCATGTGAACGGATGGGCGCTGCCATTCGCCACCGCCATGAGCGGAGCGAAGCTCGTGCTGCCCGGACCCGACCTGAGCCCTCAAGCGCTCGTCGATCTCATCGAAGCCGAGGACATCACCTTTTCCGCGGGCGTGCCGACAATCTGGCTCAGCGTGGTGCAGTACCTGCAGGACAGCGGCCGCAGCGTGCCTTCGCTGCAGAAGGTCGCAGTCGGGGGCTCCGCCGCGCCCCGCGTGCTCATCGACACGCTCGAGGACGACTACGGCGTCACGGTCAGCCACATCTGGGGCATGACCGAGATGACGCAGGGCACTTCGGGCCGTTTCACCCATCGCGTCGAGCGCATGGGCCGCGACGCCCAACGCGCCCGCCAGGCACGAGCAGGCAGGGAGCTTTACGGCATCGAGCTCCGAGTTGTCGGCGACGACGGCAACGCTGCGCCTCGCGACGGCGGCAGCGTCGGTGAGATTCAGGCTCGAGGGCCATGGATGTGCGGCGCGTACTACGAGGGACAGCTCACTGCTCCTGGCGCATACGACGACACTCACCTGCCGGCCGCCTACGGCGGATGGCTGCGCACGGGCGACGTCGGCGCGATCGACAGCGAGGGCTACCTCACTCTCACCGACCGATCCAAGGACGTCATCAAGAGCGGCGGCGAGTGGATCAGCTCGATCGAGCTCGAGAACGCCGCCCTGGCCGCCCCAGGGGTCGCCGCCGCCGCTGTCATCGGCATGCCCCACGAGCGTTGGGGCGAGCGACCGTTGCTCATAGTCCAATTGGCGAACGGAGCGTCACTCGACCGAGCCGCGATTCTCGACTCCATCCGCCCGCGGGTCGCGTCGTGGTGGTTGCCCGACGACATCGTTGTCGCGGACCAGATTCCGCTGACCGGGACTGGCAAAATCGACAAGAAGCTTCTGCGCATGACCTACGCGGAGCACTCGTGGCCGTCATATTGATCAGGCACGACTGCGCTCGGCTCGCTGGGCAGCGGAAGGCAATCGACGCGCAGACCCTCTGTGAGGAGCCCCACCGATAAACTGGCCTATCGGACGACGCGGACCTCGCTTTCGCCGGCAACGTCCACTCACGGCCGTCGAGGCCTTGGCGAGCCAAATGCGCCGAGGCCCACCCGTATCGCCGTTTCCCCACCGCGAGGAGTTCTCATGGCTGCTGGTCGCACAACGTTTGAGAAACTGCAGCGGGACCGGGCCAAGAAGGCCAAGGCCGACGCCAAGCGCGCGAAGCGCATGGGCAAGATCCCAGAGAGCGGACCGCTGGTCAGCACGGCCACGGTTCCCGACGGCGACGGGGCCGTCCTCGATGGCAGCCTCGACGAAGAACTGTCCGCCGCGGATCTGATTCGCCTCGTCGAAGAGGTGCAGACCCAGTTCGACAACGAAGAGATCACCTTCGACGAATACGAGGAGCGCAAGATCGAGCTCCTCGCTCGTCTGCCCACCGACTGAGTCCCGCGGCGCGGCCCGCCGGTCACCGCGGTAGTCGCCTGTTAGAGTGACTACTACAAAACAAGTCAGTGTGGCGGATACGGGCCGTGTCTCGCGTCAAGCATGGAAAGTTCTGGGCGTCACGTCGCTCACCAACTTTGTCGTGGGACTTGACCTGTCCATCACCAACGTTGCGGTGCCCGACATCGGTCGGGAGTTCGCCGGCGCCAGCACCGCGGACATCTCGTGGGTGCTGACGTTCTACATGGTCATCTTTGCAGGCTTTCTCATCGTGGCCGGCAGGTGGGCCGACCGCTTCGGTCGCCTGCGAATGCTCAACATCGGCATCACCTGCTTCGTGATCGGAGCGGCGTTGGCCGCCATCTCACCATCGCTGGTGGTCCTCATCGCGGTGCGGGGACTGCAGGGGGTCGGAGTGGCGATGATGGCCCCGGCGTCGCTCGGGCTGGCAGTCGCTGCATGGCCCATCGAACGGCGCGGCACCGCTGTCGCAGTCTGGAGCTCCACGCTCGCGCTGTCGACAGCAGTCGGCCCTGTCGTCGGCGGCCTCTTGATCGAATTCGGCTCGTGGCGCTGGGCCTACGCGCTGAACATTCCGGTGGGCTTGATCGCCCTGGTGAGGGGAACACGGGTGCTGACCGAGAGCGCACGCCACCCCGAAGCCAGTCGCCCCGACCTGATCGGCGCAGCGCTTCTCGGCGGCGCAACAGCCGGCGGGGTCCTGGCAATCGTGCAGGGGCAAGA
The DNA here is from genome assembly GCA_963663635.2 of Acidimicrobiales bacterium. Lineage (GTDB taxonomy): Bacteria > Actinomycetota > Acidimicrobiia > Acidimicrobiales > Poriferisodalaceae > Poriferisodalis. The sequence goes on from CAXXMY010000020.1 coordinate 117,617, forward strand.
ATGGGACTGGACATCGCCCGCAGTGCTTGGACTGCTGGGGATATGCGCAGTGTCGATCATCGCGGTTGCTCGCCGCACCGCGCGGCATCCCGACCCGATCGTGCCGAGAACGCTCTTGGCCGTGTCGTCGTTCCGAATCGCCTCGAAGTCGCTTTTGCTGTTCGGCCTCGGATTCTTCTCCTCGCTCCTGGCGATGGTGCTGTACCTCACCGAGATCGCCGGTTATTCCACCGTGACGGTCGGTCTCGCGATCATCACGCTGCCCATCGCAGCGATGGTGTCGGCCAATGTCAGTGGACCCCTCGCCGACCGCTTCGGCTTCCGAGCCGTCGCGATTCCCGGAATGCTGCTGTTCACCATGGGTGCGCTGTGACTCTGCGTGAGAGCGGGAAACGACCCGAACTACCTGCTGGATCTGTTTCCGGGTCTTCTGCTGGCTGGAACTGGCATCGGGGCGGGACCAGCCATCCTGAACGGGGCTGGCGTCTCCGAAGTCAACCCTGCGCACTTCAGCGTCGCCGGAGCGGTCACCCAGACCGCACGGCAGCTCGCCGGCGCGATCGGTGTGGCCATCCTGGTTGCCATTCTCGGTACCAGCGCATCTGGCAACCCCACCGTCGGCACCTTTCGATGGGCGTTCTTGTTCCTTGCGACCGCCTCAGCTTTGGCGAGCTTGGTGGCCATTCGGCTTCCCGCCCGGGCGTCGGCTGCATAGCTCCGTTGCATCGCCCCGTTGCATCGCCCCGCTGGCCAGCCTCAGAGCGGTCGCTCCGGGGTCAGACCTCACCATTTGGTACGTTGATCACATGAAGCGCAAGAGCTTTGAGCACATGGCGTGCCCCATCGCGCAGTCGCTCGAACGCGTCGGTGAATGGTGGACGCCGCTGATACTGCGTGACACCGTCCTCGTCGGTCTCACCCGCTTCGATGACATCCAAACCAACCTCGGAATCGCTCCGACAGTGCTCGCCAGTCGACTCAATCACCTCGTCGAGGGCGGCCTGCTCGAACGACGCCAGTACACCGACCGCCCCCCGCGCTTCGAGTACGTCCCGACTGAGGCCGCCGAGGACTTCAGGCCAGTCCTCGAAGCGCTCGCAACGTGGGGACAGAAGTGGACCTCCAGCCCGCCGGCCGACGCCGACTGGCGCCCTCCGCTGACTGGCGCCCTCCGCTGACTGGCGCCCTCCGCTGACTGGCGCCCTCCGCTGACTGGCGCCCTCGGCTGATGCATCGGCTCGGTCGAGGGAGCCCTCGTGCCCGCCGGGTTGAACAGCGCTGCTGTTAGCCGTCGACGGTCGTTGCGTCAGCCCGATGCACGGACACCGCGTAGTCGCCACCGTCGAACGGTGCACCCTGCCACGTTGAGTATCGAGCTTCGAGCGCGAGTCGATTGCGCTCAGCGAGCGCGTCGTAGACGTGCAGCTGCAGGTAAGCGTCGCTGAGCTGGAAGCCTGCCACCAGCACTCCGCTAGGCCGCAGATGCGCTGCCAGATTTGCAACAACGGCGGCCTCGGTGCCGCGCTCGAGGAAGATCATGACGTTGCCGGCAGCCACCACCGCGTCGAAGCGGCGCGGGCGCTCGCCTAACAGGCGGCGCGGATTGGTGACGGCCTGCGCGGTGACGCCACTCTTTTCCCGCTCTTGTTCGCCGCGCTCACGGGCCGCTCGGGCCACGGCCTCGCTGTCGTTGTCGATGTGCACCCGCTCGTCGCTGCCTATCCGCTCGGCCTCTGAGTCAATGACAACAGTGCTCGCGAGGTCGCCCTGCAGCCATCCCAGCTCGGGCGCCTTCGCCCGGGCGAGGTCGAGCATTGCTGGGTCCAGGTCGACGCCGACCACCTCATAGCCGCGACTTGCGAGCTCGATGGCGACGCGGCCGGTGCCGCAGCCCGCATCGAGCACCGCAGCGCCCGACGGCACCAACGACGTAACCAGGTCCGCTTCGCCGTGCACAGACTCGCCGCGCGCAGCCATTTGCGCCCAGCGTGCGTCGTAGGTAGCTCCGCGGGGGATGTCGCCCCTGTCTTCCCAACGGCTCAGCGGTCCTCCCAGTTCGGATCACGCTTCTGCGCAAATGCCGAAGCACCTTCGATCGCATCTGCGGACCCGAAGACCTCTTCGAGCGCCGGCTGCTGGTATGCCCAGAAATCGTCTTCGGACACTCCGAGCATGTCGCGAATGAGCCGCTTCGAGGCCCGAACGCCCATCGGCGCATTGCGAGCGATGCGTTCTGCGAGTTCCACCGCGACGTTCACCGCCTCGCCTCTTGGGCACACCCGGTTGACCATGCCGTGCTGGTGGGCAACTTCAGCGGTGATCGGCTCCGCTGTCAAGGCCATCTCCATAGCCAGGCTGTAGGGCAGTTGGCGCGGCAGGCGCAGCAGCGCTCCGGCGCCTGCGAACAGGCCCACGCCCACTTCAGGGATGCCCAGCAGCGTGCCTTCGGATGCCACGATGAGGTCACACGACAACGCCACTTCCAGCCCTCCTGCCAAAGCGAAGCGCTCCACGGCGGCGATGAGCGGCTTCGCCGCGCTGCGTTCGGCGATTCCGCCGAAACCACGACCGGGCGGGTTCGGCATGGCACCGATGCCGCCGCCACTGACGAAGGCCTTGAGGTCCATGCCCGCGCTGAAGCCTCGCCCCGCCCCGGTCAGCACGCCGACTCGGACATCTGGATCGGCGTCGAGGTTGTCGAGAGCTTCGCCGAGCGCCTCCGACAGGGCCATGTTGAACGAGTTCATGGCGTCGGGACGATTCAACGTCAGGATCTGCACGTAGCCGCGCTGTTCGGTCAGCACAAGCGGTTCATCGCTCACGAGGTCTCCTCGGTAGGCGGAGCTGTCTTGTGAGCTCCGACGAATTGGTGAAATCGGCGACGCCGACGGCGCCGAATGTAGCCTCACCGAGCGGCGCGAATCCTCCGAGCGACCGCGGGTTTGGGGTTGGCATGGCGAGCGACGGCCCACCGGCAGCGGGCGAGGAAACGGGCAGCGACGAGGTCCGCGATCTGCTGGCTCGCATCGAGATGGCCGAGCCGTCCGAAGCTCCCATGCTGGTGCAGCTCCTGGCTCGCACGCCAGGTCTCCACCAGGCGCAGGGAGCAACCGCGCTGCGGGCTGCTCGGGCGCTGAGCGTCCATGGCGGGCCACAGCTGATGTCCATCGCCGGAGAGCTCGCAGCACGCGCCCACCGCGACGGCCAGGCAGGCGCCGGAGTCATCTTCGCTGAGTGCGCCGACAAGATGAGCTTGATGAGCGGCCGACCGCAGCAGTTCGGCACGGTGGTCACTCATCATCTGGGTGACCTGGTGATAGCACCCGTCGACGACAGCGTCGACGACGACTCGCGCATACGGATGGGTCTACCGACGATCGCCGAGCGCCGCAGACAAATCGATCGACGCAACCGGGAACTCGCCCGTGAGCGCGCCGGCGAGAGCGGGTTGCCGCCGGGACAGCGGATCTGCCGCGTCTGGCGTGACCCCAATGCTGAGTTGCTGACCGCCCAACTGGAGGCCAATCCGGCGGGAGCGTGGGCCGACGACGATGAGCTGACGTTTGCGTGCCGCAGCGACGCCCTCGGCGTGCTTCCCGGGCCGGTCATCGAGCTGCCCATGTGGCGGATCGACGACAGCGACCTGTGGGCGATGACGGTGCGCATCGAGCGTCTCGAAGAAGCGGTGATCGGCTACGGCTTCTGGCCGCTCGACGATGGCGGCGGCCTGCTCGGCGGCCAGCGTGGCTCCGTGCCCCACCGGTATCGAGGTCCCCAAGCGCCTGCGGAACTGCCCTCGCACGCCGATGACGAACTACGGGGCACGACGCAGACGCACTCGGTGCCGAGCGTCGCGTTGCGAAACCAGCGCAAGGTCACGGTGTATTTGCCACCGCAGCACACCCCTTCGGAACAGCTGCCGGTTCTCTACGCCACAGACGGCAGCATGGTCGGCCCATACCTGCGCCGGATCGACGCCGGCATCGTCAACGGAACCGTGCCGCGCTTCGTGATGGTGGCGGCTCACTCGGCTCCAATGGGCGGCTACGGCAACGAGCGGGCCATGGAATATCTGCCCGGCTTCGACGATGACCGTTTCGATCGCCATCAGCGCTTCTTCGTGGAGGATCTCGCAGCGTGGGCGCAGAGCTCATTCGGCGTGTCCGACGACCGCAGCCAGCGGGGCGTGTTCGGCGCTTCGGACGGCGGCGGTCATGCGTTGGCCGTCGGGCACATGCATCGCGACAAATTCGGGCACGCGATGGCATATTCCACCGGTATGCCTCCGAACGAACGCATGAACTGGGACGCCAGCGAAGCGCCGTTCGTCCACCTGTGCGCTGGAACGCTCGAAGGCGGCTTCCATCAAGCCACTGAGGCCTGGGCAGCGTGGCTGCACTTCGCGAAGTCTCCCCACGAGTGGACCGAACGGGTGTGCGGGCACGACCTCATCCAGTGGATCGAGGAACTCCCTCGCGCCGTCGCGCGGGCTTGGGGCTGATGCCCGACGAGCATCGCCCATTCGACGGCGTCGGCGCGAGGCTCGAGCAGGGTCGCATCGACATCGACGGCGTCGGGATTGCGTACCGACGCCTCGCCCCGAGCGGCGTCGCGGCGCGGCAGGATGCAACGGGCGCCGTCGGGGTACTGGCACCGACCGTCGTCATGCTGCACGAGGGACTCGGCAGCATCACCCAGTGGCGTGACCTGCCCGGGGTGCTTGCTCGTCGATGCGGGCTCGAGGTGATCGCCTACGACCGGGGCGGCTACGGACGTTCGGACCCATTCCCGTCCACCTACGGCGATGGCTTCATGACTCGCGAGGCCATCGAGACGCTGCCAGCGGTGCTGGAGGTTCTCGATGTGCAACAGCCCATCCTCGTAGGGCACAGCGACGGCGCATCGATTGCCCTCATCGCAGCCGGAATGGGTGCTGTGAGCCCGCTCGGGGTGGCCACGATCGCGCCGCACACGTTCATCGAGGACATCTGCCTCGACGGCATCCGCTCGATCGACACCCACAGCGAGAGCGTCATCGGTGGCCTGGCGCGACACCACGATGACCCGCGCTTGGCGTTCGAACGCTGGCGAAATGTCTGGCTGACCGAAAATTTTCGGCGCTGGGACATCACCGAGCTGCTCGGCAACATCGCTTGCGATGTCCTGGTACTGCAAGGCGACGGTGACCAGTACGGCACCGACGCGCAAGTGACGACAATTGTCGAGCTGGCGCCCAATGCGACCGGCCACATCCTCGCGGACTGCGGTCACGTCGCCCACCGAGATCAGCCCGACCTCATCGCCGACTACTTGGTTACGTTCGTCTCGGCGTGCGCTGCGCCCTATCGGGAGGCCGACACCGCGGCGAGAGCGTCGTCGGCGATGAGGTCGGGTGCTTCCATCGGCCCGAAGTGACCCAGCCCGTGATACGTGACCAGCCGGGAATTCGGCAGCACCTCGTGGGCCGGAACGCCGATGTCGCTGAATGTCATCTCGAGTCCCTTGCCGATCACCACCGGCGTTGAGTTGCCGTCGATCCGATCCGTCGTCGAGGTGTACTCCCCGTCGTAGGTGTCGGCTTCGTCGGTTGCCCCACAGCGCAGCTGAACCGTGCCGTCGCCCAGGTCGCGAAAGCCGTTGGTGACGTAGCTGTGCAACGCGTCGGCTCTCACCAGCCCGAACGGCGCGCGGGAAGCGAATCGTTCCATGGCCTGCGCCCGCGAGGCGAACACCTCCCTGCGTTTCGACGCCACAGCAATGAGCGGGTTCTCGCCGGGCCCGAAGATCTCCGAGCTGCGCCAGATCACCGGTTCGTAGCCGTACATGCGCCGGATCATCCCGGGACGCTGCGCATCGGCCAGCAGCAGCGTCGCAGCGCCGATCGAATGCCCGACGCAATCGAGCTCGCCGTGTGCGATTCCCAGATGGTCGACGACGCCAAGCAGATCCGAAGCGAGAGTGACCCAGCGGAAGTCTCGCTGCTCCGGAGGCGGGCTCCATCCGTGCGCTCGCAGGTCCGGCGCCCAGACGGTGAAATGCTCTGCCAGCCGGGAGGTCAGCGGACCATAGGTACGGCCGTTGAAACCCGTCGCATGCACGAACAACAGCGGCGGGCCATCTCCCCCGAGGCAATGCAGCGCCAGCTCGACACCGTTAGCGACGCGGACGAACTGGGGCTCGTCCGGTCCGCCGGAGGGTCCCCTCACCGGAGAGCACCGGGTGTGGTAGTTATGCGCGCATGAGTACTACAGAGGGCGCCACAGGCGCTGACAAGACCGTGGATCTTGAGTTCTTCTGGGACCCGGTGTGCCCCTTTGCGTGGATCACGTCTCGATGGGTGAACAAGGTCGTCGCTCAGACTGGGTACACCGTGGACTGGCGATTCATCTCGCTGCGGATCCTGAACAAGGCTCGCAACTACGCCACCGATTTTCCGCCCGAATACGAACATGGCCACACCGCAGGTCTGCGGATGCTGCGAGTCGCGGCGAAGGTGCGCTCCGAGCTGGGTCGCGATCGGATGGGGCCGTTGTATGACGCATTCGGCGAGCACTACTGGGAGATGCCCCCGGGATCCGGGCTGCGCAAGCGCATCGGCACCGCAGAGCACACTGCGGAAGCTCTGGCCACGGCGGGATTGCCCACCGAGTACGCCGTGGCGGTGGACGACGAGTCATGGGATGCCGAGATCTCAGCCGAAACCGAGTTGGCATTGAGCCGCACGGGTCGCGATGTGGGCACTCCGATCATCACGTTTGAGCCGCCCGACGGACTGTCGTTCTTCGGCCCGGTGATCTCGCGGGTGCCATCTGACGAACAGGCGGTGCCGCTGTGGAACGCCGTCATCGAGCTCGCCCGCTTCCCGGGATTTGCCGAACTCAAGAGGTCGCTGCGCGAGGCTCCGCAACTGCGCATCCTCGGCACCGTCGGCGACACGCCCGAGATGGAGGACTGGGAGGCCGGCTCGCGCAAGGCGCACAAGCCGAGCTGAGCCGGCCAACCGACATTGGTGACGCAGCAGGAGGCGCTAGCGCTCAGCCGTCGATCCGGTACGCGCGTGCGGTTGGCTTGAGCGGGCGTGACAGCCACATCGGGCGCCGAAGCCCGCCTGGGCCTGGCGCCGGGCGGGTCATTGCAAGCCAATCCTCGTAGGCGGCCTTCGCTAGGTCTGTGTCCACGACGACATCTCCGTAGCGATCATCGGCGGCTGCGGGTCCGATGCGCACCCGCTGATGCCAGCACTGCATCCCAGAAACCGGATCGGGCTGCACGGAGAACGTGAGGTTCTGGTGCACGCCCGTGTCGTTCCACCAGACACGTTCGCTATCGGGATCATCAGATGCGAACGGCTCCATCGGCGCGGTCCGTCTCAGCTTCCAGACACTGCCTTCTCGCTCGATCTCGGCCGGTCCGCCGGCCCACGACCTCGCACCCGCGCGCTTTCCACCAGATCGGCCGCCACCAGATCGGATCGGCCGCCACCAGATCGGCCGCTGTCGGACCGTCCTGCGGCTGCGGCGTCATCCAGTCGCCAGCGACCCATGTGGTGCGAGGCGGCGACGACCCCTGGGCGGATGCCCTCGGTACGCCACGCCGAGATGACGAAGTGCCCGATGCGGGTGTTGACCCGCACCAGCCCCCCGACCTCGATGCCCAGCGCCTCGGCATCCGACGGATGGATCCACAGCGGATGGCGATGGCTGATTTCCGCCAGCCATTTGGCATTCGCCGAACGAGTGTGAATCAGCGTTGGTATGCGGAACGTGGGCACCAGGATGCGTTCATTGCCCGCGAGGTCCAGCCGCTGCCAATGGACATGACTGGGTATCCAGCCGGGTGTCGCGTGTTCTGGCCAGCCCCAATCAGCCAGCGTGGTCGAATACAACTCCAGCTTGCGCGACGGCGTCGGGAAGCCGTGCCGCGCAGCTCCTGCGACCTCGACGGCCACTGATCCGTCACCAAGCGGAGGCAGCGGCGCCGTCGGCGAGACAGCGCCTCGATGCGGCCGGTACACAGCATCGTCGCCCAGCACGGTGCCTGCGAGCGCCGACGGCGACACCGTCCGCTCGTGATGGCCGTACGCATCGCCCCGCACGGCATACGCGCCTCGGTCGCGCATGAATTCGAGGGGTGTCTGGCCTGCTGCGGCTGCGTCGTCGGCCAACCCCGGGACTTCAGCGGCGAAGATCGATTCGTAGTACTCGTCGACGCTGATGGGCTGATTCGGCCGCGATGGACTTTCGAACCAGCGTCTGATGCCGAGCGAGCCGTCGGGATCGATCTTCCAGGACAGGTCGATCCAGAACTCGTTCTCCTCCCAGACTTCGCCCGGATTGAACTCGTGCGTGCGAGTTTCGGACGTGATCTCGCGTCCCTGCAATTCGGCGTAGCGACGCATGACCGGCTGGCGGAATCCGAGCCACTGGCCGGCGTGGGTCTCGAAGGATGCGAGGTCGTGGCGTTCCGAGCCGACCCCCATGGGCAGCACGTAGTCGGCGAACCATGCGGTCTCAGACCAGGTTGGTGTCAACGCGACGTGGCAGCCCACCCGTTCGGGGTCGCTGAGTGCCTCGAGCCAACTGAAACCGTCCGGGTTCGTCCACACCGGGTTGTACACCCGGGTGAAGTAGGTGTCGAGCTTGCCGCGGCCCTCCCGCAGGAAGTGCGGCAGCAGGATCGACATCTCGTGATGGCTGAGCGGGTACTCCCGAGGCCACGACATCTCGTTCCAATGCCCCACGGGCGGCGGCTGCAGCGGTGGCTTCGGCTTCATCTTGTGCCAGCCGGCGCCGGTGGTGCCCCCGACGGTCCCGACCGAGCCCGTGAGCACGTTCAGCAGGAACAAGCAGCGTGCTGTCTGCCATCCGCCGAGGTTGCCGGCTCCGGCCGCTCGCCAAGTGTGCGAGGCGAACCGGCCCGGCGATTTGCCGATCACCGCAGCGATCTCGCGCAGCTGATCCGCGTCCACCCCGCACAGCTCCGACGCCCGCTCCGGCGTGTACTCCGCATAGGCGTCGCGCAGCGCTCTTTCTGCCGATTCGAAGGTCGGCGGCAGATCAGGCCGGGTCTTGGCCAGGTACGTCTCCCAATTCGTCCAGCGATGGACGAACGCACGGTCCCAGGTGTCGGCCTCGAGCAGCAGGTGAGCAAGGCACAACAGCAGAACCGGTTCGGTTCCGGGCCACGCCGGCAGCCAATGGTCGGCCTTGGCGCCCGTGTTGGACAGCCTCGGATCAACGCAGATGACCGTCGCGCCGCGCTGTTGGGCTTCGATGATGCGCTGGGCATGCGGATTGAAGTAGTGCCCGGCCTCAAGATGGCTGGAAATAAGAAAGATCACTTCGGCGTTTGCGAAGTCCGACGAGGGCCGGTCGTGGCCCATCCAGGTGGCGTAGCCGACCCGGGCACTGGACGAGCACACGTTCGTGTGGCTGTTGTGACCGTCGATGCCCCAAGCGGTGAGCACCCGTTCGGTGTAGCCGTCCTCGCCCGCGCGTCCGACGTGATACATGATCTCGTCGCGCCGACCCTCGACGATCGCAGCCCGGATGCGAGACGAGATGTCGGACAGGGCCTCGTCCCAGCTGATCCGCTCCCAGCCGCCGGCTCCTCGCTCGCCGGTTCGCCGCAGCGGGTACAGGATGCGTTCGGTGTCATGGACCTGGTTGATGGTCGCGGGGCCCTTGGCGCAGTTGCGACCACGCGACGCCGGGTGCTCCGGGTTGCCCTCGAACCGCACGACCTTGTCGGTTTCCTGGTCGATGTAGGCCACCAGACCGCAGGCGGCTTCACAGTTGAAGCAGGTCGTCGGCACCAATGTGTACTTGCGCTCGACTCGATTTGGCCACGACGCCGCATCCAGCTCGGTCCAGTCGTGCCACCGGCTGTGCGGCGGCGCCGACCTCAGGCCTGCGACAGTGCCCGAACCGCCTGGGCCCGAACCGCCTGGGCCCGACGGCGAGGGTGCGGATTCGGCGGTGCTCATGACAGCGGAGCCGCCTGAGCGGCCCGCAGGAACGCCCGATCATGCCGCCACAGCCACACCAGCACTGCCGCGGCTGCTACGGGTGTCCACGAGAAGGCAACTGCGTTTGCCTGCAGCGCCACCAAAGATCCCCAAACGGCGCCGCCGCCGAGCGCAGCCTCGCCGACGAGCCGGGCGGCCAGCAGTGTCAACGGGCGGTCATGCCACATGACCCTGCCGCGGCATTGCCGCAGCAAGAACGCCGTGTACGCCGCCGTCAACACTGAGCACAGCGCCAAAGGTGCAATCAGCACAGCGAACCAGCGAGAGCCAGCCCAGAGGCCTCCGATGCCCCACAGCGTCACCAGCACGCCATCGGCCATGATCACCCAAGCGCCGGCAGTGACCCAGCTGCCCATCCGCCCCTTGGTGAACAGGTACCAGAAGCGTTCGGGCCGCTTCAGGTCTGCTATCAGCAGCACGCCAGTGACTGCCAACGCGACCAGCGCTGCCACAGCGGGACCTGTCGCGACCGCTGCCCGGTCATCCCAGCCGACGAGCGACGCAGCGGCAGCCCACAGCATCACCCCAGCTGCCACGCCTTTCGTGACCATGTACCCGGCAACTTTGGCCCCCCAGGCTTCGGCATGGGCGACCGTGTACGCCGTACGCGCAGGCGCTGCCTCCGTTTGCGGGACGGTCGGCCACTGGGCGCTTCCAGTCCAGTCGGCCCAGATCAGGCCGTCGTCCGCCACCGGCCTCGCGAGGGGGTCCAGCGCCGCTGGAGTCGTGCCTGCGTAATGCACCTTCGGCAGCGTTCGACGCTCCGGCGAGCGAACCGGAAGCTTCTCTGTGCGAATCCGCGCCGCAGTCGCATCGGCGGGGTCGTCGTGATCCACCACGGTGATCGCCCGTGTCGGGCACACCGACACACACGACGGCTCGAGGCCGACCTCCAGCCGATGCTGGCAGAAGTTGCACTTGTGGGCCGTGCCAGTCTCCGGCGAAATGTAGAGCGCGTCGTAGGGGCACGCATTCATGCAGGCCTTGCAGCCAATGCACCGCGAATCGTCGAAGTCCACGACGCCATTTGACGCCCGAAACAGCGACCCGGTCGGACAGATCGAGATGCACGGGGCGTCGTCGCAGTGATTGCACCGCATGACCGTGAAGTGGCGCTGCGTAGCCGGAAACTCCCCGGTCTCGACGTAATTCACCCATGTCCGGTTGACGCCGAGCGGCACATCGTGCTCGCTCTTGCACGCCACCGTGCACGCGTGACAGCCGATGCACGCGCCACTGTCCAGCAGGAACCCAAGGCGCGTCACCGCCTCAGTTTGGCACATCCCCACCGTTCGCAGGGCAATCCAACGAATGCCCACCCCGGACGCCCGCAGCGCGCCTGCTTCGCCCCGGCGCATTGCCGAGACAGCTTCGTGCGGCGCGTATGGTGAAACGGAACGAGTTCGGGGGAAGCGTATGAGCGACGACTCTGCAGGCAACGGCGCCGCGGGCGGCGCGCAGCCCAGCCGCGCCGAAGGCGACGAGATCATCCGCCTGAACGAGGTGTACAAGATCTTCGGGCCGCAGCCGCAGGGACGTGCGTTCGAACTCGCCCGTTCCGGTGTCGACAAGAACGAGGTGCAACGCCTGTCCGGGCACGTCGTGGGTCTCACCGATGTGAGCTTCTCGATTAAGCGAGGCGAGATCTTCGTGGTTATGGGCCTCTCGGGTTCGGGCAAGTCGACTGCGATTCGCACCGTCAACAAGCTTCACGACGTCACCTACGGCGAGGTTCTCGTGGACCGCGGCTTCTCCCGAGTGCTCACAGCGTAGGCGACCACGCTCCGCCGCTGCTTCGGCTGAGGCCAGCGGCTGACTGAGGACTCAGGAGGGGTGCCGGACCACGGTCCGGCACCCCTCAGCGCGTTCGGGCGGATGCGCGTCGGGCAGTGTCGAACCCGCTGTAGTCCGCCTCGTCGTTCGAGACCTGAACTGCAGACGCTCAGTCTTCGAGTTCTGGCAGGGCAGGCGGCGCGTTGTTTGCGGTGACCCGAGCGAGCCCGCCGTCCACCACGAGCGTTTCACCCGTGATGTAGCGGGCCGCATCAGCGGCGAAGAACAACACCACGTCAGCGATGTCATCGGCCAGTCCCCAGCGCTTCAAGGCGACCTGGCCGGCGAGGTCTTCGATGAGTCCCGGTACCTCGGAACGCGCCTTCTCCCAGATCGCCGTCGCGATCAGGCCCGGCGCGATGGAATTGACCCGGATGCCCGAGGGGCCCCAGTCGGCAGCCAGCGCCCGAGTCATCGCGTCAACTGCTCCCTTGGTGCCCGCGTATGCCACACGGCCGAGCGGGCCATGGACGCCTGCAGTAGAGCTGATGTTGATGATCGAGCCACCGCCACGAGCGGTCATTGAGGGCGCCAGCCCGATGCTCAACATCGCCAGTGACCGCACATTGATCGAAAACACCTGATCGAAATCGGCTTCGGTGAGCTGGTCGGGCGTGCGACGCATGGGGATGCCCGCGTTGTTGACGAGCACATCGACGCCATCAACCTCTGCGAGGATGCGTCGGGCCAGATCCGTACCCGCTCCAGCTGGCTCCAGATCCGCTGTCAACACAACCGGCTCGTTGTGCAGGTCTCCGGCTACTCGCTCGAGATCAGAGGTGGTGCGTCCGGTCAGCACCACTCTGGCCCCGGCGGCATCGAGGGCCCGGGCGCTGGCTTCGCCGATACCGCGAGTCGCACCGGTGACTACTGCCACTCTCCCGTCGAGTCGCGTACCGGTGGTGTTGGAGCTTGCCGTCTCAGTCATGCGCGCAAGCTAACGCGCAGTTGGCCGATTGGAGGCTCCTCAGGGAGTGTGTTCTGCCAAGAACGAAGCGAACTGCTCCATCGCCAGGGAACGCGCGGCGCCCTGCATCCAGTCCTCTATGAGCGTCGAATTCGGTGCTGCGTCGTGAACGACCCGCGACGAGGACTCCGGGTGGTACAGATCGTTGCCCAGCAGCACCAGCAACGGTGTCTGCACGCTTGCGACGAAGTCTTGATCCACGTTGAACAGGAAGTTGTCGCCGTCGTACATGTTCGAGCGGAACTGTTCCCATGCCGCGTCATCGGCTTCTGGATGGCTGCCGCCGATGGCGTTGGCCCATTCGTCGAACATGTCGTAGAACGCATGACGATTCTCGTCCAGCCCGATTGTCTGGAAGAGCGTGGCGCTCGCCACACGCTCGGGCGCAGCGGAGATGAGGCCCATGATGTATGGACCACCGATGCACATGCCGGCAAGGTGAAACTCGTCGCATCTCAGGTGATCCATGAGGGCGAGCTGGTCTGCGGTGTAGGTGCGCCAGTTGTCGTCAGCGCAGACCGGCGCGCTTGAGCGGCCCGCGTTGCGCTGATCCATCGCGATGACTCGGTACTTGTCCTGCAGTTGGGTGATCGGATTCCACGGCGTCGAATTCCAGAACGACGCTGCCGAGCGCATGCCGCCCGGCGCGATGAGCAACAGCGGGAAGCCCGAGCCGTACTCGTCGTAGTGGATGTCGGTGGAGTCACGTGTGAAGTTCGCCATGGGTGCCATTCTGCCCAATTCGCCCCGCCGAGCACACGTGGCCGCCCTGACGCCCGAACGCTGCGATAGCGTGCCGCTCCGATGATTCGCCTGACCGGGTCCGACGGTGAGCACGCTGTGCTGCACGACCTCGGCGGCAGCGGAGCGCCGTTGCTGCTGACACACGGCAACGGCCTCAATGCCGGCATGTGGGCAACCGTGGTGCCTCATCTGGCCGACACCTTCCGGTGCTGGGGGCTCGACTTCCGGGGCCATGGCGCAGCGAGGCCCCAGCACGACGACATGTCCGTTGAACGGTCCCGGTTCGTCGAAGAGGTGCTCTCTGCGATCAACGCCCTCGGTGGCGAGCCGATGCTGGCCGCAGGACACTCCCTGGGAGCTGCCAGCCTGCTGCTCGCCGAGCTCGCCCAGCCAGGCACCTATCGGGGTCTGTGGCTGTACGAGCCGGTGCTGGTCCGACCCGATTTTCCCCGGCCCGACGCTGACCACCCTCTGGTTCACGCGTCGCGGCGACGGCGCATTCGCTTCGCGACCATTGACGAGGCGTACGAGCGGTTCACCGCCAAGCTGCCCTTCTCGGCCTGTGAGCCTGAGGCTGTCTGGGCCTATGTCAAGCTCGGCACCTACCCGTCAGGCGACGATGCTGTACGGCTGTCCTGCTCGGGCGACACAGAGGCGCGCATCTACGAAGCCGGGGTGCCGATCGAGTACACGGAATTTGGCCGTGTCACGTGCCCGGCCGTCGTGGCGCGCGGCGACGCCCCGGCGATGTGGAACGAGATCCCGCCGCAGGTCGCCAAACCCATCGCAGAGGCGCTCGGCAACGGCCGCCTCGAGGCGTTCGCGGACCTGAGCCACTTCGGGCCGATGGAGAACGGCGAGTTGGTCGCGCGAGCCATCCGGGCTCATCTCGAACCGCTCATCGACGCATAGGCGCCGCTGCGCAGCCTTCAGGCTGCTGTACCCAACGCGCAGCCTTCAGGCTGCGGTGGGCAGCTTGTCTGGGTCGAGGCCGTAGAGATCGATGACGTTGCCCCAGACCATCTGCTCCCGCTCGTCGTCGGGAACGCTCGACAGGATGTCGTCGAGGATCGGGCGTGAGTTGGGCCAGATGGAATCGTGGTGCGGGTAGTCGTTGCCCCACACCAGGTTCGACACCCCGATGGAGTGCCTGGTTGCGATGCCTTCGACGTCGTCTTCGAACGTGACCCAGAAGTTGCGGTCGAAGTACTCCGACGGCTTCATGGTGAGCTCGTCTGAGACCTCCCATGGCGTTCGATACGCGGCATGGTCGAGTCGCTGCTTGAAGTGGCCTACCCAGCCGGTCTCATACTCGGCGCATACAAAGCGCAGGTCGGGGAAACGCTCGGTCACTCCGCCGCAGGTGAGATCGATCATCGTGTTGGCGATGGTCGTGTGGGCCAGCGTGTAGCCCTTCAGGTGGCCGCCCGGAGTGCCCCAGTGCTCGGGCATCCCGCCCTCGAGGCTTGACCCCGTGAAGATGTGCATGGTCAGCGGCACACCGAATTCCTGGGCGCGGGCCCAGAACGGGTCGAAGTCGGGATGGCAGTACGGCTTGGCAGGGTCGATATGGGCGGGGATCGCGAAACCGCGCACGCCCAGTTGCGCCGAACGGTCGATTTCGGCAATGGCCCGCTCGACGTCCGGCAGGGGCAAGCATCCGACGCCGATGAGACGGTTGCGGTCCACCGAGCAGTAGTTGAGCACCCAGTCGTTGTGGTTGCGGAACGCCGCATCGCGGACTTCGTCGTCAGGAATGGCAAAGGTGAACATCGACAGGCTGGGGTACATGACCTCGCCCACGATCCCGTCCTGGGCCTGCTCGTCGAGGCGCGCGTTCGGGTCCATCACACCGGGATTGAAGCCGTCGTAGCCCTGTTCGATGCGAGCGTGAGTGGCCGGGTCGGAGAGGCTGGCTCCCGCGATGCCCAGCCGGCCCACTGGCACCGGGCGGATGCCGCCCGGCAGCACCAGCCAGGTGCCCGGCTTGCCGCCGTAGTCCTTTTCGATGAAGGGGGCCCGCTCGCCGAATCGGTCGGTCAGCCCTGCATAGATCTCGGCTGCCTCGACCACGTGCGAATCACACGAGTAGTACCGCATCGCTCTCCCCCATCAGCGCTGGCGCGCGTGGTCGCCGTCTCGCCGCCAACAGTACCAGCGGCCATCGGTCCGCTCCCGAGAGCGACGCCAGCGAGGCGCGGTCGCAGCGCAGTACGTGATGGCGCTGCGCCACGGCGGGCATCTGTGCCATCTTGTCGCCATGCGTGCATTAGAAGTGCAGTCCCTGATTGGTCCGGCTGGCATCGCCGTCGTTGACGCGCCAGAGCCCGAAGCAGACCCCGCCAAGGCATCGGTGATCGTCGACATGGTATGCGGCGGAGTGTCGTTCCCCGACCTCCTGCAAAGCCAAGGCCTCTACCAGTACCGACCGGACCCGCCGTTCCGTCCGGGCATCGAAGCCGCCGGGGTGGTTCGTTCGGCTCCCGCCGATTCGGGCTACGCGGCGGGCGATCGGGTGTGCGTGTGGACCAACGGGTGCCTGGCCGAGACAGTCGCCGTGGCTCCGCGTGATCTGTTCGTGCTGCCGAGCCAACTCAGCTTCGAAGAGGGTGCGGCACTGGTGATGAACTACCAGACCGCGGTCTTCTGCATGATCGATCGTGCCGGCCTGTCCGAGGGCGAGTCCGTGCTCGTGCTCGGCGCTTCCGGTGGTGTGGGGACGTCGGGCATCCAGGTGGCCAAAGGCGTCGGCGCGGGACCCGTCATCGGCCTCGTATCGACACCCGCGAAGGGCGTGATTGCCACTGCCGCCGGCGCGGACCACATTGTGCTGATCAGCGACACGTGGAAAGACGAGGTGCGCGAGTTGACCGGCGGTCGCGGCGTCGACATGACCTACGACCCCGTCGGCGGCGACCGCTTCCTCGACGGCATTCGCGCGCTGGCCCGCTTCGGTCGTCTCGTGGTGGTGGGTTTCGCTGCCGGCGAGATCCCGACCGTGAAGGTGAATCGACTGCTGCTGCGCAACGTCAGCCTTGTGGGCGCCGCGTGGGGCGAAGCGGTCGCGGCCGACTCCACGATCCCCCATCGCATCCACGAACGCCTGCTTGGCATGATCGAATCCGGTGCCGTGAAGCCTCCGATCGGCCAGGTGCTCCCATTCGAGCAAGCGGCTGAGGCCTACCGCCTGCTGGACGAGCGCGAAGCAGTGGGCAAGGTGCTCGTGCGAATGCGACCCAATCCGTCCTAGCTCACAGGTGCCGATCAGTCCGCTTCGACTTCGACGTTGCGGGCGAGCAAGGCCATGGTCACCGCGACGTGCGCCGCTGTCTCGCCGACATTGTGGCCTCCGGAGTTTTCGCTGCGGGTGAGGGCCTGCGCCTCGTTCTCCACAGTGACGAGTCCGAACCCGATCGGGATGCCCGTCGCGAGCTGCACGCTCATGACGCCGCTGGCCGCGCCCTCGCTGACCAGTTCGTAGTGAGTGGTCTCGCCGCGGATCACGGCGCCCACGACGACGATCGCGTCAACGGTGCCGGACGCAGCGAGCATCTTCGCTGCGAGCGGAATCTCGAAGCATCCCGGCACAGCGATCTCGGTCACATCGCTGACTCCGAGTTCGGCGAGTCCCCGGCTGGCACCGACTGAGAGCCGCTGCACGATTGCGTCGTTCCATTCCGCCCGGACAATGCCGACGCGCAGCCCCGAGCCGTCGAGGTCATCGTCGACAGAAGCTCGCCGGTCACGAGTTGCCACGCCGCGACGGTAGCGCTGCAAGATCGGAGTCAGCGATGATTCTCGCTGTCCCCCGGCGCCGGCGCTTGCAGCGAACGCTTACTGCACCGGCGGGGGGCACAGCGGAGGTCGAATCGCACCTCGCGCCTACGCTGGACCGATGACTGGCCCACGTGCGCGGCTGGCAGCGGACATCGGTGGCACGTTCACTGATGTCGCGCTCGAGGTCAGCGGCAACGGCGAACCGCTGCTGGAGACCGCCAAGGTTCTCACCACGCCCGACGCGCCGGCTGACGCCGTCCTCGAAGGTGTCAGCGCTGTGCTGGGCGCCGCAGGAATCCAGCCCAGCGACGTCGACGTGTTCATCCATGGAACCACGCTCGCCACGAACGCTCTCATCGAGCGCCGTGGCGCGCGCACAGCGTTGCTCACGACACAGGGCATGCGCGACTGCGTCGAGATGGCGCACGAGAACCGGTTCGAGCAATACGACCTGTACATGCGTCGTCCAGAACCGCTTGTCCCGCGCCATCGACGCATCGGCATTCCCGAACGGCTCGCCGCAGACGGCAGCGTGCTGCTGCCGCTGGATGAGGACTCGGTGAGGGCTGCGGCGCGAGCTCTGGCCGCCGACGGCGTCGAGAGCGTGGCGGTCGGCTACGTGCACTCGTACCTCGATGCGCGCCACGAAGAGCGCACGGCGGAGATCTTGGCAGAGTGCTGGCCCGAGGCGACCGTGACGATCTCGAGCGAAGTGTGTCCAGAGATCCGCGAGTACGAACGCTTCTCCACTGCGTGCGCAAATGCGTACATCGCCCCACTGATGCGCCGCTACCTGACCGATCTCGATGCGCGCCTGGAAGCTCTGGGCGTCGGCTGCGGCATGTATCTCATGACGTCTGGCGGAGGGCTGGGCACGCTCGCCGAAGCGCTCCGGTTCCCGGTTCGCCTCATCGAGAGCGGTCCGGCTGGCGGGGCGCTGCTGGCGTCGGAGATCTCCCGAAGCCTGGACTGTGAGAGAGCGCTGAGCTTTGACATGGGCGGGACCACGGCCAAGCTGTGCATCGTCGAACGCGGGCATCCGCGCACGAACCGCGAACTCGAGGTCGGCCGTGAGTACCGATTCCTCGCGGGCAGCGGCCTGCCGCTGCGCCTGCCTGTGATCGAGATGGTCGAGATCGGCGCCGGCGGCGGCTCGATCGCAAGCCTGGATGCGCTCGGCCGGATCTCCGTCGGGCCAGCAAGCGCCGGCTCCGAACCGGGCCCTGCAGCCTACGGGCGCGGGGGCACCGAGCCAACTGTCACCGACGCCGACGCCGTGCTGGGTCGACTGCTCCCGGAGCGCTTCGCCGGCGGCACGCTGACGTTCGACCCAGATGCCTCTGCCAAGGCGCTTACTGCCGCGTTGGCGGAACCGGCCGGCCTGCAAACGACGGTTGCGGCGATCGGCATATCCGAAGTTGTCGACGAGAACATGTCCAATGCGGGGCGCGTCCATGCGGCCGACCAGGGCTGCGACATCAGCCGCGGCACCCTCATCGCCTTCGGCGGTGCCGCTCCGCTGCACGCCGCTCGCGTGGCCGCCAAGCTCGGTATCGACGACATCGTGATCCCGGCCGGGGCGGGCGTGGGCTCGGCCATCGGCTTCCTGCGGGCGCCGGTGTCGCACGAATCGGTCCGCACGCGCCATGCCCGCGTCAGCGAACTGACTGCGACGAGCCTGGCCGAACTGCTCGGCGACATGGCTGACGAAGCAGGCGCGATCGTGCGAGCTGCTGCGCCAGA
This sequence comes from Acidimicrobiales bacterium, assembly GCA_963663635.2. Taxonomy (GTDB): domain Bacteria; phylum Actinomycetota; class Acidimicrobiia; order Acidimicrobiales; family Poriferisodalaceae; genus Poriferisodalis. The sequence continues at coordinate 136,708 of CAXXMY010000020.1, forward strand.
TGCGCAGACCAGCACGCATGTGCGCGCCCTCATGCGCTACCGCGGCCAGGGTCACGAGATCAACGTCGATGTCGACGCGGCGCTGCTGCGGTCGCACGACATGGAGAGCCCGAGCGACGCCGAAGTGCGCGCTGCGCTGCGCACGGCGTTCACGAAGGCCTACAAGCAGCTGTACACCCGCCACATTGGCAATCTCGAGATCGAGGTGCTCAGCTGGCTGCTGGAGATCCGCACGCCGCAATCCGAGGCATTCCTGCTCCACCCTCAGCTCGCCGACGAGCCGGTGACCGCGGCGGCGAGCACGCTCGTCACCGACACCGCCACCGGCCGCGCCGTCGCGCACGCGCTCTACGAGCGCGATGCCCTCACAGAAGGCAGTTGGCTCATCGGCCCCGCGCTGGTCACCGAGGACCAGACCACCACGGTGGTGCCCTCCGGATTCGTGGCGACGGTGACTGCCGGCGGGCATCTGCGGCTGAGCAACGCATCGGCGCCCAGCACGTCGCGACGGCTTGTCGAAGCTGCCGTTGCTGCGGACAGCGAGATCCCGGCTGCGGCCACGGTGGACCTCGACGCTGTGCGGCTCGGCGTGCAGTGGAACCGTCTCATCTCGGTCACCGAAGAGCAAGCACGCGCCCTCGTGCGCGCTGCGTTCAGCACGTCGACGAGGGAGGCAGGCGACCTGTCAGCTGGCATCTTCGACCCGCAGGGCCGGATGCTCGCCCAGTCGGTCACCGGCACGCCCGGTCACGTCAACTCCATGGCGTACTCGGTCCTGCACTTTCTGGATCGCTTTCCCGCGTCGGAGATGCGACCCGGTGACATCTTCCTCACGAACGATCCTTGGAAGGGCACCGGCCACCTCTTCGACATCGTGGTGGTCACACCGGCGTTTCTGCGGGGCGAGTTCGTGGCGCTGTTCGCCTGCACCAGCCACGTCGTGGACATCGGCGGGGCCGGCTTTACCACCGATTCGAAAGAGGTGTACCACGAGGGCCTGTACCTGCCGATCCTGAAGTTCGCCACCGACGGCGTCTTCGATCCGACCGTGGTGTCGATCATCGAGGCGAACGTGCGCCACCCCGTACAGGTCATCGGTGACATCCACTCGCTGGCTGCGTGCAATGAGACCGGCGCAGCACGCCTCATCTCGATGATGGACGAATACGGCATGGCAGACCTCGACGAGTTGGCCGAGCACATCATCATCTCGTCGCACCGGGCAATGCTCGACGCCATCGGCGAGCTGCCGGCGGGCACTTGGAACTCGACCATGCGCGTCGACGGGATCGAAGAGCCCATCGACATCGTGTGCGCTTTGACGATCGCTGGCGACGGCATCGACGTGGACTTCAACGGGACCGGACCTCAGTCCAACTGGGGTATCAACGTGCCGATGGCGTACACCGACGCGTACACGTCGTTCGGTGTGCGATGCATCGTCGGCCCCGACATTCCCAACAACACCGGGTCGCTGGATGCGGTCCGGGTGCGAGCCCCCGAGGGCTGCATCCTCAATGCGCCGCATCCGGCGGCAGTGAATGTGCGCCACGTGATGGGCCAGTTGCTCCCCGACGCGGTGTTCGGCTGCCTGTCCCAGGTGGTGCCCGAGCGGGTGCCCGCAGAGGGCACCTCGTCGTTGTGGAACCTGCTCGCCACCGGCATGTGGCAGCCGGACACGGGGGTCAGCACGACGACTCGCTCGGTGAGCGCGGTGAGGCTCGCCGGCAACGAGTCTGCGGGGCACAAGCCGGAGCGCTACATCCTCATGAGCTTTCATTCCGGCGGCGCAGGCGCCCGACCGAAGGCCGACGGGCTGTCGGCGACAGCGTTCCCGAGCGGCGTGCGAAACATGCCCGTAGAGGTGAACGAAATCGGCTCGCCGCTGGTGTTCTGGCGCAAGGAATTCCGTACCGACTCTGGCGGGACAGGCCGTTACCGGGGCGGGCTCGGCCAAGTCATCGAGCTCGAAAATCGCCAGCAACGGGACTTTGCGATCAGCGCCACGTACGAGCGGGTCACCTATCCCGCCCGTGGCCGACACGGCGGAGGCCCGGGTGCGCTGGGCCGCCTGTCGCTCGACGACGGCTCCGAGGTACGTGCCAAGGGTCGCTCGGTGATTCCCGGCGACCGCCGCTTGATCGTGGAGTTCCCCGGCGGCGGCGGATATGGCGATCCTGCCGACCGCAGCCCAGACGCCGTCGCACGCGACCTGCAGCTGGAATTCGTTTCCTCGCAACCGGAATCGCCGCGATAATCCCCGCAAGTTGCGGCATTACCGGCCCGAGACCGAGAACCGCGCTGCGAGGCAGCTCTCCATGAACCCATCAACACAAACCGCCACGGCGGGCCCGACGACTGACACCGACGAGGCTCGCCATCGCAGCACGACCGAGCTGGAGGCTGCGTTGGGGCACATTCGCGAGGCACCAGCACGTTCGGGCGCGATCCAGCTCATCGTCCGCCGGCCGGCCGAAGATGCACGCGAGGTGCTGACCGAAGCCCGCATCAATGCCGACGAGGGTGTCGAGGGCGACACCTGGAACCAGCGTGGGACATCACTGTCGGCCGACGGAGGTCCGCATCCGAACAAGCAGATCACGATCATGAACGCTCGTGCCGCTGCGGTGATCGTGGGCCCGATCAAGCGCTGGCCGCTGGCAGGCGATCAGATCTACGCAGACCTGGACATCGGTATTGAAGCGATGCCCCCGGGAACGCAACTGGCAATCGGCGACGCAGTGGTGGAGATCGCCCCTGAGCCCCACACCGGCTGCGCCAAGTTCGCGGCCCGCTTCGGTCGCGAGGCGCTGAAGTTCGTCAACACCGGCGAAGGACGAGAACTGCGGCTGCGTGGCGTCAATTGCCGAGTCACAACGCCCGGCACGGTTCGAGTGGGCGACTCAATCAGCCACGTCTGACGAGGTCGCGGCGCCACCGTCGTGGCAGCACCGCCGGCCGCGCTGCCTACCGACAGCGGGGTCGGTCAATTCCGAACCACTGGCCCAAACAGCATGACCGTCACACCCCCTGCGTACTGTTGCGTGTCATGAAATTCATTCACACAGCCGACTGGCAACTCGGGATGACGCGTCATTTTCTGAGTGGAGAGGCGCAGCCGCGGTTCAGCGGGGCGCGGCTCGATGCGGTCCGACGTATCGGCGAACTCGCCGTTGAAGAGAGCTGCGAGTTCGTCGTGGTGTGCGGCGACGTGTTCGAATCCAACCAGATCGACCGGCAGGTACTCGTTCGAGCACTGGACGCAATGGCATCCACTCCGCAGGTGACCTTCTACCTCCTGCCGGGCAATCACGATCCACTCGACGCCGCGTCGATCTACCGATCGAACGCCTTCACGTTGAACAAGCCGGACAACGTGGTGGTATTGGATGAATCGGGTTCGATTTCGATTGCTGACGGGATCGAGTTGGTGGCGGCACCGTGGATGTCCAAACGGCCTCTCCGTGACCTCGTCGATGAGGCTTGCGCCAACCTCGAGCCGTCCAGTGCACTGCGAATCGTTGCCGGCCACGGTGCCCTCGACTCTCGTTCACCGGACGCTGACAACCCGGCGCTCATCACGCTCGCCCGTCTGGAAGAGCGCATCGAGGCCGAAGAGATCCACTATGTCGCGCTCGGTGACCGCCACTCCACAACGAATGAGGGCACCAGCGGCCGCGTCTGGTACTCCGGCGCGCCAGAGCCCACTGACTACGACGAGATCGACCCCGGCAACGTGCTCGTCGTGGAACTCAACCGAGATCAGGTGCAGGTTGAGAGCCGCCGAGTCGGCACATGGGTCTGCCGGCGCAGCGAGAGGGAATTGACTTCCGAAGCCGACATCGACGCGCTCGAAGAGTGGCTCGCGTCCCTCGAAGACAAGGAGCGAACCATCGTCAAGTTGGCCCTTGTAGGTCAGATCTCGGTAGCACAGAAGGCGAGGCTCGACCGATTGCTCGAGCACCACGCCGAGTTGCTCGCCGCGCTCGAGACCTGGGAACGGCATTCCGAACTCGCGATCGTGCCTGACGACACCGACTTCGAATCCTTCGGCCTGTCTGGTTACGCGCAACAAGCGCTCTGCGACTTGCGTGATTTGGCAACGTCCAACGACGTCGCAGAAGCTCTCGCGGCCCGCGACGCTCTCTCGCTGCTGCACCGCCTCACGGGAGCCAGCCAGTGAGAATCCACCGCATCCGACTTCGGAACTATCGAGGTGTGCACGACTGCGAAGTGCGCTTCGCGGTCAATGGTGTCACCGTCGTCGAAGGCGACAACGAAGTAGGCAAAACCAGCCTCGCCGAAGCGCTCGACCTCGCGTTGAGCGAACTGGACTCCTCGAAGAAACGCCAGATCAAGGCGCTGCAGCCGGTCGGCCGGGATGTCGGACCCGAAGTCGAGTTGGAGATGTCATCAGGTCCCTACCGTTTCGAACTGCGCAAACGCTGGCTGCGCGGGACCGAGACAACCCTGACGATTTCGGAGCCTCGCCGCGAGAGTTTCACAAGCCGTGAAGCCCACCAACGCGTCGAGGCCATCCTCGACGAAACGCTCGATGCCGATCTTTGGGAAGCGTTGCGCGTGGTGCAAGGCGCAGAGCTGAAGCTTCCGTCGCTCGGCGTTCCTTCGCTCGGGGCAGCCCTCGATACCGCAGCGGGTGCGGACCTAGCGTCTGGAAACGACGATGGCCTGTGGGATCGGATCCTCAGCGAACGCAGTCGGTACTGGACAGAGCGGGGACAGCCCCGCTCCGAGCGCCGGACGTCTGCTGAGCGCGTCCAGCAAGAGAATGAGCATCTGGCGGAATTGACCGCGGCGCTGCAGACGGTCGACCACGACGTCGAAGAGTTGAGCCGGATTGCTACAGATGTGGACCGGCTCAATCATCAGCGCGAAGAAGCCCAACGTGCCCTCGGCGATCTAGGCGCGTCTTGGGAGGTTCTCCAGAAGCTGCGTACCCGTATCGACCAGCTCACAGCCACGCACGAGGCTGCTGGCCGCGAGCACCAACAGATCAAAGCATCACAACTTCGTCGCCGGGAACTGATCGACGATCTCCACGCTTGTGACAAAGAGTTGGATCAGATCACTGAATCTCTCGAGGAGGCGCTACCGGGACAGCAGGTTCTTGCACACCACGCCGAGGCTGCCGTCAGCGCCCGAGACGTGGCCGCCGGAGATCTCGAGACCAAGAGGGCGAGACACCGTCTCGCCTGCGACGACCGCGACCACCTCCGACGACTCATCGAAGTCGAACAACTCAGCGAGCGTCTTGAACGAGTGAAGATTGCCCAGGAACAGCTGACCCAGGCCAGTGCCGCAATCGAGGATGCCAGCATCGACGACGACCTGGTCGACCGCATCGAGCGGGCCCACTATGCCGTCGTACAGGCTGGAGCATCCGCGATCAGCGCCGCAGCTCACGTCACGGCGACAGCACTCAGCAACGTCACGGTGCGAGTCGACGAGGTTGACCACACACTCGCTGCCGGCGAGTCGGTCGACTCGCTCGTCGACGATTCGATCGAAATCACCGTCGGCGATGTAGCTCGTGTCCGCGTCAGTGCAGGAACGGATGCGACGGAGACCGCACGGGCGGTTCTCGGCTCACGTCAAGAGTTGCGCCGGCTCTGCGAGGAGGCCGGTGTCACCGATTTGGATGCTGCGCGTGCGGCGAACGACCGACGAAAGGCCGCAGAGCGCAGCCTCGCGGATGCTGAGGCGACGATCCTGCGAGATCGCCGTGATCTCACGTTGGAGGGTCTCGCGCGAAAGGTGACAGGACTCAAGGCGAGGATCGACCGGTACGCGGCCGAGCGAGCATCGACACCATCGCTTTTGCCGGACTACGAAACTGCGCGCGCTCTCGCCGATCGACTGCAATCCGAAGTCGATGGACTCAGCAGCGAACACAGCAGGTGCGAGGCGAAGGCCGCGAGTGCAAACAAGGCGCAGGAGGAGGCCCGGCTCAGCGAGGCCAAGCTCACCGGCGAGCTCTCGATCGCGAAGGGATCTCGCGAACGAACCGCACAACGCCTAGCCGCAACCCGTGCCGAGTGCAGCGACGAGGACCTTGCCACTGATCTAATTCGTTCGACAGCTGCGGCTGCAGATTGCGCTGCGACGCTTCAAACTGCGCAAGCGGAGTGGCAAGCGGCAGAACCCGGGGCCGTCAAGGCACAACTCGACAATGCCCGCGACACCGTTGCTCGAATTGCGAACGAAATCGGGGCAAAGGAGGCGCGTCAGAATCAGCTCCGCGGCGGACTGGAAGTTCGCGGCGGACAGGGCTTGCACAGTCGCCGCCAAAACGCAGCCACTGAGCTGCAGCGCGCCCAACGAGACCACGCCATCAACGAAGCGCGTGCTGATGCAGCACAGACGCTGTTCGAGCTGTTCGATGTGCGTCGCCGTGAGTCACGGCAACGTTATGTGGAACCGGTCAAGGTGCGAATCGAGCAGTTGGGACGGATAGTTTTCAATCCGACGTTCGAGGTGGAGCTCACCGAGGACCTCGGCATGTCACGCCGCACGCTCGACGGCGTGACTTTGGATATCGAGCAGCTCAGTACTGGCGCTCGCGAGCAGCTCGGCATCATCGCTCGGCTGGCTTGCGCGGCGATCGTGAGCCCGGACGGCGGCGGCGCGCCGGTTGTCATCGACGACGCGCTGGGATGGAGTGACCCGACACGTCTGCAGCGCATGGGGGCAGCCATTGCGGCTGCCGGCAAGCACTGTCAGGTGATCGTGCTGACCTGCACACCTGGGCGTTACGCCCATGTCGGCAATGCAACGTTTGTCCCACTGCCGGCACAGACTTCGGTATCGGCCGATTGATCCCCATCACGCCGTCCGCACTGGCTCTGCATGGCTCAATTGGTGTGATCGCTCACCATCGATGGTTGCCCAGCTCGGGCCGCGCGACTCGGCCGGCGTCGATGATGTCGATGTGGTTGATTTCCGACAATGCCGCCATGCCGAAGAGTGCCTATTAGTCTAGCTATCGGACTAAGTCCATGTCATTTCTGAAATCGAAATTCACTTGAAGGGCATGAGAGATCATGGAACCATCGACAATGGTGAACGTGCACGAGGCCAAGACGCATCTCTCCAAACTGCTCGACCGCGTGGAAGCCGGTGAGGAGATCGTTCTGGCCCGAGCCGGCAAGCCGTGTGCGCGTCTCGTGCCGTATAGGCCGGACGGAGAGAGACGCGTTCCTGGACGGCTTCGGGGGCTCACCATTCCGCCCGAGTTCTTCGACCCGCTGCCCGACGATGAACTCGCCGCCTGGGAAGGCGAATGAACGGACTGCTGCTCGACACACACGCGCTGCTGTGGTGGTGGACGGATCATCCATCACTCTCATCACTCGCGCGCGAAGCGATCTCAGATCCTGACACCCGAGTGAGTGCAAGTGCAGCGAGCGCATGGGAGATCGCCACGAAGGCTCGACTGGGCCGATTGGGCCGATTGGGCCGATTGGGCGAGCTTGCCGAGATCGTCCCCCAGTTCGGTGTACTAGCCGCCGCAGAGGGCTTCTCTCACCTGCCCATCACATACGCACACGGCCTACGGGCAGGGGGGTACGAGACTGCACATAAGGATCACTTCGATCGGATCTTGGCGGCACAGGCGGAAATTGAGTCCCTGACGCTCGTCACCACCGATACCGCCTTTCAGGAATTTCCCGTCTCCACCCTGTGGTGACACATGGTGCTCTAGTGGTGTGTCGCGGTTTTGGCTAGGGCGGTTCGGGCTCGTTTGACTTTGGTGATGATCTGGTCCGCTGTTTTGGTCCATTTCAGGGGCTTGGGGTCGTGGTTCGGGTGCGCGGCCCAGTGTTCGATGGTGTCTTTGAGGTGTTCGACTGAGGTGAACGCTTGTGTTTTGAGGGCTTTGCGGGTCAGGATCGAGAACCAGCCTTCGACGGGGTTCGCCCAGCTGGAGCTGGTGGGGGTGAAGTGCAGGTGCCAGCGCTTGCGGCGGGTGTGGGCGAGCCAGGTGCGCACGGGCTCGGACTTGTGCGCGGAGACGTTGTCGGAGACGACGTGGACGTCGAGATGGCGCGGCGTGTGCAGGTCGATCCATTTGAAGAACGCGAGCACGTCGTTGCCTGTGTGCCGCTTTCGGGTCTGGGTGAGGACCTCGCCGGTGGCGACGTTGAGGGCGGCGAACAGGTCGATGGTGCCGTTTCTGTTGTAGTCGTGGGTGAGGGTGCGGTTGCGGCCCGGCCGCATCGGCAGCGACGGCTGGGTGCGGTCGGGGGCCTGGATCTGGGTCTTTTCGTCGAAGCTGAACACCACAGCGCGCTCGGGGGGGTCCACGTACAGCCCGATCACGTCGGCGAGCTTGGCCTCGAAGTCGGGGTCCGCGGACACCTTGAACACGTCGGCGAGCCACGGGCGCAGCCCCCGCTCGCGCCACACCTGGGCGACGAAGTCCTTGCCCACGCCGTGACGGGCCGCCATCTGACGCGTCGACCAGCACGCCGCCGCGTCAGGCGGCTCGGCGCACAGCGTGTCGGCCACGATCGCGGCGACCACCTCGTCGGGCACCGACCGCTTGCGGCCCCGACCCGGCGCCACCACACCCAGACCGTCCACGCCCCCCACAGCGAAGCCGTCACGCCAACGCCGCACCGTGTCCTGATGCGCGCCGACCTCCCGAGCCACGCCGCGCACCGACCCGCCGTCGGCGAGCGCCAACAGCGCCCTCGCCGGCCGCACCCGACGCCACGGCTCGCTCACCGAACGCGCCACACGCTCCAACGACGAACGATCAACCTCCGACAGGACAAAACCAGCAGCCATCCCCCCACAATACGCGCCCCAACCAAATCACCGACGAACCACTAGGGCAACGGGGCAGTGGCGGGGATTCTTGACGGGCGGCTGAAGACCTCATGAAGCAGCGGTCGGAACTCACCGACCGGCAGGTTGGGGTAGTTCGGGTCGAAGCAGTTTTGGTCGTAGTTCTCGCAGAAGTCCACGCAGGCGTCGTAGTGGGGTGAGTTTGTGTAGTGCTCGCGGGCGTCGCGGTCGCCGCCGAGGTGACCGAAGTAGTAGTAGCCCTGAAAGAGGCCGTGATGCGCGACGACCCAATGCGTGCGTTCATCGACGTAGGGCGCCAGCACCGCGGCCCCCGCAGCGGTGTGATTCTCGGGAGCGAACGCGTCGCCGATGTCGTGCAGCAGAGCGGCCGCCACCAGGTCCGTCGATTCGCCATTGCGCAACGCCCTCGTCGCCGATTGCAGACTGTGGTCGTAGCGGTCGATCTGGTAGCCCAAGGTGGGGCCGCGCAGGCACAGCAGGATGTTCAGCAGGTTGTCGACCAGCCCAGATCGGGCGTGTGCGTAGTGCTGCCGGTCAAGGAACTCAGACTCCTCGGCCGTCCCGTGCTCCATGGCCGTCCACGGCACGACCCGGCCGCGATCATCGTCGACGCTGTGATCGACCATCGCGCCCCCCGCTCGTGTCTCGGCCCTCTACGGGTGTGCGCCAGCCGAAGGGATCCGGTGCGGCGCCGATCTGGATGTCGACCAAGGCCTGCCGGAGCCGCATCGTGTTGCGTCCCGGCTGCCCGTCGCCGACGGTGAGCGTCTTGCCCTCGTACAGAATCGTGCCGACTGGTGCCAGCACGGCCGCCGTGCCGGACAAGAATGCCTCGCCGCGCTCGGCCCAATCGACGATCTCGTCCGGATCGATTGATCGCTCCTCGACTGCGTAGCCCAACTCGGCGGCGATCTCGATCACCGAAGCCCGAGTGACGCCGTGCAGGAACGACTCGTCGAGGTGCCGCGTCACGACTCGCTTGTCGTCGGCCAGGAAGAAGTTCGACGCTCCGGTTTCGGTGATGTCCCCGCCCGTGGCGAACAGCATCTGATCAATGGCCTCGTTGTCGGCCATCGCATCCAGCGTGGGAGCGAGCGCCATGGCGTAGTTGCCGCCGCACTTCACCATGCCGAACTGCGGAACGGTGCGGGGAATCTCGGTCTCCACCAGCAAGGTCAGGGGCCGGACCCCGCCCTTGAAGTAATCGCCGACCGGGCAATTCACGACATACAGCAGTGCGCTGCGCGTCGGGCGGGCAGCAGCGCCGATGTCGGGCTCGGTGCCGATGAGCGTCGGTCGGATGTAGAGCGAGCCAGGCGGATCGGGCACCTCGCCGGCGTTGGCCTCAACAGCGTCGATGGCCATCTCGTACAAGACATCGCCGTCGATGGCCGGCAGCCGGAGCCGCTGCGCGCTGGCCACCATGCGGGCCACGTGGCTGTCGAGCCGAAAAATCGCCAGCGAACCGTCAACCTGCCGATGTGCCTTCAGCCCCTCGAAGATGGCGCTGCCGTAGTGGAGCACGTGCGCGGCCGGGCTGATCGAGAGGTCGCCGAACGGCTCTGCAGCGCCGCCGTAGACGTACGGCCCGTCGTGGGCGCGTGCCGTGGTCATCCAGTCACAGAAGATGGTCCCGAACGGGACGGTGAACGGGTCAGGCTTGTCGGTCACCAGCGCTCCATTCGGCACGGCTCGGGGCGGGACAGCCGCATGGTACCGCCGACCCCTTATCGCATACGGCGAATTGCACGAGGCCGGGCGCAGAAACCGCGAACGTTGGGCGCACAACGACATTGACAGCGAGGCCGTGGCCCGAGCGGCCCGTGAGCGCAGCGAACACGAACGAGAAACAAATGGCGTTACCGCGCAGGACGTGGCTTGTCTGCGCAGCCAGTAGGCATCTGCGGGCTGTACGCACTCTCGCCTGAACGTGGCTCCCGGCTGCTGCGTACGCTTCGGGCCTATGACACAGGACGGGCCAAGCCAGATCACCGAATCAGTGCGCATGGAGCGCCGTGACGACGTGGCACTCATTATCGTCAACAATCCTCCGGTCAACGCTTTGAGCTACCACGTGCGACAGGGCCTCATTGACGGCCTGGCCGCCGCCGAGGCCAGCGATGCGACGGCGGTCGTGCTCATCTGCGACGGGCGAACGTTCATCGCCGGTGCGGACATCACCGAGTTCTCCCAGCCACCCAAGCCACCGGGTCTCGTGCCCGGTCAGGAGGCCATGGAGAACTGTTCGAAACCGGTCGTGGCCGCCATCCACGGCACCGCATTGGGCGGCGGGCTCGAAGTAGCGCTGTGCGCGCATTTCCGGGTGGCAATCAAGTCTGCGCAGTTCGGCCTGCCGGAGGTCAAGCTGGGCCTGCTGCCGGGCGGCGGCGGCACCCAGCGCTTGCCGCGCATCACCGGTCCGCAGCGTGCTCTGGAGATGATGACTGGCGGCAATCCCATCGGCGCCGCAGAGGCGCTCGACTGCGGCCTCATCAACGAGATCGTCGGCGACACCCTGGCCGATCTCGAAGCCGGCGCCGTTGCGTTCGCGCGCCGTGCCGTGGCGCAGGACATGCCGCGCGCCCGCATCCGTGACTGCAACGAGCGGCTCGCTGGCTTCGGCGCCGAGCAGTTCGCTGCGTACCGGGCCTCGATCGCTCGCAAGACGCGCGGCTTCGAAGCACCCGAGCGGATCATCCGATGCGTCGAGGCGGCCGTCGAAACGGCCGCCAGTAGCGATTTCGAGGCCGGTCTGGCGGCAGAGGCACGCATTTTCGGCGAGTTGATGGGCAGCTCGCAGGCCAACGCGCAGCAGTACTACTTCTTCGCGGAACGGGCCGCCCAGAAGGTGCCCGATGTGCCGCGTGACACCCCGCAGGTCGACATCGCTCGCGTCGGCATCCTCGGTGCAGGGACGATGGGCGGCGGCATCGCCATGAACTTCGCCAACATCGGCATCCCGGTCACCCTCGTCGAGCGCGACGAAGCGAGCCTGGAGCGTGGCCTCGCCGTGGTCCGACGCAACTACGAGCGCACGGCGGCCCGCGGCGGCATCTCCTCCGACGACGTGCAGACCCGCATGGATTTGCTCCAGGGCTCCACCGACATGGGCGACTTCGCCGAGTGCGACCTGATGATCGAGGCCGTGTTCGAGAATATGTCACTCAAGAAGGACGTGTTCGCCCAGCTCGACGGCATCTGCAAGCCCGGGGCGGTGCTGGCCAGCAACACGTCGGCGCTCAACGTCAACGAGATCGCCTCGGCCACGTCGCGGCCCGAAGACGTCATCGGGATGCACTTCTTCTCCCCCGCCAACGTCATGCGGATGCTCGAAGTCGTGCGGGGCGATGTCACCTCGAAAACGGCGATTGCCACTGCCATGTCGATCGGCAAGCGCATCGGCAAGACGCCGGTGCTCTGCGGCGTGTGCCACGGATTCATCGGCAACCGCATGCTGTTCATGCGCGGCATCGAAGCCGAGAAGATGCTGCTGGAGGGTGCGACACCGGCCCAGATCGACAAAGTTTTGTTCGACTTCGGCTTCCCGATGGGTCCGTTTGCGATGAGCGACCTTGCCGGGCTCGACGTGGGCTGGAACGAGGCCACGTCCTCGAGCTCCACCGTGCGCGAGATGCTCTGCGAATCGGGCCGCCGAGGCCAGAAGAACGGCCGCGGCTACTACGTCTACGACCCCGATACCAGGGCGTCGACCCCGGATCCCGAAGTCGAGCAGATGATCCGCGACTTCGCCTCCGAACGGGGTGCGACGCTGCGTGAGGTCACCGACCAGGAGATCGGTGAGCGGTGCCTGTATCCGATGGTCAATGAGGGCGCCAAGATCCTTGACGAGGGCATCGCTCTGCGGGGCACCGACGTCGACGTCACCTGGATCAACGGCTACGGCTGGCCCATGTACACCGGCGGTCCCATGTACTGGGCTGATGAGATCGGCCTGGTAGAGGTACTGGACCGCATCCGCCACTTCGACCAGACGCTGGGCGGCGACCACTGGACGCCGAGCCCGCTGCTCGAGCGCCTTGGCGCCGAGGGCGGCTCGCTGGCCCGCTACGAGAGCTGAGCCGATGCTGACGTTCGATCCGATCCATCCCGACTTCGGCGCCGGGGTCACCGGCGTCGATCTGGCCTCCGAGCTTGACGACGAGGCGGTGGCGGCGCTTCGCGAAGCGATCGACACGCACTCGCTCTTGCATTTCCCGGGACAGGAGATGACCGACGAGGCGCAGCTTGCACTCACCCGGTGCCTCGGCGAGCCCGAGCCGAACCATGTCCTTTTTGGCAAGACCGGCAAGATCGAATTCTTCGGCACGATCGGCAACGTGATCGACGCCGACAGGAAACGAGACGAGTCAGATCCGCTGACCCGGAACCAGAAGGGCAACAACCTCTGGCACTCGGACTCGTCGTTCCGGCTCGTGCCGTCGTATGTGTCGATCCTGCATGCCTACGAGGTGCCCGGCGAAGGCGGCGAAACCGAGTACGTCAGCCAGCGGGCGGCGCACGGCCGCCTCGAGGCGTCACGCCAAGCCGAGATCGACGAACTCCAGGTATTGCACGACTACGTCTTCAGCCGCACCCAGGTGGCTCCGGTCGACCCCAATCACGCTGCGTCGCTGCCGCCGATCCCCCAACGGCTCGTGCGCGCCAACCCGGGCAACGGCGCAAAGAACTACTACGTCGGCTCGCACGCCCGGTCCATCGTCGGATGGTCTGGAATCGACAGCCGCCGACTGATTGACGAGCTGAACGAGGGTGCGACGCGACCCGAAGACGTGTACTCGCACCGGTGGAGCCCGGGCGACACGGTGATCTACGACAACCGCTGCATGCTGCACCGCGGTGCCGGATACGACGCCAACCGCTGGCGCCGCTACATGCGCCAGACCCGTGTCATGGGCGCGGGGCCCACGCTCGACGAGTAGCGGCCAGCAAGTCGAAGCGGGGTCTGCGTTCAGGAGCCGCTGGCGGCCGCGATCGTCGCCTCGGGCACGCCCGCGGCCCGGGCACCCCCGCAGATGCTCGCCCACGTCTCGACGGGCAGCGTGATGCCGTTTGCCATGCGGTGCTGGCGCCGTTCATGCTCGACATCGCCGGGCAGCTTCACGGGCTGGTCGGGGTTGATCGCCGCAGCCCCACTGAACCAGTCGAGATAGTCGGCTGCGATGCCGTTGTAGCCGTCGTCGGTCTCGCCCACAGCAGCATCGATCTGAGCCGGATCGACGTACACCGAGAGCATGCCGTTGGCAAACCGGACCCGGCGGGGTCCCGCGGTGCCCGTGCCGGTGAGCGCCCCCGCGAGCAGCTCGCACATGACCGAGATGCCGGAGCCCTTGTGCTCCCCCATCGCCCGCAGTGATCCGGGACCGTCCGTCGAGTTGGGCCGCTGGCCGTCTGCGAAGCTGTACAGCACCCGTGGGTCGCCGGTGATCTCGCCTTCGGCAGACACCAACGCGTTCTCCGGCACCGCCGGACCGCCGTGCAGCGCCACCATGGCCTTGCCCTCAGCCACAATCGAGGTGGCGAAGTCGTGGATGACTGGTCGCCGGCCAGAAACGGGGGCGCCGTAGGCGCATGGGTTGGTGCCCATGCGGCGCTCCTTGGCACCGAACGGGGCAACCAGGCGGCTGTTGGCCACGTTGACGAAGTGCACCGAGACAAGGCCTTGCGCTGCGGTCATCTCGGCGTACTCGCCGATGCGTCCGAGATGCCCGGCGTTGCGCAGCCCCACGATGGCTGTGCCCAACTCCTTGCAACGCTCGATGCCGAGTGCGACAGCTGCGGGCCCGACTGTTTGGCCCATGCCGTACTGACCGTCCACCAGCATCAGCGAACCCGAGTCGATCAGCACCTTGATCTCCTGGTCGGCGAGCTGGACGCCGTTGGCCAGCAGCTCGACATAGAGCGCTGAGCGGATCACCCCGTGGCTGTCGTGGCCGGCAAGGTTTGCACCCACCAGGCTGCGGCCGATGCGCTCGGCTTCGGCGTCCGAGCACGCCGTATGCCGGAAGATCTCGGCGATGAAGCCAGCCAGGCGTTCGTGGTTGATCACGACGGACTGATCGGCGCCAACGTCGGCAGTCGTCTGCGTTTCGCTCATCGTGGCAGCGTACGTCGCGAGCGGCTTACGAGTGCCGACACGTGGTCATAATCTCAATCCTGTGCCCGCAATTCCATCGCAATGTCGCGCCGCGCATGGAGCAGTCGCCACGCGTGCACGTGGCCGTGCCCAACGACGTAGAACACCAAGTAGGCGAATCGTTCGAGCGGCCAATGCCGTACGTCGGACAATCCCAGCTCGTATGACCATCTGAGCGATCCCGCCTGCGGATTGTCGCCGAGGTAGTCGAGCGCTTCCTCTACGGCTTTCAGGAATCCATCGGCAACACCGTCCCCACCATGAGTTCGGTAGTACTCGGCGGCACCTTCGATGTCATGCAGGCAGCATTGCCCGACGTAGACCGGCGTGGCCACTACTGCGCGAGCTCATGCGACATTGCGATGGGCCGCGGTTCTTCATCTCCCCCATCTGCCGACTGACCGATTCCAAGTCGCTCTCGCACATCGGCGAAGAACTGTTTGTCGGCCCGAGCTGCGATAGGCGAACGTGCACCTTCCAGAAGCATCGCCCGGAGACGTTCACGGGCCTGATCGTGGCGGATCAGCTCTCGGACGTACTCGCTGGCCGAGCCGTAACTGCCACAACCTGCCCTTTCGTCCACGTATTGCTTCAATTCCGCAGGAAGGGAGACGTTCATGGTGGCCACGGATGCAACATAGCACGCAGATGGCAAAGTTTGTCAACAGCGGGGCCGGCCGCCGCCGCACGCGCGGATCCCCCCACATAGGCTCGCGCAGCGTGAGTCAGACCGACGCCGCATCGACGCCGGAGCACTCTCGGCACTACGACGTCGTGGTCGTCGGCGCCGGCAACGCAGCCATGTGCGCAGCGCTCGCCGCGAACGAGGGCGGCGCCAGGGTGCTGGTGCTCGAACGGGCTCCCGAAGCCGAAGCCGGCGGCAACAGCCGCTTCACGGCGGGCGCCATCCGGTTTGCCTACGACGGCGTAGATGACCTCCGAGCGTTGATGCCCGATCTCACCGACGCCGAAGTCGCCGTGACTGACTTCGGCACGTACTCCGAGGCCGACTTCTATGCCGACATGGGGCGGATCACCGACTACCGGACCGATCCCGAGCTCGCCGACACGCTCGTCAGCCGCAGCAAGGAAACGCTGCTGTGGATGGCAGGCCACGGCGTGCGCTTCGCTCCGATCTGGGGACGCCAGGCCTTCAAGGTGGACGGCCGCTTCAAGTTCTGGGGCGGCCTCACGGTCGAGACCGTCGGCGGCGGCGAGGGACTCGTGGAATCGCTGCGCGCTGCGCTGGCTCGCAACGGCATCGACCTGTGGCACGAGGCACCTGCTCGTTCGCTGGTCACCGACGACGACGGCGCAGTTCGGGGCGTGCGCGTGCGTCGGGCGGGGCGTGTCGTCGACGTCGCGTGCGACGCCGTCGTGCTGGCCGCTGGCGGCTTCGAGGCCAACGCAGAATGGCGCACCCGTTATCTCGGGCCCGGCTGGGACCTCGCCAAGGTGCGCGGCACCCGGTTCAACACCGGCGACGGCATCGCGATGGCGCTCGACATCGGCGCCATGCCGTACGGCAACTGGAGCGGCGCGCACGCGGTCGCTTGGGAGTACAACGCGCCGGAGTTCGGCGACCTCGCTGTGGGCGATGCCTTCCAGAAGCACAGCTACCCGTTCGGCATCGTTCTCAATCGGCGCGGAGAGCGATTCCTCGACGAAGGAGCCGACTTCCGCAACTACACCTACGCCCGCTACGGCCGCGAGATCCTGGCCCAGCCTGGGCACTCGGCCTGGCAGGTCTTCGACGCCAGCACCGACCACCTGCTGCGTGACGAGTACCGCATCCGACAGGTCACCAAAGTGGTCGCCGACAGCATCGAAGAGCTGTGCGCGCGTATGGAGGACGTGCACACCGAAGCGGCGCTGGGCACCATCCGAGCCTTCAATAGGGCGGTGGACCGCAGCGTGGGGTTCAACCCGAACGTGCTCGACGGCCGTCGCACCACGGGCCTCGCGGTTGACAAGACCAACTGGGCAATGCCCGTTGAGAACCCGCCGTTTGCCGCGTATCGAGTGACCTGCGGGCTGACGTTCACGTTCGGCGGCCTGCGTATCGACGACACCGGCTGCGTGCTTGATACTGACCTGCGGCCGATCAGCGGCCTCTATGCCGCCGGCGAACTCGTCGGCGGACTGTTCTATGGCAATTATCCGGGAGGTTCGGGCCTCAGCGCCGGGGCCGTGTTCGGGCGACAAGCCGGGACGTCGGCCGCAGCACACGCTCATCGTCGAGATACCTGAGCTCGAGCGCGGAGAGGCAAACCTTCTCGGGGTCGCGCATCGGCCCGTCATCGCGTCAGAGGCGAGCGGTAGCGTCGCAGCGCTATGTCGAAAATCGTCTACACGCACACCGACGAGGCACCGGCGCTGGCCACCTACTCGCTGCTGCCGATCATCAAGACGTTCACCGAGGCCGCCGGTGTGGATGTCGGGACCCGCGACATCTCGCTCGCGGGACGCATCGCCTCCAACTTCTCCGACTGGCTCGACGAATCGCTTCGAAGCTCCGATGCCTTGGCCGAGCTCGGCGAGTGGGCGCTGGCCGCAGACGCCAACATCATCAAGCTGCCCAACATCTCGGCGTCGGTGCCGCAAGTGAAGGCAGCCATCGCCGAGCTCCAGGCCAAGGGCTTCGCGGTGCCCGACTTTCCGGACGATCCGGCCAACGACGACGAGCGGGCAATTCGCGAGCGCTACGACCGTGTGAAGGGTTCGGCTGTCAATCCGGTTCTGCGTGAGGGCAACTCAGACCGGCGCGCGCCCCGTGCAGTGAAGGACTACGCCCGCCAGTACCCGCACTCGATGGGCGCATGGTCACCCGAATCGGTGACCCACGTTGCGACCATGTCCGGGGGCGATTTCCGCTCCAACGAGCAGTCGGTCACCATGGGCAGCGCCGACACGCTGGACATCTGCCACGTCGCAGCTGACGGCAACGTCCGGACGCTGCGCAAGGTTCCCGTGACCGCAGGCGAGGTCGTCGACTCGACGTTCATGTCAGCGGCGGCGCTGCGGGAATTCCTCGATGCGCAGATCTCCGACGCCAAAGACTCCGGCGTGCTGTTCTCGCTGCACCTCAAGGCCACGATGATGAAGGTCTCAGACCCGATCATCTTCGGTCACGCCGTGCGCGCCTTCTTCGCCCCAGTGTTCGAACGGCACGGCGAAGTGCTCGTGGCCATCGGTGCCGATCCCAACGACGGCTGGGCGAACGTCCTCGATGCGATCGCGGGCCTGCCGCATGCCCAGCGCTCCGCCATCGAGGCCGACATCGAGGCGGTTCTGCGAGATCGTCCGCCGCTCGCGATGGTGGACTCCGACCGCGGCATCACCAACTTGCACGTTCCCAGCGACGTCATCGTCGACGCCTCCATGCCCGCCATGATCCGCTCGTCGGGCCAGATGTGGAATCCGCAGGGGGTCCTGGCGGACACCAAGGCGGTCATCCCCGATTCCAGCTACGCCGGCGTGTTTCAGGCCGTGATCGATGACTGCCGCGCGAACGGCGCATTCGATCCCACGACAATGGGCTCGGTGCCGAACGTCGGCTTGATGGCGCAGAAGGCCGAGGAATACGGCAGCCACGACAAGACGTTCGAGGTCGCAGCATCAGGCGAGATGCGCGTGGTCTCCGGCTCGGGCGACGTCTTGATGAGCCACACGGTCGAGCCAGGCGATGTCTGGCGGATGTGCACGACCAAGGACGCGCCGATCAGCAACTGGGTGGACCTCGCGGTACAGCGCGGCGCGGCGACCGGGGCGGCCGTGGTGTTCTGGCTCGATGCCGACCGTCCACACGACGCCGAGATCATCCGCAAGGTCGACGCCCGGCTGGCCACGCTGCGTGCCGAAGGGCGAACTGTCGATGAACTCGGCATTCGCGTCATGGCTCCCGCTGACGCCTGCCGTTTTTCTCTCGAGCGCATCCGTCGCGGCGCCGACACCATCTCGGTGACGGGCAACGTGCTGCGCGACTACAACACCGACCTGTTCCCGATCCTGGAGCTGGGAACGTCGGCCAAGATGCTCTCGGTCGTTCCGCTGATGGCCGGTGGCGGGCTGTTCGAAACCGGTGCCGGCGGCTCCGCCCCCAAGCACGTCCAGCAATTCGAGGCCGAGAACCACCTCCGGTGGGACAGCCTCGGAGAGTTCCTGGCGCTCGCCGTCTCGCTGGAGCACCTCGCGCGGGTCACCGGCAATGCCGCCGCACAGCTGCTTGCGGACACCCTCGATGCCGCCAACGGCACGTGGCTGGAAGAGGGGCGAGCCCCCAGCCGCAAGGTGAACGAGCCCGACAACCGCGCGAGCCACTTCCATCTGGCGAAGCACTGGGCCGCCGAGATGGCCCGCCGGGACGCCGACTCTGCACTCGCGGAGCGCTTCGCATCCCTCGCAGCGGCGCTCGTCGACAACGAGGAATCGATCATCGCCGAGCTCATTGAGTGCCAGGGCACGCCGATGGACATCGGCGGCTACTACCTGCCGGATCCGGCGCTGGCCGAAGCCGCCATGCGGCCCAGCTCCACCTTCAACCGGATTCTGGACGATTTCCGCGCAACGTCACTGGCCTGACACAGCCCTACGCTCAACGAGCTAAGAGGATTAGCGGATAGGCACTGACCTGCGGAAACACTGGTTTCGACTATTGGCCGGGGAGCGGCCTGACCAGCGCCTTTGCTGACGAGGTCCGATATCGCCCTCAATCTGCGCTAAAGACCGGCCACCTATCCGCGCGGCCTCTAAGGCTCGGCCCTTGTCGTGTCGGCCTCGCGGCGTCGCGCCGTTGAGTCAGGCGTCGAGTTCGGCGAGACCGCCCTCACCCAGACGACCCGACTCGCGGTAGCCGGCCAGCTTGGCCCGGCTGTCGGCGATGTCCAGATTCGACATGGTCAGCTGGCCGATGCGATCGGTCGGACCGAACGCCGCGTCTTCGACCCGCTCCATCGAGAGCCGGTCGGGCGCGTAGGTGAGCGCGGGCCCGGTCGTGTCGAGCACCGTGTAGTCCTCGCCGCGTCGCAAACGAAGGGTGACCTCGCCGGTGACCGACGAGCCGACCCAGCGCAGCAGCGAGTCGCGCAGCATGAGCGACTGCGGATCGAACCAACGCCCCTCATAGAGCAGGCGCCCCAAGCGGCGGCCCATGGTGCGGTAGTTGTCGAGCGTGGCCTCGTTATGAATCGCTGACAGGAGCCGCTCGTAAGCAATGTGCAGCAGCGCCATGCCTGGTGCTTCATAGATGCCGCGCGACTTGGCCTCGATGACTCGATTCTCGATCTGGTCGCTCATGCCAAGGCCATGGCGGCCGCCGATCGCGTTCGCCTCGAGCACCAGGGCAACCTGATCTCTGTCTCCGGCGTCGCTTGGCCCGGAGTGCTGATCGGCGATCGCGACGGGCCAGCCCGATTCGAAGCGGATCGTCACGTCCTCGGGCTCGATCTCGACCGCCGGATCCCAGTGCGCGACACCCATGATCGGAGAGACGATCTCCATGGAGGTGTCCAGGTTCTCGAGCGATTTCGCCTCGTGGGTGGCGCCCCAGATGTTCGCATCGGTGGAATAGGCCTTTTCGGTGGGATCGCGATACGGCAATCCCCGCGAGACCAAGAACTCGCTCATGCCGGCGCGCCCGCCCAGCTCGTCGACGAACGTCGAGTCCAGCCATGGCTTGTAGATGCGCAACCCCGCGTTGACGAGCAGTCCATAGCGGTAGAACCGCTCGATGTCATTGCCCTTGTAGGTCGAGCCATCGCCCCAGATGTCCACGCCGTCGGTGGCCATGGCAGCAACCAGCATCGTGCCAGTGACCGCGCGGCCCAGCGGCGTCGTATTGAAGTAGGTGCGACCAGCGGTGGAGATGTGGAATGCACCGCATTGCAGCGCCATCAGGCCCTCGCGCACGAGGTCGGCGCGGCAGTCCACAAGGCGTGCGACGTGGGCGCCGTAGTCGAGCGCCCGTTGCGGAACCCCGGACAGGTCCGGCTCGTCATACTGGCCAAGGTCGGCGGTGTAGGCACACGGCAGCGCACCGCGTTCCGCCATCCAGGCCACTGCCGCTGATGTGTCGAGCCCGCCCGAAAACGCGATGCCGACCATTTCGCCCACCGGCAGATCTGCCAGCACGCATGAGCCCGACGTGCCGGCCGAAGGGGGGATTTCAGACGAGGCGTCGGTCTCCGAACTCTGCGACATGAGCTCAACGGTACGGCGCTCAGCGGCCTCTGCCGCGGGACTTCGTCGTCGTTTCATCGCGAGGGCGCGCTCGCGCGCGTACGCTCCGCGCCAAGGGGGGCGACCTATGAGCGAGGCCACGACGGGCGGCGCTGCAATCGGCGGAGCAGTCGCAGAACTGCTCAGCGAAATGGTGCGCATTCCCAGCGTCAATCCCATGCACCACGGACCGCGGTCGGGAACTGCCGCAGAAGCCGACATGGCCAACTGGGTGGCCGCCCGGGCAGAGGCGTTGGGCGCCGAGGTGGAGCTTCACGAGATCGAGCCGGGACGGCCCAACGTCTACGCCCGGTTCGCAGGACGCACCGACCGCATGCTGTCCGTCGACGTCCATCTCGACACCGTCGGCGTCGAGCACATGGGCGGCGATCCGTTCGAGGGCCGCATCGCTGACGGGCGCGTGTGGGGACGTGGCGCCGTCGATTCGAAGGCCACCTTGGCCGTCATGCTCGCAGTACTCGGTGAGATGGTCGCCGCCGGGCAACAGCCGATGCCCACAGTCGAGCTCGTGGGCACGATCTCCGAGGAAGGGGGCGGCCTGCTTGGCGCTTCGTCGTATCGCGACCGGCTGCTCGAACGCGGTGAGCGCCGCGAGCAGATCGTCGTGGCAGAGCCGACGATGTGCGCACCGGTGTACGGGCACAAGGGCGGCTTGGGAATCGAAGTAGAGGTAGAAGGCCGCGCCGCGCATTCATCCAAACCCCATCTCGGCATCAATGCGCTGTCGGCCGGGGCTCGCATCGTCGCTGCCATCGATGCAGAGCAGGAGCGGCTGGCATCACAGGAGCGGGTCGGGGCGCTGGGCTCGGGCACGGTGTCGGTCAACGAGATGGCTGGCGGCCGGGGCCGCAACATTGTGCCCGACCACTGCGAGCTCTACATCGGACGGCGAACGGCCGACGGCGAGGACTACGAAGCGGAATTCGAGCGCCTCACTGAACTGGCGCGAGCCGCAGCGTTGCCCGCCCGCGTCAAGGTGCAACTCTCAAACGGCTTCGGCAGCAACGCCTTCTTCCAAGCGCCGGGCGCCGACTTGGTGACCGCGCTCGTCGAGATGTCAGGGCATCAACCGACCGTCGCCGATTACGGCACCAATGCCCTGCGCTACAGCGAAGTCGCCGACAGATCGTCGTGTTCGGCCCGGGTTCGATCGACCAGGCGCATCAGGCCGTCGAGTGGGTCGACATCTCCGAGCTCGAACGTGCCGCTTCGGTCTACCGCCAGCTGATGCTGCGCTGATCTGCGCTCCGGCTGCGGGCGTAGCTGGGGCCTGTCTGCTCAGCTTGGGCGAGCCGTGATGAACACCGGGATCCCGCGGTCGGTCTTTTGCTGGTACTCCGCATAGGGTGAGAAAGCTTCCACGCAGCGTTCCCACCAAGCCGCGCGCTCTTCGCCGGTCACGAGCCGCACCGTCGTCTCGAACGGCTCGGGACCGTCCTGAAATCAGCACAGTCGGGTCGGCCACCAGGTTGTGGTACCAGCCCGGATGCGCGGGTGCGCCTCCCTTGGAGCCGACAATGGCGTACTCGCCCTCGTGCTCGACGCGCATCAACGGAACCTTGCGCACCAGTCCGGTCCGATGTCCCACCGTGGTCATGACGATGACCGGCAAGCCGGTGTCGCGCAGCGTGTTGGCGTCAGCGCCCGCTGATGCCTCGTACGCATCGGCCTGCTCCCTCACCCAATCCCACGTGCTGGGCCCGTAATCGCCGTCGAATCTGTCGCTTTGGGCCATGCGGTGAAATCTACGTCGGTGAAGCGTTCGCGAGCCGAGGTTGGCGCACGCCTACGATCCTGAGCGTGCAGATCATGTCCGCCCTCTTCATCGAACATTTCGACATGCGCCAGGCCGCTGGCGGCGCAGCCCGCATCGATCTCAGCGGTGTGCACTTCTCAATGGCGGCGCCTGGGCCATTCCCGGTCACCATCAACCCGCACATGCTCGTGCTTGTTCGGTGCCCGTCCACTCACAGTGGCCTCGCCGCGCTCGAGGTGCGCTTCCTACGCGGCGACACCCAGATCGCCCGCAACGTGCAGCCGCTCAGCGTGGAGCCCGGCAAGTTCGGCTACAACCTCGTCCAGGCCGACCTCACGTTCGACGAGCCGTCCACTATCGAGGCCCATTGCCGGATCGATCAGGGTGAGGTCGTCGTGGTGCCGTTGACCATGAGTCCTCCCGCCGACGAAGACGACGGTTCCGAACCCGCTGCCGGCGGCTGGACCGGTACGCCCGCGGAACACGAGGGCTAGGCGGGTCGGTCGTCGATGCCGTTCACCGTCGGACTGTCACAGCACATCGATCCTGGCATCGCCGTTGGCGAAGTCGTCGGACGTGTGCTGGATCGCCTCGGACCCTCGCCGGACATCGCACTCCTGTTCACGTCGGGCGAACACTGCCGAGCGTCGGAGAAGATCGCGGCAACAATCGCCGAGCTGCTCGATCCCACGGCGTTCATCGGCACCACGGCGTGCTCGGTCGCGGCCGGAGAGCGTGAGATCGAAGAAGACACCGCTGTGGTGCTGTGGGCAGGCACGTTGGGCTCCGGCGACGGGCCGAGGGCGCGCGCCGTGAGGCTGGCAGGCATACACGACCCGACGGTCGACGACGAGTCCCTCGAAGCGGCGTTCGCAGAGGTGGTCACTGCCGGGGATCACTCGTTGATCCTGCTGGCGGACCCCTTCTCGTTCGGAGTCGATGCGGCACTCACGCACTGGGCCGAGCGCTGGCCGCAGGTGAGCGTCCTGGGCGGCTTGGCGTCAGCGGCACCCATGCCCGGAGGCAACCGCGTCATCGTCGACGGCAGCGTGCACTCTGATGGCGCAGTGGCTCTCGTGGTCGGCGGCTCGGCGACCGTGACGCATCTGGTCTCCCAAGGCTGCCGGCCCATCGGCCAGCCGTACATCATCACCTCCGCCGAGGGCAACGTCGTGCGTGCCCTGGGCGGGAAGCCGCCGTTCGAACGGCTGCAGCGCACGTTCGAACAGCTTGAGCCCGCCGACCAGCGCCTTGTCCAACGCGGGCTGCACGTCGGCCGCGTCACCGATGAACGCAAGATCGAGTTCGGGCGAGGCGACTTCCTGATCCGCGGACTTCTCGGCGCGGACCGCTCCACTGGAGCGATGGCGATCGGCGATGACGCCCCCGTCGGTGCAACGGTGCAATTCCACGTGCGCGATGCTCGGACAGCGGACGAAGACCTGCGCGCAGCACTCGAAGAATCGACGACGGCGCAGGGAGCGCTGCTGTTCACCTGCAACGGTCGTGGAACGCATCTGTTCGACACTCCGCATCACGACGCTGCGATCCTCGCCGAGCACGCTTCGGCCGAGGTGGGCGGGATGTTCTGCGCCGGGGAAATCGGCCCGGTCGGCTCGCGTTCGTATGTGCACGGCTTCACTGCCTCGATGGCGTTGTTCGCTGACGAAGACGTCCCCGCATGACGGCGCAAGCCCAGCGATGAGGGGACTCCGAGCGCGCCGTGATCGGCGAGCCCCGAACCATGAACACAGGATCGTGAGCCCCGAACAGTGAGCACAGAACTCGAAGCCCGCCAAATCAACACGATCCGGGCGCTGGCAGCCGATGCGGTGATGCGCGCACGCAGCGGGCACACCGGCACGGCCATGGCGTTGGCACCCCTGGCACATGTGCTGGTCACCCGCATCATGCGGTACGACGCCACCGCACCGGACTGGGCCGACCGAGACCGCTTCATCCTCTCCGCGGGCCATGCGTCGATGCTCATCTATGCGATGACGCACTTGCTGGGCTATGGCGTGACGCTCGACGACATCCGCGCCTTCCGCCAGCTGGGCTCGATCACGGCCGGGCATCCCGAACGCGGGCTGGCGCCAGGCGTCGAGGTGACCACCGGCCCGCTGGGCCAAGGCTTCGCCAACGCGGTCGGCATGGCGATCGCCGAGCGGAACCTGCGGGCGCGCTTGGGGGCCGACCTCGTCGACCACCGCACGTTCGTCATCGTGAGCGACGGTGATCTGATGGAGGGAATCAGCCACGAAGCCGCCTCGCTCGCCGGTCATCAGCAGCTCGGCAGGCTGATCGCGATCTACGACGACAACCGCATCACGATCGACGGCAGCACCTCCCTGGCGCTGAGCGACGACGCAGCACTTCGATTCCGCGCATACGGCTGGGACGTGACCGACGTCGGCGAAGCTGCCGAGGACCTCGACACGCTGGAGCGCGCCGTACGAGGAGCGCTGCTGGTCAACGACCGCCCGTCGATGATCATCGTGCGCAGCCATATCGGATACCCCATGCCCACCGCCATCGACACCCCAGCGGCGCACGGCGCAATCACCGATGCGTCCGAGATTGCTGCGGCCAAGCGCGCCATGGGCATGGATCCCGAAACCGAATTCGTCGTGGACGACGACGTGGCGCAGGCCTACCTCGAAGCAGGTCGGCGAGGCGAGTCCGTACGTGTCGAGTGGGAATCGCGGCTCGCTGCGAGCGGTCACGATCGCGCGTGGCTGGAAGCGCTGTGGTCGGCTCGGGCCACCGAAGGCGCCGAGGGGTCGGCGCCAGTGTTCGTCGCCGGCACGCAGATGGCGACGCGAGTCGCTGCCAATCGAGTCCTCGATGCTGCGCTCGACACAGTGCCAGCGCTCATCTGCGGTGGAGCGGACCTCACCGGCAACACCGGCACCAACGTGACCGCGGAAGTGCTGTCCGCGGCAAATCCCGGGGGGCGCAAGCTCTTCTACGGGGTCCGCGAACATGCGATGGGCGCAATCGCCAACGGCATGGCACTGCACGGTGGCGTATTGCCCGTCGTGGGCACATTCCTCGTGTTCAGCGATTACATGCGGCCGGCCGTGCGACTGGCAGCGCTGAGCGGCGCCAAGACGGTGTTCGCATGGAGTCATGATTCGATCGGCGTCGGCGAGGACGGACCGACGCATCAGCCGGTCGAGCACCTCGCGTCGCTGCGTGCCATCCCGGGCCTCTGCGTCATCCGGCCCGCAGACGCGAACGAGACCGCTCAGGCATGGCAGGTCGCGGTGAACCGCGACGGGCCCACAGCGCTTGTGCTCACCCGTCAGAACGTGCCGGTGCTCGACGGCACAGACCGCGCAGGGCAGGTGGCGCGCGGCGCGTACATCCTCATCGATACGCCGTCTCCGCTCGTCATCCTGGCGGGCACGGGCAGCGAGGTGCAGTGCTGCACTGAGGCTGCGGGGCTGCTGGCACCGGACGGCATCGCCACCACCGTGGTGTCGATGCCCAGCTGGGACCTCTTCGAGGCTCAAAGCGTCGAATACCGTTCGTCGGTGCTGCCTCGGGGCGTGCCCGTTCTGGGCGTGGAAGCTGCAGCACCATTTGGCTGGGACCGCTATGCCGACGCCACCGTGACCATGCATCGCTTCGGAGCGAGTGCTCCTGGCGGTGAATTGATGACGCACTTCGGCTTCACAGCCCAAGCAATCGCCGACGCCGCCCGCAAGCTCATCTAGCCCACGGACGGGGTGCCGCCGCAAATTCCATGTTCGCGGCGTTGGGCACGACAGACTGAGCCAACCACGAACGGCGACCAAGACGAGAACGCTGCCGCCCGCGACGCGGCGGAGGGACACGACATGAGAGATGGCACAAGAGGCGGAGCCATGATCGGACGGCTCGCGGCGCTGAATGAAGAGCACCAGCAGAGTCCCTGGCTCGACAACCTGCGACGGGGCTGGCTGACCGGCGGTGAACTGAACCAGTGGGTGGAACGCGGAATCCGTGGCCTGACGTCGAATCCCTCGATTTTCCAGAAGGCAATCGAATCCTCCGACGACTACGACGAACAATTCGGCGATCTTGTGCGCAGCGGCGATTCGGTGGACAACGCGTACTGGCAGCTCGTGAACACCGACATCTCAGGTGCGCTGAGCGCGCTCGGTCCGGTCCACGACGCATCGAACGGTGCCGACGGATTCGTCTCGGTAGAAGTGGATCCAGCTCTGGCGCACGACACCCGAGCGACCGTGCGCGCTGCACGTGAATTGCACGAGTCCATAGCGCGGCCGAACCTGATGGTGAAGATTCCCGGTACGGCCGAAGGACTGCCTGCGATCAGGCAGATGATCGCCGAGGGCCGCAGCATCAACGTGACGCTCATCTTCTCAGTGGCTCGCTACGAGCAGGTGGCAGAGGCGTACATGAGCGGGCTGGAGGATCGGGTCGCTGCGGGCAAGACTGATCTGCGCGCCATCGCAAGTGTGGCTTCGTTCTTCGTCAGCAGAACCGACACCGAGGTGGACCGCCGTCTCGATGCCGTCGGCACTCAGAGTGCTTTGGCGTTGCAGGGCCGTACGGCGGTGGCCCAAGCACAAGCTGCGTACGGTCGCTTCGCCGAGATCTTCAGCGGTCCGCGCTGGGAGGC
Source organism: Acidimicrobiales bacterium (assembly GCA_963663635.2). GTDB lineage: Bacteria > Actinomycetota > Acidimicrobiia > Acidimicrobiales > Poriferisodalaceae > Poriferisodalis. The sequence goes on from CAXXMY010000020.1 coordinate 164,320, forward strand.
TCTCGAAGCGCTGGGTGCGCAGTGCCAGCGCCCGCTGTGGGCGTCCACCAGCACGAAGAACCCCGCATATCCAGACAC
>CAXXMY010000021.1:0-54498 GCA_963663635.2 Acidimicrobiales bacterium
GAGCGCCTGCAGACCGTCGTGGAAACACCCACCTACCTCACTACCGCTCAAGCATTCCTGTCCGAGGTGGAGCGAGAGGAGATCGTCAACCGTGTCGCCGTCAATCCAAACGAGGGAGGGCAAGCTCTACCGGTGGTTGCAAGTGAGTTGAGTGTAGATGTCGTGTGCTGATGTCCAGTGGTGGAGTCGGCGGGGCATGTGGTTGAGGTTGTCCTCGATGACCGAGAGCCGCAGTTGTCCGATGTCGAGGCTGGTGCCTTTGGGGAGCCATCGGCGCAGCAGTCCGTTGGTCTGCTCGTTGGTGGGTCGCTGCCACGGCGAGCGCGGCTCGCAGAAGAACACCTCGATGCCGAGCGCGGCTTCGATGTCGGCCCAGCGGGCCATCTCGCGGCCTTGGTCCCAGGTGAGGCTGCGCACGAGCGCTGCGGGCTGGCGGCCCAGCGCCGCGGCGGCCGCGGCGGCGACCTGGGGCGCGCCGTAGCCGTCGGGCAGCGCTGCGGTGACCGTGTAGCGGCTGGTGCGCTCGGCGAGGGTGACCGCGGCGGTGAGGTTCGCTTTGCCGACGATGAGGTCGCGTTCGCAGTGGCCGGGCTCTATACGGTCCTCGACGTCGTCGGGCCGGTCGGCTATCGGCCGGTATTCCCCCAGCGGGCTGGGCTTTTGGGCCTGCGCGACGCTGCGCGGCCGACGGCGCCGGGCGCGCCGCGGCAGCTTCGCCCAGGTGCCCGCCGCCAGGCCGCTGCGCGCGTCGTTCGCGTAGCACGCCCGATAGATCGTCTCCGCGCACACGCTCATGCCCGCCTCGCGCAGGTCCGCCGCGGTCGCGTGCGGGGACCAGCGCAGCTTCAAGCGCTCATCGACCGCGGCGGCCAGCACCCGATCGGCCGCCAGCTTGGGCGTTCGCTCTCGTCGCGCCCTCGCGCACGCCGACGCGTGCGCCCAGCGAGCGTCATAGCCCGCCCGCCCGGCGCAGCGGGCCAGCTCGCGATGCACCGTGGACCGATCACGGCCCAGCCGCTGCGCTACGTCCGCGACGCTGCGGCCCGCCCCGAGCGACGACTCGATGAACACCCGCTCATCCAAACTCAGTCTCGCTGCCATACTGGACACCTCCATCGGTCGGCTGCATGTGTTCGCAACGGTCATCATGACCGTTCACTTGCAACCACCGATGGAGTTCGCCGAGCCTCGCTCGGCGCCGGCATCCGCAAGGTGCGGATCGGCCTCTCGGGCCGGGGCAAACGCGGAGGCGACCGTGTCGTCTACTTCTTCGGCGGCAACCACATGCCAGTCTTCCTGTTGGCCGCATTTGCCAAGAACGAAAAAGTCGATCTCACGCCTCAGGAACGCCAGATGCTGATCAGGGCTGGCAAGCGCATCACCGCTCAGTACCGGAGTTCGAGATGAAGACCGTGTTCGAAACGATCATGGATGGCCTCAGCGACGCAGAGGCGTACTTAGAGGGTGATCGCGTTGGCTATGAGGTCCGCGATGTGAAGGTCCCCGAACCAGACGTTCGAGCAATCCGAGAGCGCACAGGACTCTCTCAGGTAGCCTTCGCCCGAAGCATCGGCGTGGCTCCGGGAACGATTCGGAATTGGGAGCAGGGCCGCCGCCGTCCCCAAGGACCCGCCCGAGTACTTCTCTCCGTGATCGACCGACAGCCCCGTATTGTTCAGGACGCCCTGTTTCGTGGAGGCTCCTCGGCAGAATCGGCAGAATCGGCAGCATCGACGGCCACCTACAGCGACGGCGCGGCCGTCAATCAGGGGATCTTGGGCTGATGCTGACGCAACCTTTGCAGTGGCAAGATCGCAAGAAGAGCGTTGCCCCGATGCCCGGCGGCTACGGCGGCTTCTTGAACTCGTTTCGCTGGGTTGTCGAGTGCGTGAGCGAAAAGAGGTTGACTGAGCCCGATCTGCGCCGCAAGTTTGCCGAGCAATTCCGCCTCTCAGACGGAGCGTCTTCGCAAAGAATTAGCTTCTTGAGACGCTCGGGTCTCATCCGAATGAACTCGAGCATCTGCGTCGTCGGGCCCTCGACACGGGAGTGGATGCAATCAGGCGACGCAAGTGCGGTCATACATCAAATCCACACAACGACTCGATTCCTCGGTGAGGTGCTCGAAGCCGCTCGGGTGCCGCTATCCGCCCAAGAACTCCTGCACTGCGCCAACGAGCAATTCAGGATGGGTTGGACGTCGATGATGCAGATAAACAATCGTCGTGGTTGGCTGCAGTCTGCGGGTTTGGTTGTTCCGATCAAGGAGGGCAAGCTCGCCCTGACACAGTCGGGCGAGGTCTTCTTGGCCACCTGCGCCATCGAGCCGCCGCTGCCAGAACGTCGCGCGGCTCAGGTCGCCGATCAGTCGATCGAAGAACCGGTCCAGGTCGCGGACGATGGGCTCGAACCAGAGACGCTGCTTGAATCAGGTCCTAGGGCAGCGAATCACTCGTCTGCGGCCGTAGTGCTCAATCCCCCAGGCCGAGATTCAAGTGCACGCGAGGTGCAATCGTTAGAGCGTCGTGTTCGTGCGGATTCTGTGGACACCAACGACCCGTCCAAGTTCGAAAAGACCGTTTGTGAAGCGTTCGCGTTTCTTGGATTCGACGCCAAGCACCTTGGCGGCTCCGGCCAAACAGACGTCATGCTGGTGGCGCGCTACGGCATCGACGCTGGCTATAGCGTCGCAGTCGACGCCAAGACTACGGCGTCCGGCAAACTAAGAGATCAGCAGGTCAACTGGGCGACTTTGGTCGAGCACCGTCGCCAGCACGATGCTGGCTACTCAATGGTTGTCGGTCCGGCGCCTTCAGGCACTGCACTGATGAAGTTCGCAACGACCTACGAAGTCGCTGTCCTGTCGGCCGCGGATCTTGCCGAGTTGTGTCGGCTTCACGCAGATCGTCCGCTCGCATTGGGTGCTTATCGACCCCTGTTCGAGACGTCGGGCAAAGCCGACCTCGATGCCGCGCGTGGTGCAAACCGTGAGGCAGTCGCCACTGTCGAACTTGCGTCGCGGTTGGTTGAGGTCATGCACGAGCTTCAAGGTCAACTCGGTGCGCTGAATGTCGACAGCTTGCAGGTCGCAATGCTCGGCCGGATACAGCCGGCTCTTGACAAGACGACGATTCAGCACATGCTCGATGCGCTCGCGTCTCCGTTGGTTGGCGCAGTCGAAGGAAGTCCTGAGAGTGGATACGTGCTCGCGTGTCATCCGTCGATCACCGGCGATCGACTCCGGATGCTCGCCGAAACGTTCCCGCTAGGCGGCGTCGGGCAGACCGATGAATTTGACTGAAAGGCGACCCCAATGACGATGTCGGTGCTGGTGTGGTCGGACTACCTGTGACCTTGGTGCCATCTGGCACGGGCCCGGGCGACCCGACTGGCTGAACGTCACAACCTCGAGATCACTTGGCTCGCCTACGAGATCCATCCCGAGGTACCGGCGGAGGGCATCGAGCTCCGAACTGGATTCGACCGGGTGGCCGCTCTCGCCGAGGCCGAGGGCATCCGCTTCGTGTCTCCCAAGCGCCTGCGGAACAGCGCCAAGGCGCACCAGGCGGCGCTGGCAGTTGAACACGCAGACTCCGACGCTGCCGAGCGCTACCACGACCGGCTCTATGCCGCCTACTGGGAGGACGAGCTGGACGTGACCGATCCTGAGGTGCTCGTCGAGCTTGCTTCTGACGTGGCCATCGACCCGGACGTGCTCCGGCGAGTCGTCACCAGCGACGAATTGCTGCCGGCGCTGCGAGCGTCGATGGCTCGAGCGAACGAATGGGGCATTAGCGCCACACCCAGCTGGCTGCTGGATGGGCGCCTCGTCATTCCGGGAGCGCAGGACGACGAGTTCATGGCCGACATCATCAGGCGCCTGCGCGAGCGGCCCGCCCCTGGCACGAGCTGAAGTCGCCTCGCAGGTCTGCGCGGCGACCGAGACTCGGATCAGCTAGCCGGCGGTTTCCGCGCCGGCCGCGGGCGGCGGGACCACCGGCAAACCGTGGGAAATCCAGCCGGCCATGCCCCCGTCAAGGTCCGTGGCGTTGCCGAATCCCATCTCCTGCAGACGAGCGGCGGCGAGGCTGGAGCTGTAGCCCTCATTGCACACGATGACCAAGTGGTCGTCGAAGTCGGCCGCTGTGCCCTCGGCGAAACCTGAGTCACCGTCGATGCGCCACTCGAGCACCAAGGGGTCGATGTGCTCGGAGCCCTCGATGACGCCTGCGGCTTCCCGCTGGTCCCGCGACCGGATGTCAATGACACGCAGCCGCCCGGTGCCGGCGGAGGCCGCAGCCTCCAACAGCACGTCAAGCTCAGCGGGCGAGACCCGGTCCAGCCCGGCGCGGGCCTCCGCCAGCAGGTCGTGGACTGTCTTGCGCTGTGGTTCAGGCACAGTTCAACGCTCCTAACGCCGCCGTGCGCCGCGAGCCTAGGTTCAGGGGTTGTCGATGAACTCCACCCAGTTGCCGTCGGGATCTTCGACCATCCCGACCACCACGCCGGGCCGCGCTTCGAGCCGACGCCAGATGATGTTGGCTCCGGCCTCCTCGCACGCGGTCATCACTTCTTCGAAGTTGCCGACGTTGAAGGTGAAATAGCGCAGGCCGGTGGCACCGGTGATGCCCCCTGTTGCGCCGGCGGGAACGTCAGCGACGGGCACCACGAGCTTGAGCAAGCTCTTGTTCGCCCACAGGCGGTGCATCTGCGCGATGCCGACCTTCTCCATGTTCAGCGTCGCTTCGAACTCGAGCCCAAGCACATCGCGATAGAACGCGAGCATCTCGTCGCCGTTGCTGGTGACGATGCCGAGGTCGAAGCCTTCTTTGGTCGCTTGCAGTGCCACGTTGTTGCCTGTCTTTCTGCTGGTTCTTGGCGGGTGCAACTGGCGGTTCTCGAGAATGTGGGTTGGCTTGGTGCCCTCAGTCGTAGCTGACACCGAGACCGGCACGAGCGTCACTCTGGATGCCGTACGTCGGGATCGGGTAACGCAGCCCGTTGCGCGCTAGGGCCTCCATGCCCTCGACTGCGATGACCAGGTCTTCCGGCGTCAGCGCAATCAAGAGCTCGTCTTCCATCACGCCGCCGTAGCGCCGCTCGGCGAAGCAGGGAATCGACACGCTCGGCTCTCCCGTTCGCAGCGCTCGACCCCACGAGTCAGCGCACGCCGACTCGCCGACGCAGCCCCATTCCAATTTCTTGTACGCCCGCCACTGCAGGCCGTTGATGAGGATGATCATCTGGGCCGGCGTGGCATAGATCATGCAGACGTCGGGCGGGTCGAGTCGCTTGGACGACAGCGGTGCGACCACCATCGCCTCGTAGGTGCCATAGGGCACGAAATCCATGGCGTGCTGGTGCGCGGAGGCGTCCTCGAGTGTTTCGTACCACACGCCGGCCATACGGTCCCCGGACAGCCATTCGTCGTCTTGGGGATGCAGCCCGATCACCGCTCCGCACTGGGCGCCGACGAGGTCGCCCATGGTCACCCCCACCGTCCAGTTGAGGCGGCATGCCATGCCAACGATCTGGTCGGTGGTGTGGATGGCGTTCGGGCGGCGCACTCGCGGCACCGCTTCCATCTCCGCGACCGTCTCGAAGAGCTTCATGCCGATTGGCGTGGTGCGGAGTCGCAGGACCGCCTGCAGCCGAGCGAGCAGCTCGTGCCAGTCGATGGCGACGGTGCGCACATGCGCTGCGGTCTCGGCGGTTGCGTCGGCTACGTCGGTCTGAGTCACGGCTGCCCCTCGTGCCCGGCTGGCTGTTCGTTTCAGGAACCACAGGCCAGCGGTCGTCGGAAGGTCACGCTAGTTCGGAGACACGTCGCGAGCGTGAGCCGACGACGGCGTTGGCTCTGCAACCGGCGCGGCCGCGGCGGGCAATGTCGAAAGGCAGTGTCACGACGCAGTGATCGGGTTGATCCAGCTCAGCTCGGTGAATCGGGCGAAGTCCGAGTCTGCTGAGACGATTGCCAAGCCATATTCGATGCACAGTGCAGCGAGCGCTGCGTCGGGAACGAGGTTGGCGTTCAGGTGAAGTTCGCGCATGATCCGCCCAAGGATGATGCGATGCCCTGGGCCGGGCTCGGGAATCCATGCACTGGGAGCGTCGAGCCAGGCATCGACGAAGGCCCATGCCGCCGCGGGCGAGAGCGGATTGGGTACCGCTCGGGGATTGGTGACGATCCGCAGAAAGCCGGTCAGCGATTGCCACGGCAGCCCGACGCGACGCGGTCCGTTGAGCGCGTCCTCGAGCCACGGCTTCACCGCCTCGTTGAACGGGCTCTGTTCGTCGACCGCATAGAGCAGAACGTTCGCGTCGATGAGCACCTGCTGCTACCGGGTGTGGGAACCTTCGAGCACGTCGATGGCCTCGGCCACGTTGCTCACGTCAAGTCGAATGCCGAGCGGGTGGGTCTTCTGGACGAAGGGTGCGCTCGCCGATTCAGCCGCCAGCCCTCGTCGAACGAGGTAGTTGACGCCCTCGGACACGCCCATGCCGGTCTCCCGACGCAACCGGGCGAGGGCTTGCGCCGCGTCGTCGTCAAATTCGACCGTCGTGCGCATGTGAGAAATGTAGCACGTAAATGCGAACAGATGCGCTTGAGCATGAAAGGCTCCTGGCACGGCTATGGAGGCCGACTCCGGGGCGGTGAGAGCGGCGGTACTAGCGTGGCGCGCCGGCCCGTCGCTGGCGGGCTTGAATCAGTGCGGGCGACTGCCCGTCGATGCGAAGGAGCATGCGCGACATGGCAGACGGACTGAGGGTCGAACGGGACGGACGCGTCGGGCTGGTGATCATGGACCGCCCGCCCCACAACTTCCTGAGCTACCGCCAGGTGCACGACATCGCCGACGCACTGGTGGAACTGGAGCAGGACATGAGCATCGGCTGTGCAGTGCTGGCCGCCGAGGGCCGCTCATTCTGCGCCGGTGCCGACCTCGGCGGCGAGGGCGTCGGCGGCGGCGCCGAGGAGAAAGTCGGCGGCAACGCCACGCTGCAGCTGTATCAAGGCTCGGGGCGACTCTTCGATGTCACCCTGCCCATCGTGGGCGCGATTCATGGCCCCGCCATCGGTGGGGGATTGGGCCTGGCGATGGTGCCCGACATCCGCATTACGTGCCCTGAGGCTCGATTCTGCGCCAACTTCGCATCGCTGGGCATCCACCAGGGCTTCGGCATGAGCGTGACGATGCCTGCACTGCTGGGTCCCGAACGCGCTGCGAAGGTGCTGCTGGGGGCCAAGCGCTACAAGGGCGACGAGGCCGTCGAGCTGGGTCTCGCCGATGAGTGCGTCCCAGCCGATCAGGTACGCGATCGGGCGATCGAGATTGCCGGCGAGATCGCCGCGAACGCTCCGCTGGCGGTGCGGTCCATCAAAGCCACGCTGCGTTTGGGCCTCGGCGACCGCGTCCGCGAGATCACCCAGCGCGAGGCCGCCGAGCAACTCCGCCTGGGGGGCACCGAGGACGCCAAAGAAGGCATGGCCGCCGTCTCGCAACGCCGCCCCGGCAACTTCCAAGGCCGATAGCCAAGGGCGCTAGCCAAGGCCGCTAGACCCTCCGGATCTCTTGCCGTCGCCGTCGCGACATTGCGGGGGTACGGACCTGCGACATAATGAGTCACATGCGAGTGGCGATCACGGGCGTGCGAGGGCTCATCGGAGGCGCGCTCGCGGCCAGCTTGCGAGCGGACGAACACGAGGTGGTGGGTGTGTCGCGCCGCGCCGATCTCGTCGAACCGACGATGGTGTGGGACGTCGAGTCCGCAACGATTGACACCGATGCGCTCGAAGGACTCGACGCGATTGTTCACCTGGCGGGGGAGAGCATCGCAGGGCGGTGGACCTCTGCTCGCAAGACGGCGATCATGTCGAGCCGTATCGAATCGACAAAGTTGCTGGCTGCCGCAGTGTCACGACTCGATGCCAAGCCGTCGGTGTTCGTGAGCGGCTCGGCGATTGGTTTCTACGGCAGCCGAGGCGATGACGAGCTCACGGAGCGGTCGTTGCCCGGCGACGGCTTCCTGGCTGAGGTGTGCAAACGCTGGGAACTCGCTGCCGTACCCGTCACGGACGCCGGCGTGCGACTGGTGCGCATCCGGACTGGTCTGGTCGTGGGACCGGGGGCCGAGGCGCTGCGACGGATGGTCCGCATCACCAAGCTCGGCGCCGGCGGTCCGCTTGGGCGAGGCCAGCAGTGGTGGAGCTGGATCAGCCTCGACGACGAGGTGAGGGCCATCAGGCACCTGATCGATGCTGAGGGCCTCGCTGGACCGGTCAACCTGACTGCGCCGAATCCGCTCCGCCAACGTGACTTTCAGCGCGCGCTGAGCACGGCACTCAGGCGGCCGTCGTTCATGCCCGCACCCAGATTCGCGATCCGTGCAGCGCTGGGGGAGATGGGTCAAGCACTGCTGCTGGACTCGACGCGGGTGCTTCCGGACGTACTCGTCGACAGCGGGTTCGGGTTCGCGCATCCAGCGCTGCCAGACGCGCTCGACGCGGCGCTGTGAAGCCCGCTGGCTGAACATGGCCGCGTCGCGCAGATCGAGGCCGGTGCTCGGTAGCCTGAACCGCCTCGCAGCGACCGGGTGGTCGCCCTAGCTTGGCGCTCATGGCTGAGCCCAGCACATCGGACAGCGAGAGACCGGCAGGGGCGCTCGGCGCGACGATTCGGCGAGACACATGGGGCATCGCCCACGTCGACGCGCCCTCCGCGGAGGCTGCTTTCGCGGCACAGGGCTGGGTTGCCGCTGACGACCGCATCTGGCAGATGGAATGGGACCGGCGCCGCGCTCTGGGCCGTTGGGCCGAGGTCGTCGGAATGGCCGGCGCCCGCGAGGACGCCTTCTTCCGGCGGCTCGGACTTGCTGACATCGCCCGGACCGACTGGGTGGCCCTCGCGCCGCGCACGCGTGCGATGACCGAGGCGTACGCAGTTGGCGTGAACCGGTGGCTGGCTGATCACGCTGACGCCTTGCCTGCTGAATTCGAGCACCACCCGGCGCCGCCCGAGCCGTGGGAGCCGTGGCACTGCGTGGCGGTCTACAAGCTGCGCCACATCTTCATGGGCACCCTCACTCGCAAGCTGTGGCGAGGACGGATCATGGACCAATCCGGGCCCGAGGCAGTCATGGCGACCGTCGGTGACATCACCGCCGACGCTGCAATGATCCCCGGCGACGGTCCGGGCCCCGATCTGCTGGGTGACGCTGCTGCGCTGCTCGACGCTTCGGCAGGTGACATGGCCGCGCTGGCCGCGGCAATGGACGCCGACGGGGCCTCGAACTCGTGGGTACTTTGCGGCGACCGCACGGCCAGCGGAAAGCCGCTGCTGGCCGGCGATCCGCATCGGGGAATCGAGTTTCCGAACGTGTACCACCAGTGCCACATCAAGTGCCGCGACTTCGACGCCATCGGCATGGGCTTTCCTGGGGTGCCCGCGTTTCCCCACTTCGGCCACAACGCCGAGGTCGCGTGGTGCATCACGCACGGCATGTGCGACGACACCGACGTCTTTGTGGAGCGCTTCGGCCCCGGCGAATCAGACGTCGACTCCCCGGAGATCCAGTGGCGAACCGAGACGCTGCGCATTCGTGGCGAGGGTGACGCCGAGGTGCTGTGCGGGAGATCGCCTCGTGGTCCGGTCGTGCTCGGCGACCCGGACGACGGCGTCGCGCTGTCGATGATGTGGACTGGCATGCACGGCGCCGACACCACGCTCGATGCGCTGTGGCCAATGCTCGAAGCCGGCTCTGTTGACGAGTCGATCGAAGCAGCTCGCCCGTGGGTGCTGCCGGTCAACAACCTGCTCGTAGCCGACCGCGCGGGCAAGATCGCGTTCAAGATCCGCGGCCGGATCATCGAGCGTTCGCCCGCGAGCAGATGGACCCCGGTTCCGGCGACTGACGAGTTCGCGTGGGACGGCCTCGAGCCCGTGCCGTTCGAGCAATTGCCCGAGTGGTCCGATCCGCAGCGGGGCTATCTCGTCACCGCCAACAACCGGACTGCTGACGGCGGGCCCTACATCTCGCTGGACTACGCCGGTCCGGCCCGGCATGACCGTGTCTGCGAGATGATCGCCCCGATGGCGGACGCCACGGTGGCGGACATGCGCAGCGTGCACGCGGACGTGACGTCGCTGGTAGCACCCAAGGTGCTCGATCTTGTGCTCGAGTTCGGCGTGGAGTGCGGTCACGAGCTGTCGAATGGGTTGCTCGACATGCTCGCCGCTTGGGATCACCGTATGACCCCCGAATCTGCGGTCGCGACCGTCTATGCCGTGATCAAACGGCGTCTCATCGAAGCGATCACCGAACGGCTTGGCATTGTCGGCGCACAGCTGGGCGCCTCCGGGTGGCCTCCCCCCGCCGAAGCCAGTCGCATGGCCGCCGGTGCGGCAGTCCGCATGATCTGCGAGCGGCGATTCGACATAGTGCCCGGCCTCGACAACCCCATCGGGCTGCGCATGGCCGTCAGCGCATGTGTCGATGAGACAGCAGCCGAGCTGAGCCAGCGCCTCGGCGACGATCCGGGGACATGGTCGTGGGAGCGGCTGCACCGCATGGCCTCGCCGCACCCCCTCGCCTCGGCGGTTCCCGCAGCACGCGAATTGCACCCGCCGGTCGACGGCTGCGGGGGCGACGCGGACACCGTTCGCCAGGGCGGGACGGCTCCTGAGACCGGCGAGCGAGCCATCCACGGCTCGTGTGCCCGGTATGCGTTCGATCTCGGCGACTGGGACAACTCGGGCTGGGTGGTGCCGCACGGCGTTTCCGGTGTCCGCGGGAACGGCCACGACCTCGATCAGCGCAGCGCCTGGCTCGCCTGCGAGCTGATCCCGATGGCGTACAGCGCTGATTCGGTGGCAGCGGTGACGGTCGACGTCGCTGAGATCTGACGAATTCCGGATCGCTCGGATGGCTGAGGCTGGTGACCCTGCCGTGCGGGCCCACGAGCTGTCGCCTGAAGCGGTCGCCTACAAGGCCCGGCGCACGCCCTCGGTACCGCTCGCGATGCCGGAATTGTCGGACTTCGATGCGGTCGGCCGCTGGCGCTCCGAGACGAACGCTGTGTGGGGCGAAAGCGATGATCCGAACGTGCCGCACGAACGGATCACGATCGCTGGAGTCGACTGTCTCATGGCCGGACCATCGCATGAATCCGCCGACGCTCACAATGCACCGACCGTCGTCTACGCCCATGGTGGCGGGTATGTCCTAGGCAGTGCTGCGGTCGCGATCCCGATCACGGCCCGACTGGGCCGCACGCTTCGAATCGTGTCGGTGGACTATCGCCAGCCGCCCGCGCACCCGTACCCGGCAGCGCTGAACGACGTATTGGCGGTGTGCCGCGAACTGGCAGCCGACGGCGCGCCACTCGCGCTCGCAGGTGACTCCGCAGGCGGTGCTCTCGCGCTGAGCGCGTCGGTGAACGCCGTGGCCGACGGGATTGCGCTGTCGGCGGTGGTGCTGTTCAGCCCATTGCTGGATCACGTTCCTGCCCACGGAGCGCACAGTGCCGATTCGACGACACACGACGATGAGACCGGTCGCTTGCTGCGGTGCTACGTGGGAGGCGCTGACCCGGCCGATCCCGGGATCTCGCCGTTGCGCGCCAGACTCGCGGGACTGCCTCGTGTGCTGGTCCAGGCAGCGGCCGACGAACAGCTCGCTCGCCAAGCTCGCGAATTCGCCGAGCGTGCAGAAGTTGCCGGCGTAGAGATCGTCCTCGACCTGTGGCCCGGCATGTGGCACACGTGGCACTACCACGCGCTGCCCGAAGCGAATCAGGCCCTCGCTGAAGCTGTTGTATTCCTGGCCAGGCGCAGTTGACTCAGCCTCGCGCGGCCTCCAACCAGCCGTCGATTGTCTCCCGGTTGTCAGCGATCCACTTGGCCGCGTCGGCGTTGATCTGCTCTCCGGAATAGCCGCGCTCGGCGCCGGCCATCAGGGCATTCTGGGCGGTGATATCGGCCAACGGGATGGTCACGACCTCAAGCAGGCGCCGTATGTCGGGATGGTCGTCGAGGAAATCCTCGTTTGCGACAGCGCGGATGCTGCTCACCGCCCAGCCAAGATCGCACGGATCAGCGGCGCAGCCCTCGAGGCCGTCCACGAGCGTCAAGCCCTCGTCGTCCTCGGAGGCCGATGATTCGAGCCAAACGGCATCGACGCCGGGCCGAAGAGCCTCATAGGTCCAGTTCGGTGTCCACGCGTAGAACAGCGCTGGTTCGCCTGCGGCGATCGACGATTGGACACCGGTCATGAGGTCGCCGTAGTCGCCGACGACTTGCTCCACGTTGCCGCCCCAGTCCAGCTCCGCAATGTGCTCATCGATGACGGAGTTGCAACCCCAGCCTTCGTTGCATCCGATCAGGTCCGCGAGGCCGTCACCGTCATGGTCGAATACCTCAGCCACTGAGGGGTCGGCCAACTGGTGCATCGACGTGATTCCCATGCTGTCCGCCGTGGTCTTGTCGATCATGTACCCCTGCAAGGCGCCCGAGCGCACTTGGTATCCCACGGGCTCGATTGGCAGCTCGACCGACTGACCGGTGACGCGCTCAGCTTCCAGGTAGATGTCGTGGATGGGGAACCAGCCGTTCGCCCACAGGTCGTACTGGCCGTTGCCCAGCGCCGGATAAAAGCCGTTGGGATCCAACGTGTGCTCGGCCGGGTCGGCGACTGCATAACCGAGCTCGGTGAGCAGCTGCGCGTAGATCGCGGCCTGCATATGCCCGCTGTCCCAGCTTGCCCGAGCGATGGCAATCGTGTCGTCGTCTTCGATTGTGCCGCACGCCGAAAGCACCAATGCCGCCGCGGCGAGCACGGCCACGAGCCGGGCGATGGCTCGGCCGTGAGTACGCGGACGCGTCTGGTCGAGTTCAGTTGCTCCGAGTGGGCTTGTTTGCCTGTGGGTTGCAGCGGGCATCTCAGGCCTCCAGTGCGCGCTTACTTCTTCGGCCCCGCGGCGAGGCGGGACTTCATCGTGTCGATGAGTCCTTTGTGCTGTGAGCGGAAAATCACTTCGTCGTAGTGGCTCTCGAGCAAGTCCAATTCTTCGGTGAATGCTTTCTTCATGCTCCAGCACATGACGAGCAAGATCACTGCGAAGGGCAGTCCGGTCGCCACCGCCGCGGTCTGCAGCGCCGACAGTCCGCCGCCGAGCAGCAGGACGACAGCGACGGCACCTTCCATGACCGCCCAGAACACCCGCTGAGGCTTGGGGGAATCGAGCTTGCCACCTGACGTGAGATGGCCAACCACCAACGAACCTGAATCCGAGGACGTCACGAAGAATGAGACCAGCAGCAGCACCCCGACCAATGACACGAATCCGGTCAGCGGGAATGCCTCGAGCATGTCGAACAGGGCCGTAGCGACGTTCTCGTTCACCGCGGTTGCCACGTCTCGCTCGCCGCTCAACTGGAGGTCGATCGCAGAGCCGCCAAAGACGGCCATCCACAAGAAGCACAGGATCGACGGCAGGAAGATGACGCCCGTCAGCAGCTCCCGCACCGAACGCCCCTTCGAGATCCGGGCGATGAACATCCCGACGAACGGCGACCACGAGATCCACCATCCCCAGTAGAAGATCGTCCATCCGGCTTGCCAATTCGTGCCGGTGAAGGCCTCGTTCCAGAAGGCGAACTCAGGAAGGATCTGGATGTAGTAGCCGAGGCTCTGGGTGAACAGCGACAGGATGAACAATGTCGGGCCGACCAGGAGCACGAAGATCAGGAACGCGCCAGCCAGGTAGATGTTGATCTGGCTGAGCCGCTTCACCCCGGCATCAAGGCCCGCGATGACCGAGAGTGTGGCGAGGCCGGTGATTACTGCGATCAGCAAGATCTGGAAGCCGGTGCCCTCGGGCAAGCCAAACAGCTTGTGCAGTCCCGCAGCGGCCTGCCCCGCGCCGAAGCCGAGCGATGTGGCCAACCCGAACAGGGTTGCGACCACCGTCAGAGTGTCAATGGCGTGGCCCCAGGGGCCGTAGATCTTCTTGCCGAGGATCGGGTAGAAGATCGATCGGAACGTGAGCGGCAGCCCTCGGTTGTAGGCGAAGAAGCCGAGGGCGAGAGCTACCAGCCCGTACAAGGCCCAGCCGTGAATGCCCCAGTGCAGATAGGTGGTGGCCAGGGCCGCTTTGCCCGCGGCACCGGTGCCCGCTTCGATATCGAACAATGGCGGCGGCGAGCTGAGGTGGAAAATCGGCTCTGCGACTCCCCAGAACATCAGCCCGATCCCGAGACCCGCTGACAGCAACATCGCGTACCAAGCGCCGGTGGAGAACTCCGGCCGGGCGAACGGGACCGCCGAGCCTGATCTTGCCGAACCGGCTGAAGGCGAAGTACAGCGCTACACCGACGAAGATGTTGAAGTCGAGTATGTACAACCAGCCCAGCTTGCCGTTGATGAAATCGGGGATTGCGCTGAAGACATCGGCGGTGGCGTCGGTGAACAGGAGCGACAGGCCGATGAAGACGGTGAGGAATCCAGCCGACCAGAAGGTCACCTGCGGGTGGATGTCGAAGCCCACCCGAACGATGTTGCGGTCTCCGGGCTCCCGGTCCGCAACATCTGGATAGAAGTCGATGTCCGGGTCGACCTGCAGCCCCTCGAACGGCTTGCGATTGTGGATCGCCTCCTGTCGAAGCTGCTCCTCTTGCGCTTCCCAGTCGTGGAGCGCCAGAGTCGCCTCGGTCAGATCGATGTCGGTGTCGTCGGGACTGCGGCGGATCCGCGGATCTGCGGAAGCCTCGTCGTCGGCGTCGTCCATGACGGCCCCCCTTTGGGTGGTCTTCCCCGATGGTCCGGATGCTCGCATGCCCCCCGGCGCGAGCCCGAACTGGCCTAAACGCTGAGCTTGTAGGGTCGTGCGCAGCCAATTGACGGGGGTCAATAGCAACCCCGCTTGGTGCGGCCGAAACGCAAGTGGTCGGTCGTCCCGCTGCGGGCCAGCCACCGCCCGATGTCTGCTGAGATGCCGTCCATGCGCCGAGCATTCGCCGCCTTTGTGGGACTGTTCGTGGCGTTGCTGCTTGTCGCGTCCGATGCTGGGACTGCGGCCATGGCGCAGTCGGAGCCCCGGGTGCGGCTGGCGCGGGCTACGTGGGACACCGGCTGGTTCCAAGCAGAGGTCTATCGGCTCCTGCTCGAGCGCCTGGGCTACCGCGTGGACGGTCCGGTGACGATGGACAACGCAGACTTCTACTCCGCCGTCGCTGCCGGAGACGTGGACTTGTGGGCCAACGGCTGGTTCCCGGCTCATGACGTCTTCATCGCTCCCGATGCCCCGGTCACCAAGGTCGGCACGACGGTGGACGATGGGGCCCTGCAGGGCTATTTCATGGACGCGGCCACTGCGCAAGCGCACGGAATCTCAAACCTGGCCCAACTCGCCGACCCGCAGATCGCAGCGCTGTTCGACCGCGACGACGACGGCCGAACTGAACTCATCGGCTGTGACGCAGGGTGGTCGTGCGCCGCGACCATCGACCATCACCTGCGTGCCTACGGGCTGTCGGAGACAGTGGAGCAGGTTCAAGGCGACTACTCGCCGCTCATTGCTGAAACCATCGACCGGTACGAGGCCGGCAAACCGGTGCTGTACTACACATGGACACCGAACTGGACCGTCGGTGCGCTTGTCCCCGGCGTCGATGTGGTGTGGCTCGAGACTCCCTTCCCGTCGCTGCCCGAAGATCAGTCAGCGGCCCTCGACGCAACGTCCATCGCCGGCATCAGGGGCTGCGCCAACGACCCGTGCGAAGTCGGCTGGCCGCCCAATGACATACGGGTGGTGGCCAACTCCGACTTCTTGGACGCCAATCCGGCGGTACGCAAACTTGCAGAGCAGGTCGTCATTCCGCTGGGGGACATCTCTGCGCAGAACGTCCGCATGGTGGAGCAGGGGGGCGACCCCGAAGACATACGGCTGCACGCTCAGGAATGGGTGGACGCCAACGCGGCTGCCGTGCGTGGGTGGATCGAGACGGCTTCACCGGGCGCAGTCACCTACGAAGATGCGTCCGCCGACGGGGCCAGTGACGGAGGCACCCTGCGGGTTGTGGCGCGCACGCTCCCGCCGTTTGTGATCTACGCAGACCGCACCTACAGCGGCTTCGAGGTAGAGCTTGCGCGCCTGCTGGCGGCGCGGTTGGGCATGTCGGTGGAGATCGACGCGGTGGACACCGTCGCCAAACAGATCGATGACATCACCAGAGCCGTCGCCGATGTGGGGATCGGAGGCACGGCCATCACGCAGTCGCGCGAACAGATCGTCGGCTTCTCGCTGCCGGTCCTGGACTCGGGCTTGACGGTGATGACCTCAACGCAGCGATCTCGTGGCTTCGGGCAGCGGATCCTGTCCTTCCTACGGGCAATCTGGTCCTCGGACCTGCCATGGCTGCTCGTCGTGTTCGGTATTGCCGTGCTGGTGGCTGCTCATCTGATTTGGTGGCTGGAGCGCCGGCAAAACCCTGACTTTGGCGAGCTCTACCGACGTGGCATTTGGGATTCGCTCTACTGGTCAGTGGTGACCATGAGCACCGTCGGCTATGGCGACAAAGTGGCCCGAGGCTCGCCTGGTCGCGTTGTCGCGCTGGTGTGGATCGCGCTCGGGACGCTCGTGTTCGCCAGTTTCACCGCATCCATCGCATCGTCGCTGGCGGTCAGCGAGCTGCGCGGCGACATCGCTGGACCGACCGATCTTCCCGGGCACCAAGTGGCGACCGTGGAGGACTCAGCCGGGCACGCCTACCTTCCGTCGATCGGCGTCGGTCCAGTCGTCGTGGAGGACATCGACGACGCCTACGCGCTCTTGGACCAAGGAGAGGTGGATGCCATTGTGTTCGATGCGCCGGTCTTGCACTTCCGAGTCGCTCACGAAGGCGCAGGTCGGTTTTCGATCGTCGGACCCGACTTCGACAAGGTGCAGTACGGGTTCATGCTCAACGAAGCCGACGCCGAGCTACGCGAGCAACTCAATATCGCGTTGCTGGAATTGAGCGAAAACGGCGTGTACCGCCAGCTTCACGATCGCTGGTTCGGCGCCGACAACTGAGCACCACCCGCTGCGGGCAACGGAGCCTTCGCGAGCGACGCTGCGCAATCTCCGACGCTTGACGCTTGACGCTTACCGGTGCAGGTGAGCTGTGATGGCGTCGACCACTGCGGCGGGCTGCTCGTAGGGGAGCATGTGACCGGCCCCGTCAACGAGCCGAACCGACGCGTCGGGCAGCGCGGCCTGCCAGGCATCCGAATAGGCGGGCGGGATCAGCCGGTCTTGGCGTCCCCACACCAGCAGCGTCGGCACCGTCACGCGGTACGCCCGCTCGGAGAACCGCCGGTTGGGGATCGGGAACAGGATCTTGCCGGCCATGCCCTGCTGGCGAGCCCGAGCCACCATGAAGCGGGTCAGCGTGGCGTTGTCGGAGAAGTCGGCGCCGCCGGTGAGGACTTCCTCGCCCACGTTCGGGTCGGCGAAGAGCACCTCGGCCAACTGGTACGGCAGCATGGCGAAAATGTCGGGGATCGGGTGATCCGCCAGCCACATGCCTGCGGGGCACATCAATGCCATCCGGCCCACCGACTGAGGTGCCAGCGCTGCCATCTCGGCGGCGATCATGCCGCCCATCGAGTGGCCCACGAGATGCAACCCACCGCCGACCAAGCCCATCTCGGTGGCGACGTCCCAGCCATGCAGCGCAAAATCGAGCATCTCCGACAGGCGGCTCTCGTCGGTGTGCTCGCTCCAGGCGGGCCAGACCGGGGCCACAATCCGGAATCCCGCTTCGACGAGTCCATCGAGCACCGGCTCGGCTGGCATCCAGCCACCTGCCCCGTGCAGCGCCAGCACCGTCGCAGCCGTACTGCGGTCCGCGCCTTGGGCACTCGTCGGCTCGTAGATGCGCACCGGTGCGGTTACCGAACGCCGAGTAGTGACCAGGATCTCTTCGAAGGCTGGCGCCGGCGCCGTGTCGGTTGCGCTCATGCCGCGGGCCCATTGGGCATCTCCGGGTAGCGGCGGGCTTCGGCAATCGTCGCCTCCGGGCGCACCCGTTCAGCCATCGGCCGGCACCACCAGTCCTCCGCGTCGCTGAACTCGTCGCCCCAGATACCCCGCAGCCCAGGCATGACCTTCTCGGCGAAGAGCTGGCTGGAGTAGCGGGTCTTCCAGTCGGGCATGTTCCCCATGTGCAGCAGGCAGAACACGGTGCCGACGCGCAGGCGCTTGATCATGTCCTCCATGCGCTCTCGAACCGTGTCGGGCGAACCGGCGATCACGTATCCGCCCTCGACGAGGTCTTTCCAGGTGAGCCGCTTGAACAGCGCCTGGTTCTCTTTGCGGAACTGATCGAGCTTGCCGGCCTGGATGGTCTTGACCGTCCGGTACCCGGGCGGATCGGCGAAGCCGGGGAAGACATGCAGGCAGCGGTTGAAGAAATACAGCATGTGCTCGCTGTACAGCTCTTCGGCCTCTTCGTCCGTGGCGGCAGTGCAGATGATCTGCGCGAAGCCGGCTCGGCCGGGCGTTTCGCTCTTGTCCATCTCCGCGACCCGGTTCCAGTAGCCGTCCATGAGGGTCTGGCCCGCCAGATAGCCGTTGAAGCTCAGGTAGGAGTAGTTGTAGTCACGCTCGAGACAGAAGTCCCATGTCTCGATCGAGCCGCCGCCAGGGATGTAAATCGGCGGGTGCGGCTTTTGAATCGGCTTCGGCCAGCAATTGACGTACCGCAGCTGGTTGTACTTGCCGTCGAACGCGAAGACATCGGGGTTGGTCCATGCCTCCATGATGAGGTCGTGGGCCTCGAGGTACTTCTCACGGGTCAGCGCAGGGATCTGCCCATAGGTGAAGTTGGTGTCCATCGGGGTGCCGACAGGGAAGCCCGCCACGAGCCGACCACCGCTGATGCAGTCGAGCATCGCGAACTCTTCGGCGACGCGGTGCGCCGGGTTGTACAGCGCAATGGAATTGCCGATGACGCAAATGGCGGCCTGTGATGTACGCCGCGCCAGGCCCGCAGCGATGATGTTCGGGCTCGGCATGATGCCGTAGCCGTTCTGGTGGTGCTCATTGACGCCGATACCGTCGAAGCCGAGCTCGTCGGCGAATTCGAGCTGGTCCATGTACTCGTGGTAGACGCCGTTGGCCCGCTCGGGATCGAACAGCGAACTGTCGATGTCGACCCAGACCGATCGATGCTCGGTCTTGAAGTCGTCGGGCAGGTCTGGCCATGGCATCAGGTTGAACCAGCAGAACTTCACGGTCATGTGGGGGTCTCCTCAGCTGAGGGGCTCGGGCAGATATATCGGCATGGAGGCGCAGTTCTACGCAGAGGGCTCGCGGGGAAGGCCCAGCACTCGTTCACCGATGATGTTGCGCTGGATCTCGCTCGTGCCGCCGGCGATGCGCATCCCCGGCGCGTACAGGAACGCCTCGGTCTCGGTGCCCGCCAGCATGGCGTCGGCACCGCGCAGACTGGCTCCGAAGGCGACCTCGTCGTAGCCGAGTTCGCTGTTGGCGAGCTTCGACACTGGTGCCATGAGCGGATCAGCGCCATGGAGCTCCATCAGTGCGGCCAACGCACGCCCTCGTGCAAGCAGATCGGCCACGGACTGCCGTCCCAGCGGGCCGGCATCGCCCGCCGCGTCGATCATGCGTGCAAGGCGGTTGCGAAGGCTGATGACACCCGAGGACCCTGCTCCGCCGCGCTCGTCCTCGAGCACTGCCATCGCCACGCCCCAGCCGCCGCCACGGCCGCCGAGCAGCGCATCAGCAGGCACACAGACGTCGTCGAAGAACACCTCGCAGAATTCGCGATCGCCGGTCATCTGCTGGATCGGACGCACCTCGACGCCCGGCAGCTTCATGTCCAGCAAGAAGAAACTGATGCCGCGGTGCTTGGGCGCGTCGGGCTCGGTGCGTGCCATCAAAATGCCGTACTCAGCGAACTGTGCGTTCGAGGACCAGACCTTCTGCCCGTTGAGCACGAATCGGTTGCCGTCCGGCACCGCAGCGGTTCCGAGCCCACCAAGGTCGGACCCGGCGCCGGGCTCGCTGAACAGCTGACACCACAGCATCTCGCCGGTGAGCGTGGGTCGAAGGAATTGTTCACGCTGGTGGTCGGTGCCGGTGCGCATGATCGCTTCGCCTGCCAGCACGAGGCCCTGAAGGTTCAGGTATGGCGCAACGCCGGCGCGCTCGCATTCCTCCATCCATACGCCGGTGTGTGCACGGGTCAGGCTGCGCCCGCCGTATTCGGCGGGCCAATGCAGGCCGGTCCATCCGTGGTCGTAGCAGTACCGCTGCCAGCGGCGGGCCGGCTCGTGGAGCGCTGGCACAAGAATCGCGCCGTACGCCGGGCATACAGCGCCGGCGTCCGCGGCCTCGCGCAGGAATTGCGCCGTTTCGAGGCGGAATTCGTCCAAACCGGTCTCGGTGACGGTCTCCATCGGCCTCACCGTAGCCGTGGCCGCCAACAGCGGCCCTAACATCGCCCCCATGGGTGACCTGAGCCACACCAATCCCGCATTTACGAACCAAACCGTCGAACTGCTGCAGCAGTTGATCCGTAATGCCTGCGTGAACGACGGGACTGTCGCCTCCGGCGAGGAGGTCCGCAACAGCGATCTCCTTCAGACATTTCTTGAGGGCCCGGGTGTGGAAGTCGAACGTTACGAGTCCGAACCCGGACGCCGCTCGATGGTCGCCCGCATCGAGGGCAGCGACCCGGCGGCGCCCAAGCTCTGCCTGATGGGCCACACCGATGTCGTGCCGGTCAATGCCGACGGCTGGAGCCGGGATCCCTTCGGAGGCGAATTGGTCGACGGCGAGGTCTGGGGCCGCGGAGCGGTCGACATGCTGAACCTCACTTCGTCGATGGCAGTTGCATTCCGCTACATCGCCAACAGCGGCTTCCGCCCGACGGGCGACCTCATCTATTTCGGCGTGGCTGACGAGGAAGCAGGCGGCACCTACGGCGCCAAATGGATGGCCGAACACCATTGGGACGCGATTGCCTGTGACTACGTCCTTACCGAATTCGGCGGCATCCCAACGCACACGCCGCAAGGAACGAAGCTCACGCTCTCAGCAGGGGAAAAGGGCCTCGGATGGCGGCGGCTCACGGTGCGAGGGACTCCCAGCCACGGCTCGATGCCGTTCGGCACCGACAACGCCCTGATCAAGGCGGCCGAGATCGTGCGGCGCATCGCCGACTACCGGCCGGCACCCCAACTCACCGAGATGTGGCAGCACCACGTGTCGACGTTGACGGTCGACGACGAGACACGCGAGGCACTGCTGGATCCCCGACGTGTGTGGGATGCAATCGCGGGCATCGACTCGCCCGGTCTCGCCCGCCACCTGCATGCGTGCAGTCACACGACGTTCAGCCCGAACGTCGTCACGGGCGGCAACAAGACCAACATCATCCCCGACCGGGTCGAGATCGAGGTCGACATCCGGACCGCCCCCGGTGATCCCACCGAGGTGGACGACCACCTGCGCGCGGCGCTCGGCGAGCTCTTCGATGAGGTCGAGATCGAGCACCTCCATGACGATCCCGCCAGCTTCTCGCCGACAAATACGCCCATGTGGCAACTGCTCGGGGAATTGATGGCCAAGGCGCATCCCGGCGCGCCGTTGATGCCGCAGCTGATTGTCGGCGCCACCGACGCGCGCTTCTTCCGGCACAAGGGCGCAGTTGCCTACGGAGCTGGGCTGTTCAGCGACCGGGTGAACTCCAGCGACTTCATGACGCGCTTCCATGGCAACGACGAGCGCGTCGACATCGACTCATTGGCGCTGACCACTCAACTGTGGATCGACGTGGTGCACAATCTGGGCGACGCCGTCTCCCGCTGAAACTGACTGGTTCAGCCCGGGTTGGGCCCGCTCCGCCGCGGGCGATTGCTGTGCCGCCAGACGCCGGGTCGCTCAGCCGGTGCAGGCCACTCGCGGCTCGATGTGCGGCAGCCGGCCTGCACGAAGCGATGTCACTGCGCCTGCCTCGTCGACCTCCCACACGACTCGCTTGTCGACGTCGGCAGCATCGACGGGCACGAACTGGATTGCCGCCAGACCGGGTCCGTCTTCGATCCGGTCTCCGAATGCCTCGACGATCTGGCTCCGAGTGGAGCCAATGCCGTAGCCCGAGATCGTGGTGATCGGACCGGAATCGACGTCGACGCGCACGATCTCAGAATTGACAGCGAGGAACCGGACGCCTTCTGGACCGTTCTGGACCGTGTAGTAGCGGCACGCGTCAGTGCCGCCCGGAACAGCGATCAACAGGGCACCAGCGGCCGTTTTCGCGTCTTCGGTGGAGTGCCCGATCTGGATCGGGCCCAAGCCAGCCGTCGACAGCTTCGACTCGGTGTTCACGCTCGGGCCGTCGGACTCTTCGTCGGTGCCGGACATGGCGTCCCCGACGGTCGTGGGCGTTACCGCAGTGACGATGCTGGGATTGCTGTCGTCCATCGACATGTCGTCGTCCATGGAGGTGGTCGGCGTCGTGTCGATCGTGTCGGTCGTGTCGCTGCTCAGCAATCCGCACGCGCTGGCGAGCAGCGCGGCGGCGCCCGCTGCAGCCAGAACGCGCCACGCGGCTGGCCGCCGCCGGGTCGCACGGTTGCTGTGGCTATTGACATGTTGCACGGCGAACGCCCTTCGTCGGGATGACGGCATCCAACCGAGAGTACCGAACAGCGCGCGGGTGCGTGGAGACAGCCCGCCGCAGCTGCCGCAGGGCGTGCAGCTGAGCGCGTCCGTCGGTGACCCAGCGAACGGTTGCGCGATTGCGCGGGGCGCCACGTCAGGACTCGATGCGCCTGTGCCGCGGGCGCGCAGAGCCAAACAGCGGCGTCCGAGAGCGCAGACCTATGCTGGATCGTCAAAGAACCTGCTGCACATTGGGGATCCGAGATGTCGCACGACGTAGTAATTCGAGGCGGACTGGTAGTGGACGGGACGGGTGCCGCGGCCGCGGTGGCCGATGTGGCCATCGACGGTGAGCGCATCACGTCAGTCGGCGAGGTCGAAGCACCCGGCCGCACCGAGTTCGATGCGACCGGCAAGGTCGTCACGCCCGGGTTTGTCGACATCCACACCCATCTCGACGCACAGTTGGCCTGGGATCCCATCGGTTCGAGCTCGTGCTGGCACGGCGTGACGTCGGTGGTGATGGGCAACTGCGGCGTCACGTTCGCACCTGTAAAGACCGCCGACATCACCTACATCGCCGAGGTGATGGAGTCGGTTGAGGACATCCCGAAGCGCTCGATCATGGAGGGCTTGCCCTGGGACTGGCGCAGCTACGGCGAGTACCTGTCGTTCCTGGACGGCATGCCGAAGGGCATCAACGCGGGCGGCATGGTCGGCCACGTCGCAGTGCGCTGGCACACAATGGGCCCCGACAGCCTCGAAGAGCGCCCGGCGTCGCCTGAGCAGGTCGGAGCCATGTGTGAGCTCGTCGACGAGGCGATGGGTTCGGGAGCGCTGGGCTTCTCGACGTCGCGCACGTTGCTGCATCGCACACCCGATGGGCGACCGATCCCCGGCACGTTCGCGGACGATGACGAGCTGTACGCGTTCGGCGACGTCCTCGGACGACACGGCCGCGGTGTGTTCGAGTCGGCGCCGCGATTCGAAGCGGCGGGCCCGGATTTCGCCGGTGGACGCCACGAGATCGAGGTGCTCGGCGAGATCACGCGTCGAAGCGGGCGGCCCTCCACATTCGGGTTGGTGTACTCGGCCCGCAAGCCCGAGATGAGCGACCTCGTACTCGGTTATGTGAGCGACCAGAACGCCGCTGGCGGGCTGCTGCGGCCGCAGACGACCTGCCGTGCCATCGGCGTCGTGCTCGGCATCCAGCACCGCACACCGTGGGACCGCGCAGGCCAGACGTGGCGCTCGCTGCGCGGCCTGACCGTTGCGGAGAAGCTCGCGGTGATTCGCGATCCGGCAACGCGCAACCAGCTCGTGGCTGAAGCCAACGCATCGCACGACCAGTCCACGGGCATCGCGAACTCGCTGGTCGACCTGAGCCGGTTGTACCTGCTGGACGCAGTGAACCCGAATTACCGGATCGGGCCCGATGACACGCTCGATGCGCAAGCCGCTGCGGCCGGCGTGAGCCCCGTAGAGCTGTTCCTCGACGCCACGGACCGTTCGGGCGGCACGGTGATGCTGAGCCTGCCGATTCTCAACCAGGACTTCGACGCCATCGAACGGATGCTCAGCCACGACTCGATCGTGATGGGCCTCGCCGACGCCGGGGCACACGTCGGGCAGATCATGGATTCCAGCCAGCCCACGTTCTTCCTGAGCCACTGGGTGCGCGACAGCGGGTTCTTCGGCATCGAAGAGGGTGTTCGCCGGATCACCTCGGACACGGCAGATCTCTTCGGGCTCATTGACCGAGGTCGCCTCCAGGCGGGCCGGTATGCCGACGTGAACGTCATCGACCTCGAGCATCTCTCGCTGTCGGGTCCCGAGTACGTCTACGACTTCCCAGGCGGGGCGGGACGGTACATCCAGCGCGGTGCGGGCTATTCGGCGACGCTCGTCAACGGCGAGGTCTTCATGCGCGACGGCGAGCACACCGGCGCACTGGCCGGGCGCACGCTTCGCTCTACTGACTGACGAACAGCGCAGCGATCTCGCGATCGCGCGGCACTGCGGGTAGCGTCGCCCGCTCATGCCTGCAGCACCCGAAATGAACATCAACACCGAAGCGATCTGGCGCGTCACTCTCGACACGTCCAAGGGCCGCATCGTCATGGACCTCGACCCGCAGCTGGCGCCGAAGACGGTCAACAACTTCGTGAATCTGGCACGCGACGGCTATTACACCGGGCTGACCTTCCACCGAGTCGTGCCGGATTTTGTGATCCAGGGCGGCTGCCCGGAAGGCTCGGGCCGCGGAGGTCCGGGCTATCGCTTCGCCGACGAACCGGTGCAGGGCGACTACACGCTGGGGGCCGTGGCCATGGCGAACGCCGGACCGGACACCAACGGCAGCCAGTTCTTCATCTGCATCGACGACTGCCGCACGAAGCTGCAGCCCGCCTACAACCTCTTCGGCTTCGTGACCGAGGGCATGGACGTAGCGCTCGCAATCTCGGTCGGCGACACGATGGACACGGTGACAGTCGAGGAACTGCCGCGTTCGTGACGTGGCAGCCATGAGTCCTGCCGCGTTCGTGACGTGGCAGCCATGAGTCCTGCGGCGTTCGTGACGTGGCAGCCATGAGTCCTGCGGCGTTCGTGACGTGGCAGCCAACTCCTGACCGCTGAGCAAATGACGCTGCGCGAGTAGCGTTGCCCCAGCGGCGAGTCGCAGGAGGAAACTGATGAGCGAAGTGGTGCTGTACGAGACCGACGACAGCGTGGCGATTATCACGCTGAACCGGCCGGAACGGTTGAACGCCTGGACGGGCGAGCTGGGGACGGGCTACTTCGACGCACTCGATCGAGCTGCGGCGGACCCCGACGTGCGCGCGATCGTGGTGACCGGGGCCGGGCGTGGATTCTGCGCCGGTGCCGACATGGACGACCTGCAGGGAATCAGCACTGGTCGCCGAGAGGGTTCGGATGCTCCGCGGCTGCGTGAAGAGCGTCACGACTATGCCTTGTCGATCCCCAAGCCTGTGGTCGCCGCTGTGAACGGAGCATGCGCGGGTTTGGGTTTCGTCCACGCCATGATGTGCGATGTCCGGTTTGCGGCCGAAGGAGCCAAGTTCACGAGTGCGTTCGTGCGTCGCGGCCTCATCGCCGAGCACGGCGTCGCTTGGATGTTGCCCAGGGTCGTCGGACCGTCGAACGCGCTGGACATCCTCATGTCAGGCCGCGTCTTCCTCGCAGAGGAGGCCAAGGAGATGGGCGTGGTCAGCAGGGTCGTGCCCGCTGACGAGCTGCTCGAAGCTGCAATCAGCTACGCGCGTGACCTGGGTCGATTCAGCGCTCCGTGGTCGATGGCGCAGATCAAGCGTCAGGTGTGGGGCCAGCTCGACATGGAGCGCAGCGAGGCCCTGGACGAGTCGAACGCGCTCATGCGTGAATCACTCCGGCGCCCCGACTTCAAAGAGGGCGTGCAGAGCTTCGTGGAACAGCGCGATCCAAATTTTGAGACTGTGGTCGTCGACAGCTAAGCGCTCACGGCCACCAGAGCCGGCGAAACCCGCCGCGCTTGCGGCACTGGCCGCAGTGACATCGATGGAAGTGCAGTCACGCACGGACCGGCCGGCAACAGCATCAGCGCGGCGGCGAGAGCCGTGAGGCGGCCATGAACGACACGTTCGTCGCTTTTGCTGTCTTGGTTTGGCTGGCGTACGTGGCCAGCCGCGTACTGGCACGCCATCATCTGCCCGAGCTGGTCGCGTTCCTCATCGTCGGCGCTCTGCTCGGCCCCTCAGGCCCGCCGTTCATCAATCTGATCGACGAACCTTCGCTCATCGCGTTGCGACCCGTCACTGAGGTGGCGCTCGCGGTTCTCATGTTCGTGATCGGCGAGCGCGTGTCGGTGCGTGCGCTGCGGGCTGCGCGATGGACGCTCACAACCGGTGTAGTGCAGTTTGCGTTGAGCGCAGTAGCGGTGTACTGGGTGACGAGCAGGCTCGGAGCAGACCGCTCGGTGGCGCTGGTGCTCGGTGCGCTCGCCGGTGCTGGCGCGCCGATGACCATCGCGCACATCGTCAGTTCGGTCCGGGCGCAGGGCAGCTATCCCACCGGCATCGTTGGAACGCACGCGGTGTCCGACGCGCTTGCCACCACCACGTTCGCCGCTGTGTTGCCGATCGCGTTGCTGCTCTCCGACGAAGCCGCCAACATCGGCAGCGCTTTCATCAACTTCGTGCAGCTGGGCATCGGCGGGGCCGTGCTGGGCCTCCTTCTCGGCTGGTTCATCTCGCGGCTCGGATTTCAGATCGAGACCTCCGGCGAACTCCTGTTGTTCGTGCTGGTGCACATCGTCATCGGGTGGACCATCGCGGGATGGCTCGACATCTCGTTGCCGTTGGCGGCGCTGGTTGCAGGAGCCACGGCGGCGACCGTGTCGCCGCAGTCGTTCTCGGTCAGGTTGTTCCGGACCATCAAGACCATCGATCAGCCGCTGTACCTGCTGTTCTTCGCTCTCGCCGGCGCCTCCATCCACCTCGCGGATGTGCCCAAGGTTGGCGTTGTCGGCCTCGCGTACGTCGTTGTGCGCACGGCAGCGAAGATCGTCGGTGGCTTGACTGGGGGCTTGCTGGGCGGCCTCGGCTGGCGCAGGTCGCTGCGGCTGGGTGTCAACTTGACACCTCAGGCGGGTGTTGCTGTGGGCTTGGCGGTCATCGCGTCAGAGCGTCTCGGCGCCCCGGGTGCAGAAGCCGCGACGGTGGTGCTGGGTGCCGTCGTGTTGTTCGAGCTGGTCGGACCGCTGCTGGTTGCCCGCGATTTGCGTGGCTGGTCGTCCGAAGAAGAAGAGAACGGGTCCGCTCCAGAGCAGTTCGAGCTGCCAGCGCGTGTGCTGGTCGCTTCACCGGTACCGGTGGAGTTGCCCGAGTGGCTCATCGATCAAGCAGCGCGGTGGCGATCTTCGCTGGTCGTGCTCATGCCCGGGGAACGTGACGAGCCCCATGCCGCCAAGATCGGCGAGCGGTGCAGCAGCCGGGACGTGGATTTCGAGTTCCGCTCGCTGCGCAACGAGAGCTTCGCGGGGGCTGTCGTGCGCTCGCGTAGCCAGCACCAGGCCGATCTTGTCGTGCTGTTTGCACCGCGCCCGTCCACCGGGGCTTCGCGGCTGGTTCTTCTGCCGGCTGAGCGCATCGCCCGTCAGCTCTCGGTACCGGTGCTGGCGTTCCCGCTGAACCTTCCCGAAGGCGACGAATCGCCGCGACCGCGGCGATTGCCATGGCAGAACTGACGACCAATGGCGCGCCCGGGGCACTGGACGCGGACGCGCAGCCGCCGTCGGCAGACGAGTCGCTCGTCGCCGTCGCCCGCGACATCGCCACTGCGGCGGGCCGGCTGACGCTGCGGTGGTTCGGCCAGCGCGATCTGGGCGTGACGTGGAAGCCAGACGGAACTGAGGTCACCGAGGCCGACCGGGCTGCGGAGCGCTTAGCCCGCGAGCAGATCGCGCAGCGATTCGAGAACGACGCGATCTTCGGTGAGGAGGAAGGCGGGGTCATCCGCCGCGACGGACGGACATGGATCATCGACCCCATTGACGGCACCCGGGGATTCGTGCGGGGTGTGCCGCTGTACGCAACGCTGCTTGCGCTGGTCGACGAGCACGGCCCGCTTGTGGGCATCATCGACCTGCCCGCAATGGGTCTCACGCTCGCTGCGGGCCGCGGCACGGGCTGCTGGCTCGGCGACCATCGCTGTCGCGTCAGCGACAGTGCCGAGCTGGACGGCGCCCTCGTCAACACCTCCAGTTTCGAGACGTTCGACTCCGAACAATTCGAAGCGCTGCGCGCCGCGGGCGCGATGATGCGGACATGGGGAGACGCCTACGGATACTTCCTTGTTGCCACCGGCCACGCCGAGGCCATGATCGATCCGATCTGCGAGGTCTGGGATCTTGCGCCGATGCCGGTGATCATGGCGGAAGCCGGGGGCACCTTCACCGACGTGGGCGGCCGGCCCGACTACCGCAATCGCAACGGGATCGCCACAAACGGCGTGCTGCACTCTGCGGTGATCGACGCAATGCGCTCGACGTCTGGTGCTGCTGATGGCTGAGCCCGAGAGCGCGCCCGCAAGGGCAGCATCGCCAGAACCGGTTTCGGTTGCCGGAATGGCGCTGCCGCGACGCGACCGGATGCCGCATTGGGTTCCCCGCGCAATCGGATTGGCGCTGCTGGGTGTGGTCGGGCTGGCGACCGCCGCCTGGCTGCTTGATCAGCTGAGGGACCTGCTCGTGGTCTTCTTGGTCTCGCTCTTTCTGTCGTTCGCCATGGAACCGGCCGTGAACTGGCTGGCGCGCCGCGGGTGGCGTCGAGGGCTGGGGACAGCGTTCGTGTTCGCCCTCGCGACGCTGGCGGGGTTCGGATTCGCGGCAGCAATGGCCTCGGTGCTTGCAGATCAGATCATCACGCTCATCGATGCCGCACCTGGCTATCTCGCAGACATCGAGCGTTGGGCGGATGATCAATTGGGCATTCAGCTCAGCACCGACGATCTCAAAGCTCAGTTCACCGAAGGCGGCAGCGCTGAGGGGTTGCTGGGAGATCTTGCCGGCAACCTCGTCTCGGTCGGTTCGGCGGCCGTGAATGTCGCGGTGCAGATGCTCACCGTGGTGCTGTTCACGTTTTATCTGGTGGCCGACGGACCACGGCTGCGTCGACTGCTGTGCTCTGCGCTGATCCCCTCACGTCAGACCGTCGTGCTGCGGGGATGGGAGCTGGCGATCGACAAGACCGGCGGCTACATCTATTCGCGGACGCTGCTCGCCATAGCGGCGTTCTTGGCGCACTGGTTCGCCTTCGCGCTGATCGGCGTTCCGTTCCCACTGCCGCTTGCGATGTGGGTAGGAGTGCTGTCGCAATTCGTGCCGGTCGTGGGCACCTATCTTGCGGGACTGCTGCCGTTGCTCATTGCGCTGCTCGACGATCCGATCAGCGCGATCTGGGTGGTGGCAGTGGTCATCGCCTACCAGCAGGTCGAGAACTACCTCTTGTCGCCGCGCATCACCGCGCACACCATGAACATTCACCCTGCTGTGGCATTCGGATCGGTGCTCGTCGGCGCAGCGCTGCTGGGTTCGGTCGGCGCGCTGCTCGCGGTGCCTGCAGCCGCCACCGTCCAAGCATTCGTGTCGACCTATGTGAAACGTCACGAGCTCATTGACTCGGAGCTCTTCGGCGATCACGAAGATGAGCGACGTCCAGCGAGCGAAGCTGAGCCGGAGGGTGGAACCGACTCGTCCGCGACGAGCTAGCGCCGTGTCGGCATCAGCACAATTGTCAGGGATGACCATCGGGCGGCTCGGCCCATGGAGCGACGTAGTCGAGCGGGTCCACTGCGGCACCGCCCAGCCGCAACTCGAAGTGCAAGTGCGGCCCCGTCGCCGCGCCAGTCGCTCCGACGCGTCCGATCTTGGTGCCCGCCGCCACTTGTTGGCCTTCTGTCACCGCGACGCTGCTCAGATGTGTGTAGACGGTCGCCACTCGCTGGCCGTGGTCGATGATGACCGATCGCCCATACGCCGGAAAGGATCCGGTGGCGGCAATCGTGCCGGCGCCGGCTGTGAGGACTGGGGCACGCCAGATCCGTTCACGGTCAACCAGATCCACACCCGTGTGCGGCAGCCACCGTCGGCGCACCGGGTGGTAGCGGCTGCCGAACATCGAGCTTGCGATCGCGTCTGTCAGGGGCATGCGCAGCTCGCCGAAGACGGGCATCCGCAGCGAATCGCAGCCCTGCAGGTTCGCAACGACGGTGGCGAGCCAGTCGTCATATGTCAGCGCGCCCTCGACTGCACGCCCCAGATAGGGCGCCGACGGCAATGCCGGTTCGGGGAAGCAGGCGTTCAGGTGTGGGTGCGACGGCGGGATATAGACCGGGACATCGGCCGCGTGGCTGACGCCGCCCGCACCGAACGAGACGCCGACAAGTGCGACTATCGCTGCGGAGATGACGCGCAGAATCGGGCTGCCGATCACGCGAGCTCGAGGTACGGACTCCTTCACGCAGCGCCTCCCTCCCTGCGGGCGCGCCATGTGGCGAATCAGTCTATTCGCGCC
This sequence comes from Acidimicrobiales bacterium, assembly GCA_963663635.2. Classification (GTDB taxonomy): domain Bacteria; phylum Actinomycetota; class Acidimicrobiia; order Acidimicrobiales; family Poriferisodalaceae; genus Poriferisodalis. The sequence goes on from CAXXMY010000021.1 coordinate 30,742, forward strand.
GTGAGCACTCGTTTTCCGCTGCTGGGCTGGCGTCGACACCCCTCAGCGGCAGTGAGCTTCAAGCGCATCGTGACCCTGAGAGGCCGAGCGGGATCGCAGTTCATGGTGGTCACACAACGACATCGACAGCGAGGCCGTGGCCCGAGCGGCCTGTCATGACGATTCTGGTAGACGAAGCGCGTTGGCGCTGGCGGGGCCGAATGTGGGCGCACCTCGTCTCCGATGAAAGCTACGAGGAGCTGCACGCGTTCGCCGCGTCGATCGGCAAGCGCCGGGCCGCGTTCCAAGGTGATCACTACGACGTCGATGAGGTCGAACGCGACATAGCGCTGCGAAGCGGCGCTGTGGCGGTGAACAGCCGGGAACTCGTCTCGCGGCTTCGAGCAGCGGGCCTGCGCAAACGTGGCCGGAGTCACGCCGATGGCGGCGCGTGACACGGTCGTCGCGGGGCGACTCGTCAGAAGACTTCGAGGTGCTCCATCACGGCGTCGATGAAGCCGAAGTTCTTCGGGGTGGCGAAGTGGTCGCACCCCCGCAGCTCGGTGTAGGAAGCATCCGCCAGCGCATCGAGCAGCGGATCGGCTGGACCGGCAAAGTCTGCAGTGCCAAGCACCACGCGTACGGGATGTGTGATCCTTGCGAACTGCTCGGGTCCCAGCGGTGCGTGCTTGCGGCGCATGAAGGCCGCGAGCGCAAGGCCGTCCTGGTCAGGTTCGGCCGCGTACCGGGCGAACGTCTGCGCGTGCACATCGTCGGAATCGGCCTCTCCGGCGACGCCACGGGCGATGCGCTCGGCCTGCTCGGCGTCCCGTTCGAACAGGTTTAGGCCCACGCCGGAGACCACCAGACGGCCGAACCGTTCCGGGGCGATGGCGGCCATGGCCAGCACCGTGCGCGCTCCCATCGAGAAACCGACACCGTCGACGCGCTGATCACCGACCTCGGCGGCCAGCCGTTCGACGAGCTTGGCCTCCATGTCCGCATAGCCCGCAGGGTCGTGGTGTTTTTCTGCAGAGCCGTGGCCTGGAAGATCCCAGGCGATCACCTCGCGACCGGCCTCGCTCAGCAGATCGATGATTCCTGTCGGCTGCCAGGTTCCGGCCACCGAGCCGGTGAAGCCGTGAAGGAGGAGCACAGGATTCGGCGAGGATGAATTCGACACAGCGGAGAGTCTGCCAGACGGCGCGTCGGGAGCCAGCGGCTCAGCCGCCGCGTCGGCAGGCCCTGCGGTGGGTCATTGCTCCCCGGATCTTGCGAGCGGGCCGGCGGTACTGTGGCCCGGTTCCCGCCCAAGCCGAGGTCCCATGAGCACGAGCACCGCACCCCCGATCCGGATCGCCAACTGCAGCGGCTTTTTCGGCGATCGGCTCTCGGCTGCATCCGAGATGGTCTCTGGCGGCCCGATCGACGCGCTGACAGGCGACTGGCTGGCCGAGCTGACGATGCTGATCCTGTCGCGCATCGCGGCCAAACGGCCTGGAGCCGGATACGCCCGCACCTTCGTGACCCAGATGGAACAGGTCATGGGCACTTGCTTGGACTCCGGCATCAAGGTCGTCTCGAACGCCGGCGGCCTGAACCCGGCTGGTTGCGCGGACGCGGTTCACGAGGTGGCCGATCGCTTGGGGCTCAACCCCTCGATCGCATACGTGGCCGGCGATGATCTGACGGATCGACTCGGCGACTTGATCGCCGCCGGCAACGACTTCGCCCATCTCGACACCGGTCAGCCCCTCGGCGATCTGGCAGAGCGAATTGTCACGGCGAACGCCTACATCGGCTGCTGGGGGATCGTTGAGGCGCTGAACCAGGGGGCCGACATCGTCATCACCGGGCGCGCTACCGACGCCTCCGTGGTCGCGGGGCCGGCAGCGTGGCATCACGGCTGGGCGCGAGACGACTGGGATGCGCTGGCCGGCGCCATCGTGGCCGGGCACGTCATCGAGTGCGGCGGGCAGGTCACCGGCGGCAACTACAGCTTCTTCACCGAGATCGCCGACATGACCTACCCAGGCTTCCCATGGGCCGAGGTCGCCGCCGACGGCTCCAGCGTGATCGGAAAACACTCAGGCACTGGGGGTGAGGTCTCGATTGGGACTGTGACCTCGCAGTTGCTGTATGAGATTCAAAGCGAGCGCTACATGAACCCTGATGTCGTGAGCCGCTTCGACTCGATCGACGTGACCCAAACGGGTCCTGATCGAGTGCGGATCAGCGGTGTGCGCGGCGAACCGGCGCCTCCCACGCTCAAAGTGGCCATGAACTATCAGGGGGGCTACCGAAACCAGATCTCGATCGGTCTGACGGGACTCGATATCGAAGCCAAAGCCGAGCTGATCGAGCGGCAATTCTGGCACGCCTGCCCGTACGGCCCCGAGGACTACGAGACGGTGGTGCGCAAGTTCCTGCCGACAAACAAGGCCGACCCCAGCACGAACGAGGAAGCAGTCGCCGTCTACAAGATCATCGTGAAGGATCCCGACGAGCGAAAAGTCGGCCGGGCGTTCTCCAACGCGGGCACCGAGATCGGACTGTGCTCGATCCCCGGCATGTTCGGCACCGGTGGCGGGCCGGGGCCGGGACAGCCCTTCGGCGTCTACTGGCCCGCCTTGGTCGACGCCGAATTGGTGCCGGTGGACGTCGTGGTCGACGGCAGGCTCACGGTGGTGGACAGCACACCGCCCGAGGTCCTCTTCAAGCCGTTCGCCATTGGGTCGCCCGCACGCGTTGACGTGCCGGCGGGGCTGACGCGTGCGGCGCCGCTGGGCACGCTGTTCGGCACGCGTTCGGGAGACAAGGGACCCAACGCAAATTTGGGCATCTTCGCCCGCTCAGCGGAGGCGTACTGGTGGCTGTCGGATTTCTTGACGACCGAGCGGCTTGCAGAGCTGATGCCCGAGGCATCGCAGCACCGTGTCGACCGCTACGACCTGCCGAACATCTGGAGCCTCAACTTCATCTTTCACGGGCTGCTCGAAGAAGGCGTGGCAGCGTCGACACGGCAGGATCCGCAGGCCAAGGCGCTGGGCGAATACCTGCGCGCGAAGGTCGTCGACATCCCCGAGGTGCTGCTCGGCTGACCCTGGCGTCGTGGCCTAACGTCCTTGCAGGTCCTGGGGCCCGTGCTCAACGTCCCTGCAGATCCTGCAGCCTGTGCTCAACGTCCTTGCAGGTCCTGCAAGGACATGCGCGGTCCGTGGCGCGGGGGAGCGCCGGCGGACTTTGCCAGGGCTTGGACGCGGGCGCGCTGGCCGCGGTAGGGCTCGAGCAGCTCCAGCATTCGGGCGTCGTCGCCGCGTCGTTCGCCTGCGAGGTGCCAGGTGACGAAACTGGGTATCTGGTAGTCGCCGACGATCACCGAGTCTGGGTCGCCGTGGCACAGCAGCACCACGATCGATGCCGTCCACGCGCCGATGCCCCGCACGTTCTGCAACCGGCTTCGTGCCGTCGCTGGATCGAGCCGGGCAACGCCGTCGAGCGTGCGCGCCCGCCGCGCGAACTCGATGATCGCCTCGGCTCGGCGGCGTTCCACGTCGAATCGATGAAACTCGTGGTACGCCAGAGAAGCCACCGTGTCGGGGTCAGGCGGAAGCCGCAGCGCCGCCGGTGCGGGGCCGGGAGGGATGCGTCCCCAGCGGCGCAGGATCCCCTGCCATGAATTGCGCGCGTTCAGCCCGGGCACTTTCTGACCGCACACCGTCGGGACGACGTGCTCCCAGATGCCCCAGGTAGCGGTGAGCCTGCGTCGGGGCCAGCGGCGAGCCCATTCGGCGACGACGCGGTGCGCGGGAACGAGTGCTGCGGGGTCGTCGCGCGCTCCGAGGAGATCCGGGACCCCGGAGACAGCGGCGTGCGCTCCTGGACCCCATGCCGCTGCGGAGGCGGCGCGACCTGTGCGCGTGATGCACAGCGTCGCAGGGCCATCGGAGGTGTCCTGAGCGCGCCAGATGTGGGCGCCGTCATACAGCACAGGGCCGAGCGTCCCCTTGCCACCGACACGGCCCAGCGATCGGCCCGAGTCCAGCTCGAAATCGAATTCGAAGCGCTGCAGCAGGTCGGCCGAGCCGCCGGGGCGTGCGCTCGGCGCGTCCGGGGTCGAGCGCATCGATGGACCTGCCGCTACGCGCCCGGCTCCGCGATCACTGGGTTCGTCAGCGTGCCGATGCCTTCGATGGTGATCGATACCTCGTCGCCTGCACTCAGCAGACGTGGCGGATCGAACAACGAGCCGACGCCCGCGGGCGTGCCGGTGGAAATGATCGTGCCCGGGTCCAGCGTGAACGCAGTCGAGAGATGCTCCACCAGCGTGTAGCAGTCAAAGATCAGGTCATCAGTGTTGGCGTCCTGGCGCACTTCGCCGTTGACTTTGGTGACGAGTCGGCAGGTATGCGGATCGAGTGCGTCGGCGGTGACCATCCAGGGGCCGCACGGACCATGTGTGTCCCACGACTTGCCCATCATCATCGTCGGGCTCGCCCGTTGCCAGTCTCGGACGCTGACGTCGTTCATGATCGAGTAGCCGGCGATGTAGTCCGGTGCGTCGGCCGCAGAGACAGCTCGGGCGCAACGCCCGATCACGACTGCCAACTCTCCCTCGTAGTCGACGGCGTTGGGGGCTGCGGCCGGGATGTGGATGGCGTCGCCGGGACCGATGATGCAGTTGTGGTGCTTGTTGAAGATGAGCGGGACGCTGGGAGGCTCACGACCGCCTTCTTCTGCGTGTGCCCGATAGTTGAGGCCGACCGCGAGAATCGCAGGTGGCCGCCCAACGGGGGAGAGCAGATGTGCTTCGCCCAGCGGCGTCGCCGCCCCGGTTGCCATCGCTTCGACCGAGGCCAGATCACCGTCAACGGCACTCAGCAGCTCACCGAGATCGGTGTGCTCGGTATCGAGCCGTACCAACCTGTCGTCGATCGCGGCCGCCAAAGTCGGCTGCCCGTCAATGAGATGTCGTGCGATGCGCATGCGCCGAACGCTAGTGCGCCGGGTCCAAGGCGAGACTGGTGTTCGCACACCGATTATGACCGGGCGTTGTGCGAATCACGCGACAGTGGCACTCTTGCGCGCCATGGCTCGGCACGGCAACCGGGGCGTCGATCCCGGCGGTCTGGGTCCAGACGCACTTGGCTCAGTGATGGACCCGATCACGGGTCTTCCAGACGTTCGCGTCTTCGCTGTGCTCATGGAGCGCAAGCTGGCTCTGTCGCGGCGCGCACTCCAACCGCTCTCGCTCGTGCTGTTCGAGGTCGACGGCTTTGAACAGCTCGGGGCCACACCGGCGCGCGTCGCACTGCGGCTCGCGGCGCGACTGGTGCGCGGCACGCTGCGCGACTCCGACAGCGTGTGCTCATGCTCCGGCGGCATCGTGGCGGCGATTCTCGACGACACGCCGCACAGCGGAGCCGTCTGGGCGGCCGATCGCGTTCGGCGAGAGGTGGCTGCTCGCTCGTATTCCACTGGCGTCACGCTCTCCATGGGCGTTGCGAGCTATCCCACTCACGCTCTCGAAGCCCCGGACCTTCACGACCGTGCGTTCGCAGCTCTCTATATGGCTCGCTCGCTCGGACCGTCCCGGCTCGAGGTTGCAGAGCCCATGCCCCATTGATCGCGGGCCGCAAGTGAGGCCGGCCGTGACGACCCTTCGCTGCTCAATAGCCGGCGGTGCCGCCGGTCAGGGCCCGGGGATCGGACGCCCCAGCGAGCACGTCACCGTGAACGTCGATGAGGTGGGCGTGGCCGTATGAGTTGTCGTGTGAGCCGTCAACCTCGATGCGGTGACCTCGTCGCATCAGCTCGGCGATCCCGTCATCGGATGCCCACGTCGCGTGACCCTCGATGCAGAGCCGGAGATTGTCTGCGTCTGCCCAGGTGTCGAAGCCGGTTCCCTCCGCAGCCCCCCAGCGCCAGCGGCCCGACGCAATGGCCGACGCCGGGTCCTCGCCGAGATGCAGCGCGCGAGCCAGCACCTGCAACAGAATCTGAGGCTGTGCGTCGCCGCCCATCGTGCCGACGACGGATCTCAGCGAACCGTCGGCGTTCTGGACGAGTGCCGGGGCCAGCGTGTGCGGCGGACGCCGCCCGGGTCCGTACTCGGCGGCGCTCCCTTCGCTGAGGCTGAAGCCAATGCCCCGGTTGTGCAGGCTGATGCGATTCGTCGGCGTCCACAGCAGCGCACCCCAGCCTCCCGCATTGGATTGGATCAGCGAGACACCCATCCGTTCGTCGTCCACGGCGGACAGGTACATCGTGTCGCCCGTGTCGGTGCCGGCTCCGAGGTGTGCTGCCGCGTTGGGTGAGATCGCGTCGCGGCGCCCGGCCAACCGGTCCGGTGAGATCAGCGCTTCGCCGTCCGCATGCTCGGCGAGCACCTGGGGTCGGTCCCAGCTTGCGAGCTTGGCGGCTTCGGCCAGGAAATGGGCAAACAGCGGGTCATCTGGATCGTCGGGCAGGTCCAAGCCTGCGGCGATCCATGCGCCGGCCAGCGTGAGGTAGCCCTGCGAATTCGGGGGGACGGTCCACACCGAATGACCCCAGACATCGGTGCGCAATGGCGTCACCCAGTCGGCCAGCGGCGCTGCGAGGTCGGCCGGGAAGTACTCACCGTCCCCGAGCTCGATGAGGTCGCGGCCGAAGTCCCCCTGGTAGTACGCGGCCCGCCCGCCTTCTGCGATCTCACGCAATGCGTTCGCTACTCCCGGCCGCCGGATGAGATCGCCCGCTCGACTTCGGGGCGGGTAGTCCGCGGTATTCGGCACTCCGTCGAGCAGGGTCACAGCGGCTGCACCGTGAGGTGAAAGCCCGAATCCCCCGTCCGCGAATTCGATCGCCGGTCCCAGAACCTCGCGCAGAGGTGCCCGTCCGAAGCGCTCGTGCAGCGCGAGCCAGCCGTCGACGCAGCCCGGCACCGGCACGCTGCGCACATCATGGCGAAAGCGCATCCGGGTCCGGCCCTCTGCGCGCAGACCTGATGGATCAGCACCACTGCCAGCTCGGCCGCTGGCGTTCAGTGCGGCGGGCGGTTGACCGTCACGATGGTGGACGAGAGCCCAAAGATCGCCGCCCATGCCGCACATGTGCTGGGTGGTGACTGCGAGGACGGCCGAGGCTGCAACCGCGGCGTCGGCGGCGGAGCCACCGGCGCGCAACAGCGCGATACCGGCGCCGCTCGCCAGGTGATCCACGCTGCAGACCATGCCGCGGCGTGCATGCCGAGTTGCAAACGGAACCAGAGGTCGGGGCCTGTCCATGGCGCAGAACCGTAGACCTGCCGAACCGGGGAGACAGGCGCACACACCGCGCGCAGAGGTCTTTGCCGGCGTGGTGCGGCTGCGTGCAGTCGAGTCAGGGCACCAGGACGTTCGGATTGAGCAGCTTCGCGGGATCAAGCGCTCGCTTGATGGCAGCGAACACGGCGAGCTCGGCTTCGGAACGGTTCAGGTGCAGCTGTGCCAGCTTGGCCGTGCCGATCCCGTGCTCGGCCGAAATGCTGCCGCCGAGAGAGGCGACGTAACGAAGCACCGCGTCGTCGACCTCGTCGCGGGGCTCAGCGCCGTCGGGTCCAAGGACATTGACGTGGACGTTCCCGTCGCCGAGGTGCCCGAACAGCAGCGGACGGGCCTCGGGATCTGCGCCGAGCACAATGTTCGGCACGCCGTCGACGAATTCGGCGAGACGCGCTGCGGGAAGCGTCACATCGAGCTTGTGCGGGATGCCCGCCGCGGAGATCGCTTCGGTCACGTTCTCGCGGAATGCCCAGAGCCGCTGACGTGCGCCGGGCTCGAGCGCCACTGCGGCGTTGAGCACCAAATCTCCCAGTTCCTCGACACCCGCGGCCAACTCGTCGCTGGGATCTGTTCGCCCTGCCGCCTCGGCCACCAGCCAGACGCTGCCTTCAGGCCCCGACGGCGGTGGTGTGCCCAAGTGCTCGGACACGAGTGACATCGTCGCACCGAAGACAGCTTCGAGCGCATGCAGCGAATGCACATTCCTCCGCAGCGACGCTGCGGCAGCGACGGCGTCATCTGTGCTGGCGAACGCGAGCAACGCAGTGGCCCGTTCGGGCAGCTGCGGGTGCAGTCGCAGGCGCACACGAGTGATGATCCCCAGGGTGCCCTCACTGCCCGCCAGCAGTCCGCCAAGGTCGTAGCCGGTGTTGTCTTTTTCCAGCCCCGCGAGATGGCTCACCACGGTGCCGTCGGCCAGGACGGCTTCGATGCCGACGACCTGCGCCCGCATTGCGCCGTACCGCAGGACGTTGATGCCGCCGGCATTCGTAGCGACCATGCCCCCGATGGTCGCTGAGTCGCGGGCGGCAAGGTCGACCCCGACGCTGAGGCCTGTCGCGGCGGCGTGAGCCTGTGCGTCGGCGAGGGTCACGCCGGCTCCCAGAGTGACTTGGGCTGCGAGCTCGTCGACGGGCTCGCGGGCGGTGAGCCGCCGCAGCGAGACAACAGCTTCGCCGCGGGTCGGGACGCTGCCGCCGACGAGGCCGGTGTTCCCCCCTTGAGGGACGACGGCGATGCCTGCGCCGCACAGCACGCGCATCACAGAGGCCGTCTCGGCGGTGTCCGCGGGTCGTACGACGATCGGCGTGGTGCCCACGAAGCGGCGCGTCCAGTCGATCGCGTAGCTCTGGGTGACCTCAGGGTCGCGCAGCACGTGAGCGGAACCGACGATTGCGGCCAGCTCGCCCGCGACCGCATCGAGAGTGCCCACATCGCGAGTGCCCACAGTTACAGCGCTGTCGTTCATGCGCGCCCGCTCACGACGTATCCCCGGGGCGGTCAGCGTCGGGCGGCCAGACGTTTCGAGCCTTCATCACGTCGAGCAGGAGCTTCGGCTCGTCGGTCATGATGCCGTCGACGCCGATGTCGAGCAGTCGTTCCATCTCGGCGGCGTCGTCGATTGTCCACACGTGCACGGCGAGCCCGACGCGATGGGTGTAATCGATCAGTCGTGGGGTAGCCAGCGGGACTGGACCCTGGCGCAGGGGTATCGACGCGATCCGTCCGCGGAAGGGTCGTCCGTGCCGACGCCCCGAACGAGCGGGCACGCCGAGCGTGCTCAGCAGCGCCAAGCGTGCGATCTCGCGGGGACACAAGCTCAAGCACACCGCATCACCGAAGGCCTGATTCACGCGCGCGAGTCGGGCATCGGAGAACGAACCGATGCACACCCGGTCGAGCACGCCCGGTCGTCGAAGGGCGGCGATCAAGGGCTCGGTGGCGGCATCGGTCTTGGGGTCGATGCTGATGCGAACGTCGACGAAGGCGTCCAGCAGTTCCTCGAGACGGGGGATGGGTTCCCCGTCGACGCGAACTTGGGACACTTCGGACCACGTCATTTCGGAGATGCGTCCGTCGCGATCTGCAACCGGCGCCAGGACATCATCGTGGAAGATCGCCAGGACGCCATCGACGGTGGCTTGCACGTCAGTTTCGAGGTGGCGATAGCCGAGCCCGGCGGCACCGCTGAACGCAGCCATGGTGTTCTGTGGCCACACGGCGCTGCCGCCTCGATGGGCGATAGGCACCGGTGGGGCGGCGGCGAGGTAGGGGTGCTCCAGGCTCACACCGCAAGTATCGCTGCCCATCGCGCTCATGTGACCGGTGCTTGCGGTCTGGTGACCCCCACAGGCCGCGCAGCGCCGCAGGTACATTCGCCGTGATGGCTGATGCCGCCCAGCCGCAAGATGAGCCGTCCGAGGACGAAGTGCCCGCGCCCACGGATGCGTTCGAGGCCTGTGCACACGCCGAGCCGATCCCGCTGGACCGGGCCGCGTTGTGCATCGCCGCACATTGCCGGCGCTGCGACGTCGAGGTGTCCGCGACGCTTGGCGAGCTCGACCGGCTCGCGAACGCAGTATCGGAACCCACGCCGGTCGGCGTGGCGGATCTGCTTTTCGGGTCGGAGGGCTTCGCGGGCAACCGGAGCAACTACGAAGACCCATCGAACAGCTATCTCGATCTCGTGGTGGCCAGGCGCCGAGGCATCCCGATCACGCTGGCTGTCGTGACGATTGAGGTTGGCCGACGGGCGGGTGTCTCGCTGCACGGGGTCGGCATGCCCGGCCATTTCCTCGTCGGCACGACCGACCCTGATGTGTTCATTGATGCCTTCGACGGACGCTTCGTCGACCGTTCAACAGCTCGGGGCATCTTCGGGCGTTTCGAGTCACGTCAGGCGTTCAGCGACGGCTTCCTGACGCCCACACCGTCAGTTGCGATCCTGCAGCGGATGCTCAACAACCTGCGCATGATCCACATGCGCCAGGCCGACGCGATGTCCCTCGTGGCCGTACTGGAGCTGGTGACCCGCCTTCCGAGATGCCCGGCCTCTGAGTTCATGCGGCTGGGGCAGGCGCTGGCTGCGCTTGGACGTCCCGACGACGGCGCTCGGTCGCTGGAGGCCGCAGCGGAACGCTTCGGCGCTTCCGAGGCCTCACAGATGCACGGCCTGGCGCGCCGGCTGTGGTCCCAGCTGAACTAGCGGCCGTACCGGGGCGGGGCCGAGCTACAAGCCGCTGAGCTACAAGCCGCCGAGCTACAAACCGCCGAGCTACAAACCGATGGCCAGATCGGGACGCCTTCGCAGGTGGGTGCGCTCATTGACCGACAGGACGCTGCGGTGACCGCGGCCTGATGCGAACACGCGTGTGACCGACGTGTAGTCCACGTCGAAGCGCAGGAAGCTCTCACTGTCGAAACCGAGGCACTTGGCGAGGTATGCGTTCACCACACCACCGTGGCACGCCACCGCGACACGCTTGCTGCGCTGCTCGCCCACGATCTCGTCGACGGCATCGGTGACCGTCGCGACGAAGCGGGCCGTGCGCTCGGCGTCGCCGAACGAGCCGCTCGCCAGCTGGTTCCAGCGGTCACGGTCGGTCTGCTTCAAGACCTCCATCGGCACGTATGCCGGTGCGTCGCGGTCGAACTCGCCGAGGCCGTCACGCACGATGGGCACGAGGCCGGTTGCCGAACCGATCGCCTCCGCTGTCTGGAGGGCGCGCCGCATCGGGCTGCTGTACAGCGCGTCGATCTGCATCTCTGCCAACCAGGAGGCCGCAGCAGCGGCCTGCTGGCGACCGATGGCGGACAGCGCAGGATCGGCGGGCTGCCCGTCGTGGCGCACGACTCGCTCTGGCTGACCATGACGTACGAAGACCAATTCCACGTGGGCTGACGCTATGCGGCGATTGGCAAGGCGCCACAGTGTCGTTGTCAGCCGTTGGCCTAGATGATTAGTTCCAAGGTTTTGGTGGTCGTATGCGGTGAGTGAGCGTGCTGGTCGGGTGTGTCGGTAGGTCTCGTTGTGCCAGAAGGCGGCGGTGAGGGCGAGGAGGCGGGTGCCGATGCGCGCGGCGACGCCGGTTTTGGTGCGTGCTTTGTGGCGTTCGAGGGTGAGTGGGCCTTTGAGGGTCTGGATGATCGATTCGGTGATCTGGCGCAGGGGCCGCAGGAACTTTGCGCCGGGACGTGGGGCCTCGGTTCGGGTGGCGGGGCGCAGCAGGGTGATGCCGGTGTCGTTGAGGTCGGCTTCGAACGCTTTGGAGCGGCAGCGGTTGTCGGCGATGAGGGTCTGGCCCGGCCGGGCGATGCGGGCCGCGTCGATCATGTCGGCGCAGACGTCGCGTTCGTCGGCTTTCGCGCCGGCGAGAGCGAACGCGATCGGCAGTCCCGAGGGTGTGGCGACAAGGTGCAGCCGCAGGCCCCAGAACCAGCGGGAATGCGACGCGCAGTATCCGTACTGGGCCCATCCCGCGAGGCCGGAGCGCTTTGGGTCTCGCGGCTGGTGCCGCACTCGACCGGCGTGGAGTCCACCAGCCACACGTCGTCGTGCCACGACTCGCACTCGCGTGCGAGGCATCCCATGACACCGACGATCATGTCGCCGCTGCGCCGCAGCCGCTTGTTGTAGCCGTCGCGGTTGGGCAGATACGGGAACCACGGCCGAAGATGCGCATGGGCGTAGCGCACGAACTGCGACTCGTTGTCGAACCCCAACAGCGCACAGATCACCGCCAAGGTGACCAGCTCCGCGTCCGACAGCTTCGGGGCGAACCCCACCGCAGGCCGCTGCGGCGCCCACCCAGGGTTCTGCGCCAACAGGTCATCGATCCTCACATACAGTGCGGTCGCGAGGGTGACCCGAGTCCGGGCCCATGCTGAGAACCTCCAAGATCGAAGCGTGAATACACACCCCGAGCTTGGACACCCTCACCCCACAACCGGTGGACCCCACCCCTTGGAACTGATCATCTAGTCGCGTACCTGGCGTTACCGGTGCCCCGGTACCGTTGGAGCACATGGCAAGACGAACCAAGATCATCGCCACCGTCGGACCGGCCTGCAACGACGCGGCGACGATGCGGGCCATGATCGAAGCCGGCGTGGATGTCTGGCGTCTCGGTCTCGCGCACGGCACGCTCGATGAACAGGTCGAGACTTTTCACCGGCTGCGCGCTGTCTCAGCGGACTCGGGGCGACATGTCGGCATCCTGGTCGACCTGCCGGGCCCGAAGGTGCGGTGCCGTCCCTTCGCCGAGGGCGGCTGCGAGGTCGCGCAGGACGCTGTGGTGTCCGTCGGCATCGACGGCGACGTCAGCACAGCTGACCGGCTCGTCGTCGATTACGAAGGACTGCTGACCGATGTCGGACCGGGCGATCAGCTCTCGTTCGGCGATGGCAACGTGGTGCTGGTCGTCGAGGATCGTGCTTCGAACGGGCTAAAGACCCTAGTCCTGCACGGCGGTCATCTAGAGGGGCGGCCGGGGCTCCTCGTCGACTCGTCCAAGTTGCGGCTCAGCACGCCGACACCGCAGGACCTCAAGCTGACCGACACCTTTGTCGACTTGGGCACCGACATGATCGCGTTGTCGTTCGTGCGCTCGGCGCATGACATGCGACGCCTTGGTGTCGAGCCGGTGCCCCGCGGACCGCTGCTGGTCGCGAAGATCGAGACCAACGCAGCGGTCGAGAACCTCGAAGGCATCATCGAGGCGTCCTCGGCAGTCATGGTCGCCCGCGGGGATCTCGGTGCGGAATGCGACATCGAGGACCTTCCGCACCTGCAGAAGCACATCATCGAGGCCTGTGTCGCCCAGGGGCGCCCGGCCATTACTGCCACGCAGATGCTTGAGTCGCTCCTGCACTCACCGGTGCCCACCCGTGCGGAGGCCTCAGACATCGCCAATGCCGTGTTCGACGGCACGTCTGCGGTAATGCTCAGCGGTGAGACGGCGATCGGTCACGACCCGGTGAACGCCGTGCGCACGATGGCACGCATCACTGGCCGAGCCGACGAGCGATTCGACTATGAAGCGTGGTGGACGCGGCTGCTCTCGCTGCGACGGCGTGATGACCGCATTGCTGATTACCAACTCGTTACCGACGGCATCACCCATGCGGCCTCCCGGCTGGCCACCGAGCTGGGCGCCGAGGCCATCATCTGCCTGAGCCGGTCGGGATTCACGGCGCGCAGCATGGCCCGCTTCCGCCCCTCGATGCCCTTGCTCGGCCTCACGCCTGAGCCCAGAACTGCGATGCAGCTGTCATTGTCGTGGGGCACCCGGCCGTTGGTGTTCGGCGAGCGGCTGACGCCTGCGGAATCCGCGCTGGAGGCAGTGCAGGTTGCGGCCCGCACGGGAGTCGCGCGCTCGGGCGACATGGTCGTGGTCGTGTCAGGCTCAAGTCCGGAGTCGCACGCCACCGACAGCCTGCGTGCGATGCGAGTTCCCTAGCCACGCTCGCCCGCAGGGCTCACCTCGCCCCACTTCGAGTGCTGATGTCGATGTCCACATCGATGCGATCCGGATCGAGACGGTTCGGTCCGCACAGCGGGTTGGTGGGCACGTCCACCGAGCGTCCGAACACCTCGCACGTACAGGTTTCGCGACAATTGCGCAGGCCGGTCCATTGCAGTGCCAGCACCGCAGCAGCACACACGAGCACGACCGCCACGAGCACTGCCAGCGCCAGCTTGCGAATCAGGCGCAGCGCGACCAGCGCTGCGACGGCCAGCGATGCGATGCCGCCCACGAGCGCTACGTTCAGCCGATCGACGTCGAGCCACTCTCCGATCACCTCGTGAGGGTACGCAGACTCCGTCGGGCTTCACCGCCGGTGCTCCTGTTTGCCGACGGGGTGCTCGGTAGCATCGCGCCATGACGTCGACTCCGATCGATCTGCAACCTGGCGGGCTCCCGTCGACCGTTCTCGATCCAGCGCCCGCCGGTATCGCCGAATCGATGGCGGCAGCCTTGCGCTTGCCGCTGGCCGATCGACGCGAGGCCTTGGCCGACGTCGCCGCCCAGTGGCCCCGCCTGCTCGAAGCCTGGGCTGAGCTCGGCCGCACAGCGGCGGGTGCGGGCCGGCACGTCGAGGCGTATGCCTATTGCCGGGTCGGGTACCACCGAGGACTCGACGCCCTGCGAGCTGCCGGTTGGCGAGGCAGCGGCTATGTGCGCTGGGCCGAGCCAGCCAATCGCGGATTCTTGTGGTCGTTGCTGGGACTCGGACGTTCGGCAGCCGCAATCGGAGAGAATGACGAGGCCGAACGCTGCGCACAATTCCTCGCCCAGCTCGATCCCGGCGGTGCGCCCCCAACAGGTGAGTGGCCTGGCGCGTGAGTCCCGACGGGCGCGGCACCCGCGGTGCCAGCCGGCGCCCGGAGGGTGTCCGAGGGCTCAAGCCAGAGTCGGATGCGCCTGCACCGCTGCGGCCGACCGGTGTCGTGCTGTGCGGCGGCGCCTCGCAACGGATGGGCAGCGACAAGGCGACGCTCGAGCTGGCCGGCAAGCCGCTTGCCATCTGGGTTGCCGAGGCGTTGGAAGCCGCGGGCGCCGATCCGGTGATCGCCCAGGGCGGCACCGCACCCGAGACGCTCGTCGCCGAACCGGACAGCGCTCCGCGCGCGGGTCCGCTCGCCGCTTTGATCGATGTCCTCGAGCGCCACGGAGATGTCCTGGTGTGCCCGACCGATGTGCCCACGGTGTCGACGGCATTGCTGACCGCAATCGTCGAGCGAGCATCGCGGACCGGCGCACCGGTCGTGCTGGCCCGCAGCGACCGCATCGAACCGTTGATCGGGTACTACGGCCAGGCTGCGCTTCCCGCACTGCAGGCGGGCTACCGCGACGGTGCACGAGGCCCAGCGTCGGTCTTGGACAGCTTGGACGTTGCGACGGTGCCAGCGGCCGCCGGTGACGTGCTGAACGTCAACACTGTCGATGATCTGGTCGTGGCGGGGGAGATCCTTGTCGCTCGCGTGGCTCCTTTGCCGGGCGACAGTTCGTTGGCTGGCGACTCGGCCCAGGCGGGCGCATGAGCCGGCACGAATGGGTGGACACCCAGCCGGATTTCGACGCGTTGATCGACGACTTGCTAGCGGCAGATCGGATAGCGGTCGACACAGAGTTCCACCGCGAACGCAGCTACCGGCCCCAGCTCGCGCTCGTTCAAATCGCGGTCCCCGAGCGCGTCGTGCTGATCGACCCGACCGCCGTCGACGTGTCATTGCTCGCAGCCGTTTTGCGCGCCGAGGTCCTGGTCGTGATGCACGCCTGCGCGCAGGACATTGAGATACTGGCTCAGGAATGCGGGGAGATCCCGTCGCAGCTGTTCGACACACAGGTGGCGGCAGGCTTTCTGGGCATGAGCACGCCCTCGCTGGGAATGCTTTCGGAGCGGCTGTGCGGCGTGCGGCTGTCGAAAGGCAACCGCATGGCCGACTGGTTCGAGCGACCGCTGCTGTCGGCTCAGCGGCACTATGCGGCGGACGACGTGGCCTACCTGCTGGCGCTGCACGATGAGCTCCGATCGCGCCTCGAGGCGGGTGGACGTTGGCGATGGGCGCTCGACGAATGCGAGCTCTGGCGGCGGCCACCAGGACCGCCGCCGGATCCGGCTCAAGCGTGGATGCGCATCAAGGGGGCCCGCCAGCTGCGGGGCAGCCAGCGAGCCGTCGCCTATCGCGTGGCGGCGTGGCGCGAGCGCACGGCCAGTGAACGTGACCTCCCTGTGCGATTCGTGCTCTCAGACATGGCCCTGCTGTCAATTGCGCAACGCGGTCCCCGAACGGTTGCCGAGCTCAGCGGACTGCGGGGCGTCGACGGCGGCCAGATGCGGTCGGGGATCGGCGAGCGCATTGTGGCCGAGGTGCAGCGCGGCCTCGACATGGCAACAGGCGACATACCCGCAGGTGCGCTTGCTATGGGTCCGAACGTGGACGCAGCGTTGCAGCCGGCCGTGCCGCTGGTGGCCGCCTGGGTGGACGAGGCGGCGCGATCAGAAGGTCTCGATCGCAGTTTGCTAGCGACCCGTTCCGACATTGCCGCCCTGCTGGCCGGCGATGGGAATTCTCGTCTGGCGAGCGGCTGGCGCGCCGAAGTGGTGGGCGACGGCATCCGAGCGCTGCTCGCAGGCGAGGCGGCGCTGGCATTCGATCTCGACGGCGGCCTGAAGCTCGAACCGAGGGTGCCGCAGCAGACTTGAGTCGGTCAGTCTTGCCACGCAGCAGGCCCTGTGGGGCGATATCGTGACGGGGCACTTCGTAGACCACGGGTGCCCCATTCGTCGCGCAAACGGGATGCGGGCACATCCGGCCCCACGCGAAGCACCCAGTAGAGCACGAGGAGCGAGCCGGTGAAGAAGGGTCGACATCGCCGCTACGAGGAAGCCCGCAAGTTCCAGCGGGCCACGGCGGAGCGGTTCACGGTTGAGGACTACGACTTCGACAACTCAGACCGTTTCGGTGTGGAGTTTGATGACGGGGAATCGACGGAAGACGATCAGTACGCTGACCTCGCCGACAAGTACGACGACTACTCAGACCTCGAGGCCAAGTACGCCGATTTCGCGCGCGACGCCGACGAAGAGGTCTCGCAGCGCGAGAACGCCTGACCGGACGCCATCGCCGCGGCACAACCCGCGGGCAGTGGCGCGTCGCGCTTGTTCCGGTCGGTCACTCGCGTCTGCGAACTGCTGGGTGTGCCAGCAGACGCTCACTGCCAGCCGGCTGCCGGATCCGCTCATCTAGCGCCGCGGCCAGCGCGTCGTACATCTCGAGACCGCAGATCGCCGCGAGTTCGCTTCCGAGTGCCCGGTATACGGGCGTTGCTCCGACGTGGGCCACCGATGACGACGTGCACCACCACCACACGTCGGTGTCGGGCCCGCCCCAGTCGCGTCGCTCCCACTCGCGAACCATCGTGTAGACGTGCCCGGTGACCGTCTCGTGGTCCTCGCGTCGAAGGGGTGCCTGCCAGCAAATCTCGGGTTTTGTGTCCATCGCCCGCCGACCTGTCCGCTCTGCCAAAAGGTGGAAGGCGCAGCCTGCGCCAGCGGGATGACCAGTCCGATTTGCGAAGATGCAGGCTCCGTCAATCACGCGGGTTCGCCACCAGCCGTCGTCGTCCTGCCACAACGCCTCGCCGGGCGCGTGGCGAAACTGCCAGTGCTCATCGTCGAGCTCGCGGATCATCGAGCGCACGTGCGCGAGGTCGTCGTCATCGGTGAGGTATGCGCCGTGCGTGCAGCAGCCGAGCTCGCGCTCCGGAGCCGGCCGCTCGTCGATACCAGGACAGCCTGCGCCGTAGATGCACGTCCATGCGCTCGCGAGGAAGGTCACGTCGAAGAGCCATGTGCGATGCTCGTGCGGATCCTCGAGCGAAAGCCACTCTCGGGCATCATCTTGAGGGCTCCCGCTTCCGAGACTCGCCGGTATCTCCGATGCCATCGGCGGCGAGACTACGAGGCCGAACGGAATCGATGCCACTCATCGACGCGCGTCGACGTCGACAGCGAGGCCGTGGCCGCGGCGGCCCGTCGACGAAGCCAACGAAAGCGGAAGACGAACGGCTTCACGACCCAGGCCATTCTCGTTCGCCAGACCCCCTGCGGTACCGTCACTACGTGGCTCCGGAGCCTGTCGCACCCTTGACCAGCCAGTCTTCGCCTGCGGGCGGAACGACTGGGGATCTCGCAGCTGATGCAGCGCTGCTCGCTGATCTACGCGCACTGCTCGGCGATCGAGCACGCGACAATGACTTCGAGCGGGGCTTGTATCGCCGCGACGGTTCGATCGAGGGCAGCTCGCCGGCCGTCGTCTGCCTGCCGACGACCGGCGATGAGGTCGCCGGGATCGTGCGTATCTGTCGGCGCCACAGCCGACCGTTCCTCGCTCGAGGATCCGGCACAGGTCTTGCGGGCGGAGCCGTCCCCATCGGCGCTCCTGTGGTGATCGCGACCGCCAAGCTGGACCGGATCGTCGAGGTGGACATCGATAACCGCATTGCGTGGGTGGAACCCGGGGTCCTCAACCTGGACCTGTCGCGGGCCCTCGCGCCGTCCGGCTTTCATTTCGCCCCCGATCCGTCAAGCCAACAGGTCTGCTCGATCGGGGGGAACATCGCCAATAACTCTGGCGGCCCGCACTGTTTGGCCTACGGAGTCACGACGGCGCACATAGCGGCGCTCGAAGTCGTCCTGCCGTCGGGCGAGACCACGATGTTCGGCGGTGTGGACGCCGAGCCGGCCGGTTACGACCTTCGGGGACTGTTCGTGGGCTCGGAAGGCACGATGGGCATCGCAACCAAGGCAGCGGTCCGCCTGACGCCCAATGCGCCCGCAGTGAGAACACTGCTGCTCGACTTCGACGACGTCAGCGAAGGAGCGGCGGCCGTGTCTGCGATCATCGCTGCGGGACTTGTGCCCTCTGCGCTCGAGATGATGGATCAGCGGGCCATCGAGATCGTCGAGGCCTTCGTGCACGCCGGTTACCCGACCGACGCGGCGGCGGTCCTGCTGGTTGAGCTCGACGGCCTGCCGGGCGGGGTTGCTGCGGGCGTCGAGATTGTGCGCGACGTGGCCGAGGCGCACCATGTCGGGCACGTACGGGTGGCTGCGGACGATTCTGAGCGAGCGCTTCTGTGGAAAGGCCGCAAGAACGCATTCGGCGCCGTTGCCCGCATCAAGCCCGACTACTACCTCCATGACACAGTGGTGCCGCGCTCGCGTCTCGTGGAGGTGCTCGAGCAGGTGTATCGGATTGCGGACGCCTATGACTTGATCGCTGTCAACGTGTTCCATGCCGGCGACGGCAACTTGCACCCGATCTTGGCGTTCGACCGGCGAGAGCCTGGCGTCGACGAGCGGGTGCACGCTGCAGGCCGCGACATCGTCGCAGCGTCGATTGCAGCCGGCGGAGTGCTCAGCGGCGAGCACGGCATCGGCCTCGAGAAGCGGGACTACATGGGAATGCTCTTCGGCGCCCATGACATGTACACCCAAGATCTCGTGCGCGAGGCGTTCGATCCCGACGGTCTCGCCAATCCCCTGAAGGTCATCCCGACGGGTTCGCGGTGCAGCGATTCGTTCCGCCAGCATGTGCCCGAAGGGGCTTGGGTGTGAGCGGCAGTCTCGCGGCGGCGATTGCGCCTGCGGTCACAGAGTTCGCTCGCGAGGTCGGCACCAGCGGCCCGGTGACGGTTGTAGGAGGGCGTACCCACTGGCACATCGGCGGACCGCCGGCAGCGGACACCCGCGAGGTTCGGGCACCATCGGGCGTGTGGGAGCACGAGCCGTCGGAAATGACGGTTCGGTGCGGTGCTGGGACCACGGTGGCCGAACTCGCCGAGCACCTCGCTCCCGGCAGGCAGATGGTGCCGTTTGACCCGACGGATGAGGGAGCCACCGTCGGGGGAGTGCTGGCGTGCGGCCTCAGCGGGCATCGCCGGCTGCGGTACGGCCACGTGCGGGATCTCGTGCTGCAGACGCGCCATGTCGACTCCGACGGCAAGGTGGTGACTGCAGGCGGGCCAACGGTCAAGAATGTGTCCGGGTACGACCTGCCTCGGCTGCTGGTGGGCTCGCTGGGAACCCTCGGCCTGCTCGCAGAGGTCATCCTGCGGACATTGCCGAAACCGGCCGCTTCGCAATGGCTGGCAGGCGATGCCGACCCTTTCGCCGCGCACGATCTTCTCTACCGGCCGAGCAGCATCTTGTGGAACGGCTCGAGCACGTGGGTCTTGCTTGAGGGCGACCCCGCAGATGTCGCAGCGGAGTCCGCCAAGCTCGCTCCGCTGGGATTCGAAGAGACTGACGGTCCGCCGTCGATCCCGAACGAGGGCCGACAGTCAATGCGGCCGTCGGATCTGCGCACGCTCGTCGATACAGCAGCGGATATCTCCGCGAGCGACGGACACCGAGCTGCCAACGGCGCGCCAAGGTCTGACGGCGGGTGGATCGCCGAGGTCGGCATCGGGCTCGTGCATCGCCGTGGTCCAGTGCCTGTGGGCTCAACGTCGTCCACGAATGCTGCGCTGATGACGGAGCTGAAGCGCAGGCTGGATCCCTCGAACCGCCTCAACCCCGGCCGGAGGGCCTGGTGAGCTCGATGAGCGAGACGTTCGCCTTGCGCCTGGACATCGACGACGACACGCTGGCTTCGTGCGTCGGCTGCGGCATGTGCCTGCCGCATTGCCCGACGTATCGAGTGTCGGGCGAAGAATCGGCGTCACCGCGTGGGCGCATCGCTCTCATGCGCGATGTCGTTGAGCTCGGCAAAGCCGACGAGGCGTTCGTCGGGTTCATGGACGCGTGCATCCAGTGCCGCGGGTGCGAAACCGCCTGCCCGGCTGGCGTGAACTTCGGCGAGATGATGGAGGCAACCCGCGAAGCACTTGCCACACAGACGAGCTACCAGCCTGCGATCCGGCGGGCGGCGTACCGCGTGCTGGGCATGCCGCGGGTGCTTGCCGTGAGTTCGCGTCTTCTGGCGCTGGCGCAGCGGCTTGGCGTGCTGCGGCTCTTGGGCTGGCTCGGTCGAATGCGGCCGTTTCGGTCGCTTGGGACGGCTGTGGCGGCGCTGCCGACGTTGCCATTACGTCAGCGGCCGCTCACAGCGAGCGGCAATGATGTGTGGCTCTTCACCGGATGCGTGATGGACGCGTGGATGCGCGATACCCACCGCGCAGCACAGCAGGTGATCGAGGCCACCGGGGCAGGCGTCGCTCTCCCGCCTGCGGGCGCTGCCTGTTGCGGCGCCCTTCACGTCCACGCCGGACTCGGTGCCCAAGCCCGGCGTCTCGCCGAGCGCGTCATGGCGGCGCTGCCAGGCGAAGCGCCGATCCTCGTCGACTCAGCAGGCTGCGGCGCTGCCATGAAGGAATATGGCCACTTGCTGGGGACCGTCGAAGCCGAGCAGTTCGCCAACCGAGTCCTCGACATCCATGAGTGGCTCGCTGCCCGCGTCGACGACCTGCCGAAGGGGCCTTCGCAAGCAGGTCGTGAAGCCCTCCGCGTTGTTGTGCAAGATCCGTGCCACCTGCGCCATGTCCAACAAGCGCATCTGCCAGTTCGCACGGTGCTCGGCCGCTACGCCGAGATTGCCGAACTTGACGACGACGGTTTGTGCTGTGGCGCGGGCGGTGCCTACGCCCAGCAGCACCCCGAGACTGCGGCCGCCGTCCGCGATCGCAAGGTTGCTGCGATCGAGCGCACTGGGGCGCCGGTTGTTGCGAGCGCCAATCCGGGCTGCATGCTGCATCTGCGAGCAGCGGGCCTGACGGTGCGACACCCGATCGAGATTGTCGCCGAGCAGCTGCCGCCGAGATGAGAGTCCGAGCGGAGAGGCAGCCAAATGCGGGCGAACATCGACATCGACAGTGACAGCGAGGCCGTGGCCCGAGCGGCCCATAAGCGCATCGAACAAGAGCCGGAAGCAAGCGGCGTCACTGCGCAGGCCGTGACCTATCCGCACAGCTTGTAAGGAGTTCTGGCATGCACGACGAGATCTCCTCGATCGCCGACCGTCTCGACGATGTGTCCGAGCAGCTTGCCGAGGTGGCCATCGACTTGCTGCAAGAGGCGCTCGCGGACGCAGATACCAGCGATTCGCGCTCGCAGCTGGAGCGAAGCGTGACCCGTGCGCGCCGGGCGACCGTGAAGGCCGCCTCGATCTTGCGGGAATCGGTCGGTCCGTCGGACTCGTACCCCGACGTCTGAATGACCGCAACCGTGGCGCTTGGCCCTGTTCGGCGTCAGGCGGGGCTCGAGATCCGGTAGAGCTCACCGATGAGGTCGTCATAGCGTCCAATGGCCAACGTCACGGCATAGGCAGCGCCGACGACAGCGCCGACGACGGCGACCGGTCGCCGATCCAGCGCTCTGCCGATTGCGGGCACCCCGTAGGGAGCGATCGCTATGAGCAGCACTGGCAGCAGCGCCCCGACCATGTAGACCAGCATCAAGCCAGCGGTGCGCGGGCCATCAGTCGTCGCGTCGTTGAGGATGTCTCCCAGGAGTGACCCGACGCAAGGACGCCACAACCAGCCTGCCAATGCGCCGCCGACGATGCCCGCACCGGTCGCGAATGGCGAGGAGTGCTGCGGCGCGAGCCACGCTGCCGCATAGGTACCTGCGGCGACGATCGCTGCGATCACCAGGGCAGCGCCCCGTGCCGACACCCACCAATGACCGGCTGCTTGCGCCCATGCCAGCAGCGCTGCACCCACCACGTAGTACGCCGCCACGGTCAACCGGGTCCGCCGCGCTACCAGGACGAGTGCCAGCCCTGGCACCAGGACGGTCAGGGTGCACGCCCACGTGATCACCTCGACGCCTTCGATGAACGTGTCGACGACGGTGCCCACCGGGCGAGCTCAGGTCTCGGTCAGGAGCCGCTCGACGATCTCGTACAGCTCGCGGTACTTGGCGGCGCTGTCGCCTCGCCGATCGAAGCGGATCTGATTGTCGCTGTCGATGACGTAGACGCGGGGCCAGTAGCCCGTGGGCCCCTCTTGCCAGCGATGAAAGTTGCGGCGATGCGTGTCGAGCGCGATTGGCCAGATCACGCCGAGTTTGTCGGCTGCTTCGATGATGTTGTCGATGTCGGCTTCGTAGGCAAACTCGGGGGAGTGGACGCCCACGATCTCGACCCCGCGGTCGGCGAAGTCGGCGTACATCTGGCCGAGCGCGTCCAGCGTGTTCTTGCAGTTGCGGCATCCGAACGTCCAGAACTGCACCACGGTGATGGTGTTCGCCTCGCGAATCTCCTCGAGCGATGTGGCCTTAGTGTTCAGCCAGCCGTCGAGTCCGGTGAGCGTGCCCGCCGTGGCCAGGACCGGGATCGGCTCAAGGGGCTCCGTTGCCGTGGAAGCGGTAGTGCTTGCGGCCACCTCGGGCGCATCGCCGCCCGTGCTGGTCGGCGATGCAGCGTCGCGATCGTCCTCTGCGGCGGTCGCGGGTGCGACGATTGGCGTGCTGGCGGTCTCGGTGAGCTCGGGAGCGGAGTCGGGATCGCCGACCGCGGCCCACACGATCAGCGCGACTCCGGCGAGCAGCACGCCGAGCGCCAAGTAGCGCGCAAATGAGGATTTCATTCCAAGGCGCAGCGTACGCCTTGCCTCAGCAACCGCTGAGTCGCGCGCCGCGCTGATTGCGCAGCCGCTCAGGCGCCGCTGATGTGCTCGTCGCGCAGCCGCTGAGGCGCCGCTGATGTGCTTGTTGCGCAGCCGCTTAGATGCGGCTGCCGAGCGATTCAAGCGGGATGAGTTTGCGGTCGGTGGCGTTGTCGGTGGGCCGGAGCACGCGGCTGTGCACCTGCGGGGCGCCGTCGGCGTTCTGGTAGCCGGTGAGACGCTGGCGAGTGCGGCGTCCGAGAGGCTCTGCGATGTTTCGGAAGTCCTGCTCGGTGAGGCCCTGGCCATGTTGCGCGCCAGCAGCCCGGGAGATGTTCTCGTCCATCAGCGTCCCGCCC
>CAXXMY010000022.1:0-173958 GCA_963663635.2 Acidimicrobiales bacterium
CTTGTTCGCTTCGCTCACGGACCGCTCGGCCTCTCTGTGGCACCGAGCCGGAGTCGGATCGGCATCGCGCTGACGGGGGCATCGCCACCCGGAACCCGAAGCCCCAGTGAATAGGATCTGACCGGCCTTTCGCGGGTGTAGTTCAATGGCAGAACTTCAGCTTCCCAAGCTGATAACGGGGGTTCGATTCCCCTCACCCGCTCCACTCACCCACTCAACAGTGTCGCGAGAGCCCAGATTGACGCGACGAGGCCGATGAGCGCCAGCGGCACGGCTCGCCGGGCGGATGCTCGCACTGGCGCGCCGCCATCGATGCCGGGACGCTTTGGTCGTACCAGTGCAGCCACGTTGCCGACCGTCAACGCTGCACCGAAGGCCAAGATCAGATACGGAATGAGATCTTCGCCGAGGAACACTGCGGTGATCCTCTCAGCCCTCGTGGGCCATGTCAGCGAACAGCGTGTACTGCGGCATGAACGCCAGCCGTGCCGTGCCGGTCGGGCCGTTGCGGTGCTTGGCCACGATGATCTCCGCCATGCCCCGCTCGGCGGTTTCCTCGTTGTAGACCTCGTCGCGGTAGATGAACACGACGATGTCGGCGTCCTGCTCGATCGAGCCTGACTCACGTAGGTCTGACAGCATCGGTCGCTTGTCGCCCCTGGATTCGAGGTTGCGGCTCAGCTGCGACATCGCCACGATCGGCGTTTCCAGTTCGCGGGCCAGGATCTTTAACCCGCGTGAGATTTCGGCCACCTCCACCTGACGGTTCTCGGCGTTTGCCCGTCCGCTCATGAGCTGCAGGTAGTCGACGACGATGAGCCCCAGACCGCCGAGGCGGCTGCGCAGACGGCGCGCCTTGGCCCGGATCTCGGTCACCGTGACATTCGGATTGTCATCAATCCACATCGGCGCCTCGCCCAAACGACCCACGCTTCGTGTAATGCGATTCCAGTCGTCGGCGTGAAGCTGTCCGGTGCGCACCCGGGTGGCATCGACGCGAGCATCGGAGGCCAGCAGCCGACCGGTGAGCTCGGCATGGTTCATCTCGAGCGAGAACAGCAGCACGGGCTGTTGCGATTGCAGCGCCACGTTGGACGCCATTGTCAGTCCGAATGCCGTCTTGCCCATCGCAGGTCGCGCACCGACCACCATGAGCGACGACGGCTGCACCCCGGACAGGATTCGGTCGAGAGAGTTGAAACCGGTGGCCAAACCCGTGAACGCATCGCCCCGCTGGTACAGCTCTTCGAGCCGGTCCAGGCTGAGGTCCACCAGGTCTCGCAGGGACTGCGTGGAGTCCACGATTCGGCGCTCGGCCACGCTGTAGATCATCGATTCGGCTTGGTCGAGGGCGACAGCGGTGTCATTTGGCCGGCTGTACGCCAGCTCAGAAATCTCAGCTGAGACCGAGATCAGCCCTCCGCAGCAGTGCCGTCTCTTCCACGATGCGGGCGTAGCGATCAACGTGCGTGAGCGTCGGGGTCGCGCCCTCGAGCGCCAGCAGACGATCAGCTCCCCCGGCGGCGGTCAGCGTGCCGGACCGCTCGAGCTGGTCGGCAACCGTCACGCAGTCAACCGGTTCGCCAGCCACGTACAGCGCTTCAACGGCATCGAAGACGACACCGTTCGCCGGCACATAGAAGTGCTCGGCCGACAGGCGTTCTACAGCTGGCGCGATGGCATCTCGCGAGAGCAGCATCGCCCCGAGTACCGACTCTTCGGCATCGACGTTCTGCGGCGGCACCCGCCCGCTCGTTCGCCGCGGAAACTCCGTCGCAAGCTCAGCCAGACTCATCGTCGTACACGCTTGCCGCGCTGCCCTGTGCAGCGGTAGGGCCAAAACCTATGGATTTCGCGGCCGTTTATCCACAGCCTGCGCAGTGCACGATGATCCATGCCACCGACAATCGCATGGGGGTGTGACGAGAATGCCCGGATACGGCAATTCCGCATCCGCGGGCGACAACTCCTATGCGAGCGGGACAACCTCGACGTTGAACGTGAAGGCGACGTCGGGGTGCGGTTTCGCCGTCACCTCGTGAGTGCCCACAGTGCGTATCGGCGCGGGAATCGTGAGGCTCCGGCGGTCGACGTCGACACCGGTTCGTACCTTGATGGCCTGTGCGATCTCACTGGTGGTGACCGAGCCGTACAGATGCAAACCTGAACCGGCTCGGGCGGCGATGGTCACGCCGTCGATCACGAGCTGCTTCGCGATCTGCTGCGCTGTCTCACGCACCCGACTGTCGCGCACTGCCCTCGCCCGGGCCATCGCAGCAGCCTGCGTCACAGTGCCATCGGTTGCCCGCAAGGCCAACCCCCGAGGAATCAAATGGTTCCGGGCAAACCCGTCGGCAACATCCACCACGGCACCGGCCGTGCCGACGCCGTCAACATCGCTGCGAAGGACGACCTTCATCATCAGTCCTCTTCTGTGGCCGCGACGGCGACCATCGGCTCATCCGCCTCACCGTTCTCGGCGCGGTCTCCATCAGCGCGGTCGGACGGTGGCCGGCGGTCATCAGGCCCGCGCCCGCCGCGACGCTTGTCGCCGCGGCGTTGCGTCATCGGACGACGGGCGTACTCGATCAGCGCCATTTCCCGGGCAGTCTTGATCGCCCGTGCTACTTCGCGTTGCTGTTGACGATTGTTGCCCGACACCCGTTGGGCCCGAATCTTGGCTCGCTCAGACACGAACACACGCAGCAGCTCGACGTCCTTGTAGTCGACGTAGGACGTCTCCGCGGTCTTCAGCGGGCTGACCTTGCGCCGGCGAGGCCTGCCGCGCGGCTCTTTCGGCCGGGCACGTCCGGTTCGTTTCCGTGGTGGCATCAGAAAGGTTCCTCCTCTGGTGCGTGCTGGGCTGCGCCGCTCGGCGCTTCCCACTCCTGGCCGCCCCGGCGATCGCGACCGCCGCCAGCCTCGGCGGCGGGTCCGCGCGGGGTGCGAGTGATCTCCGCGGTTGCCCAGCGCAGCGACGGTGCGATTTCGTCGGCGACAATCTCGACGACGCTGCGCTGCTCGCCGTCGGGCGTGTCCCAGCTGCGCTGCTCGAGTCGCCCCGAGACGACGACGCGATTGCCTTTCGCCAGCGATTCGCTGACATTCTCGGCCATATCGGCCCAGCACACGACATTGAAGAAGCTGACTTGCTCCTCCCAGTCGTTGGTCTGGCGGTTCATCCACCGCCGGTTAACTGCAACGCCCAGCACTGCGCGGGCGCGGCCGGCCTGGGTGAATCGAAGTTCGGGATCGCGGGTGAGATTTCCCACCACGGTGATGGTGTTGTCAGCCATGACGCCTCCGCTTATTGGCTGTCGGCCGACCCCGAATCGAGCATGCCGCGACGGTGTGCCTCGTCATCTGGGAGTCGGATGAGCTTGTGACGGACGACCTCGTCCGCGATCCGCAGGTACCGCTCTACCGGATCCATGGCTCCAGGCTCTGCCTGTAGCTCGATCACCGAGTAGTAACCCCGTGTCTTGTGGTTGATTTCGTATGCGAAGTCGCGCATTCCCCAGAAGTCGAACGAGGCGATCTCGCCGATCTCCGAGATGCGGCTTTGGACTTCGTCCATCGCCTTGCGGGCTTCGGAATTCTCGAGGTCACCATTGCAGATGACCATCAGCTCGTACGCGCGCAACTGGGGGCAACCTCCTGTGGACCCGCCGGGGCGGGGCCCCTTGCGGGGCAGGGCGTGTGTGCTGCATCGGCCCAGCGAATCCGACCCCAATGAGCGGGTTCACGACGGGCGCCGGGGCGTCCGGGGCACTCCGGGCGGTTATGTGCCCGTGATGCGAACGCAACGCTAGACCCATACGACACTCTTCGCACCTGCATTTCGAACACGCTGCGCGGATCGGTCACGGCCTGCGCGGTGACGCGACATGCTTCCCGTTGCGGTTCGCAGCGCTGATGGGCCGCTCAGTTCACAGCCTCGTTGTCGATGTTGTCGTGCGCCTGCCGTTCGCTGCGGTTCCGCTCGGCCTGCGCGCCGCGCGACTCCGCTACGGCGAGAGTTCCGCGTATTGCATCGTGCTGAGGACGTCTTGGAAGAGGCTCAGGGCTGTCTTTGCGTGCTCGACAGAGGCTGACGGCGCCGCGAGGCCGACACGCACCGCAGCGGTGAAGTGGGACGTCCAGCCAGCAAACCACACGTCGCCGGTCCCAGGTGCCACCGCACCGCGCCCGAATGCTTCCACGCCGGCCCCCAGCGTGAATGGTTCCATCAACGCCACCGCCGATCGAACGCCAGCGGCATCGAGGGCCTCCGCTCGCTCCATCGGCCAGCGGCTGCTGGAGGCATCGTCGCGAGTCATCCCGTCCTCGCCTGTGAGGCTCGCGGAGAGGATGATCCTGCGGACGCGACGCTCTCCGCCAGTCGCTGCCACGGAGAACACCTCAGCGATGTGCGCCGCGTCGGCACGATCGACTGGGACCGTCGAATCAGACAGCCCAGTCGAACGGGGGGACCCGACCGCGAGCCTGTGCAGCGGACTGGCTGTGGGGCCCAGCACATCACCCAGTGGTCGAGCTACAAGCCAGGGCAGGCTCTGCGAGGTTCCTGATGCTCCGGACGGCGCCACGCTGACCAGGACTCGAACTTCGCCGCTTCGATCCAGGACAACGATGTCCGCGGAGTGTCCGAGTGCCACCGCCTCACTGGCCGCAGCGAAGGCGGTTTGCTGCGCAGCCAAATCGATGGTGGTCGTGACACTCAGACCGCCGGCGACGACGCGATGGGGACCGTACCGTTCGACGAGTTCTGCGTACGCAGTGCCGACCACTGTCGCAAGGCCGGCGTCGTTGGCGAGCAGTCGGATGAGGCCATACGCGCCGGGGCTCGCGGCGCGTCTCGCGTCGGCACTTTCCGTCGGTGTCCCCGATAGCGGCTGACGGATGCCTGTCGTCACTGGCATCGCGCGCCCGGCAGCGAGTTCGGTATCGATCAGATAGCCCCGCTCGTACATCGCAACGAGCACTCGGTCGCGGGCCAGCCGCGCTGCTCGATGCGGGTCGCTGGGTGATCCCGACGGCTCATCGACGCCGATCGGGTCGTCGATGAGCGATGCAAGGTACGCGGCTTGCGATATCTCCAGATCGGCGGCAGGCACCCCGAACCAGGCGTTTGCCGCGGCGCGCGCCCCGTATGCGCCCCGACCCAGATAAACGATGTTCAGGTACCGCTCGAGAATTTCTGCACGACTGAGTTGGCGTCCGACGCGCAGTTCCAAGAGGAGCGTCCGCGCTTCGGCCGTCGCGCTGGCGCCGTGACGGTACGCATCGTGTTGCCGAACAGTCTCGATGTAGCGCCGCATCAGGCCCATCGCGGCCGGATCGGCCTCGGAGTCGGTCCCGGAGAGACCCACAGCGCTGCCGAATGCGCTCGCGTACGCCGACGCATCCACACCGTCTCCGTCAAGAAAGTCCGGATCCAGAGCTGCGACGACGGCATCGACAAACGCCGGTGCCATCTCCTCGAGCCCCAGAGATGCATGCGCAACGCTGGGACCGATCTCAGCGATCGGTGTGCCAAAACGGTCGTACAGCACACTCGGTACGACGGTTGCGCTCGGGGGCGGCGCGGGCAGTGTGTCGAAGAGCCGGGACGCTCCGCCCACAGCAAGCGCCGCGACAACCGCGAACCACAACAACAACCGGACCAGTGGACCGCGCGGTGTTCGCGGATGGTTGCTGTCGGCCTCGCCACGCGTGGTGGACAAGGCGGGCGGGTCGCTCGAGGGCGCGGGGCGGTCCATTTCGCTCGCGCGGCGCAGAGTACCGGGTCTGTGGGTAAGGCCGGGTCTGTGGGGGAGCACAGCGCCCACGCAGGTTGCGACGCAGCCACTTTGTACCCTCGACGGTGTGGGACACACCCCGGCCCGGACGTCTCGCGCGGGCTCGCCTGGAGGCAGCAGGGGGTACGGGCACCAGCTTGAGTTCAAGGCGCTCGACGCCGAGGATCGCCGCGACCTGACCGAACGAGTCGGCACGCTGGCGGAGCGGTTCATTGCCGCGGGCCACCGCTTCTTTCTCGTCGGCGGGCTGGTCCGGGACCTGCTGCTGGGGCACGGAATCGATGCCGATATCGACATCACCACCGATGCCCTGCCCGACCGCATTGCCGAGTTGACCGCCGGATGGGCCGACGTCATCTGGGAACAGGGCAAGGCGTTCGGCACCATCGGCGCCCGGTGCGACGACACCACCGTCGAGATCACCACGCACCGCGCCGAGTCCTATGACCGGGGCTCACGCAAACCGCACGTGCGCTTCTCCAACGACATCACCATCGATCTGTCGCGCCGGGATTTCACCGTCAACGCGATGGCCATCGAGCTTCCCGGCTGGACACTGCTGGACCCGTTCGGCGGTCGTCGCGACCTCGCCGCAGGTGTGCTCCGGGCTCCCTCGGAGCCGGTCGGGCTCTTCTTCGACGATCCTTTGCGAATGCTGAGAGCGGCACGCTTTTGCGCCCGGCTCGACCTCGAACCGACACCCGACCTCGTCGCCGCAGTGCGCAGTACCCGACCCCGGCTCAACGTCGTTTCGAAAGAACGCATCGCGACAGAGCTCACGAAGCTGCTCGAATTGCCGCGTCCGTCCGCAGGTGTGGCGTTCCTCGAGCACACCGGTCTTCTTGGTGACCTGCTCGGGCCATGGAGCGCCGCGCCGGACGGCGCCCGCAGCATCGCGCGGATCGAAGTCCCGACGGCTGCGCTCGACGCTGTCGACGGCGAGATCGGGTTGCGGTGGGCGGTGCTGCTCGGGCCGGTGTGCTCGACTCCGGACCATGCCGCTGACTGCCTCGCGGCACTCCGGATCCGCAAGCACACCATCAGTCGCGTGACGGCCATCCTTCGAACTGTCGCAGCGCTCGACGCAGCACTCCAAAACGCCGACCGCGTAGTCCAGAGGCCATCGGCGCGCCGGCTCGTCATCCGGCACGCTCGCGAGATCGAGGCGGCATCCGACGCGCTCACCGCGTGGGGTCGACCTCTGTCCGCGGCGACTGTCGCAGCTCTTCGTGAGATCGAGAGAACCGAAGGTGAAGCGCTGCGGAAGCTGCCTGTGGACGGCCATCGCGTCATGACCTTGCTCGACTGCTCGGGGCCGATGGTCGGCGAAGCGCTCTCGTGGCTCACCGAGCAACAGATCGAACGCGGCCCGCTCGACGAGGCGACGGCGTGCGAGCTGCTCACCGACTGGAAATCGCACCAAGCGCACGGCAAGCCGACCGGATAGCCGACGAACCGTGGTCGCGCGTCGGCGTCGACCGCGCGGCCGATGGACGCGGCGAGCACACGTGAGGGACGGATGGCCCCGCCACGCAGTCCGTGACCGCTCCGCGCAGCCCCCCAAAAGCGGCGCACTAGCGTGACCGGCGTGGCGCTCGAGCCCCGAACCGCAAGCCGTCCCTCACCCGCCGTGCCGGGATCGGTTGACTACCGGCTCCGCCGGCGACGACTGCTCGCCGAGGTCGAAGCCGGCACGGTCTCGCGCTCAGAGGCGTGCGACGCCCACCCGGACTTGCTCCGCGCCGCCCGCAACATCGCCCCGCCATTGGGCCGAGACTGCCCGCTGTGCCCCGACGGAGACCTCCGCATCGTCGGCTATGTCTTCGGTCCGCGGCTCGGCAGCGGCGGAAAGTGCGTGGTCTCCGACGCCGAGCTTCAGCAACTTGCGCGACGCAACGGGAATTTCGTCGCCTACGAAGTCGAGGTGTGCCCCAAGTGCGGCTGGAACCACCTCATGCGCCGGTACCCGCTCGGAGCCGAATAATCGCCCTCAGCTCACCAGGGCTTCACATTCGCGATTGACCGGCCGATCTTGTGGCAGCCGTGGGCGTTTCTGGCATCCTTCACAAGGCCGCAACGGTAAGTGCGACGAGCGGCATCGGAGCGTGTGCAGATGGACTTTGAGCTTGGCGACCGCGTGATCTATCCCCATCACGGCGCCGCGGAGATCACGGCACGTGAAAAGCGGGACGAGTTCGGCGAGATGCGCGAGTACCTCGTGCTCAAGACTGCACACGGCGATCTGACCGTCAAGGTTCCAACCGACATGGCCGACGAGGTTGGCATGCGACCGCCGATCGACACCGACGATGTCGAGGACCTCTTCGAACTGCTTGCCAAGAAGGATGTCCGCGAACCGGCCAATTGGAGCCGGCGCTTCAAGAACCACCAGGAGAAGCTGAAGTCCGGCGACATCTACCAGGTCGCCGAAGTGGTACGGAATCTGGCCCTGCGTGAGAGCGCCAAGGGGCTGTCCGCCGGCGAGAAGTCGATGCTCGAGAAATCTCGGCAGATCCTTGTGTCGGAACTCTCCATCAGCATGGACGTGACTGAGGACGAAGCTCGCGTGCAGGTGGATCTGCGGCTCGTCGGCTGAGCGCCGACAGAGGGGCAGCCGGGGCCAGATCGTGCGCCGCCCGCAAGGAGCCGCAGCGGCGGCTGCCGGGATCGGGGTGTCCCGCCTGTCGGGCCTCGCACGCACCGCGCTGGTCACCAACATTCTTGGAGTCGGCACGATCGGCGACGCCTTTGCGGCCGCGATGCGCATCCCGAATTTCCTGCAGAACCTGCTCGGTGAGGGCGCTCTGTCGGGCGCGTTCGTGCCCGCGTACAGCTCGCTGGCAGACCGCGACGAACGCGCTGCCGGCCAGCTCGCCGGCGCGATCGCCACCTTCTTGCTCGCCGTCACCGCCGTCGCAGCGCTGATCAGCATCTTCTTGGCGCGGCCGCTTGTTCGCGTCATCGCCTGGGGCTTTGTCGGCGAGCGCTACGAGCTGACCGTCAGCCTCGTGCGCATCACCGTGTGCGGCACAGCAGTTGCGGTAATGAGCGCATGGTGCCTGGGTGTGCTGAACAGCCACCGGCGCTTTTTTCTGTCGTATGTGGCGCCGGTGTTGTGGAATGCCACACAGATCGCCGTGCTGGTGGGCGTGCTGGCATGGGGTGTCGCAGGTGCGGACCGCGCAACAGCGCTCGCCTGGGCCGTCGTCGCAGGCGCCGGGGCTCAAGTGCTGGTGCAACTCCGCGGGGTGCTGCGAGCCAACCCTTTCATCTCGCTGAACTTCAGGTGGACCGAACGAGCCGCGAGCGGGGTGATCCGGCGCTTCGGTCCCGCTGTGGCGGGCCGGGGCGTGCTGCAGATCTCGGCGTTCATGGACCTGGCGCTGGCATCGCTGCTGAGCGTCGGAGCGGCGGCGGCAATGGCGGCGGCACAGACGCTGTACCTGCTTCCGCTGTCGCTCATCGGCACCAGCATTGCTGCCGCTGAGCTGACCGAGCTGAGCCGGGCCACGGACCCACGTGTCGCCGCCCACCGCACGTCCGACCGCCTGTGTGCCGCGGTCCTCGGCATCTCCGGCGTTGTGGCCGTCTACTTCGCTGTCGGCCGGCCGCTCACCGACAGCATCTTCAACCTCGCCGGGTTTCGCAATTCGATCGCGACAGACGACCTCACGCTCATCGCATTGGTCCTGGGTGCCTACTCGCTCGGGCTCGGTCCGCTGGTGGCATCGCGCCTGTGCCAGAACGTGTTGTTCGCGGCCCGGGACACGCGCACGGCCGCCAAGATCGCTGCTGTTCGGCTCGCCGTGTCACTGGCGATCGGCGCCACGCTGATGCTCCCGCTGGATCGTGTCCTCGTGGTCGACGGCGCCCTCACGGGCTTCGGCGACATCGATCTCCTGTCAGCGGAATCGACGTGGGCGCTGATCGATGCCGATGTCCGCTCCGATCCGGCGCTCCCCGCTCGGCTCGGCGCGGTCGGCCTGGCGCTTGGCGCGGCGGTCGGAGCGTGGGTTGAACTTGGGCTCCTCCGGCGAGCGGTGCTGCGGCGCCGCCGCGCCTTGCCGTCTCTGCCGAGCCGCGACGACTGGCCCAACCAGAAGCTGTTCGGCGGAAGACTCGTACGGCATGTCGTGCCTGCAGCCGTCGCATTTGCCGTCGGTCTGCCCGCCGCCTTGGTGCTCGACGGGCTCCCCGCGATCCTGCGCGTGACCGCCACGGTGGCGCTCATGGCGGGACTGCTTCTGAGCTGCGCATTCGGACTTCGGCTCGAAGCCGCCCGAGCAGTAGCGTCACAGGTGTCTCGATTCCTGCCGCTCCAGCGGCAGGACCGTGGCACTCCGGACTGACGGGCACCATTGAGTGGACTGGACAATTCGGAGTGGCACGGTTCTCATGACACCGACCACAACGAAGGAGGTGCGGGGCCGTGACAGCGCACGCAACCGTGCACATCATCACCGACAGTTCCTGTGATCTGAGCGACGAATTGGTCGCGGATCTGCCGATCACGATCGTGCCGCTGGAAATTCGCTTCGGCACGAGCACCTTCGTTGATCGGGTCGAGCTGAGCACCGCGCAATTCTGGGAGCACTGCCGCACGAGCGACGAACTCCCATCCACTGCTGCGCCCGCGCCGGGTGCGTTCGTCGAGGCATACCGTCAGGCTGGCGCAGCCGGCGCAACCGATGTAGTCGTCATCACGCTGAGCGGCGACCTCTCCGCCACCATCGAGGCGGCGCAGCAGGCGGTATCGGCGATCGGCGACGAGATCGAATGCCACGTTGTGGACAGCCGATCAGTGAGCGCCGGTCTGGGCCTACTCGTCATCGATGCGGCGGAGCGCGCAGCGGCAGGAGAGCGCGCCACCGACATCGTCACCGCGGTGCACGACGGCGCTGCGCGTACCCAGGTCCACGCGGCGCTCGACACGCTCGAGAACCTGCGCAAGGGCGGCCGCATCGGCGCTGCACAATCGCTGCTGGGATCTGTGCTGTCCATCAAGCCGCTGATCACCGTCACCGACGGCGCCGTGCTGCCCGCCGGCAAGCAGCGCACGCGCTCCCGCGCGTTGACCCACCTCGTCAACCTTGTCGCCGACGCGGCCGACAGCATCGAGCGCATCGCGGTGATGCACGCTGACTGCAACGATGTCGACGACTTTGTGAAGCGCATTGCTTCGCTCGTCGACTCCGAGCCCGTGGTCTCGCTGATCGGGCCAGTCGTCGGTGCGCACGCTGGGGCCGGGACCATTGGCGTCGTGTTCACCGTGCGCAGTTCCGCGGCCTCAGCAGCGGCCGAGACGCAGGAGTAACCCGCAGCACTCTCTGCTCGACCGCCGCACCACCACCACCACACGCTGATGTCGGAAACCACCATTCCGGCCGACCGATACCAACGGCGAGAACTGCTCCAGCCAGGCGCCGTCGAGACGTGGGCCGGCATCGATCGACGGCTTGATCGGCCCGTGACCATCCGCCGAGCCGACGCCGCAAGTGAGATCGGACACCGCCTCCATCTGCAGGCGAAGGCACTGGCGCGCCTCGAGCACCACGGCTTGCTGCACATCCTGGACACGTACGACGAAGTCGGCTACTTCGCGATCGTCACTGAGCAATTGCCGACGCGGACGCTTGCGGACGAGGTCACCGCGCCGAATGGCGAACCCAGGCGCCTCGCCGCAGCCGAAGCTGTCCGGGTCGCGATCGCGGTCACCGAGGCCTTGGCGGCCCTGCACAGCGCAGGGTTCGCCCATGGCGGCGTCGAAGCGGACAACATCGGATGGCGCGGTGAAGTCGGCTGGGTCATTCTCAACGGGCCGCCCACCGATGACGCCGTCACCATTCCCGCCACCCGGCGTGCCGATCTGATCGCGCTGGCGGTGCTCGTTCATCGACTCATCGTCGGAGCCGCACCGCTGCAACGCCCCGACGGCGGCTGGGAGCTGGACCGGCTGATTCCTGATGCATTGGTCCCGGTGCTGCAACGGACGATCGACCCCACCGATCACTGGCCTGACGTGCTCTCGATGCTGCTCGCACTGCGAGCCGTCGTCGACGACCTCCCGCCCGAACATCCGGGACCCGATGACCGCAGATCGGTGTGGCAAGCCGAGCGCCAATGGCTGCTGCCCGTCGGCGTCCTGGTCGCGGCTGCGGCGACGCTCGTCGGCATTGCCGTCGTTATCGACCAGCCGCCCGAGCCCGAGTCCGTACCGGCAACGTTCGCTGAGACCGCCGCTTCCGTCGCGACAGCCACCTCAGTGTCCACGCCGAGCGCCACCGTTCCCGTCCAGCTCGCGACGGCGGTTCCGCCGACGGCAGCGCAGGCGACGACGGTGCTCCATCGGGATCCCATCGCGGTGGAGTCGATCACGGACTTCGACCCCGCCGGCGACGACCGCGTCGAACACCCTGAACGGCTCATCTTCATCAATGACGGCGATCCGACCACCGGCTGGAGCACAGCGCGCTACAGCACCCGAGACTTTGGCGGCCTGAAGGACGGTGTGGGACTCATCGTGGTGCTCGCCGGAGGCGGCACGCACCGCGTGACCCGGCTCGCTGTCGACTCCCCCACCGTCGGCTGGGCGTTCGAGGTGTACGCATCCGCGGAACGCAACCGAACGCTGATCGATTGGGGCAGCCCGCTCACCGCGGCGCAGGACATCATCGGCACGATAGCGATCGAGCTCCCCGGCGTCGACGCGGCTGCACTCCTCGTGTGGATCACCGATCTCGGCGATGAACTGCCGAGGGGGGGGCACCGCGTCACGATCACCAGAGTCGAGGCCAGCACCACGACGATTGGCGTCTCAGGACCGACCGGGACCGACGCCGTGACTCCCTAGAGGCAAGGGTTTAGTGGTCGTAGCGGTGAGGAGCGTGCTGGTCGGGTGTGTCGGTAGGTCTCGTTGTGCCAGATGAGTCCGGCGGTGAGGGCGAGGAGCGCGGGTGCCGATGCGCGCGGCGACGCCGGTTTTGGTGCTCGGTGCGAGGGTGAGCTGGCCTTTGAGGAGGGTCTGGATGATCGCGATGATCTGGCGCAGGGGCCGCAGGAGCGCCGGGACGTGGGGCCTCGGATCGGGTGGCGGGGCGCAGCAGGGTGGTGCCGGTGTCGTTGAGGTGGGCTTCGAGCTGTTCGGCGAGCGGTAACCCTTGTCGGCGATGAGGGTCTGGCCCGCTCGGGCGATGCGGGCCGCGTCGATCATGTCGCGCAGACGTCGCGTTCGTCGGCTTTCGCGCCGGCGACCGCGAACGCGATCGGCAGTCCCGTGGCGACAAGGTGCAGCCGCAGGCCCCAGAACCAGCGGGAATGCGACGCGCACCAGCCGTATTGGGCCCATCGAGAGCGCTTTTGGGTCTCGCGGCTGCGTCCGCACTCGACCGGCGTGGAGTCCACCAGCCACACGTCGTCGTGCCCGCCGACTCGCGTGCGAGGCATCCCATGACACCTCGATCATCTCGGCGCTGCGCCGCAGCCGCTTGGTACCCGTCGCGGTTGGGCAGATACGGGAACCACGGCCGAAGATGCGCATGGGCGTAGCGCACGAACTGCGACTCGTTGTCGAACCCCAGCAGCGCCGAGATCACCGCCAAGGTGACAGCTCCGCGTCCGACAGCTTCGGAGCGAACCCCACCACAGGCCGCTGCGGCGCCCACCCAGGGTTCTGCGCCAACAGGTCATCAATCCTCACATACAGTGCGGTCGCGAGGGTGTCCAAGTCCGCCCATGCTGAGAACCTCCAAGATCGAAGCGTGAATACACACCCCGAGCTTGGACACCCTCACCCCACAACCGGTGGACCCCACCCCTTGGAACTAACCATCTAGAGGCCGAGCGGAACTGCAGCGAATCCTCGCCTCGGGCGCGACGGCGACAGCGAGGCCCGGGGCCCCGGCCCGTGAGCGCAGCGGGAGACAAACGGCATCACCGCCCAAGCCGTGCTCTGTCCAGATGGCCTCTAGGCTGCCCGCCGATGAGCTCGAAGCGGACCGGCCCACGCTCCGGGGCGCCGAAGGACCCTGACAGCGAGACGCACGACGCAGTCGCGGCCGGCGTCGCACGATTCGTGGATGCGGTCGAAGCGGTCCGGTCCCGCACGACCGGACCGCTCCTCGTCGCAGCGCGGGCGATCGTGTACGGCCTGCCGATCGCCGCTCGGCGTCATCGTGTTGGCATCTATCGCCGCAGTTCGGGCCCTCGATATCGCTGTTCCCGGCGAAGTGTGGTCTGCCCACCTCATTGCGAGCGGCATCTTCGGACTTGCCGGCGCATGGGCATGGTCCAAGCGGCGACCGAGTGAGGGACGCGAATCGTGAGTGTCAACGGGCCGAGCAGCAACGGCACAGGGCCTCGCAATGTCATCATCATCGGCAGCGGGCCTGCTGGCCTCACCGCTGCCATCTACACCGCGCGCGCGGGGCTGGCGCCGCTGGTGATCGAGGGTGAGCCGTCCTCAACGAGCGACCAGCCCGGCGGCCAGCTCATGCTCACGACCGATGTCGAGAACTACCCCGGCTTCCCCGACGGTGTCATGGGTCCCGATCTGATGCAGAGCTTCCGTGCCCAAGCCGAGCGATTCGGCGCCGAATTCCTCACCTCGAAGGCAACGCGAGTCGATCTGAGCGAACGACCGTTCTCTGTATGGATCGGTGACGGCCGCCGTGACGGCCGCAGCGTGATCGTGTCCACGGGGGCGCAGAGCCTGTTGCTCGGACTGCCGAATGAAGAGCGCCTGATCGGCCACGGCGTGTCCACATGCGCAACTTGCGACGGCTTCTTCTTCCGGGGACAGGAGATCGCCGTGGTTGGGGGCGGCGACAGCGCGCTCGAAGAAGCCACGTTCCTCACCCGATTTGCACAAAAGGTGTACGTCGTGCACCGCCGAGACCAGTTCCGCGCCTCGAAGATCATGCAGGACCGCGCGTTCGCGAACGAACGGATCGAATTCCTGTGGAACCGTCGCGTTGTCGAGATCCTCGGCGAGGATCGGCTGACCGGTGTCACGCTCGCCGACACACGAACGGGTGCGCAGTCAACCCTCGGCGTCACGGGCCTGTTCGTCGCAATCGGGCACCGGCCCAACACCGATCTCTTCGCGGACTGGCTCGATCGCAAGTCCAACGGTTACCTCATCACCAAGCCCGACAGTGCTCGCACCAACATCGAAGGTGTGTTCGCCTGCGGTGACGTCCAGGACGACTACTACCGTCAAGCCGTCACGGCCGCCGGGTCGGGCTGCCAAGCCGCCATCGACGCCGAACGTTGGCTCGAGGCCCAAGGCCACTAGCCGGGGCTCCCCCACAACCACAGCACATTGGATGCAGCGCTAGCCTCGCTGTACCGCGAGATGAATCCGCTAGATGAGGAGCCGGCTATGGCCGAAGGCATTGCCACCCTGAACGACAGCACCTTTGACGAGACGGTCGG
Source organism: Acidimicrobiales bacterium (assembly GCA_963663635.2). Classification (GTDB taxonomy): domain Bacteria; phylum Actinomycetota; class Acidimicrobiia; order Acidimicrobiales; family Poriferisodalaceae; genus Poriferisodalis. The sequence continues at coordinate 15,231 of CAXXMY010000022.1, forward strand.
CAGTGCCGACAATCCGGTGCTGGTCGATTTCTGGGCTGAATGGTGCGGGCCGTGCAAGATGATCGCTCCGATTCTCGAGGAAATCGCAGCTGAGCAGGACAACATCCGCATTGCCAAGGTCAACGTGGACGAGAGTCCGGATCTGGCGATGCGCTTCCAGGTGATGAGCATCCCGACGCTGATCATGTTCCGCGACGGCGAGCCGGCCAAGCGGCTTGTGGGAGCCAAGCCGAAGAGCGCGCTGCTCGAAGAGATCGGCGAATTCCTCTGATCCGACCGTTCGGTATCGGTGCAGCAGGTCCTCACGTTCGAGACTTGCAGCACCGTCTGAGCGCGACGGGCCACTGGACCGGCCCCGTCACGGGAACGTATGACTCTGCGACTGCCGACGCCGTCAAGGCGTTCCAGCAGCAGCGTTCCATCGACATCGACGGCATTTGTGGTCCCGAAACCTGGTCGCTGTTGATTGAGGCTGGACAGCGGCTGGGCGAGCGGCTGCTGTATCTGCGATCCCCTCACCTACGCGGCGACGACGTCGCCGATGTGCAACGCATGCTCAGCACGCTGGGGTTCGCCGTGGGTCGCATCGACGGCATCTGGGGTCCTTTGACGGCCGCGGCTGTGGCGGACTTCCAGATGAACATGGATCTGAGCGGCGATGGCGTCTGCGGAGACGACACGCTGCAGCGCCTGCAGCGACTCGTCCGGCCGCTCGGCGATGCGGCCGTCGTCGCGCACATCGCCGAGCGGCGGCGACTGGAGTCACCCGGTCGCCAGCTCGCAGGACAACGCATCGCCGTCGGGGAAGCCGGCGGTCTGGAGCCAGTCACGGCATCGGTCAGACGCATGATCGGTCGCAATGGGGCGGAAGTGCTGACCGTGCATCATCCGGACTGGTCCGCACAGGCGGCACAGGTCAATCGATTCGGCGCCGCTGTATACATCGCCTTCGAAATCAAGCCCGCGGCACCTTCGATCAGCTATTTCCAGGGCCGGCACTTCGTGAGCCGGGCGGGTCAGAAGCTGGCTGGCGATATTGCCGACGGCCTAGAACCAATGTTCGGACTCATGCCCACACAGGGCATGAGTCTGCCGATGCTCCGAGAAAGCGCCATGCCCGCCGTACTCTGCAGGTTCGAGCAAGTTGAAGGTTTGCTCGAGCACAGCCGCGAGGTCGCCGACGTGGTCACCGACTCAACACGCGAGTTGCTGGCCGGCCTTCCCGCCAACTGATTCACGACCGACTTAGCTCGGCGCGCAACAACCAGCGTGCGTCTTTCGACGCTGCGCGGATGGGTGCCGGCCAGTGTGGTGAAGCCACTTGTCTCCCGCTCTTGTTCGCTTCGCTCACGGGCCGCTCGGCCTCTTGGCGATCACGTCGCCGTCGCGTCGGGGCACGGTCATGCCGATGGCGTGCGACGGAAACGGCGTCGTTTCTTTCCAGGCGCTTTTTCCCCAGGTTGTGCACAGTTAGTGGACAACAAGTTCAGATTGAAGCTCAGATCCCGGGTCGCGACCGCTGATTCGTGCTCAACATGAAGCACATGTCCGAGGCGTATTAACATTGAAGTAATACTTGAGAGTTGAACGTGATGGCGTCGTGAAGTCGTGCGAGATCCCTCATGTCGGCGAATCTGACGACAATCTGCCCGCCGCGACGACCAAACTGGACATCCACGGCAGTGGCGAGTGCTGCCGCCAGCGCGGCCTCAACTTCCAGCACTGCCGCTGAACGCTCCGGATCGTCGCCAGACCCCCCCAACTCCCCTTCGCCATCCACGAGGCCGTCAAGTGGATCGCTCTCGGGTGCCGCCTGCCGATCTGCCTCGGCGGCCAATGCGCGCACGGTCTCTTCCACCGCCCGCACCGACCAACCCTCTTCCACGGCTCGATCCGCCAGATCTTCCAATACACCTAGGTCGTTGCAGCCGAGGAGCGCACGGGCGTGTCCGGCGCTGAGTTCGCCGTCCATCAGATACCGCTGCACCGCTACCGGCAGCGACAAGAGACGCAGCGCGTTCGTGACCGCTGCACGGCTCCGCCCCATCCGTCGGCCAATTTCGTCATGAGTGACGCCGAAGTCATCAATGAGCTGGCGGTAGGCAGCGGCTTCCTCGAGAGGGTTCAGATCGACTCGATGGATGTTCTCAATGAGTGCGTGCGCCAGGCTCGACTCATCGTCAGCCGCACGCACGACGGCGGGAATGGTCTCGACACCGGCCTGTCGCGACGCCCGCCAGCGTCGCTCGCCAGCGATGATCTCGTAGCGCCCCACCATGCCCGTCTCGCGGACGACGATCGGCTGCAAAACACCGATCTGGCGAATTGACTCGGCCAGCGTCGCGAGACTCTCCGGGTCGAAGTGTTGACGAGGCTGCAGGGGATTGACTTCGACATCGGTCACCAACAGCTCCCGGTACACAGACCGGCCCGTCGGAATGAGCGCTCCGAGTCCACGCCCGAGACCTCGTTGGACGTTCATTGGGGTGCTCCTTCGGCTATTTCGCTGAGTTCTGCGGTGTGGCGAGCGTCGGTGTTGCTCGCGCCTCCCGGATCCTGAACAGCGTCGACGCTCGTCGGACTGGCGTAGGGGTTGCGCGGCGTGGGCTTCAAGTGAATCTCTCTCGCGAGCTCTCGGTAGGCGAGAGCCCCACGACTCGTCGGGGCATAGATCGTCACCGGCAGGCCAACGCTGGGTGCTTCTGCGAGCCGAACGGTTCGAGGCACGACAATCTGGCACACCAGATCGCCGAAGTGTGTCCTCACCTCGTTCACCACTTCTGCTGCCAGTCGAGTTCGGGCGTCATACATCACCATGACGATGGCGGCAATGACCAGGGCAGGATTCAGCCCTTCGCGGATCATCTCCACGTTGTGCAGCAGTTGTCCTAGTCCTTCCAGGGCGTAGTACTCGCACTGCACTGGCACCAGGATCTCTGTCGCGGCGCTGAGTGCATTAACCGTCAAGAGTCCTAGCGATGGTGGACAATCGATGAAGACATAGTCGTAATCGTCAACGATGGGCTGAAGTGCCTGCCGAAGCTTCAACTCGCGACTGAAGGCCGACACTAACTCGATCTCTGCCCCAGACATTTCGAGGCGCGCGGGCGCCACGGCGAAGCGTTCGATCTGAGTTGGCCTGATGCACTCGGAAATCGTGGCTTCGCCCAGGAGCACCTGATACATCGACATGTCGAGCGCGCGTGGATCGATGCCGGCGCCGGTTGCAGCGTTGCCTTGGGGATCCATGTCAACTAAGAGCGTCCGGTAGCCTTGGTCCGCGAGCGACGCGCACAGGTTCACGGCCGTGGTTGTCTTGCCAACACCACCCTTTTGGTTCGTCACTGCGATAATCCGGCCCATGCAACCTCCGATCGCCACCAATTCTGCCTCAGGGTACGCCAGACCGCCGAAACCGAACGGATTTCCTCGCACGCACCACACCGTGCGATTACGGACGGCAGTGTTTCACGTGAAACGTCTGAACTACGGTGACTTTTCCAATGTCGGCGAGCGAGACCGCTCGAAAAGCCAGCGCGCCGTGGGTGCGAGCACGACGCCCACCGCGAGGCCGTGGCCCGAGCGGCCCGTGAGCGAAACTAACAAGAACGAGACTCATGGCGTCACCACACAGGCCACCACCTTATGGCGGAAGCCCTGAAGAATCCATTCGACAGCTGCTGCAGCGCAGCCAACAGCAGGGTTTCTTGGGACCGGGAGATGTGCTCGAGCATCTTGAGCACGCCCGAGCCCATGGCAGAGCGGCGAAACCGGCGGCGGGGGAGCTCTGGTGCGATCTTGGCAGCGGCGGGGGAGTGCCAGGCCTCGTTCTGGCGCTGGAATGTCCAAGCATCCGGCTCGTCTTGCTGGACCGATCACACCGCCGGACGGAGTTCTTGAGCGAAGCTGTGCGTGATCTTGATCTCACGGCGCGCATTGCCGTTTTGTCAGGTGATGCGACCGATGTCGCATACCTCGAGGACCATCGACATGCCTACGACGGCGTAGTGAGCCGCGCCTTCGGTCCCCCGGCGGCAGTCGCCGAGTGCGGCGTCGGTCTCATGCGTCTGGGCGGCCGGCTGGTTGTCAGCGAGCCGCCCGGCGCCGACGCATCACGATGGCCCGAAACGCCACTGCGTCGACTCGGGCTGGTTTACCGCGGCACGGCTGGCACGGTTCCAAGCTTCGCCGTGCTCGAACGCACCGTAGAAGCCGCCGATGAATATCCACGACCGTGGAAGCGGATCCGGAAGCGGCCGCTTTTTTAAGCCAACCCGCTTCTCAGGTCGACGCTGGGACGAGAACGACCCGACGTCTGGGTTCATCTCCGACAGAAATCGTGTCGACGCCGTCGATCTCATTGACGGTGTCATGCACGATCTTGCGGTCAGCGGCGTTCATCGGCTCAAGTCCGCGCTCAGTACCGCGCTCTCGCACCGCTTCGGCGAGTTCGCGAACGTACGCCTCAAGTGCCGCTCGGCGACGCTGGCGATAGCCACCGACATCGACCCGGACGCGCGCCCGGGGCATTCCGGGGAGCCGGCGTTGCAGCATTGTCTTGGAGACCTCCTGCAGCGCGACGACGTGACGCCCCCTCGGGCCGATGAGAAGCCCGAGCGTGTCGTTGGACCCTTCGAGATTTACCTCGAAGCTGTCGTCGTCGAGCGCCACCGGCGCTGCCTTCGCGTCAATGCCGAAGGCGACCGCCAATCCGTCCAGGAACTCCTGCACCATTTCTTGTTGTTCTGCCACCGTTGTTTCATCTGTCATCGTCATCTCCTCGGATCGGCGGTCAAGACGTCGCCTCCAGTGCATACGTCGGCTAGTGGGCGCAACGTTCGTTGTTCACGCGCCAACAGAGGTGCTCAGCCTACGGACACCCGGCCCCGGTGCACCGTTGCTCGAACGCTTACCATCGACGAAAGGCGCCAGGAAGAGTAACCGTCAGGAAGAGCCGGCCTCGCACTCGAGCGGGTCGGGATAGAACTGAGCGCAATACGCTCGGTACTTCATCACCTCACCGTCAGAACGCGTGAGCCGAGGGCGAGGAACATAGTGCTTGTGGCTCCAGATGGCCACGTCCTGCTGCACATCCTGAATCTGTATACCCGCCACGAACTTGTTGATAATGGGAGCGCGCATCCGCCGTGGCAGAAATCTCAATCCGGGGATTCGTCGTTTCGGGTTGCGAAGCTCACGCACCCGCGAGACGATCGACAGGTTGATCAGCGTGCCGTCGACAGGGGTCGCCAATACCCAAAGTCGCGCATCCATGCCAATCGAATGTTCCCGGAACTCCACGAATGAGTAACCCAGCCCGACGATTCGTGCAACGGCCGTCACCTCAAGGCTGAGTTTCCCAAACATGGCGATCTTCCGGGTGGTGGTAAACCCAAATCGGCTTTCGAGACACGGTCCCTCAATCGACACCGGCGTCTCATTCGTTACCTGGCCATAGCCGTGGACATAGCTCAGGTGGGCGATGTCCACGGAGTTCTCGCTCGTCTCCTGCGGATGGCCGGGGAAGCGCACTGTCCAGAGCTGCAAGCCGCTCCAGTCACCTCCGTGAGGGGGCAAGGCTGGCAGCTGCCACTGCGAGGGTCGACCGTGCATTCCCCACCAAGCAAAGAGCAGGCCATCGATTTCCCGTGTCTCGAAAACTCGCAAATTCGCCTCCCGCTCCGGGGCCGCAGCAGGCGTGGCGACGCAACGCCCGCTTGCATCGAACTCGAAGCCGTGAAATGGACAGATGAGCCGGCCGCCAACAATACGTCCACCTGCGGCAGGTCCCAAATCTGAGCCCATATGGGGACATACCGACTCGGCGACGCAGAAGCTCCCGTCCTCGTCGCACCAAACCACGATGTTCATCCCCATCCAAGCCTGATGAACGAGCTGCTCCTTCCGAACCGCTTCACGGGTTCCGACGAAGTACCAGCCCTCGGGAAATGGAGGCAGCGAACGTACGTTCGCGTTTGCATCGATTCCGGTCGGCATTGCGTTACTCACCTCACCCGGAATCAGGTTTCGCCGGCGGATCCAAGCGCCGCACCACCACCTTCAGCCAACCCAGACCAAACCCGACACGAATTCCGAAATGAGAGATCACAAGTCGCCATAGTAACTGTGACCATGAAGAGTGAGTCACACCGGGTTTGGTACTGGCTCTGGGGTCCTTGGGACGTTCGGCGAACTCCATCGGTGGATGCTCCTATGTTTGTCAACTCCCGGTCTGTGCGAGGTGTCGCTGGTAGCGTTCGGCGAGGTCGCGGTTGTGGATGATGCCTCTTTCGAGTTCGGATATCCGGTTGGGTGCGGCTCCGAGGGCTCGGGCTGTCTGGTGGATGGTGAGCCCTCGTTGGGTGCGGTGGCGGCGCAGGTCCGCTCCGTGGGCGACGTCGGGCGGGTCGATGATCAGCTTGTAGACCTCGCGTGCGATGTGGCGTTTGAGGCAGCGGAGTATCTCGCGTCGGGTCTTGCCCTCGGCGGTGAGGCGGGCGGCGTAGGCGATGCTGCGCTCGTCGACGCGCAGGCGGACCATCGCGATGCGCCACAGTGCGTTGTTGGCCTGGCGGTTGCCGCCGCGGTTGAGCCGGTGGCGCACCGTTCGGCCTGAGGACGCCTCGATGGGGCTGGTGCCGCACAGGGCGGCGAAGGACGCCTCGCTGCGCAGCCGCTCGGGGTTGTCGCCGGCGGCGACGAGCAGCGCGGCCGCGGTCTCCGCGCCGACGCCGCAAGCGCCCAGCAGCGCCGGGTTGGCTCGTTCGCACAGGCGGCGCAGCTCGGCGTCAAGGTGCTTGATCTCCGCGGTGAGAGCCTGGTGGCGGCGGGCCAGGGAGCGCAGCGCCCGCTTGGCCGCAGCGCGGACGAGATCACCGTCTGTGCCGGGCCGCATCCGGGCGCAGGCCTCGACGGTGCGGGCCGTGTTCAGTGCCCGCAGGCGGTCTTTGACGGGCTCGGGGGCGGTCACGACGACAGCGTCGATCTGGTTGGCGGCGACGGTGCGGGCCTTGACCGCGGAGCGGCGCGCCACACGCAGGGTCCTGATCGCCTCGACGCATCCGTCGGCGCTCTTGGGCACCACTGCGGCACTGCCGTTGAGCGCGGCCCGCGCCGCTGCCTCCGCGTCGACGGTGTCGGTCTTGCCGCGGCGGCGGCGCATCTGGCGGTTCGGGCGGTTCACATCGACGACGTCGACGCCGGCAGCCGTGAGGTGCCGGGCGAGGCCCGCGCCGTAGGAGCCGGTTCCCTCCACGCCGACGCGCTCGACGCTGCCGTGGCCGCCGAGCCATCCCAGCAGCGCCGTGTAGCCGGCGGTGTCCGCGTCGAACGCGGCGCTGCCCAAGACCCGTCCGGCGCCGTCGAGGACGGCGGCGACATGGGTGTGCTTGTGGGTGTCGACCCCGCCGAATACGGCGGGGTGGTCCTGTGTCATGATGGTGATGCCTCCTTGTGGTCATCTCACTGTCGGGGGCGCCACCGGCCGCGACGGCGGACAGAACACTCACGGTGTGGCTTACAAGGCTCCTATCGGGTCACATCCGTCGGGCCGGTCGGTGCGCGCCCCGCCGACCAGAGAAAGCCGACAGATCCACCGCAGGGCACCACGAGGGGCCGGTTGCAACTCGGGTCAGACCCTCTCCTGCCGACAGGGCCCAACCATTATGAGTGTTGCAAGTGAACGGTCATGATGACCGTTGCCAACACATGCAGCCGACCGATGGAGGTGTCCGGTATGGCAGCGAGGCTGAGTTTGGATGAGCGGGTGTTCATCGAGTCGTCGCTCGGGGCGGGCCGCAGCGTCGCGGACGCAGCGCAGCGGCTGGGCCGTGACCGGTCCACGGTGCATCGCGAGCTGGCCCGCTGCGCCGGGCGGGCGGGCTATGACGCCCGCGCGGCGCACGCGGCGCCATGCGCGAGGGCGCGACGAGAGCGAACGCCCAAGCCGGCGGTCGATCGGGTGCTGGCCGCCGCGGTCGATGAGCGCTTGAAGCTGCGCTGGTCCCCGCACGCCGCGGCGGCGGACCTGCGCGAGGCGGGCATGAGCGTGTGCGCGGAGACGATCTATCGGGCGTGCTACGCGAACGACGCGCGCAGCGGCCTGCCCGCCGGCACCTGGGCGAAGCTGCCGCGGCGCGCCCGGCGCCGTCGGCCGCGCAGCGTCGCGCAGGCCCAAAAGCCCAGCCCGCTGGGGGAATACCGGCCGACAGCCGACCGGCCCGACGGCTACGGCGCGCCCCAGGTCGCCGCCGCGGCCGCCGCGGCGCTGGGCCGCCAGCCCGCAGCGCTCGTGCGCACCCTCACCTGGGACCAAGGCCGCGAGATGGCCCGCTGGGCCGACATCGAAGCCGCGCTCGGCATCGAGGTGTTCTTCTGCGAGCCGCGCTCGCCGTGGCAGCGACCCACCAACGAGCAGACCAACGCGCAGCTGTGCCGATGGCTCCCAAAAGGCACCAGCCTCGACATCGCGCAGCTGCGGCTCTCGGTCATCGAGGACAAACTCAACCACATGCCCCGCCGACTCCACCACTGGGCATCAGCCGCCGACATCTACACTCAACTCACTTGCAACCACCGGTAGAGCTTGCCCTTCCTCAGCGACACCTCTTCGCGCCCCAACGCACATCGCCGCACACATCAGGCAAACCCAAACCGCGCGAAAGAATCCGGTCACGCAAGTTACACTGTGCAACGCAACCACACGTATCGCGCGTCAACGCTGTAGCTACGCCAAGAGAGAAGCAGCATTCGATGGCCCAATCTACACAGTCCGCCACCACACGACTGCTTGGCCTGCCTGAGGAACTTATTCTCATGCTCCTCAACGAGGAGACGGGTTACTTCCGCCAAGTACCAGGCTGGAATCTGAACTGTGCCGCTATCGGTGCCGTGCTTGCAGAACTGTCGCTCGTGTCACGCATTGACACCGACATGACATCCCTGATTCTCTTGGACGCCACAGAAACTGGCGACCCTGTTCTCGATACAGTGCTGAATGAGATAGCCCGCGAGCCAGAGCAGCACAGCGCCCAATACTGGATTGAACGGCTCTCTCCCCAGGCAGAATCGATCATCGACTCGACGCTTGAACGCCTTGTCCAACTCAATATCCTCGAGCATCACTCTGGTGATTTCTGGTCGTTGACACGTTCAGCATGGCAGCCAGAACTCTATGGCAACACTGAGGAAGGCACCGCAGTCGAATTCGTCAAAATGCGCATTGGGCGCATGATCTTCGACAACCACATACCAGACCCACGAGACATCATCATCATCTGTCTTGCAAATGCATGTGACGTCCTGCGTTACACATTCGAGCTTGATGATGACGCTGAGAAACGTATCGAGCTCATTTGTCAGCTGGAATTGATCGGCCGCGCGATCGCCAATGCAATCGAGCAAAGCCTCGCCGGCCCTGCGCTTCGGCGTCCGACGCTCTCCAAGCCGATCCCGACGGTTCCGTTACGCAAACTCCTCTTTCACCGCCATAGTAAGGACGGCAACCTTTCCGCCTTGCTCGCCGATCTTGCCGCCCAGTACGGGCCAGTATTCCAATTCAAAATTCCGTTCTCGAAGAAGGCAAAGGTCTTCCTGGTTGGTCCCGATACGAACCGTTGGACACACCGATACGGACGGCTCTACGTTACTTCCAGAAGCTATTTCGCCGATATCGAAAAGACCTACGGTGCCCATGGGCTCTTGCCGGCCCTTGACGGGCCCGATCATTTTCGACTGCGCAAGGCGCTGCGACCAAGCTACGGCCGCGGACGTGCAGAAGAGCAAGTCCAGGACATCATCTATCACGCCCGGTCGTACATCTCGGAATGGAAAGTGGGCGACACAATACCTATCGTCGAGAATTCTCGGCGCTACGTAAACTCGCAATTCTCGCCGTTGCTGGTCAGTATTAATTCACAAGATGTCGTCGACGACATGATCGCGTTCAAGATTCGAGCCCTCAATACGCATGTCGCGAAAGTTCTGCCCAAAATCCTGCTGCACACGCCAGGAATGAAGCGGAAAGCGAAGGCAATCGACACGGTGATGGACCGGATTCAAAGCAGCCATACGCCCGCTCAACGCTCTGGCTGCCCTCGAGATCATGTGGATGACGTTCTCAGCCTGCACCACAGTGATCCGCAACTCATGCCAGAAGCGAATCTGCGTTTCGTCTTTACCGCACCGTTGCTCGCGAGCATGTATCTTGGCGACCAATTGAGTTTTGCCATTCACGCGATGATCTCGCAGCCGGAGACCTACGAGAAAATCCGGGTGGAAGCCGACAAGTTGTTTGCTGGCGGCGATCCGCGGCAAGAAGATCTTTCCGCTGACGCAATGGATGTCACTCAGCGATTCATTATGGAATGCCTGCGCATGTACCCGATCGTGGGCGTGTCGCTGCGAACTGTCATGAACACGTGCGTGGTCAGTGATTATGTCTTGCCGGCCGGTTCACAGGTGCACATCGCTCAGACTGCGTCGCATTACATGAGTGACGTCTTCCCGGATCCGTTCACATTCGACATCGACCGCTATCTGCCATCGCGCAAAGAACATCTCACGACCGGATACGCCCCGTTCGGTCTCGGCACGCACCGTTGCCTCGGCTTTCAATTGGTCGAGTGGGCGATGGCGATCAATCTGCTACTGCTCGCCCATCACTTCACATTCGAGCTTCCGCCAGCGAGCCAGGCCCTCAAGATCAGCATGGTTCCGTCGATGTCTCCGAAGAAGAAGCTGAAGTTCGTCATCACTGAGCAGAGGCACGAGCTGCCCGTCTGATTCGCAGCTGCACCTCAGCGAAGCTGGTTGGTGCGCTTGAGTTCAGTCCTCGTCACCATGGCCGGGAATGCGCCGTCGACGCGAGGCGGTAACACCTTGGCCGCCTTCCGGTGCCCGAGGACCCTTGTCGGTCGTCTTTGCCGCACCGCTGGTGGCGGTCGGGGCCTTGGTCGACGCGGTGCTCGGCTGACGCTGCACGCTCGCCTTGCCTGACTGCGCCCCGGATCCGCGCCGACGCCGTGAGCGTCGACGTCCGGACTGACTCCCGCTGTTCTGTCCTTGACGTTGCGACGGTGCCCGCTTCGCCGACTGTCGGTTCGCACCCGAGTGGCGACGCGGTCGGCGCCGGTCGCGGCGTGACTCGCCCAGCCGAGGCGGTGGACCGGTCGGCCGGACGCGAACACGCACCCTCGCAGGGTGACGCCGCAGTCCCCATCGGGATCTCGACGGCGCTGCGAGGACTTCCACATCGGCGTCCTCGAGCGCTATTGACAGCGCTTTGAGTGCGCGGTCAGTTGCGGCCTCGACGGTCGATCCGCTGACGATGACCCACTCCATTACGCAGTCTCACCTGCCCCGCGGCGCTTGGGGGTTCGACGTCATCGCTTCCTGCGTCTACGAGTCCGGCCATCGCCGGAAGTGCGGCGGCTTTGGATCGGCTTCGGTCCCTCGTTGGCGCGTGCGCGACCGCCTCGCCGGCCTCGCTTCGTCTTGGCTTCGCCGTCCCGGGAGCCCGAACCCCTTCGGGCGCGCTTGCCAGCATCAGCAACGCGCTCCGATGACGAGCGTGTTCGCCGAATCTCGGGCGGGTCGTCATCGGAACCGTCGGTCACACGATTGCTCGGCGTATCTCCTGGCGGCGAGTTCGACCGGTTTCTCCGCTCGACGCTGCGCCGCTCCCGTTCCGCTTGGCGGACGGCTTCGGCATCGAGCACCTTACGCGAACGCTGATTGGGAACTTGCCGCCTCGGCGTCGCCTCTGGTTCGTCAACTGTCTCGGCCTCGATGACACCATTGGTCAGCGGTTGGAGTGGCTTCATCGTGGCGTGAATGAACGCCTGAGTCAGCATCCGGTAGAGGCTCGACACGATGAAGTAGGGAACCAACGCTGCGGGCACGATGAAGCTGAACAGCGGCAGCATGAATGGCATGTACTTCATCATCAGTTCCATCTGACGATTCGGTGCCGCGGGTCCCCCGGCTCGCCGTTTGGCCATCTGGCGCTGCTGCAGCCAGGCGAGGATGAAGGTGACCGCTACGAGTCCCAAGTACGGGAGTCCCTTGAGGAATCCCGCGACGTCGCTGGCATCTGTGAGCACCTCCCAGACCGACTTCGCCAAGTCCATGCTGAGTGAACGCATCTGCCCGAAGCCGTCGCTGCCGACTGCATCGACCAGGTCGGCGTAGAGATCTGCGTCGGAGCTGAGATTGCGCGGCAGAGGATCGTCCGGGGTGATCCGCAGATTCAAGATCACCCGATACAGCACGAAAAAGATGGGCAACTGGACGAGATTCGGCAAGCACCCGCCCAAGGGACTCACCCCGTGGGCCCCGTACAGCTTCATCGTCTCTTCGTTGATCTTTTGACGATCGCCCGCGTACTGCTTGCGCAGACGTGTCATCTCGGGCTGCAATGCCTGGGTCTTCGTCATGGCCCGCGCGCCCCGCAATGTCAACGGGGTGAACACGAGCATGATCGCCAGCGTGAGCATGCAGATGGCAAACGTAAAGTCAGGAATCAGCGAGTAGAACCACGCCAGAATCCACGCGAGGCCGTCAAAGACCGGATCGATCACGTCGGACATGAATGCTCCCGGGTGTCACGATCAACGAGGGTGTTGGGAACCGATGCAGCTGCGGGCGTGGCAGTTTGCTCCAGCGCCGCTGCCCTTGGGGGCACAGGGTCAAATCCCCAGCCGCCCCACGGATGACAACGAGCAATCCGGCGGAGGCTCAGCCAGCCACCACGGATCGCTCCCCACGATTGCAGGGCCTCAAGCGCATACCGCGAGCACGTGGGATCGAAGCGGCAGCTGGGCGGCCGCCAGCGGGGGAGTGCCTGATAGAAGCGCACGGCCGCAGACAGCACCCGTGCTGTGGCGCTGGCCCTCACGGGGCCAGATCTGATCGGGCCAGATGGGCCGGACGAGGGGGCGCCGACGCTGCTTCCAGCAAGAACAGCAGTTCGGTGCGCGCTTGCCGATACGACACGGTTGACGCCGGCTGACGTGTACCGATCAGGTACCGGCCTCCAATGAGCGCGCTGGGATGCTCCCGAAGAACTTCGCGCAGCCGGCGCCGAACTCGGTTGCGCGCGACGGCTATTCCCTGTCGCCGCCCGATTGCGAACGCGACGCGCGGGCGGTCCAGTTCTGGATCCAGCGCGAACGAAATCCACAACGCGTCGCTTTCGAAACGGCGACCGCGGCGCAGCGCTATGAAGTCGGCCCTGCTGCGGCACGAATCGATCAGGCGCTCAGCCGTTGCCGGCCCTTGCGTCGACGAGCTTTCACGACAGCACGGCCGGCGCGGGTGGACATCCGGTGACGAAATCCGTGGCGGCGGGCCCGGCGGCGATTGTGGGGTTGGTACGTGCGTTTCACGCTGCAGTCTCCTAGGCGGCCCGCCCCGCGAGCTGGCCCGCGAGTTGCAAGCCGGTGGCCAACGCGGGCCCAGCGGGCAACCCTGAGGCCCCGACAGCCTACGGGCGTTGCCACGAGGAGGCACATTGCGCCGCGTCCTGTTTGCAGCTCAATCGCGCGCGATTTGGGCGAATCGCGCGCGACGTCGCGCGGAAATGCCAAACAGCCGCAGATTTCGGTGACCGCCGAAGCGGTCCCCGGCGAGCGAAAATCCCGATGTCAACCGCCTGATCTGCGGGTGTCATGGCATTGTCGACGAATTGTCGCTGCTCTGTGAATTGATGCATTCCTGACACGGATTGTGCCCCACTTGCAGCGCGCTGCGCTCGCCCATAGGTTGCCTCTAACCCAGCGCCGTGCCGCGGCTCGCGGGCACTCAGAATCCGGGACGAGCCTCGAAGGCTGCAGAGAGACGAGGACGTCGTGGCGAATTCTCCGCAGGCGAGCGCAGCGGCGCACGAACCTGAGGAGAGTGGGAACACGCGTCAATCCCAGCCACCCGCCGGGGCCACTTCGGCTCCGGTCACCCCGTCGTCGCGATCTGGCCCGACAGACCGGACCAACACCGACGCACTGTGGTCTCAGTGTCGAGAAATTCTGCGCGAGACACTCTCTGACGCGCTCTGGCTCGGCTACTTCCGCCATCTTCAGGCTCTGCACATCGACGACGAACTCGCCGTGCTCATCGCGCCGAGCAACATGATCCGTGACCGGATCCAGCGGCGCTACGTCCCGATGCTTCACGCTGCATTCGAGCAGCTTCCTGTGCGGCCCCAGAATTACGAGATCGAGACCCGACCCGACATCGGCGACTTGGACCAGGCCAACGGGACCGATTCCGCTGTGCAGGATTATGACCTGCCCGCGCCGACCGCCACCCAGCAGCCAGAGGCCGAAATCGCCACGCCGCCAGCTCGGACGCCGATCCCGCACGCCGACGCCACGAATCCTAGGTACACCTTCGGTAGTTTCGTCACAGGCAGCAGCAATCGATTTGCTCAAGCTGCCACGCTCGCCGTCGCAGAGACTCCCGGCGTCGCGTACAACCCCCTGTTCATTCACGGCGCTACCGGACTGGGCAAGACGCACCTGCTGCAAGCCATTGTCAACTATCTCGGCGAAACGCTGCCGCAGCACCGAGTCAGCTACGTCTCCACCGAAACCTTCCTCTCGGAGTTCATCGAGGCGATCCGGATGAACACGACTCCGGCGTTCAAGCGGCGGTATCGCGATCTGGATGTCCTGCTGCTCGACGACATCCAGTTCATGGAAGGCAAAGAAGGCCTCCAAGAAGAACTCTTCCACACGTTCAACTCGCTGCACGTGGCCGGCCGTCAGATCGTCATCTCCTCAGACCGTCCGCCACGCAGTATCGCGACGCTGTCCGATCGCCTGCGCAGCCGGTTCGAATGGGGCCTCATCACTGACATCCAGCCACCGGATCTCGAGACCCGTGTCGCCATCCTGCGCAAGAAAACCGAGCACCGCCACGTCCCGGACGAAATACTCGAGTACATCGCTCACCTCATCACGAACAACATCCGTGAGCTTGAAGGTGCACTGGTGCGAGTGACCGCGTTTGCCAGCCTCACTCGGAGCCAAGTCACGCTCGACATGACACAGCAGATCCTCAGCGACGTACGGGAACCACAGGAAAAACCCATCACCACGGATTGCATCCTGCGGATGACTGTGGATGTGTTCGGCTATGGCGTGACCGAGCTCACCAGCCCAGGGCGCCAGCAGGGCTTGGTGAAGGCACGACAAATCAGCATGTACGTGATGCGTGAGCTGACCGACCTCAGCTATCCAGCCATCGCCAGCGTCTTCGGCGGCCGCGATCACACCACCGTGATGCACGCGGTCAAGAAGATCAACCGATTGCTCCATTCAGAACGGAAGGTGTACGACCAGGTTGCTCAGTTGATCGCGCGTGTCCGAGCTGCCTGACAGCAAGCGTCGGCAAGCTCTACTGGTGGTTGCAAGTGAGCTGAGTGTAGATGTCGGCGGCTGATTGCCAGTCGTGGAGTTGGCGGGGCATGTGGTTGAGTTTGTCCTCGATGACCGCAAGGCGCAGTTGTGCGATGTCGAGGCTGGTGCCTTTGGGGAGCCATCGGCGCAGCAGCCCGTTGGTGTGCTCGTTGGTGGGCCGCTGCCACGGCGAGCGCGGCTCGCAGAAGAACACCTCGATGCCGAGCGCGGCTTCGACGTCGGCCCAGCGGGCCATCTCGCGGCCTTGGTCCCAGGTGAGGCTGCGCACGAGCGCTGCGGGCTGGCGGCCCAGCGCCGCGGTGGCCGCGGCGGCGACCTGGGGCGCGCCGTAGCCGTCGGGCAGCGCTGCGGTGACCGTGTAGCGGCTGGTGCGCTCGGCGAGCGTGACCGTAGCGGTGAGGTTCGCTTTGCCGACGGTGAGGTCGCTTTCGCAGTGGCCGGGTTCTGTACGGTCCTCGACGTCGGCGGGCCGGTCGGCTGTCGGCCGGTATTCCCCCAGTGGGCTGGGCTTTTGGGCCTGCGCGACGCTGCGCGGCCGACGGCGCCGGGCGCGCCGCGGCAGCTTCGCCCAGGTGCCGGCGGGCAGGCCGCTGCGCGCCCCGAGCGACGACTCGACGAACATCCGCTCATCCAAACTCAGCCTCGCTGCCATACTGGACACCTCCATCGGTCGGTTGCATGTGTTGGCAACGGTCATCATGACCGTTCACTTGCAACCACCGATGGAGTTCGCCGTCGATACCTTCCGCGGCTCCGCCGTCACAGCGACCTAGTGTGTCTCCACACGCTGTGGACAACGAGTGGAAAAACTCTCAACAGGCCTCGGGACATCTTGAGTTTTTCCACCGCGTTATCGACGACCGGAAAGTAAGGGGCCTAGCGCTGTGGACGCCGCAGACACGACTGTTGACAGCCAAAATTGGCTGACCTGCACGAACGCCTGGTTATCCACAATCCACAGCCCCTACAGCTACTACTAAGACTTCTCAACTACCAACTTGAGGATTGTCCAGCACATCGGCCCGGACCGGCCAAGGAGAATCACCAGTGAAATTGCGCATTGAACGAGATGCACTCGTCGATCAGCTCGTGCTTGCGAGCCGCGGCGTCAACTCCCGTGGCGGCGGGCTGTTCGTGCTCACCGGTCTCCATTTGCGTGCCGATGCCGATGGGCTCACGGTGACTGGCACCGATCTGGATCTGACCGTGCGGGCGCGGCTGCGCACCGCGGTCGATACTGAAGGCGAGACGGTGGTGCCTGCTCGGCTGTTGACCGACATCGTGAGATCGCTGCCATTGGGCGAGGTCACCTTGCAGGTGCTTGAGGACGAAGTGCAGATAGCCAGCGGTCGGTCGTTGTTCTCGGTGCGCACGCTTCCGGTTGCCGACTTTCCGACCCTGCCCGCGCCTGCTGGTAACGAAGTCAACGTCCCAGCTGAGGACCTGGCGCAGGCATTTCGGCAAGTCGTGCGAGCCGCGAGTTCTGATGACGCCCGCCCGATCCTGACCGGCGTGCTCATGGCAGCTCGCGGAGAGGGCCTTCGCCTTGTCGCGACGGACTCCTACCGACTCGCTTTGCGAGACCTCCCTGAAGCCCAGGTGCTCAGTGAAGGCCAGCAGGTTCTCGTGCCATCGCGAGCACTAGAGGAGCTGAGCAGAATCCTCGAGCCGTCCAAGAACGTGACGATGCGCCTCGGCGAGCGTGAGGTCACCTTCGAAGTCAGCGACGCCGATCACATTGCTCAGGTCACCTGCCGGCTGATTGCAGGGGACTTTCCGAGCTATCAACCGCTCATTCCGGATTCGGACGAGAACCGCCTCGAAGTGGACAGAGTCGCGTTGCTGGAGGGCACCCGTCGGCTTCGCCTGCTTGCCCGCGACACCAACGCTCCGGTTCGCATTGCACTGCGCGAGGACAGCATCGAGCTCACCGCGATCAGCCAGGACGTCGGCAGCGCCAGCGAGGAGATCGACGCCAGCTACGACGGAACGCCGACGACCGTCGCGTTCAATCCTGACTATCTCATCGAAGGTCTCGAAGCAGCAGGCGGGGAAACTGTCGAGCTTGTACGCCTCGACGCACTCAAGCCCGCCGTGCTTCGTATTCCGGGAGACCGCGACTTCCTGTACCTGCTGATGCCAGTGCGGGTGTCCTGAGTTCGAGGTAGTCGGATGGGCCCCAGGTGCAGACCGGCGCGAACGTGACCTGGACCGTCGCGCCACTCCGCGCGCTGGTCGTCGAATGCTGAGTTCGCAGCGGTGATCGTTGCCTGGCTGAGCGTTGAAGATTTCCGCAATCACCGCTCGACTCGTGTGCACTTCGATCGAGAGCGGACGCTCGTGCTGGGACCCAACGGGCACGGCAAGACGAATCTTCTCGAAGCGTTGGATCTGCTGAGCGGCACGCGTTCGTTTCGGGGTGCCGCCAGCGAGGTGCTGGTGCGTTCCGGCTGCGAGCGAGCGATCGTGCGAGCAGAGATCGAGCGGCGCGGTCGGACGCACGTGGTGGAAATGGAGGTCGCTGCTGGAGGGCGGTCTCGCGCACAGGTGAACCGCAACCCAGTGCGACTGCTGCGGAACCTGGCGGATGTGGTTTCCACGGTCGTGTTCTGCCCCACTGATCTCCGGTTGCCCAGTGGTAGCCCGTCGGTCCGCCGCGAGTTCCTCGACGAGGTTCTGGGGAGGACTGATCCACAGTTCCGCGCGGTTCGAGCAGATTTCGAGCGCATCCTGAGGCAGCGCAACAACTTGCTCAAGCAAACCGGGCGGCGCCCCGATGACGAAGCGTTGGCAACACTGGACGTCTGGGACACACAGTTCGCCGCTGCCGGCGAGTTCGTCGCCGAAGGCAGGATCGCGCTGTGCGCCGCGCTCGCGCCGGGCATTCAGCGTGCATACACCCAGCTGGCCGGCCTCGAGACGCCGGTTCAATTGTCGTACGCGGCGCCGTGGCGTGGCAGAGGCCTCGCAGAAATGCTGTCGTCGGGTCGACCAGACGACCTTCGCCGCGGGGCAACCCTCGTGGGCCCGCACCGTGACGACCTCGAGATCTCTGTGGGCGGGCTGCCCGCTCGCACGCACGCATCCCAAGGTGAGCAGCGGAGCATCGCTTTGGCCTTGCGCCTTGCCCAGCACAGCTACACCGCGGCGGCGTTCGACGATCCGCCCGTGGTCCTGCTTGATGACGTCTTTTCCGAGCTGGACGATGGACGGGCCCGTCGGCTTGTCGACTGCTTGCCCGCCGCGCAGACCATCCTGACGTCAGCTGTGGGCAATGTGCCTGCTGGCATCCAATTCGGAAGCTGTGTGCACGTTCGTGACGGTGCAGCGACGACAGCGCCGTGACGACGCGTTCGTGCCGTCACGTTCTGGCTGCCCGCTGGGCGTCGCCGACGATTCGGCGCGCGAGCATGTGAGGGCCATGAGCAGGCGGCGAGACCAACCCCGAGGGCGTGAACCTCGATCGATCGCCGATTCGTTGCGCGCGGTCACTGCAGGCTTCGGTTCGAAGGGCCGGGCAATCGATCTCACGCAGCGCTGGTCGGACGCCGTCGGCGACGCGATTGCGGCGCATGCGCGCCCTGATCGGCTCGAGGCAGGACGTCTCATGGTGGTCGTTGACGACCCGGCGTGGGCGACCGAAATCCGGTACCACACGAGCAGAATTCTGGACGCTCTGAACTCTGGCTCCACGGCCATGAAGATCACGGAACTGCATCTGCGGGTACATCCGGGGGGCTGAGCACCCGCCGAGCCATCCGTGAGCGAAGCGAACCGCAGTGCGCAACAAGTGGCTTCACGGTGCAGGTCGCGAGTTCTCTGCGAGACCTCTGCGACCACCCCCTGAAACGAACCTGCACTGGACGCGACAAAGTGGCTCTGATCTGCGGTTATAGGGCTCGTGCTGACGGCCCGACTCCACCAGAAAACGCGCAGTCTCCGGTAGACTGAAAAGCCAGGAAGGGTCCCGCAGGATTCTGGATCGAAACGCTCTGTTCGATGGGTACCGGCAGGGCGACCCGAGCTTGCAGAACCAACCGGACGCCATCCTGTACGCCCCCCGCTGCGTGACCGCAGCGCCGACCGGAGACATCTCCACTCAACGGTGAATCATGCCGCTACTTGCACTGTGACCGACACGACGCTTGCTCCCGACGACATCGGGGACGCCCAGCCAGCTGATGCGCCATCCGGCGTCGCTACGACGGTTGTCGGGGCGTACAACGCGGACGCGATCACAGTGCTCGAAGGCCTCGAGCCAGTACGCGAGCGACCAGGCATGTTCATCGGCTCAACGGGTCCGAGCGGTCTGCACCATCTTGTGTACGAAGTTGTCGACAACGCCGTCGACGAGGCGATGGCTGGCCATTGCAGCCTGATCGAGGTGACGTTGCGGGCTGACGGCACATGCTGCGTCGCGGATGACGGGCGCGGCATTCCAGTCGAGACCCATTCGCAGTATCCGGACAAGTCAGCGGCAGAAGTCGTGCTCACCGTGCTCCATGCCGGCGGCAAATTCGGCGGCAGCGGCTACAAGGTGTCCGGCGGTCTTCATGGCGTGGGCGTGTCCGTTGTCAATGCCCTGTCCTCCGAGCTCGAAGCGCTCATCGACCGCGAGGGTCGACGCTGGCGAATCTTGTTCCACAACGGGGGAGAGCCTGTCGGCGAGCTCACCGATGTCGGGCCGTCACCGGCCGGTCACACTGGCACCACGATCACGTTCCGACCAGATGACACGGTGTTCGAGCAGGTCGAGTTCCGAGCACAGACACTGACCGAGCGCCTGCAGATGATGGCGTTCTTGAACGCTGGGCTGCGAATTGTCTTCACCGATGAGCGACGACTCACCCCGAACCAAACAGCGCCGCCCCATCACGAGTTCTGCTACTCCGGCGGCATCCGTGACTTCGTGCGCCATCTCAACGAGTCATCTGAAGCGCTCTTTGACGATGTCGGCTATCTCGCGGCGGAAGAAGCGGGCGACGAGGTGGAGATCGCGTTCCAATGGAACAACGGCTTCAACACTGATGGACTCCACAGCTTCGCCAACGGCATCAACACCATCGAGGGCGGAATGCACGCCGAGGGCTTCCGCTCGGCGCTCACCTCTGCTGTCAACACCTATGCCCGTGACCGCAAGATGCTGCGACCTGACGACGGGAACCTCCAAGGTGACGACATCCGTGAGGGGCTCACTGCTGTTGTCAGCGTGCGCCTGCAGTCACCGCAATTCGAGGGCCAGACCAAGGCCAAGCTCGGCAACACGGCCATGCGCAGCTTGGTGCAGAAGTCGGCCTACAGCGGTCTGTCCGAGTGGTTCGAAGAGCATCCCACCGAGGCCAAGCTGGTCATCGGCAAGGCCGTCGATGCGCGCCGAGCCCGCATTGCCGCTCAGAAGGCGCGCAACACCGTGCGCAAGTCGGCACTGCGGGGCGCCGGCCTGCCGGGCAAGCTGACTGACTGCTCCTCGAGCGACCCTTCCGAATCCGAGCTGTACATCGTCGAAGGCGATTCCGCGGGCGGATCGGCGAAGGAGGCGCGGGATCCGGCCACGATGGCGATTCTGCCGATCCGAGGCAAGATCCTCAATGTCCAGCGCAGTCGCCCCGAACGGATCTTTGAGAACAACGAGATCGGTGCGTTGATATCTGCGATAGGTGCGGGTATCGACGGTGCGACCGGCGAGGGCGGATTCGACGTCGAGCGGGTGCGCTATCGCAAGGTGATCCTGCTGTGCGATGCCGATGTCGACGGCAGCCACATCCGCACGCTGTTGCTGACGTTCTTCTTCCACCGGATGCGTGCGTTGCTCGGGCATGGCTGCGTCTACATCGCCCAGCCGCCGCTGTTCTCCACCAAGGTCGGTACCGAGACGGTCTACCTCAAGGACGATCGGGCCAAGGCGGTGTTCCTTACCGGACGTCCGAACCACCGCAACGAATTCCAGCGTTTGAAGGGTCTGGGCGAGATGGACGCGCAGGAGCTGTGGGACACCACCATGGACCCCGAGCAGCGAACCCTGCTGCGCGTCACCCTCGAAGAGGCCGCGACCGCGGACCTCATCTTCAGCATCCTCATGGGCGACGATGTGGACGCCCGCCGGAGTTTCATCCAGAACAACGCCAGCGACGTTCGATTCCTCGACATCTGAGCGAGGTGATCCAATGAGCGACGATGGTTCACAGGTCGCCGGCGACGGCGACGAGGTGGCGCAGGCCGGCGACGGCGACGAGGTGGCGCAGGCCGGCGACGGCGACGAAGTGACCGGTGCGCCCTCGAGCGATGCAGCGGCAAACGGGCAGCCCGAGCAGCGAGTCGCTGTGCTCGACATTGAGATCCAGACCGAAATGGAGCAGTCCTTCATGGACTACGCCATGTCGGTCATCACGAGTCGAGCGTTGCCCGACGCACGCGATGGGCTCAAGCCGGTGCACCGCCGCATCCTGTGGTCCATGTTCGACACCGGCATGCGCCCGGACCGGCCTCACAAGAAGTGCGCGACCGTTGTCGGCGACGTCATCGCCAACTATCACCCCCACGGCGACGGCTCCATCTACGACGCGTTGGTGCGCATGGGTCAGTCGTTCAGCCTGGGCAACAAGCTCATCGACCCGCACGGCAACTTCGGCTCGCCGTCAGATCCCCCGGCTGCTTACCGCTACACGGAGTGCCGGCTGACGGACCTGGCCATGACCATGGTCGAAGGCATCGACGAACGCACCGTTGATTTCGCGGCCAACTTCGACGGATCCCGCACCGAGCCGCTTGTCATGCCGTCGCGGTTCCCGAATCTGCTCGTCAACGGCAGCCAGGGCATCGCGGTGGGCATGGCGACAAATGTCCCCACCCACAATCTCGGCGAGATCATCGACGCGACCATCCATCTCATCCGTAATCCCGACGCCTCGGTCGAAGATCTGATGGAGTTTGTGCACGGCCCAGATTTTCCGACTCGTGGCTTGCTGCTCGGTCGAGCGGGTTCGCGGACTGCGATGTCGACGGGCCGCGGCTCGGTGCGTATACGCGCCCGGGCAGAGATCGTCGAAGACGGCAGGCGATCACGCATCGTGGTGACGGAGATTCCGTATCAGACCTCGGTTGAAGCCATCGAGCGCAAGATTGCCGACGCGGTCAATCGCAAGGTCATTGATGGCATCACCGAGCTGCGCAACGAGTCCGCGAAGGGCAAGACGCGATTCGTCATCGAACTGCGGGCCGGAGCGCCGGCAAACGTGGTGCTCAACAATCTGTGGAAGCACACGCCGCTGCAGTCCAGCTTCGCGGTCAACATGGTGGCGCTCGTGGACGGAGTGCCGCGCACGCTGAACCTGCGCGACGCCCTTGTGGCCTATGTGGAGCACCAGATCGAAGTGGCCACGCGCCGCAGCCAGCATCGACTGGATGTGGCGCGTGCCCGAGCGCACATTGTGGAAGGCTTGCTGCGAGCTCTCGATCTGATCGACGAGATCATCGCGCTGATTCGCGCGAGCGAGGATCGCACTGCCGCACTTGCGGGCTTGTGCGCCGAGCCGATGTCGTTCAGCGGTGAGCAGGCGAACCACATTCTCGACATGCAACTCGGCCGTCTGACCCGGCTGGGCCGATCTCGGCTGGAAGATGAGCTGGCCGAGCTTGTGCAAACGATCTCTGAGCTGGAGGCAATTCTCGGCGACGATGCGCGACTGCGGCAGGTGATCATCGACGAGATGAGTGCTATACGTGCGGCGCATGCCGTGCCGCGGCGCACAGAGATCGTCAATGACCCAGGCGACGTGGACGCCGAGGACCTCATCGACGACGAGCCGCTGGTGGTGACGCTCACCCGTGAGGGTTACGTGAAGGCGACCTCGCCGGACATGTTCCGGACCCAAGGGCGCGGCGGCCGCGGGGTTCAAGGCGCACGACTCAAAGAAGACGACGTCGTCGTCCGCATGCTGCTGACGACGGCGCACGCGTGGCTGCTGTGCTTCACCAACCAGGGGAGAGTGCATCGCTTGAAGGCCTACGAGTTGCCGTTGACGCACCGCACAGCACGCGGCACAGCGATGGTGAATCTGGTGCAGCTTGCCGCAGGCGAGCGGGTCGAGGCCGTGGTGGCTGCTCGGGAATTCCCGCCGGATCGCTATCTGCTGTTCGTGACTCGGCAAGGCCGTGCCAAGAAGACGGCGCTGAGCTCGTATGAGAACATCCGCGCCAACGGCTTGATAGCGCTCAGTCTGCGCGACGGCGACGAATTGGTCCGTGTGCTGGAGACATCCGGCGATGACGACGTGCTGATTGTCTCGCGTGGGGGCCGCGCCGTTCGATTCTCCGAGCGACTGATCCGCCCGATGGGCCGCAGCGCTGCTGGTGTGTGGGCCATGCGGCCACGTGAGGGCGACACGGTGGCCGCAGCCGACGTGCTGTCGGCCACCGATGCCCGGGATCTCCTGGTGGTGTCGAGCACGGGCGCGGCGAAGCGCACTGCAGCGGCGCTGTTCGGGCGCAAGGGGCGGGGCGGCCTCGGCGTCATTGCCATCAAGTTGCCCGACGCTCGTTCCCATGTCGCCGGTGCTCGATTGGTGGATTCCGATGACGAGGTCTTGCTTGTCTCGTCGAGCGGGATTCTCATTCGCACCCGCGTTGGGGACATTTCTCGCTATGGCCGTGGCACTGCCGGAGTACGGGCAATGGCGCTGGGTGACGGCGAGACCGTGGTGGCAATCGCGCCGGTCGACCTCGAGACCGACGAGCCGGCTTCCGAGACCGACGACATGCGGTCCGGCGAAATCCTTTCCGACGAGGTCAGCTCGCTGGCGTAGCGTCGCCCCGATGACCGCAGTTGCACTCGGTCGTGCCCCACGGACCGGATCGGCTGTCCCGATGCTGCCGTCGTACACGCGGCGCGCTGCGGGGAGCCAACGTGGCCAAGCAGCACTCCCGGTGGCGCTGTTGGCGTTGGCCCTCATTGTGGGTCTCGGCCTTGTAGCTCGTTGGGGGCACGCTGCGTTGTCGAGTTCTCGCGCACAGGCCGCCGCAGACGCCGCTGCTCTTGCCTCACTCGCCTCGACAGCGACTGCAGATTTGCCTGCGGCCAAGAGCGCGGACCAGGCCGCTGCGACGGCGGCCGCGGAGGCAGCCGGCGGGCGTGTGGAGGCATTTGACGTGCGGATCGGTGCCGACGAGGTGCGGGTGCGAGTTGTGGTCGCTCTCGACGGCCAGCGGGCCGTTGCGACTGCGGCCGCGCCGGTGCGGTCGCCCGTGCATGAGTCGCCCGACGGCTGACTCCTACACTGCGAAGCGTGGCCGACGGGACATCCGGTGGCGGACCCGTGCCGCCGCCCGCAGGCGGGCCGACGCCGACTGACGAGTTGTTCGCGGAAGCGCTGGGCATCACGCCTGCGTCCCGCGCGCAGAAGCAGGCTGTGCCGCCGAGCGGGCACACGGCACCGCCACAGATTCCCGCAGCGAGGCCCCATCCGGCGCCCATGGCGCCCGGCGCGACACGAGGAGTTCACGGCGCACCCGACCAGGCGCCCCCACGCGCCGGGTCCGAGGCTCCGTCTCGTTGGCCGTGGCTTCAGCAGCGACGGGCGCGGGCTCGGCGCACCCACCGCGTGCTGCGCCACATCGACCCCTGGTCCGTGTTCAAAGTCTCGGTCTTGCTCTACGCCTGCGGTTACGTGGCAGTGCTGGCGGCCGGGGTCCTGCTGTGGAACGCCGCGCAGCGCTCGGGCTTCGTCGAAAAGATCGAGTCGTTCATCACCGAGGTCGGCTCGTACGAGAGCTGGAAGATCGACGGAATGGTGATCTACCAGCGAGCTCGAATCATTGGCCTCATCTTGGCCACAGTCGGTGTCGCGGTCAATGTGGTGATGACGATCATGTTCAACCTGATCAGCGATCTGACCGGCGGTGTTCGGGTCACCGTGCTCGAGGACAGCGAGCGTCCGCCGGCTCGCTGAGCCGGGTCGGCACCCACAGTCGAATTGCCGGTGATGCAGCGATCGCCCCGAACGCGCTTGGTCACGGCTGCAACTCAGCGCTATCGTGAGCGATCCTGCGGGGCTATAGCTCAGTCGGTTAGAGCGCACCCCTGATAAGGGTGAGGTCGTTGGTTCGATTCCATCTAGCCCCACACAAACCGAGGCTGCCATGGTGAGTTTTCTGCGGCGAGTGCTTCTCGCCAGCGTCGTCGGCGGGCTGGTCACCATCGTCCTGCGCTTGCGTTCTTCCCACGAAGTGCCTCGCCGCGAGGGCAGCTGGCGCGAGCTGGCCGGTCCCGATTATCGGTGACTGCTCCCCTAGCCGAGTGAGCCCTAACGAGTGAGCACGATCGCCGTCATCGGAGCGGGCGCCGTCGGCCAGCGTGTGGCGCGCCATCTCGCGACACGCGCAGAAGTTGACTGCCTCGTACTGGGTTCACGGCATCCCGCGCGTCTGCGGGGCTTCGGTTCGCAATTGCTGGACGTCGATGTCGAGGTCGTTGCGCCCGGCAAGCTGCCTGATGCGGACGTCGTGGTACTGAGCCTGCCCAGCGGCGGTCATGCTGCGCTGGCTGAGAAGGCGCTGGCGCGTGGCGCGCACGTCGTTTCGCTCTCCGATTCCGTGACCGATGTGGAGGAGCTGCTCGCGCTCGATGGGCGTGCTGTGGCCGCGGAGCGCTCGATTGCGATCGGCGCTGGTTTCTCGCCGGGGTACAGCTGCTTGCTCGCTCGCCACGGTGCGGCGCAATTCGACGTGGTGACCGAAGTGCACATCGCCCGTGTGGGCACGGCTGGCCCTGCCTGCCAGCGTCAATTGCACCGCGCGCGCACCGGAACGTCTGTTGACTGGCGCGCAGGACAGTGGCGCCGCCGCCGCGGCGGTTCGGGACGCGAGCTGGTGTGGTTCCCGGATCCGCTGGGTGCCCATGACTGCTACAGGGCAGCCCTGTGCGATGCGTTGCTGCTTGTACCGGCGTTCAGCGATGTCGAACGGGTCACGGCACGGGTCGCGGGCACTCGCCGTGATCGCCTCACTGCGATGCTGCCGATGCTGCGGTCGCCCCACGCGGACGGCGGCCCTGGTGGCGTGCGCGTCGAGTTGCGGGGCCTGCGTGATGGGCGTCACTACACCGATGTTCTGGGCGTTATCGACCACCCCAGCGCGGCTGCGGCGGCCGTGGCTGCCACCGCGGCCGGATGGGCTCTCGCAGACGAATTGCCGAGCGGCGCTTGGGGTCTCGGCATGCTCGACGATCCGCTGCCCTGGCTGGCCGAACTGGCCGAGCTCGGTGTTCGCGCCGCGGCCTATGAGGGCGCGGGCCTGTAGCCGTGCGCAGTAGGGACGACGCAGAGCGGCCGCTTCGATGCCGAGCGGGTGTTCAAATGCGGACGAGCCGTTGCCACTCTGTGAGCAGCGCATCGGCGCCGAAGGTTTCAAGCCGTTCGGGACCGACTCGGCCCCACACGAACAGCAACAGATCCTGCGCCGGCCCCCGCGCCGCGACATCTGACTTGCGGTGAGCGTGCTCGACCTTGATGCCGTCGAGTGTGCGGGTGATGACCCATTCGCCGTCGGCGTCGGTGGCGTGCAGGTGGATGGTCTCGCCGTTGCCGGCGAAGACCGTGGGCTGACGTACCGGCAAGAAGAAGTCGAAGAGCTCGTCGATGCCGTCGACGGCCGCGGCGGGATCGATGGGTGCAGGCGTGCCGTCGTATGCGGATTCGGCATCCCGACGGTGCATCACGGCTTCGTTGGCCATGCGCCGTTGCCAGAACCCGATGGTCTGGTCTCGGGGGTTGAAGCTCCAGTAGGGCTCACTGGGGTCCCGACCGGCGAGTTCGGCGGTGAGGCGTTCGAGGGCGTCGGCATGCCATTGCGACAGCGTGCAGTCGGGCTGGGTGATGCTGTCTCGGTCGACGGGGCCGCCTGCGGCGATGCTGGAGCCGACAAACGTCCACACGCCCGCGCAATGCCCGATCAGCCCCTCGAGGTCCCACCCGGGACACTTCGGGATGGGCCGTTGCCAGTCGCCGGGCGTGCTGTCGGCCATGGCGGCGATCTCATTGAGACGCCGACCGTCTGCTTCCAGCCACTGTGCGTACCCTTGCTGCGCCATGGCTGTTGGACCCCTCGTGTTGCTCGCTAATGCGCTCGCGGCGATCCCGAGCCCGTCGCGTAGCTACATCTCACTCGGACCACTCGACATTCGAGCCTATGGCGTTGCCATCGGCGTGTCCGTGCTGGTTGCGGTGTGGATCACCACCCGCCGCTGGCGCCGGGCCATCTCGGGTCTCGATGCGTCGTACTACGCCGGCGCGAGCGATCTCGTCGGGACGATCGCGGTCTGGGCTGTGCCGGCCGGACTGATCGGCGCCCGGCTCTATCACGTCATCACGGACTTCGACCGCTACAGCGACAACCTCGGCGACATTCCCAAGGTCTGGCAGGGCGGTCTGGGCATCTGGGGCGGGATCTCGGCCGGTGTCGTGGTGGCGGTGTGGATGCTGCGCCGCGGCGGGCACAGCACGGCGGCGATGCTCGACGCGCTAGCGCCGGCGCTGGCCGTGGCCCAGGCCATCGGCCGAGTGGGGAACTGGTTCAACCAGGAGCTGTACGGGCGCCCCACTGATCTTCCGTGGGCACTCGAGATCGACCAGGCACATCGTGTTGCCGGTTACGGCCTCACCGAGACTTTTCATCCGACGTTCGCCTACGAAGCCCTGTGGAACCTGGCGCTGGCAGCGACGCTCGTCTGGGTTGTCCCCAAAGCGCTGCCCCGCCTGCGCACGGGCTACCTGTTCGCGGCATACGTGTTCGGCTACACCGCCGGGCGCCTCTGGATCGAACTGCTGCGTATCGACAACGCCACCGAGCTCGGCGGCCTGCGCATCAACGTCTGGACCAGCATCGTGGTCGGCCTAGCAGCCCTCGCTGCAATCTTCGTGGGCCTCCGCCCCAGCCCTGAAACCCCCTCCGACATCGCCGTCGCCGATCCCGATGTTGCGGTTCCCGATCCGACCCCAGAAAATGCCTCGCCTGACGGCTGAAATCGGGCGCTTGTCGGCGAATCGCCGTCGTTAACCGAGCAGGCTGATGAGGGTTTCGCGTGTGGCAGCTTGCTCGTCGAGGGTGCCGAACGCCGAGCCCGCGAATGAGGTCACTCCGCAGTCCGCCATGGCGCTGATGCGGTCGGCAACCTCGGTGGCGCTCCCGATGATGGCAATGTCCTCGGGACCGCCGAGGCCTTCGCGATCGAGCATTGCCCGGTAGCTCGGCAAAGTGCCGTAGACGACCAGGTCCTTTGCTGCGCGGGCTCGTGCGGTGTCGACATCGTCGGTGACGCACACCGGGAAGCCAGCCACGACCTGCGGGGCCGGACGACCCGCATCGGCTGCTGCTTCGTTGATCGTGGGTGCGGTGTGGTCTCGCAGCGTTGCAGGGCCGGTCATCCAGGTGAACGTGCCGTCGGCCATGCGGCCGGTCAGGCGCAGCATTTGGCTGCCGAGCGCCGCAACGAACACGGGTGGGGCGTCTGCCGCCGGGGGAGTGATCTCGCCGCGGCCGGTCACGGCATCGCCGCCGTGGGAGACGCGCCGGTCCACGAGCAGCTTGGTCAAGATCGTCAAGTAATCGCGCATGTGCGCAATCGGCCGATCGAACGAGTAGCCCCACATGCCTTCCACGACAGGCTTGTGTGACGGGCCAATGCCGAGGTCCAGCCGGCCGCCGACGACAGCCTGGGTGGTGAGCGCCTGCTGGGCCAGCATCATCGGATGGCGCGGGTAGGTGGGCACCACGGCCGTGCCCATGCGGATGCCCGGCACATCTCGGCCAGCCACCGCGATGGTGGTCAGCGCGTCGTGGCCGAAGATCTGCGGGGTCCAATAGCGCCGGAAGCCCTGCTCTGCGGCATCGCGGATGCTTGCCTCGAAACGCGTTGGGCTTGTGTCGAATCCGAACAGCTCGATATGCATGCACGGCAGCGTAACTGCGCGATGCGCGTCGTTTCCCGTCGATGCTGCCGCGCCTTGTGTCAATTCGGGCGCTGTCGCGCCCCGGTAGCTCAGGCGAAGGTGTCGAAGATCTCCTCGAGCGCTTTGAGCTGGCCGCCGCTCGTGCTCGACGGCACGAGGATCGGGGTCTTGCATCCGGCGTCGAACCACGCTTCGACCCCGTCGCGCACCTCGCTCGTCGAGCCATACAGCGTCGCGTTCGACAGCCAGTCATCAGTCATCGCGCTATTCAGGGCCTCGGTGTCGCCCACGGAAATCGCCGTCTCCGCAGCCTCCATCTCGTCGACCCAGCCAGCCTGCTTCCAGTAGTTCCGGTAGTTCGGCAGCGCGACGTAGCCGGACAGCGTCTTGCGGTTACGGGCCGCTCCAGCCGCTCGATCGTCATCGATGACGGTTGGGATCATGTTGCCGACGAAGAAGTCGTCCCGCTTGCCGTCATCGCCGAGGTGCGCGACCGAGTTGGCGAAGTCGTTGCAGCTGGCATTCGCCCACACTGCCCCGGAGCTGATCTCCGCCGACAGCTCGGCCATGCGCTGACGCAGCGTGGCAAGCACGATGGGCGGCAGTTCGCCGTGCTGGGCGGATGCAGCCTCCATCGCTGCGATGTAGTCCCGCGTGTCCGCAAGCGGTTTGCCCGGCGTGATTCCCAACCGATCGTGCACCGGCCCGTGCGTCACGCCAATGCCCAACCGAAACCGTCCACCGGAGATCTCGTGAATGAACGCCGCGGTCGAGGCCATGTCGACCGGGTTGCGGAAGTAGATCGGCTGCACCGATGTCCCGAAGACGATTTCGTTCGTGACGTGGGCGATCGACTGGCACAGTGCTACAGGGTCGCCCATCGACGGACAGAAAATCCCGCTGAAGCCGCGCTGTTCGATCTCGGCGGCGATTTCGAGCGTGCGTTCACGACGTCCGCGCACTGCGGCCAGGGAAATGGCAGGCATGTTCATGCGGGGTTTCCTAGCAGACGTGTCTCCGTGGAGTTGCTTGGCGCGGTGCTGGACACAGCCTGCGGTCGTGCTGGTTGGATCTCGGACTCAGCCTGAGTCCTCAACCGCTCTCTCGCGCATCGGCACTGCCAGCAGGCCGAGCGCAACCAGGCTGGTGACGGTGACGAGTGCGAGAGCGGGTTCGAAGCCTGCGGCGTCGATCACGAATCCGCACACGGCTGGTCCGACCAGCCCGCCGACTCCTAGTCCCGTGTAGTAGATGCCGATGACACCGCCGAGGTTCTCCACGCCGTACCACTCAGCCAGCACCGACGGCGTGGCGGACACCCAGACCGCCCAGCCCACGCCGTGGGTCACGGCACTGATGATGAGCACTGCCGCACTGCCGCCGGAAGCCCACCAGATCGCAAGCGCTGCGGTCAGGCAGCCGAACGCCGCCCGGCAGAGCCACATCGGATCGAAGCGGGTGCCGAGCGCGCCATACGCCAGGCGGACGACAACGCTCGTGGCCCCGGAAATCCCGATCAGCCCGGCGGCCAGCCCGCGCGCCACCCCGGCGTCGACCGCGTAGTCGTTGTAGAACGCGACCGGCGCGTAGAAGCCCGGCCCGATGGCAACGACCGCCGCGAAGAACAGCCAGAAGCGGCGCGACCGCGCCAGCACGGCGATGCGCATCAGCTGGACGCTCGCTGTTCGGACCCGGTCGCAGCGTGTCGCGGCCCAGCCAATGGCCACCAAGGCCACAGCAGCCAGCACCGTGTACGCCTGACGCCACCCGATCGCCGAGATCAGCTGATGTCCGAGCCACGGCATCACCAACGTCCCCGCACCGACGCCGGCAAGCAGGAACCCCATCGCTGCCGGGCGGCGCTGGTCGCTGAAGCTGCGGCCGATCAGGCCGATCATCGACGGATAGCAGAACCCCGTGGCAAGCCCGACAAGCACGCCGAAGGCCGCGTAGGCCTGCCACAGGGCCGCGGACAAGGCGGTTCCGAGCAGGCCGCCCGACATGGCCACAGCGGCTACCGCCACCAGCGGGCGCGCGCCGAATCGATCGCCGATTCGGCCCCCGATGGCACCTCCGAGGTAGTAGGTGCTGATTGCAGTCGAAAACAGCGCGGCCACGGGCCCGGTGGTGGTGCCGAAGTCGTCTGCGATCGGCGTCAGGAACACTCCGAACGAGAACAGAATCCCGAACGTCACGAAGTTGGCGGCGAACGCCGCTGCTGCGATCGACCACGGAGCCGCCGAGTCCGCAGATTCCCCCGAAGGCGTGAGGTCCGATGTGTCAGGCACCAACCATCAAGCCTGCCCTGCGACGGCAGAGCGCGCCGGGTTCAACAGATTTCACCCCAATGCAGGCCCGGTACCCTCAGACGCCTTCGATCATTCGGGGCTGTAGCTCAGATGGCACGAGCACCTGCTTTGCAAGCAGGGGGTCACGGGTTCGAGTCCCGTCAGCTCCACCAGATCAAAAGGGCGTAGCGTTCCACTACCCGAAGGTCAGAGCACAGCATGGGCGCGAACAGGAATGTCGGTCTAGGCATCGCAATAGGAGCTGGAGCAGGCGTAGGCCTAGGCGCGCTAATGGGCAACATTGGCGCCGGCATAGCAATAGGAATCACCGTGGGCATGGTTCTCGCTGTCAGTTTGAATCGACGGCGGCCGCCAGCTTGATGATCTGATAGAGCACACCGTGCCCGACGTGCGCAAGGCGGTGCGATGGAACTCGCCCTTCTACGGCATTGAGGGGCACGGGTTCTGATTGCCGACGAGCTGTGATCTCACGACCGCCGATCAGCAAAGCTCGAAACCAGCCACCGGGCGTGTGGGGCGGCGTTCGACGACGCGCTCACAGAAAGTTCGCGCTTCGTGGAAGCGCTCACTTCTGACGTACGCCGCGAGCAGCGTGTTGGTCATCAGGTCGCGTTGGGCCCGGCTGCCCCCGATGCGGACGACCTGCGGGGTCAGCAGCTCGAGGACATCGATGACCGTCGACCACTGCTCGTCGACGAAGGCGGCATAGGCCCGGCCTAGCGTCGCCCCGGTGGTCTCCGCGGGCAGTCGGCCGGCCTCGCCGAGCTCCTGCAGCAGCGAGATGCTGGCCTGCAACTGCTCGGTCTCTCCCAATGCTGCGTAGACGAGACCGACATGTGCGTCGACGAACACGATCGGCTGGTCGAAGTTCTCTTCGTAGAACTCGCGTACTGACTCCCAGGTGCTTCGATCGCACTGGTGGCCGGCCAGTTCCGAGCGCCACAGGAACGACGAGGAATCGGAGAACACGGTGATCGGCGGGCTGGTGGTCGCGCCGGGCAGGCAGTTGTGTCGAAAGGCCTGCCACGCTGCATCGAAACGCTCGACCGCCAAGAGCGCCAGCGCGTAGCGCCACCAGATGTGGCAGTGCAGCACGCTCGCCCGATCGGATCCGGGGAGCCACCCGTCGAGGAAATCGACCGCTTCGTCATCGTCGTCGGCCTCGAAGAGCGCGTGGGTCAGGGTGTGGGCGCCATGGGCGCTGGCGGGCCGCTGTTCGAGGGAGCGTTACGCCAACCGTCGACCCCGGTCCCACTGCCCCTGCTCGATCAGCGCGAATGCGTGCACGGTCGCGAACCACCAGTCGTCGCCGTAGTGCGTGGCCAGCGGTTCGAGGAACTCGAGCAGCTCGGCTTCCCTGTCGATACGACCGCTGAAACCTATGGCTCCGAACACACCGCAGGCGGGCGCCAGCACAAACGCATCGCGTGGGTGGTCGACCAGGTGCTGACGGGTCAGCTCGAGCGATTCGGGGACCTTGCCGGTGACGAGGCGATTGATGATCTCAACATGCTGTCGTTCCCTCGGGGTCGCCCCCTCGCTCAACGCAACGGCGGTCTCCACTGAGGCTCGCGCCTGGGGAAGTCGCACGTTGAGTTGAGCTGCCGGGCCTCGGCGGCGTGCGCGAGGGCGAAATCCGGATCGGCGGCAATGGCCGCGGCCAGGGAATCATCGACGTGGGCCTCAGCGGCGAGCATCCGATCGATGGCTTCGACATAGGCGTCTCGTGCGGTCGCCGATGAGGTACTGAGCTCGAGACCGTAGCGATCCTGCACTGGCCCCTTCCCCTGATGTCGTATCCCGTGTGTGCCGTGAAATCAGCGCGACGCGTTCACCGCCGCGCCGTACTCGGTCGCGCCGTCGCCCCTCAAACCGCCGCCAGCGCCCAGACGAGAGGAAGGTCCGCCCCCAGCGCGGTCCACTGGGCATCTTCGGACACCCGCCACACCTCGCCCGTGTCGGTGCCGACCAGCACGCCGCCCGGGTTTTCGGGGTCCACGGTCAAGCCATGGAAGTTGGCGTGCGACGGCGAATGGGCCGGGTCGCACAAGGACCGCCACGACCGACCTTGATCATCAGAGCGGTACAAGGCTGCGCCGGCCCCGCCGTCATCGCGGTAGTGCGAGAACGCAGTCGGCGCGCTGGCGACGGTGACGCTGTAGGGGTGGCGACGGTCGATGCACATCGGCCGTGAGTAGCGAGGGGTGATGCCCTTCCAGGCGTACTCCCACGTTTGGCCGTAGTCGTCGGAGCGGAACACCCCGGCGTTGCCCTCGGTCTCCTCTGCGATGCCGTCGAAGCGCCCGTAACCAGTGGTGATGAACAGAACGCCCGAGTCGGCGGGGTGGGGGAACATCATGTGCAGGTCGGGATTGCCGCCGGGCAGGTCGACCGTCCAGGTCTGGCCCCCGTCGGTGGTGCGGGCCACCCCTCCGACCTCGACGCCGACCCAGATGCGGTCCGGGTCTTCCTCGTCGATAGCGAGAGCCCGGGCTCGACCCGGCATTGGCGGCTCGACAGGCACGCACCAGTCAGCTGCTTCGGGCAGCTTGGCGAACGACTCGATCTCGGTCCAGGTATCCCCAAGGTCCTCGCTTCGGAAGAGGTGCGCCGGCTCGGTGCTGGCATACAGCCGACCGTTGCTGGCAGCCCGGACTTGCCACACGTCGTATTCACAGAGCAGAGGCGCTGACCACGTGCGACCCCCGTCGTCGCTGACGAACAGGCCCGCGGCCGATCCGGCAAAGAGACGATCGTCGACCAAGGTGAGGTCGCGGACGTGCCGAGCTTCGAGCGTCTGTTGCGACCCCGCGCCGTCGACAATGAAGACGCCCTTGGTGGTACCCGCAACCAGCTGACCGTTCATGTCGCAACCCTAGATCGCGACCTCGGCAGGTGCCGCCTCCGGCTCGCGGGGGTCGCCGAGGGTGATCGTCCAGCCAGGGCAGAGCTCGGCTTCGATGCGGCTGCGAAACATTGGCGCCAGTACCGACGCGGGCATGACGCACTCGGCGCAGGCTGCATCGGGGAGGTGAAGCTGCAGGCAGATCTCGCGCCCGGTCACTGAGGCGGTGAGG
This sequence comes from Acidimicrobiales bacterium, assembly GCA_963663635.2. Classification (GTDB taxonomy): domain Bacteria; phylum Actinomycetota; class Acidimicrobiia; order Acidimicrobiales; family Poriferisodalaceae; genus Poriferisodalis. The sequence goes on from CAXXMY010000022.1 coordinate 49,973, forward strand.
TCGGCGCCGCCGGTTCGCAGCCCCTCCGCGAGCCCGTTCACGACATCGTCAAGATCTGCCGCTGTGACGGCAGTCGCGCTCGACGCGCCAGCCGCCGCACCGGTGAGAAGGCCAAGCACTATCGGCGTCACCGCGTCGGCAACAGCCATCGCCCCTGAGACCGTGAGGCTGCCGATGGGGTGCGGCACCGTGGCGAACGGGTAGTGGGCGAAGCCTGCGAGTTCGGCAATCGCCCCGCCGGTGCTGGCAAACGGTTCGGTCAGGATGGCCACGGCAGGCACGCCGTGGCCCTCGAAGTGCACGGCGTCGAGCACACTGCTCGACGAGCAGCTGCCTCAGTCGCCGATGGCAGCGATGATCGCCGTGACGCCGGCAGTCAACGCCGCCACCTCGTCGGGGGCAGCAGGCAGGTTGGCGGTGGGCTTGCGCATCAGCACCGCATCGCGTGCGCCGTGGCGGTCGATCAGATTCTGGGCCACCCGCTCGAGAATGCCCCGACCGTGCGTCTTGCCGTTGCTCACCAGCCCCAACACGACGCCTTCCAGCGAGGCCAGACGCGGTGCGAGGCCGGCGCCGGAGCCGACAACGCACAGCGTCGGGTCAACCAAGGTGACGGTCATGGCGTGAAGATCTCCTGAGTGATGAGCGGGACGCTGCGATCCCGGCTCCAAGTGGGAAAGAACGACGAGTGCCCGCCAGCGTCACCGCCACCCACCATGAGCGCAATGTCGTCAGGGCAGGTTCCGCGAGGAACCGTGATGTCCTCGTCACCCGGCTGCACCGCCGGATCTGTCTGCATCCACTGCGTGGGATGGAAACCGCTGACATTGCCAGCGCCTTCAACCTTGCCGCCACGCTTCACCTCGGCATAGGTCCGCGTGGCGTGCGTGAACAGGTACTCCTGCACTTGGCCCCGGCTCCAGCCAGGCCGCCCCGATCTTGCGGACGTGCTCGGGAGCGAACACCACCAACGAACGCCCCGAGCTGAGCGAGCCGAACGCCGACATCGTGTCGGCAAATGTCCCCCAACAGTCCCTCGGGATCGGGCGAGGCGTGGTTGAGCACGTTGTGGCCCGACTCGGCAGCCATCACCGTGACCGTGCTCGCCAGTGGCGAGTAGCCGAGCGAGACGTGGTACGGCTCCCATGGGCTCGTCGCCTCATCCTCCCCGAAGCACATCGCGTACTTGCCCGCCCATCCCTGGGTGCTCTTGTCGAGCTTGCCGGGAATGGCCGCCAGGCAATTCCGAAGCACCAGCCTGACGGTACGGCCGATCGTGGCATTGGCCCGGAAGCCAGGACCGAACAGGTTCTCCTTGTAGTGGATGGCGATCTCGTCACGGATCGGCCCGTTGACGGCGATGAGAATGGCCGCCCCGCCAGTGCTCGCCGACACGGCATGCAGTTCGAATTCGGGCGCCCCCATCGCCATCAGCGCGGCGCCCACCACCGGGAAATGCTCGGGCCGGCACCCGGCCATCACTGCATTGGCGGCAGCCTTGCGGGCGGTCACCGCCAAGCCCCTCGCCGGCTCGCGCAGCACCACCTCATCGGCGTCCCAGACACCGCCGGCCAGCATCGCGTCCACCAGCGGCTCGGTCGGCGGCACCACCGGCAGCCCATCAGTCCAGCCAGCGTCGTAGCAGGCCTCGATGGCCTGCCACGGATCGTCAATCTCAAGATCTGCGTGTGCGGGCATTGGCTGAATTCCTCGCCAGGATTCCTCGCCGGGGAATGGCTACGCGCTCCGGCGCCGTCGGTTGCGGCGACGGGCGAGGCGGTTCTCGATGACGGTGCCGGGGGTCGGTGCATCCTCCGGCGGTGGCTCGTCGCCGCGCAGCACCGAGACGATCTTGGCGGTGTGAGTCGCAGTGCTGCCGCAGCAGCTGCCGATCACCGTCACCCCCGCTGCGCGGGCCCGGTGTGCGTGGGCAGCCAGCATTTCAGGCGTGCCGTTGTACACGAATCCATGCCCGCTCCAGACCGGAACGCCCGCGTTCGGCTTGGAGATCACCGGAGTTGCGGGCCCAGCTGCGGCAATGGCGACCACCGCTGCTTCGGTGTCCGGCACGTTGTTGCCGCAGTTGGCGCCGATGGCGGCCAGATCCAGCTGAGCCAGCCGCTCGGCCAGCTCATTGCCGGTCACGCCCATCATCGTGCAGCCGGCGGTGTCGAAGCTCATCGTTGCGGCGACGGGCAGATCGCACGCCAACCGTGCCCCCCGCACAGCGGCTTCCACTTCGTCGAGAGCGCTCATCGTCTCGATCCACAGCAGGCCGGCGCCACCGGCCGCCAGGGCCGTCGCCTGCGCAGCGAATGCTGATTCGCACGCCGCTGCGGACATGTTGCCGAGTGGCTGGAGCAGCTCGCCTGTCGGCCCCATCGAGCCCGCGACCAGCACCGGCCGCCCGGCTCGTTCGGCTTCTGCGTCAGCTTCGAGGCGTGCAATGCGGGCAGCGGCTTCGTTGAGCTCGCACACCCGGTCTTCGAGGCCATGCAGCGCCATGCGGAAGTGGGTGCCCCCGAAGCTGTTCGTCACTACCAGGTCGGCACCGGCGGCCAGGTATGACCGGTGGACCGCACGCACCTCGGCCTCGTGGCTGACGTTCCATTCCTCCGGCGAATCGCCCGAGCTGAGGCCCACGGCGAACAGCCGGGTGCCCATTGCCCCGTCGGCGACGACGTACCCCTTGTCCGCGATGAGATCGGCGATGCTCACTGCGTCGTCCGCAGCTGTCGCGCCCGCACCGTCGTCATGCATGCCTCCGCCGAAGTGATGCCCGTGCGTGCCCAGTCGGACCTGCAGCGTCACTGGGATGGTACGACGAAGCCCAGCCGTTGTTGTACCGGGTTTGCAATCTGCGGGGGTCTCCAGTTCGGGCCCAAGAGGCCCACCAGCGAAGCGAACAGGAGTGGGAAGCGAGAGACACGACCTCGAGAAGGCTTGCCTATCCGATGGCGCTCTAATGTCGGCGTGGTCCCAAGGCCAACCAGCACGGCCGGGCGGCACAGGGGGAACGCAATGGACGAAGTGACCTACGACGTCGACGGGCACGTGGCGACGATCACGTTGAATCGCCCGGACAAGCTCAACGCGATGACCGATGAGATGTACCACGGCATCGGCGCCGCGCTCGGAGAATCCGATGCCGACCCGGCGGTGCGGTGCACGATCGTCACCGGGACCGGCCGGGCGTTCACGTCGGGTCACGATCTCGGCGAGTTCGGCGATCGGACTGCGTGGATGCCGTGGCGCCCGGACCGTTTCGACGTCGGGCTGGAGACCGCCAAGCCCACGATCGCCGCCATCCAGGGCTATTGCCTGGCTGGGGGGCTCGAGCTGGCGCTGTTCTGCGACATCCGGGTCTGCGACAACACAGCGCAGTTCGGCTGCCCGGAAGTGCGCTGGGCGATCCTGCACGGCTACGGGGCGCTGCGGCTGCCGGGTTTGATCGGTTCGTCTGACGCCATGCGGCTGCTGCTCACCGGGGCGTTCATTGACGCTGCCGAGGCGCTGCGGATCGGCTTGGTCAGCGAGATGACGGCCCCGGACGACCTGCAGTCGACCGCCCGCGGCATTGCTGACCAGATCGCAGCGAACGGCCCTGCCGCCATCCGGATGACCAAAGAGCTGGCACTGCGCGGCCGCGAGATGTCCTTGCCCGATGGCCTGCGGATCTACCAGGAATACACCCGGGCAGCCTTCGCCTCCCCCGATGCGAAGGAGGGCCTGCGGGCCTTCGCCGACCGCCGCGACCCCAGCTACGGCGCCTAACTCCTCGACAGGCTGAGCCTGATCCATCCCTGCAGCACGGATCGAGGCGCGTCGATACGCTCCGGGGGCTTTCGGGCCGTCGATGACTCAGGGGTGATGTGCGGGGCGTTCGGGTACTGGATCTGAGTGACGCTAGATCGGGCGCATACTGCGCTCGACTGCTGGCGATGACGGGTGCCGACGTCGTGGTAGGCGAACCCCGCGGCGGCTCGGATCTACGTCGGTCAGGTCTTGTTGACACCGACGCTGGTCACGTCTCAGTGGCCTGGGAATACCTGCGAGCCAACACGTCGAGCCCGATCGGCACCCGCTGCCGGGCGGCGGGCCGTGGCTGACGCACCTCGTTGGCGCCACCGCCGCCATCGGCATCCAGGCAGCGCTTGTCAACACCGCGACGACCGGGCTCGGCGACTTGGTGGAAGTCTCTGCGCTGGGGGCGCTGGCCAACGCACACCAGTGGAGCTTCAGCCTTTACACGCACAACGGCGTCACCAAGCGCCGGTGGGGGAATCGCTTCGGCGAGCAGCACCATCCGCTGGCGCTCTATGAGTGCATCGACGGCTGGGTGTACATTGCTGCCGTTTCGATTCACCAGTGGGAGGGCTTCTGCATCGCTATGGACCAGGTGGAACTGCTGGCCCGCGACGACTTCTATGTGCCCGCCGTGCGCTTTGACCACGCCGATGAGCTCGACGAGATCATCTGCGCCTGGGCTGCCACCAAGACCGTGGCCGAAGCAGTCACGGCCCTACAGGACAACCACGTCCCCTCCGGGCCAGTCGCCAGCCTCGACGACATGCTGGCCAGCCCGCAGCTCGCCTCGCGGGACTACTGGGTGGACCTGGCTGCAGCCGGCTCACCGGACAGCGCATCCGCGCGGATACCCGGGCCACCTGCTCGCATCGAGGGTGCAACACCCGAGTTCCGCCGCGCTCCGGCACTTGGCGAGGGTGCCGCGGGTGCCGCGGACGCCGAGGGCGCCCAGAGCACCGTGGGCCCAGCGCCGAGTGAACGCCGTTGGCCCGGCGGCATCAAACCCCTGGCGGGGGTGCGCGTCGTGGAGTTCACGATTGCGTGGGCCGGTCCACTGGTGTGCCGGATGAGGGCGGATCTCGGCGCCGACGTCATCAAGATCGAGCACCCAACTGCCCGCGGCCTCGCCATGCCGCCCGCCGACAAGATCGGCGCCGAACGGGGTAGTTGGGAATGGGGGCAGCTGCCGGGACCGCTGTCGCGCAACGGCATCTTCCTCGGCGACGATCCCGGCGTTGACTGGTTCAACCGGCTCGGCCACTGGAACAAGATGAACCGATCGAAACGGGACCTCTGCCTCGACGTGAAGGCTGCCGGCGGCCGCGAGGTCCTGCGCCGGCTTGTCGCGACGGCCGACATCGTGGTGAACAACTACAGCCCCCGCGGCGTGCGTTCGCTCGGGATCACGCCCGTCGAGCTGCGTGAGATGAACCCCAGCGTCGTCACGCTGGACATGTCGGGCTTCGGTGCCACCGGTCCTGACGCCGAAGGCATCAGCTGGGGCCCGGTCCTCGATGCTGCCTCGGGTTTGGCCTCCACCACCGGCTACCCGGATTCGGGCCCCTACAAGCAGGGCATCGCCTTCCCCGATGTGGTCGGCGGCCTGCACGGCACGGTCATCGTGCTCGCTGCGTTGTGGCAGCACTGGCGCACCCGTGATCCGGTCGCGGTGGACCTCTCCCAGCTCGAGACTGCCATTGCGGTCGCCGGTGACCAGTTCGGGGAGGCCTCGCTGCGCCCGACCGGCTCGCCGCCGAGCCGCCGAGGGGTGCGCTCGCGTGACGCCGCACCCGCCGGTGTCTACCGATGCCGCGGTGAAGACGCCTGGCTGGCGCTGACGGTCACCGACGACGAAGCGTGGCAAGCACTGGCCGGAGTGCTCCGCAGCGAGCTGGGCGACGAGTGCTGCTCGCCTGACTGGACCAAGTTTGCGACCCGGCGAGCAACCTCCGCGGTTCCCCGGCCTCGCATTCCGATTCGACACCACGCCCGCCGGCGTCAGTCCACCGCCCAGGCTGGGGGAGCACAACGAGACGATCCTGGCCGGACTCGGCTACGGGCCCGACGAGATCACGGCCCTCTACGGCAGCGACACCATCGCTACCACGCCGCCCAGTTAGGCCCCAACTAGGCCATGGTCAGGCCGCCGCTGACCGACAGCGTCTGGCCGGTGATGAACCCGGCCTCTTCGCTGCACAAGTAGATGACGGCCGACGCCACCTCGTGCGGCTGGCCGATGCGCTTCATCGGCACGGCCCGGGCCATCGCCCCGATGATCTTGTCGCTCGTGTCGGTCGCCGAGGCGATCTCTGCCAGCAGCGGCGTGTCAGTCGGCCCGGGGCACACCACGTTCGCGGTGATGCCGCGGCGCGCCACCTCGCGGGCAATGGTCTTCGTGAAGGCGATGACTCCGCCTTTGGCGCCGGAGTAGACGGCTTCCCCCGATGAGCCCACCCGGCCGGCATCGGATCCGATGTTCACGATCCGGCCGAAACCCGCCTCGACCATGGCGGGCAGGCATCCGTGGGTGGTTCGCAGCGGACCCTTGTAGTTGATCTCGATGACGCGGTCCCAGAACGCCTCGTCGGTTGTGCCGAACGGCTTTAGCTCATCCCAGCCGGCGCAGTTGACGAGGACTTCGACCGGGCCGAGCTCGTCAACGACCGCCAGCAGTCCCTGGGCCACCGAATCAGAATCAGCGACGTCCATCGCCACGGCAATTGCTCTGTTGGATTCGCTGCCGCCCCCGGCGTTGATCGTGGCTGCCGTGTCGGTGGCCTCGGGCACTCGCAGGTCTGCTACGGCCACCCGCCGCCCGGCGCGGGCCAGCCCCAGGCAGATCTCACGCCCGATGCCCCGGCCGCCGCCGGTCACCAAGGCCACCCGGTCCGCGTTGTGCTGTTCGGTCACGTCATCTCCTGTCGTCAAATGCCCTGTTGCCAAATGCCCTGTAGAAGGTTCGCTCAGGAGCGTGTGGCCTGCGCCACCTCGCCCCACTTGTGAACCATGTCAGGGTCCTTCCGGATCTGCTCTTCGGCCAGATACATGACCACCCGGGCGGCGGTGCCGCCGTAGCGGTCTTTCAACCGGTCGGCCATCTCGTCCCACGGCGCCACCACCGCGAAGTGCTCGAGCATGTCGTCGGTAATGACCTCGGCCATGCCGGCGATGTCGCCCTTGCGCATCAGGTCGCGCAGCTTCTCGGTGACGCCCTCGTACCCCAAATCGGTGAACTGGAACGAATAGTTCGGCGTGGTGCCGTAGAAGGCGACCTGTGTCTTGGCCCGGCGGATCAGCGGCGCCAGATCGTCGGGCGTGTCGCCCGGCGCTGCGAAAACGGGCACGATCAGGTCGATCTCGGCGACATCACGGCCGGCCCGCTCGGCACCCTGGGCCACCTCGGGCAGCAGCCGTTCGCGGATGTAGTGCATCGTGTGCATCGGGTGGACGTGCACCCCGTCGGCGACCTCGCCCGCCACCCGGTTCATGACCGGTCCCACCGACGAGATGTCCACCTTGACATCGCCGTAGTCGTGCTTGCGTGGCATCCATTGGGCCGGCAGCAGGCTGAGGTTGAAGAACTCGCCCTCGTGGCTGAGGTTCTCTTCGCGGCGGAAGGCCCGCAGGCACGCCTTCACTGCAAGCACGTAGTCGCGCATGCGCGCCGCAGGTCGATCGAACTCCGACGAGTAGCGCCGCACCACGTGACCCTTGACTTGGCTGCCGAGGCCCAGCCGAAAGCGGCCGTGGGTCTCGCCGGCGAGCTCCCAGGCGAGCTGTGCCGACACCATCGGGCTGCGGGGGAACGCGACCGCGATGCCGGTGGTGAAGGTCAGGCTGGGGGCTGCCATGGCGGCCGCAGCGAGCTGCATCCACGGCACCTGCCCGGTCTCGGTGTAGAGCATCCCGGAAAAGCCGGCGCCCTCGATCGCTTGCGCCAACTCGGCGGCTTCAGCCCACGTTGAGGAACCCGTCATCAGGTCAAATTCCACGGCGGCACCACTCCTTCGGGCTGCGGGTGGCTCGGCCCACCAGTGCCCACGAACGCACGAACTCGCTCAACGTAGCCCCACCGCCGGCTGCGCGTCCGCAGCGGCGCACCGGGACGGCCTGTCGGCTGGGCGTGTCACGGGAACGTTGGCGTACGCTGCGCCGATGGCTGAGGGTGCGAAGTACGAGTGGCTGTTGCTGGGCGATGCCGTCGACCGTGCAGCACGGATGTGGGGCGACCGGCCGGCGGTGGTCTTCGGCGACCGGCGCTGGAATTACACCGAGTTCACCGCCGAGGTGGACCGGGTGGCCAAGGGTCTGATGGCGCTGGGGGCCCAGCGGGGCGATCACGTGGCCGTCTGGATGACCAATCTGCCCGAGTGGCTGTGGCTCCAGTACGGCATCGCCAAGGTCGGCTGCTGCATCGTGCCGCTGAACACCCGCTACCGCACCGACGACATCGCGTACACGGTGGCTCAGTCGGAGAGCCGCTTCATGATCTCGATCGACCGGTCAGGGCCGATCGACTACCGCGAGATGCTCTGCGAGGCCTACCCCGGGATCGTTGCGGCAGGGCACCTGGAGCGACTCGTGTTCACCGGCGAGCCCCGCGACGACAGCCTTTCGGACACTTTGAGCTGGGATGACTTGCTGGCCGCCGGCGAGAGCGTCTCCGACGCCGAACTGGCCGAACTGGCTGCGAGCGTGACCGTCGACGACCGCATGATGCTGGCGTACACCTCGGGCACGACCGGGCACCCCAAGGGCGTCGTGCACACCCACCGCCCCCTGCGCAACAGCCGTGAGCGGGCGATGCTGCTGGGTCACACCCACAACGACATCCACATGAGCTACCTGCCGCTGTTCCACCTGTTCGGCTTCGGCGAGGTATCGATCCAAGCGGTGCTCTCCGGCGGCTGCCAAGTGCTGTTCGACACCTTCGACCCCGCCGCGGTCCTCGCAGAGCTCGAGGCACACGGCGGCACGGTCCTGCACGGGTTCGACTCGCACTGGGGCGACCTGCTGCGAGCCCAGGCCGAGCATCCCCGCGACGTGTCCAGCCTGCGGATGGGCACCTTGGCTGCCGGCATGGAGTCGTCGACCCCCGTCGCCCGACGGGCACAAGAGGTGTTCTGCCCGACGGTCTCCGGCTGGGGCATGAGCGAGTCGTGGGCATTCGTGAGCTGCAGCCACCCCACCCACAGTGTCGAGCAGCGCGCCGAAGCCTCCGGTTACCCGATGGACGACATCGAATTCCAGATGCGTGACATTGAGACCGGCGAACAATGCCCGCCCGACGTCCCTGGAGCGCTGTTCGTCCGGGGATACACGGTGATGGAGGAGTACTGGCGCCGCCCCGAGGCCACCGCCGAAGTGCTCGACGACGATGGCTGGCTCGACACCGGCGACATTGCCCGGTTTCGCTCAGACGGACACGTCGTGTTCATCGGCCGCCACAAGGACATGCTCAAAGTCGGCGGCGAGAACGTCTCCCCGGCCGAAGTCGAGGGCTTCCTCCTCGAAGTCGACGGCGTCGAACAGATCGCCGTCGTCGGCTACCCCGACCCGCGCCTCGTGGAGGTCCCTGTCGTCTTCGTGCAACGCACCGCCACAGCCCCACCGGACCTCACTGAGGATGCCCTCATCGAGCGCTGCCGCGGCCGCATCGCCAGCTTCAAGATCCCCCGCCACGTCGTATTCGTCGACGAGATGCCCACCACCCCCTCAGGCAAGATCCGCAAAGTAGAACTGCGCGACTGGGCGCTCCGAGACCTAGGCGACCCCCACCACGCCTGACCGACGGTCTCGCGACGCAACTCGCCGCGCGGTGCCCGTCAATGGCATCTTCGCCGGACTAAACGCTCTATCGAGCGAGCTTCCTCGCATCGCAGCTTCGCTCGTTGAACACTGCGGTGATCATGGCCGTAGGGCGACAAGTGCAGTGTTGGCTCGGCCAAGTCGTTGGGACCAGTCCAGCCGGCTTCGTTGATTGTCGGCAGTGCGAGACTGACGGTGAGTACCGCTCGGCGCAGCGGTGCACGACCAGTTTCGGACGAGGTCACCCGCCGAGATCTCGATCGACGGCGTCCGTCAGCTGGAATACGCCCAATGGCGGATTGTCCTTCGGAAGCGCCGTTCCATTGTCGGCGTGCATGTCAATGAGCCCCTGCGCTGCTTGCGTGCCAGTCCATCTCAACGGCATGTAGTGCTCACATTCGTTTCTTTTGTCAGTACCGCTGTCAAGGGTGCTTCGTAGTTTGACCGCTTCAGCTGTCGCGAGTCATCGCCCCATGCTCCCCGGGCGCGCGACGACACGAACTGCGCCCCCAACATATCTCGCGAAGTACTACACATTCATGAGACCCTTCGGATACGGTGAATGCATGGCCGCACAGCTCCGGACGGTCCAGCTGTCACTCAGAATCAGCGCCAGGGACTTGGACCGCGTCCGCGAGGTAGCCCATTCCTCAGGCGCGACAGTTGCGCAGTTCGTCCGCGAGGCTGTGAGCGACAAGTGCGCGGAGGTTGAGCACGAACGACGTCAAGCGATCGCCGCCGCGCTGCCCGCTGCGAGTGACCGATTGACGCGGAGCGAGCGGTTGATGCTGGCTGCGGTAACCCGCGACGCTGGCCTGAGCAGCATTGCGGCCACTTCCCGGGCAACAGGCCTGTCCTGGTCAGCGGCGAATGCGGCGCTGGCCTCGCTGGCGAAGCGTGGAGCAATCAGGCAACGTACATCGGTTCAGAGCTGGCGCGACGGCGTTCGCGAGCGCAGCGTCTGGGAGCCGGTGATGTCATTGCAGGGTTTCGAGAAGCTCTGGGCTCAGGCTCGGCGTGTGCGCCTGCCGTCGTCTGCCGGGCCGCGTGAGTATGTCGGGCCCCTCCCGCCCCAGTTCTGGTCGCTCTTCTGGAACCATCCCGACCCGTCCTCGCTGGCCCTGCCGGCGGACGCCGAGTACATCGCCAACCGCCTGTTCAACGGACCATCCGCCCAAGCGGCCCTGTGGGCGTCGGTTCGCTTGCCCGTTGATGCCTTGCAGTCCTGCCTGCGGCTGCGTTCGACGCAGCCACGCACCCGGGACCTCATCAAGAACGCTCTCGTCCACCGCTCAGCAGCCTCATCGTGAACACCCAACAATTCCTGCTGCATGGAGGGGCCCTCGCCGACTGGTCAGACGTTCTCGACGAATCGACACGCGCCTGCTGGCCCGTAGTCGCAGCGGCAGCGCCCGACTCGGGTGTGCTCATGGGAGGCACTGCCCTCGCTATGTACCTGAGGCATCGTCGAAGCCGAGATCTCGACCTGTTCGTGTACGAGTCGTTCGAGCCAGAATCGGTCCTGAAGTCCTTGCAGATCGAAGCGGCGATTGTCGTCGACGACATTGCCGAAGGGACGCTTAACTGCCGCGTCAACGGGGTCAAGGTTCAGTTCCTGCATGCCCGTGACCAGAGGCAACTCGACCGTCCAAACACCGTCGAGGGGCTGGCGATCGGCGCAGTGCGAGACATCACCGCAACGAAGTACAAGGTGATCGGCGACCGGGGGGAGATGCGCGACTACTTCGACCTCATGCGCATCGAGACCGACGCCGGCATTAGCCCGCAAACCGGCCTGCGTCTGTACACCGAGCGCTATGGCGTGGCGCTCGAGCACCCCAGCGTTGCGCACATTGTGAGGGCGCTCGGGTCCTTCGTCGATGTTGCCGATGACCCGTGGTTAGCAGAGGCCGCCGGCCATGCGGCCGAGGCCACGGTCACCTCGTATTGGCAGCAACGTCAACCCGAAGTAGCAGCGTGGCTCGCAACAACGCTCGACTAGAGGCTCCCCGGTCGCGCGGCGCGCAATCAGCTAAGGCCCAGAAAAAGCCATGGCTGGCGCAACCGGCCCAGCCAGCGTGTGATCGGTGGCGAGCCCGTTGGACCGCTCGCCCTCGCGGGTCTTGACCTCGGCCCTCGCCACGACATGGTGATGCACCTCGTCGGGCCCGTCGGCGAGTCGCAGCGTGCGCTGCGCGTGCCACATGTCTGCCAGCGGGAACCACTGCGAGACGCCGGCGGCGCCGTGCATCTGAATCGCCTCGTTGATGATGTCGCAGCACTTCTCGGGCACCATCGCCTTGACGGCGCTGACCCAGACGCGGGCCTCGGCGTTGCCGAGCGTGTCCATGGCCTGGGCCGCACGCAGCACCATCAGCCGCATGGCCTCGACCTCGATGCGTGAGCGCGACACGATCTCCATGTTCTTGCCCAGGTTGATGAGCTTCTTGCCGAAGCCCTCGCGTGACAGGCCCCGGTCCACCATCATCTCGATGGCCTTCTCGGCGGTGCCGATGGAGCGCATGCAGTGGTGGATGCGGCCCGGGCCCAGGCGCAGCTGGGAAATCTCGAAACCGCGGCCCTCGCCGAGCAGGATGTTGTCCTTGGGCACGCGCACGTCCTCGAAGGTGATGTGCATGTGGCCGTGCGGGGCATCATCGGAGCCGAAGACGTGCATCGGACCCAGGATGTTCACGCCGGGCGTGTCGATCGGCACCAGGATCTGCGACTGCTGCTTGTAGGTGTCCGCGTCGGGGTTGGTGCGGACCATGGTGATCATGATCTTGCAGCGAGGATCGCCGGCACCTGAGATGTAGAACTTCTCACCGTTGATGAGCCACTCGTCGCCGTCGAGCAAAGCGCTGGTCTGCACCTGCTTGGCGTCCGAGCTCATCACTGCGGGTTCGGTCATGGCGTAGGCCGAACGGATCTTGCCCTCGAGCAGCGGTTCGAGCCACTGCTTCTTCTGCGCTGTCGTGCCGACGCGCTCGAGGACTTCCATGTTGCCGGTGTCGGGAGCGGAGCAGTTCAGGCACTCCGACGCCAGCCGGTTCTTGCCGAGCTCGTTGGCGATGTAGGCGTAGTCGAGGTTGCTGAGGCCGTGGCCGGTCTCGGCGTCGGGCAGGAAGAAGTTCCACAGCCCCTGCTCGCGGGCCTTATTCTTGGCGACTTCGAGCAGTTCGAGCTGTCCGGGTGCCCAGCTCCAGCGCTCTTCGCGGTTCTCGCCGAGGCGGTGGAACTCTTCGGTGATGGGGTCGACCTCGTCGCGGATGAATGCCTTCACGGCTTCATACAGCGGCTCGACCGATGTCGACATTCGCAGGTCGAAATCGTCCATGCTCGCTGATCTCAATGCTCCGCCAACCACAGCGGCTCCCCTCGTTCGCATGTGCGGCGCTCGCTTGCGCCGAGCGCAGAGAACCCTACCGAGACGCGGTGCACGATTCCGAGTGCGGCAGTGCAGGCCACGGTGGCATATCCCCGTCCGAGCGGCGGCGCGCCGGTACTTTCGAGGGCCATGTTGCAATGCGTGCGGGGAACGTGCACTGAAGCGGCCACGGCGGGTCTGGGCTATGACATCGCCCGCACCATGGCATGGATTTACGAACTCGACGCCGCGACGATGGCAGGAGCGCATCGCAATCGGGACGTCGTCGTCCCGCTGTGCCCGATGCACGCTGACAGGATCCGCGTCCCGCTGGGCTGGGACTTCCAGGACCAGCGAGTCGCCAAACCCGAGCCGGTGTCAATGCCTGTCGAGGCCACGGAGCCGCTCTTCGAGCCCCGTTCGAGGCCCGAACCCGAGGAGCTTGCCGAGCCTGCGCCAGAGGCGCATCCCTCAATGCTCGAACGGGCCTTCCGGGCCGCGCCTGTACGCGGCCGCTGATGAGCTGCGGCGCTACAGCAGGCTCACATCCCGCACAGCGGTGAGCACCAAGCGGCCCTGGGGATTCATGGTCGCCCGATAGCGGATGCCGTCAGCGTCGGCGAGCACCAGCTCGTTCCCCTCGTTGGCGATCAGCAGTTCGATCCCGAGTTCTTCGGACAGCGCGGCGCGACTCGCTTCAAGCGCAGCCCGCATCCTGGTGCGCCGCTGCGCTTCCAACAGGTCCATGTCGTACTCGACAAAGTCCCCCGGCTCGGTCCCACTGGGCCGCATCCCGCCACTCTCGCACACCCAGGAGTCCTGCTGCGGCGCAACTGTTTGAAGCACGGAGGCCCTTGCCAACATGCTCCCCGGGTGCGCACCAGTAGCGTGACCGCGTGAGCCTGTGGGTGGCTGTGCCGCTGTCGCTGGTGTTCATCTACGTCGTCTATCGCATCGGCCTGCGGATGATGGCGACGTTCTCGCGGCCGATCCCGCCCCCGCCCCCGCCGGGGGAGCTGCGCCGAGTGCGCTTGACCTACCGCTGCAGCCTGTGCGGCACCGAGATGCGCATGACGAGGGCCCCGGTTCAGCACCCCGAACCGCCTCGGTGCTGCAGCGAGGAGATGGATCTGGTGGCGAACGCGGACGAGTAGCGCTGGCTCTACACAGGTTTTCCACAACCTGGGGAAAATCACACCAGTGTTATTCACTGATGTTCAGGTTTGGCATGAACCGCGCTGGACATTGCCCCGTATTGCAGCGGGCTCTGTCGCCTCGGTGAATGCGGCTATCGCCAGCGGGTCGCGAGCAGGATGCCGACCAGCACGATGCCCAAGCCCACGGCAATCCATGCACTGTGGGGGCTGCCCGGCAGCCAGCTCAGGTAGTTCGACACGATCGTCGCAGTGCCGGCGGCCAGCAGTGCGCCAATGAGCCAACCGAACCACGGCGCGCTCTGAGGAGCGTTGCTACTGCCAACATGCTGTTGTTGCTGCGCGATCTGGGGGCGGGTGCCCTTGGGAGTGATGCGGCTGGTCTTGCGTGGCCTTGCCATGGCGGCTCACCCTAGAGGCCGAGCGGATCGGCAGCGAAGTGCGGGGGCACATCGACAACGTCAGCGAGGCCGAGGCCCGAGCGGCCCGTGAGCGCAGCGAACAAGAGCGGGAAGCAAGTGGCGTCACCGCGCAGGCTGTGAACTATCTGCGCAGTCTGTTGGAAGCCGAGCGGATCGCGGAGCCCCAACATGCAATTTACGAGTCGCTCGGGCTTCCGGTCTCGCCAACTGGCTCCTCGTTGGGGTCTTGCGCGCCGGAGGCCTCGCCGATCACCAAGGTGACGGTGTCGAAGTTGAGTCTGATGTCGGTGCCAGGTTGCGGATCGAACGTGATGACCTGCCCGTGCGCCGGGTCGTCTTGGGCGACGGGCTGGATGCGCCGGTTCACTCTGAAACCGAGCTCGGCCATGGCCTTGGCGACGTCATCGGGCTCGAACGTTCCGAGAGCCTGCAAGCTTGGGACCGTCGCCATCTCTGGCGGCTTGAACAGGTGGAGCACAACCTCGGATCCGGCGATGAGCACAGTTCCGGGCTCGGGACTGATCTCGCGGACAACGTTCGTATTGACATCGACATTCGACACTTCGCTCGCCGTGCGCTTCACCGAGAAGCCCAGTGTCACCAGTGCGGCTTCGATCCGGTCAACAAGGGATGTGCCGAAGTCCTCCAGCGACGGCACGATCAACTCTTGTGGCCCATCGGAGACGATCAGTGTGACCACACTGCCCCGCTCCACCGATTCGGCGGCTCCGTGGCTGCTGGCAATGACGGAGCCTTGGCTGAACTCGGTGGAGAACTCCCGCTCGACTCGGTCGACGAGACCGAGACGCGCCAGTGTGACCCGCGCGTCGTCGATGCTCTGCCCGACCAGGCGCGGAACCTCGACCTCGCCTCGACCCGCCGAGACCGTCAGCGTCACCACCGTCCCTGCAGGTCGCTCTTGAGCGCTTGCGATGCTCTGCTCGGTCACCTGTCCGACTTCGAGACTGTCATTGCGCACGTCGAGTCGCTCGACGCTGAATCCGGCCGCGACAAGCACCGCTTCGGCCTCGGAGTACGGACTGCCGACCACATTGGGCACCGTGACGAGCGTTGTCGGCGCTGCGGCGAACAGCGTGATCGGATTGTCCGGTCTGTTCGGCTCGGCCAGCAACAGGCCAGCACGCGGGTTCTGCTGGAACACGACATTCTCCTCGATGTCGTCGCGTTCGGAGAATTCGATCGTGACGTAGTCGAAGCCGACGTCTCCCAGCTCGCGCTCGGCTTCGGCGAAGTGCAATCCGACAACGTTCGGTACTCGCAGCCGGACGTCTGAAGTCTCGTCCGGTGCTGTGATGCCCGTCGTCGAGCCGCGATCGTTGACGAGCAAGAACACGAGCCCGGCAATGACAAGCAGCAATACGACCAGGAGCGTGATCCACATGGGCGTCCGGTCGGGCGGTTCGACGGCGGTGGGGGCTGGGGGATACCCGGGCGGGTAGCCGCCGTAGCCGTACGGCGGCGTCGGGGGTACTCCCTGTGCGGGTGGCTCGGCTGCCGCCGGTGCGGTCGCGGGCACCGCCGCTGGCCCGGGCTCGGTCCTGATGATCGGGAAGTAGGCCGTGACGTCGGTCGCGGCGGCATGTGTCGGCTGGCCAGCACGGAAGCGCAGCAAGTCGTTGCGCATCTCCGCAGCCGAGCCGTAGCGGGATGCGGGCTCCTTCGCGAGACCGCGTAGGCAGATGGCCTCGAGCTCGTGCGGTACGTCGGCGTTGAAGCGCGACGGCGGCACCGGCGGTTCCTGGACGTGCTTGTAGGCGATGGCGACCGGACTGTCGCCGGTGAACGGCGGCCCCGAGGTCAGGATCTCGTAGAGCACGACGGCCAGCGAGTACACGTCGCTGCGGGGATCGGCTTCTTGTCCTTGGGCCTGCTCTGGGGACAGGTAGGTCGCGGTGCCCATGACCGAGCCCGTACGTGTCAGGTCGTCCGAGCCGCCGCCGAGCGCCCGGGCGATGCCGAAGTCCGCGACTTTGACCTGGCCCGACCGGGTGATCATGACGTTGCCGGGCTTGATGTCGCGGTGAACGACGCCGCTCGAATGAGCGAAGGCGAGCGCAGCGGCGATGTCGATCGCGATGTCAGCCGCCCGATCGGGGTGCAGCGGGCCGTCGCTGCGGATCACCTCGGCAAGGCTGCGCCCTTCGACGTACTCCATGACGATGTAGTAGGTGCCGTCGTGGTTGCCCCAGTCGTACACGCCGACCACGTTGGGTTGGTTCAAATTCGCAGCCGCCTGCGCTTCGCGGCGGAATCGTTCGACGAATGATGAATCGTTAGCGAATTCTGGGAACAGCACCTTGACGGCGACTGGTCGGTCCAACAATCGATCGCGCCCCAAGAACACCTCGGACATCCCGCCTCGCGCTATGCGGCTGAACAGCTCGTAGCGGCCGCCGAAGATCGGGTTGTCGGTGTCTGCCATGGGCACTGAGCAGTCTCGGGGAACAGGGTTGCCGGATCAAGCCGCCGGTCCGGTGGGATGTGCCTGCGGGGGTCGGCTCAGGGGCCGTCGACGACCGAGGTCGGGATGGCCCGGAGCGCAAGCGCGGCTTCTGCTGCGGTTGCAGCAATCAACGATGCCAAGGTACCGCCGGGCTGCCGCTCGTCTGTGTCAAGTCGCACATCTGTCTCGACGACGACGGCAACTGCGATGACCGGGTTGTCCGCTGGCGCCAGCAGCACCGCCCACTCGCCGATCTCTGTGACGGTTGAGGTGGCGGCATCGACAGTGACGACGACGCCTTCGGCCACAGCAGCGCTGGTTTGCGTGGTCTCGGTCGGTGCCAGACGCAGCGACGCCTGCTCGGCGGCCCCGGCCATCTGGCGGAGCAGGTCTGCCGCCTCGCTGGAATCAAACAGCGCAAGCACCTCGGTGGGCTTTGTCACTTCGGTGGCGCTGCGGCCAGACGGCTCATCCGTTGCAGGCTGTGAAGCCGACCGGGCCGTGATTCGCTGCACGACGAATGGGCGCGTCAGCGCTCCCTCGTTGCCGATCGCGGCAGCGGCCAGTGCAAGCTGCAGCGGGGTGAGAGCCCTGTTGCTGCGAGAGCCGCTGCGGTCGGGCTCTGCGGGAAGGTCCACCCCCGTGACGCCGTGGAGTGCGCCCGCTCGTCGGATCAGCTCGTCGGCCGCCGGTTCGTCCGCGATCAACTCGTAGTAGCGCTGGTGGGCGAGCGACCGCGGCAGTTGCCGGCGCGGATCGGTTCCGGTCTCGCCTGTGTCTGGTTCGCCTGTGTCTGGCGCGGCAGTCAGCTCATTGGGATCGAAGCTCGGCCTTGACCACATTGAGATAACGGCGCCGGTGGCGGGATCGAGCACGACCACGGCGCCATCGCGGTCACCGAGCGCCGCGCGCGCTGTCAGCTGCGTGCCGTGATGGATGGTGAGATCCAGATTCCCCACACGGCCGCTGTCGGCGAACAGGTCCGCGAGCCGAGCGATTGAGATGTCCACGGCGCTGCCGGAGAGCTCGGCGTTGTAGCTGCGTTCGAGGCCGTCCGCTCCCATCGTCGGCGAGAGGTACCCGACGATGTGCGCGTACAGGCGGCCATGGGGGTAGTCGCGCAATTGCGGCGAGCCGGAATCGTTGTTGCCGTCCAGTGCGTGTGCGATGACCTCGCCGTCTGCGGTGGTGATTGCACCCCGTGCGCTGCCGATCGTCGCGATTGCCGACCTCGTGTTGCGAGGGTGCGCCCGGAGATCTCCGGCCGAGATATACCCGAGGTTGGTGAGCTGGACCAGTAACACGACGAACCCTGCGACGAGGACGACGGTGAGCTTCGCTATTCGACGGTTCACGATGCGGGCGGCTTGTCGTTCGGCGGCTCGGAGGTAGACGGGTTGATCTCGTCGGCGAGGGTCGGCTCTTCGACGGGCGTGGAACCGGCTTGGGGCGCGAGGACTCGCAATTCGCCCGTTGGGGCCACCGGACGCGGTGCAGGCGAACTGCGCCGCGGCCCGGGCGGCAGCACATCGACGGTGCTTTGTGCCAGGCGGGCCCCGACATCGGAGTCCGATACGCCCATCAGGACGGCTGCCAGCATGCAACTGCCCACCATTGCGGCTGGCCCGTAGGCAACGAACGGCAGTGAGAGCGCCGTCTGCGGCAGCAGGCGCAAGACGCCGGCGATGCAGAGGAGTGCCTGCAGGCCAAGTACGGCAGTGACCCCCGCAGCCAGCAGGCGGTTCGTGCCGCGAGCGCGCTGCGCGATGCCCGCGCCGATGCCGATGAGGAGTACGAATGCGGCCAGCACCGCAGCAGCGCCCAGAATCCCGAGCTCTTCGGAGATGACCGCGAACACGAAGTCGCGGTGCGCCCCGGCGATGCGTTCGGGCGCGCCAAGGCCTGGACCGACGCCGCCGATGCCGCCGGCGCCGAACGCGAAGCCTGCCTCGATCAATGCTGCGTTTGCTGGTGCTGTCCAGGGGTCCAGCCAGTGGCGCACCTGCGACGACAGCGGGTCGTACACCGAGGTCAGCACTAATACCCCTGCTGCATAGGTCGCGATCACTCCTCCGAGAGCACGCGTGCGTCCCGAGAGCCCGACGACTCGCAGGTTGCCGCTGCCCCCTTCAGTGCCATCGAGCCACAGCGGCAGCCAGGCGGCGGCGAACACTAGGACTGACAGTGCAAAGTCGCGCTGGGTGACCAGCAACGTCCACGCGCCGACGGTGGCGACGATGGCTCCCGCGGCGTGGCGATGCGGCAGCAGCTGTGCCGGCAGCCACCGCGGCGCGGTGATGGTGAGCGCGCAGGCCGCAACGACGATCAAGAGCTTGGCGACGGCGTTCGGCTGGACACTGAGCGGTCCCAGTTCCAGCCAGAGAGGGGGCGGGTTGTAGGCACCGCCCGAAGTGTCGCCGCCGCCGCCGAAGGGTGCCAGACCGATGAGCACTGCCGCAGCGAGCGCACATGTGCCCGGTTTGCGCAACAGCCAGTCCAGGCGCCGCAGGGCGAACAAGGTTCCGACGAGCGCGGCGAAGCCCGCCGCTACGGCGAACGCGTGCCCGCGCGCCAATGCGGGGTCGATACGCGCGACGAAAACCCAGCCGAGCCCGATGAGCAAGGCGACGACGCCAAAGATGACCTCGTTGCTGCGCGGGGCCAGCCGCGAGATGGCCAGGCGTGCCAGCACGCCGCACACCAGCACAACGCCGAGCCAGACAGCGCTGGGCCACAGCGCGTCGGCGTCGGCATCGTTGGCGACGCCAACAGCAGCGACGGCGAACACGCCGACGACGGCGACGACGGCGAGTGCCCCGAGCGCGGCATCGGTGCGGCGTCGGGCGCGCAGCGGGGGCCTCAGCGCGATCGGGAACGTCGCCAGCTGCGCCGCTTCGTGGTGCTTCCCGGGTCGCGTCCGGCCTGCGCATGGGCAGCCTCGGCGTTGTCGGGCTCGACATCGACAGCATCGATCATCTCGACAGAATCGATGACGATGTCCACGACCAGCGCCGTCGAGTTATCTCGGCCGCCTTTGTCGTTGGCCTGTCGCACCAGCGCGCGGGCGATCTCGGAAGGGTGCTGCTCGCCGTCCAGCATCTCGGCGATCTCGATGTCACTGAGCTCGTTGGTCACGCCGTCGGTGCACAGCAGGAAGCGGTCGTTGCCGGTGAGGTCGAGGATCCAATCGTCGACGCTGACCTCGGGTTCGACCCCGATGGCTCGCGTGAGCGTGTTGCGCCGCGGATGATCGGCGGCCTCTTCGATGGACAGGTCGCCGACGCGGATCATCTCGGCCACGAAGTTGTGGTCGATGGTCAGCTGGGTCAGCTCACCGCTCTGGTAGCGGTACACCCGCGAGTCGCCCACGTTGACCAGACACCAGACCCGGCTGTCGTCGCGCTCCACCACAGCGATGGCACACAGCGTCGTTCCCATGCCTGCCAGATCGGGATGTGCCGTCGAACGGCGATGCACGACCTGATTGGCGTGACGCACCGCTGCCGACAGCTCGTCGGGCGTGGACGGCGAGTTTGCCGCTACGGTCTTCACGGCGAGGCTCGACGCGACGCTGCCGCCCAGATGCCCGCCCATGCCGTCGGCAACCACGAACAGGCCGATGTCGGCGTACATGGCGTCCTGGTTCTCCGAGCGGCGCAGACCCAGGTCGGATGCTCCGCCCCAGCGAATGCGCATCTGGCGGGCGGGGGTACTCATGGCCGCACAGTCTTGCCGCTCAGCGTCGCTGGGGCACCCGCCCGGCGTTGCAAGAGCCACGACCGTGCGAAGGCTTGGCTCTGCTTGCTGCGGTTCATGTGCTGACTTCGAACACGGTCGAGCCGACTTGAACGTAATCACCGAGGCGGACAACCGATGTCGTGGCCACCTTCTGGCGGTTCAGATACGTGCCGTTTGTCGAGCCGAGATCCTCGAGCAGGTGCTGGCCGCCTCGGCGATACAGCCGGGCATGCTCGGTGGACGAGTAGCTGTCGTCGATGACAACGTCGCACTGCTCGCTGCGCCCGATGGTCAGTGTGTCGCCGAGCAGGTGACGTCGCCCTTGGGCGTCCAGCGGCGACCGCACCACCAGTGCGACCGGTTGCGCAACGACAACCCCGTCCTCGCGTCCGTCGCCTCGGAATGCGAGCAGCGACTTCCAGCTGCTCTGGTTGCGCGGGGCAGCCACGCCCGCCCACACCGCCCGAAGCACCCGGAAGAAGAACAGGTACAGCAGGACGATCACGCCGAATGCCAGCAGCCGGATGAGCTGCTCGGACATCAACCTAGCTCCAGGCGCAGATCGTGCTCTCCGATGGTGACGATGTCACCATCGACGAGTCGCTCGCTGGTCATCTCGATGCCGTTGAGCAGCGTTCCATTGACGCTGGCAAGGTCGACGAGCAGCAGTCCGTCCCCCGAGTCGCGGATCTGGGCATGCCGACGCGAAACTCTCGGGCCGTCAAGCACGATGTCGCAGTCGCCTCGGCGACCGATGACGGCCGTTGTCCCGAGTTCGTAGGTCGTTCCATCGCTGTCGACCAAGATGTGGTCGCCCACGACGGCCGAGTCTAGGACGGCTTGTCGAAAAGCCCGGTTCTGCACCTGTCACGACACGCTGGTCCTCAAATCGGGCATCCCCACGGGGCGGGTAGTCTGTGCCGCCCACGCGCGAGTGGCGGAATTGGCAGACGCGCAGGCTTCAGGTGCCTGTGCCCGTAAGGGTGTGAGGGTTCAAGTCCCTCCTCGCGCACCCAGCTTCCGTAGTGCGAATCGCGGCCGCTCCGGCACCGTCTTGAGACGGCCTCGAGGCGCCGACCGCGGCCGCTAGTCCAGTGCACCCTCGTGGCGCAGAAGCAGGGTCTTGGTGTCCAGGCCGCCGCCGAAGCCGGTGAGCGAGCCGTCGGCTCCGATGACGCGATGGCACGGCAGCACGATCGGCACAGGGTTGCGGCCGTTCGCTTGCCCGACGGCCCGCACGGCCTTGGGGCGCCCGATCAGCGCCGCCTGCTCGCCGTAGCTGCGGGTGCGGCCGTAGGGGATCTCGCCCAACGCCCGCCACGCTGCCACCTGGAACTCGGTGCCGCGCAGATCGAGGGGCAGGTCGAAGCTGGTGCGCTCGCCGCTCCAGTACTCGGCGATCTGCGCGGCAGCCTGCGCCAGCACCGGATGGCTTGGATCGTCGCGCATCGCGTCGGGCAGCTTGACGGTGGTTTCGTCGCCACGCCACGACACGGCGCGCAGACCCCGGTCGGTGGCCACCAGCCCGAGCGGTCCGATGGGGCTTGCGATGGTGGTGTACCAGTGCTCGTCGGCATCGGCAGCATCGTGGGCGGTGGCGGGGGGAGTTGGGCTCATGTGGTGTTCCGGTTCGTTGGGCTCGCGATGGATGGGTCGGTTGGGCCGGCTGCCGAGGCGGCGGCGCGGCTGGCCGCGGGGCTGCCGGCGTGCCAGAGGTGCTGCGCCGCCCACGCACGGTAGGGGCGCCAGCGCTCGGCCAAGGCCTCCAATTCGCGGGTGGTGACGCTGTGCCCGATGAGCCCGGAAGCGTTGCGGCGCAATCCCAAGTCGCTGGCGGGGAAGGCGTCGTCGTGGCCGAGCACTCGCATGGCGATGAGGTGCGCGCTCCACGGTCCGATGCCCGCGAGCTCGCACAGCCGCGCCACGGCGTCGTCGATGGGCTCGGCTGACCGCAGATCGATCTCGCCGTTTGCTACCGCCCGAGCCAGACCGACGATCGTGTCGATGCGCCGCTGCGTGAATCCGAGCCCGGCAAGGCCTTCGACGCCGGCGTCTGCAATCGCAGCGGCGCTTGGGAACACATGCGTGACCGGTGTGCTGCTCTCGTCGCATCTTTCGACTTCAGCGCCAATCGGTGTGCCCAGTCGCCGCACGATGCGTCCGCACATGGTCGAAGCACCGGCCAGTGAGATCTGCTGGCCCACCACGGTCCGGACCGCGGTCTCGAACCGGTCCCACGAACGCGGCACCCGCAGGCCCCGAGCCGAGCGCACGAGCCGACCGATGAGCGGGTCGTCGCCCAAAGCGGTGGTCGCGTCGGCGGGATCGGCGTCGGTGCCCAGCAAGGTTCGGCATCTGGCAACGTCGTCGATGATCGAGTCGTACGTCGGCAGATGCAACCGCAGCCTGACGTGCTCGTCGTCGCACGCATCGCTCACCTCGGCAACGCCTGCGTGACCGCACGTGCTGATGCTCCGCACGTACGCACCTGCGGTCACGGTCTCCACGCCCGGGATCGCCCGCGCGACCTGATGTTCGGCGAACGCCCCGAAATCGAACGGGGCCACGTACGGCACCAGTAGTTCGAGGCCGCCGTCGAGGCCCGGCCGCTCGCCGCGGCGCCGTTTCGAGCGCAGTTCGGAGGGAGTGAATTTGAACGTGGCGGTCATGGCGCGGTGCAGCTGCCGGGACCCGCCGAGGCCAGCCGCACGCGCGATCCCATCGAACGGCAGGTCGGTGTCGTCGATCAGGCGGCGGGCGAAGTGCGCCCTGCGCGACCGGGCGATGGCTGCCGGGGTAGCTCCTACGTGTGTCTCGAACAGCCGCCGCAGCTGCCGGCCGCTGTAGCCGACGCGCGTAGCAAGGGCTTCTTCGTCGTGGCCGTCGAGAAACCCGTCGGTGATCTGCAGCAGCGCTGCTGCGACTGGCGGTGGAACGTCGAGATCGGCCAGCGATCCGGCACGGCGCTCGGGCCGGCAACGCAGGCATGGCCGGTATCCCGCCGCCTCCGCCGCCACCGAGCTGGGGTACCACGACACGTTGCGAGGATTCGGCTGGGCTGCGCATTCGGCGCGGCAGTAGATGCCGGTGGTGGTAACCGCCTCGACCCGCAGTCCGATTCGCATGAGCAGAGTCTGGTCCGTCGCGCCGGACACAAACGGACATCTGCGCTGCAGCGCTGCAGCTGTCCGAATACGTCCGAATGCGTGCGATTCGCCTAGGTGTGGGTTGAGGTGTCGGGTCTAGTCGTCGTCGTGGGTGGGAGTGCCCATGCTGCGCGCCGCACGGCGCCTGCGACGACGGATCCACCACCAGACTGCGGCGATCAGGATCGCAATGATCGGCAGGAACGGCAGCAGCGCCGCGATCACCAGCAGCACGGCGTTGACGATTGCCACCAGAGCGCTGGCGCCGCCGCTCAGCGCATCACCGAATCCGGGCGGGGAGTCGTCCTCTTCGACATATAAATACAGCGTTGCGTTGCGAGCCAGTTGTGCCAGCTCGTCGCCGGTGTCGGTCACGGGCACGGCGCGTACCTGAATGTCGATGTCGAGGCCGCGTGTGGCGACGCGGCCGGCAATGCGGCCCTCGCTGATCGGCTCGGTGAGAGTGGTGACCGCGCGGCCGCCGGGCTCGATGCGTTCAATGTCGGTGCCCCCAGCCACGAGATCACCCATGGAGAAGCGAAGCGCATCGGAGCTGAGTCGCACGTCGGTGAGCGTCGTTTCACCCCTGTTCTCCAGCTCGAAGCAGAATTTCACGTCGCCTTCCGGCGGTGCCACCAGTTCGGCGAATCCGAGGCACGGGTCCTCGTCGCCCGAGCTCAGCCACGCCCGCATCGTCAACGCAGACGTGGGCACTGCCGCGGCGGCCTCGTCGATGTTCATCGTGATCGTGGCCAGGTCGACCCGATCCCGTAGTGAGCGCAGCTGGCCTCTGAGCCGTTCGAGGTTGGTCTCGCGGTCGGCCAGCTCGCGCTCGAGCTCGGCGACGCCTTTTGCGTCCTCGGCCCGACTGAGGAACTCGCGCAGCCGATTCACGCTGATCTTTGCGGTGTCGATGCGGCTGGCGAGATCAACGACGATGTCGGTGACGTCCTCGGCGCTCACGTTCTGCTCGATCAGCTCGCCGACGCCTGAGAGACGCTGGAGTGCACTGGCGAACTGGTCGGGACGGATCTTGAACGTCAGCGTCGTATGCGCCCGGCCCCGCGTGGAGGTCTGTTGCGCGAACGTGAAGCCGCCCAAGTTCTGGATGATGGCGGTGGCCTCGGCGGCCGCTGCTGAGACATCGATCGCTTCAACCGAGATCCAGGCGGTGTAGATGATGTCCCGGCCCAACTCGGCGGGAACAGCGGGCGCGCCGCCTGATGCCGTGTCGCCGCCTGTCGAGCTCTGACGCACGCTCCCGGTGTCCTCCGTCGCGGCCCCACCCAGGGACATCTGTTCATCCGCCATGTCATCGTCGGTCATGTCGAACTCGCCCTCGTCCGACATGAACTCCATTTCGCTGGCCGGCTCGTCGGCGGACGCAGCCATTGTGAAGACCTCGGACGCGTCGCTGTCGTCGGAACCGCCCGCGATGCATGCGGTGCCCGCCAGCAGCACGACAGCAGCGACTGCGAGCCAGCGCCACCATGCGCTGGCGGTTCGATGGGGTCTGTGGTGCTTGGTGGCGGTCATGGCATCTCCTGGTAGTGAGTGGTGCGGAACCCTTCGGCCCCGCGTCGGACGCCCGCCGCCGTTGGTGTCAACGGAAAGCCGGGATGGAGGTGATCTGCTGGCCGAGGATCAGGCCGTGGATTTCTTCGGTGCCCTCGTAGGTCATGACCGATTCCATGTTCGCTGCATGGCGCATCGGCGCGTACTCGGTCGACACCCCGTTGGCGCCCATCATCGCCCGGGCGGTGCGGGCCACATCGATGGCGACACGGCAGTTGTGCCGCTTCGCCATCGAGATGTGGTGGGGGCGCAGCCGGTGCTGGTCCTTGAGCTGGCCCAGCCGCATGGCCTGGAGGTTTGCGTTGGTGATCGAGGTGAGCATGTCGGCGAATTTGATCTGGCTGAT
Source organism: Acidimicrobiales bacterium (assembly GCA_963663635.2). GTDB lineage: Bacteria > Actinomycetota > Acidimicrobiia > Acidimicrobiales > Poriferisodalaceae > Poriferisodalis. The sequence goes on from CAXXMY010000022.1 coordinate 75,800, forward strand.
CTGGAAGCTCGCGAGCGGCTTGCCGAACTGCGGGCGCCCCAGTTGGTACTCGAGCGCTTGCTCGTAGCAGCAGCGAGCCACGCCCACCGCTCCGAACGCGATGCCGAAGCGGGCTTCTGACAGGCAGCTCAGCGGCGCGCCGATGCTCAGAGCATCCGGCAGCCGCATCGACTCGGGTACCTCGACGTCGTCCATGTAGAACTCGCCGGTCACCGAGGCGCGCAGCGACAGCTTGTTCTGGATCTTGCGGGCTTCGAAGCCGGGAGAGTCGGTGGGCACCAAGAAGCCCCGGAAGCCGTCGTCGGTGTTGGCCCACACGATGGCCACGTCGGCGATTCCGGCGTTGGTGATCCAGCGCTTGGCGCCGTTGAGCACCCAGGTTTCGCCGTGACGCACGGCCCGGGTGGTCATCGAGACCGGGTCGGAGCCGTGGTCGGGCTCGGTCAGGCCGAAGCAGCCGATGATCTCGCCTGCGGCCATGCGCGGCAGCCACCGTTCTTTCTGCTCGGTCGAGCCGTAGCGCCATATGGGGAACATGCACAGCGAACCCTGCACCGACACGAAGCTGCGCAACCCGCTGTCGCCGGCCTCGAGTTCCCGGCAGGCGACGCCGTAGGCGGTGCCCGAAGCGCCCGCGCAGCCATAGCCGTCAAGGTGCATGCCCAGCAGGCCCATGTCGGCGATGGTGGGGATCAACTCGGTGGGGAACGTCCCCGCTTCGAAATGGTCACCCACGATCGGATCCCACTCCTTGGCCACGAACGTTGCGACCGTGTCGCGGATCATGGCCTCTTCGTCGGTGAGGAACTCGTCCATCTCGTAGAAGTCCGACAGCGGCGCAGGCATTTGGCTCATACGTGCATACTGCCGCGCCGCGCCGCAGTTGGACCAGCCAGTGCCGCCCATCGTCGCCAAAGCGACACGTCACTGTCATTCGATCCGGTCGTGCGTGCGGTCGTCCTCCGGCTGCGGCGCGAGGGCGGCTCAAGGCGGGTCGAAGTACTGTGCGCTGCTATGTCCGATACCCCGCAGGTGACCCCGATGCCCTCCGGTGACCGGCTGTACTTTCGACAGCTGCTGTCGGGCCAGGACTTCGCCACGAGCGATCCGATCGCGCGCCAGATGGTGAACTTCGCCTACCTGATCGGCGACCGGGAAACCCGAGAGGCCGTCGTGGTCGATCCGGCGTACGCGGTGGATGACCTGCTCGACATTCTCGAAGCCGACGACATGCGCCTCACGGGCGTGCTGGCCACCCACTTCCATGCCGATCACGTGGGCGGGAACATGATGGGCTACAGCATCGAGGGCGTCGCCCAGCTGCTCGAACGCCAAGGCACGAAGATTCACCTGCAAGCGCCCGAAGCCGAGCTGGTGCGCAAGACCACGGGCATCTCCGCCAGCGACATGGAGCTGCACGCGCCCGGCGACGTCGTGTCGGTGGGCGCGATCGACATCGAGCTGCTGCACACGCCTGGCCATACGCCCGGCAGCCAGTGCTTCTTGGTGGCAGGGGCGCTCGTGGCCGGGGACACGCTGTTTCTCGACGGCTGTGGACGCATGGACCTGCCGGGCAGCGACCCTGCGGCGATGTACCGCTCGCTGCACGACACGCTCGCCAAGGTGCCCGACGACACGGTGCTGTTTCCCGGGCACCGCTACTCGTTCGAACCCAGCGCCACAATGGGCCTCACACGGCAGATGAACTACGTGTTCAAGCCGTCCAGCGAGGCGCAGTGGCTGATGATGTTCGGGCAGGGTTGACGTGATGTGTTCTGCGCCGAGGGTGCGATGGTGGCGCGGTGGCTGATGATGTTCGGTCAGGGCTGATGTCTGGGTTTGGCGGGCTGCCGCCCATCGTGTCGTCTGCCGACGTCATGGGCCGCCACGACATCGTGCTGTGCGACGTTCGCTGGTACCTCGACGGACGCTCAGGGCTCGACGCCTACCTGGCCGGCCACATCGCCGGGGCGATCTGGGTGGATCTTGACGTGCATCTCTCGGCGCACGGCGCACCCGAGCAGGGCCGCCATCCGCTGCCGAGCGCGCAGAGTTTCGCGGCCTCGCTCGGGAGCCTCGGGATCGGCCCTGATGACACCGTCGTCGCCTACGACGACCAGAGCGGACTGCCCTCCAGCCGGTTCGTGTGGATGCTGCGCGTCCTCGGCCACGACGCGGCGCTGCTCGACGGTGCCCTGCAGGCGTGGCCGGGCGCCACGGCGACTGAGCCAAGCCACCGTGCGCCGGTGACGTGTCCGGTGCGCGATTGGCCAGACGGCGCGTTCGTCGACATCGACGGGGCGGCGACAGCCGGTGCCAGTCCGAACGCAGTCCTCATCGATGCCCGGGGCGCGGACCGATACCGCGGCGAAACCGAGCCCATCGACGCCCGGCCCGGGCACATCCCCGGCGCGGCCAACGTGCCATTCGTCGACAATTTCGATGCGGACGGCTTCTTTGCTGACTCGACGACGCTGCGGGCCCGCTACGAGTCCGAAGGTGTCGCGGACGCCGGTGAGACGGTCATCTATTGCGGATCGGGCGTCAGCGCCTGCACGGGGGCGATCACCATGGAGCACAGCGGCCTCGGCCGCCCTCGGGTCTATGTCGGCTCATGGTCGCAGTGGAGCCACACCGACCGCCCCGCCGAGACTGTCTGAGCGGTCCGGCCTCGCCGCCGGGACTGCCGGCAGGACTGTTCCGCCACATTTCTGCGCAATTGAGCCGCCTCAGACGGCAAATCTGCACACAGAAGGCGCGAAGGTTCAGACCGGTGATCCGGGCGGTGGGCCGGCTGACGCGAACCGGGTTTCCGGAGGGTCTTCAGCCCATGGCGCTGCTTGGTCCCAGCTGTCCTCGTAGACGAGCTCGCGCACCGGTCGGCGCCGAACTGGGCCATGCCGGCCCGCCGGTTTCCCCAAGGGGATCGTGGCATGCACGGCCACGCCTTCTGGGATGCCGACGAGTTCTTTCAGCTCGTCCTCGCAATCTCGGTGCCAGCCGGTGATCACGCCGCCATAGCCCAACGCCCGGGCGGCCAGCAGCAGGTTCTGCACTGCCGGGTAGACCGATGCACCCTCGGCGAAGTTCGGCTTCCGGTAGCGCACCAGGCACGCCAGGATCACCACGGGTGTTTCTTCGAAATGGTCCACGAAGTGCTGCATCGTGCGGGCCATACGGGCCTTGGGGGAGTCATCGGCGGCGCCGGAGCCCTCCGTGTATCCGTCACCCGAGCGCTTCGAGTTCCAACCAGCGCGGAACGTCTCGCCCAGCAGCGCTTTCGCCTTGCGAGCCACAGGCCCGTCGCGCAGTACCACGAAGCGGAACATCTGCCGGTTTGACCCGCTCGGCGCCCGACTGGCGTGCCACAGAAGCGACGCCAGATCCTCATCCGGAATCGCATCGGGCAAGTAACGCCGGATCGAGCGAGTTGTGGCCAGCCCTTCAAGCAACCCGATCGGCTGTGCGTGGTCATCGGTCATGCCGAGTCTCGTTGTCCTTGTGCGTGAGTCGGATGCATTCTTATCGAGAGCCCTGCGTCTCGTTCAGGAAATCCACCAGCTTGACGATGGCGTTCTCGGTGACCGCGCCGACCACTCTGCCCCCGCTGTCCACCACCGGGTACAGCTCGATGTCAGCGTCCGCCATTGCCTCGGTCACTTCGCGCAGCGTCCACGACGGGCGCGCCGGCTCGATCTCGGTTTCCATCACCTCGCCGCAGGTCACCGTCATCCAGTCGTTGCGATCTACCTCGCGCGTGTCGCTCAGCCTGATGACGCCCATGAAGTTCCTGTCGGGTCCGACAACGGCGGCCTCGAGTTGCTTGCGCGGAAGCGCGATGCCCCACACGAAGTCGGCGATCGGAGCATCGGCTGCCACCGTCGGCACGTCCGTTGCCATTGCGGAGTTCACGGGCATCTCTAGGCGGCGTTCCAGGTGGCCGGTACGGCTGTCGCGCTGGTACTGCGACACTGACGAGCTGCCGATGAGCACCTGCGAAACGGCAACGGCGACCAATGCAGGCACCACGAACGCTGGCGCTCCCGTCGTCTCGGCCACGAACATCACCGCGGCGAGCGGCGTGCGGTAGCCCGCAGCCAGGAATGCCGCCACGCCGATGAACGGGAAGAACGCCAGCGACTCGGGCCCCAGCTCGATCCAGCCGCCCACCATCCGACCGATGATCAGCCCGAACACCGCAAGCGGGATGAACACGCCGCCCACACCGCCCGAGGCGAGCACGGTCGAGGTGGCCACGACGCGCACCGCCAGCAGTGTCCCCAGCAGCGCCAGAGATTCTTCGGGGTTCAGCACCCACGTCAACAGCTGTCCTTCGGCTGTCGGGCCGAGCGACAGGGGGGCGTCGAACAGGAAGTCGCTCGCCAGTGCGAGGCCCGACAGCACGACGCCGCCGACGAGCGCGAGCAACCACCATGGTCGATCGGACTCGTGCAGCCGCTTGGAGGCGCCGACGATGCGGCTGAACGCTGCCGCCGCCAGACCGCAGAGGGCGCCGACCACTGCGGCGCCAACCAGCTCCCGGTATCCGAAACGGACACGCACCATGTCGGTCCCGACATCGAACGGCAGGTCATCGAGGCCGGTCACCAGCACGTACACCACGTAGCTCGAGGCGCTCGACAGCAGCGCCGGCAGCAGCGCACGCCGCCCCAGGTCGCTGCGGTACGGCGCTTCGAGCGCGAAGAGCACCCCAGTGGCCGGCGCCTGGAAGATGGCGCTGACCCCAGCGGCGGCGCCCGCCACCAGCAGCGCGTAGCCCTCGCGGTTGCGGAACAGCCGGCGCGCGGCCCGCTGCATCGCGCTGCCAGCGGTCGACCCCGCGTAGATGGACGGGCCCTCGAGTCCCACCGCGCCACCTGAGCCCACCGTCAAAATGCCCGCGGCCAGCCGGAACGGCAGGTGGCGCAACAGCATCGGGCGATTGCGGTCGTGATAGGAGCGGATGTACTCCTCCGAGGTGGACGACGAGAGATGACGGCCGAAGTACGCCCACCGCAGTACCAGCACGGCAGCCCACAAGCCAAGCGCGGGCGCGGCGACCATCTGCCACGTCGGCAGCTCCAGCACCCGTTGGAGCAGCATTCTCTCGCTCAGCACGGCAACTGCGGCCACGATCAGACCGGTGACCACTCCCACGGCGATGTAGGTCGCGAAACGAAACAGCCGGTTTCTCATGCCGCTTCGCTCGCGCTAGAGGGACTGACGCGGCCGCGGCGGGACGGAAGACGCTGTCGGATAGCGGCAGGCACGGTGCAGGTCTAATTCCTTTTCCCAAAATGTGTTGCAATTCTGGCCAGTCCGCCGCTGTTGCTGTCCCAGGCGAAAGGCTTTCGGCGCGGGACGAATCCTGCACCAGCGAGCCCCTCGCCGTGAACTCGGAGCTTCTCGGCGCATCGAAAGCCCCTGCAATAGCGTTCGCTCAACTACAGAAAACAACGACGGGTGACGATAATGGAACTCTGGATTCACGCCTTTCCAGCGACGCTGCAGATCCGGGACGTCGCTATCGAGGCCGAAGCGGGGGCTGGGACGGACTGGCGGTCGTCGACACCCAGAACCTCATTGGTGAGGCGTTCATTGCACTGGCACTTGCCGCCACCGTGACGGAGCGAATCAGCCTCGGGCTCGCTGTCGGGAATTCGGTGACCCGCCTTCCGGCCGTGAATGCTGCAGGTGCCTTGAGTGTGGACTTGATCTCGGGCGGGCGCATGGAGTTCGGCATCGGCCGAGGCGACTCGTGCTTGGTGCATCTCGGTCGCGCGCCGGGGCGCCTCGGGCACTTCGAACGTCATCTGAAGCAGTTGCAGGCGTATCTCGGTGGCGGCGGCGTGCCGTTCGACGAGATTGACATCCCGATCGAGTACGCACCTCCGGCCGACGCATCGGAGCTCGCGGAGGGTCCAGGGACCAGCCGCATCGTGTGGGGCACGCTCGGCGGAGACGTCTCTGCCATCGGCAAGCGCAAGGTTCCTGTCGAGGTGGCCGCCACCGGGCCGAAGGTGATCGGCATCGCCGCGGTCCATGCGGACCGGGTGATGTTCGCCATCGGCGCCGACCCCGAGCGCATCGCTTGGGGCATGGAGGTTGCGACGCCGGCCCGACGCGACGCCGGCCTCGATCCCGACGGCGTGCAGTTCGGCGCGTATGTGAATATGGCGTGTCACCCCGACATCGATACTGCACGCGACCTGATCAGGGGTCCCATGTCGGTCTTCGCCCGCTTCTCGGTGATGCAGGGCGGCACGCCGATCGGGCCGACCTCCGAAAAAACAGCGAAGACGCTGCAAAGGCTGCACGACGTCTACGACATGGGCACTCATTCGCGAAACGAATCGCCGCAGGCCGCGACCCTCCCGCCCGAGTTCATTGACCGGTTTGGCGTGGTCGGCTCACCGGACCGCTGCATAGCCAAGCTTTCCGAGCTGCGCTCCCTGGGTATCGACAAGGTCCTCCTCTCCGGCCAGTTCAACGAAAACGTCTATGGCTCGCAGGAGGGCACCGTTGCACGTCGGCTTATGGAAGCCGAAGTTCTCCCCGTGATTCAGGCCGGCTAGCGAACCGAGGGCACGACCTCCCGATGACGAAATCGCGGGTGCGGAGAGGGTGGGATTCGAACCCACGAACCACCTTGCGGCAGTTACTTCCTTAGCAGGGAAGCGCCTTCAACCGGACTCGGCCACCTCTCCATTCGCAACCAGCCGCTGGGCGGTAGGCGCACCGCAACAAGATAGCCCCGAGCCTCAATGATCCGCGGTGGTGACAGGGACCTGGTTGTAGGTCCAGTTGTTATGGGTGTTGGTTTGTCTTGATTGTCGGGTGTGTCTGTGTGTGGTTGGCAGCGTACGCGGCGGGGGTGAGCCCGCCGAGTGATCGGTGTGGCCGGTAGTGGTTGTAGTCGTGTCGCCAGTCCTCGATGACGACGCGTGCTTCTGCCAGGTTTGCGAAGTCCTCGATGTTGAGGCATTCGTCTCGCAGGCGGCCGTTGAACGACTCGATGTGGCCATTCTCCCACGGTGCGCCGGGCTCGATATAGGCGGTGGCGGTGCCGGAGAGCTTGTACCAGTCCCGCAGCGCGTCGGCGGCGAACTCGGGGCCGTTGTCCATGCGCAGATGCCCCGGTGCGCCCCGTGCGGCGGCGATCGCCTCGACGGTGGCGACGACGCCGTCGGCGCCGATGCTGTGATCGACCCGGATGGTGAGCGCTTCGCGGGTGTGCTCGTCGATGACGTAGAGCAGCTTGAGGCGCCGCCGAGCAGCGGTCTCGTCGAACTGGAAGTCCAGGGCCCACACATGGTTCGGGCGTTCAGCACGCAGCTTGGCGGCGGTGCCGTCGCCGAGGCGGCGTCGCTTGTGGCGCCGCTGAGGCGGACGCTGCAGATGATGGGCGCGCCACAGCCGCAGCGTCCGCTTGGGGTTCGTCACACGGCCTTCCCGAGCGGCGACGTCGTGAGCCTTGCGCCACCCCCAGCGAGGATGGGACTGCGCGAACTCGCACAGCCACGCCCCATAGACGGCATCGGCATCAGCGCGCACAGCCGCCGGCCGCCGCTGGGTCGAACGATGCTGGCCCACCACACGACACGCACGACGCTGCGACACCCCGAACCGATCCACGAGCCGCACCACAGCAGCCCGTCGGCGGTCCGGGGTCACCAGTTTCCCTCCGCGAGCTCCTTGAGCATCGCCTTGACCCGGCTCCGCCTCGGCGAGCAGCTTTTTCAACCGGGCGTTCTCGACGCGCAGTTCCTTGAGCTCCTTGGCGTCCGCGGCCTTCATCCCGCCGTAGGTGCTGCGCCACCAGTTCCACGTCGACTCGGTGATCTCCAGCTGGCGCAGCACCAAGCCCAGCTCCTCGCCGGCGTTCAGCCGCCTCTCGCCCTCACGCAGCTTGCGGATCGCCTGCTCCGGCGAATGCCGCCTTCTCTTCATGTCGGTCATCCTCCCATCCTCCGGGAATCAGACCCACAACACCTGGACCCAAATCAAGGACCCCTGTCAGTGGCCCCTCGGCGTGGACGTCGCTGCGATTGCCCCGTCGATCCTGCCGAGCATCGAACTCGACTACTGCGGCATCGTGCTAGCTGACTTGTACTGCGTCGGTGAGTCGGTCCGGCGCCTCAGCAGGGAATGACAGCACGAGGTGACGATTCAGCCCGGTCGCCACGCGGGCGAGCGTGTCGATGCGACTGCGTGCGCCGGCGCCTTCCTCGAGACGGGAAATCACCGACTGCGTGGTGCCCATGCGCTCGGCTAGCTCACGCTGGCTCAAGCCCGCCTCGACACGCAGATGATGGATCAGTTGTCCGAGAGCGGGATCCTGCTCTACGGCGGTTCGGGTGTGCGGCGAGGGCTCGCCGCGGCCGGCCTTGACGTCCTCCCAACGTGACCGATTAGCCACGATTGTGTGCCTTCATGATTCGCTTCTCGCGCAAGCCTCGGCGACTCGACGTGCCGGCGCTACCTCGTCGTGGATCTCGATGTCCGCCACACGCAGGATAATCGCAAGTTTGCGATGATCGCACCAAAGCGATTATGACGGCGGCAGCTGACTCGGCAGTAGTTTTGCGGGCGGAGGGGTGGCAGAGCGGACGATTGCGACGGTCTTGAAAACCGTTGAGGCGCAAGCCTCCGGGGGTTCGAATCCCCCTCCCTCCGCAGATTCACGTGTCTTGGATTCCCTTGAGTTCCCATAGTCGCAGGCCAAAGGCCTAAAATAGTCCAGGCTGTTCCCCCGAGATACCCTGTGTTCCCCACCATTTGGGGAACAGGAAAGGGGAACTCGATGGCACGCACCAAGAGGCTCACCGCGAAGACCGTCGAACACGCGCCGCCCGGCAAGCACTCCGACGGGGCCGGTCTCACGCTTGTCGTCAAGCCAACCGGCCGCCGATCCTGGGTGATGCGGGTGACCGTTGACGGCAAACGCCGAGACATCGGCATCGGCGGCTATCCGACGGTGAGTCTGGCTGACGCCCGCCAGAAGGCTGCCGAGCTGCGAGCCGAGGCCGTCGACGGCGGCGATCCCGCCCAGGCCAAACGAGCCCCTGCTGCGCCGACGTTCGCTGAGGCAGCACGACGAGTCCACGAAATGAACCGCCCTCGTTGGCGCAACGACCGCGCTGCAAGGCAGTGGCTCGCCAGCTTGGAGACCTACGCGTTCCCCACACTTGGGGAGCTGCCGCTGAACCGCATCGAGCGCAGTGACGTGCTCGCGATCCTGCTGCCGATCTGGCCCGCCAAGCCCGAGACCGCCCGCCGAGTCCGGCAGCGCATCCGCAAGGTGTTCGAATACGGCACCGCTCATGGATGGATCGACCTCAACCCCGCGGGGGAGGTCATCAACGGGGCGCTGCCGACGATGCCGAAGGTCAAGAACCATCAGCGAGCGCTGCACTACAGCGAAGTGCCCGCCGCGCTCGACAAGGTGGCTGCATCCGATGCGTCCGATGCGTCGAAGCTGGCGCTCGCGTTCATCGTCCTGACCGCGGCCCGGTCGGGCGAGGTCCGAAACGCGACATGGGATAAGATCGATATCGATGCTGCCGAGTGGCGCATCCCCGCCGAGCGCATGAAGGCCGGAACCGACCATGTCGTTCCGCTCAGCCGTCAAGCACTCGACGTGCTCGAATCTGCACGAGCACTCGACGACGGCTCGGGGCTGATCTTTCCCAGTCCACTGCGGCCCGGACATCCGCTGAGCTGGGAGGCACTGCTGAAGGTGTTGAGTACGAACGGGGTCGACTCGACAGCACACGGCTTTCGATCGTCGTTTCGCACTTGGACGCTCGAATGCACATCGACGCCGTGGGCTGTGGCCGAGGCAGCACTGGCGCACACGCTCGGCACAAGGACCGAGACGGCGTACATCCGCAGCGATCTACGAGCGCAACGAGCGAAGCTGATGCAGTCATGGGCTGATTTCGCCAGCGCGGGACATCACGCGAGACGTTTGGAACTAGTTGGCTGAAATCGCAAGACATCGACCGATTCAGCAGGTCAAACACGACCCAACAATCCGCCTCCACCAACTCCAAGGCACCCCACCAGTCTCTACAAAACAGTGAAGATGTGCGCGGGGAGTGGGCCGTCGACGTCTGATTTGCCACAAAACTGGCCCTGCGCGTTGTGGGTGGGCAAGCTCTATCGGTGGTTGCAAGTGAGCTGAGTGTAGATGTCGTGTGCTGATGCCCAGTTGTGGAGTCGGCGGGGCATCATGTTGAGGCTGTCCTCGATGACCGAGAGCCGCAGGTGCCCGATGTCGAGGCTGGTGCCTTTGGGAAGCCATCGGCGCAGCAGCGCGTTGGTGTGCTCGTCGGTGGGCCGTTGCCACGGCGAGCGCGGCTCGCAGAAGAACACTTCGATGCCGAGCGCTGCTTCGATGTCGGCCCAGCGGGCCATCTCGCGGCCTTGGTCCCAGGTGAGGGTGCGCACGAGCGCGGCGGGCTGGCGAGCGAGCGCCGCGGTGACCGCGGCGGCGACCTGCGGCGCGGCTGTAGCCGTGGGGCAGCGCGGCGGTCAAGCAGTAGCGGCTGGTGCGCTCGACGAGGGTGACCGCGGCGGAGCGGTTCGCTTTGCCGACGATGAGGTCGCCTTCCCAGTGCCCTGGCTGTGCGCGGTCCGCGACGTCGGCGGGCCGGTCGGCCAACCGCCTGTATTCCCCGAGCGGGCTGGGCTTCGCAGTGCGCCGGGCGCGGTGCTCGCGGCGCCGGCAGCGCCGCGGCAGCTTCTCCCAGGAGCCGGCGGGCAGGCCGCTGCGCGGGTCGTTCGCGTAGCACGCCCGATAGATCGTCTCCGCGCACACGCTCATGCCCGCCGCGCGCAGGTCCGCCGCGGCGGCGTGCGGTGACCAGCGCAGCCTCAAGCACTCATTGACCGCCGCGGCCAGCACCGGATCGCGCGCCAGCTTGGGCGTCCGCGCCCGTCTCGCCCTCGCACACGCCAACGCGTGCGCCGCGCGGGCGTCATAGTCCGCACGCTCGCCGCAGCGGACCAACTCGCGATGCACCGTCGACGGGTCACGGCGCAGCCGCCTCGCTGCGTCCGCGACACTGCGACCCGCCCCGAGCGACGACTCGAGGAACACCCGCTCATCCAAACTCAGCGTCGCTGCCATACTGGACACCTCCATCGGTCGGTTGCATGTGTTGGCAACGGTCATCATGACCGTTCACTTGCAACCACCGATGGAGTTCGCCGTGCCTTGCCTGGGACGCGTCGATGTCGCCGGCCTGCTTCTTGGACTTGTCAGCTGCGGCCGGTCCGGAACGAGCGACGTGACCTCATAGGAACCTGTGCCCACAGATGCCTCATCACTGTTATGTCCGTCCCGTCCCGGCACAGCCGCTCCGAGATGAAGGACTTCAGCATGCCAGATCCACAACAGGCGGTGATCGGCGGGATTGACTGCCACACCGACTTCCACGTCGTGGCCGCGCTCGACCCGCTCGGGCGAGTACTGGGCACAGAGTCGTTCCTGGCGACCTGTGCCGGCTACCGGTTGACCCACACATGGCTCGCGTCGTTCGGCCCGATCGCAGCGGTCGGTGTCGAGTCCACCGGATCGTTCGGTGCGGCTCTGACCCGGTCGCTGATCGATCAGGGCTGCCGAGTGATCGAGGTCAACCAGCCGCACCCGCATCTGCGCTCGCGTCGCGCCAAGAACGACACCATCGACGCTGAGGCCGCTGCCCGCAAGGTGCTCTCGGGCGAAGCGACCGCAGCCGCCACCGACACCACGGGCATCGTCGAGGCGATCCGCCAGCTCAGCGTGACCCGAAACAGCGCCGTCAAGGCCCGCGCCGCCGCTTTGTGTCAGCTCGGCGACCTGCTCGTCACCGCTCCCGCCGCGTTGCGCAACCAGCTCGACACCCGCCGGACCCTCGAGGGCACCGCCGCCGTGTGCGCTCGGTTGCGGCCCGACACGGACCGCCTCGCCGATCCCGCCCAAGCCGCCAACCCAGCACTGCGCAGCCTCGGGCGCCGCGTCGCCCAGCTCGGCGCCGAGGCCGCCGAGCTCGGTCGCCGGCTCGACCGGCTGGTCGCCACCGCAGCGCCCACAACCCTGTCGCGCCTCGGGTGCGGCACTCACCACACCGCGACCCTGCTCGTCGCCGCGGGCCACAACATCGACCGGCTCGGCTCCGAAGCGTCGGCCGCTCACCTGTGCGCAGCCGCGCCGGTCCCCGCGTCGAGCGGGCGCACCCAGCGTCACCGACTCAACTTCGCCGGCAACCGCGACGCCAACCGGGCTCTGCACATGATCGTCATCGTCCGGCTCCGCTACTGCGAACGAACCCGCAGCTACACCGACCGCCGCCTCGCCGAAGGCAAGACCAAAAAAGAAGCCATCCGCTGCCTCAAACGCTTCGTCGCCCCACAGCTCTACCGCACCCTCCGAGCCGACCTCTCCACCCTCACAACCCGCACTTGACATCTATAGGAACGTCCCAGAGCGGTTCAGGACATTGCCTTGAGTGTGCCCGCGACTAGACGGTCCACGACACTCGCCCTTAACGCTCGCCAGCGTTCAACGCCACACGGGCCACTTCGTCGCGGACTCCTAGGTCACGGACGACTGAACTCATGGACCGGTAGTTCGCACCGGACACTGACAGCGACACGTGCCTGTTGACGCCCTCGTCCACCAGCTGCATCCCGCGGACCAATCCTCCGCACTCTCGCAAGCCTCGAAAAGCTACTTCGAGGGTCCCGTGCCCACGCTCGTAATCGATTTCGAGATTCATCATGCCCCGGCGCCGAAGCAAGAGATCGGCGAGATTACCAAGTCCGAACAGGGCAATGAACGTGAGCAATCCTCCGGCGGCTGCTACCCAATACGAACCGACGCCGGCCGCGACACCAAACGACGCGGCCATCCAAAGACTTGCCGCCGTCGTGATGCCTGTCACTGTGAGCCCACTGCGCAGGATGGCGCCGCCGCCGATGAAGCCGATGCCGCTCACGACCTGTGCGGCGATCCGGGCGCGGTCCGTCAGCGCGTCCTCGGTTCCGAGAACGATCCCCGAGACCGTAAATAATGCAGCGCCAAGCGCGACCAGCGAATGAGTCCTCGTGCCGGCTGCCTTGAAGCGAGATTCGCGCTCAATGCCAAGAACCGCCCCTAAGCCGAGGGCGAGCACGAGTCGCAGGATAAGTTCCCAAGCCGAGACGTTCACCTCATCCACCGCCAACAGATGACGGGCGCCGACAGAGTTTCAGTTCTCGCACACGCGACAACCGCTGGCAGATACTCGACTCCCCTGGCCAGATCTCGGACGAAGTGGCGAGGGTGTCCTCGGTGACCGCTGTCCCTTCGGTCGACGAATTCCGGTGGCCTGGAGCGGTCTCTTGATCCCATGAACTTCGGCTCCTGCTCGATCCTTAGCCTGAATCCACCGGTGTGGTGGGTGTGTGTGTGGTCGCGTCCGCGAAAAAGGCCTCCTGATCTGGGACGATTGTGATGTCAGAAGCCACATTCGTCTCAAAAACAGCAGGCGCTTTTTGTGTCTGCATCATCGCGCAAGCTGGACCGGTTCGCAACGACCTTTGACCATGAGGGCCTGGTGGCCAACGCGGGCCTGATCCTGGCGGGCACGCTGATGGACCGTCTGGGTCTGTCGGCGCTGATCGAGCGGTGGGTGCACACCGGTTCCGCGAACCCGGGCTGCAAAATCCTGACCGTGGTCGCCGCGATGCTCGCGGGCGCCACTCACATCGATCATGTCGAGATGCTGCGCGCGGGCGGGACCGGGCGGGTGCTGGGGTTCAAGCCGATAGCGCCTTCGACGGTGGGGTCGTTCTTGCGGTCGTTCACGTTCGGTCACGCCCGCCAGCTCGACGCGGTGCTGTCGCGCGCGCCCGGGGGCTGGGCGCGGGGAGTGTCCGACGCTCCCTTGTCAAGCGGCGAGTGTGAGAGTGGGGTTTCTGGCGGTTTCGTCGCGCCACATTCGGCGGATGATGCGGTTGGCGAGTTGGCGTTTGTGGGCTCGTCGGGCTTCGCGTCGGGTCTTGCCTTCGGTGGCTTTGCGGGCGAGGTAGGCAGCGGCTTCGGGCTGGCTGCGCTGCTGGGTGACCGACGCGATGTAGAGGGTGCTGTTGATGCGCCGGTTGCCTCTGAAGTCGAGCCGGTGCTTGACCGGGTTGCCTGAGCCCTCGCCTGATGACAGGGCGACGGCGCCGGTGCCGCTCCAGCGGGCGAACTTGGACTCGCGGCTGAACCGGTGGGGGTCGCCGACCTCGCACAGCAGGGTCGCTGCTGCGATGGGGCCGATGCCGGTTTCGTCGCGCAGGGTGGTGCCGTGCTCGTCTGCCAGCTCGTCGATGAGGCGTTCGAGGCGGCGGATCTCACGGCGCGCCGCGCGGTCCTGGTCGATGAAGGCTTGGAGCCATTCGAGCCGGTACTTGCCGACGGGCGTCGTGTCGATGTCGGGGTCGATCCCTTCGAGGCGGCGCAGCCGGCTCTCGATCTTGCCGTCGCTGGTGAGCTGGTCGCGGATCTCGGTCGGGAGTTTCGCGATCTGGTCCCCGACATGGTGCAAACCCAGCGTGCGGGCCGCTACCAGGGCACGGCGGTGCTCGAGCACCGCTTCGATCTTGGCCACCAGCGGGTCGTAGACCTCCAGCGTCTGGACCGGTCCCAGGGTCGGCTCGGCCTGCAGCGCCCGCGCCGAGGCGACCGCGTCCACGGCGTCGGTCTTGTCCACCCGCCGCGAGCGGCGCTGATCAGCCGAGCGCGACGGCGGGACCTCGCGGGCGTCGAACCCGGCGGCGGCCAACGCGATCGCCACGTGCGCCCCCCACTTCGCTGACCCCTCCACACCGACCCGGCAAACGCCGTGAGCGTCGAGCAGATCGATCGCTGCGAGGTAGCCGGCCGCGGTGTTCGCGAACGTTTCGTGGGTGATCTCGACGCCGTGGGAGTCGACGATCCCGACGGTGAAGGTGTCCTGGTGAGGGTCGATGCCCCCGACTGGCGGTGTCATGCTGTGCTCCTGGCCGAAGTGATGTTCCGGTGGGTCCGGGAACGGTAGGGGCGCTTCGTCACAACCGAGTCGCCACAGTCAGGCTCCCTTCACCACAGGAGCGCTCCTGCCGGCCCCACACTCGACGCGACACGTCGGACAACAGGCACAAGGCCACGAATTTGGTGGAGTCAGCGCCGAGCATGGAACCGGACCGTAACCCCCTGGCTGGGAGCCCCGGCAAACCCAACAGTGACACTCGGATGTTCTGTGTAAGCGGGCTGGTCGGGTGGTCAATTTAGTTGAGCGGGAGTCGCCCTGGGTAGCGGATGGCGAGCTGGTTCAAGCAGCGTTTCCATCCGATGGTTCCTGTTCCTTGTGGTCCTCCTCTGTTGGTGGTGATGTTGCGTATGGCGAGGTAGAGCAGTTTGAGCGCTGAGCGTTCGTTGGGGAAGTGCCCTCGGTTCTTGGTGACCTTGCGCAGCTGCCGGTTGATCGACTCGATCATGTTGGTATCGGGTATGAAATCTGGCGCACCGTGTTCGGCGGCGGCCGGGTCTCGTAGGTTCGGGGTTGTCGGGTTCGGGGTGTTTTTGGCGGAACAGCCAGGGCAGGCCGATCTACACGTTGAGCTGCGAGCTCGTGTTAGTACTTGGCCGCCCCTGCGACCGGCCCGACTGCGCTGCGAGCGCGAATCCGTTTTTGTCGTGTCCGCCCGGCGGTTCCTCGATCCGATGCTGGAGAGGAGACCTAACTGTGATGCGTCACATCGGGATGGATGTGCATCGTTCGTTCGCGCAGATCGCTGTTGTCGAGGACGGGCTGGTGCGTGACGAGGGCAGGATCGGGGTGCGTCCCGAGGATCTGCGCCAGTGGGTGCAGGAGTTCTGCGAGCCCGGCGACGAGGTCGCTTTGGAGGCCACGACGAACTCCGACGCGATCGCGGTGATGCTGCGCGACG
Source organism: Acidimicrobiales bacterium (assembly GCA_963663635.2). Classification (GTDB taxonomy): domain Bacteria; phylum Actinomycetota; class Acidimicrobiia; order Acidimicrobiales; family Poriferisodalaceae; genus Poriferisodalis. The sequence goes on from CAXXMY010000022.1 coordinate 91,742, forward strand.
TCGTGGCCAGGGTGGTGGTGTCGAACCCTCGCAAGACCAGAGCGATCGCTGAGGCGAAGGTCAAGACCGACAAGGTCGACGCTCGCATTCTCGCTCAGCTCCTCGCGGCCGATTTCTTGCCTGAGACGTGGGTGGCTGACGAGCGGACCCGGATGCGGCGCCGGCTGGTGGCGCGCCGGACCCATCTGGTGCGCCAGCGGACCCGGCTCAAGAACCAGGTGCAGGCGATCTTGTCGCGCAATCTGGTGCCGACATGCCCGCAGGCTGACCTGTTCGGCGGCGTCGGGCGACGCTGGCTCGCCCGACAGTCGCTGCCCGCCGATGAGCAGCGCAGCGTCGATGCGCTGTTGCGCCAGCTCGACTTCGCCGGCGACGAGCTCGCCCTCGTCGAGCGCGACATCGCTGCCGACGCCGTCGGGGACCCAGTGATCGCCCGGCTGTTGACAGTGCCGGGCATCAACGTCACCGTGGCCGCCTCGATCGTGGCCGCAGTCGGGGACTTCTCCCGCTTCGAGTCCGCGGACCGGCTGGTGTCCTACCTGGGCCCCAACCCCAAGGTCCACCAGTCCGGCAACAGCCCCGCCGGCCGCGGCAACTACACCACCCCCGCCGACCACGAAACCGCCTACTACCGTCAACCTGTCACAGCCACCCCGGCCGTGACTCAACAACCCGAGTCCCTACCAAACTCGGGGTGATTCAGTGCGCACCCACCGATCGATCAGCGCCGACAGGCCCAGCCGGGCCATCAGCGTGGCCGCCAGGATTAGGCCCGCGTTGGCGACCAGGCCCTCATGGTCAAAGGTCGTTGCGAACCGGTCCAGACTGCGCGATGATCCAGACACAAAAAGTGCCTCCTGTTTTTGAGACGAACGTGAATATCGACATCACAATCGTCGCAGATCAGGAGGCCTTTTTCGCGGACGCGGACACCCCCGCACACCCACCGAAACGGTGGCTCAGGACTTAGCCTGACGCAGTGATTTCGGGGCCCGCGAAGCCGCTGTCGGTGCCGTAGAGCTTGCATCAGTCCCGCAGGGCGTCGACGCCGATGGCCGGCTGCGCCGCCGACAAGTCGTCGCCTGCCGCCTTGGAGAAGTCCAGGAATTCAGCGCTCATCACGACGCACACAGTGTGGGCACCGTGGTCTCCGGAGTCGGTGTTGCAACAGCCATCCCGCAACCAGCCCGTCATCGGGTCAAGTGAGCAGGGCTGCAGCTGGTCTCCGAGAACATTGCGGGCCGCGGCGCCCAGTCTCTCGGGCCCCGCGAGCGGTCGCCGTCAGTGGACGTGCTCTGGGACGGCGTCATGTGCCAGCCCGAGGTCGCCAACGGCGGGCCCTGGGCTGTACTTCGCCGGCTCGCGTCGGAGCTTGGCGAAATCGGGATCGTCGGCCGGGTAGGGCCGGTACTCCTCGACCTCATGTGCCCACTGGCTAGCACTCGGAATGCCTGCCTCCTCGAACGCCGCTTCGAGCTCAGCCTCAGAGGCGTTATTGGCCGAGAGCTGGCCCGCGGAGGCACGGTGGTTACGTGCATCTCGCCACTGTCACCACCATTGCTCGAATGGTTGACGCGATCGGGGCCGCAGCTTGACGTCACGCGGGAACCATGCGAGTTCTCTGGTTCCGCCTGGAGCGGCTGATCGGCAGTCGATCCCGTCGAGCCCTTCGTCGAACGCTGCTTGGCCGATGGGCTGGCAGTCGGTGTGCGCGATGAGTTGGCCGTCGCTGTCGAGCGGGTAGCTCATGGGCAAACCTGCTGCGGACAGCCCTTCGTCGGTGCACGCATCCGCCGCTTGGCCGGCCGGCACATCGACAGTGACAAGGAGCGGCGCCGTTGCTGGATCGAGGTCCTCGGGACCGTAGGGCAATCGGTCAAAGCGCCGGCCGACATTCGCTTGAGCAGTCGCCAGGTTGCTGTTGAGATACAGGCATTCGAGCCCCGCAGGGTTCCATCGCTGGGCGTCGCGGGCCGCATAAGAGGTGTCGAGGGGGTCGGCCCAGTCGGGATCTGCGATGCGGAAGTGCTCGCCGCCGATCTGGGTAATGACCAGGTTCACGCGGCCGTGGCGTAGTCGAAGCTCGCCCGCACCGATTCCGCAAGCCAGACGTGCTCGTCGTCGGTGATGACGTCGAGCATGCTGCGGCCGCCGTACGCCTCGGCGGGGCGGCGCACCACCGCAGCGGGCATACCGGCCCGGAGCCGGTGCCGCAGGGTGTCGGCAATCTGGGCCACAGCGCCGATCTTGGCGAGCCGGTCAGACGGCGGTCCCGCGAGCAGCCACTTGTCCACCGCTTGACCCCCATCACCTCTGCTACGTCGCGGCTCGACAGGTCCAAGATGGCCATTGCCCGTCGCAGCGGCTCGGCGTGCCGCTGTTCGAGCTCGATGTCGCCAAATGACTTGAGCAGCCATGCGAAGCGATGCTCGTCGACGCCAGGCCGCTGTTTGGTGCACTCGTGTGGCAAGCCTCGGACAGCCCCTCGAAGCCGGTCGACGAGAACGGTGACGACACCGATGCCGTCGGCGCTCGGGGCGACCCAGTACGTCTCCGCGGCACTGCGTTGAAGCAGCGCGGCCAGCACTGCGCTGTGCATACCAAGATCGTGTCCCTGCGACGGCAGGTCAGCCAAGGTTCGGGACGCGGTGGTGACCTGCGCCCAGTACCGACGCATCGTCGTCAGGTCGCCATCGTTGTCCAGCCACTTGACCAGCACATCGAGCGCCACGACGACATCCGGTACAACCCGGGCCGCCGCTTCGGCAGCGGACGCCAGGTCGCTCTCGAGCAACTCGTCCAAGGAGGTCACAACTGCACCGTAGTCCCAGACGCAACCAATACGCAACTGATTATGGTTGCATCAGAACTGGCCGACATCGGACAACTTCGGGGGCCCGGACGACGCAGACTTGAATACTTGCGTTGGCTCGTGAGCATCTCGGCGGAGGAAGCGGGGGGCGGTCTATGACAGCGAAACCCACGGAAGAATCACCGGCTGGCGGGGCTTGCGGCGATATCGCTGACCCTGTGCGTCGACACCGTGTTCGACGCCTCCGGGCTAGTGGTCGGTCCCGACATGCACTGGTTCTTGGAGTGCGTGCCGGCGATGGTGCTGGCCGCGTTGGCGTTGTTCGTCGTGTTCATCGTGACGGTGATCGAGATGTTCGGCGCCATCACCGGAACAGGGTTCGGGACGATCTTCTTCGGGATCACGCTGCTCGGCGTCGTGGTCGCCTGGCGGCAATGGGTCGGCGCCGAGCGGACCATTTCAAGCAGTTGAACTCGGCCGACTCGCACGTTGAGCGCGGGGGCAGTGGCCGTTGTACACCCACATCTAGCCGCGACACCGTGCCTGCTGCGCTCACGAGAGCACACGTCACGACCACGTGGGCCGAACTCGTCCGATGCTCGCGAGTCGTGCGGCCGAGTGGATGGCGTCGATGTCGATGTAGCAGCCCTGCAGGTGCCGGTGTTCGGTTGATCGGAACGCCCGCCGGCCGTGCAAGATCCGACGGTTGTCGAACCCCACCAGCTCACCGGGGCGCAGGGTGATCTCGAACGCGAAGTCGTCGCGGTCGAGGAGGTCGATGAAGGCGCGGTACGCGCCGTAGAACGTCGCGTTTTCGGCTCGGTTGGCCGGCAGGGGCTCCATCGAGCGGTTGTTGACGCTGATGGCCTGCACTGTCCCGTCGCGGTCGAGTTCGATGAGTGGGCGCCGGGCCTGCAGATCTGTGTCCGCGCTGCGGTAGCGGAAGGTGACGTCGGTCGTCGTCAGCGTCCCGAACGCGGCGGGGTCGCTTTGTCGGAGGTGCGTGGCAGCGGCGAAGCCGTCGACGAACCGGCTGGCACCGCCGTCGGCGGCTGCGGTCAGGCAGTGCAGCAACTGCACGGTCGGGCACGGCTCGCGATAGGGGTTGTCGGTGTGGGCGGACAGGCCGAGCGGGGTGTAGGCGAGGTTGACGGGGTCGGGTTCGGCGATGACGTCGAAGAGGGTGCCGTAGTTGGTTGCTCGCACGAATCCGATGGTGTTGCCTACCTCGAGGACCGTTGCGGGCTTGACCCCGCAATCACCGAAGAGGGCGATGCCGAGCCGGGCGAGTTGGTCGACGAACGGGGCGTGATCACCGGTCCAGCTCGTGGCGTCGGCACGAAGCTGCTCTGCGAACGCCGGCGGCCACGGCTCGGCTTGCATGTCGGCGGGTTCTATGGCGGGAATGCGGCAGACGTGCCGCTCGCCCGAACGGTGATGCAGGGTGACGGTGAGCTCGTCGTCGGTGCGGTCGGTGCGGACCACGGTCCATCCCTCCAACAACGTGGCATCGATGAGGTGTTGATCGTTGTGGGAGTCGCGGCACTCGGCGCACCGGCAGGCGTCGCGTGCCCACGCGGGATCGATCGGACGCTGCGGCGCGAGCGCTGCGGCAATCAGGCCCCGGTAGGTCTCGAGCGGAGCTTTGGCCCCGCCGTCGACCTTGAGACCGTCCACCTTGCCGACGTCGTCGTAAGCGCGCAGCCGAACTGCCTCGGCGGCGAAAGCGCCGGCTGCGAACGCCTCGGTGTCGTGTGGACCCAGCGGGCCTCCCTGCTCGGCCAACGACATCTGCGAGGCCTTGCTGAGGCGCTCGCGGTAGGCCGGCTCGACTGTCACGCGGTACCGCTTGGCGGTGACGTGGTGCCGGATGGGTTCGACGACAGCGGGGGACAGGAGCGGTCCGAGGGCCCGGGCCCCGACCTCGGCGTGGCTGGGCAGACCCCACTCGCCGGCGTTGCCCAGGATGTGTCCGAGATCGTGCAGCAGGCAGGCGAGCACCATCTCATCGCCGGCACCGTCCGCAGCGGCCCCGGCGGCGGTCTGCAGTGCGTGGTCGAGCATCGTCACCTGCTCGCCGTAGGACTCGTGGGCGGTAGCGGCCAGCAGGTCCATCAGGACGTCGGCGAGCGGGAGCTCCCGGCCAAGCAGCGTCGACCTTTCCCAGCGGGGGTCGGGCGCGAATCCGCACAGGTCGGCGACGGTCGGGGCGACATCGAGGGGCGAAGCGGTCGGCCAGCCCGAGGCGGCCGGGACGCGGCCCGGCGCCCGCACCACCACGAAGGCCTCCAGCACTTCGGGGACCTGGTCGGTGTGGTTGGTGCCGAGCCCGCCGTGGTCAGTGCTCACCAGCACCGATGCCTCGGGTCCGGCCGCGTCGAGCAGCCGGGCCAGCGCTGTGTCTGATTGCGTGGCCGCGGCGATGTAGGAGGCGCTGTCCCAGCCATGGGCATGACCGTCGAGGTCGGGCCGGCAGAGATACACGAACGTGAGGTCGTGGCGACCGTCGGTGATGGCCGCGATCGCGGTGTCGACCGTGCGGCGGTCGTCGTCAAGGTCATGGCCGCCGTCGATCACGAACCGCTGGTTGGCCGCGTCGGGCTCAATCACAGTGTCGAGCGGCAGCCAGCTGACGAACATCGCGGTGGAGCGACCGGCCTGCCGGGCCGCTTTCAGGAACGAGGGCGCGTCGGTGCGCAGTGGCGCCGGCGTGTTGTCGGTCAACCCGTGGGCGGCGGGATCAACGCCCCGGAAGATCGAGGCGTGGACCGGGAGTGTCCATGGCGGCGTCACAGTGCGTGCGTTGAAGCACGACGCCCCTTCGAGCGCCAGGGTGGTCAGCGCGGGCATGGTGGCACGCGTGATGTGGCGGGGAGCCAATCCGTCGATTGACACCACCAGCACGGGGGAGCGCAGAGCGGTCGTGCCCGCAGGATACGACTGCCGACTGGGATTCGTGTGATGGCTGGCTGTGGTGAGGCGGCCCGCGTGATGGCCGATGGGTCGACGGGACGGACAGTCTTCGACTTCGGTTGTGCTCGGCTGGGCAGCGGGTCAGTCGGGGATCCAGGATTCGGTCTCGATGCCGAGCCCGTCGGCGATGCGGTTGGCGTACGCGTAGTAGCCGACCACCTCGACGATGTCCCCGACGTCACGGTCAGAGAAACCGGCCGATCGCAGTGCGTGGACATCGGCGTCGCTCATGGCGCCCGGCGAGGTTGTCAGCTTGACCGCGAATCTCAGCATCGCCGTCCGTTTCGGCGACAGCGCTGCGGTGGTCCAGTCGTGTTCGATCGCTGCGACCAGTTCGTCGTCGTTGATCAGCCGGCGCAGACCGCGCCGGTCAGTCGCTTTCGTCGGGTTCCGGTGGCTCGTCCACGTCTTGAATTGCGGGCAGAGTCATCTTCTGAGGGCGTTCCCGCTGCGCGACATATCGGCCGATGAGGTTGACACCAACCAGCGGCGCAACAGCGGTGACAATGACGGCGATGCCGTAGGACGAACGATCCGTCATGATCAGAACGAACCCACAGACCAACGCGAGGACAGCAAAAAATCCAAGCGAGCAACTGGCCACGGTCAGCACGCCGGTCGTTTCCTCGGACTCGGTGGGCTCGGGCTGAGCCGGTACAGGGAGTGCGTCGCGGGAGTCGTCAGCGTCCTAACTCGGATCGCTCACTCGGGATGGACTCCCGACGATGCCGTGAGCGCCGCGTGCGCATCATCCTCCATTGTCAGCCAGTCTTGGAATATCGCGAGCAGGAGGTCGTTCTCTGGTTCGTCGCCGAGGTTGTAGTCGTCGTAGACGCCCCAGTAGTCGAAGATCCGAGCAGCGTCGTGCCGGATAAGGACACTGTTGACATCGTATGGGGAATTACCCATACTGATTGGCAGGGAGGCATCCGCTGATGGCGCGCACATACGACGAAGCGACTGCGGCACGCCGAGCGCGACTTGGCCCGGACGCTGAGGCGCAGGCCGAGGTGCTTGCACAGGCGTACGAGATCGGGTTGCAGTTCATGGCGCTGCGCGAACAGCACGATCTGACCCAGGCTGAGTTGGCTGAGCGCTGCGGCATCGATCAGGCTGACATCAGTCGGATCGAACGCGGTGCGACGAGTCCCACCGCCCGCACACTGCAACGAATCGCAGCTGCCCTCGACGCCGACGTTCGTGTCGTGGCACGCGCCTCGTGACCAGTCGCGGGCGAGTTCGGTGACCGAGAGCGGCGACCGGCCGGAAGTCCCGGCGACGGCGGTCCGAGGGCGCCGCACACCCACATTCAGCCTCGACACGGTGCCCGCCGCGCTCACGAAGGCACACGTCACGGCCACATGGGCCGAACTCGTCGTGCTCGCCGGCTCGGTGCTCTTCGTCGACGAGTCGCCGCGGCGGATCGTCGCTACGGCCGGAAGTCGAGTCCCGATCGTTCCCGGCGTCCGCCACCACGTCGAGCCCGACACGAGCGCCGAGTTCTACGTCCAGTTCTACGAACGGAGCTAGCCGTGCTTTCGGGCTTTGCTCATTGTCGGCTGGGTTGGGTTGCGGGTCAGTCGGGGATCCAGGATTCGGTTTCGACGCCGAGGCTGTCTGTCCCGTGTCATCGTTTGTTGCTCAGGTTCGGGTTTGATGCCCGTGCAAGGAGAGACAGATGCCGAGACCGTCGAATAAGTCCGCGGAGCAGAAGCTCCAGGTGGTGCTGAGTGTGCTGCGGGGAGAGCAGATGAATCACCCCGTGTTTGGTGGAGGCTCTGTTCCTTGAGAGGATGGAGCGATGCCAGGAAATGGGAGATATCCGGTCGAGCTGCGTGAGCGGGCGGTGCGGATGGTGCTCGACAATGAGCGTCTTTATGGTTCGCAGTGGGAGGCGATCAGCTCGGTCGCGGACAAGCTGGGCCCGACCGCGGAGACGGTGCGCAAGTGGGTGCGCCGCGCTGAGATCGACGGCGGGACCCGCCCGGGCGTGACGACTCTGGAGCGTGCCCGGATCAAAGAGCTCGAGGGCGAGAATCGTGAGCTGCGCCGCGCGAACGAGATATTGAAGGCGGCGTCGGCTTTCTTCGGGTAAGGGGCTCGACCGCCAGTCGAAGCGATAGTGGCGTTCGTCGACGCCCATCGCGGCCGGTTCGGGGTCGAGCCGATCTGCGCCGTGCTCGCTGAGCACGGCGTCGGGATCGCCCCGTGCGCCTATTGGGCAGCCAGGCGCCGGCCGCCCTCGGCGCGGGCGCTGCGGGATGCCTGGTTGTGCGGGGAGATCGCCCGGATGCATCGGGAGAACTATGACGCCTATGGGGCGGCCAAGGTGTGGGACCGCCTCAACAGCGTCGAGGGCATCAGGGTGGCTCGCTGCACTGTGGAACGGCTGATGCGCCGCATGGGCCTCGAAGGGACCCGCCGAGGCGGCACGGTCCGCACGACGACCCCAGCTGATGACGCCGAGCGGCCAGCCGACCTGGTGAACCGGGACTTTGCCGTGCCGGCCCCGAACCGGCTGTGGCTAGCGGATCTCACCTATGTGCGCACCCGCAGCGGCTGGGTGTACGTGTCGTTCGTGATCGACGCCTATTCGCGCCGGGTGCTGGGCTGGCAGGCGTCGCGGTCGATGCGCACCGAGCTGGCGCTCGACGCCTTGGAGATGGCCATCTCGGGGCGCCGCCGCGACGGCCACAGCACCGCCGAGGTGACTCATCACAGCGACCGCGGGTCGCAATATCTGTCCATCCGCTACAGCCAGCGCCTCGACGACAACGACATCGTCGCCTCGGTCGGCACCAAGGGCGACTCCTATGACTGTGAGCATGATGGTGTTCGCTGTTCGGCTGGTGTTTGACCCTTGCTTATGACTGGCCGGTGTGCCTTGGCGTTGATCTGTCGGCGCCAGTCGGGCAGCGATCAACGCAGCGCCGGCTGGCCGGGAGGGTCGTGACCGAATAGGGGCCTGCTCTTTTGGACCGACCCGTCACAGTCCTGTCCTTCCCGCCCGACCAGCTGGCATCCACAGTCCCCCGAGGACAGCAATGACCAGTATCGCGCCAGGGCCGAAGCGGGCGAGAATCGTCGTCGGCGTTGACACGCACAAGCACATGCATGCCGCGGTCGCCGTCGACGAGCTCGGCAGCCGCCTCGGCGAATGCCATGTGCGGGCGAACCGGGAGGGCTACGCGCAGCTTGAGGCGTGGGCTGTGTCGCTGGGGCGGCCGATGGCGTTCGGGGTCGAGGGCACCGGCAGCTACGGCGTCGGTCTGGCCAGCTGGCTGCGCCGCAACGGCTACCGGCTGGTTGAGGTGAATCGGGGCGATCGCCGTTCCCGCAGGATGAACGGCAAGACCGACGCCCTGGACGCCGAAGCCGCCGCGCGCTCAGTGCTGTCGGGCGAGTCCACCGCCGTGGCGAAGTCCGCGGATGGCACCGTGGAGATGATCCGCCAGATCAAGATCGCCCGCGACACAGCCCGCAAGGGCCCCACATCGGCGATCGTCACTCTCAAGGCGGTGATCGTGACCGTCCCCGCCGAGCTGCGCGAGCAGCTCGAGGGCATGGCGGACAAGGCGCTCATCGGCCGCTGTTCCGGCTTGCGGCCTGGCCCCATGACCACGCCGACCGCGTCGGCCAAGCACACCCTGCGATCGCTGGCCAAGCGTTGGATCGCCCTCAACGCCGAGATCGACGATCACGACCCGATACTCGACGAACCCGCCCGCGCCCACTCCCCGAACCTGCGAGACGGGTTCGGGATCGGCGCTGACACCGCAGCCGAGATGCTCATCGTCTTCGGCGACAACCCCGACCGCATCCGCTCCCAAGCAGCCTTCGCCAAACTCTGCGGCGCCTGTCCGATCCCCGCCTCATCGGGCGTCACCAACCGGCACCGGCTCTCCCGCGCCGGGCACCGACAAGCCAACGCCGCGCTCTGCCGCGCCGTCATCGTGCGCATGCGCTTCCACCAGCCCACCATCGACTGCACCCGCCGACGCACCACCGAAGGCCTCTCCAAAAGAGACATCATCCGCTGCCTCAAACGATTCCTCGCCCGCGAGGTCTACCAACGCGTCATGACCGACCACCGCGCACGACTCGACTCCCAACACACCCCATGAAACAAAGTCTTGACCTATAGGGGCTTCAACGCCATGATCGAGAGCTTCAACGGCCTGTTCAAATGGGAGCTGATCTACCCCCGCGGCCTGTGGCGCGGCCTCAGCGACGTCGAGTTCGCCACCCTCGAATACATCGACTGGTACAACCACCGACGCAGCCACAGCGCCCTGCTGCCCGGCCGCGGCAACTACACCACACCCGCCGAACACGAAACCGCCTACTACCGTCAAACCGTCACAGCCACCCCGGCCGTGACTCAACAACCCGAGCCTCTACGCAACACGGGGTGATTCACTGCCAGCACACAGGTTGGCGGCGGTCATGCTCGCTTTCGCGCACAACCTCGGCCTGCTCCGCAAGCTCCGTTACAAAGAAGCACAACTCGAAGCCGCCTTGGACGCACCCGAACCCGCTCCCTCGACCCCCGACCAGCCAACCGAGCAGATCGCCGACGCTCAAGACACACCTACCCAACACACCGCCACGACCTCCAGCCGAGCACCGCCCAAGAACTCTCCCGAGACCTGAACTCGAAGTTGACGGTCCCCGACCGTCAACTTCGTCGCGTCCCAACACCAACCGGTGAGCGCCGGCAAGAGCCCCAAACGGCCCAAAACGGGCGCAAACCCCGCCCGACACGCCGCAACGAACAAGAAACGACCCCAAACGGTCCAAAACGGGCGCGAACGCCCCTTCAAATGCCGACTGGCGAACTAAAGAGCCCCCAACTGGCGAACTAGCCAGTACAAGAGGCAGAGACATGACCAATAACGTTCCCAACCCCACTGTGCCTAACCCCACTGGGCACAACCAGTGGTATCCGTTCGCCAACCTAACCCCACTGGGCACAACCAGTGGTATCCGTTCGCCAACCGGCCCCTACCGCCAGAGGTGGACGGGCAAGCGGTCAACCCGGCCGTCATCCCGGTGTTCGACGCAGTGACCTTGCCGCGCCATGCTCGGTTCGTGGTGGTCGGCGCGGGCGTGCACGGGCTGTCGAGCGCCTACCACCTGGCCATGTACCTCGAGCGCACCGGCAAGGGCTCGGGCAGTGAGGTTGTGCTGATCGACAAGCAGGGCCCGGGCGCTGGCGCTACCGGACTGGCCTGCGGCTGTATTCGCAACATGTACATGACCGAGCCTCTGCACGCCATCCTGCGAGCCAGCGTGGAGGTGTGGGAGTCCGACCCCGTGAACCTCGGCTTCCAGCAGGTCGGCTACGTGTCAGTGGGCGAGTCGAACCAGACCGAGGACTATCTCAAGCTCCAGGCGTCGCAGAAAGCCAGTGGATACCCCTCCGACGTCCACACCGGTGCGGAGGCCCGCGCCTTCCTCACCAACCTGTGGCCCGACTTCAAGACCGAGAACTGCGACGTGGTGCTGCACGAGCACCGCTCCGGGTACGCCGGCACCCACATGGCAGTGTGGGGCCTGGACCAGAAGTGCCGACAGTGGGGTGTGCAGCGGGTGTACGGCGCCACCGTGACCGGCTACCAGCTCGACGCCTCAGGCTCGGTCACCGCGGTGGACACCGACCAGGGGTCGATCACCTGCGAGCAGGTCGTGGTGGGCGCGGGGGCGTGGACGCCGCAGCACTGGGAGTGGCTGGACGGCCCTTCCCACCTCGACGTGCTGTACCCCGACGGCCATGTCGACACCCACATGGACATGTGGACCTACTGGCGACTGCTGGAGGGCGAGGTCCTGCTGCCCCCCGGCGTCGACTTCCGCACCGCGCAGCACCGGGACTCGCCGGTGCTGCACGTCGAGCTCATGAACACGCCGGTGTACTCCGACGACGGCCGGTTCCTCAAGGACCACTTCTACTCCTACGTGCGTTATGCCGCGGAGCGGGTGGGCGCGCCCGGCCTGCAGGGCGGGACGATCCCGATCAAGATTGGGCCGAGGGCGGCAGTGGAGCCCTACGGCCACCTGAACGACGAACATCAGGCCGAGGAGTGGTTCGCCGACTATTACTGCGCGACCTTGGGCATGCTGTTCAAGCGCCTGGAGAACGTGCGGCCGCTGTTCAAGGAGCGCCGCAATGGAGGCATCGGCGCATTCACCCCCGACAACGTGCCGGTGTTCGACTACGTGGCCGACAACGCCTGGGTGATCGCCGACTCCAACCACGGGTTCAAGATGATCGGGGTGGGCAAGCTGACCGCCCAGATGATGGTGCACGGCGTCAAGCCCGACGAACTCAAGCCGTTCACGCTTGACCGTTACCGCACCGGCGCCACCTTCGGCGACCGGAACTCCAACTGCCCCTGGGTGTAGGTCGCCGTCGGCCTCCAGAAGTTCGAGCAACCCACCGGCGACGCTGGCGTTGCTCAGCGAATGAGGCGGCGCAGCGACTTCAGCCAGTCATCCGACGAGGTCCAGGCTTCCTCGCTGACTCGCTCACGGCCCGACGAGCTGCCGTTCGCGGCGGGGAACGAGCCGAGGAACTTGACGTCGCGCTGCTTCATCTTGAGGGCGCGCAGGCAGTCGGCCACGACTTCGTCGGAGATGTGGCCCTCGAAGTCGAGAAGGAAGCAGTACTCGCCGAGGCCCCGTCGCGTCGGGCGTGACTCCAGCCGGCTGAGGTCGAGGCGGCGGGCCTCGAACTCCATGAGGATCCCCAGCAGGCTGCCCGGCTCATTTTGGTTCTGGAACACGACGATGCTGGTCTTGTCGTTTCCGCTAGCCGGCGGTACTTGGTTCTTGGCCAGCAGCAGGAAGCGGGTCTGGTTGTCGCGGTGGTCCTCAATCGAGGCCACGACGGTTTCGAGGCCGTAGATCTCCGCCGCCGTCGGGCTGCCGATTGCTGCCACGCCGGCCAACTGTTCTTCAGCGATGCGACGGGCCGCGAGGGCGGTCGAGGTGGCCGCTTCGATCTCAGCGTTGGGGAGTCGGCCGTGCAGGAACGCTCGACATTGGGCGATGGCGACGGGAAACGACATCACCGTGTGGATCGCCGAGAGGTCATCTGCGGTGGCGGTACCGGGCAGTGCCATGAGGTCCAGTTGGACGTTCACGACGACCTCGCGCTGGATAAGGAAGTCGAAGTCGAATGCGAGCGCATCCTGGGTGACGTTGACGGCGCCTTCGATGGCGTTCTCGACGGGCACGAACCCGTAATCGACCGTCCCGTCGTCGAGTGCCGAGAGCACCTCAGGGACCGAGATGAGCGGCACGAGCGCGGCCTGAGACAGGTCAGATTGGGTGGCGAGGGCAGCTTCGGTGAAAGTGCCGTGCGGGCCCATGTAGCCGATCCGCGTGGAGGGCGACACGGTCGAGGCGCCCAGTGAAGAGCCGACTGTAGCCATCAAGGCAGGATACGCACTGCGCCCCGGATCTACGGCATCAATTCCGAGCAATTCGTGGAGGTTTGATGCGTGGAATCCGCACCGCGATGAGGCTTCAGCGTTCGATACCAGCGGCCCGGAGCGCCGCTGCGAGGAGTTCCTCAAGTCCGGTCGATGCCGCCGTCTTGGTCAATTCGGCAATGTGGAGTGACAAGTGCTGGGTTCGCAGAATCCCGACGACGTCGCGCCATTGACGCTCTGAGACGCGCCCTCCGAATTGGTACCACTGCAGCTTGCGCAGTACTTGCTCGGCGGGCGCGGTGACCCACAGATGCTGTGGCGGGTCGTCGCGCACCAAGATGCGGCGACGACGTTCGAGCTGAAGCCGGTCCAAGAGACTCCCCCCCAGCACAAAGAAGTCCACCTTCAAGCCGGTGTCGTCGATGAGGTTGAAGGAAGTTCGTTGAGCGACGGCATGCTGAGCGGCCTCAACGGGCACGTAGAACTCGACGTCGAGAGAACCCACAAGCTGGGTGAGCTGCTGACTCTCCAAGCGGATCGCCATGTCGATGTCGACGGTGCCTCGAGGTTCGCCGAACATCGAGCTCGCGAGGGAGCCGCCCAAGGCGTAGGGGATGCTGTGTCGGTCGAGAATGTCCGCCACGCGCAGTGCTAGTGCTGTGTCCGCAAACGTTCGTCGGGTTGGTGTCCGCGTGGCGGGGTGTGGTTTGTGGTTTGGTCGGGGGTATGAGTGAGCGTGTTCGGGTCCGTCGGTTGACCCATGAGGAAGGCCAGGCGTTGCAGCGGATCGTGCGTCGCGGCGCCGGCAAGTCGCCGGGGTCTCATGTGCGATGGCGGCGTGGGGTGGTGGTCCATGCGTCGGCGGGCGGGAACTCGGTGCCGGTGATAGCGCAGCTGGCGGCGACGTCGCCTGATCGGGTGAGAGAGATGATTCATCGGTTCAACGAGTCGGGGATGGCGTCGTCGGGTCCCTCAGTGGGCGGGTGGCCGTGGTCGCCGGATCACGACTGACGATGATGCGTTCATCGTCGAGACGGCCCGCACCCGCCCAAAGAAGCTGGCCAGCCGTTCACGCGGTGGAGCGTCCGCAAGCTCGCGGCGTACCTGGCCGACAACCCGACCCGGGTGATCCAGGTCGGCCGGCAGCGGCTGCACGAGATCCTCACCGAGTCAGGCATCACGTTCGGGCGCACCAAGACCTGGGCCGAGTCCAACGACGCGGACCGCGACGCGAAGCTGGACCGCATCGAGCATGTGGCGGACAAGCACCCGGACCGGGTGTTCGCGTTCGACGAGTTCGGGCCGCTGGCCATTCGCCCGACCGGCGGGGCGTGCTGGGCGCCGCGCTCGCGTCCCCAGCGGCTGCGCGCGAACTACAACAAGCTTCACGGGGTGCGCCAGTTCCACGGCTGCTACAGCGTCGGCGACGACGAGCTGTGGGGCGTCGTGCGGCGCCGCAAGTCCGCAGCCAACACCCTCGCAGCGCTCAAGACCATCCGCGCCCGCCGCCCTGACGGCGAGCCGGTCTATGTGATCTTGGACAACCTGTCAGCCCACAACCGCACCGACATCGCCAGATGGGCCAAGCGCAACAACGTCGAGCTGTGCTTCACCCCGACCTACAGCTCATGGGCGAACCCCATCGAAGCGCACTTCGGGCCGCTGCGCGAGTTCGTGCCCGACAACTCCGACCACCCCAACCACACCGTGCTCACCCGCGCTCTGCACGCCCACCTGCGCTGGCGCAACGCCAACAAACGCTCACCCGAACTGCTCGCGGCCCAACGACGCGAACGAGCCAGAACCCGAGCCGAAAAACAACACCGCTGGGGCAGACCCACCAAAGCAAGCCGCATGACCAAAGCGCGCAAACGTTTGCGGACACAGCACTAGGAGTCTGCTGATTTATTCGGATTCGGCCACTACCGCAAGCCTCTGACCAGCGGTTTTGTAATCGCGAAGGCAGCCATTCGGGCATTGTTCAGCAGACTCCTAGCGCGATGGGATCGGTCACTGTGGCCAGCGGCCGTCGGCGCCAAACGCCGCAGTTGCCACTTCGGTGCCGTACCGGCGCTGTGCAACGAGGAAGCGAATACGGCCCTCGGCGGCGTCTGGTTCGTCGGCCCGGATTCCTGCACGGGCCGCCGATTCGATCGCCGACGACATCGCAGCCGCCAGACTGGCCCGTTGTGCGGGCGTCATTGACTCCCACGTCTTGGTGAGCCGATTCCAAGCCTCAGGCGAGGTGTCTGCGGGGCGTGCCGCATCTGCGCCGCACTCGTGCGGTGCCATGCGCGCAGACTGCACCCCGACGGCGCCGACGCCGGTATCGGACATGATTCCAAGTTAGGCCCGCGAGCCGGCGCTCGGTCACCGCATCAGCGTCCGTGAGCGTCCCGCCGGCCTTCGAGGGTTCGACAGGACACCCCAGCAGGTAGAACGGCAGCCGATGGACGCACAACAGCTCGCCGATCTGCTGGCCGAAGTGCGTGACGGGACGGTGCCTGCGGACGAAGCGCTGGCGCGTCTGCGCCGCCTGCCCTACGCCGAGGTTGCGGGGGCACGCATCGACCATCACCGTTCGCTGCGGACCGGCCATCCCGAGGCCGTCTATGGGCCGGGCAAGTCGCCCACCCAGTGCGCCCGAATCGTTGCGGAGATGCTGAGCGGGGGCTCAGGCCCCGTGCTGCTGACGCGTGCGCAGCCACAGCAGGTGACCACCGCGCTGGCGGCGTGCCCAGGCGCGACAGTGCACCGGCCGGCTGACCGAGGGCCAGATTCCGCTGACAGCGAGACGTTGGCGACGGTGGTGTGGCGTGCGGCGAACGCTCGCAGCGAGCAGGTGGTGGTGGCCTCGGCCGGCACGGCAGACGGCCCGATGGCACACGAGGCGGTGGCAGTGCTCAGTGCCTTTGGCGTCAGCGCGACGCCCCGCGCCGACATCGGCCTGGCGGGGATGCACCGCTTCCTTGCCGAGATCGACACCTTGGCGGCGGCCGACGCAGTCATCGTCGTGGCAGGCATGGAGGGAGCGCTGGCCACCGCAGTCGCAGGTGTAACGCCTGCACCCGTCATCGCGGTGCCGACCAGTGCCGGCTACGGCGCTGCTCTCGAAGGTGTCACCGCGCTGCTGGCCATGCATGCGTCGTGTGCCGCGGGCATCACCGTGGTGGGCATCGACAACGGATTCGGTGCCGCCATGGCTGCGATGCGCATCTTGGATCTGGCCGCCCGCTCCCA
This sequence comes from Acidimicrobiales bacterium, assembly GCA_963663635.2. Classification (GTDB taxonomy): domain Bacteria; phylum Actinomycetota; class Acidimicrobiia; order Acidimicrobiales; family Poriferisodalaceae; genus Poriferisodalis. The sequence continues at coordinate 108,203 of CAXXMY010000022.1, forward strand.
CGGCGGATCCGAGTGATGCACGACAACCCGTCGGCCAGCCCGCCGATTGCCGAGGCGCGTGCGCCGGCGAATGTCGAGGTTGCCCCCACCGACAACACCGATTTGCCCGCGATGGGGGGCATGGTGGCGTGGTTCGACCCGGTCTCAGGCATTGCGGGCGACATGGCACTTGGCGCATTGCTCGATGCGGGCGCTGACCTGGGGTATGTGGTTGCCCAACTGCAGGCGCTGGGCCTCGACGGCTGGCAGCTGGACACCGAACGCGTCAGGCGGAACGAGCTCGCCGCAACGCGGGCAATCGTCGATGCCCCCGAGGGGCATCACCACCGTCGCTGGCGCGATATCCGGGCGTTGCTGACCGCAGCACCGCTCGCCGAGCGCGTCCGGCAGCGGGCTCTCGCGGTGTTCGGGGCGTTGGCCGAAGCCGAAGGCCAGGTCCATGGCATGGCGGCCGAAGAGGTGCATTTCCACGAAGTCGGGGCCCTCGACGCCATCGTGGACATCGTCGGCGTGTGCGCGGCCCTCGAATCGCTCGCAGTGGACTCGGTGCGCTGCGGCCCGGTCGCGGTGGGGAAGGGCACGATCAACGCAGCCCACGGTGTGTTGCCGAACCCACCGCCCGCGGTGGTGAACCTGCTGGCAGGACGCCCGATTGTCGGCGTCGACATCGACATGGAGCTCACCACGCCCACCGGTGCCGCCATCGTTGCCGCTTTGGCCGAGCACTTCGGGCCAGCACCGGCGATGACGCTCGCCAGCGCCGGCTTCGGAGCAGGCACCCGGGACCTGCCTGGGCGCCCCAACGTCACCGGCGTGCTGATCGGCGCCGAGATCGGGGCCGCAGCCGATCAGATTGCGCCACAGCTGGACGCTGCCATGGGGGCCCTCGAGGGAGCCGACGCCACCGAAGCGCTGGTCGAGCTGGCTGCCAACCTCGACGACGTCTCGGGCGAGGTGCTGGGCCATGCGCTGGACGAACTGCTGGCCGCCGGCGCGCTCGACGCCTGGGCCGTCCCGATCGTGATGAAGAAGGGCCGCCCGGCGCACACGCTGATGGCGCTGTGCCGACCCGACGACGTGACCCGTCTGGCCGACCTCATCGCACGGCTCACCGGCACGCTGGGGCTTCGCGCACGCCCAGTGGTGCGCACAGCGCTCGAACGGCACACATCAACCGTTCAGGTCGAGGGGTACGCCGTCAGCGTCAAGCATGGCCCTCACCGCAGCAAGCCGGAGTGGTCTGACGTGGTAGCGGCTGCCGAGGCCCTTGGCCGCACGCCAGCCGAGGTGGCCCGGGTGGCTGGACTGCTGGCCGCTGCCGATGCGTCCGATCGTGACGACCCCCCGGCCTGAGGGAAACCTCTTGAAGCCCTACAAGTACCGGCTCCTACACTGTCTGGACGCCATCGGGCAATCCGGCCCGGTTCCGGCGAGGACCAGCGCTTGTAGCTCAATTGGATAGAGCATCTGACTACGGATCAGAAGGTTGGGGGTTCGAGTCCCTCCAAGCGCGCTGAAGGCCACGGCAGCTCGCCCGCGGCATGCTGGCCGGCGGAGCATGACGATGCAGCCCAGAATCGCGATTGTCGGCGGCGGCATGTCGGGGCTGGGAGCCGCGTGGGCCTTGCACCAGCACCCGGATCGGTTCGATTTCCGGCTGTTTGAAGCCAACGAACAGATTGGCGGCAACGCGGTCACGGCCGACATGCCGCAGGCCGACGGCAGCTCCATCCCGTTCGACATCTCCGTCACCGCGTGCATCCCGTCGGTGTACGACCACGTCGTGCTGTTGATGGAGCGTTTCGGCATCGATCTCGTGGACACCGAGTTCAACTACAGCGTGAGATACCGCGGCGGCATCTACGCCCACGACTTCGACTCCGAAATCAGGGATCAGCTGCAGCCCGAGATAGCGAAGTTCCAGCGCCTGCTGAAACGCCTGCATTCATTCGGTCGTCTGACCCGAGTGAGGTCGAAGTTCGCAAACGCGCTCAACCCGTTCAACTACATCAGCATGCGGACAGTGCTGAACATGGGCGGGTATTCCACCGACTTCAGGTACAAGATCCTCAAGCCGATGTTCGTCAACTTCCTGATGGCGACGAACGTGTTCGATATGCCGGCAGCGCTCTTCGCGCGCTATCTCGAGTTCTTCGACATCGAGACGGCAACGCCCATGCAGACCTGGGACCAGGGAACGCGGCGCATCTACGAGAACCTGTCGGCTGACTTCGGCGACAAGATCTACCTGAACCGACCAGTGCGCAAGGTGTACCGACAGTCGTCCGGCGTCGAGGTCGAGGACGAGACCGGTGCCCGCGAAACCTTCGACGAGGTGATCTTCGCCTGCAATGCGAACCAGACGCTGATGATGCTGGACAAGCCCACGATGCTGGAGCGCTACCTGCTGTCATCGATTCGCTACGAGAGCGAGCTCCACAACCATGTGGTGGTGCATTCAGACTCCGCCGTGCTGCCCGACGACGAGGTCGAAGTGCTGCGTACACGCAGCAACCACATCGTCCAGTACGGCGCCAGACCGGACAACTACGAGATCACCTACATCATGCACAACCAGCAGCCGTGGGCCCAAGAGTCACAGCGGCCCTGCTTGGTGACGTACAACCCGATCACCCCCATCGATGACGAGAAGATCGTCAAGCGCTGGTGGTTCCAGCACATCGTGCACGACGTTCGCCATGTGACACTGCTCGTCCCGCTGTTCCGTTTCATCCAGGGCCAGCGGCGGAGCTGGTACTGCGGTGCCCACACGCTGGTCAACAGCCAGGACACCTGCTTCGTGACCGGGCTCGCCGCTGCAACTCAGATCGGTGCGGACTACCCGTTCGATGAGCCCACCGCACGGCAGGCGTTCAACTACTACGGCGGCATCCTTCACGGCACCCGGTTCCGCAAAGCCAAGGCCTAACGGGCCGAACACCTTCGCGCCGGCCGTAGGTTCGGTCGGAATTGCTTGCGCGGCGCGTCTGCTAGATATAGCGTGCAATTGGTGATCGTAATCTCAACGGCATTATGCGGTTGGGCATGAACACCGAGACCGCGCACGTCGACCGGTTCGTACTCGATGGCCTGCCGCCGCCTGATCAGTGGCCTGAAATCACGCTGTCCGAGCCGCTCTTCTCGTACCCGAGTCGGCTGAATGCTGCAGCGGTCCTGCTCGACGGCGCGATCGCACAGGGGTGGGGACAACGGCCCTGCATGGGGCTCGGGGACGACATGTGGACCTACGCCGACGTGTACGACTGCGCCAACCGGATCGCCGCAGTGCTCGTGGAGGACTTCGAGATCGTGCCGGGCAATCGGGTCCTGCTTCGAGGGGCCAATGCTCCTTGGATGGTGGCTGCCTGGTTCGCCGTGCTCAAGGCCGGCGCGGTGGCAGTCACCACGATGCCGCTGTTGCGCGCCCAGGAGCTTTCGCAAGTGTTCGCCAAGTGTGAACCGTCGGTCGGCTTGTGCGCGCAGGGTCTGGAAGCAGAGCTGCATGCGGTAACCAATGGTCCGATCGCCATCTGGGGGCCGGCAGGCGATCTGGCGGCGGCGGCTGCGACCAAGTCGGGTGAGTTCTCTGCGATCGATACCGCAGCGACGGACCCTGTGCTGCTGGCGTGCACCTCGGGCACCACCGGCGTCCCCAAGGTGGTCGTGCATTTCCACCGGGACCTGCTGGTGATTGCAGACGCATTCGCGCCGCTGCTTCAAGCACGACCCGACGATGTCTTCGTCGGCAGCCCACCGCTCGCGTTTACCTTCGGGCTGGGAGGAGAAGTCGTCTTCCCAATGCGAGTAGGAGCGTGCACCTGGTTCTGTGACGAACCGGGTCCCGCAGCCTTGGCGAATCTGATTGCCGAGCGACGAGCCACCGTGTGCTTCAGCTCTCCGACTGCGTACCGAGCGATGCTGGCGTTGGAGCCTCGACCGGACCTCTCGTCGCTTCGGCGTGCCGTCTCGGCCGGCGAGTGGCTCCCGCGAACGATGTTTGAGCAGGTCGAAGCCGAGCTCGGCCTGCGCCTGATCGACGGGATCGGCTCGACCGAGCTGCTGCACATCTTCATCTCGGCATCTGACGACGACATCCGGCCGGGTGCCACCGGCAAGCCGCTGCCCGGGTGGGAGGCCTCGATCTTCGACAACGAATGCAATCCGGTGCCCCCAGGAGAGCCCGGGCGGCTTGCGGTCAAGGGTCCGATCGGCTGCCGGTACCTCAATGACTCGCGCCAATCTTCCTACGTGCAGAACGGTTGGAACATCACCGGCGATGTCTACACCTGCGATTCGGACGGCTACTTCTGGTACCAGGCCCGAGCTGACGACATGATCGTCAGCTCGGGCTACAACATCGCCGCCCCAGAGGTGGAGGAAGCGTTGCTGAGCCACGGGGCAGTCACCGAGGCAGGCGTCATTGGCACTCCCGACATCGAACGGGGCATGGTCGTTCACGCGTTCGTCCATCTACGCGATCCCTCCGCAGCGACCGAAGCACTCGCACGCGAACTGCAGGACCACACCAAGGCCACCATCGCCCCCTACAAGTACCCTCGACGGATCACCTTTTGCGCCGAGCCGCTGCCCAAGACGCCGACAGGAAAGCTCCAACGGCGGGCGCTGGCCGAGCTGGCTGAGATGCCTGAGCTGGCCGGCGCCTAGCGCACAGGTTCGAAGACGATGTCGCCCAGAGACCGGATCCTCGACACCTACGGGCTGTTCGCCCGGGAGTACGGGGGCCCGATAGCGGTCGGTGGGCTCATCGCGTTGATGCGTGAGCTCGGGATTGACGCTCAGGCCGTTCGATCTGCGGCGTCTCGCATGAAGCGATCAGGCCTGCTGGTGCCGGAGCGAGTGGATGGCAGGGCCGGCTATGCGCTGAGCGCGGATGGGCGCGAGATCCTCGAAGCAGGCGATCAGCGCATCTTCGGCAGCGGGGCCAGACGCAACGACGCCTCGTGGTTGTTGGTGCTGTTCTCGATCCCCGAATCGGAACGCCGCAAGCGGTATCTGATCCGCTCCAGGCTCGCCCGTCTCGGATTCGCACCTGGCCCCGCTGCGTCGTGGATCGCCCCCGCGTCCTTGCTGGAAGAGGCCCGCACGATGCTCAAGCGGAGCGAGCTGGATGGCTACGTGTCGTTCTTCGAAGGCGAATTCCGAGCTGACGCAGACAGAGAGCACATTGCGGCATCGGCCTGGGACCTCGACCTCATCAACAAGTTGTACGGGGAGTACCTGACCGCTCAGCGGCCGGTCTTCGACTCGTGGCTCGCCTCACCCGGGGAGGACCGCGACGCGTTCGTTGCACACATGAACAACATCAGCGCGTGGAGGCCGCTGCCGTACGCCGATCCCGGCCTGCCTCGCTCGGTCACGGCACCGGATTGGCTGGCCCCCGAAGCGCGTGAGGTCTTCATGAAGCTCCATCGGCAGCTTCGGCCCGGTGCGCACCGCTTCTACCTGGAGACGCTCGACGCAGCTGCACGTCGCTAGCCCGCGGCCCGAGCGGCCCGTGAGCGCAACGAACAAGAGCGGGAAACGTCGCCGTCAGCGCAGGTCGTGGTCAATCAGCGCGTCCGGTACCTGTTCGCGGCGCCGGCTGGTGCGGCCGGGCCAGTACTGGATGGGCCACGGCTGCTCGCTGCGCCCGAGATCGATAGCGGCATTGAGGGTCCAGTAGGGGTCGACCAGATGCCCGCGGGCGATCAGGCAGATGTCGGCTCTGCCGGCCATGAGCACGGTGTTGACGTCGTCGATGCTGGAGATAGCGCCCACTGCCATCGTCGGGATGCCGACCGCGTTGCGGATCGCTTCGGCGAACGGCGTCTGATACAGCCGCCCATACGCCGGCTCGCCGCCGGGATCAACCTGGCCGGTCGAGACGTCGATGATGTCCACGCCGCAGTCCTTCGCCATGCCGGCGAGCTCGATTGCCTCAGAGCGGCTGAACCCGCCCTCGACCCAGTCGGTGGCCGAGATCCGCACCGACAGCGGCTTGGCGTGGGGCCAGGCCTCCCGCACCGCTTCGATGACACGCAGCGGGAACCGCGCCCGGTTCTCGAGCGTGCCGCCGTGGTCGTCGCAGCGCCGGTTCGTCACCGGCGACAGGAACGACGATAGGAGATAGCCATGCGCAGCATGGACCTCGACCAAGTCGAAATCGGCGTCGGCCGCTCGATGGGTTGCCGCCACGAAATCGTCGACGACAGCGTCCATCTGGTCGTACGACATCTCCGCTGGTGTCTGGCTGCCGGTGCGGTACGGCAGCGGAGAGGCTGACATCAGCGGCCAGTTGCCGGTATCGAGCGGAACGTCTTCGCCTTCCCAGGGCACCTTCGTTGAGCCCTTGCGGCCCGCGTGGCCGATCTGCAAGCCGATCTTGGCCTCGGTGAACTCGTGCACGAACCTGGTTATCCCGGCCCAGGCCTCGGCCTGGGAGGTGTTCCAGATCCCGGTGCATGCGGGCGTGATGCGCGCATGGGGCGACGTGCAGGTCATCTCGGTCATCACCAGAGCGGCGCCGCCGACGGCGCGGCTGCCTAGGTGCACTTTGTGCCAGTCATTCGGCATGCCATCGACTGCGCTGTACTGCGCCATCGGCGACACGCCGATGCGGTTCGCGAAGGTCACGTCGCGCAGCGCGAACGGGTAGAAGATCGGCGGCGTGTCGGGGGTCAGAGGCCGGGCGGAGGGCGGCTGCTGCGAGGCGAACCAGCGCAGCGTCTCATCGTGGTACTGGGCGTCCCGTTCGCGCAGGTTGTCGTCGGTGACCCGCTGCGATCTCGTGAACAGCGAGAACGCGAACTGCTCGAAGGGACGCTGGCAGTGATGGTCGACATGTGCGAACCAGTCCTCGCTGGTCGCGGCGGCGCGCTGCAGGCTCTCGATCTGAGGCCGCCGCTCCGATTCGAAGTTCTTGAGCGCGGTGGCCACATCGGAGGCCGAGGCCATGGCCATGGCATCGGCGAGTGCGATAGCGTCTTCCAGCGCCATCTTGGTGCCGCTGCCGACCGAGTAATGGGCCGAGTGGGCAGCGTCGCCCAGCAGCACGACGTTGTTCACCACCCACGACTCGCACGAGATGCGGGGGAAGCTGATCCACCTCGAGTTGTTGCCGATGAGCGGGCGTCCGCCGAGATGGCGGGCGAAGAGTCGGCTGCACCACTCCAGGGCGTGCTGGTCGGACTCGCCAGGGGCCAATCCGGCGTCGTGGCCGCCGAGCTGTGCCCGATGCCAGGTCGCTTCGGCCATCTCGACGATGAACGTCGAACGCGTGTCGTTGTAGGGATAGATGTGCGCTTGCACGGCGTCGTGCCCAGCGTCCCCGCTGTGTCCAGTGTCTTGGCTGTGTCCAGTGTCTTCGAAGGCAAAGTCTTCGAAGATGAACGTGAACCGGTCGAAGGGTGCGTCGGTTGCTGTCCAGATGTACTTCGCGGATCCGTGGTTGATCGTGGGCCGCAGCTGGTCCGCGTAGCGCGAGCGCGTGCCGCTGTTGAGGCCGTCGCCGGCAACGACGAGGTCGATGTCGTCCCCCAAGGCATCGACGTCGGTCTCGGCTTCGAACTCGACGCGGACGCCGAGCTCGCTTGCCCGGCGAGTCAAGATCTCGAGCAGGCGCACCCGGGCGATCGCGGCGAAGCCGTGGCCGTCGGAGGAAATGATCCGGCCTCGGTAGCGGACATCCATCGCACCCCAATGGCGGAACTCCGATTCGATGGCAGCAATGGCGTCTGGGTCGGACTCGGCAATGTTGGCCAGGGTCTCGTCGGAGAACACCACGCCGAACCCGAACGTGTCACCACGACGGTTGCGCTCGTACACCGTGATGTCGTGGTTCGCGTCCTGCTTCTTCATCAGGATGCTGAAGAACAGGCTGGACGGGCCTCCGCCGATGCACGCAATCTTCATCGCGGAAACCGTGCCTGATTCATCGGCAATCGTCGGATCCGTTCGAGCGGGGCGGCAGGTGCCACATCAACAGCCTTCGAGGACGAAGTCGGCGGATTGGGTGACATCGTGAGAATTTTGCGATAGTCAAAAGCGTAGTATAGTTCTGTCGATGCCCGATAGCGCTGGTGACCGCCAGAGCGAGCTTGGTCGACCCGACGGAGCGGAGGCGGTGACATGAGCGTGGCTGTCGTCACCGGCGGAACTCGCGGGATCGGCCGGGCCATCAGCCTGCGGCTCGCCGCAGCGGGCCACCACGTCACCGCGCTGGCCACGTCGGAGCCTGCTGAGCCGCTCGCCGATGTCGCCGTTCGCATCTGCGATATCACCGACGAATCCAACGTGCCCTCGACGTTTCGGGACATCGGCGCAGTCGACATTCTCATCAACAACGCCGGCGTGTCGTCGTCGAATCGGCTGGGTCGAACCACTCTCGAGCAGTGGAACCACAGCCTTGCCGTCAACGCGACCGGGGCGTTCCTGTGCAGCCGAGCGGTCATAGACGCCATGCTGGAGCGCGGCACGGGCAGGATCGTGACAGTTGCGTCGATCGCAGGTGTCGAGGGAGCCAAGTACATCGCCGCCTACGCAGCGTCCAAGCACGCCGTCATGGGCCTGATGAGAGCGGTGGCGGCCGAAACTGCCGGAACCGGTGTCACGGCCAACACGGTGTGCCCGACCTTTGTCCGCACCGAGATGACCATCGCCACCATCGCGAATATCGCTGAACAGACCGGCAAGAACCTCGCGGATGCCGAGGCGGCGCTCGCCAAGGCCACACCCCACGGACGGATCATCGAGATTGACGAGGTGGTCGACGCAGTGATGGACCTCGTGGCGTCAGACCGCAACGGTCAAGAGAGAGTGCTCGACGGAGCGATGACATGACCACGCCGCACCGGCTGATCAGCCCGGATTCCATGGCGCCGGCTCCCGGCTTCGCTCACGCCGTCGTCCCCGCACCCGGGCGGACTGTCTACATCGCCGGGCAGATTTCTTCGGACCCGACCGGAGCCGTCGTGGGGGACACGTTCGCCGAGCAGTACGACGTGGCGCTGGGCAATGTCGTCGAGGCGCTGGCACACGCCGGCGGCGAAACCCATCACATCGTGTCGCTGGTCGTATACGCAACCGACGTGCAGGCGTACCGCGACGACCGCCGCGGCGTGGGCGTCGCCCATCGCAAGCACCTCGACCGTCACTTTCCGGCCATGGCAGTGCTCGGCACCACCGCCCTGTTCGAGCCTGAAGCCCTGGTCGAGATCATCGCTACAGCAGTCATTCCCGACTGAGCGAGACACGAGCCGTGCCGCGGACCGCTGAGGAGACGACACCTAGGGTCGTGAGATGAGCCAAGCGCCGGGTGGCTGGGACTTCTGGGTGGACCGCGGCGGTACGTTCACCGACGTCGTGGCCCGCCGTCCCGACGGCAGCCTTGTCACGCACAAACTGCTGAGCGAGGACCCGCGCCGCTACGACGACGCTGCCACCACCGCCATCGCCGACCTGCTCGGCGTGCCCCGTGACGAACCGCTGCCGCCCGAGCGCATCAGGTCCGTGAAAATGGGCACCACGGTCGCCACGAATGCGCTGCTGCAACGACGTGGCGTGCCGACGCTGTTCGTGACAACCGCAGGGTTCGGCGACGTACTGCGCATCGGGTACCAGACCCGACCGCACCTGTTCAAGCTCGACATTGTCCTGCCCGAGATGCTCTACGCCGAGGTGCTCGAGGTTGTCGAGCGCAGGGCCGCCGACGGCACGGTGCTGCGCGAGCTGGACCTGCCGGCCGCCGTGGAGGGCATGGCTGCGGCCCGCGAACGCGGTATCGAAGCCGTCGCGATCGTGCTGGTACACGGTTACCGCTACCCCAATCATGAAGGGGCCTTGGCCGCTGCGGCCCGCGAGATCGGTTTCGAGCAGGTCTCGGTGAGCCACGAGGTGGACCCGCTCGTCAAGATCGTCCCCCGGGGCGACACCACTGTCGCGGACGCCTACCTGTCGCCGATCTTGCGCAGCTACGTGGACGCCGTGGCGTCGAGAATCGGAAACAGCGACGCGGTTGCGTGTGACAGTCCGCAGCTGCAGTTCATGCAGTCGAACGGCGGCCTGGCCGATGCCCGGCGATTTACCGGCCGCGATGCGCTGCTGTCGGGACCAGCCGGCGGCGTCGTGGGCATGGCGCGCACCGCCCAGGCAGCTGGCTTCTCCCAGCTCATCGGCTTCGACATGGGCGGCACGTCGACCGACGTCTCGCACTTCGCCGGCGAGTTCGAGCGGGCCAACGAGACCGAGGTGGCGGGCATCCGCGTGCGCACACCGATCATGGACATGCACACGGTGGCGGCCGGAGGCGGGTCGCTGCTCACCTTCGACGGGAGCCGCTTGCGTGTCGGTCCCGAATCGGCCGGCGCCGACCCCGGACCGGCGAGCTACGGCAACGCCGGACCGCTGGCCCTCACCGATGCCAACGTCACCCTGGGTGTCATCCGGCCCGAGTACTTCCCGTCGGTGTTCGGCACAGACGGGACGCAGCCGCTCGATGTCGATGCTGCCGCCGAGGGCATTTCCAAGCTGGCCGCTCAGATCGCGCAGGCCACCGGCGTACAGCGCAGCGCTGCCGAGGTGGCCTTCGGATACGGCGAGATCGCGGCGGAGAACATGTCCAACGCCGTCCGCAAGATCAGCACCGAGCGGGGCCACGACATCACCGTGTACACGCTGGTCTGCTTCGGGGGTGCCGGCGGTCAGCACGCCTGCCGGGTAGCAGACCGACTCGGCATCACCACGATCTTCATCCATCCCCACGCGGGGGTGCTGTCCGCGCTCGGCATCGGGCTGGCTGACGTCACCGAGTTGCGCGCTGAGCCGATCGAGGCCGAACTGGATGAGGCGCTCATTGACGATCTGCGCCGCCGGCTTGCCGCAGCAACTCCGAGCGCCACTCAAGCGGTGGCCGCTTCAGGTGTGCCAGCTGGGCGAATCGAGGTGAGCGGGCGTCTGGAAGTTCGATACCGGGGTTCGGATACGTCGCTCGGGGTGCCTCTGGGCTCAGTCGACGAGGTGGCGAACGAATTCGCGACTGCACACCGGACGAGATTCGGCTTCAGCGCACCAGATCAGGCGTTGGTGGTTGACGCGCTCCACATCGAGGCCTGTGGCCGGGCGGTCGACCCGTCTCCGGCGACTCTGCCCGTGGGTGACCGTGAAGCGCTGCTGGCCACGCACCCCACCTACATGAGCGCGGCAGCCCCGCCGGGTTGCGCGCGTTACGACACGCCGTTCTGGGACCGCACCGCGCTGGCCCCGGGAGCGGTCATGGCGGGCCCTGCGGTCATCGTCGAGCCGAACGCCACCACCGTCATCGAGCCGGGCTGGCAGGGTACGGTCACCGACCTCGGCGACCTTGTGCTCGAACGGGCGATGGCTCGACCGTCACGGGTCGCGCTCGGCACCAGCGTCGATCCGGTGCAGCTCGAGATCTTCAACAACCTGTTCATGAACATCGCCGAGCAGATGGGCGTGGTGCTCGAGCACACGGCGGTGTCAGTGAACATCAAGGAGCGGCGCGACTTCAGCTGTGCGCTGTTCGACACTGCCGGTGAGCTCGTGGCCAACGCGCCGCACTTGCCGGTGCATCTGGGCTCGATGAGCGAGTCCATCCGCACGGTCATCGAGCAGAACCCGACGATGTCGCCCGGTGACGTGTACGTGCTGAACAACCCGTACAACGGCGGCACCCACCTGCCCGATGTGACCGTCGTGCGGCCCGTGTTCGATGCCTCAGGCACGGATCGGATCTTCTATGTGGCCGCCCGTGGCCACCATGCCGACATCGGCGGTTGCGTGCCCGGTTCGGCGCCGGCCGACTCGACCACCATCGACGAGGAGGGGCTCGTCCTCGACAACCTCCAGATCGTGGCCGGGGGCCGCTTGCTCGAACAGAAGGTCCGCGACGTGCTCGCCAGCGGCCCGTGGCCAGCGCGCAATCCCGACCAGAACGTCGCCGACCTGCGAGCCCAGGTCGCCGCCTGCGAGCGCGGCGCCGCCGAGCTGAGCCGCATTGTCGACTACTACGGGCTGGAGGTTGTGCACGCCTACATGGGCCATGTCGCCGACAACGCCGAAGAGATGGTGCGGCGGGTCATCGATGCGCTAGGCAATAGCAACTATCGAGGCAGCTACCAGCTCGAACTCGATGACGGCAGCGTCATCTGCGTTCGCATCTCGGTGGATCGCTCGACGCGGCGAGCCGTCGTCGACTTCACCGGCACGAGCGGGCAGCACCCCGGCAACTTCAATGCACCAACGGCGGTCTGCCGGTCGGCGGTGCTGTACGTGTTCCGCTGCATGGTCGACGACGCGATCCCGCTCAATGCGGGCTGCCTGCGGCCCCTGGAACTTGTCGTGCCTGACCCCTCGATGCTGTCGCCGCATCCGCCTGCGGCGGTCATTGCCGGCAATGTCGAGACGTCCCAGCAGATCACCGATGCGCTGTTCGGCGCCCTCGGCGTAGTGGCGGCGTCGCAGGGCACGATGAACAACTTCATCTGGGGCAACGCCGAGCACCAATACTACGAGACGATCTGCGGCGGCGCGGGGGCCACGGCCCGACGCCGGGGTGCCGACGCCGTGCATACGCACATGACCAACACCCGCCTCACCGATCCTGAGATCCTCGAGCAGCGCCACCCGGTCCTGCTAGAGCGATTCGAAGTGCGGCGCGGCTCGGGCGGTGCCGGTGCAAACCGGGGCGGTGACGGCGTGGTGCGTCGGCTGCGTTTCGGCGAGGCAATGACCGTGAATCTGCTCAGCTCTTGCCGGCGGATCGAGCCGTTCGGTGTCGCTGGTGGCCAGCCGGGTGCGGTTGGCCGCAATCTGCTGGAACGAGCCGATGGTGCCGTGACCGAACTCGGTGGCTGTGCCCGCGTCGAAGTGGATGCGGGTGACGTCATGGAGATCCACACGCCGGGCGGTGGCGGCTACGGCGCGCCCCTGCCTGGAAACGAGCGCGCAGGATGCAAGGGTGAGCGCGATGAGTGACGAACTGCTGACGCCCGAACGGGCGGAATTGGTGGCCCGGATGGCGGAACTGGGTCCCGCGTTTGCCGAGCGTGCCGCAGAGCACGACCGCGACGCCAGCTTCCCGCATCGCAACTGGGCTGATTTGGCCGACGCCGGATTCTTGGGCCTGTGCGTCCCGAAGTCCGCCGGCGGCCTCGGGGCGGACTTCGTGGGTTATGCGCTGGTGGCTGAGGAGATGGGTCGGCATTGCGCGACGACGGCGCTGACGTTCAACATGCATACCGCGACGGCGCTGCTGGCCGGGCCGATTGCGGAGTCGCTGCTGGCAGGCGAGGCCGGCGGCGCGTTGGATCCCGACGGCCGAATGGCAGCGCACCTCGAAGCCCGCCGCCCGCAGCTCTGGCATGGCATGGTCAGCGAGCGCATCATCCACTCCCAGCCGTTCTCTGAAGGACAGGCGCCCGGTGCCCGATCGGGCTTCAGCACGACGGCCACACCGACCGACGGCGGCTACCTGGTGACCGGCCGCAAGATCTTCGCCTCCCTGAGCGGCGCTGCACACCGGCACAGTGTGCTCGCTGTGGTGGAGGGCGATCCCCGCATTCGCCTGCTGGGCGTGCCCGCCGACTCCGACGGTGTCGAGATCGTCGGCGACTGGGACCCGCTGGGAATGCGAGGCACCGACTCGCGCACGCTGCTGATGGACAACGTGTTCGTGCCGACTGCGAACGAGGTGCTGCCGCCTGGGATGTTCAACGCGATGGTGTCGCGCTTCCCGCAATTCTACATGAGCCTGTCGTTCAGCTACCTAGGGCTGATGCGAGCCATCCTGGACGCGACGGCCACATACCTGCGCGGCGAATCCGGCGTGAAGGCGTCACGGGATCACCCGATCAAGCAGACCGGCTGGGCGCAGCTGCAGCTCATCTACGACCGGGCGCAGGCCATGACGTACCGCGTGCTCGGTGAGATCTGCGCGGACCCCGATCCGGAACAGCTGCGCCGCGCCCAGGTGGCGACGGTGACGACGATGGAGAGCGCGCCCGAGATGGCGTCGCTGGCACTGCGCACCTGCGGAGGACGCTCGCTGCTGCGACCGGGCAGGCTCGAACAGCACTACCGAGATGCCCGCTGCGGGGCCACGATGCTGCCGTGGAGCACCGAGGAACTGCTGGTGCGGCTCGGCCGCAACGGCCTTTACGACACCGACGGCAGCGAACCCGACCCGGCCTGACCACCCAGCCCCTCGTCGCTGTGTCCGGAGCGCTGACACCGGACTGTAACGATTGCGTTGGAACGTCAAGCCGCCGCAGCGGTTCTGTCTCTGTGATGACCCACTCGAAGATGCGTCATGCATCGAAACCAATGACTTCCGGACTGCTGGTCGTGCTGCTCGCCGCGGGGCTGGTTGCGGCTGCCTGCACCAGCGACGGCGCCGATGTTCAGGCCGGAGACTCCGCCGTGCCGACGACTAGCCCGTCGGCGACAACCGACGGTGAGCAACCCGACACCCCCACCAGCGAGGACCCTGGCGCCGAGCCCCCGAGCGACGACGAAGTCGGCCGGGACGACGAAGCCGCCGACGTCAATGAAGGGGACACCGCCGACGGGGACGTTGAGGTTGGCGGAGACGGCGACGGACCCGAGGCCGCTGCGCAAACCGCAGCGTTGGAGCGCTTCAGCGAATGCGACGGAGCGCTCGAGTACATCCACGCGCAAGCGGCGCAAGCCGTTGGCCCCTGGGGCCTCGGCGGCGACTTCGGTTTCCCTGGTGACGTGGCCGAGGAAGGCGCGATTGCCGTCGACGCCGCGGCCTCGGGTGACTCTGGATCGCTGCAAGCCGGCGTCGACTACAGCACCTCGAACGTGCAGGAAACAGGCATCGACGAGCCCGATGTGGTGAAGACCGACGGACGGCGCATCGTCGTCGCCACGCAGAACCAGGTCCAGATAGTCGACGTGACCGGACCCGAGCCGACGCTGGTGGCCATGATCGGACTCGGCGAGCATTGGGGCTCGAGACTGCTGCTGCACGGTGATCGGGTGTTCGTGTTCTCATCGCGCTGGGACGT
The DNA here is from genome assembly GCA_963663635.2 of Acidimicrobiales bacterium. Taxonomy (GTDB): domain Bacteria; phylum Actinomycetota; class Acidimicrobiia; order Acidimicrobiales; family Poriferisodalaceae; genus Poriferisodalis. The sequence continues at coordinate 123,250 of CAXXMY010000022.1, forward strand.
CATCGTGCCGTTCGAGCACGATGCTGACGGTGCCCTCGAAGTGGGCGGCGCCTGGCCGGAACCCGCATGGGGCCCCACGACCGAGGTTGTCGAGATCGATATGGCTGGCTCGACCCCGTCGATCGTGCGGCGGCTGAGTATCGAAGGCGACTACGTCAGCGCCCGGATGACCGAGGACGTTGTGCGCATCGTTACCAGCTCGAGGCCGCGTGCCATCCCGTGGGCTGTCCCGGGAGAGGTTGGCATTGCCGCGCAGGAGCAGGCGATCGCGGAGAACCAGAAGATCGTTTCAAGCACCACGGTCGATCATTGGCTCCCGCGCTACAAGTTGTCGGATTCCGCCAGCACGACCCTCGCGTTCGGTCGACTTGTCGATTGCGACCGCGTCTGGGCGCCGGTGCACTACTCGGGTCCGGGCACGCTCAGCGTCACCACCATCGACATCGCTGCAGACGGCCTGGCGGGATCGCTGGACACCACGTCGATCATGTCCGACGGCAGCACGGTGTACGCCTCGCCGGAGCACCTGTACGTGACGACGACCCGATGGTTCAACTGGCATACCCAGCCAGAGGGTCCCGATGACGGCACCCTTGCCGAGACCGAGATCCACGTGTTCGACACAGGCGATGTGCTCTCGAGCCACTACGTCGGGTCTGCGACGGTGACGGGCACCGTGCTGAACCAGTACTCGATGTCTGAGCACGAGGGCCACCTGAGGATCGCGACTACAACGGTCCCGCCGTGGCGCTTCGAGGGTGAGCCCGACTCCGAGAGCCTCGTAACGGTGTTCGCCGTTGACGCAGACGGCCTGTGGGAGGTCGGCCGAGTCGACGGTCTCGGCCTCGGCGAGCGCATCTTCGCCGTGAGGTACTTGGGCGACATCGCCGCCGTGGTCACGTTCCGCCAGACCGATCCGTTGTACATAATTGACCTGGCTGACCCAGCTGCGCCGACGGTGCGGGGCGAGCTCAAGATTCACGGCTACTCGGCGTACTTGCATCCGCTCGACGGCGACCTGCTGCTTGGAGTCGGCCAGGACGCAGACAGCGAAGGGCGGATCCAGGGCACGCAGGTGTCGCTGTTCGACATCGCTGACTTGTCCGAACCTCGGCGCGTCGCCCAGTGGACAGCACCGGGCGGGCACAGCCAGGTGGAGTTCGACGCGCTCGCGTTCTTGTACTGGCCCGCCGAGCACTTGGCGGTCCTGCCGATGGTCCAGTACCCCGGTGACGAGCGCGACTCCGAGCCGCCCTTCATCGGTGCCGTCGCGCTCGGCACCGAGAATCGGCGCCTCACCGAACGGGCTCGCATCAGCTATGCAGACCCGCCGATCAAGCGGTGCCGCGAGTCTCGAGAGATCATCATTCGGCCCGACGGCACCGAAGAACGCGGCGAGCTTGAGCGTTATTGCTGGTTCGACCACGAATGGGAGGCTCAGATCCTTGCCAGCGTGGTCGTCGGAGACCGCCTGTACACGGCGTCGCACAAGGGTCTCGGCGCTGTCGACCTCGCATCGCTGCAGCCCGAGGTGTTCATCGCCTGGGGGGAGTGAGCGCGCGCGGCTGCCTGTCGGCGCGCAAGACGCGGTTACGTCCTGCCCGCCGCTACAGCGGCCAAGGCACCACCAACGCGGCTCGCCAGTCGATTTCGGGCGTCAACTGGCCGTTCATCGGCCATAGTGATGCCATGGACAGCCCGCAGAACGCTGACGAACGGCCCATCGTCGTGTGGGACGGTTCGCCGCAGCTGCAAAATCCGCTGTTGCTGGTGGCCTTCGAGGGCTGGTTCGACGCCGGCGAGTGCGCCACCGGAGCGTTGGACTGGATCCGGCGCCGCAGCGAAGCACGACGCGTCTGCCACATAGACCCAGAAGAGTTCTACGACTTCCAGGAGAGCCGCCCGCACATCGAGATCGCACCCGACGGCGAGCGCCTCATTCGCTGGCCGGCAATCGAGTGCCATGTCGCGCCGGCCGCGCCGCCGCACGATCTGGTGCTGCTGTCGGGCATCGAGCCGCGCATGCGCTGGCGCACGTTCTGCGACGGCGTGGTCGAGATCGCCTCCGAACTTGGCTGCCAGATGGTGGTGACGCTCGGTGCAATGGTCGCCGGGGTCGCTCATTCGCGGGCGGCCAGCGTGAAGGGCAGCGCGGCGAGCACCGATCTGGCGAAGCGGCTGGGACTTGACCGGCCGACCTATCAGGGCCCCACCGGCATCATCGGCACCCTGCACGACGTGCTGGACCGAGCAGAGCTTCCGGTCGTGTCGCTGCGCGTCGGCGTGCCCCACTACGTGGCCGGTCCGCCGAACCCGAAAGGCACTCGGGCACTGCTTTCCCACGTCGAGACGGTCACCGGCGTGCCGACCGGCTACCAGGATCTGGACTCGAGCGTCGACGCTTGGGAGGAACGGGTCAACGAGGCGGTTCAGCGCGACCCCGAGATCGTCGCCTACATCCGCCAACTGGAAGCCGAAGCCGATCGATCCGAGGCCGAGAACCTCCCCAGCGGTGACGATCTCGCCAAGGAGTTCCAGAAGTTCTTGGAAGAACAGCGCCAGTCCCCCTCAGGCGAGAGCGACGGCGGCAGCGACGAACCGGGCTGAGCACCGCTCGCACACGACCCGCATCTGCGCAAGAGAACGGCACCGGCCCGCAGTTGCCGTCGTAGGGTTCGTGGGATGGGCGGCAGCACGTTCGGGGAACGCTTTGCGGTCACGACGTTCGGGGAGTCCCATGGCGGGGCGCTGGGCGTGATTGTCGACGGCTGCCCCGCGCGCCTCGAACTGAGCGACGCCGACGTGCAGGTCGAGCTGGACCGCCGCAGACCCGGACAGAGCCGGCTGGTCACCCAGCGCGACGAGGCCGACCAGGTCACGATCCACTCCGGCGTGTTCGAAGGACTGACGCTGGGCACCCCCATCGGCATGACCGTTGCCAACACCGACGCTCGGCCGGGGGCCTACGCCGAGATGGCCGACGTGTACCGGCCCAGCCATGCGGACTACACCACTGAAGCTAAGTACGGCATTCGCAACTGGCAAGGCGGGGGGCGCGCGTCGGCTCGCGAGACCTTGGGTCGGGTGGCCGCCGGCGCAGTTGCACGCAAGCTGCTCGCGGCAGTGGGCGCCGATGTGCTCGGGTGGGTCAGCTCGGTGCGTGACATCACTGCCCAGGTGGACGCGGCCGCGCTGACGCGCGACGACGTCGAGGCCGACGCGACCCGCTGCGGTGACCCTGCCGCTGCGGCCCGCATGACCGAGGCCATCGACGCTGCTCGCCGCGACGGCAACTCGCTGGGCGGCACCGTCACCTGCGTGGCGCGGGGCGTGCCCCCGGGACTGGGCGAGCCGGTGTTCGACAAGCTCGATGCCGAGTTGGCGGGTGCAGTGATGTCGCTGCCAGCGGCGAAGGGCATCGAGATCGGCAGCGGTTTTGCGGGCACGTTGATGACCGGGCGCCAGCACAACGACGAATTCGCCCCCGGTCCCGACGGTCGACCGGTCACGGTGACCAACCGCAGCGGCGGCATCCAGGGCGGCATCAGCAACGGCGCGGACATCGTGTTGCGCGTTGCGTTCAAGCCCACCGCAACGATCGCCTCGGAGCAGAAGACGGTGAACGCCGTAGGCGAGGCCACCGTGCTGGCCGCGCGCGGCCGCCACGACCCCTGCGTGCTGCCCCGGGCGGTGCCCATGGTGGAAGCGATGGTGTGCCTAGTGCTCGCTGACCATCTGCTGCGCCAGCAGACCACGCAGCTCGCACAGCCACAGAGCTGAACGGCAGCGGTGGCCTCGCACCTCCGAACCCAGGCGCGCTGATGGACGCAACACAGGTTGTGCTGGTTGCTGGGGCGGGCCTCGTTGCCGGTGTCGTGAATGCCATGGCCGGCGGCGGGTCGCTGCTGACAGTGAGCCTGCTGACGGTCGTCGGCGATCTTGGCGGTCTCGTCGCAAACGGCACCAACCGCATCGGCGTCCTGACGCAGAACGTCGCCTCAGCGGCCGGATTCCGGCGCGAGGGCGTATCCGGCCTGCGGCGAGCCGTGCCCGTGCTGGTTCCCACAGTGATCGGCTCGCTGATCGGCGCGTACGTGGTCTCGAGCGTGCTCAGCGACACGGCCTTCGAACGGATCTTCGGGATCCTGATGGTGCCGCTGCTCATCTTGAGCCTGCGACCGCCGAAGGCGCGCGGCAAAGACATCGTGTGGCCCAGGGCGGTGACGGCCGCAGTGTTTTTCGCGATCGGCCTCTACGGCGGTGCCTTCCAAGCCGGCGTCGGCCTCATGCTGGTGCTGGCGCTGTCGCACGCCGGACTGGACCTGGTGAGCGCAAACGCGGTCAAGGTGGTGATCATCGCGGTGCTGACCGCCGTCGCAGTGCCGGTGTTCATCCTGAACGATCAGGTGCACTGGGGCTTCGCCGCCATCGTTGCCGTCGGATTCGCCGTCGGCGGCTGGCTCGGCGCACGTTTCGCAGTCCGCGGCGGCGAGCGCCTCATCCGCCCCGTTCTCGTCATCGCCGTCGTCGCCCTCGCCGGCCGCATGGTCGGGCTCTACTGACCCCGATGGATGCCCGGTCGAGCAAACACTGATGATTCAGCAGGTTGGGTGGCGTCGAACGGGGTCCCCGCAGCTTGCGAGGACTGCGGGGTGTTCGGCGACAGGACCCGACCTGCGGGCAGCAACGTAACGCTGACGCGCATGGCACTCACCGCGACATCGGCGCGTAGGGTCTCGCCGTGATCTTTGACTTGGACTCCGAACGGGTTCGCAACCGTCCCGGCATCAAGTGGGGCCGTCAGGGTCCCGACGTGCTGGCCGCCTGGGTGGCCGACATGGACCTGGAGATGCCCGATGTCGTACTGGACGCGGTACGGGCACGGATTGACTCCGGCGGCCTCGGCTACGACTTCTACGACCTGCCGATCCCCGTGCTGGCCGTGTTCGCGGAACGCATGGAAACCGCGTTCGGCTGGAAGGTCGACCCCGCAGACACGGTGCGGGTGCACGACGTGATCCAAGGCCTGGAGCTGGCGATCACGCAGCTCACCGAGCCCGGCGACGGCATCATCTTCCAGACCCCGGCGTATCCGCCGTTCTTCTCGAGCGTGGAAGGCCACGGCCGGCGCGTGGTGTCCAATCCCCAGATCCGCGGCGACGACGGCTGGCACTTGGATCTGGACCACTTCGACGCGGTCGCGTCGGCGCCCGACGTGACCGCGGTGATCTTGTGCCAGCCCCACAACCCCTGCGGCATGGTGCTGGACGCCGACGAGATAGCGGTCGTCATCGAGCTTGCCGAGCGCCACGATCTGGTCGTTATCTCCGACGAGATTCACTGCGACCTGGTGTACGAGCCCCGTCGGCACATACCCGTCGCGTCGGCCAGCGAGCTGGCCTCAGAGCGCACGGTCACGGTCACGGCGGCGACGAAGTCGTTCAACATGGCGGGGCTGCGAATGGCGTTCCTGCACTCAGCTTCCTCGCGCTACGGCCCGGTGGTCAAGGCCATTCCGAAGCGTTTGATTGGCGGCATCGGCATCTTGGGCCAGGTCGCGACCGTGGCCGGCTGGACTGATGCGCTGGATTGGCTCGCCGAGCTTGTCGAGGGTCTCGACCGCAATCGCCACCTGTTGGCCGACTTGCTGGCCGAACGCCTACCCGAGGTCCGCTACCGCCCGCCCGACGCCACCTATCTGGCGTGGCTGGACTGCAGCGAGCTCGGCCTTGGCGACGATCCCTCGGCCACATTCTTGGAGCACGGCCGTGTGTACCTGAACTCCGGCTTGGACTTCGGTCCCGAAGGCGCCGGCCATGTCCGCATCAACTTCGCGACCTCGCCCGCCATGCTCGACGACGCCACGGCTCGAATGGCCAAAGCCATCGGCCGCTAGCGCGTATCCGCCAGCGTCAGGGGCCGGCGCGTTCGACCCGGTGTCGACTCAGTCGTCGGCGATGACTTCGGACTCGCCCTCGCGGGCCTGGTGGCGCAGCACGAGCGTGTAGCCCACGATGGCGACCGCGGCGAAGCTGAACCACTGCAGCGCGTAGCCCAGGTGCGGCCCGGCATCGAGCGCAGGCGGCGGCAGCGGTCTGACGATCGAGGCGGCGCTGTTGTCCGCCGTGCTGCCGCCGAAGGCGATGAGGGTTCCGTCGCTGCGAGTGGCACGCGTCAGCTCCACGTAGACGGGCACGAGATCAAGCGTCGTCTGCTGGTCGATGCGGCTCACGTCGGTGCGGGCCAGCGACGCCAGCCGTCCCTGCGGCGGATCACTCGGGCCGAGTAGACCACGTTCTTGGCTCAGCCGGATGCGACCCTCGATCTGCTGTGCGTCAACGAGTCCGCCTCGAGGGATCTCTCCTGTCGATGCCGCTGCAGCCGCGCAGACGCCTGCGGGCAGCCAGCCGGCGATCACGAGAACACCGGGTGATTCGGGGCTGCCGTTGAGGTTGCCCGACGCTTCGACGGGCACAGCGAGGTGGCAGCCGGCGAGCCCGTCGAGGCTGCGGTTGCGAATCTGAATGGCATCAGGCCAGTCGATGCGCTGCACATCGAGGTGCACCGATTGGTATTCGAGCAGCGGAACGGCGTCTGGGTCGACGACCGCGTCGAAGAAGCGGTCCGCGTCGAGCGGTCGCTCCGATTGGCGCTCAGTGGCGAGCGTGTTGCGGTCGCGCTGTTCGTCATGACGGCTGAGCTGCCAGAAGCCGGCGATCAGGAACACGATCAGCAGCGTGGCAGCGAGCGCGTGCCCCGCCAGCCAGCGTGGCGAGCGCGCGAACTGGTACGAATCCCGCATCCGACCTCCACGAGTCATGCGACTATGGGCGAAACCGGACACGCGCCGAAGCTATCGACGCCATGCCGACGGTCGCCGCCACCGTGCCCACTACCGCAGATCGTTTCTCCGAGGTCGATGTCTCAGACTGGACGATCGCTGGGGACGAGACCCTTGGCACGAAACCCAAGAAGTGGCTTCGAGATCCCGAATCGGGCGGTCGTTGGCTGCTGAAGTACGTCACAAGCCGAGTCAAACCCAAGGCCGGCCACTGACCCCAACATCATGGCTGTAACACCCCACGCATACCGTGAGAGCCATGTCCCGAGACCGAGAGCGTCGCCTGTACGCCGCTTGGCAGAATCCTGAGGGTCTGATCCGGCCTGTCGGGGGTGCTCACCCGCCGCAACACGGGCGACGGCGAGACCTACCGATTCGTCTACGTGAAGGCTGCCGAGCAATTCGACGGATTCCACGGCCTTCCTGGCCTACTCGACCTGCACGCTGCCTACGAGAGCGAGCAGCTCTTCCCTGTCTTTCGCGATCGGCTGATGCCAAGGCGACGGCCGGACTACGAGGATTTTGTCCAGCGGCTGCACCTCGACGTCGAAACGGATCCGTTCGGAGTGCTCATTCGAAGCGAGGGTTGGAAGGCGACAGACCGCGTCGAGGTATTCGCACATCCCGAGAAGACCAGCGATGGTGTACTTACCACGCTCTTCTTTGTGCGCGGCATCCGCCATCTTGACGGCGCCTCGGAAGCAGTCTGCGAGATTCAGCCCGGTGACGCGCTGGAACTTGTGGATGAGCCGACCAACCCCGCGAACCAGCGAGCAATTCTCATCAGCACTCGTACAGGGCAACAAATCGGATGGGTGCCCGATTGTCTGGTGGACACATTTCACGAGCTTCGTGAACACGATGCGCGCGTTGTCGTGACGGCCGAGCATGTCAACCCTGAGAGCGCCCCATCGCACATGCGACTGTTGTGCCGGCTCCGAGCGCCGTGGCCTGACGGCTACGAACCCCTCACTGGACCCGATTACCAGCCCATGACTACCTGAGACAACGACGGAAGTGGCTCAGTCATAGGTCGGGTGCTCAGTGGGTTCATCGACTGAGGAGGCTCGGACCTCAGCGCAGCTCGACGCGGGCTATGTCGTCCGCTGGTTCGAAGCCCAGCACCTGGCCGAGGAAGGACAGCTCGGCTTCGAGCGCAGCCACGATGTTGGGTCCGTGGCGGAAGCCGTGCCCGTCGCCTTCGAACAGCACGTAGGCGTGCGGGACGCCGGCGCCGGCCAACGCAGCCACGAGCTGTTCGGACTGACTGGGCGGCACCACCCGGTCGTCGGTGCCTTGCAGCACGATCATCGGTGTGCGCAGCTCGCTGGTCCGCCAGATCGGCGAGCGTTCCCGGTACAGCGCCTCGGCTTCCGGCCAAGGGCCCACTAGCCCGTCGAGGTAGCGGGCCTCGAATTTGTGGGTGTCGCGCGCCAGTGCGGACAGGTCGGCGACGCCGTAGCGGGACAGGCCTGCGGCGAAGACGTCGCTTTGAGTGAGTGCGCACAGTGTGGTGTAGCCGCCGGCCGAGCCGCCCTTGATGACGAGGCGCTCCGGGTCGACCTCGCCGGCGTCGGCCAGGTGGAGGGCGGCTGCGACGCAGTCTTCGGTGTCGACGATTCCCCACTGGCCGCGCAGCAAGTTGCGGTAGCCGGTTCCGAATCCGGTGCTGCCGCCGTAGTTCACATCCACGACGGCGATGCCGCGCGTCGTCCAGTACTGGATGCCCAGGTCCAGTGAGCTGCGCGCCGCACCGGTCGGGCCGCCGTGACTGAGGACGACCAGCGGCGGAAGGCCCGATGGCGCCGATTCGACGGCAGCGTTTGCCGGCGGGAAGCAGAACGCGTGCGCCCGCCGACCTCCAGCGCTGTCGAAGGTGACCAGTCGCGGAACCGAGATGTTCTCGGGTGCCAGCGCAAGGGGTTCTTCGTCGCTCAGCAGCCGGTGCGTGCCGTCGGTGGCGATCTCGACGATGGCGCCTCGTTGGGTCCAGCTCGCGGCCACCGTGACGGCGCTGTCGCGGTCGCTGACGGCCAGACGCCCGAAGTCGGTGAACCCGCTTTCAATCGCCACCAGCCCGCCATCTCGGACCACGCCGAGGTGACCGATGCCGCCCGACATCCAGGTGCACCACAGGGACCCGTCACCAGACCAGCCGTATGTCGCTTGTGCGAACACCCACGACGGAATGCCGAACTCGCGCCCGGCACCGTCACCGGCGTCCGGATCGCCCAAGACCGGTTCGGTCGCGCCCGTCTCGGTGTCGACTCGGTGGATTGCCCACCATCCGTCGGAGTCGGTGACGACGTGAAGGACGCCGTCGGGTCCCCAGCGCGGCTGCTGCAGCGCGGGACCATCCGCCACGACACGTTCGGTGCCCCGAACCGGTGCACCGTCGTGCAACTCGACCAGGTGCAGTCGGGTGTGGTCCCAGGGCATGTTCGGGTGGTCCCAGCTGAGGTAGGCAAGCATCGTGCCGTCGGCGCTGGGTCGCGGCGCGGCGTAGAAGTCGGCGCCTCCCGCCACAACAGTGACCGTTCCGTCGAGACGGACCGCAACGATCTCATTGCGTGGCTCGCTCCCGGACTCGTCGTGGGCTTCGCGCACCCACACGGTGATGGGATCGAACGGCGCACCGTCGCTCGACGCAGCAGAGGGTGCGGGCACCAGCGCAGGGTCGGCGTATCGGTGTGCCCGCGGGACCGGAGGCTCGGCGGTGACCGGAAGCGGTTTGCGGCGGCCTTGCGCGTCGAAGAGCCGGAGCCGCTGGTCGCCCATGCAAGCGCCCAGCACGAAGTGGCTGCCGTCGGGCGACACCAGAGGCAGCCACGCACCGCCGCCGTACTCATGGACCGAGGTGCGAATGTCTGCGTCGGCTGTCCCCGGCACATCTGTGGGGTGCGCCTCGGAATCGTTGAGCGGCACCCGGACCACGGCGCCGCGGCCGCGCTCGAGGGGGCGTTCTTCAACCCAGTACGCCCACCCATCGGCGATACGCGGTTCGGCGCGACGGACCGCTCCGGCGGCGACATCCGCTGCGTTCAACGGTGACGGCCACGACGCGTACGGCGCTGTATCCACGGTTGTATCCACGCCGTTGTCTTCGGTATCGTCACTGTCTTGACAGCCTGGTGAGGGCCTCATAGGTTCCCCATTGGTTTCGATACGTCGCTTTGGTCACTCATTTGGAGCAGATGCCACTGCGACGACGGCGTGCGCTCCGGGTTTTCCACCGAACCCGTGACGCGCAGGTGGACCGGGGGAGCGCCCACCAACTCCCTCGGTCCACACATGTCTGCGCACGGACGGGTCTGAATTCAAAAGTCCACTTCGTTGGGTTCGGCAGTGTTGGGCTCAGCGGGTTCGTGCTGGGCGAGGATCGTCTGCAGTGAGAGCTCGGTGGATCGCAGGCGCGATTCGCAGTGTGCGATCAAGTGCGATGCCCGCTCGACTCGAGAGGCCAGCGTGTCGATGTCGACATCGTCGTCTTCCAAGCTGGCGAGGATCGATTCGATCTCGGCCATCGAGGCGGCGTAACCGCCGAACTCCCCGTCGGCTGTCGCTGAATCTGTCATGAGCTGTTGGTCCCTCCGTCGGGCGGATCGGTCGTCGGTTCACCCACCGTGCTCGAGAACTTGGCGCGAAGCGTTTCGGTGGTGACCGTGTGGCCAGGTTCGGGCGTCTCGCGCACGATGCGTCCGTCAGCGCCACGCGTGATCGAGAACCCTCGTGCCAGGGTTCGTTGCGGCGCCAGAGCTGAGACGAGCTGGGTGTGTGAGCTCAGCTGGATCTTGGCGTCGGCGATCTGGCGTTTCGAACTGCGGGTAAGGCGAGCCCGCGCTGCGGTGAGCACCGTCACGCCGCGGCGGGTGTGAGCACGGCTGCGTTGCAGATCCTGCCGTGCGCCCACAAGGTCGGCAGCCGCTGCGCGGCAGTGGCGATCGGCGTGGTGGGCAAGCCGCAACCGAGCTTCGCCCAACACGGCGCGAGGCCGGCTGAGTCGGCGTTCGGCGCGCAGCCACAATTCACCGCGTGCCGCAGCGAACCGGCTCGCGGCCACCGCGACGCGCCGCCGAGCGAAGCGGTCGATGGCGAAACGCGCTGCGCGCAAGCCCTCGTCGAAGGCTGCGACGTGAGCGACGAGGGCCGCAGCGCACGCGGTCGGTGTCTTGGCGGTCGTGTGCGCGACGCGGTCGGCGACCGATTCGTCGATCTCGTGCCCGATGCCACAGAAAACTGGTTTCGGACATGTCGCGATGGCAGTGGCGACGTTGGCGAGGTCGAACGCCATGAGGTCGGTGCGGTCACCCCCGCCGCGAACCACGGCGATTGCGTCGACGTCGAGGCTTCCCAATGTGCGCAGCGCTGCGACGAGGTCCGCCTCGGCAGTGGCGCCTTGCACCCGGGCATCGCACAGCGTCACCTCGAACGCGTAGCCGCTGGCCGCCAGCTCGTGGATGAAGTCTGCGTAAGCGGCGCTTCCCGCGGCAGTGACCAGGCCGATCCGAAGCGGCACCGGCGGCAGCGGGACTGTCGCGTTTCGCCGGAGCAGTCCGGCGGCGGCCAGTTGCGCCAGCGTTCGGTCGCGGTCGGCGGCCAGCACGCCCAGCGTGAAGTGCGGGTCGACGCCGCTCATGATGAGCTGTACCTGACCGCTTCCGGTGTAGTACTCCACCTGGGCGCGGATGCGCACCTCGATGCCGTCGTCAAGGCTCAGCCCGCCCGCGGCGGCCAGTTCACGGTTCACGAGGCGCTGGCGGCCTTTGAACAACGCCACGCGCATCCGTGCGCCGCGGCGATCGCTGCCGGTGCCCGGCTCGACGAGGTTGAAGTAGATATGCCCGCTCGCCGCTGCCGAGTAGCCGACAATCTCGCCTCGGACCCACACTTCGCCCCCGAAGGCGTCCTTGATGGTGTCCTCGATCGCGGACGCGAGGCCCGACACCGTCCACGTCGCGTCGCCGGGTCCCAGCGGCATCTGTCCCGCGTCGTCGAAGCCCTGTGATGCGCTGCTCACGGCCCTGAGGCTGCCACGAAAACGGCGCGATCGCGACCGGATTGCGGCACGCGCTGTCTTGGGGGCATCTCAATGCTCGTCGCTACGCTGCGGTGAGGAAGGTTGCCAGAGCGGACGAATGGGGCGGTCTCGAAAACCGTTGTGGCTTTCGGGTCACCGTGGGTTCGAATCCCACACCTTCCGCACACCCCGGCGCTGGCCGGCGCCGAGCGACAACACGGTCCACGTCGCGTCGCCGGGCGACAGCGCAGCGCCGGGCGATGGCTCAGCGGCGATCGGCGAAGAATTTGCTGAGCAGTTCGCCGCATTCGGCGGCGCGAACACCGCCGGTCACCTCAGCGTTGTGGGACAGGCGCGGGTCCACGAGCAAGTTGTAGAGCGTTGCGGCGGCGCCCGCTTTGGGGTCGTATGCGCCGAACACCACGCGCTCGACTCGCGCCGCCACCGCCGCCCCTGCGCACATGGGGCACGGTTCGAGCGTCGACACCAAGGTGGCATCTTCGAGCCGCCAGTCGTTTCGGCCCACGGCGGCGTCTCGCAGAGCCAGCACCTCGGCGTGCGCAGTCGGGTCGCTGGTCGTCTCGCGTTCGTTGTGGCGTGCCGCGATCACCGTGTCGCCGACGATCAGCACAGCGCCGACCGGCACCTCGCCGGCCGCGGCCGCACGCCGAGCCTGCTCGAGCGCAAGCTCCATGGCTGCTTCGTCTGTCACACCGAGAGTGTGGCCGCTATTTGGTGGCCTCATGCAGCCGGAATGCCGCGGCGGGCTTTGGCTCGCTCGCGCATCCGGGCGTGGGCCTCGGGTGTGCCGTCGTGGAAGGTGCCGAACAGTTTGTCGAGCGGCACGGGCCTGTTGCCGTAGTTGCACTCGAAGTAACGATGATGCAGGTGGTGGAAGTAGTCGGCTCCAGCCATGGTGGGTCCGGAGCGTTTGCCGATCTCGAAGCGCTCGAAACCCGAGTGGGAAAACGCCGTTGCGACGCTGTTGGACAGCAAGGTGAGGATCAGGATGAACGGATGAGCGGGCACCACCCACCACAGCACAATCATGCTGAGGTACATCATGTGCTCGATCGGGTGCATCGACAGTCCGCTCCACGGCCCCGTGTTCACATTGCGGTGGTGCAGGTAGTGCACGTGGTCATAGACCCAGCGCATGTGCAGGACCCGATGGATGCAATAGAAGTGGGTCACCGACCACAGAGACGTAAACACCGTGAGCGCGCAGATGTACAGCCATGCGGAGTCCCACGCCACCGACGGGATCCAGTCGTTGGCGTAGAACCACAGGGTGAGCGCCTCACACGCCGTCCAGACCCCGCAGCCGCTGACCAAGCACCAGAACACGTTGTCTCGGGTCTGGTTGTTCCACAGGAACGCCCGGTTCGTGGTGCTGAGCCATTGGCGGTTGTACTTGTAGCGCTGCTGCTGGGCCCGCCGGACGTACAGGGCCACATGCAGAGTTCCTGCGACCAGCGTGAACACGACCACGTTGCGGAGGTAGATCTCCAGGATCCACCCCGGGCTCAGGTTCTCCATGCGCTCCATGGATGGCGTGAAGAAGTTCCACACCACCGCGGACATCGCCACCCAGATCACGCCCTGCGGGAGCATCATCGTGGCAATGTGCCGCAGCGTCGCTATAGGCCGTGGCGGCCAGTCCAGGATCGTCGACACGGAGATGGGCAAGCCCGGGCTCGAAACCCTTGGTCCCGATGCTGCGTGACCCGCTACCGGTCATAGATTCTGAGTCTGTCATGCGGAGAGTGTGGGATTCGAACCCACGGAGGCCGATGAAAGCCTCACACGCTTTCCAAGCGAGCCCATTCGTCCACTCTGGCAACTCTCCGGGGCACGGGTTCGACAGGGCGAACCGGCGGTGTCGTCGTCTCACGAGGCGGCCAGGCGATCTGCGGCACACGACGGGTTCCGCTGAGAGCTGCTGCCTCCCGGCCCTGACTCGGTTCACGGGTCGCCGTTGCACAGGACCCGGCCGCCACGTCAGACGACGACACTGGGCGCACCATAACCGCGCAAGCCGCCGAATTCACCCCCGTCTGCAAACTCCAATTCGCCGCCGAAGCAGCAGCATTAGGATCGCCGCGAGATGCCGCACCAGTCGCTCTACCGGAGGTTTCGGCCTCAGCGGTTTGCAGAGGTGGTCGGACAGAGCCACCTGGTCCGAGCCTTGCGCAATGCCGTGTGCGAGGACCGCGTGGGCCATGCGTACTTGCTGAGCGGCCCGCGTGGCACGGGCAAGACCTCGACCGCGCGCATTTTAGCGAAAGCGCTCAACTGCGAGGCGTTGGGTGACGACGGTGAGCCGTGCGACGAGTGCAATCGCTGCACGGCTATTGCCCGCGGCACCTCTATGGACCTCATCGAGCTTGACGCCGCGTCGAACAACTCGGTGAACCACATACGCGAGATCACCGAGAGGGCAGCGCTCGTGAGCTCGGGGCGCCGCAAGGTGTACCTCCTCGACGAGGTGCACATGCTGTCGACTGCAGCAGCGAACGCCCTGCTCAAGACCCTGGAAGAACCGCCGGCCCACGTAGTGTTCATCCTGGCCACCACCGACCCGCAGAAGGTGATCGCCACCATCCGCAGCCGCACCCAGCAGTTCGAACTGTCCTTGGTGAGCGCAGACGAGATGGCTCCCCATGTGCGCGCGGTGGCAGACGCCGCGGGTGCCACCGTCGACGACGACATCGTCAACTACGTCGTCGAGCGCGGCGGAGGTTCGGTGCGCGATGCCCTCTCCGCACTCGACACGGTGCTGGCTGCGGGTGGCATTCCCGACGACCGCACCGACGTCGACGGGCTCGTGCGTGCGTTGTCCGACGGAGATCTGGTCGCGACGCTCATTGCGGTTGCGGACGCCACGGCTGCGGGTGTTGATGCTCGGGACTTGGCCGAGCGCACCGCGCGCCGCTTGCGTGACGTCTTTCTGGTTGGCGCCGGTGTGGATCCGCATCAGGTGCCGCCCAGCGACATCGAGATCCTGCGCGAGCTGAGCAACGACATGGGTCGGCGCGCAAATGTGCGATCCCTTGAAGCGCTGGGAGCAGCGCTGGCGCAGATGCCTCAGTCCGCCGACCGGCGCCTCACGCTCGAAGCTGCGCTCGTCGGTTTGCTGGCCGACGAGATGCTGGGCGCGGCAGCGGAGTCGCCGCCGCCAGCAATGTCGTCGTCGCCGGCCGCACCCCGATCGCACTCTGCAGTCGGGGACGGCGGACCCGCGGGGGCACGAGCAGCGATGGCTGCCGTGCCGCCCTCACCGAAACTCGATGCTCCTGCACCAGTGCCGGCGACCGCTGCTGCACCGCCGCCTCCACCGCCGCCTCCCTCGTCGCCTCAGTCCTCGGCCGCGCCGCCTCCCGCGCTGCCTCAGCCTTCGGCCGCGGTCGCGCCGCCTTCTGCCTCGCCACCGCCAGAACCGGCCGCTTCTGCACCGGATGCCCCGGTATCTGCGGCGTTCGTTTCAGGTGAATCGGTACCCCCGACCATGTCGCTTGCGAAGCTGCGGCAGGTCTGGCACAGCGACGTCGCCGATCGTTTGAAGCCTGTCGCTCAGGGTTGTTATCGAGACGTCGACGTGCAGTCGGTGGAGAACAACGTCGTCAGCCTGCAGCTGTCCGATGGCGTCCCGCTGGACCAGGCCAACCGTCGCCGCAACGAAGTCGAGGCGGTGTTGTCCGATCTGTTCGACCAGAACATGCGAGTGGATGTCGCCGTGGCTGCCGAGCCTGACGGAGCCCCGAGCGCGGGTGCCTCAAGTGATCCTGCTGCTGCAGAGGTCTTCGACGACCCGTCGCCCGAAGCCCCGTTGCCCGAAAGCCCGTTGCCCGAAAGCCCGTTGCCCGAAAGCCCGTCGCCCGAAAGCCCGTCGCCCAGTGCGGAGTCTTCGGCACCCAGCGAGCCACCCGCTGCAACGGCAGGCGCGTCAGGGCAGCCGTCAGCCTCTGGGTCGAGCCGGGCCTCGGCGGGCGGGGCTGGCCCGAGCTCCTCGCCGGGCGGCGAGGAGCACGAGTCGAAGGTGCAGCGCATTGTCGAGCGATTCCCCGGCTCGGTGGTGGTCCGCCTCGACGACGGTGCCACCTGAGAGCCTTGTCCGACAGACGGGACCCATGAGCGGGCCCTGCAGCGAGGACTGACGTGTACGACGACGCGGTTGAAGACCTCATCGATGAGCTCAGCCGTCTGCCCGGTGTCGGGCCCAAGAGCGCGCAGCGCATCGCGTTCTGGCTGCTGAAGCAGCCTGCTGCCGACGCGCACAAGCTGGCGGCTTCGATTACTGCAGCGAAGGACCGAGTCGGATTCTGCAGCCAGTGCTGGAACCTCACTGAGTCCGATCCGTGCGGGTATTGCCGGGACGATGCCCGACGCACCGGCATGTTGTGCGTGGTCGAAGAGCCCCGCGATGTCGTGGCCATGGAGAAGGCGGGCTTCCGGGGCCGCTACCACGTTCTCGGCGGCGCGCTGAATCCGCTGGAGGGCATCGGACCCGAGCAGCTGCGGATCCGTGAGCTGCTCGCCCGCCTCGACAGCGAATCGGTCACTGAGTTGATCGTGTGCACCAATCCAAATATCGAGGGCGACACCACCGCGATGTATCTGGCTCGCCAGCTCGAGCCGCTCGGCGTACAGGTATCCCGCCTCGCCAGCGGGCTCCCCGTCGGCGGCGACCTCGAATACGCCGACGAACTCACGCTCGAACGAGCGCTCCGCAACCGCCGCACCCTCACTCCGTAGATCTTGGCGTAAATCGCTGGACGGGCCGGCGGCAGCAGCGCTAGGCCATCGAAACGAAATCTGCCCCCTACCGCATCACCCGGTGGACCGGGGAGAGGCTGAAGGGGGCGTACATGACAACAATACCGTGGCGCAATGTGGATCGTCAGCCTTTCGCCTTCAGCGACGTGGACGGCCTTGTCTCGGCTGTCTCGAAGATCCGTTTCGCCACCTACCGGCAGTCAACCGACAGCGATCGAGGAGCGCTGCAGCTCTACACGTGGAACACAGCTGTTGCTGCGACTTTCCACGGTCCGCTTCAATCACTTGAAATCACTCTTCGCAACGCGGTCCATGATGTGATGAGCACGGCCCACGGCACTCGTTGGTTCGACACTGCACGGCTGCTTCGGCCAGCCCAGGTAAGCACGGTGGAGCGAGCAGTTGAGCATCTCCGCAGGGTCGGCAAGCAGCCAACTGCCAACCGCGTCGTTTCGGAACTTCCCTTCGGCTTCTGGGTGGCGCTGTTTGCCAATGCCTACGACACGACGATTTGGCGTTCTGAGCTCTACAGGATCTTTGCAAGACGTATCAAGAATCGCTAAAGACTTCACAAAACATTCGACCGTCTTCGTACTTTGAGGAACAGGATCGCCCACCACGAGCCAATCTTCCAGCGCAATCTCAAGGACGATTATCGGCGGATTCGCGATGTCGTCGGGTTATTGAGCGAGCCAGCACTCATATGGCTCGACCATCACAGCAGCGCTCCGGGTGCACTCGATGCCAAGCCGAATGCGGAACTCAGCTTCTGATTGCGTTCCTCGCCAGAGAGCTCTTTTCTCCCATGACCCGACGATCGACGCACGGCGAACTCCATCGGTGGTTGCAAGTGAGTTGAGTGTCAACGGTCTGTGCCAGGTGTCGCTGGTCGGCGAGGCATCGTGGTTGTTGATGCCTCGATCGAGTTCGCATAGGCGCAGTTGGGTGCGATGCTCCGAGGGCTCGGTGCTGTCTGGGGAGCCATCGGCGCAGCCCTCGTTGGTGTGCTCGTTGGTGGCGCAGGTCCGCTCACGGCGACAGAAGAACACCTCGATAGACCGAGCGCGTGCGATGTGACGTTCGAGCCCAGCGGGCCATCTCGCGTCGGGCCTTGGCCCTGAGGCAGGTGATAGGCGATGCTGCGCTCGTCGACGACCGCTGACCATCGCGATGCGCCACGATGAGGTGCGTTGTTGGCCTGGCGGTTGCCGCTGCGGTTGAGCCGGTGGCGGTCGGCGTGTCGGCCTGAGGACGCCAGCGATGGGGCTGGGTGCCGCACAGGGCGGCGAGGACGCCTCGCTGCGCAGCCGCCGGGGTTGTCGCCGGCGGCGACGAGCAGTTCGCGGCCGCGGTCTCCGCGCCGACGCCGCAGCGCCCATCTTCGCAGCGCAATCTCAAGGACGATTAGCGGCGGATTCGCCGATGTCGTCGGGCCCGCATTGAGCGGCCAGCACTCATATGGCGACGGTGCGGCCCTTGACCGCTGAGCGGCGCGCCACACGCAGGGTCCTCATAGCGACGCATCCGTCGGCGCTCGGGCGCCACTCGCGGCACTGCCGTTGAGCGCGGCCCGCGCCGCTGCCTCCGTCCGTCGACTCGCACTCGATGCATGGCAGCCGTGAGGCGGGCGAATGCGCACGCCGACGCGCTCGACGCTGCCGTGGCCGCGAGCCATCCCAGCAGCTTCTGATTGCGTTCCTCGCTGGTCAGATGGTGAGCCTTGCCGCCTCAGATTCACTGTCGGTCGGCGCCACCGGCCGCGACGGCGGACAGAACACCACGATCGTGTGGCTTACAAGGCTCCTATCGGGTCACATCCGCACGGTGCGCGCACCGCCGACCAGAGAAAGCCGACGAGACCATGCGACGAGGCGCGGCTGAGCAACTCGGGTCAGGCCCTCGGCCTGCCGACATGCAGCGGTCGATGATGACCTTGCGAACACATGACCGATGGAGGTGTCCGGTATCGAGACTGAGTTTGGATGAGCGGGTGTTCATCGAGTCGTCGCTCGGGACGGGCCGCAGCGTCGCGGACGCAGCGCAGCGGCTGGGCCGATCGGTCCACGGTGCATCGCGAGCTGGCCCGCTGCGCCGGGCGGGCGGGCTATGACGCCCGCTGGGCGCACGCGTCGCCTGCGCGAGGGCGCGACGAGAGCGAACGCCCAAGCTGGCGGCCGATCGGGTGCTGGCCGCCGCGGTCGATGAGCGCTTGAAGCTGCGCTGGTCCCCGCACGCGACCGCGGCGGACCTGCGCGAGGCGGGCATGAGCGTGTGCGCGGAGACGATCTATCGGGCGTGCTACGCGAACGACGCGCGCAGCGGCCTGCCCGCGGGCACCTGGGCGAAGCTGCCGCGGCGCGCCCGGCGCCGTCGGGCGCAGTGTCGCGCAGGCCCAAAAGCCCAGCCCGCTGGGGGAATACCGGCCGACAGCCGACCGGCCCGACGACGTCGAGGACCGTACAGAACCCGGCCACTGCGAACGCGACCTCATCGTCGGCAAAGCGAACCTCACCGCCGCGGTCACCCTCGCCGAGCGCACCAGCCGCTACACGGTCACCGCAGCGCTGCCCGACGGCTACGGCGCGCCCCAGGTCCCCGCCGCGGCCGCCGCGGCGCTGGGCCGCCAGCCCGCAGCGCTCGTGCGCACCCTCACCTGGGACCAAGGCCGCGAGATGGCCCGCTGGGCCGACATCGAAGCCGCGCTCGGCATCGAAGTGTTCTTCTGCGAGCCGCGCTCGCCGTGGCAGCGACCCACCAACGAGCACACCAACGGACTGCTGCGCCGATGGCTCCCCAAAGGCACCAGCCTCGACATCGCGCAGCTGCGGCTCTCGGTCATCGAGGACAAACTCAACCACATGCCCCGCCGACTCCACCACTGGCAATCAGCCGCCGACATCTACACTCAACTCACTTGCAACCACCGGTAGAGCTTGCCCACCAACGCGCAGCGGCTCTTCACATGCAGGTCAACAAGGCTCTCCTCGGCCGGAAACCGCTACACATTCCACGGCCCTCTGGGCGAGATGGGTGACATCGCTTGGCGCTGGGGCAGCGTGGCTCCAGCAGGTGATCTCGCCATGCGCATCGAGTACGCACGCGAAGTCGGCACCTACGGCAACCGCCTCAAAGGAACCATGTGGCGCAGGGGGAAGCGGGGGTACATGCAAGTTCTCCCAACAGCTGACGGCACCGTCGACGTCGAGAGCGCACGAGTACGCCCAGTCAGACGAGATCTGCGTGAATTGGCCACTCGGAAGGTCAGGCCCAACGCCGGGAAGATCCCCCCAACACTCGATGGCGCCGTCTTGGTCGATGGCGCACGGCTCCAATCCATTGATCCAAAGGGGCTCTTCTCATCGAAGCTGGGACTTGGGTGATGTGAGGGTCCGCTGTTGAGGCGGGGGCCTCGTCGTCGGGGAACATGTACCAGCAGACCAGAGTGCTGTCGGTGCGAATCCCGCATGTGTGGTGCACGCCAACCGATAGTGCGCTGAAGTCATCTGGAGGAGCTCAATACAGCTGAATGTCGCCGGAGTCAGTGTCTGCATTCCAGTCGGGGCCCCAGCAAACGATCGCCTGTTCACTGCGGAGGCCGCAGGAATGAGTGCTGCCTGCGGATACGGCGGTGAAGTCTCCCGCTGGAGCGGCTGCCTGTCCTGCTTCGTTGTTGCCCCAACATGTGACCGCGTGGTCGACCCTGACAGCGCAGGTGTGGGCCAAACCTGCCGACAATGCCGTGAACTGTCTGTCCGCTCGGCGCGGTTGCTTCGCCATACCTGTTGGTTCCCCAGCAGCTGACCGACTGATCGGCGCGCAGACCGCATGCGTGACCACGGCCAGCGGATACTTCGACGAATGGCGACGATGGCTCCGATGCAGCGGTGTCGTCGGGGGCAGCGTCGACGGCCGAGTCGGACGAACGCGGGCTGTCGGAGCCGTCATTTGAAGGCTCGCTGCTGCAAGCCGAGAACGCCAGCAGAGTGAACAGCGCGAGCGCGCAGCGTCAGGCCCGACCCGCACATCCGACCACGCTGGGGAACCTCATCGGCAGCCATTCGGACCCGCGCGCAAGGACGCTGAGGTGCTATGGCCCGAGTGAGACCCGGCGACGCGTAATTCGTTGGTTCTCTGGGGCGAGCGACGCATACGGTCCGGGTGGCACTTCCCGGCCTGCGTTGACGAGGAGTGCCATGGCTGCCTTCGAATCCGAATTCGATGCTTACCGATCCCAAAGCGAGCCGGCGGCGGTACCGCCAACCGATGTCCCGACGAAGCCGGACTTGCCGGTGGCGGTGTTTAGGCCATCGCCGGACGAACGGGTGCTGGTCGCCGGTCCGTGTCACGCCCGTGCGCTGTGCCTGAGCGCCGGCGCTGTGTCCGGCGTCGTCGCAGCGGTCTTTGTCGATCCTTGTGGAGCTCTGCTGGCCATTGCCTCTGCGCCGCGCGCCGTCGTCGGCGCCATCGTCGCCGATGCAGCGCCATTCGCCCGGCTCACTGAGCAGCTGGGTGCAAGTCGGATCTACCTGGAGGTTCCGTCCGCGGACGCGCAGGCGGTCAATGACGCCGTCTCCGCAGCGCTGTGGCCGCTGCGCGTCGCGACGGAAGTGTTGCCGCGTGCTTGGGCGGCCTGAGCCGGTGTCTGCGTTGTGGGCGCAGCTCAGGCGACTCGGAGGATGAGAGCGTCGCCTTGGCCCCCGCCGCCACAGAGTGCCGCAGCGCCTGCACCGCCCCCGCGGCGACGGAGTTCATGAATCAGCGTCAGTGCCAAGCGTGCACCCGACATGCCGATCGGATGGCCCAGAGCCACCGCGCCGCCGTTCGGGTTGACGATCTCAGGCGAGACGCCCAAGTCCACGGTGGATGCCGCCGCCACCGCGGCAAAGGCCTCGTTGAGCTCGAACAGCGACAGGTCACCGATCCGCAGATCGGTGCGCTGCAGCGCCCGGCGGATTGCGTTCGCCGGCTGGCGCAGCAGGCAAGTGTCAGGTCCCGCCACCATGCCGTACGACACGACTTCGGCCATTGGCTCGACACCGTGCTTCGCGGCCGCATCGGGCGACATGACGATGACCGCGCAGCCGCCGTCGGAGATCTGCGAAGCGTTGCCTGCCGTGACAGCACCGTCAGCGGCGAACGCCGGTCGCAGGCCGCCCAGGCTCTCAGGCGTGGTGCCGGGCCGTACGCCCTCGTCTTCAAGCACCACGAGCGGCTCGCCGCGTCGCCGCGGAATGTTCACCGCCACGATCTCGTCGTCGAAGCGGCCCTCCTTCTGAGCCGACGCGGCGCGTTCGTGAGACTGCGCGGAGTAGGCATCCATCACGCTGCGCGAGATGCCCGCCGCGGAGGCGTCACGCTCGGTGCCGTCGCCCATGTGTCCGCCGTCGAACGCGCACCACAGCCCGTCGTGGATCATTGCATCGAGCACGGTGCCCGATCCCATGCGCATGCCGTTGCGACCGTCGGGCAGCAGGTACGGGGCATTCGTCATCGATTCCATGCCGCCGGCCACGACGACGTCGGCGTCGCCCGCAGCGATCATCTGGTCGGCCATGTAGATCGCATTCAGGCCCGACAGGCACACCTTGTTGATGGTGATGGCGGGCACCTCCATTGAGATGCCGGCCTGCGTGGCGGCTTGGCGGGAAGTGATCTGTCCCTGCCCGGCCTGCAGCACTTGGCCCATCACCACGTAGTCCACTGTCTCCGCTGCAACGCCGGCACGTTCCAATGCGCCGCTGATGGCCACGCCGCCGAGCTGCGCTCCGGTCATACCGGCCAGCCCGCCGTTGAACTTTCCGATGGGCGTCCGTGCGCCTCCGGCGATCACCGAACCAGCCATTGCAGCCCCCTCGACCCGACTCGTGGCGACGTCAACCCTGGCGCGCCCCGCTGCTGCGTGCAGCGCGAGTGTACGAAACAGGCCCCAAGTGTGCCGGGTCTCAGCCGGGGTCATAGCCGACGCGGAGCACCGTTAGCGTTCGGGCCCGTGAAGCAGTTCGCTGACGCCATCGCAGCCGGCGCAACCGGACCGGAGATCGAGGCATTACCGATTCCGGAGGGCTTTCGCGCGGCCCATGTGCTGCGCCACGAGCAGGGCATGTTCGAAGGTCGCGACTCGGTCAACAAGAACCCCCGCGAATCAGTGCACATCGGCGACGTAGCCACGCCCGAGCTGGCACCTGACGAGGTGTACCTGGCAGTGATGGCGAGCTCGATCAACTTCAACACGGTGTGGAGTTCGATCTTCGAACCGCTGCCGACGTTCGTATTCCTGGACCGGTTGGGCCGCGAGAGCCGTTGGGGCGCACGCCACGCACTCGACTACCACGTGCTGGGCTCCGATGCCTCGGGCGTAGTACTGCAGGTCGGCTCGGCGGTGCGCAACTGGCGTCCCGGCGACCGGGTCGTCGTGCACTGCAACTACGTCGACGACCAGGACCCGGCCGCGCACGAAGATTCGATGATGGCGTCCAATCAGCGCATCTGGGGCTTCGAGAGCAACTTCGGCGGCCTCGCCGATCTCTCAGTGGTGAAGGCCAACCAGCTCATGCCCAAGCCGACGCATCTCAGCTGGGAAGAAGCGAGCGTGAACGCGCTGTGCGCGTCGACGTCGTACCGGATGCTGGTGGGCGACAACGCGGCCCGCATGAAGCAAGGCGACTCGGTGCTCATCTGGGGTGCTTCGGGAGGTCTCGGCGGCTATGCCTGCCAGCTCGTGCTCAACGGCGGCGGAGTGCCGGTCGGCATCGTGAGCTCGCCCGACAAGGCCGAGCTGCTCAATCAGCTCGGCGTCGACAATGTCATCGACCGCACCGCTGAGGGCTATCGCTTCTGGGCTGACGAGAACACCCAAGACGAGCGCGAGTGGCGCCGCTTGGGCAAGACGGTGCGGGGCCTCATCGGCGACGATCCCGACATTGTGTTCGAGCATCCCGGCCGCTCCACGATGGGCGCGTCGGTGTTCGTGACCAAGCGCGGCGGCAAGATCGTGACCTGCGCCGCCACCACCGGCTACATGATCGAGTACGACAACCGGCACCTGTGGATGCGGCTCAAGCAGATCGTGTCGAGCCACTTCGCCAACTACGCCGAGGCGTGGGCGATGAACCGCCTCATCGGTCAGGGCCGCATCCAGCCGCTCCTGTCCAAGACGTACACGCTCGAAGAGACCGGCGAGGCCGCGTGGCAAGTCTACCGGAATCTGCACGAAGGCAAGCTCGGCGTGCTGTGCCTGGCGTCCGGGCCCGGGCAGGGCATCACCGATCCTGACAAGCGCGAACAGATCGGCGAAGACAAGATCACGCTGTTCGCGCGCCACGCTGCGTCGCTCGAAGCCGCCAACGCCTGAAGCCGCCGACCACCGAAGCCGCCGACAATGAGGAGCCGAGACGATGATCCTGACCGAGATCGACCATGTCGCTATCGCCGTGCACGACCTCGATGCTGCGGTCGCCTACTACGCCGAGTCATTCGGGGCCGAGGTTGCGCACCGTGAGATCGTCGAGTCCGACGGTGTCGAAGAAGCCCTGATCAAGGTCGCCGACAGCTACATCCAGCTCACCGCTGCGACGCGCTCCGACTCGCCGATTGCCAAGTTCTTGGAACGCCGCGGCGAGGGCCTGCATCACGTCGGCTACCGGGTGGATGACTGCGCGCAGGCGTTGGCAGCAATGATCGCCGCCGGCGCTCGACCGATCGACGAAAAGCCCCGTCCTGGCTCACGCGGCACCACCGTCGCCTTCGTGCACCCGAAGGGCAATCTGGGCACGCTCGTTGAGCTGGTGCAGGAGTAACCGCCGCGCTCCTCGGGCGTCTGACGCATTCGATCCGCACTAGCGTGGGCCGAGAGACACGATCGTGAACATTTGGCGACGCCTGTGCCCGCACGGACCGCAGCAGTCGCCCCCAAACTCCATCCCTGAGGTGTCCACATGACCCGAGCCACCAAGCGCTTGCTTGCCTTGATTGCCGTACTGGCGCTGTTCGGCGCAGCATGCACCAGCAGCGACGATTCCGATGCCTTCAAGATCGGTGTGGTTACCGACACGGGCAAAGTTGACGACAAGAGCTTCAATCAATCCGCGTGGGAAGGCGCACAGGAAGCCGCCGCAGCTCTCGGCGCCGAGGCCAACTACATCGAGACTGAACAGGCCAAGGACTACGAGAACAACATCAACCTGTTCGTCGAGGACGGCGTCGATGTGATCGTCACGGTCGGATTCGGGCTCGGAGACGCGACGGTCGCCGCCGCGAAGGCGAACCCGGACATCGTCTTCATCGGTGTTGATCAGTTCCAGCCCGAGGCGCTGCCCAATCTCGCTGGCCTGATCTTCCCAGAGGACAAGTCAGGATTCCTGGCGGGCGCGCTGGCGGGCATGCTCACAGAGACGAACATCGTGGGTGCGGTGCTTGGCACCGACTTGGTGCCGCCCGTGGTCGCGTTCAAGGAAGGTTGGGAGAACGGTGCCCGCTACACCAACCCTGGCGTGGACACCATCTCGACGTACCACCCAGGCGGTCTTGATGTGGCGTTCGGCGACCCGGACTGGGGCGCGGCGACGGCACGTCAGGCGCTTGACCAGGGCGCAGACATCATCTTCGGTGCCGGCGGCGCCACCGGCAACGGCGCGCTGATCGAGATTGCGTCACAGGACGGCGCCTACTGCGTCGGCGTCGATACAGACCAATGGAACACCGTGCCCGAGGCTCAGCCGTGCTTGGTGACGAGCGCCATGAAGTTCATCACCCCAGGTGTGGCTGCACTCATCGAAGCCGCGCAGGCCGGTGAGTTCCCGGGCGGCAACTATCTCGGTGAAGTGGGCCTGGCGCCCTTCCATGACTTCGACGGCACGGTCACCGACGACATGCGAGCCACGCTTGACGACGTCCTAGAAGGTTTGAACGACGGCAGCATCGCCACCGGCTACCCGCCGTCCTGATCGAACGCCGAGCGGCGAGCACATCGCGGGAGGGGACCTCATTCAGGTCCGACCCATCCCGCACCGGCCCGTTCGACTTGGCGCACCTCGGTGAACAGTTCGAGTGTGACCTCAGCGCCCTCCGGGGACGCTGACACGGACTCGCCTGCGCGCTCAAGCCGCTCGCTGCTGCGCGCAGCAGCGGTGCCCGTGGCGTCGGTCGCGCTCGGATTGGTGCTGGGCGCGTTGCTCATCACCGTGCAAGGCCATTCCGTCCTCAGTGCCTATGGCGCCCTCGTCCTTGGCGGGCTGGGTGACGCCGACGCGGTGCTGCGGACGCTGCAAAAAGCCACGCCGCTCATCTTCGGCGGCTTGGCGGTTGCATTCGCCTTCAAAGCGGGGCTGTTCAACATCGGCGGGCAGGGCCAGCTGCTGGTAGGCGCTGCATTCGCGGCAGGTGTCGGTTTTGGCATCGACGGGCTGCCGCTGGTGATTCACCTACCGCTAGCGCTGCTCGTCGGCGGCGCTGCGGGAGCGGCGTGGGCGGCGATCGCGGGCGTGCTGAAGGCCACCTCGGGGGCGCACGAGGTGATCGTCACGATCATGCTCAACTTCGTCGCCGGCAATCTCACCGATTGGCTGGCGTTGAATCCGTGGCAGGACACGTCGGGTTCGAACATCATCGCCCGCACCCCGCTCGTGGAGGACTCGGCCGTCATCCCCACATGGGGCTGGCTGCCTGCAGGGTTCTTGCTGGCGGTGATTGCTGCGGTGGCGTGCTGGTTCTTGCTGGAGCGCACAACGTACGGCTACGAGGTGCGCAGCGTCGGGGCCAACCGTCACGCCGCTCGGTACGCCGGCATCTCGGTGGGGTGGATCATGGCGTCGGTCATGGGTGTGTCGGGGCTGCTGGCCGGACTCGGTGGCGCGGTCGAGTCGCTGGGTGTGGACGGGCGCTTCGAAGCGGGCGTGAACGTGGGCCTCGGCTTCGAGGGCATCACCATCGCGCTGCTGGCGCGGACTCATCCCGTGGCGGTGATTCCGGCGGGACTCCTGGTGGGGGTGATGGAGGCCGGCGCAGCCAAGATGCAGTTCGAGTCGGGTGTGGCGCCCGAGATCATCGACGTCATCCAGGCATTGATCCTGCTGTTCGTCGCTGCGCCGATGATCGTGCGCTGGCTGTTGCGGCTGCGCGACGCCGATGATCGTCTCCTCACCCTCGGCACCGGCTGGGGCCGATGACGGTGATCGAGACGCCGCCGGGGGCCGCTGCGCGGCGGCGCTGGAGTCCGGCGCGCATCTGGACCGTGGCGGGAGCCGTCACCGTCGTCGCGTGCGTCTGGTTCTTCTACGCCTGGAACGGCGCCCAGACCACCGCTGTGCTGTCAGGGACCGTGCGTGCGGCCACGCTGCTGGTGCTCGGAGCGATGTGCGGGATGCTCGGCGAGCGTTCGGGAATCGTCAACATCGGCATCGAGGGACAGTTCCTGATGTCGGCGTTCGCAGCGTTCACGGTGGCGTCGGTGGTCGGGTCGCTCGCCGCCGGCGTGGTGGCCGGCGTGGCCGCGGGGCTCGCAATGGGCTGGTTGCTGGCCGCGATGTCGATCGGGCTGCGCACCGACCAGATCATCGCCGGCACGGTGCTGAACATCGCTGCGCTTGGCCTCACGTCGTTCTTCTACGACCGCGGGCGCTCGCTCGGCCAGCTCAAGTACCAGGCGATCGAACTCGGGCCGTTGGCCGACCTGCCGGTCGTTGGCAGGGCACTGTTCAACCGCCCGCCGCTCACCTACCTCGCGCTCGTGCTCGTTGTCGTGCTGCACGTGATGCTGCTGCGCTCGGTGTGGGGGATGCGCACCACCGCCATCGGCGAGCACCCGGGCGCAGCCGCCACGGTCGGTGTCGACGTGATCCGGCTGCGTTACCTGAACGTGACCTTGGCGGGAGGGCTGGCCGGTCTCGGCGGTGCATACTTGGCCCTCGAGGCCGTCGGCACGTTCAGCCGCGCGATGTCGGGCGGCCGCGGCTTCCTGGCGCTCGCCGTGATGATCTTCGGCCGCCGCACACCGCTCGGTGCCTACGCCGCGGCCCTGTTCTTTGGCTTCACCACGGCATTGCAGAACCAGTTCCAGCTGAACGACACGTTCGACATTCCGGCGCAGTTCGTGGGGATGCTGCCGTTCGTGGTGACGATCATCGTGGTGGCAGCCGCAGGCCTGTTCGGGCACATGCGCGACCCCGCCGCGCTCGGTCAGCCCTACGAGGTCCGGTGATGGCTGCGTCCTCTGCCGACGCCGTGCAGCCTGAGTCTGTTGCGGCTGCTGCGCAGCGCGAGCCCGAGGTACTGCTGGCCGGGCGGGGAATCACCAAGCGTTTCGGTGCCGTGGTGGCAAATGACGACGTGTCGGTGGAGCTGCGGCCGGGCCGCATTCTGGCGCTACTGGGCGAGAACGGTGCCGGCAAGAGCACGCTCGTGAACGTGCTGTTCGGGCTGCACCGGCCCGACGCCGGCGAGGTGGTCATCGCCGATGAGACAGTGCAGCTGGCCAGCCCCCATGACGCCATTGCGCGTGGTGTCGGGATGGTGCACCAGCACTTCCAGCTTGTGCCGCCGATGAGCGTCGTTCGCAACATCGTGCTGGGCGCCGAGCCGCACCGGCTGGGCATGGTCGATCTGGCGCAGGCACGGCGGCGTGTGCTGGAGCTGTCCGAGAGATTCGGCCTGCACGTCGACCCCGACGCCGCGGTGGAGGATTTGCCGGTCGGCGCTCAGCAGCGGGTCGAGATCCTCAAGGCGCTCTACCGCGATGCGCGTGTGCTGATCGCCGATGAGCCGACCGCTGTGTTGACCCCCCAAGAAACCGATCACCTGCTCGGCGTGCTGCGCGGCCTGACCGCCGACGGCGTCGGCATCGTGTTCATCACCCACAAGCTGCGCGAGGTGATGGCATCGGCCGACGACATCGTGGTGTTGCGCAACGGTCGCGTCGTCGGAGCAACCACGCCGGCACAGACAAGCGAGGCCGCGCTTGCCGAGATGATGGTCGGCCGCGAAGTCGACCTGAGTGGCGACCGCATCCAGTCGGGAGTCGTCGCGGTAGGCGGCCCGATCGCAGCGGCCGCAGCGACACCGGAATCCGAGTCTGCTGGGACGCAATCGCTGGCTGATGAGCCCTGCGACGACGCACGTCGGATCGTGCTCGACATCCGCAGCCTGTGTGCCGACGACGACCGCGCCCAGCGTGCCGTCGACGAGCTGTCCCTGGCAGTCCGAGCGGGTGAGATCGTCGGCGTGGCCGGAGTGGAAGGCAACGGCCAGCGCGAGCTGGTGGAGGCCATCACCGGCCTGCGGCACATCACTGGTGGCAGCGTGACGATCAGCGGGCAGGACACCTCGGGTGCGCGTCCGCGACGCGTCGCCGTCATCGGCGTCGGCCACATTCCCGAGGACCGTGCCAAGCACGGCCTCATCGGCAGCTATTCGGTGTCGGACAACTCGGTGCTGAACCGCTACTTCCGCCGCCCGTTCTCCGCAGCGGGGATGTTGCGCCGCGACCGTATTGATGCGCATGCCCAAGATGTCGTCACGACGTTCGATGTGCGCACCCCGAGCGTGCACACGCCGGCGGACAGCCTCTCGGGCGGCAACAAGCAGAAGCTCATCGTGGGCCGCGAGTTCTCTGACGACATCGACCTGCTGATCGCGGCGCAGCCCACCCGCGGCATCGACATCGGCGCCATCGAGTTCATCTGGCGCCGCATCCGCGGGCGCCGCGACGAGGGCACCGGCGTGCTGCTGGTCTCCGCCGAGCTCGACGAGGTGATGGCCCTCAGCGACCGCGTCGCAGTGATGTACGAAGGGCGCATCGTCGCGATGGTCGATCCCGTCACGACCACCCGCGAGCAGATCGGCCTGCTGATGGCCGGCGCCACTCCAGCGGTAGCTGCAACCGGCAGCTAGACGCAGCCAGACACGGTTAGACGCAGCCAGACACGGCTAGATAACGCGGTCGCTGCCACCGTCCTGAGGGATCTGGGCGCCGGTCGTGTGGGCGAATGCGGGGCTGGCGAGCTGTGCGATGAGCGCTCCCACGTCAGCGGATGCGAGTTCGCGGCCGAGCAGGTTACGACACCGGTATTGCTCGGGAGTCAGGCCGTATGCCGCGGCGCGCTCGGCGATCAGCTCGTCGGACCACAAGCCCGTGTCGAACACGCCATCGGGATGGATGGTGTTGACGGTGATGCCGTCGGGCGCCCACTCCAGCGCTGCCACGCGGGCGAGTTGAGTGAGAGCGGCTTTTGACGCGGAGTACGCGGCTGCTCCGGGCCCTGGCGCTGGGACATTCTTTGAGCCGACGATGACGACGCGCCCGCCTGCAGGGGAGTGACGCAGAACGCGGTGCGCCGCGGCCAAGGTGTTGGCCGCGCCGCTCACGTTGATCGCGAATGTCTGCTGCCACCCTGCGGCCAGATTGGCGTCGTCGGCCAGATTCTCGAGGGGCGCAGCCGGGCCAAAGATGCCTGCGGCGACAACGACGATGTCGATGCCCCCGAAGCACTCGACGGCCGCGCTCACCGCGTCATTGAGCGCGCCGATGTCGGTGACGTCGCCGACGACGTGGTGCCGGGCTGCGTCGGAAGTGTTGTCGGGGGACTCCGCTAGGTCGAAGCCGACGACGGCGGTTCCCTGTGATGCGAGCGCGCCGGCGGCTGCGCGGCCGATGCCCGAGGCGGCACCCGTCACAAGCGCCACCTGACCGGTGAGCGCAGCTGGCGCGCCGGCGCGCGCGAGTTTCGCTTGCTCCAGCTCCCAGTACTCCACGTCGAAGAGGTCGGCTTCGCTGAGAGCGACGTACCCGCCCAGTGTCTCCGCCGCGCAGATCACCTCGATGGTGTGCAGGTAGATGTCCTCGGCGACGCGACAGTCTCCCGCCCGCCGACCGGCAGCCAACAGGCCCAGTTCCGGGTCGAGCACCACCCGCGGGGCCGGATCGAGCATCACAAGGTCCCGATCCCGGGCGCAGTTTCGCTCGAAGTAGGCGCGGTACTCCGCCACGAAGCCGTCCACGTCACGGCCCACCATCGGCAGCTGCTTCGTGCGGATGATGTGATCGGGCGTCGCCGGACCCCGTTTCGCAACCGACGCGAGATCGTCGCGGGCGCAGAACTCCGTGGCGCGCGCGTCGCGCGCAGCGCGCAGCAGCATCGGCGTCCCCGCCGCGACCGAGATCGCGGATCGCAGCGCGGCGATCTCGGTGACGTCGACCGTGCGCGCTCCTCCAGCGTTGTCGCCGTGTTGGTGCGGCGCAGTGCCAGGTGGCGTCGCACCAGCGTCAGCCAGACAGCGCTCGGCTTCGCCGATGAACTCGATCATCGAGTCGTACGCCTCGCGCACTGTCTCGCCGAAGGTGAACACGCCGTGGTTCAGCAGCACCATCGCGGTCGTTCTGCCGTGAGACTGCGCCTCCCACTCCGCAGCGCAGCGACGCGCCAGATCGAACCCGGGCATCACATACGGCACCACGACAACCTGGTCGCCCCAGGCCTCACGCACGCGGTCGGCACCGTCGGCGGTGTTGGTGAGCGCCAGGACGGCGTCGGCGTGACTGTGCAGCACGGCTCGCTGCGGCAGCAGCGCGTGCAGGATCGCTTCGACCGACGGATTGGGTGCGCCCGCATCGAGCAGGTGGATGCGCAACTGGTTCACCATCTCGGTGTCACTCAGCTGCTCGAGCGCCGCGAGCCGCCGTACCGGCTCGAGTCGCAACGGCGCGAATCCGGGTGGCTCGATGGTGGCCAGATCCCAGCCGCTGCCCTTCACCCACAGCGTCGGAACCGGCTGACCCCAGGCGTCATCGGACGTGCCCTTGATCGATGTGTTGCCGCCGCCGTGGAGCACGAGTGCAGGGTCGGCGCCGACGAGCCGCGAACCGTAGGTGATCTCTCCGAGCGCGCCGAGGTCTGCCCAGATCGCCGCATCGTCATCTGACCAGCGGGTTCAGCATCGGTCGCCTCCCGTCTGCGATTCGGGGCCGCTCCCGAGCGCTGCGGCGATCGCCGCATCGAACGGCGGCCACAGCACGCCTGCGTCGGTGATGATCGCAGTGATGAGACGGTTCGGCGTGACGTCGAAAGCGGGATTCATGGCGTGCACGCCGCCGGGTGTCAGCCGGGATTGCCCAGCGTGGTGGATCTCGTCAGGGTCACGCTGCTCGATCACGATGCGGTTCCCCGATTGGATTGTCGCGTCGATGGTCGTGGTCGGCGCCGCCACGTAGAAGCCGATGCCTGCGTCTTTGGCGGCAAGCGCGTGTGCGAACGTGCCCACCTTGTTGGCGGTGTCGCCATTCGCGGCGATCCGGTCTGCACCGACGATCACCGCGTCGACATTTCCGGCGGCGATCAGCGACGCCATCGCGCCGTCCGCAACCACCGACACATCGATACCGGCATCGGCGAGCTCCCACGCCGTGAGCCGAGCGCCCTGCAGCAGTGGCCGCGTCTCCGAAGCGAGCACTCGCACCGGTTCCCCGGCTGCGGCCTTGGCGTACACAGTGGCCAGCGCAGTGCCGATGCCCGCGGTGGCCAGTCGGCCGGTGTTGCAGTGTGTCGCGAGAGTGGTCGCGTCAGCGAGAAGTTTGCGCCCGAGTCGTCCCATCTCGGCGCAGGCCTTGGCGTCCTCGGCACCGACGGCTTGCGCTTCGACCAGCAATCGCTCTCGCAGGGTCGCTGTGTCTGTTGTGGTGGCGGCGTTGAGTGCTGTGTCGATCGTGCGGTCGACCGCCCAGCGCAGATTGACCGCGGTCGGACGGGCATCGCCGATCTGAGTGCGCAGGCGCTCGAGTATCGATCGAGCTTCGTCGAGCGAGCGAGGTGCTGCTTCGTCGTAGCCAACGACGACAGCGAGAGCGCCGAAGGCTCCGAGCGCGGGTGCGCCCCGGATCGCGAGCCGTTCGATGGCGTCGACTGCCGCGGCGGCATCGCGTATGTCGAGCAAGCACAGTTCCGACGGAAGTCGCGTCTGGTCGATGATCTCGACGCTGTCGCCGGTCCAGCGCAGCGTGGGCGTCAGTGCGGGTGTCGAGGCGGCCATGTCGCGGCCCAGTCTCGCGGGATAAATCCGGCGGACGCACCCGACGTCCGCCGGTAGCGTCCGCGCCGTGCATCGACTGGTGGCACTGTCGCTGGGCGGAGGCGACCGCTTCGTGGCCGAGATGCAGCGCGCCTGGGACGCCGGCGACGCAGTGCTGCCGGTCGATCAACGGCTGCCGCATGCGGCACAACGGTCGCTTGTCGAGCGCATGGGTGCCAGCTTCGTGATGGACATCGACGGTCGACACCGTCAACGCGGCGGCTGGCCGACCGAGCCCGGCGACGCCTTGGTGATGGCCACCAGCGGCAGCACGGGCGAGCCGAAAGGCGCAGTGCTGACGCACGACGCAATAGCGGCGAACGCGATGGCCACCAGCTCGTTCCTCGAAGTCGACCCCAGCACCGACCGCTGGTTGGCATGCCTGCCCCTGAGCCATGTTGGCGGGCTGGCCGTGGTGGTGAGAGCGCTGCTGACCGACACCCCGCTCGAGGTTCACGACGGCTTCGACGCCGAAGCTGTCGCTGCTGCCGCTGAGCTTGGAGCGACGCTGACGTCGCTCGTGCCGACAGCGCTGCAGCGCGTTGACGCATCGGCATTCCGAGCCATCCTGCTCGGCGGTTCGGCCATGCCGGCCGAGCGGCCCCCGAACACCGTCGCCACCTACGGCTTGACCGAGACGTTCAGCGGCGTGGTCTACGAGGGCTGGCCGCTGCGCGGCGTCGAGCTGCGCATCGTCGACGACGAAGTCCAGCTGCGGTGCCCGATGCTGCTGCGCTGCTACCGCGACGGCACCGACCCCCGCACCGACGACGGCTGGTTCGGAACCGGTGACGCGGGTGCCATTGCCGACGACGGTCGCTTGTCCGTGTTCGGCCGGGTGGACGACATGATCACCAGCGGCGCAGAAAAGGTCTGGCCAGTCGCCGTCGAGCGGATCTTGACCCAACACCCCGGTGTGGCCGAAGTCGCCGTCGTCGGCCGCCCCGACCCCGAATGGGGCCAAGCCGTGACCGCCGTGGTGGTCCCCGCCGATCCCGCCGGCCCTCCATCGCTCGACGAACTCCGCGACGCCGTGAAGTTGCAGCTTCCTGCCTACTGCGCTCCCCGCACCCTCGAGCTGGTCGACACGCTGCCCAAGACCCCGCTCGGCAAGACCCAACGATGGCGCATCTGAGTGCGGACGTCAGCTCGCGCTGGGCTCGATGGCGGCGAGTCACACGATCGATGCGGGTTGCCATGCATTTGAGCGATCTGATGCGGTGCCATACCCTCGACCGTGATGGGTTCTATACGTGTGGCTTCTCGCGCACGGGCACTAGGGAGACGGAACGTGAGCGAACCGGATTCCTGCGACGTTGAGTCGCGGTCATGAGTGAAGCAACCGTCGATCACTCCGCAGAGCTGCTGCGAATTCTGCGGAGCAAAGGCCTCAAGAAGTTGGACGAAGCGATTCAGCTCGCGTCTGGAGAGATGTCGCGGTACTTCATTGACGCCAAAGAGGCGCTCTGTGCCGGAGCGGATCTTCGCATTGCTGCACAGGCGATTACCGAGCGGATCGCGACTGCCGGGATTCCGTTCGATGCCGTCGGTGGCCTCACGCTCGGCGCGGACGCACTCGCAGCCGCAATCGCAGTGGTGAGCGGCGCAGATTGGTTCATTGTGCGCAAGGAACCGAAGAATCGCGGGACAAACCGTCTGGTCGAAGGCAAGCAGATCGCGTCTGGCGATCGAGTGCTGCTGGTCGACGATGTGGTGACCACTGGCGGTTCGATGCTGCGCGCCTTTGACGCCGTCGAGGACACCGGTGCCCAGGTCGTCGCTGCCGTCACATTGGTGGACCGTGGCGATCGTGCGCGTCAAGACCTCGAGGCGCGTTCAGTTCCCTATTTTCCGATGACCACCTACGTGGAGCTGGGCATTCCGCCCGTCGGCATTGGATCAGGCGTCGCTGCAGCGGCC
This sequence comes from Acidimicrobiales bacterium, assembly GCA_963663635.2. GTDB lineage: Bacteria > Actinomycetota > Acidimicrobiia > Acidimicrobiales > Poriferisodalaceae > Poriferisodalis. Next base: position 157,857 of record CAXXMY010000022.1, read on the forward strand.
CGCTGAGCGTGGACTGACGGCGTTCCCACCGGACCCAACCCGCGGACGACAACGCAATTGTGAGACCCCAAGTCCTAGCCGGAGGCTGACGGCGGCTCCGCAGGCACGGTCAGGTAGCCACCCGTGGGCGTGACATCTTCGGGAAGCGGTTCGGCGAACAACAGTGCCGTGCCGATGCCGTGTACAGCGTGGGGGTCAACGGCGACCGCCGTGTCGCGGGCAACGCGCAGACCGGTGGGGCCGCACATGAACGACGAGACGACCGAGCGCACGCCTCGCATCGACGCCCGGCGGGCGAGGCCGTAGGTGACGTGTGGGCCCCCCAGCACGGCGGGCTTGAGCACCGCCACCTCGATGGCCCCGACCTCGACGAGCCGATCGAGTGACGCCTGGTCACGCAAGTGCTCGTCGGCCGCGACCGGCAATCCGACGGTACGGCTGATCTGCGCCCAGTCGGCCGGCTGTGGCGTGGGCTCTTCGATGAACTCGATGTCCAGGTGACCGACGCGGCGCAGCACCCGCACCGCCGTCGAGCGGTCCCAGCCGCCGTTGGCATCCAGTCGGAGCGCGACCCCCGCCGGCAGTGCCCGACGCACCGCGACAATGCGTTCGAGGTCGGTGCCCGGCGAGGTCGCCATGGCCGGGTTCCCGGTGGCGTCGCGCGCCGCGACTTTGAGTTTGACCGCGACATGTCCGCCAGCAGCGGCTCGTGCCGCCTGCTGCGCCGCGGCCTCGGGTTCGGCATCGGAGATGAGCGCCGCGATGGCGATGCGCCGGGTCTTCGGCGCGCTGCCGAGGAGCAGCGTTGGCAGGCTCACACCCTCGATCTCGGCGTCCAGGTTGGTCAGTGCGGACTCCACCGCGGCTGCCGCGCACGGCTCGGTCGGCGGGTCGCCTTCGGGGTCGACGGCCCAGCGCTCCAGCGCCGCCAACGCCTCGTCGTAGGTCTCGAGCCCGAATCCCGGCAGTGGCGCGGCCTCGCCCCGGCCCACGCAGGCCTCGTCGCCGACTTCAATCTCGATGCCGCGTCGCAACCCGATAGGGCCGTGTGCTGTCCGCAGCGATTGCGCGAGCGGCAGTTCGAATTCCCTCAGCGTCACCTGCACCGAGTGCAAGCTATTGGGCGGACGGTAGCGATGTCGCGCTCGCGTGCGCCAGCCCGCCCCCCGGCCGCGGTTCGGTTGGTCACAGAGCGGCGAGATGCTCGCGAATGGCGACTGCGCAGGCGTCCGGTTGCTCGAGATGGGCTGCATGGCCGGTGTCGGGCAGCACGATGAGCTGGCTGTTCGGCAGGCGGCGGGCCATCTGGCCGGCGAGGTCGACGAACTTCGTATCCAGCTCGCCGCACAGCAGCAGCGTCGGAGCCTCGACCGAGTCGAGTTCCTGCCACAGCGACCTCATGGATCCCGTGCCGGCGGCACGCAGCGAGTGCGCCAAGCCAAGCGGGTGACACGCCAGGCGCTGGCGGATCGACGCCTGCCAGGCGGCTGGGCCGAGCCGCCCGCGCAGTGTGTCCCACATCGGCAGAGCCGTCCAGCGGTCGACGAAATGACGCAGGCCTCGTTGCGCGATCAGGTCGGCGAGTGCGGCGTCGGCGCGCCGCCGCCGGGCTCGCTCGGGCGGGTCTGCAATCCCGGCGGTCGCGCTGACGAGCACCAGCGAGCGGCACAGTTCAGGACGAGCGGCGGCGAGCGACAGCGCGACCCGTCCGCCCATCGAGTAGCCGACGGCCGCGCACGGGGTTGCGTTCAGCTTGACAAGGAGTTCGGCGAGCGCGTCGACGGTCGCGTCGACGGAGTAGCGCTCGAGGTCTGCGGGAGACTCGCTGTTTCCGTGCCCGGGCAGGTCGACGGCAATCCGTCGGTACCCGCCCAGACGGTCGACCAGCGGCGCCATCGCCTGCGCGCAGCCGGTAAGTCCATGAATCACCAACACCGGTTCACCGCTGCCAGTCACCGTGGCGGCGAGCGATCCCACGCGCTGGCTCGGCGCCCCGTTCACAGCAGCGACTGCAGCGCCTTCGCGACGGCGTCAGCCAGCCGCCGATGCTGCGCCCGATTGGCGTCCGCATCAATGTCAATGGTGACGACGCGCACACCCGAGCCCGAGCGGGGTGATGACAGGAGTTGATGCAGTTCCTGCGATGACGCCGCAGCGAGATGCTCAATGCTGAGGGCATTTGCGAGCGAGCTCGCCAGCACAGCGGATTTGCCGATCGGTGGCGTGGTCAGCACTCGTTCGAATGCATCTGCATCGACGACACCATGCGCCGGCAGGAACGAGAAGATCGTCCCGCCTCCGTTGTCGACGACAACCACCGTGAGATCGATCGCCGCTGCCTCAGCCTGATCAAAGATCGCCACCAGCCCGCCAAGGTCATGCCGAAACGCCAAGTCGCCGATCAGCAACGTCGTCGGCATACCGGACGCGGCAACACCAGCCGCTGCCGAGATCACTCCGTCAATGCCGCTCGCCCCCCGGCTGGCATAGACCCGTATCGGTTCTGACCTGGCCCGTAAGTACGAGTCGACATCCCGAACCGGCATCGAATTCGACACATACAGCGCATGGCCCGCGGCCAGGCTGCGCCCAAGCTGCCGCGCCACACCCGCTTCCGCCAGCGGTTCGCCATCAAGCACCCCGTCGATAGCCATCGCAGCCGCGCAGTCAGCCACGGCCCAACGCCCCGCCCATCCGTTCGAACGATCAGCAAGCTGCTCCGCCGCTTCAGCCAGCGACGCTGGCCCGCCGCGCACGTGCAACGACACCGTGAAGCTGGCGTCACTCCAAGTGCCGCCCGGGTCGACGAGCGCAAACGCCGGACGATGCCGCTCAATCCACAACCGCAACGGCTGACAAGTCGGCGCCCCACCAACTCGCAACACCGCCTCCGGCGCCTCCGCATCGGCCCAATCAGTCCGCGACAGCAAGTCGTGATGATTCGTCACAACGACACCATCAAGCTCGCGCCGCAACTGCGAGCAAGGCTCAGCCAACAGCGGCCAACCAGTCCGCCGGCAAAACTCCGCCACCGCCTCCGCCCAGCACTCCCCATCATCCAAAGGCCCCGCGACGACAACGCCGCGTTCATAAGCCGCCCCGAAGTCCGCGAGCAGCTGCGTTGCGCCGGGCACGCCCAATTCGGGCTGCGGGTGGCGCCGCTGCGTTATCTGTGCGGGGTGCGAGGTGACAGGACCCGCAGCCCGTGCGTCCATGTCGTCGGGTACGACTGCATCCACCGCAGCCGGTGCGTGCATGTCGTCAGGCCCGACTGCAATCGGCTCCAAAGGCTCGCGAAACGGCACATTCAGATGCACCGGCCCACTGCGCGCACCCGTCGCCTCAGCGACCGCACGCGCCGCCGCCAGCCCGAACCATCTCTGCGCCTGCACCGGAGGTAATTCCGACGCCACCGGCGTCTCGGCGAACCAGCGAACGTGGCTGCCGTACAGCGAGTGCTGATCGATGGTCTGCCCCGCACCCCAGTCACGCAGCTCGGGCGGACGGTCAGCGGTGACCACGATGAGCGGTACGCCCGAATAGTGGGCCTCAACGACCGCGGGCAGGTAGTTGGCCGCAGCCGTACCCGAGGTGCACACCAGCAGCGTGGGCCTGCGGGGCCCCTTCGCAAGTCCCACCGCAAAATGAGCGGCTGAGCGCTCGTCGATGCGGATCCACGTCCGCAGCGCCGGTGTCGCGTCAACTGTCAGTGCCAACGGCATCGATCGCGAACCCGGTGACACGACAGCGTCCGTGACGCCTGCCGCAACGAGCCCGTCACACAGCGAGCGGCATGCCAGATAGGCCGAATCGCTGTCGGAAATCTGCATGCGTGCGGGTCAGTCTCGGTCGAGCGCGCACAACAGGGCTTCGAGCTTGGTCGACGTCTCGGCCAACTCGGCGCTCGGATTCGCGCCGGCCACGATGCCGCCGCCGGCGAACAGCGACGCGCCCCTGGGCCCGGCCAGTGCACAGCGCAGCGCGACGCGGAACTCGCCACGTCCGTCGGGCGTCGTCCAGCCGACCGGCCCCGCGTACCAGCCGCGGTCAATGCCCTCGTAATCATCGATCCAATCGAGCGCGTCGCGTCGCGGCAAGCCGGCGACAGCGGCAGTTGGGTGCAGTGCGCGCACGAGCTCGAGCACCGTCGTGGGGTGATTGAGCCGTCCCGATATCGGGGTGTGCAAGTGCGTGATGCGTCGCAACGGCATGATGCCGGTCGGCTCGGCGACGTCGAGCGTCACCCCAGCGGCCTCCAGCGCGTCCCGGACGTCGCTGACGACCATCGCGTGCTCGGCAAGTTCCTTCGGGTCGCTTGCCAGCTCGGTGCACAGCTGGGCGTCGCGGTGAGGATCCGGATGGCGCGGACGTGATCCGGCCAGCGCATCGGTGTGCACTCGCTCGCCGTCGCTGCGAACGAGTCGCTCTGGCGTCGCGCCGAAGAAGGTCTGAGACCCTCGGCCGATAGCGAACGTGACGCACGAGGGGTAGCGCTGGCGCAATCGCCCCAGCACAGCGACGGGTTCGACGTGTGCGTCGAGTCGCAGCTCCCGAGCGGTGACGACTTTGTCGAGCGACCCAGATGCGATCGCCCCCAGCGCCCGCTCCACGAGGGTCGTGTAGCAGTCGTCGGTTCGGTAACCGGCGGCCGCTGCCCGGGGCGAGCCGGTATCCGGCAGTGCGAATTCGCCGAGGTCCACAGAGTCGAGGTGCGAAGAGCCCAGTCCCGAAGAGCCCAGTCCCGAAGAGCCCAGTCCCGAAGAGCCCAGTCCCGAAGAGCCCGGTCCTGAGGACATGGTCCGCTCGGTGTCCGAAGCTGAGCGGTCGCAGGCAGGCATCGTTCCGGATCCAGCGCCGGACGTCTCGCCGCTGGCCAGACCGCAGGTCCCCGAACCATCGGCCAAGCCACAGGTCGCGCACGCGTTGGGCGCACCGTGTCGCGAGGCGGCGACAACTGGCCACAGGTTGGATCCGGGGGTTGCGGTGAGCCAGGTTCGGTTGCCCGAACGCGTCACCAGAATCTCGGGCAGGGTCAGCCGGCCGCCGCCGAACGGCGACCAGTCGCCAGCGGCGGCGTCCTCACTGTCGCTGAAGGCGAAGCCACCGATCAGCAACGGCCCGAGGTCCGCGTCGGCCTCCGCCTGCTCGTCGCCGGTCACCACCACCTCCAACGAGTTGAGCGCGTCGGCGACGGTGTCGAATCGATTTGGCCCCGGGGCGGCCTCGATCTCGAATGCGCTCCCGATGGCGCAGAACTCCACGTCGTCCGCGGGCGCGGCCCAGTAGGCGCGAGCCAGCGTTCCCGCGGTCGCAAACACCGCGAGCGGATCGATAGCGGTCGGCAATTCGCGGCGTTCGACGGTCACCGACCGAAGTGCCCGCAGCGCCGGTGCCCGCCCGGTAACGGGCGGAGCAGGTGCTGTGAGCGGAGGTTGATGCAACACTTCGTCTCAGTCCGCCAGCACTCGTTCGGTGGCGCGCTCGACGAGGGTGTCGCGGAAGTGCTGTGCGACGAGGTCGGTCACGAGCGGTATGAGCCGGGTCGCCAGCTCGGCACGCTCGTCGTCAGGTCGGTCGCCGAATCGCTGAGCGAACAGATCGATCGCGTCATCGGCCACCGCCTCCATGTTCGACGCATGCCGCAGCGCAAGGCCCACGAGGTCATCGACCGGCATGTCAGCATCCAGCAATCCGACGGCGGCCCGCAGCATCGAGAGTGCCCCGCTGCTGTAGCGCGGGCCGTCGGCGAGCTCGCGCACCGGCCGTATCAACCCTGCGTCGATCGCGAGCCGGACCAGCTCCGAATCGAGCCCGGAACGTTCCGCAAGTTCGTCACTGGAAAGGGTTGTGTCTGCGGGCACCTGCAGCGCCTCGAGCAACGGGTCGCCGGCCGAATCGCCGAGACGCTGTATCTGAGCCAGCGTGAATCCTTCGTCCGACAGCCGCCGGACCTCCCTCAAGCGCCGTTCGTGACTCTCGTCATACAAGGCCACGCGTCCAATGCGCGCCGGCGGATGCAGCACCCCAAGCTTTTGGTAGTAACGCACGGTGTCCACGCTCACCGAATGCGTCGATGCCAACTCCTCAACCCGCACGTCGCCATTCTAGGAGCAATCACTCCCAGAGTTATGACTCCTGTGGTCAAAATGCGTCGCGGCCCCTAGATGATTAGTTCCAAGGTTTTAGTGGTCGTATGCGGTGAGTGAGCGTGCTGGTCGGGTGTGTCGGTAGGTCTCGTTGTGCCAGAAGGCGGCGGTGAGGGCGAGGAGGCGGGTGCCGATGCGCACGGCGACGCCGGTTTTGGTGCGTGCTTTGTGGCGTTCGAGGGTGAGCTGGCCTTTGAGGGTCTGGATGATCGATTCGGTGATCTGGCGCAGGGGCCGCAGGAACTTTGCGCCGGGCCGTGGGGCCTCGGTTCGGGTGGCGGGGCGCAGCAGGGTGATGCCGGCGTTGTTGAGGTCGGCTTCGAATGCTTGGGAGCGGCAGCGGTTGTCGGCGATGAGGGTCTGGCCCGGCCGGGCGATGCGGGCCGCGTCGATCATGTCGGCGCAGACGTCGCGTTCGTCGGCTTTCGCGCCGGCGAGAGCGAACGCGATCGGCAGACCTGAGGGTGTGGCGACAAGGTGCAGCCGCAGGCCCCAGAACCAGCGGGAATGCGACGCGCACCAGCCGTATTGGGCCCATCCCGCGAGGTCAGAGCGCTTTTGGGTCTCGCGGCTTCGGCCGCACTCGACCGGCGTGGAGTCCACCAGCCACACGTCGTCGTGCCACGACTCGCACTCGCGTGCGAGGCATCCCATGACACCTGCGATCATGTCGCCGCTGCGCCGCAGCCGCTTGTTGTAGCCGTCGCGGTTCGCCAGATAGGGGAACCACGGCCGAAGATGCGCGTGGGCGAAGCGCACGAACTGCGACTCGTTGTCATAGCCCAGCAGCGCAGAGATCACCGCCAAGGTGACCAGCTCCGCGTCCGACAGCTTCGGGGCGAACCCCACCACAGGCCGCTGCGGGCGCCCACCCAGGGTTCTGCGCCAACAGGTCATCGATCCTCACATACAGTGCGGTCGCGAGGGTGTCCCGAGTCCGGGTTCATGCTCCGGTCCTCCAAGATCGAAGTGTTGTTTCACACCCCGAGCTTGGACACCCTCACCCCACCACAGGTGGACCCGACCCCTTGGAACTAATCATCTAGACTGTCGCTTCAGCAACCAGGCGAAGTCCGGTGAGATTCCGGCACTGACCCGCAACGGTGAGACGCCGTCCCAGCAGTGGAACGGCGCGAAGTCCGGTCGCCCTGAGCGCTGAAAGCAAACCAAACACCCTCGAGGACAGGGGTGGTGCGTGCGGCGATCACTTGTCGTTCGAGCTGCTGGACCTCGAACGACAGGAGAAGCACATGAGACCGATCCGAATCACCGCAGCGCTGGTCGCTGCGGTCGCGCTCGCGGCCGGCTGTTCAGGCACCGACGAGCCGACGCAGGCTGCGACGAGCGCCGCGCCTGCCGCGCCCGCGACGGCAACGTCGGCGGCCCCGACATCGACCACCATTCCGGGCTTCCCGCACACGCTCGAAGGCCCGGGCGGCACTTGGACACTCGAGACTCCGCCGCAGCGCATCGTGTCGCTGTCACCGTCAAGCACCGAGATCCTGTTTGCCATCGGTGCGGGCAACCAGGTGATCGCAGTTGACGACTATTCGACGTATCCGCCCACGGCACCCACCACCGATCTGTCGGGCTGGGACCCGAATGCCGAAGCGGTTCTGTCCTTTGAGCCTGACCTCGTCGTCATCGCGAACGATGCCAACGAGATCATTGCTGCGCTGACTGCCGCCGCAGTGCCGGTGTTCGTCGACGCCGCTCCAGTCGACGTCGAGTCCGGCTACGCGGGCATCGCGCAGCTCGGTGCCGTGACTGGCCGCACCGACGAGTCCGCCGAGCTGATTGAGATGATGCGTGCCGGCATGGCGGCCGCATTCGCCGCAGGGCCGTCTACGCCGGTTCGCCTGTACCACGAGCTCGATGACACCCACTACTCGATCAGCTCCGCGAGCTTCATCGGCGCCGTGTACGCGGAGTTCGGTGTCGAGAACATCGCGGATGCCGCCGACGGCGACGGCTGGGGCTACCCGCAGCTGACGCCCGAGTACATCGTCGACGCCGACCCTGAGGTGATCGTCATCACCGACCTCTTGGGCTACAGCGCCGCCGACGTGGCCGCACGCCCGGGCTGGGGCAACATCACCGCGGTTCGCAACGGCGACATCGTCACCGTCAATGCCGATGTCGCATCACGTTGGGGTCCGAGGCTGCCGCAGTTCGCCGCCACGATCGCGGAAGCGGTCCGCAACGCGGCTGGCTGAGCGGCCGCGCGGGCGTGCACCACGGACCGTTATGGTCGGCTGGTGGCCGATAGGGCGCGCCTGAGCGCTGACGACTGGGTCGCAGCCGGGCTGCGCGCTCTGGTAGACCGCGGCATCGGCGCCGTCAAGGTGCTGTCGCTGGCTGCAGAGCTCCGCGTCACGCGTGGCAGCTTCTACTGGCACTTCGCCAATCGCGACGCCTTGTTGGCGCGACTGCTTGATGCCTGGGACGCGACCAATTCGGGTGCCATCGTCGGGGCGGCGACGTCGCCGGGCGACATCGTGGACCGGTACATCGCACTGACTCGCTGTTGGCTGGGCTGGGAGCGATTCGATCCTCATCTCGACGTTGCTGTGCGGCACTGGGGCCGCGGCGCGTCCGCCCTGCGCGAACGGCTCCGGGAAGCCGACGAACGGCGGGTCGCAGCCATTCGCGCGATGCTTGAACCCGAGGGACTGGATCCGGCGATGACGCTGCACCGAGCCTGCACCCTCTACTACATGCAGATGGGCTGGTATGAGCTCGAGGTCGACGAGCCGATGGCTGCCAGGGTCGCCTCGGTCGTCCCGTACTTCGAGATCTTCATCGGTCGTGCGCCGAGTCCCGCAGAACGGGCAAGGATCACCGCTGCGTTGGCGGAATGAGTCCACCGCCGTGGCCTCGATCAGCGAAGCGTTCGGCGGCAGACCACGTAGACCGAGACCGGACCTCAGCGGTCGTTCAGCGCAGCCATTGACGGTTTCCATACAGCAATGTATGGTTGGTTCTCGTGACCGCTACGGCCGCATGTTCCACGACTCGAGGATACGGCGCCGGTGACTCGTCGAGGGCGTAGGCGCCACGAACCAGCTGCGTCAGCGGCGACGAAGCAGCAGACGCGCAACACGTTCCGGCCGCTTGAGCTGGCAACCGAAGAAGAAATCGACCGCATTCACTCGGCCTCGCTGCGGATCCTGTCTGAGACAGGCATGAACTTCCTGTTGCCCGAAGCGGTCCAGATACTTCGCAATGCGGGCGCCGTCTCCGACGACGGTGTGCGGGTGCGCTTTCCCCCCGATCTCGTTACCGAGTACGTCGCGAAGGCGCCATCGAGCTTCACGTTGCATGCGCGTGATCCGGCCAACAGCGTCGTGTTCGGCGATGACTGGATCGTGTTCGGCATGGTGGGCAGCCCGCCGAACGTGTCCGATCTGGACCGCGGCCGCGTCACGGGAAACTATGTCGACTATTGCAACATGCTGCGCTTGCAGCAGCAGCTCGACGCAGCTGACACGTGCACCGGGCACTCCGTTGAGCCGATCGATCTCGAAGTGCGCACCCGGCACCTCGACGCAGTGTCGGCCATGTACACCCTGTCGACGAAACCGGGGTTCTGCTATTCGCTGGGCCGGACTCGTGTCAGCGATGCCATCGAGATTGCCCGCATCGCTCGCGGCATCGACCACGAAACGCTGCTGCGCGAGCCGTCCATCCACACGGTGGTCAATGCGAATTCGCCGCTCGTGTACGACAAGCCGATGCTCGAAGGTGCCATGGAGCTGGCCCGCTGGGGCCAGCCCGTGGTGTACACGCCGTTCACGCTCGCCGGTGCGATGGCGCCCATCACGATCGCGGGCGCGCTCGCATTGCAGAACGCGGAGGCGCTTGCCGGCATCACGTTCGCGCAGTGCGTCAACCCGGGCGTTCCCGTCGTGTACGGCAGCTTCACGTCCAATGTCGACATGCGGTCAGGCGCACCTGCGTTCGGCACGCCCGAGTACGTGAAGGCCACCATCATCAGCGGTCAGCTGGCGCGCCGATACAAGCTGCCGCTGCGCGCATCGAATGCGAACGCCTCCAATGCCCCCGACGCGCAGGCCACTTACGAGTCTCAGATGTCGCTGTGGGCATGCCTGCTGGGCGGCATCAACTACGTGCTGCACGGCCTGGGCTGGCTTGAGGGCGGTCTGTGTGCCTCGTATGAGAAGGTGATCATCGACGCCGAGATGATCCAGATGCTGCGTAGCGTCCTGGCACCGACCGTCATCGACGACGCGTCGCTGGCGGTCGACGCGATTGCCGAGGTCGGCCCGTCCAACCACTTCTTCGGGTCCCCGCACACGCTCGAGCGCTACGACACCGCCTTCTACACCCCGATGCTGGGACTGGCGCAACTTCGAGACCTGGCACGAGGACGGAGCGCTCGACGCCACCCAGCGTGCGAACCGCATCTGGAAGCAGCTGCTCGCCGACTACGAAGAGCCCCCGATGGACGACGCCATTCGTGCCGAGCTCACCGACTTCGTCGAGCGCCGCCGGGCCGAAGGCGGTGCGCCCGAGCTCTAGCTGCTGTTAGTTGATCTGCTTCTCCATGCCTTCCCAGTAGGGGGCACGGAGCTTGAACTTCTGCAGCTTGCCGGTGGCTGTGCGGGCCAGTTCCTCGCGGAACTCCACGCTGGTGGGGCACTTGAAGTGCGACATTCGATCGCGGCAGAAATCGATGAGCTCGCGCTCGGTCGTCTCGCCGTCGATGACCACGAGGGCCTTGATGGTCTCGCCCCACTTCTCGTCGGGCACCCCGATCACCGCCGCTTCGGTGACCGCGGGATGGCTGAACAGTACGTCCTCCACCTCGATGGACGAGACGTTTTCGCCGCCGGTGATGATGACGTCCTTCTTGCGGTCCGAGATGGTGACGTGGTGCTCTGAGTCCATCGAGCCGCCGTCGCCGGTGTGGAACCAGCCGTCGGTGATGGCTTCTTCGGTGGCTTCGGGCTGTTCCCAGTAGCCCTCGAGCACGACGTTGGCCCGAGCCAGGATCTCGCCCTGTTCGTCGACGTCGATCTTCACACCGATCGCGGGAGCGCCTGCGCGGCTCAGCTTGCGGGCCTTGTCATCGGCATCGAGGTGGTCCCACTCGGGGCGGGTGCGATTCATGGTGAGCAGGGGTGCCGTCTCGGTCAGGCCGTAGATCTGGATGAACTCCCAGCCCAGCTCGGTTTCCATCCGGGCAATGGTGCGCGTGGGGGGCGGGGCGCCCGCCACCACCATCCGGACGCGTCCGCTGCCAGGGATCTCGCCCTCCCAATCGGCCGCGGCGTCCAGCACTGCTGCTACGACGGCCGGTGCGCCGCACATCAGCGTTACGCCGTGCTGTTCGATGCGGTGCAGGATGTCAGGGCCGCGCACTTCGCGCAGCACGACGTGCTTGCCGCCCATACCGGTGACGGCGTAGGGCATGCCCCAGCCGTTGCAGTGGAACATCGGCAGCGTATGCAAGTACACGTCACGGTCGTTCACGCCCGAGTGCCAACCGAACGTGGTGGCGTTCACCCACAGCGCACGGTGCGTCTGCTGTACGCCCTTGGGGCGAGCGGTGGTGCCCGACGTGTAGTTGATGGTGGCGGTGATGTCCTCGTCAGGCGTCCACGGTGCCGGCTCGACCCCGGTCGCGTACATCTGGTCATCGGCGTCGGTGCCCATCACCACGAAGTGCTCGACATCGATGTCCTTGCAGGTGTCCTCCATCGACGGGTCCACCAGCAGCATCGACACGCCGCAGTGATCGATGATGTAGCTGATCTCGTCGTGGCTCAGGCGGAAGTTGATCGGCACGAAGACGCGGCCGTAGCCCGATACGCCATAGAACGACGTCATCAGCCGGCCCGCGTTCTGCGAAACCATCGCGACCCGCTCGCCGTGCCCGATGCCCAGCTGGTCCAGCTTGGCGGCCTGGGAGCGCACCAGCTCGCCGAACCGGGAGTACGTGATCTCTCCGAGCCCACCGCCGGGCGCCTCCGGTTCGTCGGCCAGCGCCACCCGGTCCGGGTAGACGTTCTCGGCCCGGTACAGGAAGTCGGAAACAGTGAACGGAACCTTCATGTCGCCCCTACCGATCTGATGTCTGCTGTGTCAGCCGTGCGCAAACAGGCCCGCCTGAGGGCATGCTCGCGCCAACTCTAGGGCGGCTCGCCGCGACGGTGCCCTGCCGATCGCTTCGTAGCGTCGTGCCGATTGAAGGGAGCACGGCTTGGCCACGGCCGGGGTGTTCACGTTCGGTCTTTGTGCTGTGAGCGTGTGCCGGTCGGCGGCGGGCCTGTGCCGGCCCGGGGGTGTGGCTATGGGCTGCGGGCGGTGGCTGGTTCCCGGCCGGGCGGGCCGGTGTTGTTTGGTTCGGGTGGCTGCAGGCGGGGTCGGCCGTCGGGTGGGGTGTGGATCTGTCGGTCGTGTGCGTGCAGGTCGTGATGGCACGCCTCGCATAGAGATGCGAGGAGGTTCGGTATGTCGGTGAGGCCGCCGTTTCGTAGTACTGGATGTGGTGGGCTTGGGTGTGCTCGCTGATCGCATCAGCGGTGAGCTGAGCACGGATCGGCTCAACGCCGCTGCCGCCGTTGCCGTTGAAGTTGTTGTCGGCTGCGCGGTGGCGCAGGGACCGCACAGCCGCCTGCAGCATGGCGCTGAGCTGGCGTCCGGTGATGTAGTCGAGCTTGGCTCGCAGGTCCCACATGCCGTCGTCGCCGAGCCGCAGCGACCCGTGGCGCTGGGCTCGCTGCAACGCCAGCTCCGCGTCGATCGGGCCCAGCCCCGCCGCGGCGGTGTTTCTTGGGGGCCTCGCGGGCGATCACGCGCGCATGCGACGTTTGGATCTCCCCGGCCTTGAGCGCGTCGAGCGTCGCAGCCAAGTCGTGCTCGACCAGGCTCTCGGCCAGCTTGGACTCCGAGCGTGACTGCGGGCCGTTCATCCGTGTCAGGTCCCGCAGCTGATATGCCGTCGACTGGGCGCCGTAACGCGAGGTCATCTCGCCCAAAGCAGCCAGATACTCGCCCTCCACACGCGCCCGCAAAGCGACCAAGCCCACCACGCGGTCCTCCAGGGCGCTGTTGCTCACCGCACCCAGATCCACCTCGCCGACCACATCGAGCACAGCCCCGGCACCCACGACAGCCCCGGCACCGACGACAGCCCCGGCACCGCTGGCCCCGTGCGATGCACCCTCGGCATCCTGGGCCGCAGCGGCAGCGCTCGCTCTTGTCGAGCATCCGAGCGGAGTCATTTGTCGTCGTAGGGTTGACATCATGGCTTCAGGGTTCGGGCCGTGAACCAATTCGACGTTCATCTGATCGACGGCACCTACGAGCTGTTCCGGCACTTCTTTGCCGTGCCCCGCCGCACGGCGGCCGACGGCTCCGAGGTGGGCGCCCTGCGGGGCGTGCTCGGCAACATCGTGATGCTGCTCGAGCAGGGCGCGACCCACGTGGCGGTGGCCACCGACCACGTCGTCGAGTCGTTTCGCAACGAACTCTGGGCTGGTTACAAGGACGGATCGGGCATTGAGCCCGACCTGTGGTCGCAGTTCCATCCAACCGAAGCGGCGCTCGAGCTCATGGGCGTCGTTGTGTGGCCGATGGTCGAATTCGAGGCCGACGATGCCATGGCGGCCGGTGCCGCCCTGGCTGCAGGCGACGAGCGCGTCGGGAAGGTGTTCATCTGCACACCCGACAAGGACTTGGGCCAATGCGTCGGCGGCAAGGTCGTCCAGTGGGATCGCCGTGCCGACGAGGTGATCGACACCGCGGGCGTCGAAGCCAAGTTCGGCGTCAGCCCCGAGTCGATCCCGGACTACCTGGGCCTCGTGGGCGACAGTGCGGACGGCTTTCCGGGCCTGCGCGGCTGGGGTGCCAAGTCGACGTCAGTAATGCTGTCGCACTACGGCCACATCGAGGACATCCCGGTCTCGCACACCGTCTGGGCGCCCAAGGTCCGCGGCGCCGCTGGTCTCGCCGCCACGCTGGCCGCCGAGCGTGATCTCGCCCTGCTCTTCCGCCGCGTCGCCACCGTCCGCACCGACGCCCCGGTCTCAGACTCGGTAGACGAGATGTGCTGGCGCGGTCCGCACAACGGCTTCGAGGACCTGTGCAACGACATCGGCGCAGGCGCTCTCTTTGAGCGCGTAATGAATCTGGCCGCCTACCGCACCGACGCCTAGACGGCTCTTCGCAAACCGCTCCGCTTGCTGAGGGGCGCCGGCTGCGCTTGGGATCAGGCGGGCTGGTTCAGCTCGATCATGTTGCCGGCCGGATCAAAGAAGAACGTCTGCCGCGCAGTGGTTCCCGGCAGCGGTACCGGGTCCTTCACCTTCACGCCGGCTCCTCGCAACTCGGTCACAGTGGCGTCGATGTCAGCGACCTTGAATGCCCAGTGCTGGCCCTTCGGCGGCACCCAGTCGGGCACCTCGATGAGGTGCACCTCACCGCCGCCGGGCGTCTGCAGCCAGCGACCGTTGAACCCGAAATCGGGCCGGTCCAGCTGCTTCATGCCGAGAACGTCGGTGTAGAAGGGCGCCGCAGCGTCGACGTCAGCGCAGTTGATCGACACATGATGAACAGGCCCCAGTTCCATGCCGCGATCTTAGCCTGAATCCACCGATTGGCCTTTGGTGAGCGTGGGGTTCGCGGGTCGGTGGCGGGTTGGGGTCGCGTCGGGTTGTTGGGGGTGTGGTTTGGTGTGTTTGGGCGTGTTCGGCTAGGGGTGCGGGTGTGGTTTGGGGTTGTCGACGCTGGGTTTGTGTGGGGGCGCCGGTTCCGGGCGATGTCGGTCAGCCGGAGGGTCCGGGCAGAGCCCTGAGAGCGCTGAGTGTGGCTCGGAATTGTGTTTCCCAGGGCCAGCGGGCGGGGTATCGCAGGGTGGGTGTGCCGGAGCGGTTGGCGAGCACGGCGGCGAGGGCGACGAGTCGGGTGCGGCGGGAGCGGTTCGTGGCCGGCGACGCGCCGGCAAGGGCGGCGGTCGGGTGGCCGATGTTGTGGGCGAGCACTGCGCAGGCGAGCGGTGCGCAGTTCGCGCCGTAGTGCCCTGAGGGGGCGTGTTCGAGCCCGGTGCCTTCTTTGAGGTCGCGGATGGCGAGCTCGACGACGGCGTGGGCGCGGTGGAACTCGTCCGCGGCGGCGGTGTCGTGTTTCGGTGTTGGCGTTGAATGCGTGGTGTCGCCAGTCGGGCCACAGTCGTTGTTGGGCGCCCTCGGTGAGGCGGGTGCGGCGCACGACGAGGCGAACGGTGCGCTTGGCTTTGCCGCGGCCGGTGGCATAGGTCGTCTCGGCGACTTGGGCGTGGCCGCCTGTTGGTGTAGGCGATGTCGGTCCATGCGGTGTCGCCGATTGCTTGGATCGCTGCGCGCACAGCGGATCCGAGGGCGACGGTGATCGACCATTTGATGTCGTGGGCGTCGAGGCGGTCGATGAGTTTGCGGGACCAGAATCCTGAGTCGGCGCGCACCGTGGTCGGCCCGGCGGCCCCGGCGCGTCGCAGGTTCGCGACGAGCTCGTCGACGAAGCGCACCACGCCTCGCGACGACCCGGCGGAGCCTTTGCGCATGCGGGCGCCGAGCACCTCGCCGGTGTCGGCGCGTGCAGCGAGCAGCGGGTGATAGCCGAGCGCGTTGGTGCAGGCCGTACGCGGCTCCTTGTTTTTGTTTGCCGTGGACCTCGCAGATCGTGGAGTCCGGATCGACCACCAGCGGCGCCTCGCCGGGGCCCGCGCCCAGTTCCCAGGCGCGCGCCAGAGTGCGCGACAGCACCGCTTCGAGCTGGCGGATGTGACCGAACGTGAACGACCGCCGCAACGTCCCGACCGTCGAGGGCGCCGCATCGGGCTTGAATCCCAGCACCCGACCGGTGCGCCCGGCGCGCAGCATCCCGACATGATCGATGTGAGTGCCGCCCGCGAGCATCGCGGCGACCACCGTGCAGATCTTGGGGCCCGGGTT
>CAXXMY010000023.1:0-164273 GCA_963663635.2 Acidimicrobiales bacterium
ACGCGTCACCGTGTGCTCGCGGCTCAGCTTGGCGGTTTCATTCGCGTTGCCGGCGACCAGCGGCCGAAGTCCCGCATAAACGCCCGTGACGTCATCGCGACTGAGCGGTTCAGCCAGCACGCCGTTCAGACGTTCCAGCAGAAGGTCGATATCTGCGCTGCTGGCTGCAGGGTGGGCGTAGTCGAGGTCCCAATCGGTGTCGGTGGTGCCGATGATCCAGCGTTCGCCCCACGGCACCACGAACAGCACGCTGGGCGGCGTCGGCACGATCAGCCCGCAGTCGAGGCTGATGCGCTCGGCGGGCACCAGCAGGTGGATCCCTTTGGACGCACGGACGTTGGTCCTCGCGTTGGCGTCGGCAGCGCTGGGGGGTCCTGCCAGCTCCTCGATCTGGCTGGTCCACACCCCGGTGGCGTTGATGACAGCGTCGGCTTCGAGCCGAATCGTGCGCCCAGTCTCGCCGCAGTGCGCCACCACGCCGCGCACGCGGCCGTCGCGAACGATCAGCTCCTGGGTGCGGGTGGATGTCAATATGCGTGCCCCGTGCAGTGCAGCAGTCCTCGCAACCGCGATGACCATCCGTGCGTCGTCGGTCTGGCCGTCCCAGTAGGTGATGGCGCCGCGCACGACGTCGGTGTCGAGCGCTGGCGCGAAGCGAGCTGTGCCGCGGCGGAACAGATGACGGTGCGATCCGATCGCATGCTTGCCGCGGCCTGCCATCAGGCTGTACAGCAAGATGCCGGCCCCCGTGCGCAGCCGCTCGCGCCAACCCCGTCGCAACGGGTACAGGAACTGCACCGGCCGTACCAGGTGTGGGGCCAGCGACCCCAGCAGCAGGCGCCGTTCTGTCAAAGATTCGCGCACCAGCCCGAATTCCAGCCGCTGCAGGTAACGCAGCCCGCCGTGGATCAGTTTTGACGACCGGCTCGAGGTGCCTGATCCCAAGTCGCGCTGCTCGGTCAACGCGACACTCTTGCCTCGCAGCGCGAGGTCCAGCGCACACCCCACGCCGGTGATGCCGCCGCCGATGACGACGACATCGACTCGGCCACCGTCAAGCTCTTCGAGCCACGCCGCGCGCTGGGCTGGTCCCAGGCGACTGTCGCCCGCGACGAGAAGTTCGCATGTCTCGGTGGAATTCGTCACTGTGGGGTCAGTCGAATTCATCCGGAAGGTGCCGTCGGGTCGCCCATCCGAACAGGTTCCAGCCGAAGTCACCCCGTGTCAGGTCGTTCTGGGCGATCCGCGCCGCTTCGGCAGAGATAGGCATGCCCTCACGTGCCTTCATCTGGACTTCAGCCACCCGCTCGGCCAGAACGAACCATCCGATGGCATCAGCGGGGCTCGAACCGACGGTCAGCAGGCCGTGATTGGCAAGGATCGCCGTGCGGCGGTCTCCCAATGCCGCTGCGATGCGCTTGCCGCCGTCGGTCGAGAGGATCTGCACTTCTTCGTCGTCGAAGAGCACATGGTCCTCAAAGAAGCAGGTCGCTTCCTGGTTGATTGGTTCGATCATCCGGCGCTCGGCGGAGAACGGCGTGCCCCACTGGGTGTGCGTGTGGGCTGCCGCGCCGATGTCGGGACGCGCCTCATGGATGGGGTGATGGATGTAGTAGGCGCTTGCATTGACAGGTGCCGGGCATCCCTGCTGGTCGACGGCGGTGCCGTCCGGGCCGACGAGCACCAGGTCGTCGACGGTTGCCCGCTCGAACGTGACCCCGTAGCGCAGCAGCCACATGTGATCCGGCTTCAGCGGGTCGCGGCAGGTGATGTGCCCGTCGCCGAGCTCGCCCCATCGCAGCACGCCGAACAGGCGGTACGCGAGTGCCAGATCACTGAGCAGCCGGGATCGTTCGGCAAGCGGGTCGGCCTCGAACGGCTCGGTTGCCTCAACAGCCAGATCGCGAGCGTTCACGTCGCGAATTCTGCCACGGGTGGCGCCGTCACCGCCACCGCCACCGCCACCGCCGCCGTCACCGTCACCGTCACCGGGGGCGCGAACTAGATGATTAGTTCCAAGGGGTGGGGTCCACCGGTTGTGGGGTGAGGGTGTCCAAGCTCGGGGTGTGTATTCACGCTTCGATCTTGGAGGTTCTCAGCATGGGCCCGGACTCGGGTCACCCTCGCGACCGCACTGTATGTGAGGATTGATGACCTGTTGGCGCAGAACCCTGGGTGGGCGCCGCAGCGGCCTGTGGTGGGGTTCGCTCCGAAGCTGTCGGACGCGGAGCTGGTCACCTTGGCGGTGATCTCGGCGCTGCTGGGCTATGACAACGAGTCGCAGTTCGTGCGCTACGCCCATGCGCATCTTCGGCGTGGTTCCCGTATCTGGCGAACCGCGACGGCTACAACAAGCGGCTGCGGCGCAGCGCCGCGATGATCGCAGGTGTCATGGGATGCCTCGCACGCGAGTGCGAGTCGTGGCACGACGACGTGTGGCTGGTGGACTCCACGCCGGTCGAGTGCGGACGCAGCCGCGAGACCCAAAAAGCGCTCCGGCCTCGCCCGATGGGCCCAATACGGCTGGTGCGCGTCGCATTAGCGGTACTTCTGGGGCCTGCGGCTGCACCTTGTCGCCACGCCCTCGGGACTGCCGATCGCGTTCGCGGTCGCCGGCGCGAAAGCCGACGAGCGCGAAGTCTGGGCAGACATGATCGACGCGGCCGGGGTCGCCAGAGCGGGCCAGACCCTCATCGCCGACAACCGCTACCGCTCTGCAGCGTTCGAAGCCGACCTCAACGACGTCGGCATCACCGTGCTGCGCCCCGCCACCCGATCCGAGGCCCCACGGCCCGGCGCCAGATTCCTGCGGCCCCTGCGCCAGATCATCGAATCGATCATCCAGACCCTCAAAGGCCAGCTCAGCCTCGAACGCCACAAAGCACGCACCAAAACCGGCGTCGCCGCGCGCATCGGCGCCCGGCTCCTCGCCCTCACCGCCGCCATCTGGCACAACGAGACCTACCACCGAACACGCCCCAGCCGCTCACTCACCGCCTACGACCACTAAACCCTTGGAACTAATCATCTAGTGTCGGCGGTTGGCGCAAGCGCGCATGATCGCGGGGTCCCATGGCAACCGTCACGTTGGATCGGCTGACGAAGAAGTACCCCAACGGATTCGTCGCTGTCAGCGAACTGGACATCGGTATTGATGACGGCGAGTTTCTGGTTCTTGTGGGCCCATCGGGCTGCGGCAAGTCGACGGCGTTGCGGATGGTTGCCGGGCTCGAAGAGATCAGCGACGGTGAGCTGCAAATCGACGGACAGCGGATGAACGATGTCGAGCCCAAGGACCGCAACATCGCGATGGTCTTCCAGAGCTACGCGCTGTATCCGCATCTGGACGTGGCACGCAATATCGGCTTTCCGCTGAAGCTGGCCGGTGTACCGAAGCAAGAAGCAGAAGCGAAGGTGCTCGAAGCGGCGCGCCTGCTCGAACTCGAGTCGTTGCTGACCAGCAAGCCGGCGCAGCTGTCCGGCGGTCAGCGCCAGCGTGTCGCTATGGGCCGGGCGATCGTGCGCGATCCCGCTGTGTTCCTGATGGACGAGCCGTTGTCGAACCTCGACGCCAAGCTGCGCGTGCAGATGCGAGCCGAAATCACGAGCCTGCAGCATCGGCTCGGTGCCACCACCATCTACGTCACACACGACCAGGTCGAGGCGATGACGATGGGGGACCGCGTTGCCGTTCTCAAGGATGGGCTGCTGCAGCAAGTGGCAGCGCCGACAGAGCTCTACGAGCGACCCGACAACTTGTTCGTCGCCGGCTTCATCGGAGCGCCGGCAATGAACCTGCGCATGGCTCGCCTGTCGAGCGGAAATGACGGCTGGGCGCTGCAACTGGGGTCTCAGGTACTGGGCCTCGATGAATCTGTGTTCGACTCGCACCCCGCGTTGCGGGCGTACGACGGCGCAGACGTCGTCGTGGGCATCCGGCCCGAGGCCATCGAAGATGCATCCGTGGGGGGTGATGACGGACGTTCTCGCCTGAGGGCCGTGGTGTCGCTCACCGAAGCGCTCGGTTCGGACTTGTTGCTGCACTTCCCGCTCGATGCGCCATCGGTGGAGGCAGGGGATCCAGACACGCTCGAAGGCATCGACGATCGGATGGTGATCGCACGGGTGAACCCGCGAAGCAGCGCGCGGCCTGGCACGGCAGTCGAGCTGAACGTCAACACCGAGCACCTGCACTTCTTCGACCCGCAGACCGAGCTGACCATCCGCAGCTGACATTCCCGCCAACTTGGCTGTTGGCCCGGGGCTTTCGGGGGGGGGGGGGGGGGCAACCTACCGAGGTACGGATCTAGGGCTGCCAGAGCTTGCGGTGGGGCATCGTTTCGAGGACGAGGCGGCCGAAGAGGTCGCACTCGGCGATGTGCGAATAGCCGGACAAGATAAAGGCGTCGATGCCGACATCGGAGTAGGCGCCGAGCTTCGCAGCGACCTGGTAGCCGGCCGCGTCGGTCCACCATTGCTCGGTACTGCGACTTGTCACGATTGAGTTCTAGCCAGTCGAATCGCCTCGTTCGAACATGCCGGGCCGAGATGCGAACCCAATAACAAAGACCGGCCCTCGGAAGAGGGCCGGTCCTTGGTCTGTCAGTTTGGGTTGTGTGATGTGCAACCCGGAGCTTTCACTCCGAGCGCTGAACACGTTGTATTTATACAACGTGCCTCGAGGCCCCGATCCACCCCGGAGCTTGTTGGAAGCGTGCGCGTTGTGCATGAAGGCATGACGCAACATATGCAGCGTTCGGGCCACAAGCGCGTCGGAGTTCGACGCATCGGGCATCCGACCACATGCAACCGAACGAATAGTGTCAATGATCGGTAACGCGGGGGCGTGCCGGAACTGCACGAGTTGCAGAGCCTTCGTCTGCTGGACCGGCCCTGCGTATTGGTGTGGGAATTCCATTCCGAGAAACTGCCGAGCAACAGAAAGGCTGCCGTCATGCCTCAACCTCCCAGCCCCTACGACTTTCTTCCAGAGGTGCCGTCCTTCGAGGTGCGAAGCGACGACGCCGCTGATGCGCAGATGCTGTCGATGCCGCAGGTCTCGGGCATCTTCGGCGCCGGTGGCGAAGATCGCTCGCCGCATCTGGCCTGGTCCGGGGCGCCCGACGGCACCCAGAGCTACGCCGTGACGTGCTTCGATCCCGATGCGCCGACCGGCAGCGGGTTCTGGCACTGGGTCGTGTACGACATCGAGGCGTCATGCACCGAGCTGTCGTCGGGCGCGGGCGACAGCGAAGGCTCGGGCTTGCCCGCCGGCGCCAAGCAACTGCGCAACGACGCCGGTCTGTACGGATACCTGGGGTCCGCGCCCCCCGCAGGTCACGGGCCGCACCGGTACATGTTCGCCGTGCACGCGCTGAGCGTCGAGTCGCTGCCGATCACCACTGATGTCTCCCCGGCGATCTGCGGCTTCAACATGTTCGGCACGACGCTCGCCCGCGCGCTCATCACGCCCGTCTACGAACAGAGCTAGCGATGCCACTCGGAGATGCCCGCAGGGGCGATCCGGTTCCACAGGCTCGGGTGCAGAGTGGCGCCGAAATTCCAGTCGCCGCCCTCGCATCCGAGGTGGACTCATGAGCGCCACCCAGATGGGGCCCTCTGCGACGCCGGTGGTGTACCGAGCGATGTGGAACGACGACCGTCCAGGCGTGCATGAGCTGGCAGCGCGCACGTTTCGGGACTGGGCCAGATCTATCCATCCCCAACTCGGTGGCGGCAATGTCACCGCTCCTGAGGAACCGCTGGCCCTCATCGAGTCACCGAAGTCAGAACCACCCATCGAAGTCGGCGACGGTGTTGGTCCATCTGAGGCGAGGGTCAACCTGCGCCGGGAAACCGCAGCCCACGGCGGCGTATCCGAGACGCTGCTCGAACTGGACCAGCTCGGCCCTGCAGGATCGTCGATCGTCGTGATGCGGGTGTTGACGAATGGCTCCGACAGCTGGATCTGGGTCGACGTTGAGGTGCCCGGAGATCGCCATGGCTCGGTGGGCGGAATTGGCGTGCAGAGCCTTGTGTGCACACTGCTCGACGAGGCAGAACGCGGTGGCGGGCGTCCCCGGCTCGGAAAGGAGCTTCTTCGCACGTCGGCCGATTGGGCTGGGCCGCGCCGCGATTTCATGGTGCCGTTCGCCGACAGGATTCGCGATCCCGCCCGGCTCCTCCCGTACGTCGTGATCGCATACGATCCTCTGGGAAGCCCAGCTAGGGATGTGAGCGTCGCCCGCGTGACCGCCCAGCAGCTCGCGGGCCTCGCGAGAGTTTTCGTGATTCCGGCTCAGAGCCTCAATGCCTTCCAAGTAGTGATGGGGGAGGAACTTCACGTGACACCGGGGGAGGCGCGGCTGTACCTGCCTGGCGAGCACGAACCACACCGGCATCGCACCCTGGCAGCCGAAGTCGTTCGCAGCGGTTTCAATGAGACAGGCCGCTGGTTCGGTCGCCTGTTGCAGACAATGCTTGTCGAACGTGAACCGCCTGACTTGTACCGCCGGTCCCGTCAGTTGCTCGGTGATCGCCGGGAGAGGTACGAGCCGTCGCCCGACACCGATGCGGCCGAGCGAGCCGAAGCGCTCGAAGCCGAGGTCGAAGCGGTATGGGATGCGCTCTATCAGGCTCGTAAGGAGCGGGCTGCGGCACGGGCTGAGCGTGACGAACAGTCCGACCAGCTGTATGGAGCTCTCGAGGAACTCGAGATGGCACAGCAGCGCGTAGAGCAGTTGCAAGAGCTATTGGACGAATCACGGGACGAGGTGAACACGCTCAATGCGATCGTGGATCGGAAGGTAGGCGAACTGGTCGCGGCAGGAGATGCAAGCGCGCCTCCCATCACTGATCCGTCCAAGCGCGCATACCACCAACCGACATCTGTACGCGACGCGATTGCGCTGGCTCGGGAAAACCTCCGCAGGGTAGAGATACCTGCAAGGGCCGAGGAGCGCATAGAGGAACTCGACAGCGCATTGGAGTCGCGCACTTGGGCTCGAAGCGTGCTCGACGGCCTGTTGGCGCTTGAGGCCTATGCGCACTCTGCCGACGAAGGCGGTGACTTCCGGGACTGGTGTATTCGCACCAAGAATCCGCGTAAGTGGCCCTCCAGCGCAAAGAAGCTGGCGATGAAGGAATCGAAGGAGGTCATGCGACAGCCGGAGCTGCTCAAGCATCGAAAGTTTCCAGTGTCGACTCGCGTGCCCGGCTCGAAGTCAGGCCGTCTCGAAATGCAGGCTCATCTCAAGTTGTCGAACGGATCGTTGGCACCACGACTCTATTTTTACGATGACACGGGAAAAGACGGGAACACCGGCAAGGTGCACGTGGGCTACATCGGTCCGCACCTGCCCACCAAGCGCTTCAGGTCCTGACGTCAGCTCGGCGGGTGACACCCGCTGTTGGCGCTATGTGCGGTCTGAGGAACCGCTGGCGCCCTGGCGCTCGCCCTGGGGGTCGCGGCGCGTCACGAAACCGTCGAGGCCGCAGGCCTCGCGCACCGACGCAGACATGTCGAAGGTGCCGGGATCCAGCGGGGTGCCGGTGCCGTCGGCGACGCGGGTCATCATGTGGAAGTTGGCACTGACGGCCACAGCATCGACCATGACGTCGGCTCCCGCGGCATCGATCACAGCGGCACGCGCAGCAGCCGTGGCTTCGCTGTCGCCTTCCCACATCGCCTCCGCGAGGCGGGCCAGCAGGGCGCCGTGCGGCACTCCGCCGTCGCCCCCGTCAGAACCGTTGACGGCGTCGTAGCCGACTTCCATGTCCTTTTGTTGGCCGCTCAGACCGAGCAGCATCGCGTGGGCAGACGTTCAGTAGAAGCACTCGTTGAGCTTCGATGTTCTTGCCGCGAGCAGCTCGATCTGCGGCCGGTTCAGCGAGTTCTGGTCATTGATCAATTCGCCGCGAACGCGCTCCATCGGCACGTACTGAGCGTCGGAGAGGATGAAGAGCGACTCGTTTTCCGCCGGTACCGCGCTCAGGGCCTTGATGACGTTCGGCATCTTGATGTCGGCGGTGGGAACCCAGTGGTACTTCACCGCCGCAGGCGCGCCCTCCCTCGTTGGCGGGTCGTCAGCGGGTTCGTCCAGATCGATCCGTGGCAGCTCCAATGCGTCTGCGAACCGGTCGATGCAATTGGCTTGTGCGACCACACCCACCAGCTCCACGTATGCCAGCGAATCGACGCCGCGGTCGATGATCGACTGGTGCCAGTCCTCGGTCAGCGTTCCTGGATGGTTGGTGATGCGCCAAATCGCATCGACGGCGGCGGTGGGCAGGGGACCGTCGGGATCGACCAGACCGTCGATGCTGCTGGACTGCACCCACGGGGGCAGCGTTTCGCCGTTGTCGGTGCGATGGTCGCGCGCTGCCCTCACCTGCCGCACGATCTCCGCACGCTGGGCCGCTGTCCACCAGGTTCCCGGCCGGGCCCAGCGTGTCGCGACCTCTCTGTGAGCGGCTGCGAGATCGCCCCGGATTGGCAGCTCAGTGTCGTAGGTGCGCTGTGGTGCCGCGATGCTCATGGGTGCTACTCCGCTGGTCGTGGGCAGTGGCAATCGTCACATGCTGGCATACGTCGAGCAGTGAGGCACCAGCTGCGTCAACCAGTGGGAAGCGGGGGTGCCGGCGCCGCGGTCGGCGCGTGAAGGCGGGCTGATGAGCGGTCCGAGAAACCGCTGGCGCCTTATCGCTTCTCTTGGGGAACGCGGTGCGTCACGAATTCGTTAACCCCGCAGGCTTCGCGCACCGCCGCAGTGGCCTCGCGGTCACCTTCCCACATGGCCTCGGCGAGGCGGGCGAGCAGCGCGCCGTGCTCGACGCCTCCGTCACCTAGATGATTAGTTCCAAGGTTTTGGTGGTCGTATGCGGTGAGTGAGCGTGCTGGTCGGGTGTGTCGGTAGGTCTCGTTGTGCCAGAAGGCGGCGGTGAGGGCGAGGAGGCGGGTGCCGATGCGCACGGCGACGCCGGTTTTGGTGCGTGCTTTGTGGCGTTCGAGGGTGAGCTGGCCTTTGAGGGTCTGGTTGATCGATTCGGTGATCTGGCGCAGGGGCCGCAGGAACTTTGCGCCGGGCCGTGGGGCCTCGGTTCGGGTGGCGGGGCGCAGCAGGGTGATGCCGGTGTCGTTGAGGTCGGCTTCGAACGCTGCTGAGCGGTAACCCTTGTCGGCGATGAGGGTCTGGCCCGGCCGGGCGATGCGGGCCGCGTCGATCATGTCGGCGCAGACGTCGCGTTCGTCGGCTTTCGCGCCGGCGAGAGCGAACGCGACCCGCAGCCCCGCCGGGGTGGCGACAAGATGCAGGCGCAGGCCCCAGAACCAGCGGGAATGCGACGCGCACCAGCCGTATTGGGCCCATCCCGCGAGGCCGGAGCGCTTCTGGGTCTCGCGGCTGGTGCCGCACTCGACCGGCGTGGAATCGACCAGCCACACGTCGTCGTGCCACGACTCGCACTCGCGTGCGAGGCATCCCATGACACCTGCGATCATGTCGGCGCTGCGCCGCAGCCGCTTGTTGTAGCCGTCGCGGTTCGGAAAGTACGGGAACCACGGCCGCAGATGCGCGTGGGCGTAGCGCACGAACTGCGACTCGTTGTCATAGCCCAGCAGCGCAGAGATCACCGCCAGGGTGACCAGCTCAGCGTCCGACAGCTTCGGGGCGAACCCCACCACAGGCCGCTGCGGCGCCCACCCAGGATTCTGTGCCAACAGGTCATCGATCCTCACATACAGTGCGGTCGCCAGGGTGACCCGAGTCCGGCTTCATGCTCCGGTCCTCCAAGATCGAGGTGTTGTTTCACACCCCGAGCTTGGACACCCTCACCCCACCACAGGTGGACCCGACCCCTTGGAACTAATCATCTAGTTCGGAGCCGTTGACCGCGTCGTAGCTGAGGTCCATTTCCTTGTGCTGGCCGCTCAGACCGAGCAGCATTGCATGGGCAGACGTTCAGTAGAAGCACTCGTTCAGTTTCGACGTCCGTGCCGCCAGCAGCCCGATCTGTGGCCGGTTCAGCGAGTTCTGGTCGTTGATCAAGTCGGCGCGTAATCGCTCTATCGGCACGTACTGCACATCGGACAGGATGAACAGCGCTTCGTTCTCAGCCGGAACCGCGCTGAGGGCCTTGATCACGTTGGGGAATTGAATTTCGGCGGTGGGCACCCAGTGATGCAGGATTTCGGCCGGCGCGCCTTGCTGGGTGGGAGGGCCGTCGACAGGCTCGCCGAGAGCGAGTCGGGGAAGCTCCAGGCCGTCGGCGAAGCGGTCGACGCAGTTGGCCTGAGCAACGACGCCGACGAGTTCGACATAGGCGAGCGAATCGACGCCGCGCTCGATGATCGACTCGTACCAGTCCTGGGTCAGCGTTCCAGGATGGTTGGTGATGCGCCAGACGGCGTCGACAGCGGCCGCGGAAAGCGGGCCGTCGATGTCGATGAGCCCCTCGATCGTGCTGGGCTGCACCCACGGCGGCAGCGCGCCGCCGTCGTGGGCACGGTGGTCGCGCGCTGCGCGAACCTGCTGAACGATCTCACTGCGCTGGGCGGCCGTCCACCATGTGCCCGGACGGGCCCAGCGCTCCGCGACCTCACCGTGCGCCGACGCGAGGTCGTCGCGGATCGGCAGAGGCGGCGTCCCGTGGAGTGGTGGGTTTTGGGGTTGGCCTCGGTGTTAGTTGCGGGGTGTGAGCTCGGCTGTGGCGATGGTGTCGCGTTCGGGGTTGAGGGTGGCCGTGGTGTGCTCTGTGAGGTAGCGGCGGTCTGTGGCTTGGCATTCGTCGTGGAGGTCAGCGAGGATCGCTGCGACGAGGCGGATGGCGGATGCTTGGTTGGGGAAGATCCCCACGACGCGTGATCGGCGTTTGATCTCTTTGTTGATGCGTTCGAGGGGGTCGGCGGACCAGATCTTTTGCCGGTGCGCCCGAGGGAACACGGCGAAGGCCCCCGCCTCGGGCTTGGCGTGGGCCATCAGCGCTGCGACTTTGGGGAATCGGGCGCCGAGCTGGGCGGCGACTTCGTCCCAGGCGTCGCTCACGGCGTCGGCGTCGGGCTGCGCGAACACGGTCCGGGACACTGCGGCGGCCATGTGCTGGTGGGTGCGGGGCACCAGCGCCACAAGGCTGCCGATGAAGTGCACCCGGCATCGCTGGCGCCCGGCGCCCTCGATGGTGCGGTCCGCGGCGGCGCCGAGCCCGGCGTGGGCGTCGGCTGTCACCAGGCGCACCCCGGCGAGCCCTCGGGATCCCAGCGAGCCCAACAAGTGCTGCCAGAACCCCTCGCTGTCGCCGATGTCGCATCCCAGGATCTCCCGGTTGCCGTCGGCGGTGACGCCGGCGGCCACGACCATCGCCATCGAGACGACCTGGCAGACGCTGTCGCGCACCTTGAGACAGGTCGCGTCCACATAGACGCAGGCGAAACCGACGTGATCGAGGCGCCGGCCCCTGAACGCCTCCGCCATGTCGTCGAGCCCCGCACAGATGCGCGACACCTCCGACTTCGATATCCCCGACTCCGCGCCCAGCGCGGCCACCAGATCGTCCACCGATCGGGTGGACACCCCGGCCGCGTATGCCTCCATGACCACCGCGCCCAGCGCCCGGTCGACGCGCCGACGCGGCTCAAGCACCGACGCCGACAACGAGCCCTTGCCCAGCTTGGGGATCCTCAACTCGACATCGCCGGCCTGGGCGGCCAGCAGCCGCGGCCTGTGCCCATTGCGCTCGGCCACACGAGCGTCGCTGCGCTCATAGCGCCCGGCGCCCACCGCCTCGGCGGCCTCAGCCTCGATCAGCTCCTGGAGCACAAAGCGCACCGCGCCGCGCACCAGCACCGCGCCGCGCACCAGCACCGCGCCGCGGACCAGCTCCGCGCCGCCCCCGGCGCGAAACGTCTCCCACAGCTGTGCTGTGTCACTCCCAGAAAGGGCCATCGGTGCGTCCTCCTCGACGAGTGGGTGATTTCTCTCACCGAGGATCACGCCGATGGCCCCCCTACTGGTGGACCCCTGCGACTACCTCAAACCCCACCACTCGGTGGGACACTGCCCTGGATCGCTTCCGCTTGCACTACCTACCCCTCAAGGAGCACAGATGCCAACGCCGCAGAAGGCCATCTTCAACGGTATGGGCGCCAACCAGTGGTACGTCCACCTCAGTCGCACAGAAGGCGCCGACCTCGGCGTGATCAAGTCCGCCCTTGCCGACCTTCGCGCTGCTTGCGACGCAGATGGCATCAACCTGACGCTCGGCTTTGGCCCCAGCCTGCTGCCCGAGCTCACCGACGATGTGCCGGACGACTTCCAGGCCTATGTCACGGTGCAGTCCGAAGACGGATCGGGGCGTGAGGCGAAGGGCACGCAGGAAGAGCTGCTGCTGTGGCTGAACCACGACGCCAAGGACAAGGTGTGGAAGGCGCAGTACGACGCACGCATCGCGCTGGCGGGCCACATGGCCGTCGCCCGTGAGACGCCAACGTTCATCTACGGCGATTCGCTGGACATGACCGGCTTCAGGGACGGCACCGGCAACCCCGCCGACGAGGACCAGCCCGCCGCGGCGATCGTCCCCGACGGCGAGCTGGGTGCTGGCGGTGCCCACATCATCGCCCAGCGTTGGGTGCACGACCTCGACGGCTGGAACGCCCTGCCCGACGCACAGCAGGAGAAGAACTTCGGCCGCAAGAAGTTCCCGGAGACCGACAAGACCGACACTCAGGAGCCCTACAGCCACCTCAGCCACGTCGAGCTGCGTGCGGACGGCAATCACGGCAACGAGGGCAGCGACAAGATTAACGAGATCGCCCGCCGCTCCACGCCGTACGCCTTCCACGACGGCACGGTCGGGCTGTACTTCATGGCGTTCTGCAAGGATCAGGCTCCGCTGCGTCGCCGCCTGCGTCGGATGTACGGCCTCGACGACGCCAATGGCGTCCGTGACGCCATGACCGATTACACGAACCCGGCCTCGGGCTCGTTCTACTTCGCTCCGAGCGAAGAAACCCTCGACGCCATCACCGGCTGATTGCTGCTGCTTCAGGCGGCGTCACTGAGCACATCTTGACATCGCCACATGTGAACATCATGATGTCCACATGCGGACGACCCTGACCCTCGACGAGGATGTCGCTGATGCGCTCAAGGAGCGCGCACGGCACCTCGATCAGCCCTTCAAGCAGGTGGTCAACGACCTCCTGCGAAGGGGGTTGCGGCCAGATGGCGCGACGCCTTCCGAGCCGTACAGAATCCGGCCGCTCAATTGCGGACTTCAGCCCGGAATCGACCCGCTCCGACTCAATCGGCTCAATGACGAACTCGAAGTGGAAGCCTTCTTGCAGAAAGAGGCCCGAACGCAGCAACAAGCGCGCCGGACCCTGACGGATCAGTGATCGTCCCCGACGTCAACTTGCTCATCTATGCCTACAACGAGGACGTGCACTTCCACGAACCGGCCCGTCGCTGGTGGGAGCAGTTGGCCAATGGAGCCGAACGGATCGGTCTTCCCTGGGTGGTAGCAGCGGGGTTCGTTCGCATCGTCACGCAGCACCGGACCGCAATTCGTCCGGTCTCGCCTGAGCGAGCCGTCGATCTGATTTCCGAATGGCTCAGCTTGCCCCACGTCGCTCCGCTGAACCCCGGTGCCCAGCATCTGGACATATTTCGACGTTTGGTGGTTGCTGCGGGCGTCGGCGGGAACCTGGTGTCAGACGCACACATCGCTGCGCTCGCGATTGAGCATCAGGCAGAGGTCCATTCCAACGACTCAGACTTCGGGCGATTTCCCGGATTGCGCTGGCAGAACCCGCTCGCAGGAGGCTGACGGGCGCACTGGCCTCATTGGCGTCAGCACTTGCGCCACCTTCGGGGATTGATCGCCCGGAGGCCGAGACCCTCGAAGTCGTCGGTGCTGCGTTCGAGCAGGCTCGCCAGATTGGCCAGGACTCGCCGCTCAGGAACCTTCTCCGGCCTGGTCGCGGAACCACTCGCGGGCGGACATCGAGGCGACCGCTTCGAGTGCGAGACCGGTGTGCAGGTCGTCGGCCATGGCTCGCCGCAATGGTCGCACCAGCGCGTGGCGAGTGTTGCGCAGCAGGATCGGATTGAGCTTGGCCAGGTCCGCTGCGATTTCTTGGGCCCGGCCCATCAAGTCGACTGCCGACAGGACCTCGCCCACGATGCCGAGCTCGTGGGCTTCGGCCGCATCGATCTGCTGGCCGGTGAGCAAGAAGTAGCGGCCGCGGTTGGGCCCCAGCAGCAGGGGCCACACAATCTGCATGCTGTCGCCGGGCACCAATCCGCCGGGGAAGTGCGGTGCGTCTTGGAAGTAGGCGCCGTCGGAAGCCAGCACGATGTCGCACAGCACCGCGAGCTCGGAGTGCACCGTGACGGGGCCGTTCACCGCGGCGATCATCGGCACCTCGATGGCCAGCATCTGATCGACGAGTCGGTTGCCTTCCCAGATGATGCGGTCCCACACCGTTGCGTTGGCCCGTCCCTCGGCCAGTGCGTTGACCCCCTCAGGCAGCTCGATGAACGAGTCCCCGGTGCCGGTGAGGATCACCACCTTGATGTCACGGTCCGAAGCAAGGGCCATGAACAATTCCGGCAGCTCACGGTGGGGTCGACCGCCCCATTGCAGCGGCCCCTCGCGGGTGTGCATGCGAACGGTGACCACGCCTTCGTCGTCCCTGGTCACCTCGGCGGTGCGATAACGGTCTGCGTACTCGTCAAACTCCATGGGTTCATGCTCGCAGAGCCGCCGCCGGTTCGCCCGTTACTCCCAGGGATTCACCAGCTGAAGATCGAGGCCGGTGAAGAGGCCAGTGTTTCGGGTTGCCAACGTGAGTCCGTGAACGGCGGCAGTAGCGGCAATTAGCGCATCACCGAGTTCCAGGGTGCGACCCGTCTGGCGCTCACGAGCCCGCAATTTCGCAGCGAGCTCAGCTTCGGCGAGCCCGAGTGGCACAGTCCTGCCTACCTGTGTGCCAAGTGACCTGATGGCGCTGGCGACGGCATCGCGACGGCGGCCAGGCGTCATGAGTTGGACGCCGTACTCCAACTCGTGCACCACGATCGTCGAGAGCCATGTGTTCGATTCATTCGAGAGGTACGCCAGCACCCTGACATCGGGTTCGGGCCGAGCCGTCTCAGAGACGACGTTTGTGTCGAGCAGGACGCCGTTCACTGAACGTCGGTGGCGTAGTCGATAAATGGAGTCGGCCGGTCCGAGTGGCGATCCGGGAGTTCGAGGTCGTAGCCGCGCGGCATGTTCTCGATGAGCCACCGTCCCAAGTGCACCTCTGGTTTGGTGTGCTGCTCCCACAGATGTTCGGGAACGACGACGAACGTCCTACGGGTTCCTATGCGCTGGGGACCTTCTTGTTCTGCACAACGCAAGATGTGCGACAGGCGCGCCTTGGCCTCGGCAACCGTCCACACACGGGATGCAGTCGTCGGGCGCTCGGCAATGTTGGTGACCATGGGCTGGCTCTCTTCCACAGTAGATAGTCTATATAGGACTAATTCCCGGCAATAGCGGTTCTTCGCTGAACGGCGTCAGGATCGGCCGAGCCTGCCACGACTACCATTCGTCGAAAGGGCGATTTCCGGCGCACAGAATGCGCGCTCAGCCGGAAGACCCATTCGGGGATTGCCGCAGGGAGAATGCGATGACCGACGTTGTCGATCCAGTTCGGGCCGCCGATGCGCCGACGAGGGCGCAGCATCTCGCGGGCATGGCGGAGTACCTGGCGGACGGTGAAGATCGTGCCCGCCGGATCGGCAACAAGGGCCCGGTGCGCTACGGACCCGACGGCAAGCTGCACCCGGACATTGCAGATGCGTACTGGGAGCACGGCTTCTACATCTTCGAGGACGTTGTCGAGGCCGACGAGATCGACGAACTGAGAGCCGACGTCGCTGAGGTCATCGAGCGGGCACCGGTGCACAAGGGTGCCGCGCTCGACAAGCGCGGCCGGCCGGCATTCGGGCGTGACTTCGCCGTCGAGCCCTACACCCACGTCAAGCCGCTGTCGGATCCGTGGGGCGGCACCGACGCGCTCGCTGGCCGTCATCAGGTGCAGATGGACCAACCCACACCCGACGCCGACGCGCCGCCCAATGTCGTGTTCCTGATCTTTGGCATGTGTCAGTCGATGCCGTCGGCGCTTCGGCTGTACGGGCATCCGGATCTGATGTCGATCGCCGAGAGCATCAACGGCGGTGACTTCGTCCCATACAACGACGCCATCTTCGTGAAGGAACCAGGGCTCGGCGGTTCGGTGGCGTGGCACCAAGACGGCGTCACACATTGGGACAACCCGAAGTGGGACATGGGCATCCACGGCTTCAACTTCCAGGTGCAGATGTACGAGACGACGGCTGCGAATGCGCTGTGGGTGGTGCCCGGCACGCACAAGGTGGGCCGCATCGACCTGCGAGACAAGGTGGCCCGCAACGGCGGCAGCGTCATGCTGCCCGACGCCATTCCGCTGCTGTGCCAGCCCGGCGATGCGACGGTGGTGAACCGGCACATGGTCCACGGTTCGTACGCCAACACGTCGACGGAGCCGAGGATCTCGGTGACGTTCGGATTCCACCGGCGATCGTCGGTGGTCGGAGTAGCAGGTCAGCTGCGGGTGAGTGCGCGTGACGCGACCGTGGTCTACGACGAAGAGCGCGTCTTCAAGCGGTCGTCGGTGATCGCCGTGGCAATTGACGCCCGGGCGCAGCACCAGCCACACGAGCGGCGCTACACGTATGCCCCCTTCGTGGGTCTCGAGGACGACTTCCGGTACAACGACGAGACGTTCGATAGCGTCATCCGCGACTACAACCTGAACGACCTCGCGATCTAAGCAGCCGATCCGTTCGAGCGCCAAGATCGACGAAGCCGAGCGAGCAGGCCGCGAACCTTGATCGCCTAGGAGTCTGCTGAACAATGCCCGAATGGCTGCCTTCGCGATTACAAAACCGCTGGTCAGAGGCTTGCGGTAGTGGCCGAATCCGAATAAATCAGCAGACTCCTAGTGCTGTGTCCGCATACCTGCGCGCGTTCATGCGATG
The DNA here is from genome assembly GCA_963663635.2 of Acidimicrobiales bacterium. Classification (GTDB taxonomy): domain Bacteria; phylum Actinomycetota; class Acidimicrobiia; order Acidimicrobiales; family Poriferisodalaceae; genus Poriferisodalis. The sequence continues at coordinate 17,070 of CAXXMY010000023.1, forward strand.
CGCCAAAACCCTTGAATTCAGGCGACTTGCCGGATTTCAACCCGACGAACGTTTGCGGACACAGCACTAGTGACGACGCGGTCCGAACGATCCGTGGGCGTGGTGAACGGGAGCAGCAATACTTGTGAGTCGAAGCCGTCGAGGCTCCAGACGGCGGCCTTCCGGATCTCGGCCCAGCGAACAATCCTGATGAACGCCGGTAAGTTCGCAGCATGACTGCAGAGCTGACACCTCGACTCGAGTACCTCGGCAAGCAGTTGCCCGCGACCCTACGAACGGCGTGGGCGAACCTCGGCCAGCACCAACGCGACGTGTTCGTCGAGGATTACGCGAGGCGTCGCCGCAGCACCGTGGCCATGGTTGTCCTGGCGGTGCTGTTCCCGATCCAGTTCTTCTTTCTGCACAAGGCCGGACTCGGCATTGCCTGCATACTCAGTGCTTACGAGCGGTTTCTTCGGGATCGGTTGGATCGTGTTCTGGTTCGTGACGCCGTCAATGGTTCACGAGTACAACCGCGAAATCGCGAGCCAGATAATTCGAGACATTCGCTACGCCGAAGGCACCTGACTTTTGCCCATACGTGGCCGATACATCACAGCGTGCGCTCTGACGGCCGCAGCGCTGCTCGGCGTGGCCTGCTCAGGCGCCACCACAGCTCCAGTCACGGTGCCGCCGAGCACCACGAGATCGCCCCCGAGCGCCGCTTGCGTGGAAGCTCGCATCACCGCAGCCGAAGCCGATCAGGCGCTGAGGGCGGCGAGAGCAGCGGCATACGCCGCCGAGGATCATTTTGGCGACCTGTTCGATGACGCCATGCAGCGTCTCTATGACGCCCGGCCAGATATGACTCCCAAGGACAGAATACGCGCAGCCCTCGAGCGACCAGCAGTCGCCGCCGCCCACGACAACCAAGAGAAACTTCAGGCGCAGTACCGCGATGCGCGAGAGGCATCCGACCGCAGCCGCGCAGCTGTCCACGACAGCTGCTGAGGCACCCGCAAGCACCAAGAGGTAGGCCGCGACAAGAACCAATTGATGCGGTGACGGCCAAGCCCTGCACTGAGTTGGAACGCCACGTTCAAGCGGGTCCGGCAGTCGGGAAACTGGCCGCGGTGGCCGCGTGGCTGGCGGCCCAGTCGCTCGAACGCACGACTGGCGGTTGGCGAGTCCTCAGCGGCGCCATACTCGTCGTCTCGCTCATTCTGTGCTTGCTCTACTTGACCGTCTGGATCATTGGCGCGGTCTTGTGGCTGCTCGGGCACCCCGACGACGACTCGGATCGCGATTTTTGGGGTTCGGAGAAACTCCGGCAAACGTCGAGGGCGGAAGCCGCGCCACGCGAGCTCAAATCCGCATCGAAGTTGGTGACAGTGAGTCGGCGTTCACGGCCTGGAGCCGTCGGCGACGTGCTGTTCGGCCGCGGACCGACGTTCGTTTTCTGCTCAGTACGATGGGAATGCGGGGTCAACCACGGAGATGTGATGCCTGATTCGCAGGCACGCGAGAACTACGAGGCGTACGAAGCGAAATGCCGAGCCGGCCTCGAACGCGAGCATCTCGGACGTTTCGCGCTGATGCACAACAGCGAAGTCGTCAACATCTACAACGACGAAAGTGACGCGTACTCAATCGGCTGCGAGAAATTTGGCGTCGGAAGCTTCTCACTGCAGGAAATCGGAGCCAAGCCGGTGCATCTGGGCAGCGCTGAACTGAATTCATGACCGCATCCTCGGGTACGCCGAAGTCGAACAGTGCTTATCCGCAACGGCCTCCGGCAGACGCGGTTGATCCGCCTCCGCTGCCGAATCTGCCGTCGTTGGAGCCAGCCGTCATCGAACTCGGCGATGGGACGCCGAAATTGCGCAGGCGGCGCTTGTGGAGCAAGAGATCTATGGTGCGCGAGCACTGACCTCTTCTATTTCTGAGGCCTGCGAGTTCTAATTTCCGACAGTTGGTTCGTCGACTCTCGGCGCCCAGTCAGGCGGACCGCTGTGGATCGTAGAGCTCGGCCACCACTTCGAGAGCGTGCGACACCAGGGGCAGCGGTTCACCGTTCAGGTGTGCTTGGACAGGTTCATGGATTGAGGTCTGCGATGGGTCGCATGCCTGTGAGCCAGCGGCGCATTGCCGGGTCACGGACGCCGAGCACGCCTCGGTCAGGCGCCGTGATGGCGCCGGTGCGCAAGAGCCGACGACGGTACGTGTTGATGTAGGACGGGCTCTTCCCGAGCGCAGACGCGAGTGTCGCGACCTCGATGGGTCCATCGTGAACGGCAATGTGCCTGAGCACTTCTCGGTCTGTCGGCGAGAGCAGCGACCACATGGGCACGAGCAGGACATCAGCGAGGGCGTGGTCGGCCTCATAGATGCCCTCCTGGATGTCGTCGAGAGTGAGGTGTTTGGCCGCATCGTGGCAGGACTCCCATGAATGAAAGCCGACGAGCTGAACCATGAACGGGTATCCGCCCGAGGAACGTGCACCCATCTTCAGAGCGCCCTCGTCGATAGAGCCCCCAGCCTGCTCGATGGGGACCTGAAGAGCTGCCAGTGTGGCGTCGTAGCCGAGCAGATCGATCTCGCCGCGGGCGCAGCGCTGGAAGAACGTCATGCCCCCGTCGGCGAGCACGGTCTCGGTGACCTCCGGCAGCGAGGCCATCACCAACGCGATGGGACGTTGCTCGCGGCGAGTGACATGTTGGATCGCAGCCGCCACGACGTCGGCCGCATGGAATTTGTCGAGCGTGATGAGCAAGCCCGACGTTTCGCCGGACTCTGCCAGTGCTTCGGTGATGCCGGTCAGCATGCGGCGAAGGCTCGGCTCACTGGCACCCGGTTGACTGGTCTGTCAGCCGCTGGTCCACGACACGCCGAAGCCGAGCGCCTGAATCGACTGAAGCCGGAACCTTGGGTCTTGCTGCAGGCGCTCCACCGAGGCACCCAACTCGTGGCGCAGCTGTGAACCGAGATCGGGTGCCGATGCGGAGTCCGAAGCATCGCTGGCTTGAGACGAGCCTATCTAATGCTCTCTATTTGTCTAGATCTCTACATTTGATCGTTTCTTTCTTTTCGGCGCCCACTCAGGCGGGCGGCTGCGGGTCGTAGAGCTCGGCCACGACTTCGAGGGCGTGGGACACCAGAGGCAGGGGTTCGCCGGCTCGGGTGAGCAGCAGCAGGGGCACCGAGGCAGCAGCGTCCTCTAGCGGCACGTATTGCAAGCCGGGCGGCCGAAACGTCTGCACTCCCGCAGGCACGATCGCCACTCCCTCGCCCGCAGCGACAAATCCCAGAATGGTCGTGTACTCCGTCGCCTCGATCATGGGGTCATAGTTGACGCCTTCGGCGGCGAGCATCCCCGCCAGCACGGCGTGGAGGCTGGGAGACACGCTGCGGTCGAATCCGATGATCGGCTCGTCGGCGAGGTCTCCCAGGCAAGCCGAGCCCAACTGAGCCAGACGATGGGACGCGCCGGCGGCCAGCAGCAGCCGCTCGTGCATCACCAGCGTTGCCTCAACGTGGGTGGAATCAGCGGCTGCACGGCCGATGCCCAAGTCGATGCGCCCGGCGCGCAGGGCTTGTGCTTGCTCGTCGGAGCTCAAGGTGTGCAGCTCGAAATCGACGCGGGGGCGTCGTCGCCGGTACTCGGCAAGCACACGTGGCATCACCTCGTAGGCAGCTGAGTCGACGAACCCCACCCGCAGCGTGCCGGTCTGGCCTCCCCGGCGCTGTTCCATGAGACGGTCCACCCCGTCGGCAGCAGCCAGCAGACGCACGGCTTCTGGGTACAGGAACTTCCCGGCCTCGGTGAGGGTGACCCGGCGGGTGCTGCGGTCGAACAGCGTCGTGTCCAGCTCGTGCTCAAGCAGCCGGATCTGCTGGCTCAGCGGCGGCTGGGACATGTGCAGCCGCTCGGCTGCACGACCGAAGTGCAGTTCCTCCGCCACGGCTGTGAAATAGCGCAGGCGCTGCAAGTTCACTGCGCAATCATATGCGTTGACTCTGAATCAATCGGATATTGATACTTTGCTTCACCGAGAGGCGTGTTTACCCTGCACGGTGATGACGGGATTCGCGCGCCGGATCCGGCGGCGGCCGCCGAAGTACTCTGCTGCGAAGTTGGCCTGGAAGGGCTTCCGTGGCCAGAGCTGGCCACGCGTCTGGCGTGAGGTCGATCTGAAGCGCTCCTACGACGCCGTGGTGATCGGCGGCGGCGTGCACGGCCTGGCCACGGCCTACTACCTGGCTCGCAACCACGGCATCAAGAACGTGGCGGTGCTCGACAAGGCGTATCTCGGCAGTGGCGGCTCGGGCCGCAACACCGCCATCATTCGCTCCAACTACCTCACCCCGGCCGGCGTGAAGTTCTATGACCGGTCGGTGCAGCTCTACAGCACGTTGGCGGTCGATCTGAACATCAATGTCATGTTCAGCCAGCGGGGCCACCTGACCCTGGCCCATAGCGACAGCTCCCTGCGCACGATGCACTGGCGGGCCGAGGTCAACAAGCTGCAGGGCGTCAATTCCAGCGTCATCGGTCCCGACGAGGTCAAGTCCGAAGCCCCGAGCCTCGACACGTCCGACCATCCCCGGTACCCGATTCTGGGGGCGCTCTACCACCCGCCCGGAGGCGTCGTGCGCCACGACGCGGTGGTTTGGGGCTACGCACGCGCCGCCGACCACATGGGCGTCGAGATGCACCAAAAGACTGAGGTCACCGACATCATCTGCACGGGCGGTGAAGGTCCCGACGGCAAGGGCGCGGGAGGCCGCGTGACCGGCGTCCGCACCAACCGGGGCGACATCTCCACCCCGGTGGTGGTCAACTGCACCGCGGGCTGGGCCTCGCTCATCTCTTCCATGGCGGGCGTGCGTCTGCCCATCACTACCCATCCCCTGCAGGCCGCGGTCACCGAGCCGGTGAAGATGTTCCTGCCCACCGTGGTGGTGTCGGGGTCGCTGCATGTGTACGTGAGCCAGACCGACCGAGGCGAGCTTGTGTTCGGCGCAGCAGTTGATCCGGTCGCCAACTACTCGGTGCGAGGCTCGCTCGAATTCACCGAGGGACTGGCCGGCCATGTGCTCGAACTCATGCCGGGTATCTCGCGCATGCGATTGCTGCGCCAGTGGTCCGGGCTGTGCGACATGACTCCCGACTACTCGCCCGTTATGGGCTTCACGCCCGTGGACGGTTTCTTGGTGGACGTCGGCTGGGGCACCTACGGCTTCAAGGCCGCCCCGGTCTCGGGCGAACAGATGGCCGAAGCGGTGGTCACGGGCCGCACGCCCAAACTGATCGAGGCCTTTGCGCTCAGCCGCTTCGACAATGGCGAGCTGGTGGGCGAAAAGGGAGCAGCGGCGGTGGGTCACTGATGCTGGCGGTGCGTGCTCTGGTTGGTGCGGTGGTGCCCGCCGCCGAAATCGCGATTGTGGTGGGTCACTGATGCTGCTCGTGCCTTGCCCCAACTGCGGGCCCCGCAACTCTGCCGATCTTCGGTACGGCGGAGAGTCGCATGCTCGCCCCGACCCCGCCACTGCCTCCCCCTCGGAGTGGCGCAGCTACCTGTATCTGAGAGACAACCCGGCCGGGTGGCTGCGCGAGACCTGGTACTGCGCGTCGGGCTGCCGCCGCTGGTTCGCACTCGAACGGAACACGGCCACGAACGAGTTCCGCGGCCCGCCCCTGCCCGGCGACAAGCGAGGCGGTGCGGCATGACCATGAGCCGGCTGGGAATCCAGTCCACCGAAGTGATCGACCGGGCTACGAAGCTGCGCTTCAAGTGGAACGGCAAGCGCTTCAGCGGGTTCGAGGGCGACACGATCGCCTCGGCGTTGGCCGCGTCGGGTGAGCACATCTTCTCCCGCTCCATGAAATACCACCGGCCCCGTGGCATTCTCACCGCCGACTACTGGGACCCCAACCTGCTGGTCCAGGTCGGAGACGATCCCAATGTGCGGGCCGGCCATCGCCTGCTCGAATCGAGCATGGACGTGCGATCGCAGAACGCGTGGCCGTCCTTGCACCGCGACCTGAAGGCGGCGAACAGTCTCCTCGGGCGGTTTCTCACGGCGGGCTTCTACTACAAGACGTTCATGCGCCCGCAGTGGCTCTGGCCCACCTACGAGCGGGTGCTTGCCACGTTCGCGCCCGGCGGCAAGATCGACATCGACACGCCGCACCGTTACCACGACAAGCGCTACTCCCATCCCGACGTGGTGGTGGCCGGCGCCGGGCCGGCCGGCATCGAAGCGGCGCTTGCCGCGAGCGCCACCGGAGCCCAAGTGCTGCTCGTGGAGCATCAGCATGCCGTGGGCGGCCATCTCCGCTTCTCGAGCGGCGACGCCGATCAGGCAGCGCTGACCCAGCTGCAAGCCACGCTCGCCGCTTCTGACGTCGAGGTGCTGACCGATTCCACCGTGACGGGCCGGTATGAGGACAACTGGCTCGGCATTGTGCAACGCAACCACCCGATCGCGGTCGAACGTCTCATCAAGGCTCGGGCCAAGGTCTTGGTTGTTGCGCCCGGCCTGATCGAACGGCCCTACGTGTTCGAAGGCAACGACCGGCCGGGTGTCATCACGTCCGGCGCTGCACGCCGCTTGATCAATCTGTGGGGGGTCAAGCCAGGCGAGCGGGCGGTGGTGTTCAGCGCCAACGCCGACGGTGACGCAGCCGCGGCTGACCTGGACCGCGCCGGAGTGGAGATCGCCGAGATAGTCGATGCGCGGGAAAGACGCCGGATCAGCTCCACGACAGGCTCCTCACGGGCGGTCGACGCAGTCGTCGTCGACGCAGGGCTTGCCAGCAACCAGCGCATCGACGCCGACTTGCTGGTTGTCGCCGCGGGCTGGACTGCCCCCACCTCGCTGCTCAACATGGCCGGTGACCGCCCCGTCTACGACGCAACCGCTGCCCGGTTCTTCCCGTCGGATCCCCCGGCCAATGTTCTGGCCACCGGCGGCATCGTCGGCGACGGAAGTCTTGACCAGCTTCGCTCCCACGGTGCCGCCACGGGTCGCCTCGCCGCAGCCCGCGCCGCGGCGGTGCGCCACCGCCTTCAGGCCCACACCGCCAGGGCGCTCGCCGTCGACGGCACCGAGCCCGCCTGGGCGCCAGATGAGCGGTCCCCGTTGGGCCGCGACGCCCATCCCGAGCTGTATCGCTCGGACACGCACGGCATGGTCGACTACTCAGAGGACGTCAGCTCCAAGGATCTCGTCGCCGCGTCCAAAGAGGGATACGACTCTGTGGAGCTGGCCAAGCGCTTCACCACAGCCACGATGGGACCGTCGCAGGGCAAGCTCGAGACGGTCAACACCGTTGCTGCGATCGCCGAGGCTCGGGGCGAGACGATCGCCGAGGTCGGCACGACGGTTTGGCGACCCCCCTACGCACCCCTGACGCTGGGTGCGCTCGCCGGCCGGGTGTTCGAGCCGGTTCGTGTCTCGTCGATCCATCCATGGCACGAGGCCAAAGGCGTGACCACCATCCAGGCCGGCCAGTGGATCCGCCCGGACCACTACGGCGATCCCGCCGCCGAAGTGCGCAATGTCCGTGAGAACGTCGGCCTCATCGACGTCACACCGCTGGGCAAGCTGGATCTGCGCGGCCCGGATGTCTCGAAGCTGCTGAACCTGCTGTATGTCAACAAATGGTCGAAGCTGGCCGTGGGCAAGGTTCGCTACGGAATGATGTGCGCCGAGGACGGCGTGGTGCTCGACGACGGAGTGACCGGACGCCTCGGCGAAGACCACTACATGATGTCCACCACCAGCTCGGGTGCTGGCGGCGTGTGGGAGTGGGTGGAGAACTGGCTTCAGACCGAACGACCCGACTGGCGGGTTCATGTGACGCCAGTGACGACCGCCTACGCCAGCATCAACATCGCCGGTCCCAAGTCGCGCGAGCTTGTGAGCCGGGTCACCTCCGGAGTGGACCTCGACCCGGATGCATTCCGATACATGGAGGTCCGCGGCGCCACGGTGGCCGGCGTGAGCGGCTGCTTTATGTGGCGCATCGGTTTCACCGGGGAGCTCTCGTTCGAGCTGCATGTGCCCGCCGGGCACGGATTGGCGGTGTGGGAAGCCCTCATGGACGCGGGCAGTGATCTCGGAGTCGGCCCCTTCGGGCTCGAGGGCCAGCGCATCATGCGCCTCGAGAAGGGCCATTTCATCGTGGGCCAGGACACCGACGGACTGACCTTGGCGCCCAGCACCGGGATGGGCGGGCTGATCAAGCTCGACAAGGACGACTTCGCCGGCAAGCCCGAGCTCGTTTGGGCGGCTGACCGGCGCCTTCCGCAGATCGTGGCCATACAGCCTGACAACCCGAACATCGTCCCCGACGAGGCCTGCCAGATTGTGCGAGGCGACTCCAACGAGATCCTGGGCCGGATCACTTCGGCGCGCTTCTCACCCACGCTCGGCCGGTCGATCTGCTTGGGGCAGGTCGAACCAGAGCTGGCCACCGGCGGCACCAAGCTGACGGTGCTGCTCACTTCGGGCGAACGCATCAGCGCCACGGTGATCGACCATCACGCTCACTTCGACCCGGCAGGGGAGCGTCTCCGTGGCTGACGTGTCGAAATTCGAAAGCCCGGTCGTGGCGAGCTATCCGCCCTCGAGCGGCGGCGACCCGACGCTCGCAGACGTCAGTGCCACCACCAAGTGGCTCGTTCGGGCCGATGCCGACGGGCCCACAGCCGATCAGCTCGGCGCGGCGTTCGGAAGATCGCAGGTGGCAGCGGGCGGCGCACTCGTTCTGGGATCCCGGCCCGGCGAGTGGATTGTGCTGGGCGCATCGGTTCAGGTGTCCATGGCGGTCGCCGGGCTTGAACAGCCTGAAGGCCTCGATTCTTCGGACTTCGTATCGGCATTGGACTGGACTCACGGGCGGGCGTTGTTCCGGGTGACCGGCCACGGCGCAGCCCGGATGCTCGAAAAGGTGTGCAGCCTCGACTGGTCCGATCCCATGACGCCCGACGGCGCCGTTGTCTCGGCTTCGGTGGCCAAGGTCACCTGCGACATCGCCCGCAACGACGCCGACGGCGCGCCCTCCTACCTGATCTTCTGCGATCGGTCTTTCGGCCAGTACCTCTTTGACGCCCTGATCGACGCCGGCGACGAGTTCGGCATCTCGGTCGTCACTTCCACCGCCTAAGGCGACCCCGCAGGACGGCACAATCTCCAAGAAACGCGGACTTGGCTTGCCTCTACTGTGAGGAAAGAGCCGCTACTCAGATTAGACCTCAATCAGCGGACTTGTGCTATGGTGCTGCGAGGTCCGGGGCACTCGCTGGCGAGGATTCTGGGGCGATTCTGAGGCGTTACGGTTCGTTTGAACTCAGTAACCAGCCAGACAGGGGAAGCAATGGCTACCGATCTTGAGACGTTCGTCGGCGCAGACGGACGAGAAGAGCAGATTGCCGAAGTCGAGGCCCGCATTGAAGCGGACGGCATCAGGTACCTGTACTGCCAGTTCGTCTCGGTGACCGGCCGGATCATGGGCAAGGGGATTCCCGCCAAGCACTTCGGGATGATCGCCCGCAAGGGCTTTCAGCTGGTCTATGGCTCCACCGCCAACCTCTTCATCGACCGCCACGGCGACTACATCGGCTACGGCCCCGAGGCCCGCGAGCTCGTCGGCATCGGCGAGCCAGAGACGTTCATGCGGTTGCCGTGGGACCCCAAGACGGCCCGTGTCTGGTGCACGCTGTTCCGGGGCCGCGAGGAAGAAGTAGACGGCGGCGCCTTCCTCACCTCCGACTGCCGTGGCAACCTGAAGCGGCTCCACGCCGAGTTCGAGGCCAAGCACGGGCTGCACCTGCGAGCCGGCTGCGAGCCCGAGATGATGTGGCTCAAGACCGACGCCGACGGCAAGCCGACCGTCGAGGGCATAACGAAGCCGAACTGCTACCACATCGACCAGTTTGCGGAGCTGCAGCCGATCATCCACAAGGTGATCGAGTACTGCGAGGCCATGGGACTCGAGATGATCCAGGGCGACCATGAGGACGCCCCCGGTCAGCTCGAGCTGAACTTCCAATTCGACCGGGCCGAGCTCACCGCCGACCGGCTTACCACCTACCGCCAGGTGTGCAAGCAGGTCGGCCGGGAGATGGGCGCTTTCCCGTGCTTCATGCCCAAGCCGTTCATGGGCGTGTCGGCCAATGGCTGTCACCACAACATCTCGCTGTGGGACTCCGAGGGCAACAACAAGTTCATGCCCGAGGGCGACAACCCGCAGATTCCCGGCGCCATCGGCATGAAGGCGATCGGCGGCATTCTCGAGCACGTCCGGGGCATGACCTGCCTCTCCTCGCCGACGGTCAACTCCTACCGACGGTTGTGGGACACCGGATTCTGGGCGCCTGTGTTCGCGGACTGGGGCTTCCAGAACCGCACGACCGCCCTGCGGATCAGCGCACCGGGCCGCTTCGAGTACCGCTCGCCAGACAGCTCGGTCAACCCGCACCTGTCGTTCGCTGGGCTGCTGATGGCCATGAGTGACGGCCTCGACCGCAATCTCGACCCGGGCATGCCCGAAGAGCGCAACATCTATGACGCCATGAAGTCGGGCAAGGACGTGAAGAAGATCCCGCTCACGCTCGGCGAGGCCCTTGCAGCGTTCGACGCAGACGAAGTGATCAAGGCAGCCCTGCCTGGCGAGATGTACAAGGTGTTCATGCACTACAAGACCGACGAATGGGAACGGTTCCTGCACACCGTTTCCGACTGGGACATCGCGGAGTACCTCGACGTCCTGCCCTGATCGCCCGCGTGCCCTGACCCCGAATATGCCGGTCGCCGCGGGGCTGGCACACCAACCACACAACGAGACAGAACACACGCACCCACGAAGGGGGTAGCACTATGTGCGGTATAGCCGGAGTGATCCACCGCGACGGAAGCGCCGACATCGGAGCGGAGCTCACCGCCATGCTCCAATCGATGAAGCACCGGGGGCCGGATTCCACCGGCTACGCCGTGTACGGGCCAGCCGACGACCTCGTCGTCATCCGGTTCGTGCTGGCCGAGCCCAACAAAAGCGCCGGCTTCGGCATGGCCGAGCGCCTCGAACGCAACAGGGCCGAGGTGGAGAGTCGCCTGGCCAAGATCGGCGCCGAGGTGGCCGCGGTCACCGGCGAAACCGGGTACGCGTTCCGGGCCACCATCCGCTACGGCGGCGACCTCAAGGCGCTGGCCGATTACCTCGAGGATGTGCCCGGCTGCGAGGTGCTGTCGCTGGGCAGCTCCCTGGAGATCATCAAGGACTTGGGCGATGCCGCAACGGTGAGCGATCAGTACAACCTGGGGACATTCCGTGGCACCCACGGCATCGGCCATGTGCGCATGGCCACCGAATCCCAGGTGGACCTGGCCAGCGCACACCCCTACTGGGCCTACCCGTTCGCGGACGTGGCCGTGGTGCACAACGGCCAGCTCACCAACTACCACCAGTGGCGCCGGCGTCTCGTACAACATGGCCACCGGTTCCAGAGCGCGTGCGACTCCGAGATCATCGCCGTGTACCTCGCGGAGTACATGTCGCGGGGCCTTTCGCTGGAAACGTCGATGAAGCACAGCCTCGATGAGCTCGACGGCGTGTTCACCTACGTGTGCGTCACCGGCAACCAGATGGGAATCGCCAAGGACGAAATGGCGGCCAAACCTTTGGTGCTGTTCGAGTCCGAGCCGTTGGTGGCGGTGGCCACCGAAGAAGTGGCCATCCGAGCATTGGTGAAACGCGAGGTGGAAACCCGCGATCCCTACGAGAGAGAGGTGCTGGTATGGCAGGTATAGGTTCCCGCAGCGGGATCGCCTATGACGCCCGGGGGCTCGTGGAGCCCCATGCGGAGATGCCCGACAACGTCGAGTTCGACGGTGCCAGGGCCCGTTTCGACGCAGCCGATCTGACCATTCGTCAGATCAACATGGTGCTGCGCAAACTCATCTACGACGACGGCATCGCTGACGTGACGGTGCTCAATCCCGCCTCGAAGCACTCGTTGGCGGTGGGGATACTGAAGCGCTGTCGGATTCATTTCGAGGGAAGCCCCGGTTGGTTTGCCTGCGGGCTCATCGACGGCCCTGAAGTGACCATCAACGGCCGCGTGGGCTGGTCGGTGGCAGAGAACATGATGTCGGGCGTCGTCACCATCGAGCGCGGCGCCGGCTCGCTGACCGGTGCAGCCATCCGTGGCGGCGACCTCATCGTGAAGGGCGACGTCGGCGCCCGCACGGGAATCGACCAGAAGGGCGGCACGATCATCGTGCTCGGCAACGTCGGCATCAACACCGGTTTCATGATGCAGCGGGGGCGCCAGATCATCTGCGGCAACGCGGGTCGGAACCTGGGCGACTCCATGTACGACGGCGAGATCTACGTGGCCGGCAAGGTGGCATCGCTGGGCGTGGACTGCGTGCCGGGCGAATGGGACGACGCCGACACCGAGTTCATCGAGCGCAAGTTCGGAATCCACGGGCTCGGCGATCCTCCCGAATTCCAGAAGTTCGTGTGCGGCAAGATGCTGCACAACTACGACTTGCTCGAGCCGTCTGAGCGCAAGCTCGTCATCCATTAGGGGAAAGAGACATGGCTGATACGAACGAGGTCAACGTGAGCACCGATGTGCTCGGCAAGAGCCGGATCTTCACCCGCGAGGTCATCAACGACATCCATGTGAAGGCCGAACTGGGCCGCTACCGGATGCGGGGATTTTCGATCTTCAAGAAGATCCCTCACTGGGACGAATTGGTGTTCCTGCCCGGAACCCTGACGCGATTCGTGATCGAGGGCTACCGCGAGAAGTGCGACACCTTCACGGTGATCGGCTCGCGATTCGCCAAGAAGCCGCTCGAACTCGAAATACCGGTGTACATCACCGGCATGAGCTTCGGTGCGCTGTCGCTGGAGGCCAAGATGGCCTTGGCCAAGGGCGCGTCCATGGCGGGCACCGCCACCTGCTCGGGCGAGGGCGGAATGATCCCGCCAGAGCGCGACCTGTCCACCAAGTGGTACTACCAAGTCATCCAGAGCCGCTACGGCTTCAACCCTCACCACCTGATGCTGGCCGACGCGGTGGAGTTCTTCATTGGCCAGGGTTGCAAGGTCGGTCTCGGCGGCCACCTGATGGGCCAGAAGGTCACCGAGCAGGTTGCCGAGATGCGGTCGCTGCCGGCAGGAATCGACCAGCGGTCGCCGGCCCGCCACCCTGACTGGCTTGGCCCCGACGACCTGTCGCTGAAGATCCAGGAGATTCGCGAAGCCACTGACTACCAGGTCCCCATTCAGCTCAAGCTGGGATCTGCCCGGGTATACGACGACGTGCGCATGGCGGCGAAGTGCGGCCCCGACGTCATCTACCTCGATGGTGCCGAGGGCGGCACCGGCGCGGGACCGCATCTGGCCACGGAGGAGACCGGCATCCCCCTGATGGCGGCCATCCCTGAGGCCCGCCGGGCGCTCGAGGATGTGGGCCTCGCTGACGACATCGATCTGGTTGTGGCGGGCGGCATCCGCAACGGCGGCGACGTGGCCAAGTGCCTGGCCTTGGGTGCCGATGCCATTGCGCTGGGCACGTCGGCGCTGATGGCGCTCAACTGCAACAAGGAGATCCCTGGCGTCACCGACTACATGGGCACGGTCGGCGTGCCAGCGGGCGAGTGTTACCACTGCCACACCGGTCGGTGTCCTGTCGGCGTGGCTACCCAGGACGTCGAGCTGCGCAAGCGCTTGGACGTCGATGAGGCCGCCCTGCGGGTCTACAACTTCCTCATCACCCTCACCATGGAAGTGCAGATGCTGGCCAGGGCGTGCGGCAAGACCGATGTCCATTCTCTGGAGCCCGAGGACCTGGCCGCGCTCACCTACGAGGCGGCCGCCATGGCCAAGGTGCCGCTCGCGGGAACCGACTACATCCCGGGTGTCACCGAGGAGCGGAACATGCAAGAGATCCGCGATCTCTTCGACCGGTACGTCATCGACAAGGGAGTGTGACATGCCCGAGAAGACCAGCACAGGGACCACGGGCACCGCGACCACGAGCACAGCATCAGCGCACACAGGCGAGAGTTCACGCGAGACCCGCACCGTCGCCATCGACGCCGAAGTCCTGGCGGGCAAGCGGTTCGCCTACCAAGAGGACATGTCGCTCGTCGAGGGCATCGATCTTCTGGCAGTTACCCCAGGACCGGACATCAACTGGCTCGAGGACATCACCCTTCTGTCTGAAGACGGTGTGCCGGCGGTGTTCGACCGCTACTCGAACTCGTTTCTGAAGATCTACTTCCCGATCCCGCCCGGCCGGGAGGACGAGATCGCCCGCAAGGTGCTCATGAGGCACCTCATCGACGGCAACAGCTACGGCATCACCCTCAAGAACATTCACTGCAAGTTCCCGCAGGTGGAGTTGGGGCCGTGGGTCGAAGAATCCAGGATCGTCGGCACCGACTGGCGCAAGCCGGTGCTCGAAGGCTGGTCGGCACCCGGCGGCCACTGAGCCGCCATATCCACAAGCAACAAGAACCGAGGAGGCGGCGGTTATGGCACTACCGACCAGGGCCCGCTTTGTAATCATCGGCGGAGGCATTCACGGCCTGTCGACGGCGTGGAACCTTGCCCGCGATCTGAGATCGTCGGGACGGGGATCGGGCGACGACATCGTCGTCATCGACAAGACCGGCGTGGGCGCGGGTGCGTCAGGCATTGCCTGCGGTGTCATCCGCAACAACTACTTCCAGCCGGCCATGCGTGAGCTCATGGCCCACTCGGTGGACGTGTGGGACAGCGACCCGGAGACGTTCTCGTATCACCCCGTGGGCTACATGCAGATCAGCCATGAGGCGATGCGCGACGACGTGGCCTCGATCCATGCCCAGCAGCACGCCATCGGCTACTCGTCGACGTTCGTGGAAGGTGCCGAGGCCTCGGCCAGCTACATGCGCGGGATCTTCGATGATTGGCAGGCGCAGGGCATCACCAGCGTCCTGCATGAGCACCGGGGCGGCTATGCCAACAACATGGACTCGCTCAAGGGACTGCTCGGCAAGGTCGAGGCAGAAGGTGTCGGCGTCGTCGTCGGCGTGACCGTGACCGGGTTCGACCAAGACGGCTCCGGGGCCGTCACCTCGGTGCTCACCGATCAAGGACCTGTGGAGTGCGATCACGTGGTGGTGGCGGTGGGGCCGTGGGTGCAGAAGATCTGGGCGATGCTCGACCTGCCGACGACCACTGATGTGCTGGCCAGCGATGGCCAGCAGCACAGCCGTCCGACGTGGACCTACATGTGCCTGCAGGAAGGCACGCTCACCGTCGACCCCGGCTACCTCACCGACAACGAAGGCAACATGCCGCCGGTGGTGCACATCGACACCGATGCGCCCCTGTACGACGCCGACGGGCTCGTCACCGAGGGACCGTGGGGTATCTACTATAAGCCGGACTTCAACTTCGGTGGCGTCCAGGGCGGTTATATGCCCTACGTCGTGGACAAGCCGTCTGCCGATGTGGCTGTCGACCCGTACGGGCCCGACTCGCCCGACTTCGTCGTGGGTGGCGACTTCTACCGCACATGGACGGCGGCGCTGGCTCACTGTCACAAGCGTTTCGAGGGCAAGTCTCACCTGATCAGCGACGAGCCGTCGGGAGGGATCGGCAGCTTCTCGCCCGACAACTTCCCCGTGTTCGACACGTTCTGCGACAACGCTTACTTCATCGCCGACTCCAATCACGGCTACAAGATGATCGGCGTGGGCGCGCTAGCGGCCAAAGAGCTGCTCGGAGAGCCTCAGGCGCTGCTGGAGCCGTTCCGTTACTCGCGCTACGCGCAGGGCAAGCTCCACCCAGTGAGCAACTCCCCCTACCCCTGGAGTTAGCCAGTCGTGGAGAGCTAGCTAGGCGCGGGCGCTGGGACCGTAGGAGAGGTGCATGAGCTCGCCGTCGGCGAATCGAGCAGGTGAGGACTTGTGGGCGCAGGTTGTCCGACGTGGCGTCGATGGCATTTGGCGCGGTGTGGCGCTTGCCACGCCGGTGTTCGAGCCCTCTTGTAGTCCATCGTGCGGTACGTCAGTATCGGTCGAAGCGATTTCGCCGACGTCGGCCGGCCTCGAGTCATCGGCGGCTTGAGCCCGCTGGCCCTGACGAGTCCTTGCCCACGCCGTGACGGGGCCAGACGCGTAGAGGCCGTCAGGCGGCGCGACCGAGCCACGATCGCGGCGACCACCTCCGGGACCGCTTGCGGCCCCGACCCGGCGACCGCTCCGAGCCCGTCCGCTCCCGAGCCCCCGAACTCGTCACGCCAGCGGCGAACCGTGTCCTGGTGCGCCCCCATCTGCGGCCCCACGGCTCGCTCACCGAACGCGCCATCCAACGACAAACGCTCCTCAACCGACAACACAAACCCAACCGATTTCACAGACGAACCACTAGGCGCGGGCGCTGGGACCGTAGGAGAGGTGCATGAGCTCGCCGTCGGCGAAGCGTGAGGGTCGCAGTGCCCGGGCGTCGATGGCTGGCGCGTCGCCCACATGTTCGAGCCCCAGTACGTCAGCGGCGACGATTTCGCCGAGGGCCGGCGACAGCTTGAGCCCGTGGCCTGAGAGCCCCACGGCCAGATAGAGGCCGGAGACCGGGGCGATGTCTGCGGCCCATCCGATGATGGGGTGATAGTCCGGTGAAACGTCGTAGGCACCGCTGATTGTCGACACCGTGGCAGCGACCGTGATATCCGGAAGACGCTCGGCCAGGGCGACCCTGACGCGCTCGGCGTGGGCCTGGTGGTCAGCGTCGGGTGCGTCGGCCAGCGGATTGTCGACCACGGGCATCTCCGGCGGGTAGGCCGCGGCCACGATGTGGCGGCCCATGTCGGGGCGGATGACGAGGTTGGAGTTGCCGTCGGTGATGCAGGTTCCCAGCGCTCGCGCTCCGGGTTGCTGTTCGAGCACGGCCATGTCCAGCCGTCGTCGCTCGACGGGCACATCCACGCCCAGCGGATCGAGCAGATCGCGTGCCCATGCGCCGGTGGCGACGATGACGGTCGAGGCCCTGATCTCGCCGGCGGCCGTGGCCACGCCGGTGACGGCTCCGCCCGATGTGACGATGTGGTCCACGGCGACGGGCGCCAGCACGGCCGCGCCGGCCGCGTTGGCCGCTGCGAGCCAGCTCAGCACCATTTTGGTGACGTCGATGTAGCCGCCGTCCGGCTCGTAGGCACCGCCCGCCAGACCGTCCGCGTTCACCAGCGGTTCGATCTCAGTGATCTCGCGGCCGCGAACGAAGCGGGTGTCGACGCCGAGGCTCTGGCCGAGGCCGATGTTGTGTCGCAGCCCGTCCAGCTGGTTCTCGGTCACCAAGAGCATGTAGCCGAACCGGGCATAGCCAGGATCGCCGTAGCCCACCTCGGCGTCCCAGTTGCGGATGCAGTGAAAGCCTCTCTGGGCGATGCGCACCATCAGCTCGTTGGAGTAGTGCTGGCGGATCTGACCGAATGTCCGGCCGGAGATGCCGCCGACAGGCGCCCGGGCGTCGACGATGGCCACGCGCAAATCCGAATGCCGGGCGAGTTGGTAGCCGATGCTGGCGCCGGTCACTCCGGCGCCGATCACCACAACATCGACTTCCGTTGGGATTGCCTGCACAGCTCGGCCTTTCAACGCAGTCTCTTCACGCGGCCCTCCGGCGGTCCCTGCGACTCAGCCCGAGTCGGCCAGGTAGGACTCCAGAGAGTCGTCCAGGGCGTCCTCCCAGGACGTGTGGTGTATCGGCGCCATCGTGCCCGTCACCGGCGAGGTATGGCCGTGGTCGCGGTAGCCGAGGATCGACTGCTTCTTGTGCTTCTTCCAGTCCTTGAACATCTTGTTGATGAGCTGGGTGTTCGGGTCGGCACAGTCCGTCTGGTCGAGCAGGTCCTGGGTGTAGTCGCCCTGGAAGTCGATGGCGCCGTAGTCGTCAGGCACGGCATCCTCGGCAGCTTGGAATTCGTCAATCCAGCGGGCCTGCTCGCCGGCGTCGGGCAACTCGATGCGGCCCAGGATCACATCACGGGCGTACCAGGTTTGGGCGTCGAACATATTGAACGTGTACCACTGGTCCTGCATCCCCAGGTACAGCACCCGGTTCTCAGGCTGGAACACCACGCCCAGGTACAGCATTGACGAAGCGAGCCTGTTGGCAGTCACCAATCGCAGCTCGTCGTCCATGAACGGAAAGTGATGGATGTAGCCGGTACACGAGACGATGGCATCGACGTCGGTCGTCGTGCCGTCGGTGAAGTGCACCGTACGACCGTCAACATGGGTGAAAATCGGTTTCTCGGTGATGCCGGCTGGCCAGTCGAAACCCATCGGTCCGTGGCGAGACGAACAGATGACCGATCGAGCCCCGTACTTCCACAGCTGCGACGCGATGTCCTCGGCTGAGTAGCTCGATCCGATAACGAGCACGTCGCGGCCTTCGAATTGCACGGCGTCCCGGAAATCATGGGCGTGCAGCAGCGTGCCGCCGAAGGTCTCATAGCCGGGGTAGTGGGGCATGTTGGGCGTCGAGAAATGCCCGGTGGACACGATGACCCAGTCGAAGTCCTCGGTCGTGGTGACGTCTGCAACGTGGTCGTGCACCGTCACCGTGAAGCTGTCACCCGCGGCGGACCTGCTGACGCGGCGCACGGAGTGGTTGAACCGGATCTTGTCGCGGTTGCCGCTGCGTTCGGCGCGGCCCACGATGTAGTCGTAGAGCACCTCCCGTGGCGGGAATGATGCCACCGGCTTGCCGAAGTGCTCTTCGAAGCCGTAATCGGCGAATTCCAAGCACTCCTTGGGGCCGTTGGACCACATGTACCGGTACATGCTGCCGTGGCACGGCTCGCCGTGTTCATCGAGCCCTGTGCGCCACGTGTAATTCCACAGACCGCCCCAGTCCGACTGCTTCTCGAAGCAGACGAGTTCGATTTCTGCTGGCTGCGACGAGGCATCGCTGGCAAAAGCGTGCAGCTGCGACAGCCCGCATGGCCCTGCGCCGATGATGGCTACCCGTGTCATGTCGGGATCCCCCCTGTGATTAGATGTCTATGCAACGAGAGTAGAACATCGCCCAGTCTTGCACCCACGTGCAGGGGCGCAGGACACCGCTGCGGTGGAGGTATCGACTAGGCGCGGACGCGGGACTTGTCGGGATCGTAGAACGGGTACCGCACGACCTGCGCGGCGATCCGCTTCTCGTGGCCGTCGAGCTTGCCGACCTCGACGGTCGTGCCGATGTCGGCGTATTCGACCGCCATGCGGCACAGCGCGATGTTCTTTCTCAACGTTGGGGAGATGGTGCCGCTGGTGATCACGCCCACGTGATTGCGGCCTGCGAACACACCGTCTCCGTGCGCAGCCGGCTCGCCGCCTACCAGTTCGAGCCCGACCAGTCGTCGCTGCGGGTTGTCGCGTCGCGCCAGCAGTGCATCTCGCCCGATGAAGTCGTCTTCTTTGGTCTTGAGGGGGATCGTGAAGCCGATGCCCGCCTCGTACGGATCGGTCTCGTCGCAGAACTCGTGGCCCGCGAAGACGAGCCCTGCTTCGATGCGCAGCATGTCGAGCGCGCCCAGGCCCATCGGCACCAGCCCATGGCTGCTGCCGGCCTCGAAGACGGCATCCCACACCGCCGGGGCGTCGGAGGGGTGGCAGAACACTTCGTAGCCAAGCTCGCCGGTATAGCCAGTGCGCGACACCACCAGCGGGATGCCGTCGTAGTCGCCGATACGAGCGATCGCGAACCGGAACCACCCCAGCTCGGAGATGGTCGGCTGGTCGGGGCGAGTCCAGATGACCTCTTCGAGGATCCGGCGGCTGTTGGGGCCTTGGACCTGCAAGTTGTGAAGCTGCTCAGTGGAGCTGCGCACCCACGCCCGCAGTCCCAGCCGTTCGGCCTGCTCGCGCAGCCAGATGCCGCTGTAGCCGAGCTGCCCGCCGATCCAGCGGAAGTTCTCACGGCCCAACCGGAACACGGTGCCGTCGTCGATCATGCCGCCGGTGGGGTGGCACATTGCGGTGTAAACGACCTGCCCGTCGGCGAGCTTGCGGACGTTGCGGGTGACGCAGGTCTGCATCAGCAGCTCGGCGTCGGGTCCGGTCACCTCGTACTTGCGCAGCGGTGAGAGGTCGATCGCCGCTGCAGCCTGACGGCACGCCCAGTACTCGGCGATCGGGCCATGCGCGGTGTAGGAGTCGGCCAGCCAGTAGCCGCAGTACTCGCTGAAGTTGCGAGTGAGGGCGGAGCTACGGGGATGGAATCCGGTCTCTTTGGTCAGCTGGGCCTCGGAGTCCGCTGTCATTCGGATTGCCGTCGCTTTCTTGAACGAGTTGGCGGAGGGGTACACCCGCACAGCGATGTCGGTGGGATTCCAGGCGTTGGCCGAGTCGATGTCGTCGGGGCACGAGGTGGACACGCACACCAGGTCCTCCAGCGCCCGCAACAGCACGTAATCGCCTGGGCGAGACCACGGCTCGTCGAGGTAGATCTGATTGCAGTCGCTCACGCGGGTGTTGTAGAAGAAGTTGATCGCCTCCCAGCCCCGCCGGCGGGCAACGCCGTAGGGGTCGAGAACCCCGTTGATGTTGTCGGTGCAGTTGACGTGGCCGGGGTAGCCCATCTCTTCGTAGTAACGGGCGTTGCAGGCGGTATTGAACGTGTCGTGGCGGCCCACCGTGTCCTGGACCACCTCGATGAGGGGCTGCATCCTGGCATTGAAGAATTTCGAGTAGAGGCCCGGCGCCGGGCAGCTCGCTCCCATGAGCGACCGGGTGATCGTCGCGTCAAGACCGAGCTCGGTGCCTGCGTCGAGGTCGGCCGCGGCGAAGCACTGGAAATCTGAGCACTGCCGGCCCTCGATATCCACAACTTGGAACCAGTCGCCCTTAGCCACCTCGTATGCAACCGCAGTACGGCGCGCGACGATGAAGTCCTGGCTGGGATCGGCCAACGGCGCCGGCAGCAGCGGTTCGGCTTCGATGCCAGCCGGTTCGCGTCGGTGTACGTAGGCGATCAGGTCGGTGGGCGGGGCACCTCCGTGGGCAGACATCACGTCGCCCGGGGCGGCCACCACGCAAGCGACGTCGGCTTGGGCGATCACCCGGGCGCTGGTACCGGGCGGTGTGTCGCCGTCGAGCAGTCGCCATGGCGTGGCGGCCCGAACTGCGGTCATGTCGATGCCAACTCGCTCGAGCCCGGCCCGCACGCGTCGGGCGTCGTGCAGCGGGGCCGAGAGGATGCCCACGACGGCCGGCTCGCTCGACCGATCGGCTCTCCCGCTCTCCATGCCAGCCACCGGCTCGAGCAGTCCAGGGTCTGACATCCCGGATCGATCGAAGGCGACCAGCTCGCACGGCTGGCACCCCTCAGGGTCGACGACCTCCAGTGCGTCGCCGGCGTCGAGTGCCAGCACCGTTGCACCACCACCGGTGATGCGGTAGCGCTCAACGCCGGGCCCCAACATCATCAGTCCCGGAACCACCACTGTGGCCTCGATGGGTGCGAGCGTGCTCATTGGCGCCTCGACGATTGCTGTGGAGATATCGGGCTTATCCGCACGCGGGCATTCTCAGATTCGCAGAGACTGTGGACTGGCCACCGCGTCATTGTCGGCGGCGGCCCAGAGGCCCCGACAGTCCCCGCTTGGGGGGCTCGCCCATGTCGCCGCCAGCGCCGCCTTCGGAGACGCCCGAGAACATGTCCCATACGAGCAGTACGACGGCCACGGCAGAGGCGATGATGGCGACCCACAGCCCGGATCCCGGGTCGGGACTGCCGATGCCAGAGGGATCGATCACTTCCCGCACGGCCATTGCGCCCGCGAATCCGGCGCCGATCCACGCCGGGCGCCAGCCGATCTGAACCAGTGCAATGGTCACGATGCACACGGCCAGGAGGAGGCGTCCCACACCGGCTTCGATACCGCGCACTGACCCGGTGCCGCTCAGTCCGGCGTTGGTGTACCACGGCAGGAGCACTGCTGCGCCAGCCGCCGCAGCGCACACTTGGGCAATCCGCTTGCGGGTGACGCTCATGGCCTGAAGCTAAGTCCTCAGCGCGAGGGCAGACGCCGTGCCGCCAACCGGCGACACGGCGTCTACCGCGTTGATCGGTTTGAGTCTGCGCTCAGGTTTAGGCGACGACCTGGATGCAGATGATGACGAAGATGATGCAGGCGACGGTGAACGCCACCACCCCCATCTCGACGCGCTTGTTGTGGCCCTGCAGGGCTTGGAACTCGATTTGCTTGCGACGAGCCATGTCAGTCCTCCTAGCTGTACTTCTCAGCGAGACGATCGGCCGCGTGATTAAGCAACTTGTCCTCGCGCATGGTGACCAGCACCGCTGATCCCACCGAGATAACGATCCCGATGATGGCCAGGACGTACGAGGCGGTGTTGCCGCCCGGACCCCAGGTGAAGTACCCGGTTGTGCCGTCTGCTGCTTCGAGTGCTGCTTCCCAGCTGTCGTAGGGGAAGGTGTTCATTCAGTCCTCCTTAGTGCTGAACGATGTCAGTGTTCGTGCCGGTCATGTCGCTCTGCCTCCTGCTGCGCTCGTTTCTGCTTTCCCCAGTACCCGGCGGTAGCGACCAGCAGGTACATGACGGCGAGAGCAAGAACGAGCTGCAGCCATGAGGCGGACACCCGACTAGCGGTTGGCGAGGTAGTCGGCCCGCAGCGTGTCGGCTGCGGCTTCCTCCGACCCGTCGGCGTGGACAATGGGCTCTTCGGCTCGGCCGAACTCCGGATAGAAGTCGGTTTCGTACTCGGCCATGTCGAGGCCCTCGATCTCCACTTCGGGCGGCACCCGAAGCAGATTGAATTTCTTGAGGATCCACGATGCGCCGTACCCGGTGACGAACGCCAACGAGAAGATGGTCGCTGCCCCGATGAGCTGGCCCAGGAAGGTGGTCTTCACACTGGCGGGTCCTGTCGGATAGCCCGCCGCGAATATGCCGACCAGCATCACGCCCCAGAAGCCCATGACGCCGTGGACCGCCACCGCTCCGACAGCATCGTCGATGCGGGCCTTCCGCTCGATCCAGCTGCCCACCGTGTAGGCGAGCCCGGCAGAGAAGAACGCGAGGATCAGCACCAGGTTCGGGCTGTAGATGTCGGCGCCCGCCGATACAGCCACCACGCCAGCCAGGCCTCCGGACATGGTCCAGAACGGATCGCCCTTGGCGAAGATGTAGCCGCCGGCGAAACCTCCCGCGAAGCCCATCGTGATGGAGTACGTGATCGCCGACAACGTGGCCGGGTTGAAGTAGATGTTCGCCCAGCCCGGCGTGGTGTCGGCCGTGATGGCCAGGCACGCCGCGTAGAAGGCGTAGAAGGCGGTGAAGATGATCATGAGCCCCATCAACGTGAGATGGAGGTTGTGGGGCTTGAAAGCTCGAGTACCGCCAGCGGAGTCGTATCGGCCGATTCTTGGCCCGAGGTTGAACAGCACCCCTAGAGCGAAGATTCCGGCGACACCGTGGACGACGCCTGAGGCGGCGAAGTCGTGGTAGCCGAAGTGGACCGTCAGCCAGCCGCCGTAGCTCCAGCCCCAGGCGGCCGCAACCACCCAGACGATGCCGCCCATCAGGGCAGTCAGCCAGAGGTAGGCCGAAATTCGAATTCGCTCGAGAACGGCACCCGACATGATCGAGCCGGTCGTCCACGAGAACAGCACGAATGCTGCCCAGAAGACGCCGGTGATGTTGTCGCCGAGGTTCGGTCCTGCGGAGCCGTCCCACGGCAATCCGTACTGGTCACCGCAGAAGAAAAGCCCCCCAAGTCCTGCGGGGCTTGCTCCATCGGGTGACCCGGTGAATTTCAGGCCCTCCTGCATGCAGAAGTACACGTACCAACCGATGTAATAGAACGTCGGTGTCACCACGGCGATGGTCATGATGTTCTTCATGGCCGTCGACATGATGTTCTTCCGACGGCTTACGCCTGCTTCGTAGGTCATGAATCCCACGTGCAGCAGCCACATGATCGCGACTGTGAAGAAGTAGTAAGCCTCGGTGAACACAACAGATGTGTCCATTGCGCCTCCCCCTGTTTTCGTTCTGCGCTTAAGTTCCCAGCAACCCGGCGCCAGACCAATTGCGGGAGACCGTAACACATTTGCAATGATCGCGTGAACATCAACCGCCTGATGGGTTGGTCTTGAACCTCGCGGGCGATCGGCGGCCGAAATCTGCTGGTAAGCCGCGCGCCGCTGACGACCTTGCGGCGCTGTCGGGCTGTGCTCGATCGAGGGGCGTCGGTCAGCTGTCGCTGGACTCGCTGACGATCACCTGGCGGATCTCCCCGGTGCCGGCGTCCACCCAGATGGCTGCATGACGGAGGAAGTCCTCCGGTCCCCCGTTGGGCTCGAGGACCGTGAAGACGACGACCCACATCGCGGTCGGGGGGAAGCCCTGGCGGAGAACCTTTGCCTCAGTCCGCTCTGGTGTGAAGGACCCAGGGTGGGCTTCGAGAGCGGCGTGAGCGGTGGCGATGGCCTGGCTCTCAGAGACGTCGACTCCGGAACAGCCCCCCCGCAACACGACGACTAGCAGGAGCAGGCCGACCACGATGAGCAGCAGCGGCCGCCCCGGCGTCGCTCGGAGGCGGCTGAATGGGTTCTTCGACTTCTCGGGCATCGACTCGTCTTCAGGCATCGTGACGTCCTACGGCTCGCAGGCTTTTGAGATCATTCGTCTCTCGGAGGGCGCACCAAGTAGCGCAGGATGATGAAGCCCACCGCATGCGTGATGGCGACGAAAGCCACCCACCACAGTAAGACCTGCGTCCGGTAGCCGCGCTCGCGGCACTCCCAGAATGTAAGACCCACCGCCGCGGCCAACAGGAGCCAGAGCACGAGGTTCCCGCGGGTGACGTCGCGACCGACGATCCAGTCGACGACGATCATCAGGCCCATTGCGCTCGCCTCGCTTCAGCGACTGCCCTCAGCAGGCCCATGAGATCATCCCCCTGCTGGCGCACGCGGCTCGTTGGCCGGGTACACCTTGATGGAAATGAACCGTATCGGCAACTCGACGAGCTCGACCGGGCCGTGGGCGACCTCGCCGTGGAGCTGCATGGTGTCGCCCGTGTTCAGCAAGTAGGCCTTGCCGCCGTAGCCGTAGTAGAGCGATCCCTCCAGGACGTGGAGAAACTCCACGCCAGGGTGCTGGTACAGCGGGAACACGCCGCCTCGCTCGGTGATGGTCGTGATCATCGGCTCGATGACGCGGTTGGGGCCGCGCAAGGTGCCGAGGTCTTGGTAGAGCCGATCGTGCCCGCCCCGATCATGGTGAATCTCGTGGCCTTCGCCCGCCCGGACGATGACCAAGTCGTGCTCCTCATCGAGGCCGCGAAACAACGCTGTCACGGGCACCTTGGCCGTGGTTGCCAGACGCACGAGCGTCGACAGGCTGGGCGCGCTCTGGCCATGCTCGATCTTTGAGAGCATCCCCAGCGAGATTTCGGCCTCGGCAGCGAAGGCCGACATGGTCATGTTCAGAGCTTGACGAAGCTCTCGGACGCGGCTGCCGACGACACGGCACAACTCGGCAGACGTCAGGGGCGAGTCGATGGCGGCCTCCGCGAGGGCCAGCGTGTCGAGGTCGTCTATGACACGACTGGGATCGGGGCTCTCCTGCGAGTCAGCACCCGCTGTCTCCCCATTCGTCATTGCCCAGATAGTGCCAGATGGCGGCTGCGGATCGGTACGTGGCACGTCCCGTTTGGGCGAACGCGCTGCAGCTCAGATTCCGGCCGCCGCGGCGAATGCGTGCAGCTCGCGTTCGACGTCGCCCATCGGCTGGAACGACACCTCGGTGATGCCCGCTGCGGCGAGGCGTTCCATCCGCTCGGGCACTTCGCCTGCATGGCAGACGAACGGCGCGATCGGCAGCGATGCGGCCGTGAGCACCTGGCGGTCGATGGCATTCAGCTCGGTGAGGTGGCCTTCGTGAAGTGCAAGGTGCCGCGTGTCGGGATCCATGGCATCGGTGATCTCGGCGAGGCGGTCGGCGTTGGGAAGGTTCGACAGCCGCGCATCGCGCTGCTCGAGGAATGCGTGGTAGGCCACGCTGACACCTGGGCCCGCGGTGTCGAGCACCCGGGGCGATTCGATCGTCTCGTCGTCGTCCATGATCGTGCCGAAGCCGAGAAGGATCACATCGTTGATGCCGCTGTAGTCGGCGTTCGGCCGGGGACGCGACGTGAACACGCCGCAGCCCATCTCGGTAGCGGCAGCGAGGCCTCGGGGGCCGGTCACCCCCACGATCCACGGCACCTCGATGGGCCGCTCGACCGCTTGGCCCGGCCAATGCAGCATGCGTGCTGCCCGACCATCGACATCGATGGTCTGGCCTCGCAGCAAGGCCTGGATATCGGCGACCATGCCGGGGAAGTCGGCCCAGCGCAATGGCTTTTGACCCATCGCCCGCCGGCCGGTGAAGCCGGTGCCGGCACCGATGATGACCCGTTCGGGTCCGACGAGCCCCACCAGCGTCGCGATCGCCGCCGCCGTCGTCATCGGGTGGCGCAGCGACGGGATCAGCACTCCCGTTCCGAGACGGATGCGATCTGTGCGCACTCCGGCGAGTGCGAGCGTCATCCAGACGTCGAGTTGCAGTGCCGGGGTGTCGTACACCCAGGCGGTCTCGTAGCCCAGTTCTTCGGCCAGCACGATGTGATCGGGCGTGGCGGGAACCGGCGGGAATGCGGCAGAGATCTTCATGCGCGAAGTCTCGCGGACGCAGCCGGCTTTCGAAGGATTGACGACAGCGCGTGTGCGAAGCTGCGCCGATGGAGATCTCGAAGGCGCTCGACTATGTCCGCAAGAACGACCGCGCGGTGCTGGCCACCAACTCGCGTGACGGCACCCCGCAGCTGTCGCCGGTGACGGTGGCAGTCGTCGACGACACCGTGGTGATGAGCACCCGCGAGACCGCCTTCAAGACCAAGAACCTGCACCGCGACCCGCAGTCGTGGCTGTGCGTGTTACCCGAGAAGTAGCTGGGTCGCTGGGTGCAGCTGGAGTGCCAGGCCGAGATCATCTCGGGCGAGGCCGCTCTCGACCCGCTTGTCGAGTATTACCGCACGATCAGCGGCGAGCACCCTGACTGGGACGACTACCGCCGAGCGATGGTTGAGGACCAGCGCTGCCTGATCCGCTTCCACATCACCAAGGCCGGCCCCGACAAACACGGCTGAGCCACTGCCAAACCGGCGCTGAC
Source organism: Acidimicrobiales bacterium (assembly GCA_963663635.2). Lineage (GTDB taxonomy): Bacteria > Actinomycetota > Acidimicrobiia > Acidimicrobiales > Poriferisodalaceae > Poriferisodalis. Next base: position 44,301 of record CAXXMY010000023.1, read on the forward strand.
TGGCTGAGCTGCCGACGCTCAATACCAGTCGTAGGCGGCGCGGGGCCGCTGCGCCCAGCCGGCTTGGCCGATCTGGCGCATGTCTTCGCCGAGGCGCGACATTTGGTCGGCATACCGATCGGTACCGATGTCGTGCCACGACCCGTGTCCGGCGAACACCCACTCGACACGGAGCATCGAGAGCAGGTCCATCGAGCTGGCGAGCTCATCCCATGAGAAGAAGGTCTGTTCCGGGAAGACGTCCAGCTCGTTCCGACGGTGGTTCCAATGGAGCGTGTCGCCGGTGAACAGCCACCGGTCGTCGACGTGGAAGGCAACCGAGCCCTCGGTGTGGCCGGGTACCGGGATGGCGACGGTCCCCGGCGAGATGGACACAGGGTCGGCGCCGTCGAGGATCACTGTGGCGTAGGGAGCGGCGTCTGCGTCGGCTGCATGGATCCACACTTCCGCGCTGCAGTTCTCCGCCCACCGGTCGGCGTCGGCGACGTCGTCGCGATGACTGAGCAGCATGTGCCGGATTCCGCCGAGGTCATCCACTCGCTCGGCCAAGGCGCGCAAGTACCGGGGCGAGTCGACAACCAGGTTCCCGTCGGGCCGTTCAACCAGGTACGAGTGCGCCCCGAACGAAGACCGGGCGTTGTGCCCGAGCGCCCACACGCCGGGTGTCAGCTCGTACGGGAATGGTGGGCTGGGCGGGCGACGGATCTCGATATTGCCGATCGACTGCGTCGGACACGCCTCGGCCGCCCGCCACAACGCTGCTGTCTCGGCTGGGCTCTCCGGCTGGCGTGCCAAGTAAGAGAGCCCGCTGTCGTCCATCTCGATGAGACCGGGAGCCCAGTGCCGGGCGACATCGCATCGAATGCAGCGCGTATCGACGAACCACGGCCCGCCGATGTTGTCAGTGTGAGCCATATCGGCACGTGCCATCGCCTGCACCTCCTCGTAGCCCTCGCTCGAATGCTCAGCCCCGCATTAGGCCGACGAAGAAATTGGCCCAACTGCGGCACGATGCAAGGTGTACCAAGTAGCGCGTGGCGCGGATGAGCATCGACATCAACGAAGCCTGATGCGCCCGGGTCATGGAGCGCTACGGGCTTGATACCAAGCAGGCCGCAGTAAACTTCACCTTGAAGCTGGCAGCAGGAAAGCCGATGTCGCTCGATGAGGAGCGTGCAATGCGTGGCACTGGCTGGGACGGCGATCTCGAGGCAATGCGCGCAGGCCGGATCGAGCACCTGTGACACCGCCACGGCGAGGAGTGCCACGCCCGCACCGAAAGACACTGATCGGAGGGGCATCGCTCAGTCGAAGCCATTTGTGTGCCGAGGACCGGCCACAAGTGACCGTGGCCTAACGAGGTCTGAGACCGCTTCCGTTCTGAGTCAAGGAAACCGCAGGCCTAACGCGGTGCCGTCAGGAGACGCTCGCGCTGGCGGTGGTCGATGTAGGCGAGGCTTTGCGGCGGCCGGAAGTTCTCGGCTCGACGCAGTGCGTGCAGCGGAATCGGCGCCGGCAGCGTCTCGGCCTGCTCCAAGAGCAGCGCTACACCGTGGTCTCGGCCCGCGAGATAGGCGTCGAAATCCGTTCTCGACAAGCCGGTTTGTTTCCCGTGGAGCCGCCAGAGTTCATTGACTGGGTGACGGGCAACCGTCCTCACCACACAGGTGCCGACGAGCGAGCGCGTCGGACCCGACGCGTACAGCAACGCGCGGGTAGGGATCGTGATGCGGGGCATCACTCGACGTATCTCGGCGGTCTTGGTGCCGGACAGGATCGCTTCCGCGAATTTGGGCTTCAGCGACAACACCAATGCACGGTTGGGGTCGAATTCGTGGTCAGGCATCGCTTGTGGCATCAGTCAGGCCCATGCCGTCGCGGTAGAAAGCCTCAGCGACGCTCTCGTCGACAGTTCTGGCGGTAACGAAGAACCCATTTTCTCCCATTCTCGGGCACAGTTCACGGGCGCGCCCGAGCCGGATGGCTTGCTTGAACACCTCTGTGCGGCTGAACAGCAGAACTGTCGCGACAGGTGACCCGCCGGAGCGGGATGCCGCACTCTGCCGCTTGGTTTGTTGCCGTCGAAAAACGTGGGACAACATCCGCCGCGAGATGGTATTCGTATCGACCGCGCATGGTGCCCGCTGTCTCGGGGTGCCGTGCTGTGTTAATGGGCCTGGCCAATGGGAGCGCGAGCGTGAGTTGCGGTTACGACGCTGCGCTCTTGCTGCTCGTGCTGCTTCTGCCGGGCGCATTCGCGGCTTGGGGCTTCGAGCGCCGTCCAGCGATACGGGCGACGGCTCAAGGACTGGCTACGCCGTCTGGCGGGTCTCTCAGCCGGGTGCCTCGCTGTAGGCGCCTGGCCTTTGCACTGGCTAGCGTCGTCCTATTGGGACGATTTCACGGACGGTACAGCGCTGCCGTGGCCTGTCTTCCTGGCACCTATCGCGTACCTCGCTGTCCCCGCAGCCGTCGGCTGGTTGCTCGGGCTGCTGATGCGACCCGACAATTCGATCAAGCGTGATCCTCGCAAGCCGCTGCGCGTCCGGATCGCGTCAGTGCTTCGTCGACCAATCCTCCGACGAGCCGCGTCCAAGCTTCTCGGGCCTAACCGGGCTCCCACCGCGTGGGACGCGCTCTTCGACGCACGCGAGGCGGGGTTCATTCGGTGCAGGCTTCGATCGGGTCGCTGGGTTGGTGGCATGTACGCCAAAGCATCGCCTGTCTCGTCCTACGTTGGCCCGGAAGACCTGATCAGGACATCTACATCGCGTATGGGGCCGAGTTCGATCAGTGCACCGGCGAGCCGGCGCTCCAAGAGGATGAAGACGGACTCGTGTGGCTCAACGGCGGCATCCTCCTCAAGTGGGCGGACATCGAGTCACTAGAATTCATGCCGATACCGGCTCCAGGTCAGAAGGATCCACAAGATGTCGAAGGATGAACGGCACCTCAGCCCGCCAGCCGAAGAGGCGGACCGACTCCCGTTGGGCGTCTACGCCCCCAAAGCCGGCGCTGGGCCAGCGGATGTGCCCACGAACGCATTCCGGCCGCGTCCCAAGCCCAACAAGCCGCAGGACGGAGGCGAGGATTAGTTCTCGCCCAAGAGCCTCGCCCGTAGCACTGACCGGCGCTGAGCGTCGTCGTCCAGTCCACAAGGATCATCTCGCTGCGAATTGCGACCCAGGGTCATTGCCCCCTACCCGCGCGGTTGAACCAGCGTCTCGAGACACTCGTTGATGGGCAGATCCTGATCTCAGCGTGAGTACAGAGAGCGAGACCGGGTGGGACGACTCCGCCGCCGTCTTCCTCGGCGCTGAGGTGTTCGAGCCCGATAGTTGCCGTTTTCGTCGTCATCCCCCGCGAGAAGGCACCAGATCAGCCAGATGAGCGCCAATACAGCGCAAGCAATGAGGAACAGGCTCACAGCGGCCGAGATGATCGAGGTAGTCAGCGCGGCGCCTCTCCACAGTCCTTCGACGCGGTCGCGCCAGAACCACGCGACGACGGCTATGGCAATCCCGATGACCGTCGTCAGGAGGTTGAGCCATCCGGGATAGGGCCATTCGAGCCACGCCATGACCAACGACCACCAGCCGCCGGCCGCGAGACGGGCGCCCGTGAGCAGAACAAGGACTGTGGCCGAAGCTGACCACACGAGTGTCAGTCGTTGACTGGGCGTCATTCCCGCTCGGTGACCGTCTCCGGTCTCTCGCCAACAACCTGACGACTCTGTGATCGTTGCTGCGGTGCGGTGTTCCACTTGGTGTCTCCCTATCGCCGGTCAAGCCAGTTGGTGAATGCCTGCACACGGTTGTCGGCCCACCGCAATGCCCGTGTACGTCTATCGACGACCGTCGCAATCTGACGCTTCTCTTCAGCGCTCGGATCCACGCCCGAGAGATCGGGCCGGGCGTCGCCAGCGGCTTCGGTGGGCTCCACGGGACAGTGCGGCCGAATCGGATCGTCTCGATGTTCGAGGAAGTGACTGCTGAGGCTGTATTGGATGGGGCCGGGATCGCCGATGCCCCCGGGGGCGACGCTGAAGCTGACGTATTGGGCGAGAAGACTCGCAGAGACGCTCGCTGACAGTACCGACACGTTTTGACCACCGGTATCAGGGTTGATGCCGGCCCCTGCGATGTAGTTGGGATTGTCGAGGTCTCCCTGCCGATCCGGGGTCACCAAAGCCAGATCGAGTTGTCGATTGCAGGCGAGACAGGGCCGTCCAGGGCGGACAACATGACTGCGCCATGTGGCGTTGAGCATCCGGCCACGTCGATTTGTGTCGATGGCGATACCGCCGTCGATCACCGGGATCAAGTCGCTGAAGGCCAAGCTGTTGAGCACGGCACGTGGCCAGGGTCGATCGACGCACGAGAAGATCAGGTCATGATCGAGCGCCAAGCTCAGCCCCTCGGGCTCGCAGACCGAGCGATTCGAGAATTCGAACTGCGGACGCTCGGCTGTCGAGGAAGCGAGTGCGAGACGGCACGCGACATGGATCTTGGGCCAGAATAGTCGTACATCGCGCTGGGAGGCGCCGATGAGCCGGTCGAGGTTCTTCTCCTCCACGATGTCGAAATCCATCACCGTGAGTCGTCGAATGCCTGAAGCAGCCAGTCGGGCTACGACATCCATTCCGACGCTGCCGGCCCCCACCACGAGAACACGCCGACGCGCGAGGTCAGATTGGCACTTGTCGCCCCATGCACTGACCGTGCGCTCTTGCTTGGTCGACGTCATGGGAGACGGGCACAGGTCTTCGTTCCACGACACACACAGCTGCTCGCCGATGACACGGACGTTCTCAGCGTGAGTGCAGTCGACACCCGAGCCGGCACCGACGTCCCAGCACCTCGCGGACCAAGTCTCGTCGCCGGTCGCCAGCGTCATGCCGACTAGTGGCAGACCCGTGATCTCGCGAACGAGGTTGGCATAGCTGGCTTCGGCCTCTCGATCGGGGCCGCTCATCGGCTGCCAGTCGGCGGCCTCAGGATGGCTGTGGGCGAACATCAGGCCGCAGCCGTCATCGCGGGCCCGTTCTGCCCCGCGCAATATGTAGCCGCCGAACACCGATGCATTGCCATGGACGGCTCGGTCGGCGTCGGCGGGCGGCACGGCGGAGGTCAGCAGGGCTGTGGTGCGCGTTGCGCCGGTGGACGCACGGTAGAGAACGAGACAGACATCTTCCTGGAGGTCATTTCGAACCAGAACTGCGCCGAGCGCTCGGTGAGTTCGCTCTGTCATCGCGACAGAAAACGACCTGCTCATCCGACGACCTCGCCCAGTACGGCCTGAAGGTGGGCGTGCCAGCAAACGGCGGCTGGTGCGTCGCCCCAACCAGCACAGTTGCGGCTGTGGCGCAGCCAGCCGGGCTTCGAAGACGCTTCGCTGTTCGTGGCGCGGAATTTGACATCCGCTGGCAGGTGGATCCAGTGCGGGGGTGCAAGGGGCCAGTTGCTGACTTCTTCGACCGCAACGCCGAGAAGTAGCGAGCTGCCGGCGCGATCTCCTACTACCGGGACGACGTCGCACACGACGAGCCCGGCCTCCACCCGAGGGCAGAGGCCGAGCCCGTCCATGTCATGGACGAACGCCTGTAGAGGGCCTTCCATCAGGCAACCGGCGCGGACTGCCGAATCGAGACGAATCGAGCGTCCTTGCGGATCTCGACGATCTCGTCGTCGCGAAACTTCTTGGTCCTGGGCCGATCCTTGCCTTCAATCTCCCCGAGATCGAAGGCTGCTGGATCTCGTCCTGCGAGCCGCAGCAGGTCTGCGGCTCGCTGGCTCAGATCCCCGGTCTCGTAGTCCTCACCGTCGATCGTGAAGGGGATGAGTCGCCCCAGTTCGACAACATTGGGTTGGTCAGCCATCGGCATGCTCCCTGTTGGTAGCCGAGTGTTTCTGACCACTTGTCGGAGGGGTGAAACGAATCGAAAGTGGATCCCGCGCTTTCAATGTCACACCCGTTTCCGACAATAGGGGGACATGTCATCGACAGCCCAAGACAGTGGCCACGAGCATCCCCTACTGCGCGATCGCGGTCTCTTCGACGATGTGCTGGACGTCATGTATGCCGCGATACAGAAGGTCCTCTTCAAGAACGGCAGGCCGGCGCCGCGCGACTCACCCTCCGAACGGACGATCATCGGCGGTGCCAGCGCAGATGACGTACTGCAGGAGGCAACCTTGGCGCTGCTGATGCACCCGGACGTTGATGTCGTAGAGGATTGGCGGGCGCTCGGCGTAGTCGTCGCCAAGAACAAGGCGATGGATGCTCTGGACGCAGCGAGGAAGCATCTGTCCGGTACTGACCACCGAGCTGAGCTCTACGTCGTATCAGGGGATGTGGAAGCATCGTCGCCCGATGGAGCAGCTGCAGCGAGCGTGCTGCAGGCACTCCCCGATCGAAACCTCAGCCCCGAAGAAGAAGTGATCGCGATCCAAAGCGCGCGCAGCCTGCGTGATCTCGCACGCGAGGTACTTGACGGCCGAGAACAGAAGATCTTCTTGGAGGATCAAGCTCGTTCTTGCAGCGTTCCCGCAAGCAACTCGGAGACGAACTAGCACAGCAGGATCTCGACCTCCGCAGCAAGCGTGGAGCCCCAGCTGCTACGAGCTGGTCTCACGGCGCCTCGAAGCCCACCCCCGATATCCCTACAAGATCACGGAATGACACAATTCCTCACAGAGAGAGAAGGTGCAACGATGAGTTCGCAGCACGACGGTCTCTCGAAGTTCCGAGCCGCGTACCTCGACTATCTCGAGGGCATCGGCGATCAGGTGCCGTCGCTGGACGGTCTGAACGACACGGAGCGGAAGACCGCTGAAGCATTCATCGAATCCACTCAAGACGCTGCGGGCATCGATCCCTACGCGTCCCGACCTTCGATCGAGCAGTTGCTCGGTCGCATCTACGGCGAGAGTTCCCCTGCAAGTGGCGAGCATCGGTCCGTGCCCACGAAGCCGGCGGCCCGTATCGCCGACCTTCGTGCGAGGCGACTCCAGGAGTCGTTTCCGCTGAAGGAGGCCGTCGAGAGGGGATGGATCCCTGATGCCGATGCTGAGACCACTACAGCTGCGGCACGTGAGTTCCTCGGAATCACGAACGAGAGCGTGCCGCCGCCGATCGCCTATGCAGCCCGGCAACTCAGTCAATCCGACGACTCAGAGCCGAAGCAGCAAGCGTGGCTAGCGCGAGTCCGCCGCATCGCGAGCTGCCAAGAGGTCGAGGAGTTTGACATCGACGAGCTCGCTGACATCGCACAGCGGTTGCCCCGAGAGTTGCGACACGGCCCGCGATCCATCCCACGGGCGGTGGAACTTTTGGCGACGTGTGGCGTGCGGGCCGTCTTCTGCCGGGAACTCCGCAACACGCGGCTGGCCGGAGCCACGACGTTCTTGCCTGATGGCCGTCCTGTCATCGGCCTGACCGTATGCAGAGACCGCTTCGACAGTGTCGTCTTCACTCTGTTGCACGAATGTGCGCACTTGATCAAGGGGCATATCACCGCCGAGTCGGCATCGATCTTGGATGACCTTGAGGACACGGAGCGAAGTTCGAATCCGACGGAAGAGGAAGCCAACAAACAAGTCTCGCATTGGCTATTTCCCGATGGCTTCGACGTCGAAGCAGCCCGTCAGGACGTCGAGGCGGCGGCACGCAAGCACCGGGTACACCCGAGTTGCGTGGCAGGCCGGATTCAACATGACAGCGGGAAGAAATGGACCATCTTGACCGAGCACATTTGCTTAACGCGAAGCGATCTCCACGCAGCGGGTCTCCTTGTGAAGTGATGGCGCTCGACAGTGCTCAGGGCGGCTGCAGACTCCTCGCGTCGTGAACGGCGCCTGACATCGAAGCTGTGTCGTGGGGTGGCTTGAGGCACAACGTAGGGAGAATCATGCCGCTGCCCCTGACCCAGCGAACTATCGCGAGTGTTGCGAGGCCCGCGATCGGTGCCGCCGAGCCTGCTGTGGGGCTGGCCAAGAGAAGGCCCGAGACCGCCGCAGCCGATTCCCTCATCCAGGACTTGAAGCATCTGTTGAGCGGCTTCCCCAGCTTGCGAAAACCAGCCTGATCCAATATTGGACTGGGTTATCCTGCTCAGCCACATGCCCGGCAAGCCCCTCGCCTCGTTCGGTTCTTTGGGCGATGTACGGCGGGCAGGCGATCTGCTTCGCCGGGCGCTAGCCGTCCAATGCGAGACGCCATCGCCCGAGGAAATCCGCGATGCCCGGCATGTCGAGGCCTATCGGTCTGCTCACGCTGTGCCCTTGGATGCCGCCTACACGGAGCTGCGGTCGTGCTTGATCTCCGAGGGCCTCGATGTCGACCTTTCTCGACGGTTGAAGAGGCTGCCGACCATCGAGGACAAACTCAGGCGGCTCCCAACGATCGACCTTTCGACCATGCAGGACATCGGGGGTTGTCGAGCGGCGCTCGACACTCAAGACGAAGTCCAGCGAGTTGTTGACCGCTTCTATGCCAGCAGCTTCGAATGTAACCAGCAAACCGACAAGATCAAGGACTACGTGGCCCGGCCACAAGTCTCGGGGTACCGGGCCATCCACATCTACACGAGGTACCACGGTCGGCGAATCGAGGTGCAACTCCGCACCCGGGAACAAGACAGTTGGGCCAAGATCGTGGAAGACCTCACCAGCGGAACCGGTATCGACTTCAAGAGCGGCGATGGTCCTCAGGAGGTCCATGATCTCCTGAGGCACCTCTCGGAACTGCTCTCGCTGAGTGAGTCTGGTCAACCGCCACGCGAGGCCCTACTCGATGCTCTCACCCGCCTAGCTATGATTTCAGCGCTGGGCGTCGCGATACGAACGCCTGGCCAGAGTCACGGAGAGGACTGATGGGATCGTCTGGAACCTTTGAGTTCCTCATCGCCTTCGACCACGACGCGAGGAAACAGCTCAGCTTTGAGGAGTTCAGCGACACCGCCCAAGCGCTCAGGGCCTACGGTGAGCGCGAGGAGCAATACCGGGGCAATCCCCGGGTAGAAGTCGTGTTGCTGGGAGCAGACTTGATGGATGCCATCAAGGTCACCCACTCCAACTACTTCGAAGACACCGTCGATGCCCTCGACAACCTGCGCGCCAGCCTCGGAGTGGTTCCGACCCCAACGCCCAGCTCTTGACCTCGTCGGCGTCGTAAACGCGCCGCTGCATCCGCAGTCAACTCCGACCTTGGATGCGTTCCTGCTGTCGGCGGGCAACTTCGCGGTAGTGCTGAGCGTCGCCCCATTCGACGAGTGTCGGAGCCACGTGAGGCAGGTCGGGCAATGGAGGGGGATCCGATGGCACGCACGGTCCGACCTCGGATCGAGCTGACTTTGTGACGTCGCTAGCGTCGGACGACTGCCTGGTCAATGTCGCGCGCCCACCCTCACCACGCAAGCGCTATTGCCCGGCGAACTGCGTGCCGGGGTCATTGCCTGTTTCTTGTTCGAGCCAGCGCCGGTGCTCGGCAGGGCTCATGGCGCTCGATTCTGCAACGCGTCGGACGAGACGGCAAAGCTCTTCCCGTTCGGCGTGGTCATAGAACATCTCGAGCACTTCGCGATTCGGTGGAATCGCTTGGAACACCCCGCCGCCGCAAGTCGAGTCGGGCGAATTGAAGTCAGTGGGAAGCACGAGCATTCCGTCGAAGAACGCAACGGACATCCAGTGTTGCTCTCGTTCAATGTCCTGCAGTAGCACCTGGGCCGCATCCTTGTCGATGCGGATACAGGCACTCAGGGAGGGATTGCTCATGCTGCTGATGCCGGTCATTGACGGTCCCAGAACGAGCTGATCCGCTCCGTACCTGCTGTCGCCTCCAACGAACTCGAACTTCTCAGCCCGGTACAGCACGGGCTCAAGCGGAACATGCCGCGCCAGCGTCGTTGGGACACCGCGTTGGCGCGCTTCGTGGATCTCACCGAGCAGTTGCCTATGCAGACTCGCTATCCGAGACGACTGGTTGCTCTGGTAGTGACGGTTGTACTGGTCGGCAATGTTCGGCCCTGTGACTTCATCGTTCATGCCACGGTTCCCCTCGCTGACAAACTCGCGCCGAAGCTAGCGAGCGATCCGGTCTAGGAAGCGGTCACCTGCCATTGGACGAGGGTGAAGGGTGGGCTGCCGTCGTCGTGGTCTTCGAAGACGGCCTCGACGTCGCTGCCGATGACGATGTCGGCCATCGGATCGCCGAGGAGGTTGCCGACCATGCGCACGTTGTCGGCGTGGGGGAGTTCGACGAGCACCACGATGTAGGGGCCGTGGTCGGCGAGCGCTGGATGCACCGGGTGGTACACGCGCTGCCACGAGTAGATGCGGGCGGTCGGCTCGACGGCCACCCATTCGACGCCGAGCGACTGGCAGGCGTGGCACATCCACTCTGGGCCCCACTGGTGGGTGCCGCAGTCGGCGCATCGCTGAACCCGCAGCTTGTGTTCGCGGGTGCCTTCCCAATACGGAAGGTCGAGGCCGTCGCGCATTGGCGCCGGCTGGGTGAGGCCCTTCGGCAGGTACGTGTTGCCGCTTCCGCTTAATGCAGTGCTCATCCGATGGCCTCGGCGGTGCCGTAGATAGCCGTCGACGCGATCTCGACCATCGGGCCGGCGTTGGACAGCGAGACCTTTACATCGGGCACTTGGTTGGTGGAGTCGCCGCGCACCTGGCGCACCGCCTCGATCTGCATGCCGAGGCCGTGCATGTAGCACTCGGCGAGATTGCCGCCACTGGTGTTCAGCGGGAGCGAGCCGCCGTCCGCTCGCAGGTTCTCGAACGTCAGAACCTCGTTGGCGTTCTCGTAGGTGCACAGACCGTGCTCGATCAAGCTCATCACGACGGCGCCGGTGAAATTCTCATAGCTCTGCACCACGTCGACGTCTTCGGGCGCCACATCGGCCTGCTCGTAGAGGTGCCGCGCCGCGAGCTTGAAGCTGGACGTGGCGTAGTCGGTCGGATTGTGAACCCATGCACCGGAACGGTGCCCACCGCTTTGCTGGGCTGCCAGCACCAGCACGGGCGTGTCGCTGAGATTGGCGGCCCGCTCGGCCGACGTGACAATCATCGCGGCGCCGCCGTCGTTCTCCAGGCAGCAGTCGTACAGGCGGAAGGGCTCGGTGATCCAGCGCGCCGAGTCGTAAGCCTCGGCATCCAATGGCCTGCCATGCATGACCGCTCTGGGGTTGTTCTGCGCGTGGTGGTACGCAGCCAGCGCTACCGCTCGCATGGTCGATCGGTCGATGCCGTGTTCGTGCATGAGCCGGGTGGTGCGCATCGCGTAGGTCTGCGCGGGGCTCATGACGCCGTACGGGATGGTGTAGGCGAACTCGCCGTTGATCGCCGGCCGCCGGCTGCCCTGGCCGAACCGTCCGTACTGCCCCTGAGCGAGACCCCGGTAGGCCACCACCACTTCCGCCGAGCCCGCGTGCACCGCGCCGGCGGCGTTCTGCACGACGCCGGCTGCGCCGCCCCCGCCGCCGCCCCATTGCATGTTCGAGTAGCGCAGCTCGGACAGCCCGAGCGCATTCGCCAGCCGGGCCGGCGTGTTGCGGTCGTTGCTGTAGGAGCAAAAGCCGTCGATCTCGCGTGGGTTGATGCCGGCGTCTTCGCACGCGGCAAGGATCGCCTTGAGCACCAGCACGAACTCAGGGTCGGGCGATTGGCCCCGCTTGTAATAGGTGGTCTCGCCCACACCAGCGATAGCGGTACGACCGCGCAGCCCTTGACCCGAATCACTCACGGCGCAAACCGTAGCCAAGTGATGCCCGGTGCCGCCCGAGTGGGGAGTGGCCAGCACAACCGGGCGTCGGCTGCCGATCCGGTGGTTGTCGTGGCTCGATGAGCTAGAAACAGAGCCGATGTCCGACGACGAGCTCGCTGCCTACCGCCGCAGCATCGACGAGGTCGACGCTGCCCTGGTGCGCCTGCTAGCCGAGAGATTCCGCATCACGCATGCCGTCGGCGTGCACAAGGCCGCCCACGGCGGGCCGCCGGTCGACCCGGTACGTGAGCATGAGCAGATCGATGAGTTGCGCCAGCTCGCCACCGAAGAGGGCCTCGACCCGGACTTCTGCGAGAAGTTCGTGCACTTCGTGATGGACGAGGTCATCCGCAACCACATTCGCATTGCCGGGACGAACTCCTAAAAGCTTCTCCTGACGCCCCCCGGGTGCGGGGGATGACGGCTCAGCGAGAGGCGATGACGGTGATGCCGGCGTCGGCGAGTTGGGTGCGTGCGGCGGCTTCGGTTTCGGGAGCGACCGAGGCCGCGAGGTCATCGAGCACCGAGGTGGCGTAGCCGTTTGCGGCGGCGTCGACGGCGGTGGCGCGTACGCAGTGGTCGAACGCCAGCCCGACCACGTCGACGTGGGTGACACCGGCAGCGGCCAACATTTCGTCCAGAGTCCGGCCGTCGTCGTCGATGCCTTCGAAACCGGAATACGCGGCGGCGTGCATACCCTTGCGCACGCTGGCATCAATCTGGTCAACGACCGGGTAAAGCGCGGGATGCAGTTCGGCCTCGACGGTGCCGGCCACACCATGCGGCGGCCATGTGTCGACGAAATCGGGCTCGTCGCTGAAGTGGTCGCCGGGGTCGATGTGCCAGTCCTGAGTAGTCACCACCAGGTCGTAGCCGTGCTCGCCGGCGAGCAGGTCCGCCACCCGCACCGCCACCGCATTGCCGCCTTCGACGGGCAGGGCGCCGCCTTCGCAAAATGTCGGTTGCACGTCCACCACGAGCAGGGCCATGCGGGACTGCCCGCGCTGGATTGGGTTCTCAGCCATGTCTGCTCTCCTGCGCCGCGGCTCGTGCCGCTGGGAGCGGCTCCCGCAGCGCTCTGTGGCTGAATCTACCGCTGGACCGCACAGGCCCCAGCAGCGCTAGACGCCGAGCAGGAACGAGGCGTTGCCCGCCCAGAACGGTGAAGTGGCGCCTGTGCTGAGCCCGGCTGCCGTGAACGAAGCCTGGAACTCGGAGATCGGGTCGCGGCCGCCTTCGGGGTGCGGCCAGTCGGACGAAAACAGGAACAGCTCGGGCCCGCAGTTCGACACCAGCCAGCCCACGTCCTCGAAGTGCCACGGCGTGAATCTCACCTGTCGCCGGATGTAGTCCGAGGGCGCCATGGTCAGCTTGGCCAGCTCGGGCTCGTGTCGTCCGAACGCCTTAATGCTGTTGTCGAGCGAGCGCAGCAGGTTCGGCACCCACCCCGCACCTAGTTCGATCAGCCCGCAACGCAAATCGGGGAACTGCTCGAAGATGCCGTCGAACACCATGCAAGACAGCAGGTTCTCCGCATCGTGGAACAGGTTCAGGAAATCCTTCGAGCGCAGATTCTCACCGCCGCCGACGAAGTCCTTGCCGGGGTTCCGGCCGTTGTTGTGGTACGTCTTCGGCAGCTGGTTGCCGCCGTTGGGCCCCAGGTGCATGAGCACGGGCACGCTCGCCTCACACAGCAACGCCCACAGGGGATCGAAGTCGGGATGCGTCGGGCTCAGCTCGGTTGGCACGCCGTGGGGGATCCACGCAGCCCGACACCCGGCCTCGATGGCCTCACGGGCGCACGCAATCGTCCGTTGCGGATCTTCCAGCGGCACGAACGCCACGCCGAGCAGTCGGGGATCGACCGAGCAGAAGTCGGCGATGCCACGGTTGTGCGCCGATGCGCCGCCGTAGACCAGGTCGAGGTCGCTGCGCCCGTGGAACTGGGTGTGCGCGAACGTCGTGAACACCAGCTGGCTGGCGAAACCGAGCTGGTCGAGTGCTCCCACCCGCTCGTTGGCGTCCATGGAGCCATAGGCGAAGTAGCCCTTCGGTCCCTTGACGACGTCGGCCGCCAGCTTCGCCGTCTCATCGGGATCGTTGCGTCGCTCCCAGCACTGCTCCACGAGCTCGAGCGTGGCCGTGTCGCCCCCGCCAGCGAGGCTGAGACCTCTCAGCTTCTCCGCAGTCGCCCCATCGGCGTAGCTGGCCAGCCAATCCACCGGCTCCATCAAGTGGCTGTCGGTGTCATGAATGAATCGCTCACCTGCGTAGGTCGCCATGGTCCCCCCTCGGGCCAACTCATCGAAGCGTCGGCCTCAGGTCCCCAGTGTTGCAGCCGAACGCGAAAGACGCCCCGCGTGTGTCAGTGATCACGGGATCACCAGTCATCCGTCGCCGACCGATCGCTGCTCATGGAGCAGTCGGAAGTTCTGCTTGTGGGACGGCAGCGACGAGTCCCCGGTCGGTCGTGATGATCGGCATTGCCAGTTGATCCGACAGTGCGGCATAGAGCGCGTCCGTGAGCCGCAGATTGTGGCGGAAGTCCCACGCATCCGCGAGCAGCGGATCCAGCAAGTGCCGACGGATGGGTATGCGCCGGAACATCTCCAACCGCCGCGATACCTGCTCTGCGCTCAAGCGGCCGCCGCGGTGCAATCGGCCCATTGCTGACAGGACTTCGATGTCGAGATGTGCGGGTGCATGCAACTCGTTCTGCCTGAGACGAGCTCGAATCGCGCCAGCCAACGGAGCGTCGACGAGCACATCGACGACGGCCGACGCGTCGACGATCAGCGCCTCACCGACCGAGCTCAAGCTCGTCTTTTGCTGCGGAGACGGCTGCGTGTGCCGTCTCTTCGTCTATGCCGGTCGGAGGCAGTGCCGCCACTTCGTCGAGCCAGAGATCAAGCGAGCGATCATCAAGAGCGCGCTGAATAGCGGCTTGAGCGAGGCTGGATACGTTGAGGTCGGCGGCCCGCGCCCTCGCTGCGAGATCGTCTGGCAGGTACACGTTCACACGCGCCATGCGCACATTATACACACAGCCAGACAGTACGGCTGTTCTCGGAGGATGCGGGTACTGCTAACAGTCACGCATGAGAGCTTGAGGTCAGGCGGTTGCCGGGTCAAGAGTCGCAATCACGAACCAAGCCTCCCGAGCATGGTGACTCGTGAAGCGACCTTCAGCCGCCTGTGCCTGGAGCTCCTCCCACGTGCAGTCAACCTCGGCGAGCACATTCGCGATGGCCTCGCGGACCTCGTCGTCGCTGAGCGTGATGACTTCGATGTCGTCGTACTGAGTGTCGGTGGCAGTCATCGTCGTTCTCGTTTCAGAAACCCTTCGGCGTGATCGGCACGATCGGAGCGGCTAGGTCGGGATCTGAAACTTCATGCTCGCACAGGGCTGTGACATCAATGTAGCGACGCTGCGGTGACAGGCGGCGGTGGGACCGCCGCCATGTTGGCACCGCCGAAGGTCAGCCGCCGTGGCGGAGGAGATGGCCGCTGTAGGTCTCGGTTTGGGTGTCCTCGGAGATGGTTTCCTGGCCGTTCACGATGACGCTGCGGTAGCCGCTGGCGCGTTGGATTCGCCGCCACTCGCCGCCCGGCAGGTCGTGGACGACCTCGTTCGGGCCGATCTCCAGATTCTCCGGGTCGTACACCAGCACATCGGCGGGGCCGCCGTTGCGGATCATGCCGCGGTCGCGAAAGCCGGCGAGCTGCGCGGGCAGCGCCGAAAGGCGCCGATGGGCTTCCTCGTAGGTGATCCACTGGTTCTCGCGGACGTGGGAGGTCAGCGTCTCGGTGGGGTAGCGGCCTGCGGTGAGGAACTTGGTGTGCGCACCGCCGTCGGACACGCCGAACAGCATGTGCGGGTACTGAACTATGTCCCGCAACAGGTCTGAGTTGCCCTGGGGCGGCGCCACGAAGAACAGCGTGTCCAGTCCGTCGGTCACTGCCACGTCAAGCATGAGGTCGACCGGATGCTTGCCGGCGATTTCAGCCGCCTGGCCCACCGACATCTCCCGGTACTGCTCGGTGGAGGCGCTGCGCGGCGACAGGATCGTCACCGTCTCCAGCGGTGCGGTGGCGGTCCGGGGCAAGGTGTCCTTAAGGGCCTGGCGACGGCTCGGATCGGCCATCTTTGCCATGCGCTCGTCCTTGTCGCCCATGCAGGCTTCCATCCAGGCCTGGGAGTCGTCGTAGAGGTTCCAGTCCTCGAGCGTGAAGGTGAACCCTGCATCGCTGGTGACGCCCTGGCCGTACACCGGCACGCCCTTCTCGCGGCAACGCTCCAGCCACTCGATCTGACGGCGGTGGATCGTGGGCTTGTCCTCGAAGGCCTGCACCACGTTGTGCAGCAGCGGCCGCCCGCTGATCGACGCAATCTCCTCGAGATGCGCCAGGTCGTGGGCCACGTTGCCGCTGGTCAGCGTCATCTGCACAACGCCCTCATTGCGCTCGGCCAGCACCCGGGCCAGCACCAGGGCTGTCTCGTCGTTCATCATGTCGGTGGGCATCGGTGTGCCGTCCCAGTCGCGCTGCACCGCAGCGGGACCCGTCGGAGGCAGCCGCTGGGCGGACCAGCCGCAGCCGCCCGCATCCATCGCCTCGTGCACCAGCTTGGCCAGCATCTCGTGCTCACCAAGCGTCGGCATCCGGCCGTCCTTGGCGTCGTCGAGGCCCAGCACCATCACCAGCATCGGCCCGATCGGGACGTAGGGCAGGATGTTGAGCGCCTTGGGGGTGCGCTCGAGGCTGTCGAGGTATTCGGGGAACGTCACCCAGTCCCAAGGCATGCCCTGGAGCATGGACTCATACGGGATGGCCTCCACCCGGGTCATCGAGCGCATGGCGTACTCGCGCATGTCGGGGTCGACCGGTGCGAAGCCGAAGCCGCAGTTGCCGATGGCCACCGACGTAATGCCGTGCCAGCCCGACAGCGTGCAGTACGGGTCCCAGAACACCTGAGCGTCGTAATGAGTGTGCAGGTCGACGAAGCCGGGGGCGATGTGCATACCCGAGGCGTCGATGACCCGGGCTCCTTCGCGGGCGTCGACACGCCCGATGGCGGCGATCTTGCCGCCTGCGATGCCGACATCGCCGCGCACTCGTGGCGCGCCGCTGCCGTCGAAGATCATTCCGTCCTTGATGACGATGTCGTATGTGCTCATTGCATCCGCTCCTGGTGCTCCTGCGTCGGTCTTCGTTGATTGTGCCAAGTGGCGGTCGGCTGTGCCTGTGGCCGCAGCCGAGCCGTTCAGGCGTTGAGGTCCCAGCCCATCTGGCGCGCTGCGTACAGCGTGTCGGCGTACTCCTCCATGTAGGTGATGCGACCCTCGTCGCACGTGTACACCCAGCAGTACTGGTTGTCGTAGTCGTTGCCGGTGGCCTTGGCCGTCGCGGTCAGCCGTTGCTGCACCACCGCGGTGTCGCCCTCGACGATCATCTTGCGGATGTCGAGCCCGAACGGCTTGGTGATGTCGAAGGTCTCCTTGACGACCCGCGAACCCAACGCTCGGGCCACTTCGGTGGCGCCGACCGTCTTGGCGACGTTGGCGGTGCCGGGCGGCTCCCACACGACATCGGGGTCGAGGCAATCCATCAGCGTGTAGCGGTCGCCTGTCGTCAGCGCTGTGTAGTAGCGCTCCACCAATTCCCGGGTCTCGTTGGTTTCCATGACGCGTCAGCCTCCGGCAGCCGGTGCGCGAGCAGCGAGAGCGAGGCGGACCGGCCCTACCGCCCCGGCTGGGTTCGCCTCAGTCTCTCACCGACGCGCGCGCCCATGCTCGGCTGCCGCCGGAGCCGGCTCCGAGTTGGCTGGGAAGCGGCTCGGCACCGCCTGCGAAGCAGAGCTAGGCGGCGACTGGCGAGGTTGCTCGAATTGCGTCTTCGAGTCGGTCGAAGATCTGCCCGATCTCGGCGTCAGAGATGATGAGCGGCGGGCAGAACATGAGGGCGTTTGCGACGGGGCGTGAGATGACGCCGCGCTTGAGAAACGCTTCACGAGTGTCGGCGGCGTCATAGCCGAGATCGGCTGCCCAGATGCCCCCGAGGCCCCGGTAGCCCGCGAGCATGCCGTCGCCTTGCAGCGCCTGGAAGCCCTCTTCCATCTTGGTGCCGATGTGGCGCGCCCGATCAACGAGCCCCTCGGACTCGATGACGCCGATGTTGGCGACGCCGGCGGCGCATGCCGTGGGATGCCCCGAGTAGGTGTAACCGTGCAGGAGCTTCTCGGGGTCGGACTCCAGCACGTCGGCGATCTCGCGTGACATCACCACACCGGACAGCGGGAGGTAGCCCGAGGTGACCCCCTTGGCGAAGGTGAACATGTCAGGCGTCACGCCGAAGGTCTGACCGCCGAACCATGAGCCAGTGCGTCCGAAACCACAGATGACTTCGTCGAAGATGAGCAGGGCGCCGTGCTCGTCGCACAGGCGGCGCAGACCCTCGAAGTAGCCGTCCGGTGGCGGAATGACGCCGCCGGCGCCCTGCACGGGCTCGGAAATGACGGCCGCGATGCGGTCGCCGTGCTCAGCGAACAGCTGAGCCGCTGGCTCGACGTCGTCGTTGGGGATCTCGACCACGTGGGGCAGCAGATCGCCCCAGCCCGATCGGATTGCTTCGAGCCCTTGCACGCTGGTGCCGCCGACGTTCACGCCGTGGTAGCCGCCGGTGCGCCGCACGATGATCTGCCGGTCGACATCGCCACGAATCTGATGGACACGCCGAGCGAACTTGAGCACGGTGTCGACGGCTTCGGAACCCGAGCAGCCCAGGAACACGCGGCCGTCGGGATGCTGGGAGCGTGCACGCACCATCTCGGCCACTTCGACCGCGGGACCGTTCGAGAACGGCGCGAACGTGTTGTAGGTCTGCAGTTGTTCGAGCTGTGCGGTGATGGCGTCGATGACGGTGCGATTGCCGTGCCCGATCTGGCACAGCCACAGGCTCGCGAGTGCGTCGATGTACTCGTTGCCGGCGTCGTCGCGCAGCATCACGCCCTCGCCCGAAACGATCTTGATGAACTCGTTCTCGTGCTGTGCGAGTACCGAGAATGGATGGATCAGTGCACTGCCGCTCATCGAACAACCCCGCCTTCTGTTCTGGGAGACTGGGCGAAGCCTACGCCCGCCGCGAATGGCGGACCGGACCGCGATTGCGTCCACGCTTCAACAACGTCGCTCGACTGTCCCGAGGCGCGGGCACATGGAATTCAAATTCGTGCTGGCCAGTGCCTGGGCCGTTCGTAGGCTTGAGTTCTCGGCGATGTGCGGTTGTTGCGCCGTCGTCGAAGGGAGATGCAATGTCGCTGCGATACGGACGTCCGCTGGTCATGATTCCCGGCCCGTCGGTCATTCCCGACCGGGTGCTGTCGGCTATGCACCGCTCGATCCCGAACATCTACGAGGGCGAGTTGGTGGACCTCACCTACTCGCTGCTGGAACGGCTGCCGGTTCTGGCCCGCACTGAGCACCGGGCCTACATCGCCATCTCCAACGGCCACGGTGCCTGGGAAATGGCAATCACCAACACGCTGTCGCGTGGCGACAAGGTGCTCGTGCTCGAGGTCGGGCACTTCGCCACCAACTGGGCCGAGATGGCGGCTCAGAGCGGCGTCAAGTTCGAGGTGCTGCATGCGGCCGACCGGGCGGCGATCCACCCCGATGCCGTGACTGAACGGCTGCGAGCCGATGTCGGGCGGGAATTCGCCGCTGTGCTCGTTGCGCAGACCGACACTGCGTCGTCCGTGTGCAACGACATCGCCGCGGTGCGTCGTGCCATGGACGACGCCGACCACCCGGCCCTGCTGATGGCCGACTGCGTGGCCTCGCTGGGGTGCGAACTCTTCAAGATGGACGCGTGGGGTGTGGACGTCACGGTGGCCGGCAGTCAGAAGGGCCTGATGGTGCCACCGGGCCTCGGCATGGTGTGGGTCGGACCCAAGGCCTGGGAGGCCCACCAGCGAGCCGATCTTCGCACTGCGTATTGGGATTGGACGCGACGGACTGATCCCGATGCGCACTACTGGATCTTCTGCGGCACACCGCCGGTCCAGCACCTTTGGGGTCTCGCTGAGGCGCTGGACATGATCGACGAAGAAGGCCTCGAAAACGTCTGGGAACGCCACCGCGTGATGGCAAGCGCGATCCACGCAGCGGTTGAGGCGTGGTCCACACCCGGCGGCCTCGAGTTGAACGTGGTGGACCCTGCGCATCGGTCGAACTCCGTCACGATGATCAGAACCGGCGAGGTGTCGGCGCAGCAGCTGCGCGCCACGTGCGAGACCGAAGCGGGCCTCACGCTCGGGCTCAGCATCACCGGCAGGCCCGACAGCGAGTTCCGCATCGGGCACATGGGACATCTCAACCCGCCAATGCTGCTTGGCACGCTCGGCACCATCGAGGCCACGCTCGCGGCCATCGAGGCGCCCATCGGCGGCTCGGGTGTGGCCGCCGCCGCGCAGGTCATCGCCAAGGCGACGACGCCGGCACCCAAGCCGCCACCTGGCCCCGAGGACCCCTGGTCCTGACGGTGGCCGCAGGGGTGTTCAACAGCGCCGGTTCATGGTCCTAAATGCTTACTGCGTTTGTCGCCCCGCACCGGTACGGGTCATTCTGGATATCGGTGCCTGGCTGGCTGATTAAGCGAGTGTCCGACTCGTTGTCTTACGTTTGTGCCCTGCGTCAGCTTGCGGAAGGTGCCTTGCGATGAAGAGGTTGCCCCAGTGCGCTGCGATGGTGATATCGATCAGTGTGCTGGCCGCATGTAGCGGCGGCAATTCAGTGCCGCGGCCTGCCATGCTCGACACCGCGCCAGCCAACACGGCTGGGATCACTGCGGCCAGTACAACCGGCACGACCACGGGCAACGTGCAAGGCGAATTATCGACCAGCACGACGCTTCCGTTGGAACCGGGTTTGCCAGAAGGCAAATTCACTGCGGTCGCGGCAGGCGAGGGTCATTGGTGTGCGTTGCGTGTCAATGGCGAGATTCAATGTTGGGGCTACAACTTCGACGGGCAGGCGTCGCCACCAAGCGGCGCGTTCGTTGCAATCGACGCAGCCGGTAGCCATACGTGCGGTCTGCGCGCCGATGGCATTATCGAATGCTGGGGTAAGGGTTCGCCATAGGTTAACTCGCGTGGTGTAGTGTCGGGTGGGTGGAGTTGTCGGCGGCCGCTGCCGGGGTGTTGTTCGAGACGGTGATGCCGCATCTGGGCGAGCGTCAGCGGCGTGTGGCGGCCGGCGCGATGGCCGAGGCGCTGGGTCGTGGCGGGCAGGCGTTCGTGGTGGGAGCGTCGGGGATCTCGACTTCGACGATGTCGCGGGCGGTGCGCGAGGTGCGCGCTGGGGTCGAGCCGTCGGACCGTCAGCGCGCTGCGGGCGGCGGGGACCGCCCGGCGATCGACAAGCAGCCCGGTCTGCTCGAGGCGCTCGACGAGCTGGTGCATCCGGTCACGCGGGGCAGCCCGATGTCGCCGCTGCGCTGGACGCTGAAGTCGACGCGCCAGCTCGCCCGCGAGCTCGCCGGGCAGGGCTTCAAGGCGTCCGCTGAGCTGGTGCGCCGGCTGCTGCACCAGATGGGCTACTCGCTGCAGGCGCCGGCCAAGCAGAACGAGGGTGCCGGCCATCCCGACCGCGACGCCCAGTTCGCCTACCTCAACGCGCTGGCGGAGGAGTTCGGCGCCGCCGGGGAGCCGGTGATCAGCGTGGACACCAAGAAGAAGGAACTGATCGGGTCCTACGCCAACGGCGGCACCGAGCCGCAGCCCGCCGGGCAGCCCCAGCGGGTCAGCGTGCACGACTTCGCCGACCGGGCGCTGGGAGAGTTCGCCAAGGCCGTCCCCTACGGCGTCTACGACGTCGCCAACAACGCCGGCTGGGTCAGCGTCGGCGACTCCGCCGACACAGCCGAGTTCGCCGTGGAGTCCATCCGCCGCTGGTGGGGCACCCTGGGCCGCGACCGGTTCCCGCAAGCGACACGGCTGCTGATCACCGCCGACGCCGGCGGCTCCAACGGCTACCGGCCCCGCGCCCAGAAATGGTTCCTCGCCCGCCTCGCCGCCGACACCGGCCTCGAGATCACCGTCGCGCACTACCCGCCCGGCACCAGCAAATGGAACAAGATCGAGCACCGCCTCTTCAGCTTCATCTCGATGAACTGGCGAGGCCGACCCCTCACCGACATCGCCGCCATCGTCGAGCTCATCGCCTCCACCACCACCCAAGCCGGGCTCACCGTCCAAGCCGCCTACGACCCCAACTGGTACCAACGCGGCATCAAGATCACCGACCGCCAAATGCAACACCTGCCGCTGCGCCCCCACCACTGGCACGGCGAATGGAACTACACCATCACACCGACCAAACACGCGACCTAACCCGCGGCGACCCCTAACAACTTCGAAGGGCGGGCGTCGCCGTCAAGCGGCGCGTTCACTGCGTTCTCCGCTGGGTCCTCGCATCCGTGCGGGTTGCGCGTCGATGGAGCGATTCGATGCTGGGGTACTGACAGGTTCGGACTGGGGTCGCTGCCGAGCGGCGCGTTCGTGGCAGTTGCGCCTGGCGCTTTCCATTCGTGTGGGTTGCGCGTCGATGGACGAGTCAAGTGTTGGGGCAGCGATCTGCTTGGTTTCGGGGCAACATCGGCACCTAGTGGCGTGTTCGTGGCGGTTGCAACGGGAATCGGTCATTCATGTGGGTTGCGTCTCAATGGCGCCATCGAATGCTGGGGTTCCAACCGCAGCGGGCAGGCATCACCGCCTTTTGGCGAGTTCACTTCAGTTGCTGTTGACGGCACCCATTCGTGCGGGTTATCCACGAACGGGATGATTCGGTGCTGGGGCAATGACGATGCCGGGCAGTCATCGTCGCCGAGCGGCAAATTTGCCGCCGTCGCCGCCGGCGGTGCGCTCTCGTGCGGGCTGCGTATCGGTGGCCAAATCGAGTGTTGGGGCGACGATCGCGCTGGGTTGGCGTCGCCGCCGAGTAGCGACGAATTCGCTGCGATTGCTGCCGGGTTCTCGCATTCATGCGGGTTGCGCACTGATGGCGTTATCCAGTGTTGGGGCGGCGACTTCAACGGGCAAGCGTCGCCGCCAAGCGGCGCGTTCTCTGCAGTCTCTGCTGGGTTCAGCCATTCGTGCGGGTTGCGCTTTGACGGCGCGGTTCGATGCTGGGGTTCCGACAGGTATGGGCAGGCGTCGCCGCCAAGCGGCGCGTTCTCTTCGGTCGCTGTTGGCTCCAACCATTCCTGTGGTTTGCGCGTCGATGGCACTGTCAACTGTTGGGGCGCCAACATTGTCGGTGAAGCATCGCCGCCCGGGGAGGAGTTTGTCGCTGTTACCGGAGGCTTCCAGCGTTCGTGCGGTCTGCGCCGCGATGGCACCATTCGATGCTGGGGCCAAGACACCCGCGGTGCGATGGTGCCGTCCAGTGAACGCTTTACTGCGGTCGCCGCCGGAGGCAGCCACTCATGCGGATTGCGAACCGATAGCGCAGTCCAGTGTTGGGGCTCGGACAGCGTCGGTCAGGCGTCACCGCCCAGCGATGTGCCGAGTCGAACCAATTGGGGCGAAGTAAGCCCAGCCACAACGGTCATTGCGCCGAGCCCCAACTTCATGGCCGTTGCTGCTGGTGGCGATCATTCGTGCGGTTTGCGTACTGATGGCGTGGTCCAGTGTTGGGGCGACAATGAATCTGGACAGGCGTCGCCGCCGGGCGGCGTCTTCACTGCGGTTGCTGCCGGTCCAAAACATTCGTGTGCTCTACAAGTTGATGGAGTTACGCGGTGCTGGGGCTGGGGCTATACGGATCTCGGCGGGCACGAGCGGCTGATCGACGGTGCCTTCTCTGCGGTCGCCGCTGGTGCAGGTCATACCTGCGGAGTGCGCACCGATCGCACCGTCCACTGTTGGGCCACATTCGTCAACCGCTACGGACAGGCGACCGCACTCAGCGGCAGCTTCACAGGTGTCGCCGCAGATTGGGAACACTCATGCGGACTGCGCGCCGACGGCACCATCGAATGCTGGGGCGACAGTTACTACGGGCAGGCATCACCGCCCAGTGGGAGGTTCGTAGCTCTCTCCGCAGGGGATTTCCATACGTGTGGCTTGCGTGCAGATGGCGCGATCCAGTGTTGGGGCTCCAACGACAAGGGCCAAGCGTCGCCGCTTCGGTGAACTTGGAGGCCTATACCGCCGGTCATCCATCCATCGAATCGCACTCAATCAGTTCTAGGTCTCTGGCGTCGAACTCTCCGGGCAGCACTTCGTCGGTTCCCAGTAGTTGGAGTTTGCACTTCACTCACGGTCCGAGTTCTATGGTGCGCAATACGAGCACTCTGCGACCGTCAGCCAGTTTCGCCTTGTCGCCTATCTTGAGCTGCTCGGTAGCAGGCATATGAACCCATTTCACTCTGATCGTTGTCGAAGACGACATTTCTTCACTCGAACATGGTCGCGCGCTCACGTCCGCGATGCGCAGACCCCCAAGCAGAGTGAATCCGGATGTTCCGAATCGGCCATTGGCACCGACCGGCAACATATTCGCCATAGTGGTCGGCGACGGGCCACGGTGGCATCTGCCACGCACCGCTGACAAGTGACTTGTGTCTTGTCGCTGTTCTCAGATAAGTCCAGTCGGGTCGCTTCGGAAGCGGTGAGACGGTGCGTAGCAGTACCGAATTCTTCGACCGATCGGGCCCACCCGTGTCCGACGAACCCGCGACTCGGCCTTCGTCCCCTCGTTCATGTGTTGAGTTCGTGTTGATCTACTGCACGGTCCCCGGGATGCGGCGGGAGGGTATCCCGATGCTGCTCGGCACGCTCGGCACCATCGAGGCCACGCTCGCGGCTGTCGACGCGCCCATGGTTGCTTCCGGCGTGGCCGCCGCTGCGCAGGTCATCGCCAAGGCGACGACGCCGACACCCAAGCCGCCGCCTGGCCCCGAGGACCCCTGGTCCTAAGCGCTGCCTACCCACCCCAATGCTCGCAATGAGGGGAGCAGCCTCAAGGCCGAGATTTCGTGAAGGGCAGTGGGCGCTCAGTGCCGTCCTCAAACAGGCGTCTCGTCTAGCTGATGCACTGCGGGGTCAGCCGCCGGCGGCTCGGCGAAGACGCGTGCGCTCCCCGTCGTCGTGCGCTTCGCGGAGCTTGGCGATGCGATGGTCGTCGGGATCGAGCAGGTCAGCGATGAGCGCCGTCATCTCTGCAAGATTGATCGAACCCGCTTCAAACATTTCGCTGAGATCGAACCAATCCTTGTGACGGTCGAAGAAGGCTTTGAATACGGCGAGGTCGGCACAGCACAAGTACGGCATTTCTTCGCCCAAGAAGGGGTGCCGGACGATGCGCGCTGCCACCTCGCTGTGGAACGGGTCGTTTGTCAAGAACACGTCAACTGGGATGGTGTTGCATGCCAAACGAGCTTGGCCCCGTGTCCGGAGCTCAGTCTTGTCCTGCTCGGAGGCGATCACGTCATCGGGCAACGCGGCGATTGCGACCTCGGCCGACTCCGCTTCGATGAAGATATTGAGATCGACATCACGGGTTGTGCGCGGCTCAGGGATGCACCACGCCAGCGCGAGCGCGCCGCCGAAGGCGTACGGCAGCCCAGACGCCTCAAGTGACCGATGCAGCCTGGTGATCAGTCCCAAGATGTCAGGTGCGAGTGCTCGATCCGGTTGATCGCTCACGGCGGCTCCTGAAGGGCGGGTAGGTCAGCTCGGGCAAATGATTCCGGGGAAGATGCATCGCGAGGACGAGCAAACTGGCCAATTCGTCACCTCGCTCCTCATCGGTCATCTCACGCGGTGGGTATTCCCTAGGCGGCAGAAGCCGAGGTTTGCGAGACGGCACCCGCTCAGTGTGACACGCAATCTGCGATTCGATGGGCACGCGGCGTGACAACTCAGCCGGCGACGAGCTGGCGGATCAGCACCACGGTCGCGCTGGTTGCGGCGACGCCGAGCACGATCATCCGAAACCGTGGCCCGGCGAGGCGCGGCCGTAGCCACCTTCCGAACGGCAAGCCGAGCGCCACTGCGGGCAGCAATGTTAGCACTAGCCAGAGCTGTCGGATGCCGAAATCGCCCATGATGGCCTGAGCGCTGATGATGACCGTGCCGACAACCAGCATGTAGGTGGCCAGCGTGGCTCGCAGCGCGGCAGGCTGCCAGTGGCTGGCGAAGACCGCGTACACCGGACCGGGCACTGCCGCCACTGATGACGAGAACGCCGTACCGGCGCCCGCCGCATACTCAACTAGGCGGCCGTCAAGCGGTCGCGTGCCGATGGCCTGGACCGCAACGGCCAACAGCACGAACAGGCTCACGGCAATCGCCAGCGAGCGATCGCTCAATGCGGACAGCAACGCCAGGCCGGCCACCAGACCGATCGGTGCAGCGAGCAGCTGCCGCCGCAGGGCGGGCTTGTTGAGCGACGCTCTGTCCGCGATGGCGTTCCGCAGATTGATGCCGCCCGCGATCATCAGCATCGGACCGGGCACTGCGGTCGGATCGATGACCACCAGCACCGGCCCTGCAATGAGCCCCATGCCGATGCCGATGCACGCTTGTGTGCCAGCACCGGCGGCCACGAACAGCGCTGCCAGCAGGTATTCAAGGACGCTCAACGTGCGCTCCTGGCGCGGCTCATTGAACGTCCATCGTCAGCAACACGCTCAGATCGGCAGGTTGCCGGTGGCCGCGGCGGTGCTGTTGGTGTCGCTGTACGCGGCGATTGTGCGCTGGGCGATGCGCATCTGGTGGACTTCGTCGGCTCCATCGGCGAAGCGGGCCCAGCGGGCGTGCTGGTACATGTGCGCGAGCGGCGTGTCGGTGGAATAGCCGAGCGCCCCGTGCACCTGGATCGACCGGTCGATGACCCGACCCAGCATGTTCGCCACGAAGTGCTTCGCCATCGAGACTTCGGCTTTGAAGTCGTCGCCGTGCCCGGCCTGTGCGCGGTCGACCTTGTAGGCCGCGTGCAGCACCATGAGCTTCGCTTGATACAGCTCCACGGTGCTGTCGGGGACCATCCACTGGATGCCTTGTTTCTCTGCAAGCAGCGAGCCGTGGGCGTACCGGTTGAGCGATCGGTCGACCATCATGTCGAGCGCGGTCTGGGCCTGGGCGATCCAGCGCATGCAGTGCGCCAGCCGCGCCGGCCCCAGCCGGTACTGGCCCAGCAGATGGCCTTGGCCGCGGCCGCCCAGCATCTGGCCCGCCCCGACACGCAAGTCCTCAATGCGGATCTCGCTGTGACCGGTGGAGCCGTGCATGGTCTCGATCTGTCGAACCTCGGTCCACCCGTCGGCCGGCAGGTCGACGATGAACGCAGAGTTCGCCGCTTGCGGGATGTCCGGGTTGTCCTCGGTGCGGGCGATGAGGATCGCAAACTTCGAACGGTGGGCATTCGAGATGAACCACTTGTGCCCGTTCAGCACCCACTCGTCACCGTCTGGATAGCCACGGGACTCGATGAGCGTCGGATCTGAACCGGCTACCTCGGGCTCGGTCATGGCGAAGCACGACTCGGCTCGGCCCTCGCACAGCGGTGCCAGGTAGCGCTGCTTCTGGTCGTCAGTGCCCCAGTGCAGCAACGTGTGCATGTTGCCCTCGTTGGGGGCTTGGCAGTTCAGCACCCACGAGCCGAAGCGGGTCTTGGCAGCTTCAGCCTGCACCATCGCCATCTCGACATGGCCGAGGCCCATGCCGCCCCACTCGGTGGGCATATGCGGCAGCCACAGGTTTTCTTCGCGGGCGCGCTTGCGCATGCCCAGCAGGGCCGTGACGTACGCATTCCGGTCGGTTTCCTCGAGCCGCTCTGCGTCGATGCGGCCTTCGACGGGCCGCACCTCGGCATCGACGAAGTCAGCGATGCGGGCACGCAGCTCTTCCAGTTCGGGACTCAGGCTGAAGTCGATGGCCATCGGTGCGTCCTCCCCGTGATGGCGTGGCGCCGGTTCCGGCTCGAAGGCTGCGGTGCAAGCAGCCCCTCCGTGTCGGCGCTAGAGCGTGAAGGCCTCGCCGTCGCCGCGCTCACGAACGACGAATTCCTCGACGGGCTTGCGGCTGAGCTTGGTGAGCTGCTTGGTCGGCTTGCCGAGCGGAAGCAGACCGCACACCGCTTCCCAGTCCTCGAGGCCGAGGAACTCTTTGGCCTCGGGCTCGGACGCAGACAGCAGCGTGGTCATCGCGCCGCCGAGACCCTCGTTGCGGGCACTGAGCAGGATGTTCCACGCAAACGGGTAGATCGAGGCACCGCTCACAACACCGACGCGGTCGAGTTCTTTGTCGATGGAAGCAACCACGCGCAGGTCCACGACCACCACAAGCACCACCGGCACTTGGTCCATGTGCCGGAACATGGGCAGCGGGAACTTGTGCGATTCGTCGATCATCGCTTCGGCGATGTTCACCGATGAGGGGGTGTAGCTCTGCCAGTAGACCTCGCCGGCCTTCACTTGGGCGGCTGCGACGCGCATCGCCGGGTAGCACAGCTCGCCCAGGCGCTTCTTGCGTGCGGGGTCGCGCACCACGATGACCTTCCAGCCTTGGCGGTTGCCGCCGCTGGCCGCGAAGCGGGCGTTGTCGAAGATGCGGTACAGCACTTCGTCGGTGACTTCGTCGTCGGTGAATTGCCGAGCGGCGAAGGTGGTGCGCATGACGTCGTAAATCTCCATCGCGTCAGTCTCGCATCGTGGGGTGCGACTCGTGCTGTGCGACTCGTGCTGTGCGACTCGTGCTGTGCGACTCGTGCTGTGCGACCACCCGGTTCCTGTGCGCCGACGCCCAACAGCGGCCACAATCGCCACACCGACAGCGCGCACGGCGCTGAGCCAGGGGGAATCGTGACGTTGAACCGCGTCCTCATTGCCAACCGCGGCGAGATCGCCATCCGGATCGCCAAGGCCGCTGACGCGCTGGGAATGGAGTCGGTCGCCGTCTACGCGCCCGTAGACGAGCGATCGCTGCACCTGGTGGCCGCGACAGCTGCGGCTGTGCTGCCCGATGGCGATCCGGTTGCGGCCTACCTGAACATGCACGCATTGCTGGAGATCGCCCGCAAGCACGAATGCGACTGCGTGCATCCCGGCTACGGCTTCCTGGCCGAGAACGCAAAGTTTGCGCGTCTGTGCGCCGATGCGGGCCTCACATTTGTGGGTCCGCGGGCCGAGACCATCGAGCTGTTCGGCGACAAGGTGCGGGCACGGCGGCTCGCTCAATCGTTGGGGATCAGCGTGATCCCGGGGTCCGACGATTCGATCCCCGATGCAGCGGCGGCGCAAGCCTTGGCGACCGACATCGGATTGCCGGTGATGCTCAAGGCCGCTGCGGGCGGCGGCGGCCGGGGTATGCGCGCCGTCGAGTTCGTCGGCGACGTTGCCGACGCCTTCGAACGCTGCGCCAGCGAGGCCGCGGCCGCATTCGGTGACGGCTCTGTTTTTATGGAGCGGCTGGTATCCCGACCGCGCCATATCGAGGTGCAAGTGCTGGCAGACGCGGCGGGCAACACGGTGCACCTGTTCGAGCGCGACTGCTCGGTGCAGCAGCGACACCAAAAGGTCGTCGAGATCGCTCCCGCGCCGGCGCTCGATGCTGCGGTCCGGTCCGCCATGCTGCGCGACGCAGTGCAGCTGGCCTCTGCGGTGGGCTATCTGAATGCGGGGACGGTCGAATTCCTCGTGGCGCCCGAGTCCGGTGAGCACTTCTTCATCGAATGCAACCCTCGAATCCAGGTGGAGCACACGGTCACTGAGCAGGTCACGGGCATCGACTTGGTGGAAGCGCAATTCCAACTGACAGCCGGAGCCACGCTGGCCTCGCTGGGCATCGGCAGTCAGGACGATGTGACGGTGCGGGGAAGCTCGGTGCAGGCACGAGTCGTGGCCACCGGCGGAGGAGCGATCAGCGGCTACAAGGAGCCGTCGGGCGCAGGCATTCGGGTGGACGCCGCGGGCTACCCGGGCTACGCACCTGCGAGCCAGTTCGACCCGCTGCTGGCCAAGGTTGTCGGCACGGCGGGCACGTACGCGGGGGCGCTGGCCCGTACGTCCCGTGCGCTCGAGGACTTCCACATCACGGGCCTGCCGACGAATCTCGACCAGCTGCGGTCAATCCTCGAACACGAGGCGGTGCGCATCGGCGACGCTCGCACCACGCTGTTGTCGGAGATGCCGGTAGTTGCGCTTCCCGCAACGCCCGCCTCCCCGAATGGCGCTGTCGGCGCGGCGCCGCCGAGCCTGATGTCGCTTCTGGAGCCGGCCGGGACGCTCACGGATGCGGCGCCCCCGGCGGCGTCGACGTGGCCGCAGCTGGAGCCTGCCGAGGGCGAGCTTGCGGTGTGCAGCCCGATGCCCGCGAGCGTCGTCGAAGTGCTGGTTGAACCGGGTGACGCGGTGTCCGCAGGTCAGACGATGGTGATCGTCACGGCAATGAAGATGGAGACCGAGGTCACCGCTCCGATGGCGGGGACCATCACGGCGATGCAGCCGCTCGGTCCCGGCGATCAGCTGAGTCCGAGCGACGTGATCGCTGTGATCGGGCCGTCGGCGGACGGGGCGGCCGCTACCGCAGACGCCGCTCCAGACGCTGGCTGGCAGCCGTTGCTGGACGAGGTGCGCACGCTTCGGGGACTCGCCGACGCTCGCCTCGGCCCGGACTCGACCGAGCCGGGTGTCGTGCGTCAGCGCAACCGGGGCAAGCTGCACTGCCGCGAGCGGATCGAGCTGCTGCTCGACGAGGGGTCGTTCCGCGAGGTTGGCAGCCTGGCGGGCTTCGCCTCCTACGACGAATTCGGCGATGTGGCGGCGTTCACGCCCGCGAACCACGTGGGCGGCACCGGCACGATCGAGGGCCGCCGCGCCATCGTGTGCGCTGACGACTTCACGTCGCGCGGCGGGCATGCCGACGGCGCCATCGGTGCCAAGAGCTTCTACCTGGACCTGCTGTCAATGCAGCTGGGTGTGCCGTCAATCCGACTGTTGGACGGTTCGTCGGGCGGCGGCAGCGTGGCGTCGATGGTCCCCGAGCAGCGCAAAGACGGCGAGAGTTCGGCCAAGGAGAGCTCGGGCGCCATCACGGCGGGCCGACCTCGTGTGACTGGCGGCGGCGGTTCGTTCCTTCCGTCGCACCTCGGCAGCACCGAGTACGCCGAGCAGTTGGCGACCGTGCCGGTCGTGAACATGCTGCTTGGCAGCGTGGTCGGCATCGGTGCGGCGAAGGCCGTGCTGGGCCACTTCGCCGTCATGGTGCGCGACATCTCGCAGCTGTTCGTGGCCGGCCCGCCGGTAGTGAGCCACGCCATGGGGTACGACATCTCCAAAGAAGACCTCGGCGACTGGCGCATCCACTGCACGAACGGCTCGGTCGACAACCTGGCCAACACCGAGATCGAAGCTGCCGAGATGGTGCGGCAGTTCCTTTCGTACCTGCCGTCGTCGGTGTATGAGACGCCGACGGTGCTGGCGCCCGACCCCGATGACCCTCCCGACCGCCGCGACGACGAGTTGCTGACGTTGGTCCCACGCAAACGCACGACGACGTTCGACATCCGTTGGGGCATCGATCTGATCGTCGACGCAGGCTCGTTCTTCGAGATCGGCTCGCTGTGGGGCACTGATCAGGTGGTCGGCTTCGCCCGGATGCATGGCCACCCGGTGGGTGTGCTGGCGTCGGACAGCCGTCACGTCAACGGCGGTGCGCTCACCGCCGACGGCTGCGACAAGCTGACCCGCCACATCGACCTGTGCGATCTCTTCCACATGCCGATCCTGAACCTGTGTGACAACCCCGGATTCGCAGTTGGGGTTGAACACGAGATCGCCGGGACGATCCGCAAGGGCGCCACCTGGATGACGGCGTTCGCGCAGGCCAGCGTGCCGATCTTCACCGTGCTGATGCGACGCAGCTTCGGTGTGGCCGGCAACAACTACGCCACGCCTCGCCGACAGCACAGCGCTCGGGTTGTGTGGCCTGCCGCGGACGTCGGCGGCATCCCGCCCGAGGGCGGCATCGAGGCTGCCTACAAACGGCAGCTCGCCGAGGCCGAGGACCCGGTGGCACTGCGGGCCGAACTGGAGGCGCGCATCGAAACAGCACGAGGCCCGATCGGGCCGCTGAACCGCTTCCAGATCGAGGAGATGATCGACCCCCGCGACACTCGACGCCTCATCTGCGAGTGGATCGAGGGCGCCTACCGAGTGGCTAGCCGCCCGGCTCAGCTAGTGGCCCGCCCCATCGCCTTCCGCCCCTGACGCAGTGAGCGAGCCGGCGGAGCGATATCAGACCGGCTCGACGGCCCAGACGTCGGGGGAGGTGCGGTGGCGTATTTGTTCGACGTCGTCGAGTTCGGGCATTCCATCGAGGCTGCCGTTTGCGCCGTTGCCGTTTGCCCCGCTGCCGACGAACGCTGGCTCACGCACGCCTCTTGGGCGATCGCGCATGATCGCCAGCGTCGGTGCTGGAGTCGGGGTCAAGGACCGAGGTCGCACCGGCGGCGCCCACACAGGTTCAGGCGGCGGAGTCTCCAGGTAATCGCGGGCCGGTTTGCCGCCGAAGCTGTAGATGAACAAGCCGACTGCGCCCACCACAGCGAGAGCGATGTACGCCACGCGGTAGTCGTAGATGTCCTCCAAAATTCCGGTCAGCAACGGCCCGCCGCCCACTCCGACGATCATCAGAAGCGACCCCAGGCCGTAGATGCGAGGGTATTCGCGTACGCCGAACGCGTCGATGAGGATCAGCGGGTGCAGCATGAGCAAGTTGCCCATGGCGCTGCCCAGAATGAGGGTGCCGACGAAAACCTCCGGCTTGGTGTCAGCGTTGCTGAGCATGTACAGACCTACGAGCTGTACGCAGATGAGAAATGTCGCTAGCGAACGCAGCGGAATCTTGATGGCTGCCATGCCGCCCAGCAAGCGGGCGACCACGCTCGTCACCGCCAACGAGGTCAGCGCGCCGCCTGCGGCTGCGGCTGACAGTCGGTTCTCCGTCAGATTGAAAATGTGCTGGATCGCACCGACCTGGCTGCCCATGATCAGCACGAATCCCAGAGACACGAAGATGAAGAACCGTGTGCGGATGGCTTCGCGGAACGGAGTGCCAGGCATTTTGGGCGGCGGCTCGGTGCCGGAAGCGTTCTGCACGGCGGGTACGCCGTCAGCCCGCAGACCAAGTTTCTCCGGCGAGTCGCGCACAAAGAGCCAAGTGACCGCCAACACCGATGTGAAGAACATGATTGCGAACGGCAGCGCCCATTTCTCCAAAGATTCCCGGTTGACGAGGGCCGCGAGCAGCTGGGAACTCAGCACACCGCCGACCGACAGTCCCGTCGAGGCGATCGCGAGTGCCACCGAGCGGCGGCGGTGGAACCAGCGTGTCACCACGGTTGTGGTGGGCACCAAACCGTTCAGCGCGAACCCCGCGCCGAAGATTGGCATCACCACGAGGAGCTGCCATTCGGCGCGTACCTGGCCCAGCAATGCCAAGCCGATAGCGGCGACGACGGTGCCGACCGTCATTACCCAACGCACGTCGAATCGGTGGATGAGTCCGCCGGTGTAGTAACCGCAGATGCCCGAGGCGACAAAGAAAATCGTCACCCCCGCGCTGGCCCATCCGTTGGCGAAGCCCTGTTCGTCGATGAGCGCGTTCAGGAAGACGCCTTGGGAATAGAAGGCGAACCCTGACGTCAGCGTCATCACCAGGAAGACGCCGGTCAGGACGACCCAACCTCGAATGAACGGCTCGCTGCGCGGAGAATCGGCGAGCGGGGCATTCATTGCGGGACAGCCTGCCAGCTAACTTGCCCGAATGCGCTGCTGGGGCCGCTTGTGCTCTTCAATGCGGCGGATGGTCACGATGGCCCCAGCAGTCGTGTTGATGGCGTCAGCATGCGGCTCTGCCGACGATGCTGTGGCGGAGGCCTTGCCGGATCGCACGGGGGCGCCGCCAACCGCCCAGGGCTTGGCCGAAGCGTGCTCGCCGGACGGGGCATCGGGACTGGCCAGCAGCATCACTGACGTACTGGAGTCCGGAGGCAACTCCTACTCCTATCTGCTGTACGTACCAGGCGGGACATCCGCACCGATACCGCTGGTGCTGAACTTCCACGGCCTCGGGGGCAACGGCAGGGACCAGGCCAGATACAGCGAGTACCAGACGCTCGCGGCATCCGAGGGATTCGCTGCGGTGCATCCTTCGGGCCTGGCAGGGCGTGATTCGGGGGGCGTGCGGAACTGGGAGGAAAGTCGCGTCGGCAGTCCCGCACGTGACGATGTGCAATTCGTGTCCGATCTCATCGACCGGGTGGCAGCCCAGGCGTGCATTGACCTGTCCCGCGTCTATGCCACGGGATTCTCCAACGGCGGCTACTTCAGCGCCCACTTGGTGTGCGAGCTTGCTGATCGCATCGCCGCGGCCGTCTCGGTAGCGGGCATCAGCCATCCGGATGACTGCGATCCTTCACGCCCGGTCGCGCTCGCTGCAATCCATGGCACCGCCGATGACATCGTGCCCTTCGATGGCTCCGGCGAGTCGTTGTTGCTCGGTGATGGCAAGACGTCGTCGGGCATCTCTGCCGAGAAGGCGGCGCAGCTCCGCGACGCCTTCAGCCAGGTGATGCCGGACGAGCTGGCGGAATTCGCGGCCGATTTCAACTGTGCTGCTTGGCAGGACACCCGAATTGGCGACGAGGCAACCCTCACGCGCTACACCGGCTGTGACGGAAGCGTCGAGCTGCGCTTCTACGCGGTCGCGGGCGGCGGTCACACCTGGCCGAGCTCACGGTTGGCAGTGGCCTACAACGCGTACGGGCAGTACGCGACGACCGACATCAGCGCAACCGCTGACGGCTGGGCGTTCATGAGCCAATATTCGCTCGACGATTGAGCCACCACGCTGCCCACAACGCAAGGAGCGATCACATGGAGATGATGAAGGCCGGCCGGATGCTCGACATCGGACGCATGGAGTGCGAGGAGATTCCCGTGCCGTCGCTGGGCGGGATGTCGTCGGACGAAGCTCCGTCGTCTCGGCCCGATGCGGCACTGGGCATGACTTCGGTGCGCCACGACGTGTTGGTGTGTTCGGAGATGGCCTCGATCTGCGGCAGCGACCTGCACATGGTGATGATGGGCGCCGGGCTCGCGCACCGCACACCGTGCCCGCACGGCTTCCCGGGCCACGAGGGCATCGGCATGGTGGTGGAGAGCCGCACGCCGAGCCTGCCCGAGGGCACGCACGTGCTCACGTTTCCGAACCCGCCGGTGGGCGAGTGCTTCAACGCCTACCAGCGTGTCGGTGCCGGCTACTGCGTGCCGTTGCCGGAGAGCAGCCTGCCTCGCTCGCACATGCTCATGGCTCAGCAACTCGGCACGGTGATCTACGCCATGCGCCAGCACCCGCGTGACGTTGCCGGTGAGACCGTCGTAGTGATGGGGCAGGGCTCTGCTGGGCTGTTCTTCACGTACTTGCTCAAGCGGGCCGGAGCGGAGCGGGTCATTGTGTCGGACCTGTCAAAGACGCGGCTCGCAGTCGCAGAGGCGTACGGCGCCGACGAGTGTCTGAATGCGGCCGAACTGGGCAACGCCGGCGTCATCGAAGCGATCAAGGACATGACCGGCGGCCGCGGCGCCGACTATGTCGTCGAGGCGGTTGGGCGTTCGGACACGTTCCTCGATTCGGTCGAGATGGCGCGCATGGACGGTCAGCTGCTGTGGTTCGGCCTGCCGTCGACGGACGACAACATTCATGTTCGCTTCCAGAAGTTCTTCCGCAAGCGGCTCTCGGCTGCCAGCACCTACGGGGCGCAGGACGAGCCCGGGTCGATGTCATTCCGCCAGGCACTGCGGCTCATCGCCTCCGGCGACCTTGATGTCTCGCCGCTGCTCAGCCACGTCTTCGACGTCAGCGACATTGGCGATGCCTTCCGGCTTGCCCACGAACCTCACGACGCCGGAGCTCTCAAGGTCTCCGTCCGCTTCAGCTGACGGGTTGAGGCAGCGTCAGTCCATCGCTTCGATGGCGGCGACGAGGGTGTCGAGGCCGGCTTCCATCTCCGCTTCAGTGACATTCATCATGGGCGTGATGCGGATGACGTTGCCGTAGAGCCCGCCTTTGCCCACGAGCAGGCCCAGATCCTTGGTGCGTTCCATCAGGGCGCCGGTGGCGGGCGCGTCGGGCTCGATGCTGTCGGGATGGCAGATTTCGATGGCTTGCATCAGGCCCTTGCCGCGCAGTTCAGCCACGTACGGCGAAGCGTCACACACGGGCGCGAGGCGCGCCCGCATCTGGGCTCCTCGAGCCGCCGCATTGTCCTGCAGGTTGTTCTCGAGCACGTAACGCAGCGTCGCCCGGCCTGCAGCGGTCGACAGCGGGTTGCCGCCGAAGGTGGTGATCGAGTTTCGAGTCAGGCAGTTCATTAGCTCGGCTCGGGCCACGATGCCCGCGAGCGTGATGCCATTGCCGACGCCCTTCGCGAAGGTGATGGCGTCGGGCACGATACCGTGTGCCTCGTACCCCCAGAAGTGCTCGCCGGTGCGTCCCCAGCCGGTCTGCACCTCGTCGGAGATAAACAGGATCCCCTCGGCTGAGAGCACCTTGCCCATCGCCCCGAAGAAGCCGTCGGGCGGCAGCGCGAAGCCCCCGACTCCCTGGATCGGCTCGGCGATAAGTGCGGCGATGCCGCCGGAGTCGACCATGTCGATGAGCTGGGTCAGGTCGGCGACGCAGGCATCGGTGAAGTCGCCGTCGTCGAGGCCCGCGAATGGGCTGCGCAGTCGGTAGCCGCCCTGCACGAAGTGGACATCAAGCCCGCTGTGGCTGGTGGTGGACCAGGCGCGGTGGCTGGTGATGGCCTGGGCCGTGAGCGAGCGGCCGTGGTAGCTGTTGCGCATTGCCAGCACCTGGTTGCTCTTGCGGTAGTTGGTGGCCAGCAAGATCGCGGTGTCGTTGGCCTCGCTGCCTGAGGTCGTGAACAGCACCCGCGCATCCGGGATCCCTGAGACAGCCGCCACTTCCTCGGCGAAGGAGATCATCTCCTCGTTGAGGTACAGCGTCGAGGTGTGCATGACCTTGCCGGCCTGCGCTCGCACCGCCTCGGTGACCACGGGATTGGCGTGGCCGATCATCGTGGTGAGGATCCCGCCGAAGAAATCCAGATAGCGGTTGCCCTCGTTGTCGAAGATGTAGCTGCCTTCTCCCCGATCGATCGAGAGCGGTTGCTCGTAGAGCGGGCTGATGAAGCTGGGCATGATCGCGCGGTAGCGCTCGGCGAGTTCGGCGGTCGCGGCCATGTGGGCTCATTTTCGCAAGGGAAGGGATGTTTCAGCGACGAACCGTATGTGTCGGCGCGTGCGCGATGGGCTCTGGAAAGTTCGGGCACATCGTAGAGTTCCATGGCGCTTGGTTTGACCGGGCGGCAACCAATGCGAACGTCCACCGTCGAGTCGGCTTCGAACACCGAAATCCAGGCCGATGAGCCAGTGGGGATCCTGAGCGGCCAGCAGAGGGGAGGCATGCCATGGCAGGTCTGACGAAATGGGTCACGCAGGCGTACGAGACCGCCCGCAGCGTCATGCAGTTCGGCGAGTTTGAGCGCGATGCGGACAAACGGCACTTGATCCGCGCAGCCGATGTGTCCGACTTGCGCCGCATGGCGAAGCGACGCCTGCCCGGCGGCTGCTTCGACTACATCGACGGCGCTGCGGAGGACGAGATCAGCGCCGGACGCAGCGTCTCCGCATATCACCGCTGGCAATTCCGACCGCGTGTGCTGCGCGACGTGACCGAGGTGGACATCTCGGGCAAAGTCCTCGGTGAGACGGTGCCGATCCCGCTCGTGATTGCTCCGACCGGCTTCGACCGCATCGCCCACTCTCAAGGCGAGCTGGCCGTGGCGCGGGCGGCTGAACGCGCCGGCATCCCGTACTCGCTGTCGACCATGGGCACGCGCTCAGTCGAAGAGGTGGCGCAGGTGTGCTCGGGGAGGAAGTTCTTCCAGGTCTATGTCTGGCGTGACCGCGAACTCATGGCCGACCTGTTGCAGCGTGCGGCAGCGACCGGATATGAAGCCATCATGATCACGGTCGACACGGCCGTGCTGGGACGCCGCGAGCGCGACGTGCGCCATGGCTTCAGCCTTCCGCCCAGGCTCGGGCCCGACACGATCATCGACGGCCTGCTTCACCCGCGATGGCTCCTGGATTTCCTCAGCAACGAGCCCATCAAGTTCTCGAACTGTGAGGGGGCGGCCGGCGGTGATGGCGGAGATGCCGTCGCGCTGGCCGACTACATCAACAGCCAATTCGATCCATCGCTGTCATGGGACGACATCGAGTGGTTCCGCGAGCGCTGGGACGGCCCGGTGATGCTCAAGGGAGTGCTGTCGCCCGACGACGCCAAGATCGCCGCCGACATAGGGCTCGACGCCGTGATCGTGTCGAACCACGGCGGGCGTCAACTCGACGGGGCGCCGGCCCCGGTGGAGTGCGTGCCGGCGGTCCGCGAAGCCGTCGGCGATCGCTGCGAAGTGATCTGCGACGGCGGCATCCGGCGCGGCAGTGACATCGTGAAGGCGCTGGCCCTGGGGGCCGACTCGGCGATGATCGGACGTGCCTATCTGTACGCCCTCGGCGCTGCCGGCGAGACCGGCGTGGACTGGGTACTCAACTACTTCGTCGAGGGCATGACCCGAACGATGCGCTTGAACGGTGTCCGGTCCACCGCGGATCTGACGCCCGAACTGCTTGAACGAGTCTGAAGCGTTTTAATGGCGGACCAGACATTGTCCGACCGCGCCGTGCCCAAGCGCACGCTCAGTGATCGCGCCGTGCCCAATCGCACGATCCCAGATCGTGCCGAGGTCGTTGTCGTGGGCGGCGGCATCGTGGGTTGCGCGATCGCGTACCACCTCGTGCGTCGGGGAATTCGCGATGTGCTGCTGCTGGAGCAGAACCAGCTCACGTCGGGCACCACATGGCACGCCGCCGGGTTGGCGGCGCAGCTGAAGGCGACGTACAGCCTCACCAAGCTCGCCACCTACTCGGTGCGGCTCTTTGAGGCGCTCGAGGACGAGACGGGACAGGCCACGGGCTTCCGGGCGCCGGGCTCGATCTCGGTGGCATCGGACGCAGAACGTTGGGACGAGATCCTGCGAGGTGCGTCGATGGGGGCCACCGTTGGCGTCGAGTCTGGGCAGATCGACTTCGACGAGCTCACGCAGATGTGGCCGCTGATCCGCACCGACGACTTGGTGGGCGCGCTGTATCTGCCCGGCGACGGCTTGGTGTCTCCCGTGGACGCCACGATGGCGCTGGCCAAGGGGGCGCGAGCACACGGCTGCCGCATCATCGAAGGCGTGGCGGTGACAGGCCTACAGACCCGTAACGGCGCCATTTGCGGCGTGAGAACTGAGTCGACCGACAGCGCTGGCGAAGGTCACCTCGTCGAGACCGAGACAGTGGTGCTCGCCACTGGCATGTGGACCCGCCACCTGGCTGCACAGATTGGCGTCAACGTGCCGCTGCAGGCCTGCGAGCACTTCTACGTTGTCACCGAGCCGCTCGATGGCATCGACGCCACGACACCCATCATGCGCGACCCGGGCAACTTCTCGTACTTCAAAGAGGAGACCGGCAAGCTCATGGTCGGCTTCTTCGAACCGGAGGCCAAGGTCTGGCGCCTGGGCGGCATTGGTCGGGATTTCAGCTTCGGCACCCTCGACGAGGACTGGGACCACCTCGGACCTGTGTTCGAGCGGGCCTGTCACCGGGT
The DNA here is from genome assembly GCA_963663635.2 of Acidimicrobiales bacterium. GTDB lineage: Bacteria > Actinomycetota > Acidimicrobiia > Acidimicrobiales > Poriferisodalaceae > Poriferisodalis. The sequence goes on from CAXXMY010000023.1 coordinate 83,860, forward strand.
GCCCGCACTCGAGGACTGCGGCGTGCAGCTCTTCTTCAACGGTCCCGAGTCGTTCACGCCCGACGGTGTGTACTACCTCGGCGAGGCCCCCGAAGTGGACGGCTGCTTCGTGGCGGCGGGCTTCAACTCCGTCGGCATCCAGTCCGCGGGCGGAGCCGGATGGGTGCTTGCCGACTGGATCGCCGACCGGCACCCGCCGATGGATCTGTCCGCCGTGGACATCCGGCGCGCCATGCCGTTCCAAGCCGACGAGGGCTACCTCGCCGAGCGCATCAGCGAGAGCCTCGGGCTGCTGTATGCGATGCACTGGCCGTTCTTCCAGTACACGAGCGCCCGAGACCAGCGCCGCTCGGCGCTGCACGACGCAATGGATGCGGCCGGTGCCGTTTTCGGCGAGACAGCCGGTTGGGAGCGGGCCAACTGGTTTGCCGAGCCCGGCCAGGAGCGAGAGTACCGCTACAGCTACGGCAAGCAGAACTGGTTTGACAATGCGGGTCGGGAATGCGACGCAGTGCGCAACGGCGTGGCGCTGTTCGACCAGTCGTCGTTCGCCAAGTTCACCGTGCGCGGTCCCGATGCGCTCGATGTGCTCGACACCCTCAGCGTGGCTTCGGTGGATGTGCCTGCCGGGCGGGCCGTGTACACCCAGTGGTGCAACGAGCGCGGCGGCATCGAGGCCGACCTGACCGTGAGCCGGCTGGGTGATGACGACTTCTGGGTGGTGACCTCGGCGGCTACGCAGACACGCGACTGGGCGTGGCTGCGACGGGCCTGCCGTGGCCGGGTCGTCGAGATCGCCGACGTGACCGACGAGTGGGCAGTGCTGGGGTTGATGGGACCACAGGCGAGGGACCTGCTCAGCCGGATCACCGATGCGTCGCTTGACAATGAGTCCTTCGGGTTCGGCGCCGCCAGGCACATCGACATCGCGACGGCGACGGGCTCAACATCGGTCCTGGCGGTTCGCATGAGCTACGTCGGCGAGCTCGGCTGGGAGCTGTACGTCCCCAATGCTCGGGCGGTCGCGGTGTACGAAGCGTTGAGAGACGCTGCCGAGACTGCCAACGGTTTGGAGCTGGCGCACGCTGGTTACCACGCCATGAACACGCTGCGCCTTGAGTGCGGCTACCGGCATTGGGGCCACGACATCAGCGACGAGGACACGCCGCTCGAATCAGGGCTGGGTTTTGCGATCGCATGGGACAAGCCACGCGATTTCATCGGCCGTGCGGCGCTCGAAGCACAGCGTCACCAGCCGCGCACTCACCGCCTGGTGCAGTTCCGACTGGAAGATCCCCACCCGCTCGCCTACCACGACGAGCCGATCCGCCGTGACGGCGAACTCGTCGGCCGGGTCACGTCGGCCATGTGGAGCTACACCGAAAACCGCTGCCTGGCAATGGGCTACGTCACCCACCCGGCAGCGGCCGACTCGGAACCGCAGCCCGTCAGCAAGACTTGGCTCGACGCCGGCAAGTTCGACATCGACATCGCCGGCCACCGAATCAACGCCACACCCTCACTAAGAAGCTTCTACGACCCCACCAACCAACGAGTCCGCCTCTGAACCCTGACCCGGCAGGCAGCCAGATCTGCACAATCTGAAAGTTGAAGTCTCAGATTGTGCAGATTTGCGATACGTCGCACGCTGCGAACACGCGTCGTCGCCGATGTCACACGGGTGATATACCCTGCTGGCATATCCCCCCAGTCGCTTCGGTGGCTGGGCGAAGGCCCGCTCCGGCGGGCCTTCGAGCGTTTTACCAGCCTTGGGGCGTTCGGATCGGGCCCTTCAAATCGTGAACGACATCCGGCAGCTGGGCTTGTGCAAGCAGTTCACGTCGGACCTGCCTATAGAACAAACAATTGAGCCCGAGAAGTTCCCGCGATCGGCGCCGGCGAGGGTGCGGGTTGACGATGCCCACCCTGCCGCCTAACTCGGACTGTGCGATCAGGATGGCTTGTGCCAGATCCGAGTCGTTGCTGACCACGACCGCCGTGTCGCAGTGGCCCTTGAACGCATCCAGCAGAAGGAAGGCGGCCAGATTGACGTCAGAGCCCTTTTCTTCGGTCCTGAGTACTTCGACAGTGCGGGGGCCGTCGGGCTCAGGTTGCGCTAGCGGCAAGCGGACAGGTCGAGTCACGAAGTGTCCGTAGTGGATCTCCAAGAGCGGCAGCGTGGCGAGAGTTCGAAGGTACGTGTCTTGGCGGTTGGCTTGTTGGGGGTCATTCGGACGTGCGCTAACTCGAGCGGTGAAGTAGCGGATCTTCACGATGTGATCGTGTGGCAGGAGCAGTCGGCTCAGCTCCTCGAAGTCCAACCACTTGTGCGGGGTCCCCTTGACAGCGCCGTAGTACAAGTTGAACCCGTCTATGTAGACGATCGTCCCTGGACGTCGTTGCACCCCGGGTACTTCAATGGTGCGCATGTCTTCGTGAAACTATGGCAACAATGTCGATGTATGCAACGACTCCACCAGCCAGCGGGTCCGCCTCTGAGTGCACAATCTGAAAGTCGAAGTTTCAGATTGTGCAGGTTTGGTTCTTCCGCGAAGTGCGCGGTCAGTCTTCGTTGCTGGAGTTCCGCAAACCGTGTGAGGCGCGCTGACGCGGAATGCGCGCAGGGGTGCGCGGAGTGAGTGATAATTTACGCGCACCACGTTGGCATGCCACGGGGTCGGTACCGGGGGGTACGGCTCGCGTCTGGCCAGGATCATTGGGGACCTGCGTATGACTGAGCAGGCGCGCCATGGCTGAGTACGCCCGGCATCACTGAGCATGCCGGAACAAGCGCGATGCGTGATCGTCGGCGGCGGCGCGATGGGCGCCGGCTTGCTGTACGCGCTCGCGCACGAGGGATGGACCGACACGATCCTCGTTGAGAAGGGCGAGCTGACGTCGGGGTCCACGTGGCACGCGGCTGGCCTCATCCCGAACTTCATCGGCGACCTCAATATGGCCAAGGTCCACCAGGAGGCCATCTCGCTGTATCCGCGCATCGAGGCCGAGACCGGGTTGTCAGCAGGGTGGCATGGCTGCGGGGCGATCCGGCTGGCACGTACCGCCGACGAGGCCGACTGGCATCACTACGTCCACGCCATGCTGACCCAGATCGGCGTCGAGTCGTACCTCATCGGGCCCGATGAGATCGCCGAGCGGCACCCGCTGCTCACCGATCTCGACGACGTCCGTCTCGGCTTCTACACACCCAAGGACGGCTGGACCGACCCGTCGAGCTGCACCAACGCCATGGCGAAGGGCGCCCGCGATCTGGGCTGTCGGATCATGCGCCACACGCTCGTCACCGGCATGACGCAGCGGCCCGATGGCTCCTGGGATGTCGCAGTCGTTCGGGGCGGCGCCGATCCGGCCCGGCGTCGCAATGGAGCCAACGGCGATGCGGAGCGCGAGATCATCCACTGCGAGCACGTCGTCAACGCCGCAGGGCACTACGCGCCGCAGCTCGGGGCGATGATCGGGCTCGACGTGCCGATCGTGTCGGTCATTCACCAATACCTGGTCACTGAAACGGTGCCCGAAGTCGCAGCACTCGGGTTCGAGCTGCCGGTTGTTCGTGACCCGCGCGCCTCGTGCTACTACCGGCAGGAAATCGACGGGCTGCTCATCGGCCCCTACGAGATGAGCGGTGCTCGGGCGTACGGCGTCGACGGCATCGACTGGGATCTGCACTTCCACCTGCCGGGCCAAGACCTCGACGTTCTTGAGGAGTGTCTGGATTTCGCGCAGCAGCGCATCGGCGCCCTCGCGTCGGCCGGCATCAAGCAGGTCGTCTCGGGGCCGATCACCCACACACCCGATTCGGGCTACCTGATGGGGCCGGCCCCGGGGGTGCGCAACTACTGGCATTGCAACGGGGCGTCCATCGGCATCACCCAAGGCCCCGGCGCCGGCAAGTTCCTCGCTCAGTGGATGGTGCACGGTCAGACCGAGATCAATGTGCGCAGCATGGACCCGCGCCGGTTCGGCGACCACACCGGCCCCAAGTCGGCCTTCGCCTACGACAAGGCCATCGACGAATACCACGAGATGTACCAAGTGCGACTGCCGGGCGAGCAGCGCGACGCAGGTCGGCCGATCAAGACCACACCGCTGTGGAGCCGGCTGGATGCTCTGGGTGCGCGGTGGCAGGAGATCTACGGCTGGGAGCGTCCCCAGTACTTCGCTCCCGACGGCACGCCTGAGGCTCACTCCTTCCGACGTTCGAACGCGCACGACCTCGTCGGCGCTGAGGTGCGCGGTGTGCGTGAGCGTGTCGGCGTTGCGGACCTCAGCGCGTTCGCCAAGTTCGAGGTGACCGGCGCCGACGCCGCAGCACTGCTGGATCGGTTGTCGGCCAATCGTCTGCCGGGGCGAGACGGCGGCATCCGCCTCACTCACATGCTGACCCCGCTCGGCGGCATCGAGTGCGAGATGACCATCGCCCGCCTTGCGCCGGATCGGTTCTGGTTGGCCTCGGCGATCATGGGCCAGAGCCACGACTTGGACTGGCTACGCGACCACGTCGAGGACGGTGAACAGGTCAGCGTGCGCGATGCCACTGATGCCACTGCAATCGTGGCGGTCACCGGTCCGCGGGCTCGCGACGTGCTGGCACCTCTGTGCGACACGAGCCTTGGCAACGACGAATTCGGGTGGCTGACGGCTCGCGAGATCTCCGTGGCCGGTGTGCCGGCGATCGCGCTTCGAGTGTCCTACGTCGGCGAGCTGGGCTGGGAGCTGCACTGCGGAATGGAAGGTGCCGCCCGCATCTATGACGCGGTGGTCGAGTCGGGCGAGCCTCACAGCCTGGTCCACTTCGGCAGCTACGCGATGAACGTGATGCGCATCGAGAAGGCGTACAAAGCGTGGGGCAGCGAGCTGACCACCGAGATCACTCCGGTGGAGGCGCGCCTCGGGCGATTCGTGGATTACCAACGGCCGTTCATCGGCCGAGATGCCGCAGCAGCACGCCGGGACGCCGAAGAGCGAGGCGAGCCGCTGTCGATGGTGCTGGTGTACTGCGAAGTAGATGCCACCGACAATGAAGTGCGGGGCAACGAGCCCGCATTCGCGCCCGGCAGCGACGAGCCGATGGGCATCGGTACGAGCGGCGCCTGGGGCCACACCGTGGGCCGCAGCCTCGCCTTCGTCTATGTCGATCCGCGCTTTGAGTCCCCCGGCAGCACTTTCGAGCTTGACCTGCTCGGCGAGCGCCGCACCGCCACCGTGCTTGCTGAGACCGCATACGACCCCACCAACAAAGCGCTTCGCGCCTGACAGGAACAACAGGCTTCGCGCCTGACACGAATCAAGAGGCTTCCCACCTGGGCAGCAGACGAGGCCGTGAGCGCCTCAGCAAGCACAACGACGACGAGCGCCTTGGAGGTGTTCCCCGCAATGGCAGATACCAGTCCTCCCGAAACGCTGCCGACATCGGCCTCCGACGAAGCGCCGCGGCGCCGCCGCGGCGGCGGTCGAGCGGGACGCATCGCGATACGCGAGGCCGTTCCCGAAGCTGATCGCCGGCCGGTCCGGCCTGGCCTGCCCGCGGGCCGGTTCAAGCCGCTGTCCGACAGCGACATGCAGCAGGTCTACGACACCGCACTCGGACTGCTCGAAGACATCGGCATGGGCGAGCCGCTCGACGAGTTCATTGAAGCGGCGACGCCTCTCGGCGGATGGGTCGACGACAACGGCCGCCTCCGACTGCCCCGCGGCGTCGTCGAGCGGGCCATTTCCACAGCGGCCAAGGAGTGGATCTGGCACGGCTTCGACGACGACCAGTCGGTGCACGTGGGCGGCGAGCACGTCTATTTCGGCACCTCGGGCGCGGCGGTGCTCATATACGACCACATCACCCGCACGTTCCGGCACTCGATGGCGCAGGACGTGTACGACTGCGGCCGCCTCGTCGACACGCTCGACAACCTGCACTTCTACGTGCGCACGGTCGTGGCCCGCGACTTGCCCGAAACCCGTGACCTCGACATCACCACGGCATACGCAGTGATGTGCAGCACCACCAAACCGGGCGGATCCTCGTGGTTCGACCCACGTTGGGTGTACGAAACGGTCGAGATGTTCGACCTCGTGCTTGGTGGCAGCGGCGAGTTTGCGAAGCGCCCGTTCATGGCGGCGAATAACACGTTCGTCGTCCCCCCGCTGCGCTTCGCTCACGATTCGGCGCGGTGCCTGGTAGCGCAGGTGCGCACAGGCATGCCGATCAACCTGCTTTCGGCCTTGCAAGCCGGCGCCACAGCACCCGCGGCACTCGCAGGCTCACTGGCACAGTCGCTGGCAGAGTGCCTCGGCGGGCTCACCGTCGTGAACCTGCTGTCGCCCGGGCATCCATGCTTGCTGGGCATGTGGCCGTTCGTGTCCGACCTGCGCACGGGAGCCATGAGCGGGGGATCGGGCGAGGAAGGCATCCTCAACGCCGCCGCGGCCCAACTCGGCCACTGGCTCGGACTGCCCACCGGCGTGGCGGCGGGCATGACGGACTCCAAGGTGAATGACGCCCAGGCTGGCTACGAGAAGGGTCTGAACGTGGGGCTGGCCGCACACGCCGGAGCGAACATCGTCTACGAGTCGGCAGGGATGCTGGCGAGCCTGCTGGCGTGCTCACCTTGAAGCACTGGTCATTGACAACGACATGCTGGGCTCCATCAATCGCACCGTGCGGGGGATCGAGGTGAACGCCGACACCCTGTCGGCCGATCTCATCGCTGAAGTCATCGCCGGTCCAGGGCACTTCCTCGGCTCAACGCAGACGCTCGAGCTCATGGAGACCGAGTACCTGTACCCGCTCGTGAGCAACCGGGACACTCCCGAAGACTGGGCCGATGCAGGCAGCCGGGCCGCACACGATGTCGCGCATGAGCGGGTAAAGGCCACGCTGGCCGATCACTGGCCGTCGCACATCAGTCCCGCTGTCGACGCCGCCATCCGCGACGCCTTCCCGATCAGCCTGCCACCCCAGGGCAAATCTGGCCCAGCGATCGCTTCGTAGAACCGGCCCACGGCCGCCCCGATGCGGCGCCCACGAGGCAGCGCCGCCGCCGCAAGCCGCGCAGCCGTCATGCCCAAAAGCTGGGCCCGCTGGGCGATTATCGGCCGATCAGCGAACGGCGCGCCGCTGTCGAGGACCGATCCGGGCCAGGCCACTGGGAGGGCGACCTGATCGTCGGGCAAGCCAACGCCAGCGCCGCGGTGACCTTGGCGGAGCGCACCAGCCGGCACGCCTTGGCGGTGCCGCTGCCCGACGGCTGCCGCGCCCCGCAGGTCGCCCAAGCAGTCACCGCTGCGCTGGGCCGCCAGCCCGCCGGGCTGGTGCGCACCCTCACCTGGGACCAAGGACGCGAACTGGCCCGCTGGGCCGACATCGAAGCCGCGCTCGGCATCGACGTCTATTTCTGCGACCCCCACAGCCCCTGGCAACGGGGATCCAACGAGCAGACCGGCGGCCTGCTGCGCCGCTGGCTGCCCAAAGGCACACCGCTTGACATCAGCCCGCTGCACCTGTCGGTCATCGAAGACAACCTCAACCACATGCCCCGCCGACTCCACAACTGGACCTCAGCAGCCCACACCTACACTCGACTCAGTCGCAACCACCGATAGAGCTTGCCGTCCTTCGAGGTGCGTTGCGACTGCCGCCACATGCGCGTCGTCAGGTGAGCCGACGATGACGCAGTCAGGGATCGCTGACACTCAGCTAGGTAGAAGCACGCCGAGAAGCCACGACTCCTGATCGTTGTCGACGGTTTCCGGCGACAAGGTATGGATAGTGCCTACATCTCGTCGAGCGCCGGTATTGCCAAGCGTGTCCAAATTGTCCCGAGCCAATGCGTCGGTCAAGCGCCCTCGACCCAAATCGTCAGCCATGGTGGGAGGGTAGCTCCGCTATCTCGGCAATCGACTCGCGGATCGGGCTAGCCCGATCTTGCTTCCCGCTGGCAACGTTTGCGGACCTCGAACAACACGCAGGCCAACACAGCGGGATTTCGATCGCAGTGCGTGTCACGGGGGGTCGCTACTGTCGGCCGCATGAAGCGGGACGACACATCGGCCACGGCTCCTGCCGCGCCTGTCGACCCGGGCGTCGCCATGTCACGGCTGCTCGGTGAGGGTGTGGTGTGGGGCGATGCGGCCGACTGGCTCGGGCGCTTGCCGTCTGATGGCGTCGACCTGTTCTTTACTTCGCCCCCGTATGCGGATGCGCGTCGTTACTCGGAGATCCACCCAGATCACTACGTGGAGTGGTTCTTGCCATTCGCCGAGGCGATGTTTCGTGCCACGGCAGAGACAGGTTCGTTCGTCCTGAACATCAAGAACCGAGTAGCCGCCAGCGGAGCGCTGCGAGGACAGCGGCATCCCTACGTCTACGAACTCGTGCTGGCCCTCCAGCGCATGGGCTGGCGTTGGCTGGAGACCTACATCTGGTCTAAGCCGAACGCGATTCCGGGTCGCTTTGGGCCACGCACCAAGGACAGTTTCGAGTACGTGTACCACTTTGCCAAGGGTGCTCAGCCCTACTTCAATCTTGACGCTGTCCGGGTTCCGTATCGGGCCAGCGAAGCGGAGATCGAGCGACGCCGCCGCGACCGCAACGGCCGGCGCAACACCGAGGCGGGATTCGGTCGCGACCGCCGCAACACGTACGACAAGGGCGGAGCGGACCCCGGCAACGTCATCGAGGCGTGCCAGAACTACAACCAGCACTGGGGTCCCGCCGGCCAGCACACCGCCGTGATGCCTGAAGGCTTGGCCGACTTCTTCGTGCGGGCTGTCTGCCCATCAGGCGGTCTTGTCGTGGACCCCTTCGCTGGCTCGGGGACCACGGTCGTAGTTGCACGACGCCATGGTCGACGCGCCGGAGGATTCGAATTGCATCGCGAGTACGTCGAAGTCGCGAGGGATCGAATCGCGAATGACGATGCCGCGCCCGAGCCAGGCGAACTGCGACTCGCTATCTGAATATGGCGCTCTCGGACTCAGAGAAGAAGATTCTTCGCGAGGCTGGTGCGGACCGAGACCCGGTATCGCGCCAACAAGCCGTCGGCATTGTGCTCGCCAAGCACGGTGAGGATGCGGAGGAGGCGCGCGAACTCTTGACACGGGGCTACCTCGAACATGTGAGCCCGTCGTTTCACCTCGTTCCCCGAGGTGATTCGATGCTCGCCGAGGATCGGCAAGCTCTACCGGTGGTTGCGACTGAGTTGAGTGTAGATGTCGTGTGCTGATGTCCAGTGGTGGAGTCGGCGTGGCATGTGGTTGAGGTTGTCCTCGATGACCGAGAGCCGCAGTTGTCCGATGTCGAGGCTGGTGCCTTTGGGGAGCCATCGGCGCAGCAGCGCGTTGGTCTGCTCGTTGGTGGGTCGCTGCCACGGCGAGCGCGGCTCGCAGAAGAACACCTCGATGCCGAGCGCGGCCTCGACGTCGGCCCAGCGGGCCATCTCGCGGCCTTGGTCCCAGGTGAGGCTGCGCACGAGCGCTGCGGGCTGGCGGCCCAGCGCCGCGGTGACCGCGGCGGCGACCTGGGGCGCGCCGTAGCCGTCGGGCAGCGCTGCGGTGACCGCGTAGCGGCTGGTGCGCTCCACGAGCGTGACCGCAGCGGTGAGGTTCGCTTTGCCGACGATGAGGTCGCCTTCCCAGTGGCCGGGCTCTATACGGTCCTCGGCTACGGCCGGCCGGTCGGCCAACAGCCGGTATTCCCCCAGCGGGCTGGGCTTTTCGGCCTGCGCGACGCTGCGCGGCCGACGGCGCCGGCAGCGCCGCGGCAGCTTCGCCCAGGTGCCCGCCGCCAGGCCGCTGCGCGGGTCGTTCGCGTAGCACGCCCGATAGATCGTCTCCGCGCACACGCTCATACCCGCCTCGCGCAGGTCCGCCGCGGTCGCGTGCGGGGACCACCTCAGCTTCAGACGCTCATCGACCGCGGCGGCCAGCACCCGATCGACCGCCAGCTTGGGCGTTCGCTCTCGTCGCGCCCTCGCGCACGCCCACGCGTGCGCCGCGCGGGCGTCATAGGCCCCCCGCCCGCCGCAGCGGGCCAGCTCGCGATGCACCGTGGACCGGTCACGGCCCAGCCGCTGCGCTGCGTCCGCGACGCTGCGGCCCGCCCCGAGCGACGACTCGATGAACACCCGCTCATCCAAACTCAGCCTCGCTGCCATACTGGACACCTCCATCGGTCGGCTGCATGTGTTCCCAACGGTCATCATGACCGTTCACTTGCAACCACCGATGGAGTTCGCCATCCGTTCACCGAGGCCTACGCAGCGCTAGCTGAGGGCACCGACCACTTCGCTGACGTCAGCGCCCGTTCCCTCGCCATGACGCTGCTCGCCGCTCCAGCGGCATTGGCACCGCTGCGCATGATCCTCGGGTTGACGCACAACGAGTTGGCATTCGCGATCCGGTTGCAGATCCCTGAGTCAAGAGTCAGCGGCGGACGGCTCAAGAAATTCGAGCGCACACCTCCCCCCAAGCGGACGACAGCCACACGAGAGCGACTTGCCGAGTCCATCTCCGAGGCTGCTTTGGCGCTGATGACTGGAGATCTCTTGCCGGTGCCACCGCGCGTGGATTCGTACTTCCATTCCAAGCTGCACAAGCGCGACACGCTCGGGGGCTGGGAGAGTGTGCGTGCACACACTGCTGGCGTGCCGTACTCAGCGCTGCTCTTCCAGCGTTACGTCGGAGGTGTTTGGCGACAGGTTCAGGATGCCTATTCCGAAGTAAAGGGGGACGCCGTCTTGGAGTTTCCGTTGCGCGACTTGCTCGACGCACACTCGGTGCCCTACCACCGCACAGCACGGGGTGCGGCGGGCGCTGCGGAAACCGCTCAGCGATTCGGCGTCAAGCCCGGACCCGACTTCGTCATTCCTGACGAGTCACCAACGCTTGTGGTGGAGTCCAAAGTGGCTGAGGACGGCGGCACAGCCCGCGACAAGGCTGCGCGTATTCGAACACTTGCCGACGCTGCGAGTGGCCGCGGCCTCAAGGCTTGCGTCCTCATCGATGGCAAAGGCTGGACAGAGCGTCCCAATGCCCTCCGTGACGTCGTCTTGGCGACACAAGGGCGTACGTACACGTTGGCCACCATCGAACAGATTCTCGAACTTCCGGAAATTCAGGCACTCACGCGAGATCAGACTTAGATTCCGTTGGCGCAGCGGAGCGGGATGCGTTGCCGATGAGACGCGTTGGCCGAGACCTCCAGGGGCTCAAACCGACCGGTTCTCAGGCCGCGGCTGCAATTCGCAGGGTTGTTAGCAGCGCGCCGACCCGTTGGCCGATGTCGTCGCGGACCTCACGCACGACCTCGATTGGCTGGCCCGCAGGGTCGGTGAGCTCCTAGTCCTCGTAGCGCTTGCCCCCGAAGATCGGGCACGCGTCTCTGCATCCCATCGTGACGATGACATCGGCGGCCCGGGCGATCTCGTCGGTCCACGGCTTGGGGTACTCGCCGGTGATGTCGATGCCGATTTCGCCCATGGCCACGATGACCGCGGCGTTCGTCTCGAGCCCAGGATCGGAGCCGCCGGAGAACACGTCCACTCTGCTGCCGGCGAGATGTCGCAGCCAGCCGGCGGCCATCTGGGAGCGGCCCGCGTTGTGCGTGCACAAGAACAGCACTGCGGGAACGTCCGATGTCGAATTCGTGGACATGAGTGCTCCATTTGGGGTACGGTCGCGCAACAACAGTCACGCGGAATCCGGCTCGCGGCGCCGTGCATAGGCGGCTGCGACGCCCACGCGAAGAAAACAGATCCGGTGGGCCCGTCAAGCGATGTCGTGCCATAGTCAACCGATGTTTCCGGTGGGCCCGTCAAGCGATGTCGTGCCATAGTCAACCGATGTTTCCGCTCTGTTCGCCTTCGCCGTCCGGGGTATGTCGAGAATCCGCCTGGATGGCGGGGTCTGTCGAGGGTGACGGAGTGCCTGCGCCTGCCTCCTAGCGTGATCTTGTGACCCACCCTCGCGACCTCAACGTGGTGCTGACGGGCTTCATGGGGACCGGCAAGTCCACGGTCGGGTGGCTCATCGCTCGCGAACTTGGCTGGGCATTCGTCGACACTGACGATGTCATCGTGGATCGACACGGGCCCATCGAGGCCATCTTTGAGACGCGCGGCGAGGACGCTTTCCGGGCACTCGAGCGGGAGGTGGCCGCTGAAGTAGCTGGGGGAAAGCACCTCGTCATCGCTACCGGCGGTCGGATGCTGCTCGATCCAGCGAACGCCGATGCACTGAGCGCCACGGGCCGGGTGTTCTGTCTCGTGGCGGACGCCGATGAGATCATCCGCCGGCTGCAAGCTGACACCGACGGCGCTGTGCGGCCGCTGCTGGCGGGCGACGACCCGACTGCCGCCGTTACCCGCCTCTTGGACCAACGAGCGGCTGGCTACGGGCAGTTCGATCAGGTGCCCACTGCCGGGCGTTCCCCGGAGGACATCGCCGCGGACATCATCGGGCGTCTCGACATCGGATCGGCGCCGAAACGGCGCTGACACGGCGCTCAGTCGGAGGCGACGACCCCACGCTCGGTCAGGTCGGCGATTTCGTCCGCATCAAGGCCGAGCAGGTCCGACAACAGCCCGACCGTGTGCTCGCCGGCTCGCGGCGCCGGGCCGCGGACGCCCACCTCGGGGGAGTTGTGCATCCGGAACGGGGCGGCGATGGTCTCGAATTCCCCCGCTTCGGGATGGTGGATGGTCTCGAAGGCGCCGGTGGCGCGCACCTGCGGGTCCTGCACTGCTGATGCGGTGTCGTTGATGGGCGCCCAGATGCAGCGGTGCTCGTCGAGGCGTGGCATCCAATACCCGGACGGCTTGGACTTCAGTGTGTCCTCAATGTCGGCCACGAGGGCACCCATCGCCCGGAACCGTTGCCGCCCGGTCTGGTAGTCGGCGTCCTCGAGCAGGTCATCGCGCTCAATTGCCTTGCAGAAGCGCGGCCAGGCGTCGCCGGTGTCGGGCATCGTGAAGTGAATCCAACGACCGTCAGCGCACTCGAAAGCCTCGAGCATCGGCGACAGTCCTCGCTCGCGGGGCCGTTCGGTGTTCGGGCGCCCGTCCACCAGCGACGTCGACAAGTCGATCGCAATCGTCCACGCTGCGGTGCGCAGCAGCGACGATTCCACAACCTGGCCCTCGCCGGTGACGTCCCGGGCGCGCAGCCCCGCCATGATCGCGCCGAAGAAGGCGAGGCTCGTGGTGTGGTCGCCTTGGCCCGGACGGGCGTGGGGAGGCATTCCGCCCGGCGGGGTGGAAGCGCCGTACAACCCAGAGCGGGAGAAGAACGCCGTGACGTCATAGCCGGGCCGGTCGATCTCGTCGCCCACTTCGCCGTAGCCGGTCAGCACGCCGATCACCAGGTCGGGATTGCGCGCCAGCAGTTCGTCGGTGCTCAGCCCGAAGCGCTCTCGGCGCTCGGGAAGCAGGTTCATCACCACGACATCTGAAGCAGCGACAAGTCGGCGGGCGATGTCCGCGCCGTCGGGATCGTCGAGGTTGAGCTGGATCGACTGCTTGCCCCGGTTGATGAACTGGAAGGCAACGTCAGGGTTGTGCGCACCCTCGGGAACCTTGGCCTGCTTCATCAGTCCGCGGATCGGGTCGCCGCCGATGGCCTCGACTTTGATCACCTCGGCCCCGAGGTCGGCCATGATCGCTGCGGCAGACGGCGCCGCAGCGAAATTGGCGAACTCGACAACCCGGATGCCCTCCAGCGGTGATGTCATCGTCCTCGCTCCTTTGTCTGCGGCACGGCGTGGTGTGGTGCCGCTGACATCGCCGCCAATTGAGAACGTGATGTCATTGCGGCGGTCGCCTGCTCGGCTTAACGACTCACGAAGGCTAGATCGCGTGGTTGGGCTCTGCGGTGCGCACTCGTTCAGCTCTCGCGAAGTTCGGTTACCTCGAACTCCGTGGCGGGTTTGGCCGGGAGGCCGCCGAGGGCGCGGCACGCGATCGTGGGAACGGTACGACCCGCTGCCACGGACACGGTCCACGTCCGCTCGGCTTCGGTGGCGTTGACCTCGACATCCCAACTGGTCCCGTTCAGGCGGAACCGGATCTCGCGAGCCATGTCTTCGAGCGGCCAGCCGACGTGCCCGAACACTGCGCGCTCGGCTACCTGTGGGGGTCCGGTGGGTGCACCCCACCAACCCCGGCAGCGCGGCGCCAAGGCTGCGGCGTCGGCGGTTCGGTCCAAGATCGCTGCCAGTTCGCCTGCCTCGATGCCCGCCCACATTCGGCCGTCGGGCAGCGTCATCGCTGTCGGGGCAAATCGGTGGCCTCCGGTGTGGCTGACGCGATAGACGGCTACTTGCCCGGAGCTGGTGGGCAGGCGGTCGGGAACGCCGTCGGTTTGGGAGCTGTGGGCGCGCAGCACCGCTTCAAAGTCGGCGGCGAGACGGGTCCCCTCGCTGCCGCAGCACACGTCGTGACTGCCTTGTGTGCAGATGAGCACGGCCCGCTCGTCGCGCCTGACCCCCGTCAGCACGAAGCCAGCATGCTCGGGGATGGGTTCGGTCGGCATGCGGCGGGCCAGGTGGGCGAACAGCAGCCGCAGGCCAGCAGCGCCATCGGCTTCGAATCGGTAGCTCTTCGTTCCGGCGCCGGTTCGACAATGCAGCGCCACCTGAACCGTGCCGGTGTGCGAGGTACCGCCGGCCTGTGCGCCGGGTCGGCGGCTGACAGCGCCCCGTGTGTCGTAGCCGGCCGCCGGTACGGCTGCGAGCACCCGAGTCGGGCCGACGGCAAGGTCTGTCATGGGCGTGAAGCCTTCAAGCAAGCCGCTCGCGAAGACGGGCTTCGGCCATGGAAGCGGCACCTCCACAAGTGCGACAGCATCCGCGCAGATCGACGTGCCGCCCGGGTCGCCGCCGATGTCGGCGGCGTGGACAGCGCAGCGCGGCATCTCGTCCGCGGCGGGCAGCAACGCGAGGACTTCCGAGCTCAGCGGCGGCATTGGCGGACGCGTGCCGCCAAGCGGCGCGCTGGTTGCCGGAGTCGATGCCACGGCGTCAGCATAGGAATGGACTGCCGCGCCGATCCGGTCGCGTGCCGCCGGTGAGCGCCCTGCGCGCCGGGCGATGTTGGCCAGCCGTCGCGAACTCGTTGCTGAGGGGTCGACCCGGAGCGCGGTAGGTTCGGCTTCGTGCCGTGGTGGTTGTGGGGGTTGATCGTCGTCGGGGGCGTCGTGGTGCTCGTCGCCATCAGCGACAGCACTCAGAAGCGCCATTCGATCCTGCGCACCTATCCCGTCGTCGGGCATCTCCGGTTCCTGCTGGAGAAGATTGGTCCCGAACTGCGCCAGTACATCGTCGCCGACAACGAAGAGGAACGCCCCTTCAACCGTGACCAGCGGCGTTGGGTGTACTCCACGGCCAAGCAGCAGAACACCTACTTCGGCTTCGGCACCGACAGTGACATCGACCAGCCGGGGCACATCACCTTTCGACACAGTGCATTCCCCCTTGGCCGCACGGTGCCCGACGATGCGCCGATCCCGTGCGGCAAGGTCATGGGCGCCTGGCGAGACCGCCCCCAGGCATTCCGGCCCGCGTCCATCGTGAACATCTCAGCGATGAGCTACGGGTCGCTGTCGGGTCCGGCCATCGAAGCGCTCAATCGGGGGGCGAAGCTGGCGGGCTGCATGCACAACACGGGCGAGGGAGGCGTGTCGGATTTCCACCGCAGCGGCGGCGATCTCGTCTTCCAGATGGGAACCGGCTATTTCGGTTGCAGGAACCCTGACGGCACGTTCTCAATGAACCGGTTGCTTGAAACGGTCGAATCAGCCCCGGTACGCGCCATCGAGATCAAGTTGTCCCAAGGGGCGAAGCCGGGCGTCGGCGGATTGCTGCCGGCTGCGAAGGTGAGCGTACACATAGCGAACGCTCGGGGCGTCCCGGTTGGCGAAGACGTTGTGAGCCCCAGCAGACACTCGGTATTCGGCTCCGTGGGTGAGCTCGTGAGCTTTGTCGAAGAGGTGGCATCGGCCACCGGTCTTCCCGTCGGCATCAAGTCCGCGATCGGCCAGGAGGCCTTCTGGACCGAGCTGGCCCAGCACATGGCCGAGACCCGCCGCGGCCCGGACTTCGTGACGGTGGACGGCGCCGAGGGCGGCACCGGCGCTGGACCATTGGTGTTCACCGACCATGTGGCGCTGCCGTTCTGGCGAGGGTTCGGCGTCGTGCACCGAGCATTCGGCGAAGCGGGCCTGACCGACGATATCGTCATGATCGGCTCCGCCAAGCTGGGATTCCCTGCACCCGCTGCGTTGGCGTTCAACATCGGCGTCGACATGATCGGCGTCGCCCGCGAGCCCATGATGGCGATCGGCTGCATCCAGGCACAGCGCTGTCACACCGATCACTGCCCGACGGGTGTCGCCACCCAGAACAAATGGCTCTCACGCGGCCTCGACCCGACGAACAAGAGCGTCCGGCTCGCCAACTACATCGTCGGGTTGCGCAAGGAGCTGTTCCGCCTCGCCGATGCGTGCGGGGTGGAGCATCCCGGCCTCATCGGGGCCGACAACGTGAACGTGGTCAGCCCGTTCGGCGATCTCGTGCCGGCACATCACGCCTTCGGCGTTCATCGCGAGCGGACCCACAGCCCGGCTCGCATCGCAGGTCTGCGGGTGGCAGTGTGCGCAGACGGCGAGCCGGACATCGACGCGCGTGCGTAAGCGGCACCGGGTCGCTGGCAGAATCTGTTTCAACAAGATTCTCCGTGGTATCGGTGTCAGCCGGTCCCGGCGACCTCGCGTGTGACGGGAGAAAACGATGAGCCGACAGCAGGTGCTTGAAGCAGCCAGGACCCGCATCACCGCAGAGCACAAGGCAACGTTCGCAACCGACGGCGTCGTCAAGGTCCGCGGCGCTGTGGGCGAAGACTGGATCGAGCGGGTGCTCGAGGTCGCCGAGCAGCAGCTGCGTGACCCCGGCAAGTGGGTGTCGGACACCAACCCCGGCGCGAGCTCGAATCGACTGTTCACGACGCGCTATCGCTGGCAGGAAGATCCCGTGATCGGCGGCTTCGTCTTTGATTCAGGCATGGCGCAGATGGCGGCGGAACTCATGGGTTCGTCGTCAGCGCGGTTCTATTTCGACCATTTGCTCATCAAGGAACCGCGGACCGCGAACCCCACGCCGTGGCACCAAGACATCCCGTACTGGCCCTTCATGGGCAAGCAGATCTGCTCGTCGTGGGTGGCGATGACTCCGGTAACTGTCGCGGAGAGCTCGCTGGAGTTCGTGCGCGGCTCGCACAGCTGGGACGCGTACTACGCACCCGAGTCATTCGACGGCTCGAAGGGTTTCATGGCCGACTTTGAGGGCGAGAAGATGCCCGATGTCGAGACTGATCGTGCCGGCTACGACATCGTCGGCTTCGACGTCGAGCCCGGCGACGCCTTGTTCTTCTCCTCGTGGATCATCCACGGTTCGCCCGGCAACGCGGGCGACCATCGGCGTGTTGCGCTGTCCACACGCTGGCTGGGCGATGACGCCGTGTGGTACCCCCATCCGGGCTGCGACCCCATCGTCACTGATGACGACACCACCGCCGTGGCCGGCGAGTACCCAGCGGACGACAACCGGTTCCCACTCGTCGCTGTGTAGCTATCGGAGCGGTAGCCGAGGGAACGACTGACGTCGATGCTCAGTGAGCTGGGACGGCGGACTAGTCCCACCTCGAACCCAAGTCGCTATCGCTCCATACCCAGGCACAATTCGGTCTCTAGTATCTCACCGAATCAGTTGAGGAGTGATGTTCATGACCGAAGCCAGTCCTCCGCAGCCGGCGCCAACGCCCGGTGGCCCAGCCCAGCAAGGCAATGGTCTGGCGATCGCCGGGTTTGTATGCGCGCTCGTCTCGGTGGTGCTGTTTTGGGCCCCGGGGATCAATTTCGTCCTGTGGGCATTGGGAATCGTGTTCTCCGCAATCGGGCTGAGCCGGGCAAATAAGCGGCAGGCGCCGCATCGAGGTCTAGCGATCGCCGGTCTCCTCATAGCGCTCGTGCCGGGAACCTTGCTCGTTATTGTCATCTTCCTGGTCACCGTCGTCCCCGCTTAGTCGACAACCGAATCCAGCACCTCGCTCAGGCGGGGCGGCGGATCGCGGGGCTACCGTGCGGGCCATGAGTGAGATGACCGGCGGCGAGGCCGTTGCAGCAACGTTGGCGCGCATGGGCGTGCGGCACGTGTTCGGGATCGTCAGCGTCCACAACCTGCCGATCTACGAGGCACTGTCGGTACGCGACGACATCGAAGTGGTGAAGGTTCGCCACGAGCAGGCGGCCGCGCACGCCGCCGACGCCTACTTTCGGGCCACGGGTGAGATGGGCGTGCTGCTGACGTCGACTGGCCCGGGCGCGGCCAACGCCGTGTCGGGGCTGTACGAAGCAGGTTTCTCCAGCTCGGCTGTGCTGATGGTGACGGGGCAGACCGAGTCGCGCTTCTACGGCAAGGGCAAGGGATTCCTGCACGAGAACGAGGGTCAGCTGGCCATGCTGCGCTCGGTGTGCCGCAGTGTCGCCTCGGTTCGGCATCCGGGAGAGATCTCGACCGAGATTGCCCGGGTTGCCGACGACATCCGCACCGGCCGGCCCCAGCCCGGTGCCGTTGAGATCCCCATCGACTTCCAGTACGCACGCGTGGGAAATGCCGCCGAAGCTGGTTCGCCGCACGTGGCTCGCCTTGCGCCCAATGGAGCATTGCTGGACGACGCCGCAGAACGTCTTGCGTCCGCAGAGCGCCCCGTCATCTGGGCAGGCGGTGGCGTCAACATTGCCGATGCATCCGGTGAGCTGACGGCGTTGGCGCAGCGGCTCGGTGCGCCAGTGTTCACCACCATCGAAGGCCGAGGCTCGATCAGCGAAGAGCATCCGCTGTCGCTGGGGTTCCGTTCGGATCGCCCCCAGATGGCCGACGTGTTCGCAGAAGCCGATCTGATGCTGGCCGTCGGCACCCGGTTCCAGAACTACGCCACGCGAGTGTGGGCGCTGGAGCTGCCGGCAGAGCTGATCCACCTTGACGTCGACCCCGGTGTCATCGGGCTCAACTACAAGCCGTCGCTGGCAGTGATCGGCGACGCGAAGCTCAGCCTGGCGGGTCTGGTCGAGCGACTGGGCGACGGTGCGCCGACGATTGACGACGGATTCGTCGAGCGCTCCCGCAAGCACCGGGCTGCCGACATGGAAGCGCTGCGTGATGAGGTCGGCGCCGATCATGCCGCCATCTGTGACCTGATGCGGCAGCTCTTGCCCCTCGACGCGCGCGTCGTGCGCGACACCACGGTTCCCGGCTACATGTGGGGCAATCGACTGCTGCCGATCATTGCGCCTCGAACGTCAATCCGGGCTGCCAATGCCGCCATCGGACCCGGCGTGCCGATGGCTATCGGCGCCGCGCTCGGCACTGGGAAACCGACGGTCGTCATCCAGGGCGATGGCGGGCTGATGCTGTCGATCGGCGAGATCTCGTCGCTGGCCGAGCACGGCCTGCCGGTCATCGTCTGCGTGTTCAACGACGGCGGCTACGGCGTGCTGCGCATCATCCAGGACGCACTGTGGGACACCCACCACGGCACCGAGATCGGCGGCATCGACTTCGTCGGCGTCGCCCAGGCGATGGGCGTGCCCGCCGAACGCGTCGCCAGCGTTTCCGAGTTCGAGGCCGCGTTCAGCCGTGCCGTCGATCGTGCGAGCGGCGCATCAGGTCCCTTCGGCCCCACCGTGCTCGACATCGACCTCACCGCTCTCATCCCCATCACGTTCCCGCTGCCCGCTCACCAGCGCCGCCGCGAGGACTGACGCTGACCGAAAGTTTCCGTCGGTCCGTCCCAAGTTTGGCCGTATAATGGCCGTACATCACCCTTTGATGCGGTGCGGGTCGAGAGAGGGAGCGCATGCGATGGCGAATGCAGCGAACCGTGTACGGAGTGCGCGACTCGAAGTGCGTATGTCGCCCGCCGACCGCCGACTCATCGACGAGGCGGTTGCCGTCTCGGGAACGGCGTTGACCGATTTCGTGTTGTCCAGCCTCCGAATGTCAGCGCACGACGCGCTTGCAGACCGGACGACGTTCGCACTTGATGACGATGCCCGCCGGGTCTGGGATGAACTGAACTATCGACCAGTCCGCGAACTCGCTGGACTTGAGGCGCTGATGTCGCGGCCATCGCCGTTCGTCGACGAGTGACGACTCGTTTCCGGTCGCCGCGGTTGCTTGAACCCGGCGACGATGTCTCGGGGTTCACCTGCGGATCCGAGGCGCAGACTCGTTGGCTCCGGCGGCACGGCCGCCAAGCTCATGCCGCTGGCACAACCAGAGTGTTCGTCGTCACGCCCACTGACAGGGCCGAGGTCGTCGCCTACTACGCATGGTGCATGGCGAGCATCACAACCGCCGACGCCCCCGAACGGCTCCGCGCCGGTGCCGGAAGATATCCGCAGCCGGTCGCGTTGCTTGCCCGGCTCGGCGTTTCTGTCAGCCATGAAGGACGAGGGCTCGGGGCTGGATTGCTGGCCGATGTCATGAGGCGAGCTGCCTCAGCTGGGCGCACGATCGGCTGCCGAGGTCTGCTTGTCCACGCTGAATCGGACGAGGCTCGCGCGTTCTACCTGCACCTGGTTCCAGAATTCGAATCGTCGCCCACCGATTCGCTCCATCTGGTCCTCGTGATGAAGGACATCCGTCGGCACGTAGTGACCTGATGTGCCGCCGAGCCGAGTCGTTGTTTACAGGCCTGAGGTATCCATGTCGAGGTCGAAGAAGGTGCGGCCCGCAACTTCCATGACGGGCATTGCGACCATGAAGTGAGCGGAGGCCGTCTGTGCGTCACGCAGGTGGCGCTGCAGCGGCGACGCCTCGAAGATTGCGGTGCCGCCCACGGCGGAGTTCATGGATTGGATGACTCGCAGACTCGTCTGCATGGCGTGCACGGTTGCGGTGCGCAGGTCCCGTCGGATTGCCAGGTCGGCTAACCCGTGCTGTGCCCGGTCCCACGCTGCATCGATCGTTGTGTACAGCAGCATGCGCGCAGCTCGCACCTCGGTGTCGGCAACTGCTACGGCGCTGTGCAGCGCGGGTCGTTGTCCCAGCGTGCGGCGGGAGCCTTGGGGCACCTTCGCCTTGCCCACCTCGATGACCTCGTCGATGCAGGCTCTGGCCATCCCGAGTGCGATTGCACCGATGGGCAGCGCCAGCAGACCAAACAGCGACAGCCGGTACAGCGGCTCGGCGGCGTACGGCGACTTCAGGATGTCGCGTTCGAATGCAATACGAGGGGCGGGGAGCCAGATGTCGTCAGCTTCGAACGTGCTCGATCCCGAGCCGCGCAGCCCGCTGGTGTGCCAGTCGTCGTGGATCACGATCTCGTCTGGGCGGAAGAAGGCGCGACCTTCCGCTGTCCCGGCGGCATCGTCGGAGCCGTCGCTGTAGATCTGCACACCTCCGGAGATCCACTCAGCGTTGTGAGAACCCGATGCCCAGGCCCAGCTGCCGCTCACGACGTAACCGTCGCTGCCATCGGGTCCCGGGGCCCGCGTTGCATGGCCCGACGAAGCGAACACGCCCGCGGTGATGACGTCAGGGTTCTCCAGCACTTCGGCGAGCTGTGAGGGTTTCAGCGCCGCGAACATGATTTGCGATGTGGATCCGATGAACGTGCACCACGCCGCCGATGCGTTGCCCATCGCGAGCGTCTCGCTGACCCTCGCCACGGCGGTCGGCGACAGCCCCATACCGCCGAGTGCCGGCGGCACCAGCGTCCGGTAGTAGCCGTCGGCGGCAAACGCCTCGGCGAGATCCTGCGGCAACTGCCGCAGCCGGTCGATCTCGACGCTGCGCTCTCGCAGCGCCGGGATCCATTCGACCGCACGCGTCAGCATCTCGTCGCTGGCGGCGTCGGCCTCTGTCATAGCGATCCCTCGGTGGGCGCGGCTGCGGCGACGGCTTCGCAATCGAACGGAACGCCAAGCTCGTCGCCGATACGGCGAAGCGAACGGACCACCGACGCGGGATAGCTCACCGTGCCCACGGCTGTGCGGCGGTCCATCTCAAGCTGCTCCAGCTCGCCCGGCAGGTACACCGTCTGGCCCGGCAGGGCATCTTCGGCGCCCGCGGCGCGAATCTGGTCGACCATCGATTCGATGTCGTCGTAGTAGCCGTCGAGGTCGCGGAACACGCCGGGATTCATCAGGAGGAAAAACTGCCCCCGGCGTCCGACGGCCACGTCGCCAGTGTGGG
The DNA here is from genome assembly GCA_963663635.2 of Acidimicrobiales bacterium. GTDB lineage: Bacteria > Actinomycetota > Acidimicrobiia > Acidimicrobiales > Poriferisodalaceae > Poriferisodalis. The sequence goes on from CAXXMY010000023.1 coordinate 106,124, forward strand.
CAGAGCCCGCGAGGATGCCGGCGGCGATGTTCGAGGCGGTCACCATGCCGATGCCCTTGTAGCCGCCGATGGCCGGCACGATACCTCGCATCGCAACATCAGGATCCACAGTGGGGTTGCCGTCGCGATCCAGGAAGCCCCAGGCCTCGGGAATCTCCTTGCCCTCGGAACGGGCCCGCAGCACCTTGCCGAGCGCGACCGGGGTGATCGCCATGTCGAGCACGATCGGCGGATCGTTACGGCGGGGGAACGTCCACACGATGGGGTTGTTGCCGAACAGCTTGCGGCGGCTGCCGAACGGCGCAAGATTCGGCACCGACGTCGTCGTGCTGTAGCAGACGAAACCCTCCTCAGCTGCGCGATACGGGTAGTTCGCCCCGCAGCCCCAGTCGTTGGAGTTACGGATCACACCCACGACCAGTCCGCTCTCGCGAGCGGCCTCGATGAGCTGCTCCATAAAGCGGGTGATGACGAGCTGACCGAGTCCGTGGTGCCCGTCGGCCACCAGCACCGACGGCGTGCGGGTCACGATCTCGCACTGCGCTGTCGGATCGGTGGTGCCGTCGCGGAACCAGTTCACGTACCAGCTGACCCGCTGGAAACCGTGCGTGTCCACGCCGCGCCGGTCCGACCACAGCTGATTCTCGACAACGGTCGCTGCGTCGTCCGGAGCCATTCCAGCGGCCACATACGCAGCGATGCCCCACGGCCGCAGCTCGTCGAGCCGGAATGACAGCGGAGCACTGGGGTCGCCCGCTGCGGGCCGGTCGTCGGGGATGCCTCTCGGCAGGGCCTCGTCTCTCGTGGACTTCTCACTCATGTCTGGTTGCACTTCTCCGGCTCGATCTACGGAGAGTTTGTACACCTCATGAGTTCGCGACGCGTGGCGGGAGGGAGCCGACTGGTCATGCAGTAACGGCGATTTCGCCTTCACGGAACGAAGGGATGGGGTGACCGAGTTCTTGACCGAGTTCAACCCACCCGGCGAGAACCTCGCGGAGCTTGTCGCGAGCTTCGTCCGGCGTGGCGCCGTAGGCCGAAGCGCCGGGGCATTCGGAATTCTCGGCCCACCATTCGACGAGGTCGCCGTCGTCATCACAGACCTCTTCGAGGGTGGCTCCGGCGAGAGCAGCATTGAGCCAGCTCTCCAGCTGGAGCTTCGACGGGGTCTTGGCCATGGCCCCAATGTAGTTCTGCGCTCCCGGGTGCCCGCTTCGTGTTCCCCCTACAGCGCCGCGATCACCGCGGTGGCGAAGTCCTCGGTGCCTGCCGTGCCGCTCTGTTCAGGCGTGAGGCGCTCGCCTTCTTCGTAGACCCCTGCGAGCGCCCGGTCGAGCCGGTGTGCCGTGTCGTCGGTCAAATCATCGATTGCAAGCCATACAGATTGCCGATGAGCATCTAGACAATTTGTCGCTTATGAGACATGCAAATTGCTGGCGAAACCCCTAACTAATTGTTGATTGGAAGGCAGGAGGATTGTCGATGGGGCGCTAGGTTTGGACGCGTGGAAGAGCACCGACGGCATCTGAGCGCGAACCTCACGGACGCGCTCGACGCATCACGGGTCGTCGTGCTCCATGGGCCGCGCCAAAGCGGCAAGACCACGTTGGCACGACGAATCGCCACCGCACGCGGCGGCGACTACGTCAGCCTCGACGACGATGACGTTCTGGTCCTGGCCCTCGACGACCCACACGCCTTCGTTCGTGCGTTCCGCCCGCCGGTGGTCATCGACGAAGTTCAGCGGGCCGGCGATCGATTGGTGCGAGCCGTGAAGGTCGCTGTGGATGACGGAACCAATGCAGCAGGACGGTTCCTGCTGACCGGTTCCACGAATTTCCTCACGGTGCCGACGATCAGCGAATCGCTGGCCGGACGTGCGACGATCTTGACGCTGTGGCCATTCAGCCAAGCCGAACTGTGGGGATCTTCCGTCGGCACTCACAGCGCAGCCGGCGCCGCTCCGCCCTTGGGTGCACCGGCAACGCAGCAATCGAATCTGACGTCACCGGTCGTAGGCGCATCGCGCTCCGCGAACGCCGTCGAGCGGTGGTTCGACCAAGACAGCTCCCTGCGGCGAGCAGCGCGTTCGGTGACCAGTCGCAGCGATTACCTGCAGAAGTTGTGCATCGGTGGCTTCCCGGAGGTACAGCAGCTCAGCGCGCACAGACGCAACCGATGGTTCTTGGGCTACGCCGAAACGGTGGTCAGCCGGGACATAGCGCAGCTCGGCGACATCCGTCGCGCTGCGATGTTGCCGCAAATGCTGCGCCTCGCAGCCGCTCAGACCTCGTCGGAGCTCAACGTGTCTCGGTGGGCTGATCAACTCGGGGCCGATCGCGCAACGGTGCAGTCCTACCTTGGCTGGTTGCGCACAGTTTTCTTGGTCCATGAACTGTCCTCGTGGCGGCGCAACCGAACTTCGCGAGTCGTACAGCGCCCAAAGCTGCACGTCACCGACAGCGGACTCGCCGCAGGGCTGCTCGGGCTGAGCGCTGACGTCCTGGCGGCGCTGAATCACCCCATGACCGGATCGCTCTTCGAGACGTTTGCCGTCAATGAGATCGTGCGGCTCTGCTCAGCAGCGGAGATGCCGGTGTCACTGTATTACTACCGCGACAATGCTCAACGCGAGGTTGATCTGGTACTCGAACGATCCGACGGTGCTGTCGTGGCGGTGGAGATCAAGGCGACGTCGTCGCCCAGGCCAGATGATCTGCGCAATCTGGTCTACTTCCGTGACCGCCTCGATGTCGTCGAACCGGGAGCATTTCGCGCGGGTGTGCTGCTCCACTCAGGTGCCAACACCCTGCCCCACGGCGACCGCTTGCTGTCAGCCTCCCTCGACACGCTGTGGCAACCGCCCCGATGAACGGCTAGTGCGTTCGCGACGTGTGGCCGCAGGGAGCCGGCCGGTGATGCGATTCGGGCACCTGCTAGAGCTGTGCCCGCAAGCGTTCGCGCTGTAGCTCGTGGGTGGCGTCAGGATGCCTCGCGGCGTTTGAGTGTCGGCGGGGCGGCGGGGCGGCGGTGGTGTTCTTGACGGCTGTCGGCGGCTTGGTTGAGTCTTTCGTGTAACACCGTATGTTTACAGTGCATGTCATGAAGCATTCACGGGCTCACAGCGACGCGGCGGCCGGGACGCCGTCAGGCACGATGCCGGCGACCGACCGGATTGCGGTCGTGACGCTGGCCGAGCCGGTGTCGCCGGCCGGTCCGCTGCCGCCCGCGTGGGCGCCACCGGCCGGTCCGCTGCCGCCACCTGATGCGCTGTCGCCAAAGTTGGCGCCACCGGCCGGGTTGGTGCCGTCTGGTGGGTTGTTGTCGTGTGGCGAGTTGGTGTTGTCGGTGGTGTGCGGTGCCCGCGATGCGGTGGCTGCGGTGTCTTGGGTGCCGTTGGGCGACGCGAGCAGCGACACGCTTACTGAGGTCATTGCCGCGACCGCTCCTTTGCAGTCGGCGGCACAAGCGCTGATGCTGGGCGCGACCGCTGCGCTGGAAGCCAAGCGCGCTGGGTCGGGCCGCGCGGCGCTGCGCGACAAGGCGCGCATGGGCACCCGGTCGGCCAAGCGCGCCGTCGACGTCAGCGAGCAGCTCGCCCGCATGCCGAATGTGGCACGCAGCCTCACCGTCGGCGACCTGACACCAGAGCACGCAGACGTGCTCGCCGACGCCGCGCGTCGCACCAGCCCCGAAGCTGTCGACACCGCCGTCGAGCTGCTCGAAACAGCCGCTGTGGTCGCACCCGAGCAGCTGCGCAGCGACGCACAGGCATTCGTGGCTCGCCACGACCCCGACGCCGTTCGCAGCACGCTGAAGCGCCAGCGCCAAGACCGCAGCGCCGCGCTGTTCATCGACAGCACCACCGGCATGGGCGTGCTCAACGCCCGCTTCGACCCGCTCAGCTACGCACTCGTGCAACAAGCAGTCGAGAACTACAACGACGCCCTTTGGCGACGCGACGGCACCCCCGCCCAGATACGCGACAACAGTCAACGCCTCCTCGACAGCGTGTTCGAAATGCTCACCAACCGCGACGCTCTGGCCACCATCGACCAACCAGTAGCCCGCACGCCCCCACCACCGCACCCCCACAACACAGACGCCGACCACGACCACGGCCATAACAGCGACGCCGAACCCCCCAGGAACGCCAACGCTGAGCCCGGCCACAACAGCGACGCCGAGCCTCCCAGGAACGGCAACGCCGAACACGATCGCAATCGCGGCGCCGGACCAGATGCGTACAGCGACACTGAATCGGGCCAGCGCGGCGACCGCGCCCGACGCGACCGAGGCGGCGACGCCGAACCCGCACACAGCAGCGACGCTGGCGCAGAGGACCCGGCGGGACGCTCGATCGGGCGCTGGGTGCCATCGCAAGCCCCCAACCGGCTCGTCATCATTGCCGAGATCGGCGTCATCGACGGCACCAAGCCCGACGGACTCTGCGAAGCCCTCGGCGCCGGACCTGTCCCACCCGAGATCCTCGACAACCTCTCACGCGACACACGCATCAACGGGGCACTGTTCGACACAAACGGACAAGTGTTATGGCTCGGACGCAGCCGCAGACACTCCAGCGCCGCACAGCATCTCGCCATCGCGATCCGCGACCGCGGCTGCGTGCTGTTCCGCGCCCCCATGCACCGCTGCGACGACCACCACATCGACGAATGGGCCGCCGACAACGGCACCACCGACATGCCCAATCTCGCTGCTCTGTGCAAGAAATGCCACTATGAGCCCCACAACAACAACCAACAACTCCAGCGACACCACGCCACCGGCGAATGGACCACCAAACCCCGCACCCGCACCCACACCGCCGACAACGCCGCCGCCGCGACCGCCGCCAGCGACAACGCCAACCACGCCGCCGCCGCACGAGCAGCCGGCCCGCCGCACACACCACGTGAATAGGGACTTGAGCGGGTAGGCGACTGGCCAAGCACGCAAGCGCCGTCAGGACGACGCCTCCCCGACGTGTCGCCCGCCTACTCGCTCGGCTCCTAAGCCACAGCCCCCCAGCGACACGAAGCCAGCCACGACACAACGACCGCCGAGAGTCAACTATGACGAGTCAGCCACGACGGAGCGACCACCGAACCATCCACGACTCGGTGCCGCCGGTGGGCGGACGGACATCGAGCGGCTGACTCACCGCCTCAGCACACAGTCGCCCTCATCCACGCAAACGTTGCCGGACACAGCGCTACAGGGCTTCGATGACGGCGGTGGCGAAGTCCTCGGTGCCTGCTGTGCCGCCCTGGTCCGGCGTCACATGCTCGCCAACCTCGTACACCTGCGCCAAGGCCCGGTCCAACCGGTCCGCTGGAGCCTCGAGCCCGAGGTGGCGCAGCATCATCTCGGCGGATTCCAACGTCGCGGTCGGGTTGATGATGCCCTGGCCGGCGATGTCGGGTGCGGTGCCGTGCGCCGATTCGAAGTACGCCCAGTCGTCGCCGTAGCAGCCCGACGGTGCCAGGCCCATGCCCCCGATGGTGCCGGCGCCCTCGTCGGAGAGGATGTCGCCGTACAGATTGGGCAGCAGCAGCACATCGAGGTCGTGGGGCCGACATCGAGGTCGTGGGGCCGCATGACCAGCCGGTGTGCCATGTCGTCAATGATGAACTGCTCGTATTCCAAGCCCGGATACTCCGAAGCGACCTCGCGGGCGATGTCGCAGAACCAGCGATCGGTGGCGGGCAGCATGTTCGTCTTGGCCGAGACGGTGAGCTTGCCGCCACGGCTCAGCGCCAGTTCGCAGGCGAAGCGGGTGACCTGCTCGGTTCCGGGCCGGGTGATGATCTTCGCCGCAAATCGGCCGTTTGCGGCATCGGGCGGCACGCGGGAGCGGCCGTCAGTCAGCCCTGCATCCAGCAGCAGCTTGGCGGGACCCATCACGCCGACGTACATGTCCTCGAGGTTCTCGCGCACGATCACGTAATCGATGCCCTCGGGCCGAGCCAGCGGCGAGGCGTAGCCCGGTCGCCAGCGGACCGGACGAACGTTGGCGTAGGTCTTCTTGCCCCAGCGCATGAAGCCCGCGCCGGGCGTGGTGCCGTTGGAGGACCCGAACAGCACCGTGTCGGAGTTGTCGATGTGCTCGCCGACCAGCGACTCGCGCTCTGTGGGCGCCAGCGAGGCCAGCTCGTCGCCGACCGGTATGTGATCCCAGTCGATGGGCAGATCCAGTGCCTCGAGTACGCGCAGCGAAGCCGACATCGCCTCCGGCGCGGCATCGTCGCCCGGGATCACGCACACTCGGTGTCGACGTTGGTCGGTCATGCGCGCCGACGCTATGCGGCGGTGTGCACAAGCGCCTGATCGCGTCCGCGGCTTGGAGAATTGTTGTTCCCTTGGATGTCATGGGATTGCCATCGAAATTCAACGTGTCGCGCTACGCCCGGCGCGATGCTTGATGACAGGCTTGCTCGAATTGGGAGACTCAAAGGCTGCGATGGACGCCATTCGCCCCATGGGGTTGTTGGGGTGTTGGGGCGAAGGTGAGCCACCCGACTGGGCCGATGCTCTGCCTTGGGGTGCCCTTACCCGTGTGGTCGTCGCAGCATGAAAGTACGCGAGTTCTCGCTGGCAAAGAGATGGAAGCGTGCTGCCCGTTCGGCGGTTCGCCCGGTGGCGTTGTGGACGTTCTGGGCCGCAGTGTTGCTGGGCGTTGGTGCGAGTACCCCGGATGCTCCGCTTACCGATGCGCCGATGCTCACCCTTGAGAGCGACGCAGCCGGCGGTCCCGCGGTCAAGTTCGAGGGCATCGGCCGTCTCGGTGCGCCCGAAGGCAAGTTCGTCGATGTCGAGATCTGGCGGGGACACCATGGCATGGCCTTGGGCGCCTGCGCCGTGCGGGTTGATGGCGTCTTGGTCTGCTGGGGAGAACCGCGGATGCCGGATTGGGGGCAGCAGGATGTCCAGTTGCCTTCAGGCACGTTCACCCAGGTGGCATTGTCGCGGACGCACGGATGCGCGTTGCGCGCGGATCGGTCTGCGGCGTGCTGGGGGAACAATGCACATGGCCAGACGGATCCGCCAGAGGGTGAATTCACCGACATCACCGTCGGTGACGACCACGATTACGTGGGCCCCGCTCGGCAGACCGGATGGTCGTGCGCTCTGAGGGTCGACGGACTGCCGATGTGTTGGGGAAGTTTTGCCCTGAAGCTCACGGCGGAGATCACCGACCTTCAGTTCGTCGCGCTGCTGGGCTCCAACTGCGCAGTTGATCCCAACGGCCAAGTGCACTGCTGGACCACCGACAGGAGCGCGATCCGCCGTCCCGAGGATCTCCGCGACAGCTACCCAGAGGGATACCGGGGAACCATTGCGCTGTCTCGAGCGCCCGAACAGGCAGGCGCGTCGTATGCGCAGCGCTTCGCAGTGTCGGCCTCCGGCATGCTCTCCTGTGGTGCGATGGGGCAGGGCACGTTGGAATGTTGGACGCGGCCGTCGGGATCCTGGGCTGTCGAATACCAAGTGATCCACGCTCCAAAGGTTGAGTACATGCAGATCTCGATGGGAATCGGCGGCACGATCTGCGGTATCCGGACCAACCTGTCCGTTGATTGCTGGTTCCGGTCGTCATATGAGGACTACTCGCCCGACAGGTCTCCGCTCCTCAACTCGCCGACGTATACGCCGCCTGAGGGCAGTTTCGTCCGCGTTTCAGCCACCGACTATCACGCGTGCGGAATTCGTTTCGATGGCGGACTGCAGTGCTGGGGCTTCGACGATGCCGAGTTGAATCAACTCTCGGGCTGCGGCAATCACCTTGAGCCGGGGTGCCCCGCATAATGTCGAAAATTGGGCGTCCCATATGCACGGCCACTGGCGCGCATGACCGGCTTAGGGCAGCGAATCCTCCGAGTACGACAAAGGTGAGCTTGGTCGGGGCCGCGTGAATATGCATGGCTAGAAGCTGGGTTTGGTCACCATCACGACAATGGCGGCCACGATGACCAGGTTGCTCGCCATGGCCCACAGCTCGGCCCGACGCCGCAACCGCTCGGCATCCGCGGCCCGCTCGGGACCTGCGTCCATGGCTTCGGCCAGCTTGGCTCCGGTCGGCCGCAGTGCTCCGTGCGCGATGGCTGCCCAAGCGAAGTACAGAACGAAGGCGGTCGTCACCCAGCCCTGCCGGAAGTCCCACCGATCGTCGACAAGCACCGCAACGACGCCGGCGATGCCAGCGAGGTACGCCGCCACGTCAGTCAGCCGGTTGGACGCGAACTCGAACGACCGCCGTACCGCGCCGGCTGCGTCGGGACCATCTGCCCACGCCCGGCGCAACATCACCGTGCCGAGCGTGCTGCCGCCGAATCCCACCACCGCGCCCACGAGATGGACGACCAAGACCGCTTGATACACGCCCGAGTTAAAGCTCGCCGCCAACAGCGAGCCGCCGATGCCAAGTGTCATGCCCGCGAGTATTGCCGCCACTCGCACGAGCTCGAACGCGGGCGCTGCGAATGAACTCAGTGCGGCATTACACGACGATGGTCGGCGGGTAGCCGGGCGATACGTGTAGCCGCCTGCCGGGTTTCGTTCTTGCCACCAGCACCGTCAGTGGTAGGTTCGCAGTGCCGCAAAGACACGGCCGGATCTCCGGGGGAAGGGGAGTCCATGCCGATCGAGTCATCAGGCCATAGTGCTGGCAACCCGAGGCTGTACGAGGTCATCGAGGGCACACCCACCGAAGGCACCAGCCCGACGATCTGGGCGTGGCCGCAAATTGTCGACTATCTCAAAGTCGCCGGACAGCCGGTCCAAGGGCCTTGGCCGCCGCACCAGGAGCGACGTCCCGATCCCGATGCCGACGCGTTGCCGCGAGCTGTGCCGGATCCGCAGGGACCCCGTGGGCAGTCGACGGGGGGCTGAGGTATGTATCCATCCCGCTTCCGCTACGAAGCCCCCTCGTCACTCGCCGAGGCCATAGCCCTGCTCGCCGCTGCTGATGGCGAGGCGAAGATCCTCGCGGGGGGCCAGAGCCTCATCCCGATGATGAAGCTGCGTTTTGCCGCCCCGGCGATGCTCGTCGACATCAACGGCATCAGTGGTCTCGACTACCACCGGGCCGATGCCGATGGCACGTATCGCATCGGTGCGCTGTGCCGTCACGCCAATCTCGAGAGATCGGCAACGCTCGGCGATCATCAACCCACGATCGCTGCGGCGGCGCCTGTTGTGGCCGATCCGCTCGTTCGTACCCGCGGCACGCTTGTCGGCTCGGTCTGCCACGCCGACCCGCAGGGCGACTGGGCCTCGGTGATGGTCTCGCTGGAGGGAGCCATTGTGGCCCAAGGCCCGAACGGGCAAAGGATCATTCCGGTCAACGACTTCATCGACGGTCCGTTCCAGACGGTGCTCGCCAACGACGAGATCGCCATCGAGGCGGTGGTTCCGCCAGCGCGTGGCGCCCGGGCCGGCGGTTACCTCAAGCTTGAACGCCGTGTCGGTGACTTCGCCACCGTCGGCGTGGCGGTCTCGGTGGAGATGTCGGGCGACAGCATCGCCCGGGCGGGCATCGGGCTGACCGGCGTCGGGCCTGCCACCATCAACGCTTCCGACGCGGCAGCGGCTTTGGTAGGCACGGCGCTCGACAGCGACGCCGTCGATGCGGCGGCTCAGCTCGCCGCCGAAGCGGCCCAGCCTCGCTCCGACCACCGGGGAAGCGCCGACTACAAGCGCCACGTCGTTGCGACATTCGTGAGACGCATCGGGGCGCAAATTCAGCGGTCTGGACAGAAGGCGGCCTGACATGAGCACGTTGTTCGAAGTGGTCCCGCCGAGCTTTGGTGACGAGGTGCCGGTTCGCCGTGTGGAATTGACCGTGAATGGCGAACGGCGCGCTGCCGACGTCGAGCCGCGGCTGCTGCTGGCACACCTGCTGCGCAACGGCTTCCGACTGACGGGGACCCACACCGGCTGCGACACGACGAACTGCGGTGCATGCACGGTGCTGTACGACGGTGTGCCCGTCAAGAGCTGCACGATGTTCGCAGTCCAAGCCGACGGTCATGAGATTCTCACGGTCGAAGGCCTCGCGACCGCGAGCGAGCTGCATCCGATCCAGGAAGGCTTCAAGGACGAGCACGGTCTGCAGTGCGGCTTCTGCACCCCCGGCATGATGCTTTGCGCCAAGGCCCTTCTGGAGGAGAACCCGAACCCGAGCGAGGACGAGATCCGCTGGGCACTGTCCGGGAACCTGTGCCGCTGCACCGGCTACCAGAACATCGTCAAGGCGGTGATGTGGGCCGCCGAGAAGCTACGCGGCCCCGACCCCGCACCCGACAGCGACGACTCCGATGCCGACGGCGACGGGGCCGGAGAGGAGGGCTGAGATGGCGCTCGACGAGATCAAGATCGGCGGCCTCGGCGCCAGTCGGCGCCGGGTCGAGGACAACCGCTTCATCCGCGGCAAGGGCAACTACGTCGACGACATCGCCCTGCCCGGGATGCTGCACATGGAGATCCTCCGCAGCCCCTTGGCGCACGCTCGAATCAGGTCCATCGATGTCAGCGGCGCCTGGGCGATCCCCGGCGTTCGCCTCGTGCTCACGGGCGACATGCTTGCTGCACGGAATCTGGCATGGATGCCGACGCTGTCGTATGACACCCAGGCCGTTCTCGCCACGGACAAGGTCAGATTCCAGGGGCAGGAGGTCGCGTGTGTCGTCGCCGACGACCCTTACCTCGCGAAGGACGGCTGCGAGGCCATCGTCGTCGACTACGAACCGTTGCCGCCCATCGTCAACCCGACCCAGGCGCTGGCCCCCGACGCGCCGCTGATCCGCGACGACAAGACCGGCCAGACAAACAACGTGGTGTTCGATTGGGAGGTCGGCGACCGGGCGGGCACCGATCGGGCCTTCGCCCAGGCCGACGTGGTCTCGACCATCGAGATGCACTACCCGCGCTCTCACCCGTCGCCCATCGAGACCTGCGGTTCGATCGCCGACTTCGACCGAGCGACCTCGAAGCTCACCGTGTACATGACTACCCAGGCGCCGCACATCATCCGGGCCGCAGTGGCAATGGTGGCCGAGCTGCCCGAGCACATGATCCGCATCGTGTCTCCCGACCTCGGCGGCGGTTTCGGGAACAAGGTGCCGGTGTATCCGGGCTACGTGGTGTCGATCCTGGCTTCGATCCTGCTCGAATGCCCCGTCAAGTGGATCGAGGACAAGAGCGGGAACCTCATCTCCACCGGATTCGGCCGCGACATCTACTTGAAGGGCGAGTTGGCGCTGCGCAACGACGGCCGCATTCTGGGTGTGCGCATGCACACCGACTCCGACCATGGCGCATTCTTTTCCGATGCCCAGCCGAGCAAGTTCAAAATCGGCCTGATGCACTCGGCGTTTGCCTGCTACGACATCCCGGCTGCCCATCTCACCGCCCAGGGCGTCTACACCAACAAGGCGCCGGGAGGCGTTGCGTATCGATGCTCCTTCCGCGTCACCGAAGCCATGTACTTCCAGGAGCGCATGGTGCAAGCCGCCGCCGACGACCTCGGCATGGACCAGGCCGAGTTCCGTCGGATCAATCTGGTTCGAGACGACGACTTCCCGCATCGCACTCCCTTCGGATTCCTGACCGACTCCGGCCAGTATCAGAAGTGCCTCGACATCGGCCTCGAGGCGATCGGCTACGACGACTTCCGGCGGCAGAAGGAGCAAGCCCGTAAGCGAGGCCGGCTCTTGGGCATCGGCATCTCGACGATGACCGAGCCCCTCGGGGCCGGCAACAGCCGGGAATACGACATCTTGGGCATCAAGATGTTCGACTCCGCCGAGCTGAAGGTGCACATAACCGGCAAGGCGCTGCTGCGCACCGGTGCCAAGTCCCAGGGTCAAGGCCACGAGACCACATGGGCACAGATCGTCGCCCACGAACTCGGTATCCCTGCCGACGATGTACTCGTCGAGGAGGGCGATACCGACACGGCCCCGTTCGGCATGGGAACCTACGCATCGCGCAGCACCCCCGTGGCCGGGGCGGCCGTTGCGATGGTGTCGCGCAAGATCCGCGCCAAGGCCCGCAAGATTGCCGCTCACCTGCTGGAGGTGTCCGAAGAGGACATCGAGTGGGAACTCGGGCGGTTCTCGATTCGCGGCGCCCCTGACCGAGGCGTGACGATCCAGGAATGCGCAATTGCCGCCTACAGCAACATGCCTGACGGCATGGAGCCGGGCCTTGAGAACAACGCCTACTACGACCCTCCCAACCTGACGTGGCCGTTCGCCTGCTACATCGCGACCGTCGAGGTCGATCCCGAGACCGGCGTGTGGGACGTCTTGCGGGTGGTGGCCGTGGACGACTGCGGCGTGCGCATCAACCCAATGATCGTCGAGGGCCAGATCATGGGCGGCCTCACCGAGGCGTATGCCATGGCCAGCATGCAATTCATCACGTTCGACGAGGACGGCAACTGCATCGGCTCGAACTACATGGACTACTTGCTGCCGACGGCTTGGGAGACACCGGGCTTCGAGCTGCATGAGGTGGTGACCCCGTGCCCGCACCATCCCATCGGGGCCAAGGGCATCGGGGAATGCGCCACCGTCGGCGGTCCTGCAGCGTTCGTCAACGCCGTCATGGACGCAATCTCCGACTCCGGCGTGCGCAATATCGACATGCCGCTGCTGCCTGATCGTGTCTATGAAGCCATCACCCAGCGTCACGACGTCTCCGGCGCACCGCCGGTGAAGACAGAGCCGTGAGCGAACACCGTTCGGTCACCGACGGGGCCGTCGAAGGCTGGGGCGTCCTGGAACAGGCCATCGAACTCGCACGCAGCGGTGAGGCATTCGTGCTGGCAACGGTTGTCTGGCGCGAAGCGCCGACCTCGGGGCAGCAGGGATCTCGTGCCATCTACACGGCCTCGGGCGAGATCTACGGCTGGATCGGCGGCGCGTGCGCTGAGCCGGTGTTCATCCGGGAGGCCATCGCAACGCTTGAAGCCGGGACGCCGCGGTTGCTGGCGCTCGGCGCGAGCGATCGTTTCGGCGACCTTCCCCAAGGCACCAACGCGGTTGCCATGTCATGCCAGAGCGAAGGTGCCTTGCAGATCTATCTGGAGCCCGTCGTGGCCGTACCTCACTTGGTGGTCGTCGGAAGCTCGCCGATGGCGACGACCCTGTCGGTGCTCGCCAGTCAACTCGACTGGCGTGTCGAGCTGGTCACCGGCTCGGAGTTCAGCGAGGGTTTGCTCACACCGCAGTCGATCGTCGTCGTCGCCACCCAAGGACACGGCGATGAAGACGTGCTGGGGGCCGCGCTCAAGGCGGCTCCGGCCTATGTGGGCCTCGTCGCGTCCAGCCGCAGGGGAGACAGCGTGCGTGCGCAGCTCGCTGCGCAGGGAGCCGACCAAGGCCAACTCAACGCCCTACGCGTCCCGGCAGGACTGGATCTCGGCAGCACTTCTCACAAGGAAGTCGCTGTGTCGATCCTCGCCGAGCTGGTGCAATTGCGAGCACAGGGTGCGTTTGCCGCCCCGGTCACCACCCAAGCGCCCACGACAGGCACGGCTATCGACCCCGTCTGCGGCATGGAGGTCCAGATCGATCCGGCTGCTGTCTCACTGCAGGTTGGAGACGAGGTCTTCTACTTCTGCTGCGCAGGGTGCCGGACGGCATATGCGCGCCAACAGGGAGTCGTCTGATGCAGATCACCAATCAGTTCGGGGTCGATCAGCCGCTGGAGGCTGTGTGGGACTTCGTCGGTGATGTCCCGCAGGTTGCCGCGTGCCTGCCCGGAACGGAGCTGACCACCGAGCTGGGAGACGACCGTTACGGCGGCACGGTGTCCATCGGTCTCGGTCCGATCAAGCTGGACTTCGACGGCGGTGCCGAGATCACCCAGCGGGATGAAGAGGCCCGCACGATATCCGTCGCCGCCAGTGGCAGCGATCGCAAGGGCCGCGGCGAAGCGACGCTCGCACTCGACGTAAGCCTTGCCCCGGCTGCGGACGGCACCACCGTCGACGTTGCCATGGACCTGCAGCTCTCCGGGCCGGCCGCGCAGTATGGGCGTGGCCTGGTGAGCGACATCACCGCAGTGCTGCTCAACGATTTTGCCGCCAACATGCAGAACCGACTGGCAGCGATCGCAGCGGGCCGTGACCCCGATCAGGTCGGCCAAGCCCAAGCCGCCGGCGGCGTTGCCATCGCTGTGCGCGCCGCGCAAATGGGGCTCGCGCGCGTGATACGTCGATTCGTCCTGCCGTATCGCCCCGAGGCCGTCTGAGGAGGCTGTTGTGCTCTGGTGGATTGGAAACCTCATCCTGCTGCTCGTGGTAGTGCCGGTGGCAGTCGCGCTGCTGAACCGGGTACTGGCTGCCATCGAGCGGATCCGCAAAGCCAGCGACGAGATCCTGACTGCGGGTGTGGCGGTCATCGGAGAACTCGACACCACGCGCGATCTGCTTGCAACGACTGACGAGACGATCGAAGAGGTAGCAGACGGTGCGGTGCGCTACGCCGGTTCGGTCGGAAAGCTCTTGGGCTGAAGGGAGTTCTGATGCCTGCTGTTGCCTGGGTCACTGTCATCATCGGCGGCCTGATCATCGTGGCCGCCGCTGTTGGGCTGCTGCGAGTGGGCCTCCATTTGCGGGCGGTCCACAGCACGCTCGTGGCGGTCGCGGGCGGGGTTCGTGTCATCGCCGACCAGACCTCGACAGTCCCGACCGTGCTGGCGTCGGTGAATTCGACGCTCAAGCCCGTGCGGGACTTCTGCGAATCGATCTGAGGGAGGGAATGCCGTGATACCGCTACTCGCTTCAGAGTCGACAACCGGGTGGACAATCGGCTACGTCATCGGCATCGTCGTGGTGATCGCGGTGGTCGCGCTCGTCGTGCCGATCCTGATGCTGGCTCGTTCGATCGGCAATCGGGCATCGGAGATCAACGCCGGGCTGGAAGACGCAGTCACCAATACGGCGGCGCTGGCGGAGTTGAACACCACGATCGAGGCGGCATCGACAATCGTCGCCGGCCTGAAGCGTGGTCGGGCCCGGTTAGGAGGCTGAGATGGACCTACTGGGGTTGACCAACACCCAGGAGAATCTGTGGTGGGGAGTCATCATCGGCGGCTTCGTCGTGATTGTGGCTGTTGTTGCCCTGCTCACCATGCTGGTGCTGCTCGTGCGCACGATTGAGCGCCGGGTGGAGATCATCAAGGGCACGCTCGAGCGTGCCGCCGCTAATACCGGCGACACCGCCCTCATCGCGGAGACCGCCGCCGGGCTCGATGCGGTCCTGACCGAAGGCCTTGAACACCACCTGTTCTTGGGCCGTGTCCTCGACAAGGTGCGCTCATGACGACGCTCGTAGTCCTCTCCGTCATCCTGATCGGACTGTTCATTGCCGGGCTGGCGTTTTACCTGTTCATCGTGGGAGGTCAGCTGACCCGGATCGCTGGGCTGCTGGAAGAGTGCTCGCAGATCGTGTGGAAGATCAAGGCGGACGCCGAAGCTGTCGAGCCTGGTGTCGAGCGCATCAACAACACCGGCGGCGTCATCGCGGGAGCGTTGCCGCTGCTGTACGGCATGGCCGAAGGCATCGTGGCTGGCGCCACGTATGAGCCTGACCCCGAGCCTCGCGAGCCTGTGCCGGCCCGGCCCGCGATGGGCACGCGGCGCAGCCGGCTCCACGACGCCGTCGGTTACCACCCCGAATAGCCGTCAGCGATCAGTTCACGTCCGTTTCAGCGGCCCGCCCAGACGAGCCGCCAGGATCGCGCGTGGTGGTGAGCGGGCCCGCGGTGGGGGCCCGGTAGCTGCCGATCCACTCGTCCTTCCAAACTTGGTCGAACTGTTCGGGCGCGCAGCCGGGTCGGTAGATGGCGACCAGCTCTCGGACGATCTGTTCGCGATGCGAGCGCAACCCGCCTGGGACCTCATAGGTGCAGATGTGGAGGTTCCACTTGTTGCCGGCGCGCCGCTCCCAGGACTTTGCGCGCGGGTGGCCGAACGGCAACCCGGCCGCAGCCAGGTTGTCCGCGTGGTCGACATCGAGCACGGCGTAGTCGTACGGTCGGCCGTCGGGGTCGGCTCGGTACAGGATCGCGAACACGGCCGCAATTGCAGGCGGCGTCCAGCCGCCGAGCACCCTGGGTCCCTCGAAGGGGTAACCGGCGAGCGAGCCCAGTCGGATCATTTGGGCCGGATCATTCGGGCCGGATCATTCGGGGAACCCGAACTCGTCGTCGGAGTCTTCGGGGCCGATGACTTCTGCTCGGGTCATCGGCCAAGCTGGGAGCTTCGCCGTCTTGACTGCATCGGCGAAGGCGTCCATTGCCGCTTCGACGGCGTTGTCGGCGTTTTCGGCCTCGATCACGATCTGAGCGCCGTACGCCATCGCGCCGACGCCCGATGCGATGCCGTCGAGCGGCGCGACCGCGTCGGCAAGCGCCACAACCTCGCTGAGTTCGACGGGCCGGTCGCCCTCTGCCTGGATCGAAACGCTCCACCTGCTCATGAGAATCAGCCGATGTGAGGCAGCTTTTTGGCGAAGGACTCGAGGCTGGCCAGGTCGTGTCCGGATTCGAGGGCGTCGATGAACGGGCCCGCAGCCATCATGCCGAGCGTGCTCGGCAGGGCATCGATGTTGTCGCCGACGAGCGGGTTCATCCAGATGATCTGGTGGCAGACCCGACTGAGGCGTTCCATTGCGTCGGCGAGCAGGGCTGGGTCTCCGCGGTCAAGCCCGTCGGAGCAGACAACGACGGTGGCGCCCCGGCTGAGGCCATTGCGACCCCACTTGTGAACGAAGGTGTCCAGCGATTTGCCGATCTGCGTGCCGCCGTCCCAGTCGAGCACACGGCCCGCAGCGAGCTTCATCGCGTCGTCCGGGTTCCGTCGGTCCAGCGCCGGCGTGATACGCGTCAGCCGGGTGCCGAAACAGAAGACCTCGACTTTGCGGGCTGCCCGGCGCATCGAGTACGCGAACTGCAACAGGTTGCGCGAGTAGTCGGCCATCGACCCCGAGACGTCACAGATGAGCACGAGTGGCCGGGGTTTCAGTGATCGAGACAGGTGGCGCAGATCGGGTGCGGTGTGGCTGATCCGCATGGCTTCGCGGGCCATGCGCCGGATGTCGAGCCGCGAGCCCGACGGGTCCGGCTTCCGCCGCCGCGTACGGCGTCGAGGCGGCTCCAGCCCGATACGCGTCATGATCCGGCGCAGCATTGCCAATTCGTCGGGCGTGCACTCGGCGAATCGTTTGTCACGCCGGATCTCGACCCCCGATGCCTGCAGTCCGAGCACCATGGGTCGGTCATCGCCGGCCTGGGTGCCAGGTTCGCTGTCGGGAACGTGCAGCGTGCCGCTCAATCCGTGCGTCACCGGTTCGTGCGGTGCGGGTTCGGGGGAGCGGGGCGCCGGCAGGCCGATGAAATAGCGGCGGAACACCTCGTCAAAAACCGGCAGATGCTCGCGGCGATGCACGAGCGTCGCTCGTCCGCTCCAATAGATGTCGGTGATGTCAGATGGCGTGAGCTCCGCGACCCCTGAGCAGAACACGACGATGTCGTCGGAGCCCACCGGCAGGCCCTCGTCTCTCAGCGCGTGGCCGAAACCGACGAGCCGCGCCACGATCTCCATTGACGGTGAGCCAGCCTCGTGTCCGGGCCCAGGACCCGCCTCAGGCATCGGCAACGACACCGATGTCAGGCATCGGCAACAACCCGGTCGAGATCGGCTTCGACAAGTTCGAGGTCGTCGCGATCCTTGATGACCGCACCGAGCGTGTCAGTTGCCGACGCCGCGTCGAGCTCGGAGATGCCCAGCACGCCGAGCGCGTCCACCCAGTCCAGTGTCTCCGAGACTCCGGGAGGCTTGACCAAGTCCATATCCCGCAGTCGCTGGACCGCCGCGACGACTTTGAGCGCGAGCGCATCGACCGCACCAGGCGCACGCAGGCGCACGATCTCGATTTCTTCTTCGAAGGTGGGATAGCCGATCCAGTGATACAGGCACCTTCGCTTCAGGGCGTCGTGCAATTCCCGTGTGCGATTCGATGTCAACACCACGGTCGGTCGGTCGTCGGCGGCGATGGTGCCGACCTCGGGAATCGTGATCTGGAAGTCTGACAGCAGCTCCAATAGGAACGCCTCGAATTCGTCATCTGCACGGTCGATTTCATCGATCAGGAGCACCGTTTCGCTTCCGCCCCGGATCGCCGCGAGGAGCGGGCGTTCGATCAGGAATTCAGGGCTGTAGAGGCCGCTGACCGTCGAGGCGTCTGACAGCTCACTCTCCGACAGCGCCCGGACGTGGAGCATCTGCCGTGCGTAGTCCCACTCGTACAGGGCCTGGTGGGTGTCGATGCCCTCGTAGCACTGGAGCCGGATGAGTTGCCGTCCGCCGATCTCGGCGAGGCATTTGGCCATTTCGGTCTTGCCGACGCCGACCTCGCCCTCGAGCAGGATGGGTCGACCTAACCGCAGCCCGATCAGGGTTGTCGTGGCCAGGCCGCGGCTCGCGAGGTAGTCCGACGAACGCAGCTGTGCCTGCAGGTCGGCAACATTTGCCGGAGCCTCATTGCGGGGCTGGTCGCTCACCGTACGCAGCCGGGTCGTCGCGGTCCTCAGTCTCCCGAGGTCGGACCTAGGACCAGGTCGCGTAACGACGTGCCGTCGGGAGACGACTTGCCCTCGCGCTCGAGGAGCCTCTGCCATGAGGTGGCGAGATCCTCGTCGCCTTCGGCGAAGCCGTCGAACGTGAAATCGCGTGCGTTGCGGCACACCTTGGTGGGACTGCAGTCACCGTCAAGGCCGACGTCGTCGGCGCCCTGCCACACGTCCGCCACCGCAGGCAGCGGCTCGGCGTTCGGGTCTGTATTCGTCAGGATTGGATCCGTCGACGTCACTGCATCGATAGTAGCCGCAGGCGGCAGAACTCGATCTTCGAGCCCATCACGACGGCGGCTGATTGCGCACAGCGATCATCTCCGCGAGCACCGAGACAGCGACTTCGCTCGGTGTTCGAGCGCCGATGTCAATGCCGGCCGGCGCGCAAATCCGGTTGGAGTCGGTGACTCCCTGGTAGGCAAGCCAGTCGAGCCTCGCCGCCTGGATCGACTGCGGACCCACCGAGCCGATGTAGCCGGCCCGCGAGTTCACCGCCGCCAACAGCACGCGGCCGGTTCCCTCGATGTCATGGCCCATCACGACGATGCCGTCGAGCCGGGACAGGGCACCGGCCAGGCCGATCGCAGCGTCGGGCCCGGTGCACTGCTGGACGTTGCAGCCCACGAAGTCGCCGGCCGCCGCCACAGCGGAGGCCATGGGACCCGATCCCATCACCACCAGGGTCGGCCGCGGACTCCATGTCGTCGCCACCGAGTCGGGCTCGAACACGACAGAGCTGTCTGCGGTGCCGTCGGCCGAGATCCTGGACGCGGTGACTGTGTCGCCGTCGAGTTCGGCCACGAGGGTGACACGCTGGCGTTCGAGCAGCTGATCCCACAGCTCTTCGGGGAGCGTGTCGGCCGGCGCCACGAGGATGCGGACGACCGTGCCCGCCTCGACGCCGACTGCGGGGCTCTCGATGGCGTCCAGCTCGATCTCGACGACTCGCCCGCTCGTCGGCTTCGCTGAGGCCACCTCGATGAGGCGACTGTCGAGAGCCCCGCCCAAGAGCGTGCCGAGCTTGCCGCCGCCGGGCGTGATGCCGACGGCATCCGCGGGGTCGAATCGCGGCGTGAGGGCAGTGTCCAGGTTCCAGGCCACGTCCACCCGGGTGCCCCCGCGCAGGCAGGCCGTGACGCTCACCGCGATGCCGTACACGGCGCAAACGTACTTGGCCCCTCAACGGAAGCGAAGCCGCAAGCGGATCGTCAAATGGCGCCGACCAGCGCTGCGTCCGTCATCGACTAATGATTCTGCGCCCCCAGCTGTCTGCGCGCGTTCGAACAGGCGCCACCCGGCTTCTTGGCACGCCAGGCTGAGGCGAGCACGGAAAATGTAGATGACTGCCCAGACATCTATGCGAAGATGCACATGTGAGTCCCGTGCCGGAGGGTCGTCCTTTGCAGCTCCACCTCGGAGGGATATCGCCGGGCCCTGTGCTGGATTCGATACTGGTGCGGCTCGAACGCCGATTCGACCGGCTGCGCACCAAACTCGTTGTCGAACATGCGGGCCAGTGGGCGCTCTTGCTTGACCGGGGTTCTCGCTTGGTGCCAGATCTCCAGGTCTTTGACGACCAGTGGGACGCGATTGACGCGGGTTGTCTCGATCCTGAGGGCCGGCGATTCTGCGTGAAGCGAATCGTGGAAGCCGACGAGCCGGTCGTCGTTCGGCCAGCGGGCTTCTGACATCGATTCGAGCGCGTGTCCGACGCCGATCGAGGCGGACGTGACGGCGAGTGGGGCGCGCATCGGATACGAGCTCACGGTGACGCCCTTGAGTCGTCAAGCGCACCAATTTGATGGTCGGCCCTTGCCACCGCGGGTACGCGGTACCGGCCTCGTCGACACCGGCACTGTCATGTCCGTTATCAGCGAGGCGACCGCTGATGCGCTCTCGCTCGAGATCATCCACTCGGTGGAGCTACATACCGTGCTCAGTTCGACTATGGCACCTTGCTATGCCGTTGAGTTCCAGTTCGTCGGAAACTCAGGCACCCGCACGCGGCCGTTGCGTCTCGTGGTGGCCCGGGCGCCGAACTTGCGCGAGGACATGGTGATCGGACTCGATGTCCTGCGACAATTTCGGATCGAGTGGGATGGCCCGGCGAGAACTCTCCGGCTCTGGCCCGGCAACGATCTCGCTGTCGACGGGTAGTCGTGCCGCTGTCGTCCGCTGGTCACACGACGATGGTCAGGGGAAAGCCAGCATCGTCGAGGGCGGCGCACCCATCGATGGTCCCGATTTGGGTCGCGACGCCGACGGCGATCCGGCGGGCTGTCCACGCTGCTGCAGCGGCGTCGAGCAGGTCGTCGAGGGTTGGGTGCGGCGGACCAACCAGTGGTTCGAGCACGGCCGATTCGGTGATGCGGGCGAAGCACGAGCTGAGCAGGGCCAAGCGCTCGGCGATGCCGGCTTGGTAGCGCTTCGGGTGCTGCAAGGGCTCGGCAGCGGTCGCTTGCTCGCCGTCCGGGGTCGGGTTCTTTGACTGGTGGGGCGAGGTCGCCATACGCAGCGTGGCGGCCATCACAGCGAAGCTGAGTTCGGGATGCACCTCGGCGGCGCGCGGCACCGCGCCGGCGGCGCAATCGGCTGGTGAGAGCACGGCGCGAACCTCGCGGATCTTGGGCAGCAGGTTGTAGGCCTGCTTCGACAGGCCCATGCCGAGATGCTCGCGGGCAGCACGGTTGGCCTCGCTGTAGTCGCTCGTATCGAGCGCAGCCACAGGCGGGGACCAGAACAGCGACGACCGCCGCGGGCCGAGCAGCGCACGGGCCTCGACGTCGGCTGATCGTGGCTCAGTGCCCGGCAGCCCGATCGGCATGTCGATGCCCACGGCCACCAGCGACTGCCGCTGGGCTTCCTCCCAGAGCTCGGTGAACGACGTCCACAGCGAGAACTCAACGTCGCTGCCGTTCGCGACGCCCGTGGTCGCCATAACCCATCCGCCAGCAGTGCCGTCCACGCCCCCGACACGCCCAGTGCCGGCTTCGATGCCCCCGCCTGCCATCTCGCTCGTTCGCCGCCTCTTGCTTGTCTGACCTCATCGCAGTCAACCGCGGTGACAGGCAACGATGCACATCGGAGCCGTAGGCTGCGCGCTAATGCGTGGGGGCGGGGCTGTGAGTAAAGTGCCGCGCCCGGGGCCGGAGGTCCGCAGCGGCGGAGCCTTTGCCGCCAGGGGTTTTGCCCCCTTGTGGTTCAGCGGGCTGTGCTGGCACTGGGGCCGTTGGGCCATCGCATTCCTGTCGAGCTATCACGTCAACCAGATCACGGACTCGCCGCGCATGGTGCAGCTCACCGGCGCGGTCATGTGGGCACCGTTGCTGTTCGGCGGTGCCATTGGCGGCGTCATCTCAGATCGTTTCGATCGCCGGCGAACGGTGCGGCTCCAAACGGCGCTGCTGGTTCCGTTCGTTGCGGTGATCGGGTTCGCCGAGCGAGCGGGCGAGCTGGGCATCTGGTTGCTGTACCCGTTCCTGCTGTTCGCCGGCATCGGCTGGGTGGTCGACATGACCAGCCGCCGAGCTCTCGTGCTCGACATCGTGGGCCCTCATCGGCTGCGCAAAGCGATGGCGTGGGAAACGATGGCGCTGGCCTCAGGCGTTGCCGCAGGTCAGCTGCTGGGCGGCGCTGTCGCCGACAGCGCCGGCGTCGGTGTGGCGTTCTTGGGAGTGGCCGCAATGCTCGGCGTGGGTCTGTTCTTGCTCATGTGGGTGCCGCGCGTGGCCCCGGCGCAGTCCGCATCGGCAGCAACTAACCGGTGGTCTGACGCGCTGCGGGGTCGCATCTTCGAGGTCGTGCCGCTCGGCGGGCCATTGCGTCGACCGGAGCCCACCCGAAACTCGACAATTACGGAACTCCGTGAGGGCTTGCGGCTGGCCCGCACCAACCGCGGCCTGCTCAGCATTCTCGGCGTCACGGTGATGGCGAACTTCTTCATGTTCGCCTACTTCCCCGCCGTTCAGCTCATCGGCGATGAGGTCAACGCCACGGCGTTTGAGATTGGGATCATCGGCTCGATGACGGGGTTCGGCATGATCACCGGATCGCTGGTCACCGCCAAATGGGGCAGCGGTCGCTGGGGTCTCGCTTACACGTTCGGTGTGTTCGCAGCCATGGCGATGCTCATCGTGTGGGCGCTGTCGCCGAATGTGCTCATCGCCGCAATCACGCTCTACGTGGCCAGCTGCGGCAGCGGGTTGTTTGTCGCGACACAGTCCACGCTGGTGCTCACCACGGTGTCCGAGGAGATGAGGGGCCGAGCCATGGGCCTGCTCAGCATGGCAATCGGCGCACTGCCGGTGGGCACCTATGTGCTCGGTGAGGTGGCGCAACAGCTCGGCGCCCGTGCGGCCGTGGTCCTGATGGCCTGTTTGGGGCTCGCCGGCATGACGCTGTGGCTGATGATCCGTCCCGAGGTCATCCGGCGCACCGGTCCGACGCCCTGACCGCCGAAGCAACGCCCCAGGAGTCGACCGATTCGGCGTCTCGCGGCGCCCCAGCACTGTCGAGCTGAGCTTTTGCGGTTGCCTGCGGATGAGTACGCTGCGCCGAGGCCGTGTCGCGCCGCAGCCGTGCGCGACGGAAGAGGAGCCAGACGATGAAGGCAGCAGTGCTGAATGAGATCCCGGGGGAACTCGAGATCGAGGACATCACGGTGGATGCACCTAGTCCCAATGAGGTCCTGATGCAGGTAGTGCATGCGGGCCTCTGTCACAGCGACTTGCACTTCATGGATGCCCACTGGCCGTACCAGCTGCCCGCTGTCATGGGTCATGAAAGCGCCGGCGTGGTCGAAGCAGTCGGCGACAACGTGTCCTATGTCAAGCCCGGTGACCACGTCATCTGCTGCCTGTCGGTCTTCTGCGGCCATTGCGAGCGCTGCCTGACGGGACGCCCCAACATTTGCCAGAACCACGCAGCGGTGGCTCGAAACGAAGGCGACAAGCCGCGGCTGTCCAGGCCAGACGGAACCGAGGTCGCGCAGTTCGCCCGGCTTGGCGGGTTCGCCGAAGAGATGCTGGTGCACCAGAACGCCGTGGTGAAGATCCGCGAGGACATGCCGCTCGACCGGGCATCGCTTATCGGCTGCGGCGTCACCACCGGCCTCGGCGCCGTGTTCAAGACTGCTCGCATCGAGCCTGGCGCAACCGTGGCCGTCTTCGGCGCCGGCGGCATCGGCCTTTCGGCCGTGCAGGGTGCGCGCATCGCGGGCGCCGGACGCGTCATCTCGGTCGATGTCGAGAACGCAAAGCTGGAAACTGCTCGTTCCTTGGGCGCTACCGACACCGTCAATGGCGCCGAGGTTGATGCCGTGCAAGCGATTCATGAGCTCACCGGCGGCGGTGTGGACTACGCCTTCGAGTGCATTGGCCTCAAGCAGACCTGCGAGCAGGCGTGGTCGGCGTCGCGCCACGGCGGCACCACCGTCATCGTCGGGATGATGCCGTTCGGCGAGAAGATCGAGATCACCGGCTATGAGGTGTTCATGATGGAGAAGCGTCTCCAGGGCTCGATGATGGGCTCGAACGCCTTCCGGGTTGACATGCCGCGCTACGTCGACATGTACCTCGACGGGCGGCTCATGCTCGACGAGATGATCTCCGCGCACATTCCGCTCGAAGACATCAACGTGGGCTTTGACCAGATGCGTCAGCGCGTCGGCACCCGCACCGTCATCGACTTCGAATAGCGGTCAGCCGCACCCGAACCAAGCGAGGGGTCATGCAGATCGAAGGCAAGGTTGCTGTCGTCACAGGTGCTGCCAGCGGCATGGGTCGGGCGATGGCCGACACGTTCGCCGCTGCGGGCATGAAGGTCGTGCTGGCCGATATCGAACAAGCACCGCTGTCCAACGCGGTTGCGACGATCGCGGCCACCGGGGCGGAGGCGATCGGTGTGCGCACCGACGTGTCCAAGCTCGACCAGATCCAAGCGCTGGCCGATGCCGCTGTGGACGCCTTCGGCACTGTCAACGTGCTGTGCAACAACGCGGGCGTCGGCATTCCCGGGCCGGTGGGGGACATGTCGCTGGAGGACTGGCGCTGGACCCTGGACATCGACTTGTGGGGTCCGATCTACGGCACGCACGTGTTCTTGCCGATCATCGAGGCCGGCGGCGAAGGTCACATCAACTCGACTTCCTCGATGGCGGGGCTGTACTCGGGGGCCTCGCTGGCCGCCTACAACGTCGCCAAGCATGGTGTCGTAGCGCTGATGGCGAGCCTCGAGCGAGATCTGCGCCTGCGCAATTCGTCGGTGCACGCGTCGGTGCTGTGTCCGGGGCCGATCAATACGAACATCGTGTACAGCCAGCGCAACCGCGACCCCGCCGACGCGCAGCATCACGTTCGCACCGAGCAGGGCGACAAGTTCTGGGACATGCTGGCCGGCTTCCTGTCCGAAGGCATGGACCCGGCTGATGTCGGCCCGATGGTGCTCGATGCGGTGCGCACCGATCGCTTCTGGGTGCTGACTCACCCAGAGATGGGCAAGATCGCTCGCTACCAGATTGATGCGATGCTGGACGACGGCCATCTCACGCGCTGAGCCAACACACGCCGGCCCGCGTCTACTGAACCCGTGAAACCTGGAGGAACGACGACGCGCGCCGCAACGGCCCTGCCGTCGGTCTTCATTGTCGTCCCCCAGATCCTCGACGCTGGCGGACGACCGCTGCCAACCGCTGTCGCTCCGCCGTCGGTGCGCTCAGGCGATCGACCACCGGTCGTCGATGCACCCGAATCGGACAGCTACCAGTGGCGACTGCTGGCGGTCATCGGTATTGCGGTGCTGGGCTTCGGCTCACTGATGACACTTGTCAACGCTGCGCTGGTGCCGATCGCCGACGAGTTCGACACCACCGTGCCCAACGCCGGCTGGGTCATGACGGGCCTCATGCTGGCGATGGCGGTGTCCACTCCGGCGGGCGGGAAGCTCGCCGACATCTATGGGCATCGCCGCATGTTCATGATCGGAATGGCAGGCATGACCGCCATGATGATCGCCAACTATTGGGTCTGGAACCTCGGCTCGTTTGTCGCCGTACGGGTCGTGTTCGGCCTGTGCGGCGGCCTTCTCATGCCCGCAGCGATGGCGCTGCTGATGCATGCGTTCGGTCCCGGGCGCCGTGCTCAAGCGGTGGGTTGGTTTCAGTTCGCCATGACGGGCGCACCCTCCATCGGTGTCGTCGCCGGCGGGCCGCTGCTGGACGTCGTTGGCTGGCGGGCGATCTTCATGCTGTTCGGCCTGATCGGGCTGGCCGGCACGTTGGTCGCCGCATTCGTCGTGAAACCGATCCCGAAGGGTCAGCGGGTGTCGATCGACGTGCTCGGCGCGCTGCTGCTGGCGACGGGGACGCTGCTTGTTCTGCTGGCGATCACGCGAGTGCCGACGCTGACGCGCACAGGCGCTCCGGTGCTGTCGGATCAGACGATCATGCTGATGCTGGGCGGGGCGATCGTGGCGTTCGTCGTGTTCGTGCTGTGGGAGCTTCGCACCACATTCCCGCTGCTCGACGTCCGATTGTTCCGCCGACCCAACTTCTCCATGCCGCTCGTCTCTGCGGCCTGCAACCAGTTCGCCTACATGGGTGCTTTCGTGATCGTGCCCATCGTGCTGCAGGAGCGCTACTTGTACTCCGTCGGCGTTGCAGCCTTGCTGATGGTGCCGCGGCCTGGCGCGTTTGCGTTCGCATCGCCGTTCGGCGGCACGCTGGTGACCAAGATCGGCGCACGGGTCCCGATGATCTTTGCATCGACCGCCATGATCGGCTCGATGCTGGCGTTCGCCGCCGGCGCCAGTCCCGGCGACTGGGGGCTCACGCTGGTCATGGTCGGGCTGGTGCTGTCGGGCGTGTCAGCCGGCTTCGGCTCGCCCGCCTATCAGATGCTCGTGGCCAACTCCGTGGACGACAAGGACATCGGCATCGCCAACGGCATGAACCAGACGGTCATGTGGATCGGCATCATCTTCGGCATCCAGTCGATGCTTGCGTTCGCGGGCGAAGATCCATCGCTGGGGCGCACTCAGGCAACCTTCATCTTCGGAGCCTTCGTCGCGGCGTTCGGTTTTGTGACGCCGATGTTCGCCTCCCGCAGCGCTCTTGCCGCCCGCGGCTGAGCCCCCCGGCCCGCAACGAGCGAGAGCGGGCTACAGCGCGGCGAGGAACTCGAGCAGTTCGGCGTTGAGCTCGTCGGCGGCTTCCTGTTGGACCCAGTGACCGATCCCGTCGAGGATCACCGATTTGTGCAGGTTCGGCATAGTCTGCGGGAACTTGGCGATCGAGCCTGCACCCCAGACCGTCGGGCCGTCCACCTCGCCTCCGACGAACAGGCTCGGTTGCGTGATGGGAGCATCATCGAAGGCGGCCATGTCTTCCCAGTCGCGGTCGACGTTGCGGTAGCGGTTCAGTCCGCCCGACATGCCGGTGCGCGTGAACTCCTGCAGGTACGCATCGAAGTCGGCCTCGGTCATCCAGTGCGGCCAGGTGTCGGGTTCGGGCCAGATGAAGCGGTCCGACAGCTTGCCGCCAGGCGCCACGGTGAAGCGCCCGCCCGACGAGTCCGCTGACGCCACGCGTGCCCGTACACCGTCGCCCGAGGCGGCGTAGTACATGCCGAGCAACCAGTGCCCCAGGTCGACTTCCATCTCGGCCTCGGCACGGCCCGGCTCTTGGAAGTACTCGATGTAGAATTCCTCGTCGCCGCCCATCATCCGGAATGCCGCACTCGGCTTGAAATCACTGCGGGCGTTATAGGGCACGCTGACGAGCCCGAGAGCCGTGAAGATGTTCGGCCGCAACAGCGCCGAGCTCCAAGCGATCGGCGCTCCCCAGTCGTGTCCCACGATGACGGCCGAGTCCTCGCCTAGCGCCCGCACGACGCCGACGTTGTCGGCGACATGGCGCACCATGCGGTAGTCCTCGACGGCCGCCGGCGCCGACGAGCGGCCGTAGCCGCGCACGTCGATCGCGACCGCTCGGTAGCCCGCCGCTGCCACCGCCGGCAGCTGGTGACGCCACGAGTACCACGACTCTGGGAAGCCGTGGACAAAGAGCACCATCGGCCCCTCGCCTGCCTCCGCCACATGAATCCGCGTCCCCAACGCACTCACGTCGTGATGCTTCACACCAGACAGATCAGGGGTCGTGCCATTGCTCTCGCTCATGGCGACAGTCTGGCCCCCTCGTCATGCTCACGCGTCGCTCCCCTAAAAGGACAGCTCAGAAAGATTTGAAAATCACTAACATTCCGTTTATGACCAACGGACGGCTCAAGGAAGCACCGCGCACTTTTGGTCAGAATTCTGACCTAAGATCGCTGACCATGACCGAAGTGATGCCGTTCTCGGAAGCCAAGGCCCGCTTGTCGGAACTGGCCGACCGGGTCGAGGGCCAGCATGAGCGCATCGTGGTGACACGCCACGGACGGCCGTCCTTCGTCCTGATGAGTCCCGACGACTTGGAATCGCTCGAGGAGACGCTCGACATCCTGCAAGACGACGAACTCATGGCATCGTTGCGACTCTCACGACAGCAGGCTGCCGAAGGTCAACTGGTTCGTCTGCGCGACCACATCTAGGCCGGTTCGCTGCGCAGCGGTGTACGACATCAAGATCTCGGCCGCCAGCATGCGGCATCTCAACGGTTTGCCTGATCGTGTACGAAGTGCCGCGTTGGCGGCGATCTTCGGTCCGATCAGCGAGAACCCACTGAGGGTTGGAAAGCCTCTTGTCGGATCACTCCAGGGCTTGCGATCAGCTCGCCGTGGGGACTACCGCATCGTCTACGAGGTGCTCGAAGATGATGCGGTCGTAGTGATCCACCGGATCCAGCACTGCCGTGACGTTTACCGACCGGCTTAGACGGCCTGGCTGCTTCCTCGTATGTAACACCCCACCGCGATACTGGCCGCCGTGGATGGACAACTGACAGAACTCATCGAGAGCGCTCCGTGGCGCGAAGCCGTGACCTACCGGCACACGTGGCCGCACGAGTACGTGCTGAGCGAGAAAGACAGCCAACGTCACCTGCTTGCGGCGATCTGCGTCCGTTTCCACGCTGGCGAGGGGGTTGTTGGCCGCTTCTTCCGCATGACGAACACGTACCTGTTCGTCGGCGACTACAAGTACTGGTTCATGACCGACTACCGAGAGATTGATCCGCATGCCGGCGAAGACGACTACGTCATCAACCGTGCTCTCCTGTACCGCGATCGTCGCGATTTCGTCATCCAGCCCGGCGATACCGGCCAGCGCGACGACCACCCAACAGTGCCTGCTCACTAGCCCACTAGCGATTCAATCGAAAGGAAGTCCATTCATGTCCGAAGACGACACGCTTCTCGCCTACTTGGTGCCCAAGTTGACGAGCGGCGTCGAAGATGCGGCAACCGACGCCCTCGCGTACATCCTCAACAAGTCTGAACCGTGCCGCGTTGCGCTCGTCGACCTAGTGAGCGACGGGGACTACAAGCTTGCGCCGTTGACCTACACCGAGACCCAGGTAGCGCCGTCCGACACTGCGCGCCTGGATCTCGTGGGGTATGACAGCGCGGACTCAACACGCTTGATCATCGAGTCGAAATTCTGGGCCGCGCTTCTCGATGGCCAGTCCAGCGGCTACATCGACTATCTGGATGACGAGGGCCCGGCCGTGCTGTTGTTCGTTGCCCCGGAGCAACGGCATGAGGCGCTGTGGCACAAGATCAGGGAGCAATTCGAGAGTGACAAGCCGACCGGCCGCTTCGCTGCTACCGGGTCCGATTCAAGGATGAAGGTCGCTGCTTTCGAGGACGCCAGTTCGTGCAAGCGAGTTGCTCTCATGAATTGGGCCACGCTGCTGGATCGGCTGGAGACAGCCGATACTTCGACAGTCTCCGACGTCAGGCAGCTGAAGGCCTTGGCGCGTGTCCAAGACGACGTCACGTTTTCGCCGCTGCACGCCGAGGATCTGAGCACGACGATTCCGCGGCGCATGCTCGACTACAACCGCATCGTCAATGATGTCGTGGATGCGCATGGGGTCCGCGAGGGCTGGATGACCACCAAGGGCATGAAGGCCACGCCCCAGAGCGACGGCCACCTCCGGTACTTCGGGATCGTGACCCAAGCCGGTGGGCACGACGAGCCTGATCTCGGGCTCGCGATTTGCATCAGCTTCGCGCGGTGGGAGCGGTGGGGCACACCTCTTTGGCTGCGCATCTGGGA
Organism: Acidimicrobiales bacterium; assembly: GCA_963663635.2. Classification (GTDB taxonomy): domain Bacteria; phylum Actinomycetota; class Acidimicrobiia; order Acidimicrobiales; family Poriferisodalaceae; genus Poriferisodalis. Next base: position 135,980 of record CAXXMY010000023.1, read on the forward strand.
CGGTCAACCGATCAATCTCGGTGAGCTCCACGAAGTGCTGAAGTCTCGAGGTATGTCGCCGGTATGGCAGCAAGGCGCCTGGCTGTGGGTGCCCATAACAATGAAGACAGGCGCCGACTATGGCGATGTACTCCGTCTTGCGGCGGACCAGGTCAAGGACGTTTGCGGTGTCCTAGCTGATCTGGCTTGAGCCATGCGCTTCGGCGTCGGATATCGCGACAGCACGTCGCCTCGATTTGAGAATGCAGAATGCTTGCAATAGTGGCAAAATGCTTGCATGACTGTACAGATAACAATCCGGGGTGTTCCGGAAGACGTTCGGGACAGACTGGCCGTCAAGGCAGCGTCGCAGCGTCAGTCAATGCAGGAGTACCTGCGGGGGGAGCTGAAGCGCCTCGCCGCTACGCCCTCAGTGTCGACCCTGTTGGAAGAGATTCAGCGTCGCAAGGAAGCTGCCGGTTCTCGGGTATCGGCGGCCGAGATTCTCGCCGCACGCGACGCCGATCGCACGTGACCTCCGTCTTGGATTCGTCGGCGGTCAGTGCAGCATTCGTCGATGATGGGCCAGAAGGCCACTGGGCGCTGGAGGAGATGAACCAGACGCCATTGGCAGCACCGGCTCTGGTCATGGCCGAGGTTGCGAATGTTCTGCGCCGCCTCGAGAGCGGGCCAGGGCTCTCGAGGCTGGAAGCGACGGCTTCGATGCGTGACCTGAATCGGCTTGAGATCGAGCTGTATCCGTTTGCCCCGTTTGCGGATCGCATCTGGGAGCTGCGATTCAACTTGAGCGCCTACGACGCTTGGTACGTGGCCCTCGCCGAGTCGCTTGGCTGGCCAGTTGTGACTCTCGATCTCAAGATGGTGCGGGCGAGCGGTCCGCGCTGCGAGTTCCGCGTGCCGCGTCGACCGCTACAGGCAGATTGAGCGCCCAACTCGAACAGCCGACCGCCGCAGCGGCAAGGATGGGCTGCGTGAGCTTGCCTGAATTTGAGCTGCCCGTGTTGGAGACCATCGAGTTGGTGCCCGATGGCGAAGTCCTGCGGGTTTGGCTGAATCGGCCGGAGTCGCGCAATGCGCACAACCAGCTGATGATCCGTGAGGTCGGCGACCTCTTCCTGGCTCTGAACGGGCAGACGCAGTACCGGGTTGCGGTGCTCGCAGGCCGGGGCAAGTCGTTCTGCGCTGGGGCGGACCGCAAGGAGCAGCCGCCCGTACCTGGCAATGACCGCGAGGCTCGCTACATCAACCAGTTGGGACGGCGAGCGGCCCGCGCGATTGAGGACTGCGAGGTCACCACGATCGCCCGGGTGCACGGCCATGCCATCGGCGGCGGATGCTGCTTCGCCACCAGCTGCGATTTCCGGGTGACCTCGGCCGATGCGCTCTGGTACGTGCCCGAGGTAGAGCTCGGCGTGCCGCTGCCGTGGGGTGCCACGCCGCGGCTGGTGTCAGAGATCGGCATGTCGCGGGCGCGCCAATTCGTCATGACCAGCGAACGCATCGACGGCCGGAAGGCTGCCGAGTGGGGCCTCGCGCACGAGGTCTGCGATGACGAATCAGGACTCGACGAGGCCGTGGATCGCTGGGTGGACCGGTTGCTGGGCCTGCCGGCGCTCTCGGTGCAGATGACGAAGTACCAGCTGCGCGGCTACAGCCAACTGGCGCGCCTTGGCGACCTGTCCGAGTTCGATGGAGATGCGTCAGCCCGAGCCATCCGGACCGAGGACGCGCAGGCTCGCTTCGGCACCTTCTGAGATCGAGCCGACACTGGCGACGGTTGCCCGTCCCGTAGCGGTGTCGGCAGCGAGCGTGGATCTCGTCGCGGCCTTAGCCGCGAGCGTCGATCTTTGCGAACGCAGCCTTCATGGCGTGGGTGCCCTCGACGGCGCGGGGGATGCCTCCGTAGATGGTCATCTGCACCATGATCTCTTCGATCTCGGTACGGGTCAGACCGTGGTTCAGACCGGCGGGCACATGGAACGCCAACTCGTCGGTGCGGCTCAGCGCCGTCAGGATCGCGATGACCACGATGCTGCGGTCGCGGCGCGACAGTTCTTCGCGCGACCACACATCGCCGAACGCCCAGTGATAAGCGATGCGGCCGACCTCACCAAGGTGCTCGACGAGCCGTTCCATGTCCTCGGAGGGATCGGTCGAGGCGCGACCAGCAGTGAGCGTCTGGCGAACTTCGAGGGCTCGCCGTTCTCGCTCGTCGTCGCACCATCAACTCGTCGGTGCGGCTCAGCGCCGTCAGGATCGCGATGACCACGATGCTGCGGTCGCGGCGCGACAGTTCTTCGCGCGACCACACATCGCCGAACGCCCAGTGATAAGCGATGCGGCCGACCTCACCAAGGTGCTCGACGAGCCGTTCCATGTCCTCGGAGGGATCGGTCGAGGGCGCGACCAGCAGTGAGCGTCTGGCGAACTTCGAGGGCTCGCCGTTCTCGCTCGTCGTCGTCAAGCTCGGCTCCGCCGGTTCGTTCGGGCAGCCGGTCCACGCCGTCCAGCTGGCGGAAACGATCATCGACGACCCGAGACGCCGCCATCGCCATCGGGAACCCGGCATAGGCGGCAACCTGAATGAGGATCTCCTCGATCTCGGTGCGGGTCAGTCCGTGATTCAGCCCGACTTCTGTGTGCAGCGACAACTCTTCGCTCGAGCCGATGCTGGCGAGCACGGTGATCACGATGAGGCTGCGGTCGCGGCACGACAGCTGCGGACGCGCCCACACGTCGCCCATGACGACATCGAACGCGAACGTTCCGAGCGCACCCAGGCGCCGTTGCATTGAACGCTGTGCTCGCTCGGCGTCCACCTCGCCGTTCGTGAAGCGCTCGAAGACCTCCAACGCGGCAGCGCGCCGTTCGGCGTGTGTTCGTGCAGCTGAATCAGCCATGATCGTCCCCCTCAATCGGACCTCTTGCGGAATTGCGTCCGCCATCATCGCCGCGACCGAAGGGTTCGTGCCACGCTGCAGGTGCGCCGCGCTGCCAAGATGCCGGCGCCAACGCGCCCGCAGCCTCCCAGAGACGCCCCTCCCCGGAAGGCCCTCCGAGTGCGGCGCTCCCACAGAAGCCCTGGTGCTACAGCTCGTTCGGTGCGGCGCCGGGCAGGTAGGTGACGGGCAGGTTGGTGATGCGGCGCACGCGGCTCGGCAGGTCGCCGCGCACCAGCCGAGATGCTCCCGCGGGCAGCGTGGAAAGAATGATCCCGTCGAAGCTGGCGCGTGCCAGCACTGCCTGAATGGCTCGGAGCGGATCCGGATCGCCAAGCTCGCCGGTCGCTGCGTACGACGCCGCTGCAATCTTGGCGAGCTGCGCCTCAAGACGCCTCTGTGCCTGTTCCATGCCCTCGGTGTCGGGGCCGAGGAAGTCCGCTCCGCCGGGCAGGTGCTCGGAGGGAATGCCGGTGACCGGGTCTGCGGCCAGCATCGACAGCCGCCGCGCCCGGGCGTAGCTCTTCGAATGCGTCATCGGCACCAGCAGGTGGAACTCGCAGGGGCCGTGCGAGTTCAGCCGGTCGATTTCGGCCACGACCTCGCCGGTTCCGAGCGTCTGGTTCGCGACGATGAGCCAGCGCGTGACTTCGACGTCGGGTGCACCGGGCGTGAGGCCGGGACGCATCCGGTCCACTCGCAACGCCAACCGCAGCCTGATGCGATAGACAGCGACCTCGCCTTCCACGATCATCACGTCGCGCTTTTCGACGTGCGCCACGGACAGGTCCCGGATCGTCTTGGTGGCCTCCGCCACGCCGCGCCGAGCCGCGTCTTCCCACGAGACGGGACTGGCCGCAACGAGCGTTACGACCTTCTCGACGGCGTTGGGATTGCGGGAGGGTGCTTCGTTCACAGTGGTGCCCGTTCTGGTCAGCGGGGAGTGAAGGGTCGCGGTGGGGCAGACTGTAGGTCACACTTCGATTGGGCGGCACAATGCCCCTGCAGGACACCGTCGGCGGGATCGATTCCGATACGGCCGTTGCGAGGAGAGATCAATGAGCGTCTACAACGTGATCGAGCTGATCGGTACGAGCGACGAGTCGTGGGAGCGTGCCACGCAGAACGCGATCACCGAGGCGTCAAAGACCTTGCGCGATTTACGCGTCGCCGAGGTCATTGAGCAGGACGTGGTGATCGAGGGCGGCGTCATCTCGGCCTATCGCACCAAGGTCCGCCTGTCGTTCAAGCACGAATCCGGCTGAGTCCCGCCTTCGAGGAGGAACCGGCAGACATCGTGACCGAGCGCGGGCTTGACGGCATTCGCGTCGTCGAGCTGGGCCAGATGGTGGCCGCACCATGGGTAGGCAAGCTGCTTGCCGACCTTGGTGCGGATGTCATCAAGGTGGAGCCGCCGACCGGCGACCGAGCACGCCGACGTGGTCCGTTTCGACCCGGTGAGGGCGCCCAGAACGGAACCGGAGGCGAGGGCATCGGCGGTCTGTTCGCGGCCCTGAACACCAACAAGCGCAGCGTGACCGCAGACGTGTTGAGCGAGGGTGGCCGCGCCGTCCTGGCAGGCCTGCTCTCGGAAGCCGACCTGTTCCTGCATGACCTTGCCCCTCGGATTGCGTCCGATGCCGGCCTGGCTGCCGACGAGCTTCGCGCCCGACACCGGTCGCTGGTCACGATGTCGATCACGCCGTTCGGACAGACCGGGCCGTATGCGCACTGGCGAGCCGAGGAACTGCAGGTCGTCCACGGCGGCGGCTGGGGCTGGCTGGCCCCAGGCTGCGTGAACGATCCTGACCTGCCGCCGCTGAAGCCCCACGGTCACCAAGCGGCGTTTCAGTCCGCGTTTGCTGCGGCGTGTGCCGCCCTTGGGTCCGTCGATCGGGCGCAACGCTGCGGCCATGGCGAGCACATCGACTTCTCCACGATGGCCTATGTCGCGGGAATGCTCGAGGCCGCATTCATCGGCTGGTCCTACACCGAACAGAACCCCACTCGACTCGGAGCACGCATTCTCAATCCGTGGCGGATACTGCCGACCACCGACGGGCAGATCTTCCTTGTGTGCGTTGAGGCTGATCAGTGGGAGCGCTTGAAGGACCTCATGGGCCGGCCCGAGTGGGCTGACATGGAGATCTTCGACACCGTCGAGAGCCGCTACGAGAACGAAGACCTGCTGCACATGTGGCTAGGCGAGTGGATCGCCGGCCAGTCGGTGATGGAACTGTTCCATCGCGGTCAGGCGCAAAGACTGGCATTCGCTCCGGTCAACACCGTCGCTCAGATGTCCGAGGATCCGCACTTGGCGGCCCGCGAGTTCCTGGTGACGTACGACCAGCCGGGACTGGGCCGCATCACCGTTCCCGGCGCGCCGTCCCGACTGTCAAATCCGTGGTGGTCCATCCGAAGTCCGGCCCCGGCGCTCGGCGAGCATGCGGGCGCAGCGTTCGAGACATCCAGCGCGTGCGCCGCGTCGGCGGCACCGACCCAACCCGGCGGCGATCGGCCCCTCGACGGTGTGACCGTGGCGGATTTCACATGGGTGTGGGCGGGCCCGTTCTGCACGCTGCACCTGGCCCACCTGGGCGCAACGGTCATCAAGATCGAATCAACCGCTCGGCCGGATCTGGGTCGCCGTCTGCCGACGTACTCGATTCACCACGACGAGACGCTCGACACCAACGGCTACTTCAACCAGTACGGCCAAGGCAAGCGCAGCATCACCATTGACATGGGCACTGCTGAGGGCAGGGAACTCGCCAAGCGGCTCGCTGTGAGCTGCGATCTTGTGGTGTCGAACTACGCCACCGGCGTGATGGACGGCTTTGGTCTCGGCTACGAGGCGCTGGCGGAGCAGCGGCCTGACGTGATCGTCGCCGCGATCAGCGGCTACGGGCAGAACGGCCCATACAAGTCCTACATGGGCTACGGCCCGACGACGGGGCCGCTGTCAGGCCTCGCATCGCTGACCGGCTATCCCGGCGGCGGTGCTGAGGAGCTCGGCGTGTCGCTGGGCGATCCCGCCGCCGGCATCGCAACGGCATACGCCCTGGTAGCTGCGCTGGTGGCGCGTCGGCGCACCGGCGAGGGCCAGTTCATCGACACGTCCATGTGGGAGGCCACGACGGCATGCATCGCCGAGGGCTGGATGGAAACCGTACTCACCGGCGAGCAACCCGAGCCGATGGGCAACTGGGACCCGCTGATGTCGCCGCACAACATGTATCGCTGCAGCGGCGATGACGACTGGGTAGCCGTCTGCTGCGCCGACGACGGCGAATGGGAAGCACTCGCCGGCGAGATCGGTCTCGATCCTGCCGATGTGCGGTTCGCGACGGCGGCGGACCGAAAAGCCAACGAGGTCGGGCTGGATCGGATCATCGCGGCTTGGACCTCAGCACGCGACCAATGGTCGGTCACTGAGCAGCTGCAGGCCGTCGGTGTGCCTGCATACCCGTCGCTCAGCCCCCGCTCAATCGAGGCCAATCCGCACTTGTTGGCGCGTGGCCTTATCGAACGCCTCGACCACCCCGCGGTGGGCCAGATGAGCCACATCGGCATCCCATGGCTGCTCCACGACGGCACGAACGGCGTCCGTTCGCCCGCACCCACGCTGGGCCAGCACACTCACGAAGTGCTCACTGACGTGCTGGGACTCAGCCCCGCCGAGATCGCATCGCTTTCTGAGGCCGACATCCTTCGCTAGAGAGAAATATAGAGTCTCATTGCAATGAAAACCAAAGTGTGAGAGTATTGAAACTCAGAGTGTTAGATAGTTGAAAATCACGAGTTTCAAGACCGGCAACTCGGAGGCACCATGGACGATCCGCACGAGAGCGGATATCTGGACCGAGTCGTAGATGGCCAGGTCACCGATGCGCTGTCGTCGTCGCCAGCAGTGCTCATCGAAGGGCCGAGAGGCTGTGGGAAGACGCGGACCGGGCGTCGATTCGCACGCAGCGAGGTGGTGCTCGATGGTTCGCCAGCCATGCGTCTTGCCGCAGAGGTGGATCCAGCTTCAATCTTGGAGGGCACTGAGCCGCGTTTGCTCGATGAGTGGCAGTTGGTTCGCGACATTTGGAATCCGATGCGCCACGCGTGTGATCGGCGCGGCGGTTTCGGGCATTTCGTGCTCACTGGATCTCAGAACCCGCCCGATGACATCACCGAGCACTCCGGCGCCGGTCACATCGCACGCGTACGAATGCGGTCGATGTCGCTATGGGAATCAGGCGATTCCACTGGCGAAGTCTCCCTCGCAGAACTGTTGGACGGTGAGCGCTGCAGGGCGGCCGATGCCGGACGGACTATCGACGACATCGCCGGACTGATCTGTCGCGGCGGGTGGCCCCGCATGATCGGCATGGTGCCGACGACCGCTCAAGCCCGTCTTCGCGACTATCTCGACGACATCGCTCGAACCGACATTTCACGAGTAGCGGGTGTCAGGCGCAACCCGAGATTGGCAAGCGGCCTGCTCATCTCGCTTGCCCGCAACGAAGCGACCTCTGCGACCTACGCCACGTTGCAATCCGACATGTCCGCAGGCGGCAACGGGCCTGCCGACTCGACCTTGCGGGCGTACCTCGACGAATTGATCCGGCTCTTCGTGATCGAGCCGCTCGAGGCGTGGTCGGTGCATCTGCGGTCGTCCAATCGACTGCGGCGCACTCCGAAGCGCTATTTCGCAGACCCGGCGCTCGCCGTCGCTGCGCTGGCATCGTCGCCGACCGCTGTCAGCCGTGACTTCAGGGCGATGGGATTGCTGTTCGAGTCCATGGCGGTCCGGGATCTCCGCGTATATGCGCAGTCTGCAGGCGGACACGTCTACTACTACGGCGATCACAGTGGACTCGGGGCCGATGCAGTGATCGAAGGACTCGACGGGCGCTGGGCCGCGATTGAGATCAAGCTTGGTGGTGCAGCGGCGGTGCGCGAGGCAATGGAATCACTGAGGACCGTACGGTCGCGTGTCGACACCTCTCGCCGTGGTGAACCTGCGCGGCTCATCGTCGTGACAGCGTTCGGACCCGGCTACCAGACCGACGACGGCGTAGCGGTGGTGCCGTTGACCGCGCTGCGACCGTGACCGAGAACGCTATTGAGCAATCTTGCTCAATAGCGTTCTCGCGATTCCACGGAGATCAGTCGAGCGTCATACCGCGGTTTGTGACATGCGATGCGCAACAAACTCGACGCCGGGACTTATCTGGCCGCCGGCGGTCACAGTGGTGGGGTGTCGTTGTGGCACTTGCCTTGTCGGGTTCCGTTGTCGCTGTCTTGGTGAACGCCTCTGAAGCGTTCGCCCAGTCTTTGGCTCCTGAAGCGCCGACGGCGGTGGCGGTTTACAGCATCGAGACGCAGAAACTGGAGGTGCGATGGTCGTCGTCCGATTCGTCGATCACAATGTTCAAGGTCCAGTGGAAGTCCGGCAGCGAGGAATTCGATGCGTCCCGGCAGGTCTCGGCCGATCCGACGACGAGCATCGAGAGTGTGCAGTCGACCTCGGCGGGCGACCGGTACATGGTCATCCTCACGGGGTTGACCGATGGCACCGAGTACACGGTGCGGGTCATCGCCAAAAACTCCAGCGGGGATAGCGACCCGTCTTCTGAGGCGACCGGCACGCCGCAGTCGACCCCCGGCCAAGCACGGGAGTTCTGGGAGAACGAAGTCATCAAGATCTTTGAGGGCTCAAGACCATGGCTGCGCGAAACATGGGATCACATCACAGCCGAAAACGCACTAGTGGTGTGTCGCGGTTTTGTTTAGGGCGGTTCGGGCTCGTTTGACTTTGGCGATGATCTGGTCGGCGGTCTTGGTCCATTTGAGGGGTTGGGGGTCGTGGTTCCAGTGGGCGGCCCAGTGGTCGATGACGTCTTTGAGGTGTTCGACTGAGGTGAATGCTTGGGTTTTGAGGGCTTTGCGGGTCAGGATCGAGAACCAGCTTTCGACGAGGTTCGCCCAGCTGCTGCTGGTGGGTGTGAAGTGCAGGTGCCAGCGCTTGCGGCGGGGGTGGGCGAGCCAGGTGCGCACGGGCTCGGACTTGTGGGCGGAGAGGTTGTCGGAGACGACGTGGACGTCGAGATGGCGCGGGGTGTGCAGGTCGATCCATTTGAAGAACGCGAGCACGTCGTTGCCGGTGTGGCGTTTGCGGGTCTGGGTGAGGACCTCGCCGGTGGCGACGTTGAGGGCGGCGAACAGGTCGATGGTGCCGTTTCTCTTGTAGTCGTGGGTGAGGGTGCGGTTGCGGCCCGGGCGCATCGGCAGCGACGGCTGGGTGCGGTCGAGGGCCTGTATCTGGGTCTTTTCGTCGAAGCTGAACACCACAGCGCGCTCTGGCGGGTCCACGTACAGCCCGATCACGTCGGCGAGCTTCGCCTCGAAGTCGGGATCGGCGGACACCTTGAACACATCAGCGAGCCACGGGCGCAGCCCCCGCTCGCGCCAGGTCTGGGCGACGAAGTCCTTGCCCACGCCGTGACGGGCCGCCATCTGACGCGTCGACCAGCACGCCGCCTCGTCAGGCGGCGCGACCGTCAAGGTGTCGGCCACGATCGCGGCGACCACCTCGTCGGGCACCGACCGCTTGCGGCCCCGACCCGGCGCCACCGCTCCGAGCCCGTCCGCTCCCGAGCCCCCGAACTCGTCACGCCAGCGGCGAACCGTGTCCTGGTGCGCCCCCATCTCCCGAGCAACGCCGCGCACCGAACCGCCGTCCGCCAAAGCCACAAGCGCCCTCGCCGGACGCACCCGCCGCCACGGCTCGCTCACCGAACGCGCCACGCGCTCCAACGACAAACGCTCCTCAACCGACAACACAAACCCAACAGCCATCCCCCCACCATACGCGCCCCGACCATTTCACAGACGAACCACTAGTGACCTTTACTGAAGAGTCAGGCGGCGCCGGCGTCAGGTGCTCGATAAACCGTCCGACGGCGCCGAAGCTGCGGGAGTGCTATGCGACGTGGGTCGGAATCGCAAGGGACTACTACAACCTGATTTACGGCATCATCCATGAGTTGGCGCATACGTACACGCTGGCGAACGGCGTGACGGCTGCACCCGCTCCGTTGGGGATTGCTCATTTCTACTTCCATGACTTGGTGTCTCCGCCCGGCCTCGGGGGACAAGTGTGCGACCCCATCGAGTTGCATGCCGATGCGGTGACGCTTGTTGACGATGATGACTTGGCATCGTCGGCAAAGTCCACATATTGGACGGGATGCTCGGCGAACTCCATCGGATGCTCCTATGTTTGTCAATTCCCGGTCTGTGCGAGGTGTCGTGGTAGCGTTCGGCGAGGTCGCGGTTGTGGATGATGCCTCTTTCGAGTTCGGATATCCGGTTGGGTGCGGCTCCGAGGGCTCGGGCTGTCTGGTGGATGGTGAGCCCTCGTTGGGTGCGGTGGCGGCGCAGGTCCGCTCCGTGGGCGACGTGCGATGATCAGCTTGTAGACCTCGCGTGCGATGTGGCGTTTGAGGCAGCGGAGTATCTCGCGTCGGGTCTTGCCCTCGGCGGTGAGGCCGGCGTAGGCGATGCTGCGCTCGTCGACGCGCAGGCGGACCATCGCGATGCGCCACAGCCTGGCGGTTGGAGCCGGTGCAGCTGAGGGCCTCGTGGGGTTGCCGCACAGGGCGGCGAAGGACGCCTCGCTCGCAGCCGCTCGGGGTTGTCGCCGGCGGCGACGAGCAGCGCGGCCGCGTCTCCGCGCCGACGCCGCAAGCGCCCAGCAGCGCCGGGTTGGCTCTCGCACAGGCGGCGCAGCTCGGGTCGAGGTGGATCTCCGCAGCCTGGTCGGGCCAGGGAGGCAGCGCCCGCTTGGCCGCAGCGCGGACGCACCGTCTGTGCCGGGCCGCTGGGCGCGCCTCGACGGTGCGGGCCGTGTTCAGTGCCCGCAGGCGGTCTTTGACGGGCTCGGGGGCGGTCACGACGACAGCGCGATCTGGTTCGGCGAGCTTGACCGCGGAGCGGCGCGCCACACCGTCCTGATCGCCTCGACGGTCGGGCTTGGGCACCACTGCGGCACTGCCGTTGACGCGACGGTGTCGTCTTGGGCGCACGCGTGGGCGTGACGCGAGGGCGCGAGGTGCCGAGGCCCGCGCCGTAGGAGCCGGTTCCCTCCACGCCGACGCGCTCGACGCTGCCGTGGCCGCCGAGCCATCCCAGCAGCGCCGTGTAGCCGGCGGTGTCCGCGTCGAACGCGGCGCTGCCCAAGACCCGTCCGGCGCCGTCGAGGACGGCGGCGACATGGGTGTGCTTGTGGGTGTCGACCCCGCCGAATACGGCGGGGTGGTCCTGTGTCATGATGGTGATGCCTCCTTGTGGTCATCTCACTGTCGGGGGCGCCACCGGCCGCGACGGCGGACAGAACACTCACGGTGTGGCTTACAAGGCTCCTATCGGGTCACATCCGTCGGGCCGGTCGGTGCGCGCCCCGCCGACCAGAGAAAGCCGACAGATCCACCGCAGGGCACCACGAGGGGCCGGTTGCAACTCGGGTCAGACCCTCTCCTGCCGACAGGGCCCAACCATTATGAGTGTTGCAAGTGAACGGTCATGATGACCGTTGGGAACACATGCAGCCGACCGATGGAGGTGTCCGGTATGGCAGCGAGGCTGAGTTTGGATGAGCGGGTGTTCATCGAGTCGTCGCTCGGGGCGGGCCGCAGCGTCGCGGACGCAGCGCAGCGGCTGGGCCGTGACCGGTCCACGGTGCATCGCGAGCTGGCCCGCTGCGCCGGGCGGGCGGCCTATGACGCCCGCTGGGCGCACGCGTGGGCGTGCGCGAGGGCGCGACGAGAGCGAACGCCCAAGCTGGCGGTCGATCGGGTGCTGGCCGCCGCGGTCGATGAGCGTCTGAAGCTGAGGTGGTCCCCGCACGCGACCGCGGCGGACCTGCGCGTGTGCGCGGAGACGATCTATCGGGCGTGCTACGCGAACGACCCGCGCAGCGGCCTGGCGGCGGGCACCTGGGCGAAGCTGCCGCGGCGCTGCCGGCGCCGTCGGCCGCGCAGCGTCGCGCAGGCCGAAAAGCCCAGCCCGCTGGGGGAATACCGGCGGTTGGCCGACCGGCCGGCCGCAGCCGAGGACCGTATAGAGCCCGGCCACTGGGAAGGCGACCTCATCGTCGGCAAAGCGAACCTCACCGCTGCGGTCACGCTCGTGGAGCGCACCAGCCGCTACGCGGTCACCGCAGCGCTGCCCGACGGCTACGGCGCGCCCCAGGTCGCCGCCGCGGTCACCGCGGCGCTGGGCCGCCAGCCCGCAGCGCTCGTGCGCAGCCTCACCTGGGACCAAGGCCGCGAGATGGCCCGCTGGGCCGACGTCGAGGCCGCGCTCGGCATCGAGGTGTTCTTCTGCGAGCCGCGCTCGCCGTGGCAGCGACCCACCAACGAGCAGACCAACGCGCTGCTGCGCCGATGGCTCCCCAAAGGCACCAGCCTCGACATCGGACAACTGCGGCTCTCGGTCATCGAGGACAACCTCAACCACATGCCCCGCCGACTCCACCACTGGACATCAGCACACGACATCTACACTCAACTCAGTCGCAACCACCGGTAGAGCTTGCCCTCCCTCGTGCCCGCCGCTCCGTCGGAGCAAGCTTTCGGCGTGGTCAGGAGCGCGACCGCAGGACAGATGCCGTCCTGGTTCGCTGATACCTATAACGACTCGAACGGCGTTCCCGATCTGGAACGTGTGTGGGCCGATGTGAAGGCGATACCGGATTTCAGGTGGCGGGCGACCGTCGTGTTCCAGCTGCGGAACGCGTTCGGCGGCTACTGCGACGATCACCAGGCGACCGCGTCGGCGTTCTCGGACGGCGTGACGCGCAATCCGTGGAAAGACGGCGGCTGCGTGCCAGAGGCTCCGGCCAATTTCTCGGCCACCGCGGTCGGCAGCGGGAAGCTGACAGTGTCGTGGCAGGAGCCCTACGACGGAGGATGGCCGATCGAGGGATACAAGGTCCAGTGGAAGTCCGGCACCCAGGAGTACAGCTCGTCCCGGCAGGCAACGGTCACGGGCCTCTCGGATCCGGTTCTGCTCACGACGATCACCGGGTTGACCAACGACGAGAGTTACACGCTTCGGGTGCTGGCCTACAACCACAACGGCGACGGCACAGCAGCAGAGACGACAGCGACGCCGACCGCGACGGACACGACCGCGCCCACGCTGGTCAGCGCGCGCTACGACGGCTGGGTACAGCTGATCTACGACGAAGCCCTCAGTAGATCCGTGGAACCGACCTTGACTGCGTTCACCGTGAACGTCAATGGGGTGAATCGCGACACTGTCGAGGTCGATATCCGGGGAAATGTCGTGACCGTCAACGAGTCGGGACTCGTGAACGTCGGTGACGTGGTGACGATCAGCTATACGGCGCCAACCGGGTCCGGAGCGAAATCGCTCATGGACCCTGCCGGGAACGACGGCGAGGACTTTTCCGCTCAGATGGTCCACAACGACAAGACCCAGGTCGCTCTCACCTCAGATCCCGGAACGGACATGACCTACTCCTGGCGCAACGGGTACGGAGGGCAGGACGTGGTCGAAGCAACGGTCACCTTCAGCGAACCCGTGGCCGTAACGGGTGTGCCGGAACTCAAACTCGATGTGGGTGGCCAAATGCGACACGCGAGATACCACAGCGGCTCAGGCAGCTCTTCTCTGGTTTTTCGCTACTCAGTGACCCAATTCGAAACAGACGCCGTCGGCATCAGCGTCCCGCACGGCTCCATTCAGCCCGCAGGCCTCGTCCGCTATGTCTCAACCAACGCCGTAGCTCCTTCACCGGCGGAGCTCGACCCACAAGCCGGGCACCTCGTCGATGCCGTTCGCCCATTCCTGGTCTCTGCAGATGCCGTGGCGAACGGCAGCGACATAGCGCTGAGATGGGACAAGGATCTGGACAATAACTCAGTTCTTCACCCGCTCGTAGGTTTCGTCGTCCAAGACAGCAGCACCAGTACCCAGCGCACCATCGACTCGATCTCGGTCGAGGGCAGGATGGTGACCTTGACGCTGTCGTCCACCATTTCGGCGACCGATCAGCTCACCGTCGCCTGGGGCTGGCCATACTTCGTATACGACGGCGTGACGGTCGACCCGCTGACTGACACTGTCGGAAACTACGCGAAGAAGACCGTCCGCCCGCTCGCAGTCTCGATCAAGCAGCCGAACAGTCCACCGGAGTTTCTGTCGTCCGAGGATGGCGTCCGCAGTGTGGATGAGAACACGCCCGCTGGCCGAAACGTCGGGACCCCGATTCGGGCCACTGATGCTGATAGCGACAGGCTCATTTACTCGATCTCGGGGGCGGATGCTGCCTTTTTTGATGTGGTCGTGTCGAGCGGCCAGTTGCGCACCAAAGGTGCGCTCAACCACGAGGCCAACAGCAGCTACTCGTTCACGATGTCGGTGCATGACGGCAAGGACGTGTACGGCAATTCGGACCCGACAGTCGACGACACGATCAGTGTGACGGTGACGGTGGTCGATGTGGACGAGCCGGCGGGTGTCTCGTTCGCGGCTGCTGGCGGCGTGACCGCAATCGACAATGCGCTCAGCGTGGATGAGAACCCCGACGGGTCGCTGGCTGCGTTCAGTGCGAGCGATCCGGAGGGCAAGCCCGGTCTGACGTACGAGTGGTCGCTGGGCGGGACGGACCGTCTCGACTTTGCGATCACCGATGCCGGGGTGCTGTCGTTCGCGGCCGTTCCCGATTTTGAGCGTCCGGCCGACTCGGGCGGCAACAACGTCTATGACATCGAGGTGAGCGCCCGAGACAGCGATGACAAGACGGGAACGATCACGGTGACGGTCACCGTGGATCCCGTCAATGAGCGGCCCACCATCGGCGGCGACGCCGCGGCCAGCATTGAGGAGGGCGGCGCGCTGCTCATCGGAGCGTATCGGGCTGCAGACCCCGAGAACGCCACGATCGCGTGGCAGCCCCTCGCTGGGGCCGACCGCGACCGGTTCGAGTTCACCGCCTCGACGCGCAGGTTGGTGTTCAAGTCGGTTCCGGATTATGAGGACGCCACCGACTCTGGCCGCGACAACGTGTATGACGTGACGCTGAGCGTCTCCGCCGGTGGCCACACTGCGACATTGGATGTGGCGGTTACCGTCACGAACAAGGAGGAGGGCGGCGCCTTGGGCTTGTCGTCGCCGCAGCCTCAGGTCGGCGCGGATTACGCCGCCACGCTCAGCGACCCCGACAACGTGTTGTCGACGGCGTGGGCGTGGGAGCGCTCGACGAGCCGCAGCGGACCTTGGACGGTCGTATCGGGCGCGGTCGACGGTGTCACGTCGAGCGTGTACAGGCCTGTCGCGGGTGATGTCGGCTACTTCTTGCGGGTGAGCGCCGCGCACATCGACGGGCACGGGCCGAGCAAGAGCCGCGCTGTGGTGTCGGCCAACTCGGTGCGGGCGGCTCCGGTCAGCAATGTGGCCCCGTCGTTCGACGAATCGGCGCCGACGCGCAGCGTTGCTGAGAACGCTCGGGCGCGTGCCGCCGTAGGGGCGCCGGTGACCGCCACTGACACTGACAGCGGCGACGTGGTGACCTACGAGCTGTCAGGGTCGGACCTGTTCACGATCGACAGCAGCAGCGGACAGATCCGTGTCGCCGCGGGCGGTTCGCTCAGCCACGAGACGGCGCCCTCGCACAGCGTGACCGTCAAAGCCAGCGACCCCTCGAATGCTTCCGACACAGTGACGGTGACCATCGAGGTCACCGACGCGAACGAGCCTCCCGACGCAGTCGCGGACACTGCCACGGTCCGCGAGGACGGCGCTGTCATCATCGATGTGCTCGCCAATGACAGCGACCCGGAGCACGACCGCAGCGAGCTGACGCTCAGGGTGACCGCCAGCCCGCGCCGGGGGAGCGCGACGGTGAACGAACCGGCCAATGTCGGCGAGAGGCGCACGATCACCTACACGCCCCGAGCCGACTACCACGGCGCCGACAGCTTCACCTACGAGGTCCGAGACGCCGGCAGCCCTTCGCTGTCGAGCACCGCCACCGTGTCGGTCGAGGTCGACGCAGTCAACGACCCGCCGACGTTCGCATCGCCGACCATGACCCGCAGTGTGCCCGAGAGCGCCTCCGGCGGCGGCAACGTCGGAGCGCCCGTGACGGCGACCGACGTCGACGAGAACGACCCGCCCGCCTACAGCGTCTCCGGTGCCGACGCGCGCTCATTCGACCTCGGTCCTCGCAGCGGCCAGGTCACCGTCGGCGACGGGGTCATCTTCGACATCGCAACGAAGGGCACCTACATCGTCACGGTCGACGCCGACGACGCACACGGCGAAACGGCGACCGTCGAGGTGACCATCACCGTCACCAGCGGGACGACAAGACCGCCGATCACCCGTACCGGCCCCGGCCCCGGCGGTGGTGGTGGCGGCGGCGATTTTGATGTTGGTGTCGCGACCTTTGTGGTGGCCAACGGGTGGAGTGCTGCTGATGTGGGGGTGGCGGCGGTGTTGGCGGCGCGCACCGATGGCGCGGTGGTGGTGTACACGGCGGGGGACGAGTTGTCGGCTGAGACGGCGATGCTGCTCCGCGAGGCTTCGCCCGCTGAGGTGGTCATTGTCGGCGGCACTGCTGCGGTGTCGCGTGATGTCCGCACGCAGATTCGTGCTGCGTCGTCCGAGTCGGGTATCTCGCGCGTCACCGGTGCGGATCGTGCCGATACCGCGGCGGGCACGGCGCGCCGCATTCTGGGCGTACCCTCCCAGGCCGGGCGGGTCACCCTGATCGTGGCCAATGGCTGGTCCCCGCCTGATATCGGCGCCGCTGCGGCGCTGGCTGCGCGCAGCGGGCGCTCTGCGGTGCTCTACACCCGTCACGACAGCTTGCCTGCTGTCTCGACGGCGTTGCTGCGCGACTATCAGGTCGCGCGGGTGATCCTCATCGGGGGCACTGCCGCGGTCAGCAATGAAGTGCGCGACGAAATTGCCGCGGTGGCTGTCGGAGCGAGCGTTTCGAGGCTGATGGGCGTTGATCGTGTCGACACCGCCGCGCAGACCGCACGGCGGGTGCTCGGCAGCGCCGCCTCCGCGCCGGACGGCATCACCTTGGTGATTGCGAATGGCTGGTCCGCGCCTGATGTCGGCGTTGCGGCAGCGTTGGCAGCTGCTACGGAGAACTCAGCAGTCGCATACACCTCACAAGGAACGCTGCCTGCGGCGACCGCAGCGCTCATCCGCGACTACCGGCCCAGCCAGGTCATCATCGTGGGCGGCCGCGCAGCAGTCACCAACGACGTGCGAGCAGCAATCACCGAAACCGCGCCCAGCAGCGCAGACGTGCGGCGAATCACCGGCAGCACCCGCGTCGAGACCGCCGCCCGCGCCGCACGGCGCATCCTGGGACCTCCCTAGCCGAATTCGTACACAGCTACAGAACTAGGCACGACGGCGGTCGTCCAGAATTGTGGGTGCGCCCACTTGCATAGGGGAAGATCCTGCGTACCGTCGCCGCCGACGGGCGCCTCGCGACGGTCGCTAGCCGCCTTGAGGTGCTCACTGACATACCGGGACCCAACCCAGCCGAGATCGGTGCTCTGGAAGAGACGGCCATCCTGCGTCACAGCGCTATGAGGGCCAATCGCTCAGGGTGACGAGGTCGAAGACCGCTCCTGCAGGATCGGTCACGGTGGCGACGCGGCCCGGACCCCAGTCGGTCGGGGGCATGAGCACCGTGCCGCCGTTCGCTGTGGCGGCCTCGCAGGCGGCATAGACATCCGCAGCACCGAAGCTCACCTTCCAGAATGGCGGCACGCCCGGCGGCGGTTCGCCCGAGATGCTTGCGATTGGTTCGCCACCGAGTGTGAACATGCGGCCCGAGGGTCCGAGTTCGTCCCACGGTGACGCTTCCCAACCGAACAGCTCGCAATAGAAGGCAGCGGCTGCGTCGAGATCGGTGGTGAAGGTTTCGGCCCAGGTAAACGCGCCGGGCGCGTTCACGATGTCAGTTCCGATGGCGCCGAGCGTCTGCCACGCACAGAACACGGCACCGGTCGGATCGGCGCCGATCACCATGCGCCCGGCGGGATCAGACGACCCTTCGGGCACATCGAACGGCGGTCGCATCACGGCCCCACCTAGGAGTCTGCTGATTTATTCGGATTCGGCCACTACCGCAAGCCTCTGACCAGCGGTTTTGTAATCGCGAAGGCAGCCATTCGGGCATTGTTCAGCAGACTCCTAGATCGGCGATGCGCTGCGCCGTGACGTCCGCGTCGTCGACCGTGATGTACACATTCCAGCACGGCGGGACGTTCTGATCGATCATCTCGGTCGGCAGTGCCATAACGCCGGCAGCGGGATGTCCGTCCACCGTTGCCATGACGTAGCTGATCTCGCCGGTGGGGTCTCCTTCGTACTCCCAGCCGAGCACTGCCCGGTAGAAGTCGAATGCGCCCTCGACGTCACTCGTGACCAGGTCAACCCAGGAGGGTGTCCCGACCGGATGGCTGTCTCGCAATGGCATGTCGCTACTCCCTACGTGCCGCGTGCGAATTGTTCCGACCGGATGTCATGCATGCGGCCGTGCGAATCACAGGAAGCCGCAACGCGGCGCAGGACCTGTGCGGTATGAGGCCACCGATCCCCGACGATGTTGGCTTGCTCGTTGTAGCGGAGGGCAAGTTCCCGTTCGGCCTCGCCTCCGCTCATCAGTGAGTGGCTGTGAACCCCCCTTTGGTTCACGATTCCGATGGCGAGGCCGAGCTCGATGTCAGAGTCGTGCAATTCTTCGAGAAAGTCGCGAACAGCCGGGGGCGGCACAATGCCGCTGCTGTCACCGGGGTCTGCAGATGCCTTGGCAAGCACCTGCCCAATGTGCTCGCACCCCAGGCGCGACAAGTCGAGTTCTCCGAATTCCTCTATGGCTCCGTTGACCCAGTCCCGCAGCCTCACGAGGTCGATCGTGCCGTCCTCTCTCGTACCTGGAGTGCGATTCCAGTAGTGAAGGACCGACCAGGCCTTGCTTGTCGCCAAGGCCGCGAGTGTCTCCGTCGTGTTGGCCTCAAGGGACTCATCGAAGTCACCTGGCTCGCTCCCATCTGGGTGCAAGTACATCCTGGCAACGAGTTCGACGAAGAATCTCGGGTCAAGCGAGAGCCTCGCGTGCAGCAGCGACGGTCGCCTGCGGCTACCCGGCATGTCGTCAAGCATGAGCTCTAGGCGTGCGAGTCGAACCCGGTGCGGATCGTCGAGATTGAGTTCGGTAAGTGGCAGTCGATCGCTGAGCCAGTCGAGCAATTCTTCGGCTCGGAACCGCAACCGCTGGGCCATCTGCGGCGAATCCATAGCGCCGGCCATGGTCTCGAGCGCTCGCAAGGCGAGTTCGATCAGCCGTGAATCGTCGATAGCGGCTGTCTCACCGGAGTCACCTGCTGCGAAGCGCTGATACGCGAGGAGTTCGATGGCCGCGTCCGCCCTGCTCGCGACCAACAGCCGTTCAGCTGCCTCGGCAGTGAGTGTGAAGTCCAAGCCATATGGCAGCGGGTCGAAGCGCGCCCAGTATGCCGCCTCGACATCAGGTCCGAGAGCCTCGGAGATCTCCCAGGCAAGCGGGAAGTCCCTGAGTGCGGTCAACAGCCGCGCCACGTTTGTGACACTGAGATGGTGTTCGAGTAGGCCTGCCAACCACACTGAGAGGTCTGCGCCAACGCGGCGCAGAAACCTGAGGTTCTCGGCGAAGAAGCCCATAGCCACGAGGTCGCACGGCACATCGTCGCTTCCCGGGCCGATTGTCTGCGGTGCATTTCGGTCGAGAGCGCCAACGGATGGCTCGGGTGGCGCATTGTCTGAAAGCCAGCCAGCGAGGGTGGGCGTCAAGGCACTGGCATCGGTCGTCTCGCCGCCGTCGAGCGTCAGTTCACCCGAGTCAGCGAGAACTGCCAGTACGCATCCGATGTACTCGACACCGGATACCTGACGGTCACCGTGTGCTCGGACGGCGAGCCTACGGACGCCCTCAAGTCCACAAGCCGCGTGCGCCTGCGTGACGGCCGTGCGGCGAAGCTCGGCGAGACGCGCTTCCTTCGCTTCCTGATCATCGCCGATTTCGGCCGCATCAAGGTCCGGTGCATGTGATTCGAACAGCCATGCGCCTGTGGTGGCCGGGTCGTCATCTCCGATTCTCTCCGCGACCTGCTCAACACTCGCGAGTTCATCGGGCTCAAGTGTCCAGAACGCGTCGGTGAACCGACGTTGCAGACGGATGAACGACCGCAACCGATCGCCGAGTAACGACCTGTCGAGGGTGCCTTGAGTCGTGGCCTCTTCAACGATGGCCAAGGCTCTTGCTCGTGCCTCCGGCGGCAAGCGCATGAACTTTCCACCCTCATCGAGCGGCCAGTACATGTCGGACAGATGGCTGGATTCAGCAGTGCTCGAAGCAAAATGTTCGACCATGTCCAACAGCAGTGCGTTGACTTGGCTGGTCGCTGACGCCTCGTCCTCAAACGGCGCCGGCTCGACCACGGCTGGCCAGTCCCGGATCGTCGGCGCCGCATTCGGGGAACCTCCAGACCGATGGGGAGCGAGGTCCCACAAACAGCGCCACAGCGCAGTCCGCCGTTTGCTGGTGCCAGGTGCCTCGTCGCTCTGAATCCGGTCGCACAGTCCCACGAGTACTTCGTTGCGTCGGTCGGTCGACAGCCCTGTTTGGGGCAGCCACGGCCTGAACAGCGAAACAAGACATCCGTGCGCCTTGACGGCTAGGTCGTCGTCCCCGATTGCAGCGATCGCCAACAGGACATCTGACACAAGTGCCAAATGCCCGGATTCGGGAGACCAAGCGAGCGTCTCCAGAGCGTGACGCAGTCCGTACCAGCCAGCATCGGACGAGGGTCCGGCACTGCCTTTGTCTAGGACTTGCAAGCAGTCGGGGGCCTCCCGCGCCAGTTGGAGGGCGCGAGCGATGGCCTCAAGAAACTCGTCCGGTGCCGCTTCGGCGAGCAAAGGCAAGACATCGGCTAGATCGACGATGCGCTGGAACGTGCGACGGACTCCACTCTCGATGCGGGCTGACGCTGGGCCTGGACGCTGACCCTCATGTCCCAGCTCTTGGCCATCGTCGGCATCATCGGTGCCGAGCAGGCCTCGGACGATCAGTGCGGTGAGCACCCTGGGGGTTGTTCCGCTGGCCAATGGCACATCGATGCCGAACGTTCCTAGGAGGGCTGCGGTCTGTGCAACTCCATGTCGTAGCTCGTCGCTGTAAGTGCGTTGCGTCAACTTGACCCCGGCGACCTCAAGGTCTGTCCCATCGGGAGATTGCAGCGTTTCGATCTCTGTGAGCACTCGCAGCGCCCACTCGGAGTATCGGTCCAGCACGGATTCGGGGATCTCAGCTACAAGGAGTCGCCATGCTTCTGCAGGTGCCACGACAGCCCATTGGTCGCCGACACGCGCAATCAGCGGGTCGGCACCTTCGCTGAGCGGCCGAAGCATGAGCCGCAGTCCTTCGTAGCTCAGGCCGGTGCCGGCCAGCTCGCACAGGACGGATTGGTCGCTCACGCGTCGCTCGGACCAACGGCCGGCCAGCAGAGCAGCCCACACCGCAGCACGGTCCTTGTCGTCTGGCAGTCGGTCCAACCAGGCAGGGGTGACGGGCTTCGGGCCCAATTGGAGGGTTCTCCGCAGCGCACCCATGCTGCGGCGCCCGAGTGTTGCGAATCGCCACGCTTCACTGCGGTCGAGGCCGTGTCGTTCGAGCGCTTTGGCAGCAGCGGTCGGATCGATCGGTCCGACTTCGATCAGTGTCTCATGCTCTCGAGAGCCTGTATTCGCATGGGCGGCATGGACGAGGGGAATAACCCTGCAATGCCGCGATAGCTCCGAACCGTCCGCGACGTCGAGTTCAGCAGCAACCAGAATCGCCCCGTCGCCCGGTTCGCGCTTGAGGCGCCGCCAGGCAGCGGCATCAGACACGAGCAGCATCCGGTCGAGGAGCGCCAAATCGGGGATTTCGGCACGGGCACCTGCCGCCAAGGCGAAATCGAGTGCATCTTGAGCGCTCTCGGCAACGACGTACACGGTCCCGCCCCCGGTCGAGCATCTCTCGACGAGTTCATGGAACTGCCGCTCGCGGCCGGCGAGCAACACCTCCGCGGCGAGCCGTCCGCCGGTCTGTGCGAGTTCATGTTCCCAACGCCTGCGAGCCGACGTGAAGCCATCAGGCACGAGGCCAAGACGTTCCGAGAGTCGGGCCCGTGTGGCCGGAGCTTGGATCAACCAATTGAACAGGTCGTCGACATCAAGCGCTCTGACTTCGCGCCAGTGCCCGTCCTCGCTGCGCTGCTCCTGCCATCGGCGCTTCGCTTGCTGCCGGCTGGCTCCTGCGCTTGTCGTGTCAGTTGTGCCGGACGTCGTGGGCCGTGTGGCCTTCGCCTCGGGCCAAGCGCGGGGCGTGAGATGGACATACGTGATCTCGCTGGCGTTGAGCCGTGCTTCACCGGTCCTCTTGCGGTAGTTGGCATCGGCGTTATGCGCTACACCAGTCGATGTCGAGACTTCCCAACAAGAGTGCCCAGCAGGCACCCACGCCGTTCCCTGGCGGCTCTCGACCACGAGATCGAAATCGGGCCGTCCGATTCCCTCGGCAGTCGGGCAGTTGTTCCGAATCAAGTCATGAGCGGACGTGGTCTCCGCGATCAGATCGCGAACGAGCCCGGGCAGTTCCTCGCGAGCATGCAGCCTGCTGGCCCACTGAAGGATGTGGTGACGCTCGGCGAGCCCCAGCCCGTCGTAACCAGGCGCGGCGCCAATCATTCGGCCGAAACGCTCCGCCCCAGCAGCCGCATCCAGATCCGCGGGCATGAGTTCCGCTTCGACGGCGAGCGCAGCCGGCGGCGCATCGTCGGAGTCTCGGCGTGCCCACGTGAGCCCGTCCTGTTCGATGAGGAACACGGCCCGGTCCAACGACGCTCGTTCGGAATCACTGAAGCGTGTGCGGAGCACTGCTCGCGCGTCGTAGGGCCCCGTGCCGAGCCACACATAATCGCCCGTAGCTGAGTCAGCGGCCACGCCAGCCTGTTCAGGGGTGCAGAAGTGCCGTTCGAACCAAGCGAGCATTTCGGCAACCACTTCGGCGTCTTCGGCGCTGCAGCGTTCCGCGATCTCCAAGGCAGCCTCGGTCAGCTCCTCGTCGGGAAGGCAGTTGTCCCGCGGTGAGCCGTCGGTGGCGACGGCGGCATGGAAGCCGCGGAGCGTCTCAGCCTCGTCAGCAGAGATGGCACCATCGGCCTCTAGGCCGCTGATCAGCGAGCTCGACAGATCGGGTGGCTCCCGGTAGCGCTCGCCGCGTGCAACTTCGAGTCGGAAGAGTGCGCTGCTGACAGCGCGTCTCGCGAGCGCCACAGCGCCCGTCGGGGAGATGGGCACCAGGCGTCGCGCCTCGGCGATCCAGTCAGCGACGACTTCGTGCGATGGCGGACGGGCATCGGACGGGTGCCCGAACTTGACTATGTCGAGATGCCACCCAGGCCGGCCGTCGACGACAGTCCGCAGTGCCGCTAGGCGGGCACCCGACTTCTGGTCGCGGTCGGAGGGTGTGAATTCGACGACGCGAGTCTCAGCATCGTCACCCTCGCCTTTGCGTGCAACGAGATAGGCCGCAATATCCGCCTCCGCTCCATGCCGGTCGGCGGCTTCGAGGTGTTCCGAAGCGGAGACCGCGTAGCCCGCCGCCTGGTATCGCCGTCGAGCTTGGTCAATTGCGGCCCAGATATTCAGTGCAGAGGCAGCCATGGCACCTCCAGCAGGTTCGGCGGGTCAACGATCTGGATGTAGACGAATTCCTCAAGTCTTGTGGCGAGTTCGAGGTGGCTGACGAGTTTCGTCGGCCACGACTCCCAGTCTGCCGCAATGGAACGGTCGCGACTCAGCGAATTCAGGTCGATCCGTGCCGCACGAATGTCGGTGAGCTGATAATCGTCGGCGAAAACGAGTGCCTGCAGCGCATCGAAGGTTGGCTTGAGCACGTTGTCAAGGTCGGGAATACGGGCAGCGCTCACATCGCAGAACCAGTGAAAGCCAGCGTGTACCGGACCGGTTTCGTAGACGGGTCCGTGCGAAATGGTCGCTCGGGCGGCCTCTTCAACCGACTGCCTCCAGCCATCAAGGCTTCTGGTGCTGCTCTGAAGCGACTTTGGACGACCCACGACTATCAGCTCGATCATGACTCTGCCGCGGCGGGGGGACGCGGGGCTGATTCGGCAAGTTTCTGCGCATGAGGCGTTGCGACGCGCCGGATGGGTTCATGGGATGTCTGCCACCTATTTCGCAGCACCGCTCTCGACAGCACAGATGGAGCGTATGCAGTGATGTTTCGTGATGTGAGAGTAATTTTCGGGTCTGCACGGAAACTCTCGGGCGCGCTTCGCTGACTGAAACGCTGCACCCCCGGTGATGCTCTCGACTCAGTCGGAGGAGCTGATCGCCCAGAGCGGGGGAGAGCGCACGCCGCATGGCGAGGGCCGTGATCTCTTGGGCTTCGTGTGCTTGGTCCAGGAAGCGGGTCATGCCGAAGAAACCGTGGAATTGGCCCGGGTACTCGACGAGCGTCGTGGGCACCTGCGCCTCGGCGAGCTTCTGCGCGTACTCGACGCCTTCGTTGCGCAGCGGGTCGTGGCCAGCCACGATGACGAGCGCGGGTGCCGCTCCCGACGGGTCGTCGACCGCGAGCGGGGGCCGCATAGGGGTTCTTGCGTTCTGACGGCGGGCAGTAAAGGTCGTCGAACCAGGCCATCGTGGCGCGGGTGAGAAGGTAGCCCTCGGCGTTGGCGATCATCGAATCGGTGTCGCGGTTGAAATCCGTGACTGGGTAGATGAGCACTTGCAGGGCAGGCTGGCCACAAGCGTCGCCGTTCGCGGCAGCGTCGCGGCACATCAGCGCCACTGCGGCCGCCAGGTTGCCTCCGGCGCTGTCGCCACCGATCGCGACACGCTGCGGGTCGACGCCCAGTTCTGCAGCGTTGTCACACACCCACTGCGTGGCGGCGCAGCAATCGTTCGGCGACGCCGGGAATGGGTCCTCTGGCGCCATTCGATAGTCCACAGAGACCGACACGACCCCGGCCAGCATCGTCAGCGATCGGCACGTTCGGTCGTGGGTCTCGATGCTGCCGACCACCCAGCCACCTCCGTGGAAGTACACGAGGCAGCCGAGCACACCGCTGTCGTCAGCGGTCGCAGCGCCGTCGTCGGGTCGGTAGATGCGCACCGCGATGTCGTTGCCGTCAGGCCCGGGGATCGTTCGATCCTCCGTGCTCGCAACGTCGACGAGCACGCCGGAGGGTGGCATTTCCTCGAAGCCCTTGCGGGCACGTTGCGGACCGACATCTTCAAATGACGGCCGGTCCAGGGCGTTGAGCTGCGCGATGAGACGGGATGCTTCGGCTTCGAGAGTCACGGCGCGGAGCATATTTCGCTGGCTTCTCACGACGTGCTGCGGAGTGCGCGCCTCGGCCCCCCCGGCGCTGTCAGTTGAGCTGGCGGTCGAAGAGGTCGTGCAGGAGCTCCCAGTGGCGCTCCGCGGCCGGCTTGTCGTACACGGGCCGTTGCGGGAAGACAAATCCGTGGTGGGTGCCCTCTACCCAGTGCGTGTCCGCGTTGGTGCCGGCCTCGGCGAACGCCGCGCAGAGCCGGTCGAAGTGCGCTCGGTCGACGTAGTCGTCGTGCTCCGCGGACATGACCAGCACTTCCCCGGAGATGTCTCCGGCACGGCGGTGCGGTGAGTCGTCAGCGTCCACAGCGAGTCGGACGCCGTGCACGGAGATGGCCGCAGTGATGATGTCGGGGAACTCGGCCGCGAGCCAGAGCGCCATGGGGCCGGTCATGCAGTAACCGGTGGTGCCGACGCGTTCGGTGCTGGCTGCGCTGTCGGAGCGGGCGTGGGCCAGCATCGCCTCGGCGTCGCGGGCAACCATCGCGTTGGACAGTCCCGACATCAGCTTGAACATGAACCCGACGCTTGCGGGGTCGTCGCGCTGGGCGACGAAGCCCGGTACTTGGCGGTAGTACAGGTTCGGAAGCATCACGTAGTACCCGACGGCGGCGATGCGCCGCGCCATGTCGTGCAGTTCTTCGCGCTTGCCCGGGGCGTCCATGAGGAACAGCACCGTGGGAAACGGTCCCGGTCGGTGATCAGACGTCTCGGGACGCACGATGAACGTGCTCATCGTGCCCTCGCCGGTTTCCAACGCCACGTGCTCTTCGAACATCGCTGCCTCCTTGTGTGCGTGTCACGTTGGATCCAAGAGCGAATTGCGGCCCTGCCAACACACGTCTTTTGCCGACGAGAAGTTAGCCGCAGCCGAGTTTCGAAGCCGCAGGCGAGGCACGTCACGCATCACGGTCTCGATGTCGTTACCGTGCAGGTTGACGGTAAACGCGGCCGCAACAAGGGGGAACAGCCATGGGGGATCTGCTGATTCGAGGCGGGACCTTGGTGGACGGCACCGGTGCAGAGCCGCGCCGAGCCGACGTCCTCATCTCCGACGGTGTCGTGGCCGAGATCGGCGAGTCTCCCGCCCAGCTGGCCGGACGACGGGTCGATCGCACGGTCGACGCCGAGGGCCATGCCGTCACGCCCGGCTTCGTCGATGTCCACACGCACATGGACGCACAGATCGCGTGGGACCCCATGGGCGAGAGTTCGTGTTTCCACGGCGTGACCACGGTCGTGATGGGAAACTGCGGCTTCACGCTGGCCCCGGCCCGTTCCGACGCTCGTCACCTGGTGGTGCGCAATTTGGAGCGTGCTGAGGACATCTCCGCCGAGGCCATGGCCGCGGGCATCGACTGGACCTGGGAGACCTTCCCCGAGTACCTGGACTTCGTCGAGGCCACGCCCAAGGGCATCAACTACGCCGGCTACCTGGGCCACTCGGCGCTGCGTACCTGGGCGATGGGCGAGGCGGCATTCGAGCGTGGTTCCAACGATGACGAGCTCGCGCTCATGCTGGGGCAGTTGCGTGACTCGCTGCGCGCTGGCGCCGTCGGCTTCACGACCTCGATCTCGTACAACCACGAGACCGCCGATGACCGCCCGGTTGCCTCGCGGATGGCGGAATGGTCCGAGATCGATGCGCTGGTCAGCGAGATGGGCGTGATGGGAGCGGGCATCTTCGAATTGGCCAACCACGGAGACCTGCGCTCACGCGATGCCGAGCGAAACGACGCATACGTCGCCAAGCTCGTCGAGCTGGGCGCACGCACCCGTGTCCCGATCACCTACGGAATGCTGGCTCCCTCCAGCGCAGACCACCACTGGAAGCCGGTGATCAAGCTGCTCGACGGCATCAACGCTGCGGGCGGCATCTCGTGGGGCCAGGCCCACACCCGCCACCTCGGCACCTTGCTGTCGTTCCGCACCGCGCTCCCCTTTGACGCTCTGCCGTTGTGGAGCGACATGCGCGCCGGCTCGATGGCCGAGCAGAAGGCTGCGCTGTCCGACCCCGGCATTCGTGCCCGCCTGGTCGAAGAGGCCACGAGCGGCGACTACGGCCGGGCCCCTCGGGCCGGAGGCCCGCAAGCCGGTCTGGGCGCACATCTACCCGCTGACGCAGCCGCTGCCGCCGTTCCGTTCGATCGAAGAGATCGCAGCCGAGCGGGGCGTGACGCCGATGGACGCATTCATCGACATCGCCCTCGACAGCGACTTGGAGCTGTTCTTTGTCCAGGCCATTGCCAACCAGGACCAGGACCTGGTGCTGCGCTTGCTCAAGCACCCCCGCGCCATCCCGACCTTCTCTGACAGCGGGGCGCATGTCACCCAGATCATGGATTCGTCGCTGCAGACCCACCTGCTGGGTCACTGGGTTCGCGACCGCCAGGAGTTCACGCTGGCTGATGCTGTGCGACGCATCACGCAGCTGCCCGCGACGGCATGGGGCTTCGACGATCGCGGCGTGCTGGCCGTCGGCAAGGCAGCCGATGTGAACGTGTTCGATCCCGAGACCGTCTCGCCCGATCTGCCCGAACTGGTGCACGATCTGCCGGCCGGTGAACCCCGCCTGCGCCAGACCGCCACCGGTTTCGCTGCCACCATCGTCAACGGTGAGGTCATCACCGAGCACGGCAAGGTGACAGGCGCTGTGCCGGGCCGTCTGCTTCGGGGCCCGCTCGCTCGCTGAGCGGCCAGAAGTCGAGCCATACGGTCCCGGTAGGGAGCGCCGCGCCCCGATACGCGCCGGCTCAGCTCACGCCGGGGTTCGGGCGATTGCCGGTGTAGGCGCTGCCGTAGTTGGGCTCGAAGCTCCAAGCGATCTCGTTGACTGCGACATCAAGGTCCCGGCGAGCCT
>CAXXMY010000024.1:0-21646 GCA_963663635.2 Acidimicrobiales bacterium
TGGTCGCGTCCGCGAAAAAGGCCTCCTGATCTGCGACGATTGTGATGTTGATAGTCACATTCGTCTCAAAAACAGGAGGCACTTTTTGTGTCTGCATCATCGCGCCAGTCCGGACCGGTTCGCAACGACCTTCGATCATGAGGGACTGGTGGCCAACGCGGGCCTGATCCTGGCGGGCACGCTGATGGCCCGTCTGGGCCTTTCGGCGCTGATCGAGCGGTGGGTGCGCACCGGTTCCGCGAACCCGGGCCCCAAGATCTGCACCGTGGTCGCCGCGATGCTCGCGGGCGGCACCCACATCGATCACGTCGAGATGCTGCGCGCCGGACGCACCGGGAGGGTGCTGGGATTCCGCCCGATGGCGCCCTCGACGGTCGGGTCGTTCCTGCGGACGTTCACGTTCGGTCACGTCCGCCAGCTCGAAGCGGTGGCGTCGCGGACGCTGGCGCGCGCCTGGGCGCTGGGCGCCGGCCCCGGCGAGGCGCCGCTCGTGGTCGATGTGGACTCCACGATCTGCGAGGTCCACGGCAAACAGAAACAAGGCGCCGCGTACGGCCTGCACCAAAAGGCTCGGCTATCACCCGCTGCTGGCCGCACGCGCCGACACCCGCGAGGTGCTCGCCGCACGCATGCGCAAAGGCTCCGCGGGGTCCTCGCGAGGCGTGGTGCGCTTCGCCGACGAGCTCGTCGCCAGCCTGCGACGCGCCGGGGCTGCCGGGCCGACCACGGTGCGCGGCGACTCGGGGTTCTGGTCATGGAAACTGATCGACCGTCTCGACGCCCACAACGTCAAATGGTCGATCACCGTCGCCCTCATACCCGCTGTTCGCGCAGCGATCCAAGCGATCCGCGACGACGCGTGGGCCGACATCGCTTACACCAAAGACGGCCACGCCCAGGTCGCCGAAACCCAATACGCCACCGGCCGCGGCAAACAGAAACGCACCGTTCGTCTCGTGGTGCGCCGCACCCGCCTCGCCGAGGGCGCACAGCAACAGCTGTGGCCCGACTGGCGACACCACGCATTCATCACCAACACCAAACTCGACACCGCCGCCGCGGACGAGTTCCACCGCGCCCACGCCGTCGTCGAGCTCGCCATCCGCGACCTCAAAGAAGGCACCGGGCTCGAACACGTCCCCTCAGGCCACTACGGCGCGAACTGCGCATGGCTCGCCTGCGCAGTGCTCGCCCACAACATCGGCCACTGGAGCGCCGCCCTCGCCGGCGCGTCGCCGGCCACCAACCGCTCCCGCCGCACCCGACTCGTCGCCCTCGCCGCCGTGCTGGTCAACCGATCCGGCACACCCACCCTGCGATACCCCGCCCGCTGGCCCTGGGAAACACAATTCACAGCCACACTCAGCGCCCTCAGGGCTCTGCCCGGACCCTCCGGCTAAACGGCACAGCCCGGAACCGGCGCCCCCACACAAACCCAGCGCCAACAAGCCCGAACCACACCCACACCCCTACCCCAACACGCCCAAACACACCAAACCACACCCCCAACAACCCCGCACGACCCCAACCCGCCACCGGCCCAGAAAACCCACGCCCACCAACAACCAATCGGTGGATTCAGGCTTAGCGCAGGCCCGCTGGATCCCGCCGAGCCGCTGCCTAAGATGCGTCGTCGAGCTGGCGTGCCATGGCTCCAGTGAGGGGCTCGGGATCTAGCGGGATCGTACCCCGCTGGCCTGCGCTGCAGACCGAGCCAGAGACCGGGCACTGGGGCTCTGCCCGACAACGCGCATGGGCCTGCCGTTTCATCGGTGCCATCTGGGATGGTGAAGGCATATTCGCGGCGATGGCCAACAACGCGAAAGCGGCTCGGCGTATGGACATTCAGGCCGCGTTGAATGCAGCCCGGTTCGGAGGCAGGTGGCAGCGGAAGGCTGTCCAGTCCCACTTGCAGTTCGGCGTCTGGCCGTTGACATCGATGACCGGGCCGACGATCGTCCAAGCGCCGCCATCGGCGTCGTAGCGCTGAAACTCGGAGCCTTCGACGAGGTAGGTATCGGCGTTGCCGTTCATCTGGAAGCGGATCCCCTCGAGGTACAGCGGATGGGTGATGTCGAGAGACCGCACCGCCAAGATGAAGTTGGAGCGTGTCAGGCCGCCCGGCAGCTCCGCCGCAATGCGCAAGGCCTCAACGTACGAGTACGCGTACACGAAGCCAGTTCCGTGCGAATTCGACGGATCGAGGCCGGCGTCCCGGAGATTGTCGTTGAGGAGCTTGATGAACGGCTCGCTGGCATAGTCCGGATCGGCGGTGTCCTTCGCGCCCCCGCCGGCGATCCACCAGCCGTCCGCGTGCTCACCGGCTGGCTCAAGGTACTCCTCAACGTTCTTGCATCCCGAGGGGGTGAAGAGCGCCCCGCCCCGATCCCTGACATCGGCGATCAGACCGCTGTCGCCTGCTGCCTGCATCGCCAGCAAGCACGGCAGACCCGCCGTCATCGAGATGTACACATCCGGGTTGGCCGACTTGGCTGTACCGAGATGCTCCGTCAAGGATGTGGCCGCCGGGTCGTGCCGAAGGGCCACGAACCTCGAGACAACGCCGGGGTTCTGGTCTGCCCACGCTTCGAAGGCGTACTCATACGACGTGCCCAGGTCACTGTCCATGACGAGGCCGACAACCTTCACCGGAAGCTCGTTGCGGAGGTTCGCCTCGATCCACTCGCCCCACAGCGCCGCCTCAGTGGACAACGACAACTGCATGCCCGTCGTCCACGGAATCGTGACAGGGTCACCCAGCGCGGGATGGCCGCTCAGTGCGAACGCATGCGGCACGCAATAGGAGTTGATCGCGGCGGCATTGACCCGCGTTGGG
Organism: Acidimicrobiales bacterium; assembly: GCA_963663635.2. GTDB lineage: Bacteria > Actinomycetota > Acidimicrobiia > Acidimicrobiales > Poriferisodalaceae > Poriferisodalis. Next base: position 2,837 of record CAXXMY010000024.1, read on the forward strand.
GACGTACCCGCCGTCAAAATCGAGAACACGTTGTCCGCCGTGAGGAACGCATCCACATGCTCGATGGATCGCCCGACGTCGAACGCGTCGTCCTTGATCTCAAGCCTGAGCTGCCTGCCAGCGACCGGATCGTTCTCGTTCACCCAGTCGAAATAGACCTGCATGGCGGCACTGTTGGCGCTGTAGCCAGCGATCGGTCCGCTCAGAGCCGTGCTGTGCCCAATGCGGATCTGAGTGTCGGTGATGCCTGCGGTGTCAGACCAGTCCCGAGCACAGTTGTCGAGGTCGATCGTGAATCCCGCCGGGCCGCGCAGCACATTGCTGGCGTTCACGCCGTAGGACCCTGCATTGATCCGGCGGGTCAAGTCGGCGACGATCTTGGCTCGCTCGTCTGCGGCGGTGTCGAAAACGCTCTCGAGCGCTGCGTCGTCATTCACGTCGGCGAGGGCATGGGACGACACGGCGGCCTCGCCGCCGAACACGAGCAATGCGCCCGTGCTCCGCTTGATCCATCGAGTGATGCCGGGGTCCATCTGCTTGGGGTCGGTGAGCAGCAGCGGCGCGCACAGCTCACCAAGCAGCGGCCCGGCGCTGAACGCATCGAACGGCACCCATGCAGTCGCAAGCCCGGCGGTCGAGCGGTCGAAGCACCGGTCGCCCGCAGTGTCGGAGTACTTGCCCTCGAGGAACTCGGCATCCAGCTGCGCTGTATGCAGGCGAGTCGTGCCTCCCAAGCGGGTGAGGGCCACGTCAAGTGCTTCGAGCTCAACCTGTACCGAGCCCGACACCGCAGCAGTTCCGCCCATGATGATCACGTGCTGGGCACCGCTGGAGGACACATAGGACGCCACGTCCTCATCGAGTGCGTCCGGCGGTGTGAGCAAGACCGGGTGACCGCCCCGGGCCGAGAAGGGGCCCGCCACCATGGCGTCTGCGAACACCTCTGAGCTGGCCACCAGCACGGTGCGTCCGAACCCTGGCAGGTCACCGGGCGGACCCATGCGTCGAGCCACCGCAACCGACGCCGCCGAAGGATCGGCCCCCCAGATGCGCTCCACATTCCCCAAGCTGTCCAGGCTCGTCAACACGTCGTGCGAAACCGCACTCGCCGAGCCGACCACGACCACACGGGATACGCCGATTTCGGACAGGAACTCGGCTGTGGCGCTGGGCACTTCGTCCTTGTGGGTCAGCAGCACGGGTGCGTCAAGCGATCCTGCCAGTCCCGCTGCAATGACGGCGTCGTGCCACGACGTACCTGACACCAGCACCGGCGGCACCGATGCTGCCGCCGGATTCCTGCACGAATCGCTGGGCCACGGCCAGCGATGTCGCGTATCGGTCGGGGCCTGCAAGGCGCGCCACGTCGATGCTTCCGTCGGTCTGTGCCCCTGAGACAGCCGAGGCGAACGGAAGCACCGCTGTCGCGACCAGCGCCAGCCACCGCTACTCGCAACCCGAGGGTGAGGGCACGTCGACCGCGTGCATCTCGGAACATCACGACTCCTTGGAATTGGTTGCGGCCGAGCATTCGGCGGTCTCTGGGGAGTTGCAGCACACCCTTGGTATCAGAGGACTGCGATCGCCGCGGCAGGCTTGTCACCATGCCGATATCGACCGCTATCGATGAGGTGTCTCGGGCAATCAGGCAATCACAACGACAGGCGTGCCGATCGGCGCCCAATCGAAGAGCTGCTGGGCCTTGGTGTCGTCTTGCCGGACGCATCCCGCCGAGCGGGGCTGGCCCAGGTCGGCAACGGTCTGGATCGGAAGGCCTGCATAGGTGCGGGGAATCGAGTGGAACCCGATGTCAAGCCCGGTGATGCCCTTCACGAAACGCACCATGTGGCGCATGGTGACGGGAGTTCTCGGCGACGACGAGTACTGCGACTTGGAGAACACGCTGTAGGCACCCACGGCGGGACTGGTGGCTCGGCCGCTCACCGGGTAAGTGTCGAAGAGCGTCCCGTCCGCCTCGATCAGCCACATCCGCTGGCCGCCGCGGTCATACACGACGTGCTTGGTCCCGGCGAGGCCCACGGCGGGCGTCGAGGTCCCTGCACTCCACAGCACACGGCCGTCGGAATAGCCGACGGTGACCGCACCGTCATCGCTGACACTCAAGAACGCGCCCGGCCGGTCGGCAGTGCGCGTGTGCCAGACCGGCTCATCCGGATCGCCCCGGGCGTGCATCACAAGATCGCCGTCAGGCCGCATGATCAGCATGGATCCTGGTACATCGGTGCGGGCGTCCCACAGCGCGAACGGCACATTCCCATCGGCGATGCCGACGTCGACCGTCCACCCCGCAGGCATGAATTGCGCCGCGACACCAGCTGTGTCATAGAGCACGAGGTTGCCGTTGAGCTGCAGCGTCAACCGGTAGCGACCGCTCGGCGAATGGAGCGAACGGCCCGTCGACAGCTGTTGGCCGGGCAGCAGCGAACTGCGGGTCACCGCCCGGTCAACGTCAGGAGCCAGCTGCGGTTTGAGCGGTTCGGCGATCAGCGGAGTCGCAGCCGCCGCTGACATGCCGCTCGCCACGGCAACAAGCAACGCAACAGCCGCCACGACTGCTCGCCGGTAGCCGCACAGCGCACTGCGACGACGGAGAGCAACCGAGGCGGTCCCCATCACGGCCGCACCGAAACCTCCATCGCGTCCGAACCTAGTTGCGCGACCCCCGCCAGCGACGTCACCCGGGTCCGTTCGTCGTGGCACCGACAGGCCACCAGCAACCACACACCACCGGAACCAACACCGCACCAGCACCGACCCGTCACCAGCACCGAGGCATCACCGGAACCGACCGCCGATGAGCACCTGACAACAGCGAGCGCTGCCAAATACGCGACCCACACCCCCACAACCGCCACACCACCAGCACCAGCACGCCACCAGCACCAACACAACTCGGCGCCGATCGCCGATGGGCCCCGCACGACAGCGAGCGCTGCCAAATACGCGATCCACGCCCTTGGAACCGACTCACCCGAGGCCGAGAACTCCGGTGCGGCGGACAGTGGCTACGGGGCTCTGGGTTGGGGGCCGGTTGTCCAGGTGCGGTCGGAGTTGCGCTTGATCTCGAGGTGTTGTGTGTGAAGGTCATGGTGGTGTTTGTGGCACAGCAGGGCGAGGTTCGCCAAGCTAGTCGGCCCGCCGTGCATCCAGTGCCAGATGTGATGTGCGTCGCAACGTGACGGCGGGGCCTCGCAGCCTGGCCACACGCAGTGCCGGTCGCGTGCGATCAGTACCCGCCGCAATCGCGACGGCACCGTCCGTCTTGCGCGGCCGACGTCGGCGCTGCCGCCCGGCGCATTGAGCATGATCGGGATGATCTCGGCATCGCACGCCAGTTTGCGAACTATCTCGGGCGCCAACTCTGTCCCAGCGTCAGTAATGCCCGCTGCATCGGTTTGGCCACGCAGTGCTTCGTATTCGATCATCACCTGCACCTGGACATCGGGCCGCGCCGACCGGACAGCCGCATGCAAGAAGCCCGCCGGCCCGGCAGCGCCATCAGACGGCGACGGCGCAACTCCCGCTGCCTCGCCAACCACATGCACCCAGCCCTCTGGACCGCCAACCCCATGCACCAAACCCCCCGGCCCGCCAACCCCATGCACCAAGCGGTCCGGCCCGGAACTGTCGGCGGGCAAGGTCGGCGCGGCTCCCGCGGGCTCGCTCCGGGACGCTTTCCCAGTTGCGCCGCCGGGAGGCTGACAAGCGAGCTTGGCAATCGCTTCGGCATCGGCTTCGCTGAGCGTCACGCCGCACAGCAGGTACGCCAGCGCGTCGGCGTCTCGCTGGGCGGGGGTGCGACGTCCCACCCGCAGGTGCTTGTCGTCGCGCCACAACGCCTGAGAGATCGCCGACAACGCCGCTGCGGCCCGCGCACCGATCTCTGGATCCAACAGCGCACCGATCCGCAGCATCCCGTCGTCGTCGGTGCCCCACTGCGCCCGGCGCCTGGCGCGCTGGCGGGCGAACCGCTGCTCTGCAGTCTCGGAACAGTGCTCGGCCTCCGCGGCTCGCACCCGGCGCTTGGTCTGGTCGGTGCCCTCGGAAACAGCCCCAGCAATCAGCCGGTTCCGCACGTCGTCGGGAACTCGGGCGTCGCTGAGCGACTCGGCCTGTTCGGTGTTGATGTCGCCCCCTGCCAACGCCTCCATGACCGGCTCGCACTTCTGAGCCTTCGCCGCAACCCGGCACAACTCACGTGCAGACCGATCCGACACACCCGTCGCGTCGCGCACCGCCTCTCGAGACGACGCGCCCCCCAACCCCTCGGCCGCGCCCGCCGCGTCCAGCGCAGCAAGCACCTCGATGCGGTATCCCGCCACCTGATTGACATGACGCTCGATGCCGCCCAACAGCTCCGTCAGCGCCGCAACACCGAGCGAAGCGAGCTCGGGCCGACTCATCCGGCCGAGCCACAACCCACCAGCCGGCGCCTCAGCGCCAGCGGCAACTGCCAGCACCGGCCCAAATCCGGCGGCGTCCACCTCCAACTGGCCCGTCGACTCCTTCAACATACGAACAAACGTACTAACAGGCTGTGACAAGAACCTGGCGCCGACGGCTGCCCGCATTCATAGGCGCTGGCAGCCCGCGCCACGATTGCACCGGGCACTGGTGCCACGCGGTGTTACACCTCGTGTTACACTTGGATCATGCCAACAACACGGCCGCGCCACCCGGTAACAGAGACCGACGAAATCGCGGCGATCCTCGATGACGCGGCGCTGCGGTGGGCAGATGCGTCGCGTTCCATGTTGATCCGGCTGATCATGCTGGACTGGGCCGCGGACGGTCGGTCGCCGTCGTCTCACGCCGATGCCCGGGTCGGATTGATCGGCTCGCTTCCTGGCTCCTCAGCGCTGTATGACCGCTCGGAGGACTGGTCCGCGTGATCGTTGCCGATGCGAGCTGGGTCGTGGCCCTGCGAGACTCAAGCGACGACCATCACGCTCGAGCAGTAGCGATCAACCAGCTCGTCGGCAACGAAGGCGCCCTGCTCCACCCGGTGACACTTGCCGAATGCCTGATCGCTCCCGCCCAGCTCGGCGCGCTCGACAGCGCAGCAGCAGCGCTTCGGGCCTCGTTCGAGGTTCCCGAGGTTGACCAGGACGCACCGCTGCGGTGGGCGGCGCTACGGGTCGAAACAGCGCTGCGACTGCCCGACGCAATCGTTCTCGACACAGCCCTCAGCTTCAATGCGCGTGCGCTCGCCACCTTCGACGCCAGGCTTGCGGCTGCAGCCAGAGATCACCAGATCGAGGTGTTGGACGCCGAGGCGATTGCATCTGCTGCGACCGCCTCGCATGGGCTACCGCATCGCCACCCCTGAGCGCTGACCGCTCTGCGCCCGGCGGCGCTGACTGCAACGACGAGCCTGTCGATCAGCTTGTCGGCATTTGAGGGCTGTGGAGCCAAGCGTTGAGCACGTCCACTGCCGCAGCCCCGCCGAGTTCGGCGACGACGGCCTCGAAGTCTGCTGTGGTGGTGGTGCCGCCGGCGGACTGGACATAGTGGCGGCGCAGTATTTCGGTGAATGTCTCGAGGCCAAGCAGTTGATGCAGGGCGTGAAGCGTCAACGCCCCTCGCCTGTAGACGACGTTGTAGTCGAAGAGTTGCGAGATGCTGATGTCGCCGGGCGGCGCGGCCCGTGCCCTCGTCGCCGCCTGCAGCTCTTGGGCCATGAGTGCATCGAGGTCGTGCCCGCCGACATCTGCGAGGTAGAGGAAACTCAGGTAGTGCGCGAAGCCCTCGTGCAGCCAGATCTCGCTCCAGTCCCCCGCTGTGACTGAGTTGCCGAACCACTGGTGGGCCAGTTCGTGGGCGATGATCCGGGGACCGAGCATCTGCGGGCCGTGGACGGACAGTGTCTGGTTCTCGAGGGCGAAGCCCAGGCTCTGCGGCATCACAATGGTGCCGTAGGCGTCGAACGGGTACGCGCCGAGCAGGCCCTCGAAGTACTCGATCGCCCCCTGGGTGATCGCCAGCGCATCGAGCGTCGACTGCCGGTCGGCGTCGGGCAGTGAGCGGGGGATGTAGTTGCGGATCAGCAGGTCGTCGCGCAGCGCCTGTTCATGGCGCTCGAAGTCGCCGACGTAGACCGCTGCGAGGTACGTCGCCATCGGGTCGTTCATCTGCCAGACCGCTGTGCGGCGCCCGTCGACGACGGTGTCGGACACGAGCAGCCCGTTTGCCGCAGCTGTGAACCGCTCCGGCACGGTGATGCGAAACTCGAACGTGGGCAAGCTCTACCGGTGGTTGCAAGTGAGTTGAGTGTAGATGTCGTGTGCTGATGTCCAGTGGTGGAGTCGGCGGGGCATGTGGTTGAGGTTGTCCTCGATGACCGAGAGCCGCAGCTGTCGCGATGTCGAGGCTGGTGCCTTTGGGGAGCCATCGGCGCAGCAGCGCGTTGGTCTGCTCGTTGGTGGGTCGCTGCCACGGCGAGCGCGGCTCGCAGAAGAACACCTCGATGCCGAGCGCGGCTTCGATGTCGGCCCAGCGGGCCATCTCGCGGCCTTGGTCCCAGGTGAGGCTGCGCACGAGCGCTGCGGGCTGGCGGCCCAGCGCCGCGGCGGCCGCGGCGGCGACCTGGGGCGCGCCGTAGCCGTCGGGCAGCGCTGCGGTGACCGCGTAGCGGCTGGTGCGCTCGGCGAGGGTGACCGCGGCGGTGAGGTTCGCTTTGCCGACGATGAGGTCGCGTTCCCAGTGGCCGGGCTCTATACGGTCCTCGACGTCGTCGGGCCGGTCGGCTATCGGCCGGTATTCCCCCAGCGGGCTGGGCTTATGGGCCTGCGCGACGCTGCGCGGCCGACGGCGCCGGGCAGCGCCGCGGCAGCTTCGCCCAGGTGCCCGCCGCCAGGCCGCTGCGCGCGTCGTTCGCGTAGCACGCCCGATAGATCGTCTCCGCGCACACGCTCATGCCCGCCTCGCGCAGGTCCGCCGCGGTCGCGTGCGGGGACCAGCGCAGCTTCAAGCGCTCATCGACCGCGGCGGCCAGCACCCGATCGGCCGCCAGCTTGGGCGTTCGCTCTCGTCGCGCCCTCGCGCACGCCGACGCGTGCGCCCAGCGAGCGTCATAGCCCGCCCGCCCGGCGCAGCGGGCCAGCTCGCGATGCACCGTGGACCGATCACGGCCCAGCCGCTGCGCTACGTCCGCGACGCTGCGGCCCGCCCCGAGCGACGACTCGATGAACACCCGCTCATCCAAACTCAGCCTCGCTGCCATACCGGACACCTCCATCGGTCGGCTGCATGTGTTCCCAACGGTCATCATGACCGTTCACTTGCAACCACTCGATGGAGTTCGGTTGGGCCCTGTCGGCAGGAGAGGGTCTGACCCGAGTTGCAACCGGCCCCTCGTGGTGCCCCGCGGTGGATCTGTCGGCTTTCTCTGGTCGGCGGGGCGCGCACCGACTCACCGGTTCCTCGACGGATGTGACCCGATAGGAGCGCTTGTAAGCCACACCGTGAGTGTTCTGTCCGATCGTCGCGGCCGGTGGCGCCCCCGACAGTGAGATGACCACAAGGAGGCATCACCATCATGACACAGGACCGGTTTGGAGCCCCGCCGTATTCGGCGGGGTCGACACCCACAAGCGACACCCATGTGCGCCGCGAGTCGCTCGACGGCGCCGGACGGGTCTTGGGCAGCGCCGCGTTCGACGCGGACACTCGTCCGGCTGTACACGGCGCACTGCTGGGATGGCTCGGCGGCTCACGGCGATTCGCGTCGAGCGCGTCGGCGTGGAGGGAACCGGCTCCTACGGCGCGGGCCTCGCCGACGGCACCTCACGGCTGCCGGCGTCGACGTCGTCGATGTGAACCGCCCGAACCGCCAGATGCGCCGCCGCCGCGGCATCAGTCCCCGACACCGACCACGACGCGGAGGCAGCGGCACGGGCCGCGCTCAACGAGCAGTGCCGCGGTGGTGCCCAAGAGCGCCGACGGATGCGTCGAGGCGATCAGGACCCTGCGTGTGGCGCGCCGCTCCGCGGTCAAGGCCCGCACCGTCGCCGCCAACCAGATCGACGCTGTCGTCGTGACCGCCCCCGAGCCCGTCAAAGACCGCCTGCGGGCACTGAACACGGCCCGCACCGTCGAGGCCTGCGCCCGGATGCGGCCCGGCACAGACGGCCATCTCGTCCGCGCTGCGGCTTCAAGCGGGCGCTGCGCTCCCTGGCCCGCCGCTCACCAGGCTCTCACCGCGGAGATCAAGCACCTCGACGCCGAGCTGCGCCGCCTGTGCGAACGAGCCAACCCGGCGCTGCTGGGCCGCTTGCGGCGTCGGCGCGGAGACCTCCGGCCGCGCTGCTCGTCGCCGCCGGCGACAACCCCGAGCGGCTGCGCCAGCCCGAGGCGTCCTTCGCCGCCCTGTGCGTCGCACCAGCCCCATCGAGGCGTCCTCAGGCCGAACGGTGCGACCACCGGCTCAACCGCGGCGGCAACCGAACCAGGCCAACAACGCACGCGTGGCGCATCGCGATGGTCCGCCTGCGCGTCGACGAGCGCAGCATCGCCTACGCCGCCCGCCTCACCGCCGAGGGCAAGGCCGGCGACCGCGAGCATACTCCGCTGCCTCAAACGCCACATCGCACGCGAGGTCTACAAGCTGATCATCGACCCGCCCGACGTCGCCCACGGAGCGGACCTGCGCCGCCACCGCACCCAACGAGGGCTCACCATCCACCGGACAGCCCGAGCCCTCGGAGCCGCACCCAACCGGATATCCGAACCTCGAAAGAGGCTCTCATCCACAACCGCGACCTCGCCGAACGCTACCAGCGACACCTCGCACAGACCGGGATTGACAAACATAGGAGCATCCACCGGTGGAGTTCGCCTTGGCTTTGTCGGTGGGATGGTTGTTCGAGGGGAACCATGTCATTGCACCCGATGGCCCTCGTTGGCGGTGTAGACGACCCCATCGGTCGAGAACCAGCCGACGGGCCTGTACGCAAAACCGGGGTCGTTGATCGCTGCGGGTGTCGCCCCATCGGTGCCTGCCCGAGTTGGTTCAATTCGCGACACCGATCTCCGCGTCGAACTCAGACACAGAACAGCTGGGGGTGAGGACGGGGAAACCGTCGGTTCGGCTGTCGCCGGCGGACCCCGCGACCGTGACGGGAAGCTGACCGTTGTCGATTCGGGAATCCACGGTGTACACGAGGACACCCTCTTCGAGCAGGCCGTGGCGGCGGCGGTGATCGCGCCAGTTTTGGTGGGTGTCAGGCGCGGTGGCGTCGTAGCCGAGCCGTCGGCGACTTTCGACCACGATCATCTCGTCGAGCTCGTTCAACCGGCACTCGATGAACCGCGGCGATCCTCGGTGCCGGGCTCGGCAACCGGCAGCGATGAAGTCCAACAATCCGCCTCCACCGAACGCCAGGGACCCCCCAGAGCCTCCGACGAAACAGTGAAGATGTGCGCGGGGAGTGGGCCGTCGACGTCTGACTTGTCCACAGAAACTGGCCCGCGCGTTGTGGGTGCCTTGCCAATGGGACGCGTCGATGTCGCCGGCCTGCTTCTCGAGCGACTTGCCAGCTGCGGCCGGTCCGGAACGAGCGACGTGACCTCATAGGAACCTGCTGCCCACAGATGCCTCATCACTGTTTTGTCCGTCCCGTCCCGGCACAGCCGCTCCGAGATGAAGCCGACTACAGCATGCCAGACCAGCAACAGGCGGTGATCGGCGGGATTGACTGCCACACCGACTTCCACGTCGTCGCCGCACTCGACCCGCTCGGCCGAGTACTGGGCACAGAGTCGTTCCTGGCGACCTGTGCCGGCTACCGCTTGACCCACACATGGCTCGCGTCGTTCGGCCCTATCGCAGCGGTCGGTGTGGAGTCCACCGGGTCGTTCGGGGCGGCTCTGACACGGTCGCTGATCGATCAGGGCTGCCGGGTGATCGAGGTCAACCAGCCGCACCCGCATCTGCGCTCGCGTCGCGGCAAGAACGACACCATCGACGCTGAGGCCGCTGCACGCAAGGTGCTCTCGGGCGAAGCGACCGCAGCCGCCAAGGACACCACCGGCATCGTCGAGGCGATCCGCCAGCTCAGCGTCGCCCGAAACAGCGCCGTCAAGGCCCGCGCCGCCGCGTTGTGTCAGCTCGGCGACCTGCTCGTCACCGCTCCCGCCGCGTTGCGTGAGCAGCTCGACACCCGCCGGACCCTCGAGGGAAAGGCCGCCGTGTGCGCTCGGTTGCGGCCCGACACGGACCGCCTCGCCGATCCCGCCCAGGCCGCCAAAGCAGCACTGCGCAGCCTCGGGCGCCGCGTCGCCCAGCTCGGCGCCGAGGCCGCCGAGCTTGAGCACCGGCTCGACCGGCTCGTCGCCACCGCAGCACCCACAACCCTGTCACGCCTCGGGTGCGGCACTCACCACACCGCGGCCCTGCTCGTCGCCGCGGGCGAGAACATCGACCGGTTCGGCTCCGAAGCGTCCTTCGCTCACCTGTGCGCAGCCGCGCCGGTCCCCGCATCCAGCGGGCGCACAAACCGCCACCGACTCAACTTCGCCGGCAACCGCGCAGCCAACCGAGCCCTGCACATGATCGTCATCGTCCGGCTCCGCTACTGCGAACGAACCCGCAGCTACATGGAACGCCGCCTCGCCGAAGGCAAGACCAAAAAAGAAGCCATCCGCTGCCTCAAACGCTTCGTCGCCCGAGAGCTCCACCGCACCCTCCGAGCCGACCTCTCCACCCTCACAACCCGCACTTGACATCTATAGGAACGTCTCAGGGTGATTCGGTCGAACGCGTCCTGAGCGGCAAGCGATTGCTGCCGCGCCGCCACGACCCATGCGCTATCCAAGCGGTCAAAGCGCCAGATACAGCCGTCGGCGATGCATCAGTCCCACCACACCCACCACGATCAGAAGCAGCACGGCCGTGTACACCAGATGTACTCCCGGTTCGCCAACCGGCAAGATGTCCTCAATCAATCGCGCCTCAAGCGAGCGATCGCCGATTGACATCAACCTGGCAGTCTGCAGCAGGAAACGCTCGAGCAGGAACACCATCAGCGCATTCCGCCCAAGCGCAATGAACGGCCAGTTCCACTCGCTCAAGCGCCGTCCGCCCGCATCAACAAGCAGATAGGTCACACAGAACACCGCAAGCGCAGACCCCGCTGCAAGCAGCACGAACGCCGGTGTCAGCAGCCGCTTGTTGGACGGAATCCAAAGCGACGCTGCCAATCCGCCCACGAAGCACATCCCGGCCAGCACGCCCATCCGGGCCAACGTCTGCAGCCGGCTCGACCGGCCATACCGCCGCAGCAGCACCCCGGCCGAATAGCCATACAGAACCAGAGACGAAGCCGCGAGCGACGCCATGATGCCCTCCGGGTCCCACCCGGCCCGCCCGCCTCGATAGACGTGGCCGGCACCCAGCACACCCGTGTCCACGTCGAGATACGGGCTGCAACGGCCCAACGGCTCACACGAGAGAACGTCAAGACCCACTCCGTACAGCCCGATGATCCCGGTGGCCGCCACCAATAGCCACCAAATCTTCTCCCCGCCCAACATGGCTCTGCTCAAAAGAACCACCGCCGCCGCCCCAGCCCCAGCGACACCGATCATCTGCAGCACACCGGTGAAGCGCAAGCCCGACACAACCAGCCAAGAAGCCCCGTACGCGTTGTACACAAGCCCGGCCACAACCAGCAGCACAAGCCGACGGATCAACCGCGCATACGTCGCCCCCGTCGGTGCATCCCGAAGCAGGAACGACAAGCTCAGCCCGCTCGTCACCAGGAACGTAGGAAACAGCCAATCCGACGCCGTCAGCCCATCCCACTCGGCATGCCGAAGCCACGGAAAATCCTCCGCCAGACCCGTGGCCGGCGTGAACAGCATGAGACCAAGCACCGCACCCCGAAAGGTGTCCACGGACGCAAATCGTCCACGCTTCGGCGCCGAATCAGCAATCATGACGAGCTGAACCGGACTCGGAACGCCTGCTCTCGGTGAAAGAGCTCGCCCTGCCCCGAGTAGTCCCCAGGCCAATAGCCAGCGCCCTCGTCCGACAACCACCCATAGTTCACGACATGTGAACCAACACGCGTCGTCCCAGAAACCTCGAACGCATCGTCAAAATGCGCCTCTGACACCTGCGCAAGTCGAGCGACGCCAGGGCCAGTTTGACAACTCGCGGCCGCCTGATATCCCATGTCGAAATCTGTGTCCCACAGCGCTTCGTACACGGCGAGATGATCCTCGTGGGTGTACATGAAGCAGCCAGCAGACGAGCCGTTCCAATAGCTCGCACCGATCAGGCTTCCGTTCTGCAAGGAGCTGTTGATTCCGAGGGCCGATCGGTTGTCCCGGACCGTCTTGACGGCCCACTCAACCTCCTCGTCAGTCAAATCGCCGTCTCCGAGGTTGAACCACACCACGGCGGCAATCTCCGAGACCCATACCTTGGCAGTGCGGTCCGAGACACAGCCGTCGTCATCGTGCCGGCAAGTCATGTAGCCGAGCGAATCGAACGGCCCCTTGACGCCTTCGAAGATAAACGAAGACGGCAGACCGTCATCACTGCGCGCCATCTCGGCAATGAAGTCGAAGAACGAGTTCTGGCGAGCCGATTCGCACGACGACGTCCACTTGCCAGCAGGCCAAGGAAGCGGCGATGCCTCCCCAGTTCCTTCGTCGTATCCCGGCGAGGCGCAATACGCCGTCTGCTCACCGTTGGTCAGAATGACGAACACCTTGTACGCGTCGGGCGTGTTCTCGATCAACGACCACGCCTGCATCTCGTCGTCGGGGTGCGGCGCCACGATGTAGCTCATCTTGTCGAGGACGTCCGCGCCGGACGAAGGGATGCGCTCTCCCACCGAGCACCCGGCCGCAAGCAGCAGCAGCAACGCACCAGTGAAGAGTGGTTTCATTGCGTCTCCCACGCTGTCCGGCTCAGCGTGAGGCACCACCGTACGCACGACGACACCATCACGGACGCCGGTGCGGCCTCATGCGGCTGCGCTGGCGAGGCGCTCGGGCGCGGTTGCTGCCAGCGCACCCACTCCCCGCCCCATTTTGAGGCCGCACAGCTTCTGCAGCACTCACAAGCCACTGGGCGTCACACGGCGCTCCAGCGGCAACGGAGGCTTGTGGCATGGGTGCCACAGTGTCCCCAGCGACACCACAAGGCCCACAGGACGGCCCACAGCGCTCTGAGCACCGACATGAGCCGTCGTCCGGGCCGTACCAAGAGCCACCAACACGCACCACACAGGCACAAGTACAACAAGCGCTCTACGGCCTCTCGGAACCTCTCCGAACGCCCTGAGCACTCCGTCGAGCACAACTTGCCGCCAGAGACCCGTGTGCCATTTCGGGTGGGGAGCCCAAGACTGATCCGGCGAAAGCCAACGCGACGAACCGAAGCCTGCACAAATTGCCGCTTTGGCTCATCTCGCCGGCTGCTAGCCGAATTCGTCGGCATGCGTCGCAAGTCTCCGAACCGCTGCTGATCAGCAACCCAGCTGTCGCCCGAACCGCCAAGCAACGATGACCCGCGGCATCAAACCGCAGCGTCGCCCATTATGCAAGACGCCACATCGAACACGATGCCATCGCCGCGGCCGCAGCCACTGAGTACACACCGCCGCGTTCGACACTGTGGGTGCTCGGCGGCAATGCCGGTAGTCCCGTTTGGCTGGCCCGACGGCGTGATGATCTTGTCATCCACGCTTGACGGCAGAGCCCGCCGAAGCGCCGAGCCGCAGGCTCCGCCATCAGATGAAGCCGGCGGCTCAGTCGACTGACACGCCTTAAGGAACTGGGGTTTCCGCAGCAAAGATCGAATCCGAGTCCGAACGCGAAGAGCCCCGTGGCCGAAACCCCGGGGCTCCTCTCAGTTTGGCTTTACCGATCAGGCAGGCGAGCCGCCCGAAGGGTCTAGATCAACTGTGCAGCCAACTCCTAAGGAGTGACGCTGCTGCTGCGGGTGATACGAGCCTTCGAACCGTAGTTGAAGTCGTTTTCGGCAGGATCAACAGGGTTCGTTGCGGCGGCATTGTCACCGTAGCCATTGGCAACAGACTTGTTTCCGGTGTCCGAGCGCTGGATGCCGGGAGCGTCGGCGTCAACATCGACCGTGTTGCCCTGAGTCGGTCCAACCGTCGTGATCTTGTCGAAGCCGTCGGCCGCGTCACTGTCATCGACAACGCCCAGCGCAACGAGCAAATCGTCCAAGTCGGTGTCAGTGGCGGGATCCCCCGCGAACACATTGTCGACCTTGACTTCGACGCCCTGTTCGCCGCCCACAGGCTGTTGACCGTCGAGTTGGCCTCGAGCTCTGCTTTCAAGTCGGCAAATTTCGGCGAACCATTGACGTACCGAACGACGATGCGCCGGTCCTTGGTGCTTACGAAGACATCAATATCGATGGCCTTGTTCGGATCCCAGCTGCTGGAGCGATCAGCTCGGATCTGCCAGCCATTACCGAACGCTCCGTCGGCGTCACCGCCCTTCTTGGCAACCAGCTGCATGTACGGTGCTGCCTGGCGATCTGTGCCGTCCTCCGGCGGTTCTTAGCCTGCGTACGACGACAGAATCGGTGCGCTCGCCTGACTCGTGTGCTTCAGGTTGCTCATCAACGCGCTGCTCACCTGCAGTTTGCTGACAGCACGCACCGGCACGCCAGTGGTGACCTGGCTCTCGTTGCCAGACGAGTCCTTAAACGCACCTCGGTTAGCACGGAAGCGATCCACCGCCTCGACGGCCTGGCCCTCAGTGAGGTTGAACGTGACCACGGCGGACTTGTTGTCCGCCGCAAACGCGACCGCGGTCGAAGTAATGGTCGTGTCGTCCTTGTCGGCAGTCACCTCGAACAATTTCGCGAAATCGAGCGTTGTCAGCTCGGTGCCTTCATCGTTTGAGGCGTCAGCGGCGGGGTTGGTAATGGCGGTACCAAGACCACTCGTCGCCAAGCCGACATTGTCTGTGGCAATGGCGTACACCTCTTCGTGGCCGATGATGGCGACGATCCGCAGTGACGGACGCTGCCGGTCAACCGGCGCCGCAGGCACCGTAGCCGAGGTCGGCTGAACAGGCCGCAGATCGCTATCGGCACCAACAGTCACCCTCGAAGCAACAATCGAAATCGTGTCTCCAGCCGTCAGTGATTGTGCCAAGGTCACAGACACAGAATCCGGATCACACACTTCCGTGTCAGTGCCGTCGTTCTGGATATCGGCAGGGATGCCATTGTCGAAGAGGATGTCTTCCAGCTTGTTCCGAACGTTGGCGGTGTCGTCCTGAGTGACGTCGTCGCTGAAGTACAGGCGGACTCGGGCTGTCGCAGCCAGAATCGGATTGTCGTCGGCGTCTCGCAGCTCAGCTTCGCCATCGTCAGCGGTGCCAAGCTCGTCATCTTCGCCCGGCGTGGCAACAAGGCTGCCAAGCGTCACCGTCAGCGCATCCGCCGAAGCAGTCGCGCTGACCGCGGCAGCCATGACCGAATCGCTCACCGCAGCAGTGCCGCCGATGGCCAGGACCTTCATGTGGATCTTGTCGCCATTAGGTCGCTCTTGCGGCGTCGCCGCCGATGCGCTCGACCGTGTCAACGCCAGCCGTGCTCAGCGCGGCTTCGACGGCAGCGGACACGTTGCCTTCGCCGCCCACGACCACGACATGCTCGACGTCCTCGATCTCGATGTAGCTGAGCACCGAATCGACCAGCTCGTCGCCAGCGGTCAGCAGCACCGGCAGCTCAAGCCGGTTGGCCACTGGGCCGATCGCAACCGCGTCGAACAGCGCATCGTCAGCGCCGCTCACCACGATTGCGGAGTTGTCGTTGGTGCCGCACCACGACTCGCCCGCCAGATTCGACGCAATCGCAGCCGACGTGTCATAGCGGGTGTCGCCGGCGATGCGGGTTACCGTCGGGCCGTTGGCCAGGGCCTCAAGGCCGTCGACCACACCGTCAGAGATGGCACCGGTGCCGCCAAGCACGTAGATGTTGGCGATGCCGTAGTCCTCGATGAAGTCGGCCACGCCGCCGTGCAGGTTGCTGCTGGGCGTCAGGATCACAGGTGCGTCCATGAAGCCCGCAAGGCCCGACACCGAAACGGCGTCGACCAGGCACTCGCCCGAAAGATCTTCTGGGTGATCAGCTAGGCAAGCTGTGCCAGCAACATCTGTGACTCAACAGCGCTAGCGCAAGCGCTCTGCGCACCCGCTATCCAGGCGGCTTGACGCTGTCGCTGCGGGCGATGCGCACCTGCGAGCGGCCGTTCTTTTCGTCGTCGTTGTCGGGTGGTGCGTAGCTGGTGGCGATCGCTGCTACAGGCTCGGCGCTCTCGTCCGCATCCGTGTCCGGATCGTCAAACACGACGTCACGGCCGGCGGGCGTGTCCACCAAGTCCCGCACCCGCGGCAGGAACGTCGCCGCCGCCGCACCAGGCTGCGTCACTGCCTCGTACCGCACCACCTTGCCCGGCCCCTCAAACGGGTTCGGCGCGTCCAAGCCCAAAGCAGCCTGAACAGCACCGGCATCCGCAGCATCAGTGCGACTGACCGTGGCCCTCAGGATGTCCTCCAGCAGACCGTCGTCGTCAACCGTCTCCACGTAGCCGTTGAAGCGCACCTCAATGGCCACCTCGGTAACACCGCCGACGGGAGCGGCCGCAGTGATCTGACGGTCGTTGGTGCCAAGACTCAGCTCCAGGTTCCGGATCGCACCGCAGCCCCCTGAAGGATTGGCAGGCGGCTCCACCTCGAACATCGAGGCGAAGGAGCTGTCGGCCTCCAGGGCGGCCTGCAGATCACGGTTGCGGACCTTGCCGTCGTTGAACCGCACGTACACGGTCTGATCGTCGCTGTTGACCCGCACATCGATATCCACCGCACCTTTGGAGGTCCAACCGCTGGCCACGTCGAAGGTGAACGACCACGCATTGCCCGCTGCCCCGTCTGCGGCACTGCCGGGCTTGGCCGAAATCGTGATCCGGTTGCCCTCACCAGAAATCGCAGCAGGCACCCTGGTGGATGCCTGGCCGCTGTGCTTCGGCTCGCTCATCAGCACCGAAATGATCCGCGGGTTCTTGTGGGGAGCAACAGCGGCGAATGTGCGCTGCGCACTCTGGTTGCCTTCGGCGTCGGTGACCGCACCGCGCTTGACCAAAACGCGGTCGCCCACTTCGAGCGCTTCGCTGAAGTTCAGGGCGCTCGTTGCCGGGTTGACACTCACCGTGTTGGTCGAGCTGGCGCTGCGCAGGCCGACGTCTTCCTCGTTCAGCGGGCCGCCCCCCGAAATCGTGACTTCCGCGCTGAACCGGCCGGCGACCAAGAAGATGTCGATGGTCGGGCGGGTGCGGACCGCTTCGGGTGCGCTCACCGTCACCGTCACCGACACCGACCGGACGCGCTGTGCGTTCGCGCCAGCGCCGAGCGTGGCGTCCCCCGGGATCGAGATGGTGTCACCGTCCGTCAATGCTCTCGCGAGGGTCAACGTCACCTCGTCCGGATCGCAGGCATCAGACGCTCCGGCATGCGTCACAGAGTCGCCAGCCGCGAGGCGTGCCGGAATGCCGTTCAGCTCCACGATGTCGCGGACGAACGAAGTCAGCGAGGTTGCGGTCGTAGCGCCAAGGCCGCTGAAGTACAGGATCACCGAGTTGTCCCCGGCTGCGGGCACGTCGTCGGCGTCGATCGTGCCGTCCTGGTTCGAATCCGCCGGAGCACCGATCTGCACGGTCACCGCATCTGCGTCGGCCGCGGTGCCAAGCGCCCCATCCACAACGTCGTCGCTTACAGCAGCGGTGCCGCCGATCGCCACGATCTTGAGCTGAACCTTGTTGCCGTCGGCGTCTTCGTCGGGTGTCGCAGCCAGGTAGTCGCGCACCGACGTGGGCAGCGTGTCGCCGACGAGCAGCATCGGCACCAGGCTTCCTTTGGCGAACGTGCTGGCCAGCACCGGCGCGGCCGCAACACCGTCAGGCAGCGCATCTCCGTGCACCAGTGCCACGGTGTCCGCCGAGACCGGGTCGAGGTCGTCTGCGCAGCTGCCGAGCGCCAGCTTGACCAGCTCCACCGACGTGCCGGCCGCAAAAATCCCCGGCGATGCGGTCGACGGTGTCGACACCGGCGCTCGTCAGCGCACGCTCGACGCCCACAGAAACCGAACCGGTGCCGCCCACGATCACCACATGCTCGATGTCTTCAGACCTGAGGAAGTCGGTGGTGGCAGCGGGCAGCTCATCGGCTGGGGTCATCAGCACCGGCAGCTGCAACCGGTAGGCGATGGGGCCGATCATCATGGCGTAGGCGAGCGACACATCGCCACCGTTCACCAGGATCACCGCCGGATCGTCGCCTCCGCACCAGGCAGCACCGGCGCCCAGCGTCGCTGCAATGGCAGCGGCCGTGGCGTACCTGTCGGGACCCTCGATGCGGGTCACCTGCGGCTCGTTGGACAGGGCCTCGATGTCTTCGAGGACGGAGTCGGCAACGGCTGCGCTGCCTCCCAGGACGTAGATGGTGTCCACGCCGTTGTCCTCGATGAAGTCGGCCACGCCGTTGTGCAAGCTGCCGCGTGGGGTCAGAAGCACCGGCGCTTCCTCGTGTCCCCGCGAGGCCCGATACCGACACGGCATCGACCAGCGTGACTCCCGAGGCGATGAACGCCACCGGAACCGAGCCAAGGCCGCCCTTGCCCTTGGCGAAGTTCTTGGCGAGGCGGACCGCGGTGTCGTAGCGATCACGGCCGCCGAATTCACGGGCGTCACCGATGCCGTCGCTGTTGGTGTCGACGAGCAGCTCCACCGATGTGTTCGCAGC
>CAXXMY010000025.1:0-35729 GCA_963663635.2 Acidimicrobiales bacterium
ACAACAACGGCTCGGAGCCCATGGTCCTCGAACGCAAGGAGTGCGGTGAGCAGCAACGTTGAGATGATGTCCGAGCCCGACCTCGCATCACCGATTCATGACGAGGCTTGGTACCGGGAGATCGTCGACGCCACTGCGCCGCGCAGCCAAACAGGCACATCTGACCGCCTACCAGACGGGTACGGGCGTTGTTGTTCGGCGTGACGGTGTGCTGTCGGTCATCGCTCCTGACCCGGAGCTGTATGAGGACCTGATCCCACCGCCGTTCGTGGAGCAGTCAGCCTCCTGAGTATCGCGAGCCTCGGGCGCTCAACGCCCGACATCGAAGGCGAAGAGTCGACGCACGTAAGTCGTGCGCCCGAATCCCGGCACCGGAGGCGTTGACTACTGTCATCGCTTAGGTGTGGCCTGGGACGCCACCAACGCAGGGGGGAACGCCATGAGCAACGGCTCTGACGCAGTCGATGAGATCCGCAGCCGGGCCGAGGCCGAAGGCGTGGAGTTCATCTACGCCATGTTCGTGGAGATGCACGGAAAACCGTGCGCCAAGCTGGTGCCGGTCAGCGCCCTCGAGGGGCTGATGAGCGACGGGGCCGGCTTCGCAGGCTTCGCGGCAGGCCCGATGGGCCAGGACCCTTCCAGCCCCGACATCCTGGCCTTGCCGGACCCGGCGTCGTACACGCATTGCCATGGCAGCCGAACGTGGCGGCGATGCAGTGCGACCCTACGGTCGAGGGCGAACTGTGGCCGTATGCGCCCCGGGTGATCCTGCGCCGAGCGCTGGAAAGCGTTGGCCGAGCGCAACCTCGTGCTCAAGTGCGGCGTGGAGGCCGAGTACTCGCTGGTGGTGCGCAACGACGACGGTTCGATCTCAGTGGCCGACGAACGCGACAACATGGCGCTGCCGTGCTACGACGCCAAGGGCCTGACCCGGATGCTGCCGCACCTGGTTGCGGTGTCGAAGAACCTCGACGCCATGGGCTGGGGCAACTACGCCAACGATCACGAGGACGCCAACGGCCAGTACGAGCAGAACTGGCTGTATTCCGACGCGCTCACCACGGCTGACCGGCTGATCCTGTTTCGGCTGATGGTGCACACCTTGGCTCAGCGCGACGGCCGTTACGCCACGTTCATGCCAAGCCCTTCTCTGACAAGACCGGCAACGGGCTCCATACCCACCTCAGCCTGTGGAGCGCCGACACCGACGAACCGCTGTTCATCGGCGGGGGCGGCGGTGGGCCCGACACCAAAGGGCTGGGCCTGAGCGATCTCGCCTACAAGTTCGTGGGAGGGATCATCCACCACGCTCGCTCGCTGGTGGCAGTGGTCTGCCCCATTGTCAACTCCTACAAGCGCATGGGGGTGGGCGCGCCGACATCGGGAGCCACTTGGGCACCGGCGTACGCGGCCTACGGCGGCAACAACCGCACGCAGATGATCCGAATCCCTGAGCCCGACCGGATCGAGCTACGGCTGGGCGACGGCGCCGCCAACCCGTACCTGATGTTCGCGACCTACTTGGCCTGTGGACTCGACGGCATCGACAACGACATCGACCCGGGCGAACCCAACACCGACAACCTGCATGCCTGTCTGCGGTCGAGGTTGCGGCCAAGGGCATCCGGTCGCTGCCGCCCACGCTGCTGCACGCCGCGGAGCAGCTCGCTACCTGCGATGTCATCGGTGCGGGACTGGGCGACACCGCCGAAGGCCCCTACCGCGACTACTTCGTGAAGGTGAAGCGGGAAGAGTTCCTGGCCCACCACCACGAAGTCACCGCCGGAGAGATCGACCAGTACCTCACGCTGTTCTGACGCTGGTGCCCCGCAGATGCCGACGCTGGATCGGACTGCTGGATCGGACTGCTGGATTGGACTGCTGGATTGGGCGTCTGGATCGGACTGCTGGATCGGACTGGGCCCGTTGTGGTGGCAACACTGCGGTAGTCGAGTTGCCTACGATGCGGCGTAGGGAGAGCCGCAGGGGGCAGCCATGAGCGCACCGGGTGCAGTCGCCGCTCGAGAGGCCGAGCGTGCCGCGGCGGTGGCGGACGCGATGGACGACATCGCCAAGATCGATGCACATGGTCGTGAGCACGGCGGCATCGACCGGGCCGGCATCGCACACATCAAGGAACGTCTGCTGGAGCTGGCTGAGCACGAGAACCTGTTTCCCATCGAGGACTTTCCGCCGCCCGACGGCGAGCGGGGTTCGTGCAACTACCGAATCGCCCAAAACGACGACGGCACGCTGGCGCTGTATGTCCAAAGCGTCGGGGCCGGCACGTCGGCGCCCCCGCACGAGCACACAACCTGGGCAGTCATCGTGGGCATGCGCGGCCAGGAGCTGAACCGCTTCTACGACTGCTGCGCCGACGAGGGTGAGCCGCACGTCGAGCGTGAGGAATGGTCGAGCGCGGTGCCGGAGTCGCGATGCTCGGTCACGACGTGCACTCGATCCACATCGAGGGCACATCGACCAACTTCCACTGCTATGGGCTGGCAATGGAGCAGATGACGGGCCGCCGCTACTGGAACGCTGACGAAGGCGAGTGGCGAATCTTCTCGACGTGACCAGCGTCGTCGAAGCGCGCTACGACGCCGCCTGATCCGCGAACGCATTCAATGGCCGAGGTTCAGAGCATCTCTGCCGCCGATCTGACGGCGGCGCACCGTCGCCTGCTTGAAGGCGAGCAGGGTGAGCTTGCGCTGGTCGACGCGCGAGAACCTGCCGACTTCACGCGCCGGACACCTGCTGTATGCGGCGAACCTTCCGCCGAGCACGTCGGACTCGAGTCCGCCAGTCGCATTCCGCGCCTGTCAACACCCGTTGCCGTCTGCGACGACGGCGGGGGAGAAGCGGAAGCTGTGGCGCTGGAGCTGACGGTGCTCGGCTACACCGACACCGCCGTGCTCGAAGGCGGCATCGATGCGTGGGCCGCAGCAGGCGGCGAGCTGTACTCGGGGATCAACGTCCCGTCGAAGCTGTTCGGCGAGCTGGTCGAGTCCCGTTTCCAAACACCGCACGTCACCGCCGACGAGCTGGGGGCTGGCTGGCCGACGGCCGCAACCTGGTGGTGCTCGATTCGCGCACCCGCCGTGAGTTCAACCGTATGTCCATACCAACCGGCCGCTCGTGTCCTGGGGGCGAGCTGGTCCGCCGGGTGCAGGATCTCGTTGACGACTCAACGACAGTGGTCGTCAACTGCGCCGGTCGCACTCGCAGCATCATGGTGCCCAGTCGCTGCGGTCGCGGGGTTGGCCAACCAGGTGTACGCCCTCAAAGACGGCACGATGGGCTGGGAGCTGGCCGTCTGCAGCTTGATCACGGCCGCGACGAACAGGCCCCCGAGCCGACCCCCGCCGGAAGAGCGCAAGCCGCTGCGGCCGCCCGCGCGGTCGCCGAGCGATGCAGTGTCAGAACCATTGACAGCGAGCAACTCGACGGTTGGCTCGCCGCAGCCGACCAGCGAACGACGTACCTCATGGACGTGCGCACGCCCGAGCAGTACGCGCAGGGCCACTTGCGGGGCGCAGTGTGCGCGCCGGGCGGCCAACTCGTGCAGGCCACCGACGAATATCTCGTCACGCGCGGTTCCCGTGTCGTGCTGGCCGACGAGGACGGAATCGGCGCCACGATGTCGGCGTCGTGGCTGATCCCAGATGGGCTGGGATGCCTGGGTGCTCGAGCCCGGCTGGCTCAACAACAGCGAACCGGTCAGTGAGGGCGATCAAGCCGCTGAGACGGCCCGCCGATCACGCCAGCCGGCGCTGCCCTACGACCCCACCGACGCAGAGGTGGCCAAGGCCGCGATGCAGGCCTACCTCGACTGGGAAGTTGCCCTGCCCGACCAGTACGCCCGCGACCACCTGGTCGAATTTCAGTTCTGCTAGCGAACACCTCGCGTCTACGCTGGCGTCATCGCGCGATGCGAGCGGAACGGACCCGGGCGCACGGCTCTTCGGGATAGCCCGGGTCCGTCCCGCCGATTGCGCAACGTAGTTCCTTGAGTGCCTTGAGCAGATCTTGAATTATTTCGATCCATTTCAGGCCGAAGTGCTCCTAGAGGTCCGCGAAGCGCTCGATGGTTTCGGCCCAGGCGCTGGCGTCGTCGGGTGTGGCGATGACGGTTTGCAACCCGGCCATCGGTGACACCGGCACCGCTATCCGGCTCACCCCACGGCGCGCCAATTCACCAATCTCGTCGAGTTCCGCGGGCACCGCAACGGTGATCTCGAGCGCATCGGGGTCGCGGCCGTGCTCGGCGGCCGTCTGGCGGGCCAGATCGATGAGGTCCCAGGGCGCTCCGCGGGCGGGGAAGTAGCCGTCGCCCAGTCGCCCGGCCCTGCGCGCAGCAACCTTGGAATCGCCGCCCACGATGATCGGTACCGAGCCGTTGACGGGCTGCGGGCGGCAGTACGCGGCGTCGAAGTTGACGAAGTCGCCGTGAAACGTGGGCCGGTCCGCTGACCACAACTCGCGCATGACGGCGATGTACTCGTCGGTGCGCGGCCCGCGATCGTCGAATGGCACGCCGATGGCCTCAAACTCCTCGCGCATCCAGCCCACGCCGATGCCGAGGATCACCCGGCCGCCCGACATGTGGTCGAGCGTGGCGATCTGCTTGGCGCACACGACCGGGTTGTGCTGGGGGACGATGAGGATGCCGGTGGCGAAGTTGATGGTGGACGTGACCCCCGCCATGTACGCATCCACATGAGCGGGTCGGGCAGCAACAAGTCCTCGACGCCGCCGGCCATCTTGCCGTCCGGGCTGTAGGGGTACGCCGACTGGTAGCCCGACGGGATGACGGTGTGCTCCACCGTCCACGCCGACTCGAAACCGGCAGCCTCGCCGGCCTGCACCAGCTCGGCGGCCAGTGCCGTGTCGATGGCGAACTTGCCCGTGTTGCAGTACTGAGCCCGAACTTCATGTTGTTGTCCCCTCCTGCGGGTCGTGGCGGCCAGCAGTCTCGCACGCAGCCCCGAGTGCGGTCGTGCCTCCAGCGGCGGATGGGCCGCCGTCATCGGGCACAGCGGCGGATGGGCCGCCGTCATCGGCACAGCGGCGGATGGGCCGCCGCTTTCTAATACCGTGCCTTCACGTCGCCGGCACTGGAGCGCCCATGGCTTTCTTGGCACATGTTTCGGACATCTTCGACCCGTCGCGGTGGATGAGGTCGACGGATTCGATTTCACTGACATCACCTACCACCGCAGCGCGGAGCATGGCACGGTGCGGATCGCCTTCGATCGACCCGATGTGCGCAATGCGTTCCGACCGCACACCGTCGACGAGCTGTACCGAGCGCTGGACCATGCCCGCATGACGTCTGATGTCGGGTGCGTGCTGCTGACAGGCAACGGTCCCGCACCTGCTGACGGGGGCTGGGCGTTCTGCTCGGGCGGCGATCAGCGCATCCGCGGCCGTGACGGCTATCGCTACGCCGACGGCGAAACCGCAGCCGGCATCGACCCGGCGCGCACGGGGCGGCTGCACATCCTGGAGTGCCAGCGCCTGATCCGGATGATGCCCAAGGTGGTCGTGTGCGTCGTGCCTGGCTGGGCGGCGGGCGGCGGCCACAGCCTGCATGTGGTGTGCGATCTCACGATTGCGTCGGCTGAGCATGGTCGCTTCGCAGACCGACACGACGTGGCCAGCTTCGACGGCGGATTCGGCTCGGCCTACCTGGCCCGCCAGATCGGCCAGAAGAAAGCTCGGGAGATCTTCTTCCTGGGTCGGACGTATACGGCGCAGGAACGCTTTGAGATGGGCGATGTGAATGCGGTGGTGCCGCACGCCGAACTCGAGGCCGTTGCACTGGAGTGGGCCGCTGAGATCGTGTCCCGTTCGCCGACGGGTCAGCGGATGGCCAAGTTCGCGTTCAACCTCATCGACGATGGGCTCATCGGCCAGCAGGTGTTCGCGGGCGAGGCGACCCGCTTGGCCTACGGCACCGACGAGGCCGAAGAAGGACGCGACGCGTTCTTAGAAAAGCGCGATCCAGAATTCGAGAAATTCCCCTGGCACTTCTGACCGACACGCCCGCGCCTGGTCGGCCGCGCCCGCGTCTAGGAGGGTGGTCGGCAATCGGGGTGTGGTGTGTGGTGTGTGTTGTTTGTTGAGCGTGCGCGGGTGTTTTACCTGATGATGCCGAGGCGGCCGGCTCGGTCGCGGTCGCTGAGCAGATCAGGTCCGAGTCCACATCCGCGGACACGTGCAGCCGTCGTAGCGGTCGGTGCGGGAATCGCCCAAGGAGACGACCCGAAAGCAATCGGTCCGGCTGAACGCGCCGTCTCGCCTTCAAGCGCTCGATTGCGCCATCCTCAGGGTATGTGGTCCATTTGCGTTAGTACCGTTCTTGGCTGTGCTGCGGTTGCTACGGCAGGGTCGTCTCAGATGCGGATGAGGAATTGATGCACCGGAATCACTTCATGTCCCGGTGCCAGTCGCTCTTGGTCGCCGTTATTGCCGTGGCGGTGGGCAGTGCTCTCGTGTCGGCCACGCCTGCAGGTGCCGTGCAGACGCTGGCCGAGGTCGATGTGACGCGCTATGGGGGCGCGGACCGCTATGCAACCTCCTTGCTCGTTGCCGAGGCAGTCGCCGCCGATGCGGGCGGCAATCTCGACTCAGTCGTCATGGTCTCAGGCCGCAGTTGGACCGATGCCGTTGTGGCGGCACCGCTGGCAGGAGCGCCGGGAGCGCCGGTGCTGACGACTCCGCCGGGCACACCTGCGCGCCGACGCCACAGAGTTCCTGCAGCGCACCGGGGGACCTGGGCATTCTCGGTCGCACCGCGATCGTGGCCAGCGGCGAGGTATTCGCTGACGCATTGGTGGCAGGCGCATTCGCGGCACGCGGCCCACACCCGGTGCTGCTCACCCCGCCCAACCAGCTGCACCCAGGGGTGGCCAGCTACCTCGTGAGCGTCGGGACTGAGCATGTCGTGGTCATGGGCGGCACCGGCGCGCTCCATCAAGACGTCGAAGATGCCTTGACCGCCCTCGGAGTCGAAGTGACGCGGCTCGCAGGAACCAGCCGCTACAACACAGCCGTCCTGGCCGCCGAGCTTGTGGCCGGCCAATACGGCGGCTCTGCTGACCGGCCGTGTTTTGGCTCGAGCACCGTAGGGGTGGCGCGCGCCAGAGTGCCGTTCGATTCGTTCAGTGCAGCGCCGCTGCTCGCCCGGCTGTGCGCCCCGCTGGTGCTGCAATCGACGCCTACCTCGCGGGAGAGGAGACTGCCGGCGAATCAACCGAAGACGAGGACCTGGCCAGGTACCCCGACATCGACGGGCCTCGTGGCGGCAGCACGTTGCTCGCCGTGCGCCGAGGGCAATCGTGCACGGTGCGCGTCGACACCACCGTGACCTGCTGGGGCCAGGAAGGACTGCGGATGCGCCTGACGACCGCCTCGCTTCATGACGTCGTCGACTTGAGCGCAGCCGATGACTCGAGCTACTTGTCGCTGCACGCCTGTGCGGTGCACGCCGCCGGAACCGTCTCGTGTTGGGGCAATGGAAGTTACGGTCAGCTCGGGCAGGGCAGCTCCGCAAGTCACTACGTGCCTGTGGTGGTTCCGAGAATCACCGATGCAGTTGCCGTGGCAACCGGCACCGAATCGACATGCGCCCTGCATGCCGGCGGCGGTGTGTCGTGCTGGGGGGGCGGATTCGCGTACCCCCCGTATCCGCTGACCGGCCTTGAGCCGGCGAAAGCCATCTCGGTAGGTGAGGACTGGGCGTGCATCGTCTCCACGGCTGGCGAAGTGTTCTGCTGGGACGAGGGGCTGTCACCCTGGGCGGACAGAATCAAGGGCATACGGGACGCCGTTTCAGTGTCGGTGGGCGACCGGAGCGCCTGTGCTGTCCATGCCGATGGATCAGTCTCTTGCTGGGGCAAGAACGATGCCGGGCAGCTCGGCGACGGCACCACGGCCGATCGACCGGTGCCGAGGCGCATCAGAGGCATCTCGGACGCGATTGATGTGGACCTGAGCTGGGGATCAGAACCGGCTCCCGCCCATGCATGCGCACTGCACCGCAACGGCCACGTCTCGTGCTGGGGCGAGAACAGCTTCAGCCAAGTCGGCGATGGCACGACCGCACAGCGATTGTCGCCCCGACGCGCCCAGCAGTTCGCGCCCATACCGGCTGCTGACCGTCCGATCACCTCGTTGGAGGTCTTGCACGCCTGGATGGACGACGTCACCGAGGAATGGCAGGACGACCACCCGTGGGTGAGGGCCGCCTGGGAGAGCATCCGCGACAAGGTGAATGTGTCGGCATCGGGTTTCGGCGGGACGGTATGGCACACGTGCCGGCCGACAAGCACCGCAGCGACGTGCAGTGCAATCGAGATGCGAGTTTCCCAAATCGGCCTTGGCGTCATCGTCCACGAGCTGGTCCACGTGGACGACGGCGAGACCGGTCTTGCGCCAAGCAAGGCGTGGGGGGCCGTGCAGCTCTACTTTGCCGACAAGTACGCCGATTGCTTCCCGGGCTGGGGAAAGCCAGGGGTGGAGATTCTGGCTGACACCCTGATGCACCTGATGGTCCCCAATGCGTGGCTGACGTACCATCGAAGCGACGGTTGCCCCGCGCTGGGCGAGCAGCCCTCGTTCCAAGACGAACAGGTCGTCTTGGACGGCCTCGCCGGCAAGGTGCCGGATTGGTACACGAAGAACATCCCCAGCAGCCAGAAGTTCTGGGAAACGTGGCGGGAGGCCCCGTCGCTGCGGATACTCGCCAACCTGGCGCCCGAGTTCGGCGGGCTCTGCCCGAACGACTGGGTCAAGTCCCCGCTGGACACAGACCAGCTTCCGCCAGCCGATGCGAATCCGTTCCGCGACAGTGGCTGCTGACGTAGCCGACGAAGCCAGGTCAAGTGCGATCTG
The DNA here is from genome assembly GCA_963663635.2 of Acidimicrobiales bacterium. Taxonomy (GTDB): domain Bacteria; phylum Actinomycetota; class Acidimicrobiia; order Acidimicrobiales; family Poriferisodalaceae; genus Poriferisodalis. The sequence continues at coordinate 8,899 of CAXXMY010000025.1, forward strand.
AACGTTCGAACGCCCCGGCTGCATAGGGACCCCTTGGGTCGATCTCGTCGTTGCCGTCGGCGTGCGGGGTCGGCTTGCAACGCCGTGGCGTCGCCGAACGAGGCACCGACGCGGGAGGGGTGGCACCGCCCCGGGTTGCGGTGTGTGGGTCCCGGGGCGGTGCCGAATGAGCGGCGCCTGGTGGTCGGCTCCGCTCGGGCTGTGGGTTCAGCGACCGTTGAGGATAGGACCGTCACTGCCATGGATGGGGCTGCTTCGAGAGGGCACCCGTCCATGTGATCTGTTGTTGTCAGATGATACGTGCCGTGTCATGCAACACCTGTTGCAGTTGATTGGTCCAAACATGTCATAAAGTTGTGCACATGCTCGGCTGCGCAGATGCTCGTGATTGAGCACCCGTCAGGTTCCGGTCGGTCACTGTGACGGGCCTGTTCCCTCCGAGGCGGGCTGTTGGCATTGCGGCTGTTGGCATTGCGATGGTCGTCATCGCTGCGCTCGGGGTGGCGGGCATCGCCTACTGGCGCTCGCAGCCGGCTCAGCCGGCAGGGGATGTCGCTGGAGGCGACCGGGCACGCAGCGTCGCCGCTCGTGAGCCGAGCGTCGGAACCAGCGCTGTAGCGGATGCCGTGTTCGGGCCGTCGACAACCGATCCGCCGCCGTCGACAGCGGGTCCGCGGCCATCGTCGACAACCGATCCGCGGCCATCGTCGACAACGGGTCCGCGGCCGTCGTCGACAGCGGGTTCGCGGCCGTCGTCGACAACCGATCCGCGGCCGTCGACGCCCACGGCACGTTCGGCCGAGCCGGCGTTGGTTGAGCCGTTGATCGTGGCCGATGAAAGCGTCTCGCCAGGACGCCCCGGCGGCGTCGGTACCAAGTTCGACGGTTTCGAGCGGCGTGACTCGGGCGGCATCGGCGACGGGACGCGGGCTGAGCCGGTGGAGCCGACGCTGGGCGAGAGCTTCACATGGCACGACGGGGATCGCGTCTTGCAGGTGTGGCTCGACCCGAATCTGGTGGTGCAGCCTGGCAGTGACGGCGTCAGCAGGGATGACATCGTCGCGACGGTCGGCGACGACATCGTGGTTCGCGGCACCGTTTCGGTCCCAGCGAAAGGCGACCCGGTGTTCTGGTCCGACACCGGTGAGCTGATGGCGCTTCCGGGCGGCGTTGCCTTGGTGCTCGACCCGGACTGGGACAGTGCCCGGGTTGATGCGTTTCTTGCCGACAACGCGATCAGCGTCGCCGACGTCGCCGAGCTGGACTTTGTGGCGAACGGCTTCTTCGTCGAGACCGACCCCGGCTTCGACTCCTTGACGCTTGCGAATTCGCTCGCAGTCCAGAACGGTGTCGTGCTGTCCAGCCCGAATTGGTGGACCGAGCACGTGACGAAATGAGTCAGCCGGCCCGCGTGCGGCGGTTGGTGCTGGTGGCGTGCCTGTTGGCAGGCGCGCTGAGCTGGACGGTGACGCATGCCCCCGAGGCGCGCGCCCAGGCACCGGCTGCTCCAACCATCGACACGGTGGCGTCGGGCGACCAGTCACTGACCGTGGCATGGAGCGCGCCCACGGTGGCGACCGGCATCACCGCCTACGACATCCGCCTCATCGCAACCACCGCGACCGACACCGAAAAGGCCGATCCCACCGCGTGGACCACCATCGACGATGCATGGACCTCGGGGCGCCTCGCGGCAATCGTGACCGCACTGACCAACAGCACCACCTATGACGTGCAGGTCCGCGCGGTGACCACCAGCGACGGCGACTGGTCGGACACCACAACAGGCACACCAGGCGACCCGGGCTCGAGTCGCACAACCACCAGCGCAACGCCATTCGTGGATCAACTGCCCCTCCAAGGCGTGCTCGAGAGCGCAGACGATGTAGACGTGTTCCGCTTCGAGGTGACCGGCAGCAAAGAGGTCGTCATCTACTCAGAGGGCGTCACCGACACCGTGGGCAGTCTCTACCAAGGCGCCACTCTTCTCGGCCGTAGCGACGACTCGTTCATCGCCGGCATTCAGAGGGGTTTCACGATCATTGGGGTGCTGGGGAGCGGCCGCTACTACATAGAGGTCCGCGGCTACCCCGGCGCCACGGGCGCGTACACCTTGCACCTGCAGATCCAGGACGACACCACTGCTCCCACTCTCAGCGGCGCCACCGAGATCGAGGTCAACAGCGTCACACAGGCCGTCTTCGGCACGCCATCAGCCGGCAGCTTGCAAGGTGCCGCCCTACCGAAGGACATCGACTACTTCAAGTTCACGCTGGCCGTCGAGACCACGATCACGGCCCGGCTGTCGGGCTCCGTGACTGACACCGTGGGCACGATCCTCAACGCCAACGGCACTGAGGTCACCAACGACGACGCGTATCTCAGCCCGACCGCTACGCAGTTCGCCGTGCGGGCCAAGCTGGCCAGCGGCACGTATTACCTCAAGGTCGAACCGTCCGGCACCAGCCCAAAAACCGGCCTGTACTGGCTGCACGTGTACGAGTCGCCCAACCCGGGCACCATCCGAGCGACCGCGTCGGACATTGACATCAGCACCACCGCCGGAGGTGAGATCTCCACAGCGGGCGATGCCCACTATTTCAAGTTCGTCCTCGCCCAGGACACACGCGTCTTGCTGTCGGGCTCCAGCGAGGACTTCAAGATCGACGCCGAGCTACAGGACTCCGGCGGCTTGGCCGTCAGCGCGCAGACCTATCAGTTCGCGCACGAACTGCCTGGAAACGCCGTGGTCGACAGCTTCTCGATCATCACATCCCTGTCGGCGGGCACGTACTACCTGAAGGTGGAAGCCGATTCGAGCTCGGCGACAAGCACAGGGGACTATCTCGTGCTGCTGCTGACCGAATCCACATACGAGCGGCTGCTCGAGGAGTGTCCCTCGCCCCCGACAGGCATCGATGACCCGCTGTCGGGCTGCGGGTGGCACCTGGACAACGACGCGGAGCTGAACGGCGCCGCCGACGACGAGGACATCAACATCGGCACTGTTTGGGATACCAACAAGGGCCTCGGCGTGAACGTGGTGGTCGTCGATGAGGGCCTCGATTACTACCACGAAGACCTCAAAGAGAACGTCGACACAACCAAGAACCACAGCTATCGCAGCACCGGCGACGTGTTCGGCGAGCCCACCAGCCACGGCACCGCAGTGGCGGGAGTGATCGCAGCCCGTGACAACGATCTCGGCGTGCGCGGTGTCGCTCCCCGGGCGACCATCTACGCCTACGACCTGCTGACCACGAACACCCGAGGCGCGGAGGCAGACGCCGCCTCGCGTGGCCGTGTCGCGACCTCGGTGTCCAACAACAGCTGGGGGCCGCCTGATGGCCCTGGGGCGAGTCGCACGTACCGAGTTGTGGGAGATAGCTGTCGACGCGGGACTGAACGAGGGCAGCAACGACAAGGGCGTCGTCTATGTGTTCGCCGCCGGCAACGGCAACAACAAGGGCGACTGGGCGAATTTGGACGAGTACGCCAACCACTACGGCGTGATCGCAGTATGCGCTGTCGACGGCCTCGGAAACCGGTATACGTCGTCCGAGCAGGGTCCCAATCTGTGGGTGTGCGCGCCCTCGCGCAGCGCCCGAAAAGTCAACCGCGGCATCGCGACGACTGTCCAACTCAACCGTTACACATCCAATTTCGGCGGCACCAGCGCGGCCGCTCCGATGGTGTCGGGTGTCGTCGCGCTGGTGCGGGCCGCGGACAGCTCGCTGACGTGGCGGGACGTGAAGCTGATCCTGGCCAACTCGGCCCGCAAGAACGACAGCATGAACGCTGGGTGGGAACAGGGAGCGCTGCGGTACGGCTCGACGACCGCGAAGTACGACTACAACAACGAGTACGGCTTCGGGGTGGTGGACGCCACGGCGGCCGTCGGGCTCGCCGGGAACTGGACCAAGGTGCCCGCTATGCGCACGGCCGAGGCGTCCTATGACACGTCCCATGCCATCTCGTCGACCGAGAGGACCTCCAGGGTGACGCTGGCGGGAAACCTGGACTTCACCGAGTTCGTCGAGGTCAAGATCGATTTCGATGCGGGGAGCTTCCGGGACCTGAACATCGAGCTGGAATCGCCCTCGGGCGCCACGTCGATCCTGACCAAGCCCGACTCGCGGAACTGCACAGCGACCTCTCCCTGTCCGCTCCTCGGGGAGTTCAGGTTCGGCTCTGCGCGGCACTTGGGCGAGGATCCCCGCGGCACTTGGAAACTGCGTGTCGCAGACCGGGTCTCGGGCCGTCCCGCGAACACGGTGAGGTCGTGGAAGCTGAAGGTGTACGGGCACCGCCAGTCGCCCGACGAGCCGAAGCTGAGCTACGTGCAGCCCAGCACGGCACAGCAGACCCAACTGACGGTCGCCTGGGAGAAGCCCGACTACACCGGTGCCGCGGCCATCACCGGCTACGACATCCGTCACATCGACAGCTCGGCCACCGACGACCAGAAGAAGGACGACAGCCGCTGGACGACACTCCCCAGTTCATGCATCGCCACCTCATGCACCACTGTCATCACCGGGCTCACCACCGGCACCCGCCAGGACGTGCAGGTACGGGCCAAAAGCACACGGGACAGCAACTGGTCGGCGTCCGCCCGGGGCACGCCCGGTGCCGCCAACAGCGAGCCGTTCTTCGTCGACGGCGAGCGCACCACCCGCAGGGTGACCGAGAACTCCGGCATCGGAGCGAACGTGGGCACGCCGGTCGAAGTGCAGGACTACGAGAGCGAGAACGCCATCGAAGCCTTCACCTACTCGCTGAGCGGAACCGATGCGAGCTCATTCACGATCGACTCCGCCAGCGGACAGATCAAAACCGCCTTCGACCCCAACTTCGAGATGCGCGATTCCTATGTCGTCACCGTGTCGGCCACCGACGCCAAAGACGACGTCGGCAATGCGGAGTCGCCCGCCGTGGCCGACGACCTCATCACGGTGGACATCGAGATCGACAACGTGGACGAACCGCCGGTCATCGGGCGATGCACCACCAATATGGACGGCATCGTGGTCTGCAAGACTCTGACCGGCACCGACGTGCTGTCCTACGAAGAGGACAGCCTCGTTGAAGCGGTCACCACGTACGTCATTGGAGATCCCGATACCCCCGGAACTGACGTCTTCCTCAATCTCACGGGTGACGATGCCGACAGATTCCATATCTTGGGCAACGGGAATCTGCGATTCTTCGATCCCCTCGTTCCCGACTTCGAGGACCCTCAGGACGCCGACCGCAACAACGTCTACGAGCTGACCGTGAAGCTCGAGGATGCGCGCAACACCACCACACTCGACGTCCAAGTGTCGATCACCGACAAGAACGAACCGCCCGTTGTCGAGCGCTGCTACATGGACAACGGGCTACAGAAGTGCCGTACCGACCTCACAAGCTTTACCGAAGAATTCGACTTCGACGAGAACGGCACCGAGGACGTCGTCGAGTACAGCGCGGTCGATCCGGAGGGGAGCGATATCAATTGGTCGCTGCAAGGCCCCGATCGCGACGACTTCGAGATCGACAACGGTGTCGTGCGCTTCAAGTCGCCCCCGGACTTCGAGAATCCTCAGGACGCCGACACCAACAACAAATACAAGGTAACCGTGGTCGCGAGCGACGGGGACACTGACAGCTCTGACTTTCAGGTCAACGTGACCGTGACCGTCAAGGGGCTCAACGAGCCCGCAGTTATCTCCGGCGATGCTGCGGTCAACTACGCCGAGAACGGCACTGGCCCGGTCGGCACGTACAAGGCCAACGACCCCGAGGAACGCGAGAACGTGACATGGTCGCTGTCGGGCACTGATGCTGGTTCATTCGAGATCACCCGATCCGTCATAGGCGGGGTGCCGAGAGGCGGGGTGCTGACATTCAAGAATCCGCCCGACCGCGAGACGAAAAGAGAATATTCCGTCACCGTGCAGGCGTCGGACAGCAAAGACGATGAAGGCAACGACGTGCTGCCCTCGAACGACATCGACCACATGTACCCGGTCAAGGTGACGGTGACCGATGTCAACGAGGCTCGGCAAGCTCCACCGGTGGTTGCAAGTGAGTTGGTGAGTGTATGATGTCGTGTGCTGATTGCCCAGTCGTGGAGGTCGGCGTGGCATGTGGTTGAGTTTGTCCTCGATGACCGCAAGGCGCAGTTGCGATGTCGAGGCTGGTGCCTTTGGGCCGCCATCGGCGCAGCAGCGCCGTTGGTGTGCTCGTTGGTCCGCTGCCACGGCGAGCGCGCCTCGCAGAAGAACACCTCGATGCCGAGCGCGGCCTCGACGTCGGCCCAGCGGGCCATCTCGCGGCCTTGGTCCCAGGTGCGCGTGCGCACGAGCGAACGCCCAGGCTGGCGGCCCAGAGCCGCGGCTGACCGCCGCGGCGACGGCCGGCGCGCTGTAGCCGTCGGGCAACGACCGTGTAGCGGCTGGTGCGCTCGGCGAGCGTGACCGCGCGGTGAGGTTCGCTTTGCCGACGATGAGGTCGCGTTCCCAGTGGCCTGTTCTGCGACGGTCCTCGACGTCGGCGGGCCGGTCGGCTATCGGCCGGTATTCCGCCCAGCGTCGCGCAGGGCCAAAAGCCCAGCGGGCCGCTGCGCGACGCAGCGCGGCCGACGGCGCCGGGCGACGCCGCGGCAGCTTCGCCCAGGAGCCCGCTGGGCAGGCCGCTGCGCGCGTCGTTCGCGTAGCACGCCCGATAGATCGTCTCCGCGCACACGCTCATGCCCGCCTCCGCAGGTCCGCCGCCGCGGACGACCACCTCAGCCTCAAGCGCTCATCGACCGCGGCAGCCAGCACCGCATCGCGCCGCCAGCTTGCAGCGCCCGTGCGCGCCTCGCCCTCGCGCACGGGCGCGTGCGCCGCGCGGGCGTCATAGTCCGCACGCTCGGCATCAGCGGGCCTGCTCGCGATGCACCGTCGACGTGATCACGGCCCAGCCAACCGCGCTACGTCCGCGACACCGCGGCCCGCCCCGAGCGACGACTCGATCGCTCATCCAAACTCAGCCTCGCTGCCGTACTGGACACCTCCATCGGTCGGCTGCATGTGTTGGCAACGGTCATCATGACCGTTCACTTGCAACCACCGATGGAGTTCGCCCTCCTTCGATCGAAACTGCGCCCGCCGACGAAACCGTCAGCGTCAGCGAGGGCCATATGGGCCCGGTGTTCACGTACGGCGCAACCGATCCCGACGTGAACGACGACGTGACCTGGGCGCTGAGCGGCACCGACAGTGCAAATCTGGAAATCGACCGCAACAGCGGCGTCGTGGAGTTCGTGAGCCTTCCCGATTTCGAGGATCCGCAGGACTCGAATCGCAACAATTCCTATGTCGTGACCGTGGAGGCCTCCGACAGCATTCTGACGGCAACCCAGCGGCTCACGGTCACAGTCGCCAACGAGGCTGAGGACGGCTCGGTGTCGTTCTCGTCGCGCCAGCCGCAGGACGGGACACCGTTCACGGCGACGTTGAGCGATCCCGACGGACGCATCACCCGCACCACGTGGACCTGGGAGCGCTCATCGGATAAGTCGGACTGGACCACGGTGAACGGAGCGACGACCGCCACGACGAACTCGAGCTATACGCCCTCGTCGACCAACGACATCGACCACTACCTGCGGGCGACGGCGACATACCGTGACCACCAGAGCGGCACTGCTACCAGAAACGCTCAAGCTGTCTCGGCGGAAAGGGTCCGCCTCAACCCGACTACGAATCACGCCCCGACGTTCTCGCCGACCGAGACGGGTCAGCGCGAGATCGCGGAAAACTCGGCGGATGGGGTCGACATCGGCGACCCGGTCGAGGCCAGCGACGATGACAGCAACGATCAAGACCAACTGGTGTATTCGTTGCGATCCATCGACGCCATGGTCTTCGACATCAAATCGGATTCGGGGCAATTGAGCACCAAGGAAGGCGTGGTGCTCGATTACGAGACAAAGTCATCCCACTCGGTGGTGGTGAGGGTTCGGGATCCGTCGAACGCGACCGCCACGCAGAGGGTGATGATCACGGTGACCGACGTCGACGAGGCACCGGTGGTGACGGGTCCCGAAACGCCTAGGTATGCCGAGAGCCGGGCTGATCGCGTCGAGCGGTACAGGGCGACCGATCCCGAACGCGAGGTCGTCAAGTGGTCGCTGGACGGACCCGACAGGGGCGTGTTCGAAATCGGCGAGGACTCGGGCGAGCTGACGTTCATGAACTCGCCCGACTTTGAAAACCCGGCCCGCTCCGCGCTCAGCAACACGTATGAGATCAGGGTTCGGGCCTGTGACGGCATCACCAACGGCAGCAATTCTGAATGCGGCGAGCTCAAGGTGACGGTCCAGGTCACCGATGTGGACGAAGCGCCGACCGTCACCAGCAACTCCGGCCAGACCTCCTTCGCATGGGACGAGAACAGCGTCGAGACGGTCGCTTACTTCTCGGCGTCCGATCCCGAAGGGGTGACAGCCACCTGGACGATCGTTGGGTCTGATGACCGCCATTTCAAGATCAGTGATTCGGGCAAGCTGTCGTTCGATTCGGCGCCCGATTTTGAGAGCCGATCCGATGCGAACCGCAACAACCAGTATCAGGTCACCGTCAGGGCCTACGACGGCAAAAACTACGGAACGCTCGATGTGACCGTGACGCTCGTCGATGTCGACGAGGACGGCAGCCTGAAGCTGTCCACCTCGACGCCCGCGGTGGGCCAGACGTTGACCGCAACGCTGAGCGATCCCGACGGCGACGTGAAGGACCAGATCTGGGAGTGGGAGCGGAGGAAGTCTCCCAACGATTCGTGGCAATCGATCACGGGTGCTGAGAGTTCGCGTTACCTTCCCGTGACCGACGATCTGGACCACTTCCTAGGGGTGACCGTCACCTACCGCGATGTGCACGACGGCCCCGCCGACCAGAAGTCCCTGCGTATCGAGACGCTGACCAGAGTGGAGACCAAATCCACCTCGACAACCGGCGGCAGCGGTGGCGGCAGCAGCGGCGGCAGCAGCGGCGGTGGCGGTGGCGGCGGTGGCGGGGGCGGGGGTGGCAGCAGTGAGTTCGATGTGGGCGTCGCGACGTTCGTGGTGGCCAACGGATGGAGCCCCGCTGATGTGGGGGTGGCCTCGGTGCTCGCGGCGCGCACCGACGGTGCGGTAGTGACCTACACCGCCGGCGGCGAGCTGTCAGCGGAAACCTCGATGCTGCTGCGCGAGGCGTCGCCGGCTGAGGTGATCATCATCGGCGGCACTGCCGCGGTGAGCCGTCAGGTGCGCACCCAGATCGCTGCGGCATCGCCGGACTCGGGAATCGAGCGTGTGACCGGTGCTGGGCGCGCCGAGACCGCCGCAGCAACGGCACGGCGCATCCTGGGCGACCCCGGCGCGGCGGGCCGCGTCACCGTGGTCGTCGCGAACGGCTGGTCGCCGCCCGACATCGGCGCCGCAGCAGCGCTGGCGGCCCGCAGCGGCCGCGCCGCGGTCGTCTACACCCGACGCGACACCCTGGGCGACGCATCAGCAGCGCTGCTGGGCGACTACCAGATCGCACGGGTGATCCTGATAGGCGGCACCGCGGCAATCAGCGCCGAAGTGGCCGCCCAGGCAACCGCAGCAGCGGGCAGCGACGCCAGCCTCTCACGGCTGACCGGCACCGACCGCGTCGACACCGCCGCCCAAGCAGCACGCCGCGTGCTGGGCGACCCCGCGGCCGCCCCCGACGGAATCACGTTGGTGGTAGCGAACGGCTGGTCCCCGCCCGACGTCGGCGTCGCCGCAGCCCTCGCTGCCGCAACACCGAACGCGGCCGTCGCCTACGTCACCCCCACCAATCTGGCCGAGCCGACCGCAGCGCTCGTACGCGACTACCGACCCGCCCAGATCATCATCATCGGCGGACGCGCCGCCATCACCAACCAAGTGCGCACTGCCCTCGCCGACACCGCCCCCGACAGCGCCAGCATCCGACGCATCACCGGCACCACCCGCACCGACACCGCCGCCCGAGCCGCCCGCCGCATCCTCGCCGGCCCCTAAGACACCCCAGCCCCCGCGCAGCAGCCGCCGCCAGCGCCGTGAGAACATCCTTCGCCCCTTGACCGTGAACTGCAGACAAGGCTGCCATTGCTAACTCGTACGTGTCCTATCTTCTGCCTCAGCCGTGCTATCGGGAGACGCCAGGTGTCCGACGCCTCTGTTGCGAATTCGAATGTTCCAGGGAGACGTCCAGGGAGACGGAAGGCGCCGCTGCGGGTCGTCGTGGCGGCGATCGTGTCATGTTTGCTGCTCGGTGCGATGCCGCTGCCAGCCGTATCAGCGGCGTCGAGTGCGGACCGCGCCGTGCTGGCGCTAGCGAACCGCGCCTCGCTCGTCGATATCGGCGTTGCGGCGTCGTTGGTGGCTTCAGGTGTGGCCGACGCGGTGGTGTGGTCGGATTCGACTGACGAGCTGGGCACCGAGACCGCGAGCCTGGTGACCCAGACCGCCCCGCGCAGCGTGGTGATCGTGGGAGGCACCGCCGTCGTCGGCGAAGCGGTGATCGAGGAGCTGAAACAGCTCGTGCCGCAAGTGGACATCGAGCGTCTGGCGGGGTCGGATCGAGTCGCCACCGCAGCACTCGCGGCCCAGCGCTCGTTCCGCGCCGACGAGCAAGACCTCACCGTCGCCATCGCAAATGGCCGCTCGCTCGCTGATGCAGGCGCCGCGGCGGCGCTGGTGGCAGCCGGCGCTGCTGATCTGCTGCTGTACGCAGAGTCTGCCGATGCACTGGGAACGGCGACGCTCTCGCAGCTGCAGGACTCAGATGTGTCGCTGGTGTATCTGGTCGGCGGCGAGACGGTGCTGTCGCAAGAACTGCGGCGGGTGGCTGCCGGCGCTGCAGGAGATGCGCGCACACGTCGGCTCTCGGGCGCCACGCGAGTTCACACTGCAGCGCAGGTCGCACGCGCCGCTGCAGGCGGCTACGCCGCTGGCGATTGCGTCGCTGCGGCAGTGCTCGCGAACGGATGGCAGGCGTCCGATGTCGGAGCGGCAGCGGGCCTCGCGGCCGCATGGGAGCACAGCGTGGTGCTGTACACGACGGGCCCTGCCGAGCTCGGCGAGCCCGCACGCGAGGCCATCGCGGACCTCGCTCCGCAGCGTTTGGTGCTCGTCGGCTCCGCCGAGAACCTCAGCGACGAATTGCGCGGCGAGCTGCCCGCAGGCGCCGCCGCCGTGCGGGCGGCAGACGCCATCGACGCAGCCCGTCTCTCGCTCGAGGGATCCGGCCAGGACTGCGGCAGCAGCGAGGAAGACGACGAGGGCGAAGGCGGGGATGACGACGGCAGCGACGGCAGCGACGGCAGCGACGGCAGCGAGGAAGCCGGCGAGAGCGAGCGCGAGAGCACCGAGGAGGTCTCTGAGGAGATCATCGAGCTCACCCGCTGGATCGAGGAGAACGTCATCGAGGTGTACGCCGGCGAGCATCCGTGGCTGCACGCATCGTGGTACGAGATTCCCGTGGCGATTCGGATTCACCCGGCAGGCCAGATAGACGACGGCCACAGATCAGCGGGCCTGTACGGAACCACAAGCGCCGGTCCTACGGTGTCGCTCGCCGAGACCCATGTGCACTCAGAGCACATCATCCTCCACGAGCTGGCGCACCACTACACCCTTCACCGGTCGATGCAGGAAGATGACCCGGACGCGCGGCTCGGAATCATGGCGCTGTGGCTGTTCATGAAGGACCGCGAACAAGCTCTCGGCGACCGCTCCCCCTACCGGGATCGCCATACCTTCGGCGAGTCGATCGCGGACTACCTGGCGCATTTCACGATCTCCGGATGCGACGGTCTGCCCCGTGTCGTCGGATTCCCGCAGTTCGACCGGCCTGCCGGGTGCGCGTTCATGACGAGCCTCCAGCACGGCGAGCTGCCGCAGTGGTTCCTCGACAAGTACTCGACCCACGGCACCTATGCCTCCATTGACATCCAGAAACTGTGGTACGACCTCAAGCGGTTGAACACGCACATCTTCCTGGTCCTCAGCATCGTTCATATGGTCAAGGGCCTGTTCGGCGGGTACTGCTCGAACGCCGAAGCGCTTGTGGCGATGGGCCATTTCAGTCTGGAGAACGGCAATCGCGAGTTGAAGAACGCCTGGGTCGACGGGGGATGTGTGAATCGCCGGCCTCAAGAACTCGCTGCAAGCCCACGCGGCTCAGGCGGGATCAACGTGTCCTGGGATGCCCCGCTGGCCCAAAGAACCCCCCTCATCGACGCGTACATCGTGCAATGGAAGACCGCCGGGCAGGCATACGACACGAGGCGTCAGGCCAAGATCGACGTCAAGGTGGGCTACTTCGGCAGGACGTCCCACACGATCACCGGCCTGGCCCGCGGAACCGAGCACACCATCCGTGTTGCCGGCGTGAACTCAGCGAACACAGCCGATTTTGCGGACGGCGACGGCCATGCCCGCACCGCCGAGACCACCGCTGCAGCCGGCTGAATCGAACGGGCAAGACCATGGGGGGAGCCCTGGCGAACCGTCGCCAGCGTCGCACCGTGACGTACGCCTGATTCGCGGCCCGGGCAGCGCCGCTGGGATCATTACGTCAGGGACATGCTCGCTGCCTGCGACAAGATCGTGACCTACATCGCCAGGCGGTATTGCCGTCCGACCACGATCGCTGGCGAGAACCGAGTCATTCCTGGGGTCAAGCGACCACCAACGCCAGTGCGACCAGCAACACAACGAGACTCAGGACTCTGGAGGAACCTCCAAGATAAATCACCCCGAGTCTCTACTGAACAGTGAAGATGTGCGCGGGGAGCGGGCCGTCGACGTCTGACTTGCTACAGAACTGGCCCTGCGCGTTGTGGGTGCCTTGCCTGGGACGCGTCGACGTCGCCGGCCTGCTTGTCGGACTTGCCAGCTGCGGCCGGTCCGGAACGAGCGACGTGACCTCATAGGAACCTGCGCCAACAGATGCCTCATCACTGTTATGTCCGTCCCGTCCCGGCACAGCCGCTCCGAGATGGCCGACAACAGCATGCCAGATCCACAACAGGCGGTGATCGGCGGGATTGAGGGCCACACCGACTTCGGTGTCGCCGCGGCGCTCGACCCGCTCGGGCGAGTACTGGGCACAGAGTCGTTCCCGGCGACCTGTGCCGGCTACCGCTTGACCCACACATGGCTCGCGTCGTTCGGCCCGATCACCAGCGGTCGGTGTCGAGTCCACCGGATCCTTCGGTGCGGCTCTGACCCGGTCGCTGATCGATCAGGGCTGCGGGGTGATCGAGGTCAACCAGCCGCACCCGCATCTGCGCTCGCGTCGCGCCAAGAACGACACCATCGACGCCGAGGCCGCTGCCCGCAAGGTGCTCTCGGGCGAAGCGACCGGAGCCGCCACCGACACCACCGGCATCGTCGAGGCGATCCGCCAGCTCAGCGTGACCCGAAACAGCGCCGTCAAGGCCCGTGCCGCCGCGTCGCCCAGATCGGCGACCTGCTCGTCACCGCTCCCGCCGCGTTGCGCGAGCAACTCGACACACGCCGGACCCTCGAGGGCACCGCCGCCTCGCCGAAGGCAAAACCAAAAAAGAAGCCATCCGCTGCCTCAAACGCTTCGTCGCCCGAGAGCTCTACCGCACACTCCGAGCCGACCTCTCCACCCTCACAACCCGCACTTGACATCTATAGGAACGTCCCAGAGCGGTTCGAAGTGCCTGCATATGGCGTTTGCGGGGAGTCTGTCTCTACTCAACAGGCAGGCGCAGCAGTCTGGCTGCGCGCACTGGGGTGCCCCAGGCGACGATCTGGAGGATTCTCAGGCGCAACGAGCTGAATCGGCTGTCGTGGATGGACCAGCCCACGGGCACGGTGATCCGCCGATATGAGCGCAGTTCGCCCGGCGAGCTGGTGCACCTCGACGTCAAGAAGGTCGGCAAGGTCCCTCCGGGCGGGGGCTGGCGGGTGCACGGCCGCGGCTCGCCCAAGGCCAAGCGCAAGCGTCGGCGACGCCTCGGCTACACCTATCTGCACGTCGCGGTCGACGACTACAGCCGGGTCGCCTACGTCGAGGCCCACGACAACGAGACCGCCGACACGCTGTTGGGGTTCTGGCGGCGAGCCCAGGACTGGTATGTCAATGGCCAGTGGGATCTGCCCAGTGGCGGACATGTAGAACTGCCCGTTGGTGGCCAACAGAACTGCCCGGTGGTGGCCGGGTGTTCTGCCCGTAGCTCAGTTGGTCAGTGGCGTCACCCCCTTGCCGGCGGTGGCTTGGGTGAGGCGGATGCTGTCGCCGGCGGTCATGACGACGTGGGCGTGGTGCAGTAGCCGGTCGACGGTGGCGTTGGCGATGGTCTTGGGCATGAGTTCGTCGAACCCGGCGGGGTGAAGATTGCTCGACAAAGCGATGGAGCGTCTCTCGTAGGCGGCGTCGACGACGCGGTAGAGCGCCTCGGCGGTCTCGGTGGCGACCGGCAACAGGCCGATGTCGTCGATCACGATGACGTCGGCGCGCATGATCCGCCGGATGGCCTTGGCGGCGGTGTCGTCGGCGCCGTGGCGGCGCACGAGCGCGCCGAGGTGCTCGAGACTGAACCAGGTGACCTTGTGACCGGCATCGACGGCGGCGTGGCCGAGCGCTTCAAGGAAGTGCGTCTTGCCGGTGCCTGATGGTCCGCACACGACGAGGTTCTCGTGACGTTGGAGCCACTCGAGGGTGCGCAGCGCCCGCTGGGTCGGCGCCGGGATCGAGCTGGCGGTCTCGTCCCAGGCGTCGAAGGTCTTGCCGGTGGGGAACCCGGCCGCTTTGCGCCGGGCCCGCACAGAGGATGCTTGACGGCCGGCGAGCTCTTCGGCCAGCAGTGCCCGCATCGCTTCGGCCGGTTCCCAGCGTTGTGCTTTGGCGGTGGCCAACAACTCCGGTGCTGCGGCGCGCATGTGGGGCAGGCGCAGGGTGCGCAACAGGTCGACGACCTCGTCGATCGGCGCTGGGATCATCGGTCGCCTCCGAGGCGGCCCCAAGCGGCGGTGCCGGGCTGCAGCGAGTGCACGTCATCGGCGCGCCGGCGCTGTCCGGGCGGGTCAGCAGCCAGGATCGAGGCCAGGTCGCCGTCTGCGAAGCGGCCGAACATCGCGGCGGCACTGAGCGCCCCGTCAAGCCGCTCGGCGCCGTGCAGTCGGGCAAGGGTGACGGCTTCAGCCATCTTGACCTTCACCCGGCTCGTGCCCGCAGCGGCTGCTTCAACGAGCCAGGTGCGGGCGCCGTCTCCGATGGCGAGGAACTCGGCCTCGGCCGCGCTCGTCGGCTTCGGCCGCCGCCCGAGCGGCCCAGCCGGGCGCGCCGGGTAGTGGGCGTCGTCGATCATGGGATGCCCCGGTGTCGAACGCTGGTGGCGGGCGACCTCGATTGGGCCTGACGGTGCGCAGTGGGTGACCACGACCTGGTCACCGTCGACACGCACCCACACCGTCTCATCGGCGAGGGTGTGCGGGACCGAGTAGGTCACCGCGCCGAAGCTGATCGTGGAGCTCCAAGAGACTTTCCGGGTTTCCCCGAGCGCCGCCGTGTATGGGCGTTCGGGCAGCGCGTGCAGCCGGTGCCGTTCCTCGGTGAGCATCTCGACTGGTGCCCGCCGGGTCACCCGATGCTCACGGCCGTTGACCTCGGCCATCCACGCCTCGCACGCATCGACCAGCTCGGCCCAGCTGGTGTAGTCGTCGCGCAGGTTGGCGTCGGTTGGCACCAAGTCGGCTTTGGCGACCCGCACCGTCGCCTCGCTGCCGCCTTTGGATTCAGGGTCCGCCGGCACACACGTCGCCACCGTGATCCCGTAGTGCCCGCCGACCGCAACGATCTCCGGATGGCGCACAGCGATCCCAGCGACGTGATCGATCGTGACCGTGCGCTCGTTGTCGGTCAACCAATACGTCGGCGCGCCGCCAAAGGCTCGCATCGCCCGATCCACACAGGCGATCACCGTGGGCAGGGTGCGGTCCCAGGTCGCGATCACCACCCGGAACCTCGACCACGCCAGCCACGCACAAAACAGATTCGTCCTTCGCCCGGCGATGACCGGACCCGCGCCCCAGTCCCACTGCGCCCACATGCCCGGCTCAGGGATCCACGGCCGATACACCCGCCGCCGACCCGCCGCGAAGCTGTTCTTGCACTCCGCCACTGCTCGGCGCACCGTGCGGTCCGAACCCTCGAACCCCAACGCCTTCAGCTTGGCGTAGCAACGATCGGCGCGGATCTTGCCACAGGAGCGCTCCACCCACTCCTCGATCTTCGCCATCCACGGATCGATGATCCGTTCCCGCCGCACCGGGCCCGCACCCCCCAGCCGACCCTCGTCGCGTCTGGCCACATACGCGGCGACGGTGTGATGCGAACAACCGGCCAGCTCGCCGGCATCCCGCGACGACTCAGTCAGGTCGAACGCTTCCAACATGTTCATGATTTCCTCGCGAGACTTCACTTGCTCCTCCTGCTCGATGGTCACGGTCGTGGTGACCGGCCATTCGAGTAGGAGGAGCCCCCCGCCGCGGTGGACCCCGACGGGAAACGGACTTCAACGCGGGCAGTTCTGTTGGCCGCCGCTGGGCAAAACCGTTGGCCGCCAGCGGGCAGCTACATGGCCGCCACTGGGCAGGATCTCATGGCCGCCGACACTGGTACTGGTCCAACGACATGGCTGTCGACGAGGTCCTCACCGACAACGGACCGAACTTCACCTCGAACAAGTTCGCCGAGCTGTTGGCCCAACGGCGAATCACCCACCGCCGCACCCGCCCCTACCGGCCCCAGACCAATGGCAAGGCTGAACGGTTCAACCGCACCCTCGCCGACGAGTTCCTCTACAACTACCGATTCAGATCACAGACCGACCGCAGGGTCCGCCTGCGGCGCTGGGACCACGACTACAGCTGCCACCGGCACCACACAGCAGTGGGCGGCCCACCCGCATCACGCGCACACAACCTCACGCGCACCGACAGTTAGCGGATATGCGGTCGGTCTGGTTGCCATCGGTTGTGGTGGTCGATGAGTGTGGCGGTGATGATGAGGGTCACGGCGAGGGGGATTGGCCGTGCCTGCGCTCATGCCGTGGCCGATCGCGCCGCCGCGGGAGCGGCTGACGACACGCGCGGGACGCTGGGCGACCCGTCAGGCCGGCAGGGGCCGCCCGACCAAGGAGATCGCCGGGGAGCTGGGCTGCTGCTGGCACCCGGTGAACGCGGGGTGCGCCGTTGGGGCGAGGCGCTCATCTGGGACGAGGCGCTCATCGACGCCGACACTGCGAGGATCCCCCGCGTGCCGCGCTGGGCCTCGACAAGAACCTGATGTGGCGGCGGGGCCGCTACAGGGCCAAGGCCTGGCGACCAGCATCGTCGACGTCGGCTCGGGACAGCTCCTTGCATGGTGGCGAAAAGCTGTTACGATCATCGTCATGACTATCAGGGCTTCGGCATCTACCGGAACTATGCGAGCACGCTGGCGGCGGGTGGTGTTCCTTCTCACCACGGTCGCTGCTTTGGGATTGGGACTATCCGTAGCTGCCTATTCTGGCGCTTTTGGAACGCAGGAAGCAGAAGCGCTGCAAAACTGTGGCAGTTTGGGCACGCCGCAGAGGGCCACGCCGAACAACTTGAAAAACTTCAGCATGAAGGCCCGATATAGCGATAACGTCTATCTCGATAACGCCGGGGATACCGTAGAACCGTCCGGAGACCATGTTACGATCTATGTCAGACCGCGAATCAATGGAACATCCAGCCACCCGGATTGCAACCCAGAGAGTGTCCACATTCGATGGAGACGTAGTCACCTTTCTTCTTTTACTTCTTCACTAACCTGCAAACAGATGAACCTAACCTCTAGCGCAGGAAATCCTCATACTTTCAATGGCTACAGTCCCAAATTTTCATCATCCGACGTACAAGGCTGCATCTACTGGGATTTTTGGAGTAACTGGCCCTATCAGGCGAGCATATCTCTCGAAGGGCGTGGCGGTTCAGATAAACGTGTGTTTGACTCCCACTCGGGTCTTCTTCCCATTCAGGCCTACGAAGCAGAGATTCGGATATGTCGGTCGCCGGCCGATGCCGCAACCCACGACTGCGGCGGATGGTCCGATATCCTTGAGGTAGATCTGGTTAATGATAGTGCTGGTCCGTCAGGATTGTAGGCCAAATCACGATTGCGGTTCCATGGAACGAGACATCAACGTGGTGTTCTTGGCGGAGTTGTCGTCAACCAAGGGTGGCCTGTTTCAAGCACGCGACGAGTCGGTGAACAAAATGGCTGGCTCGCACCGCAGGACTGGCGCACCGGACTCGAAGGCGCCTCGAATCCGGTGATGAGAGAATCCAAGGATCCAATGCAACTTGACGACATCGGGCATGCACCCAGAGTACCCAGAGTTCTGCTTATTGCTGCATTTTGTTTGCTCGTCGCAGTAGTGTCGGTAGGGTGCAGCGAGCCGCCCGGGCCGTCAGTCCAGCCGGAGACGGAAGCGAGCACTCCCAGTGCGCCGAGCAACAGTGTTTCGGGCGAGACGAACGCCGCCGTCGTCCAGCGCCAGGATGACAATAGCGCTGGAGTAGCAGGTTATTTGAGCGGCGAAGCGGCCGAAAAGGCAATACGGGCGAGGTCGATGGTTCTCGATGCCCTGAAACGTTACGATCGCATCGGCTACACTGATACGATTTCCTACTACAACGATGAACAAGGCGCAGAAGACGAACTCTACGTATTCATCGTGGAGTCAAGCGGAGACGTGGTTTCGCATCCAGATCCGATTCGTCGCGGGCGCAACTTGAATGGTCCGCTTGGCACCGATCTATTGGGTTTCCAGTTTGGCGCGACCATGCTGGCCACCGATGAATTGGGCACATGGGTTACCTACGCTCACCGAGATGCACTGCCGCAATTGCCTGAGTTTTACCGAGACGAATGGGATTCGCCACCGGAATCCGAATTAGACTTGACTGACCTTTCTGCGCAACTTGGCATTCTAGAGAAGCCCTTACAAATCAAGTCAACATGGGCCGTGAGGCATGACGATTTGATCTTCGGCTCGGGCTGGTATATCGACGACGAATCATTTATCGAGTCGTTGACTAGAGCTAGTGCTGCAGCTCTCCGAACTGAAGGGCTGATCGCAGCATCCGACCCAACTTGGTTCGAAAGGCCGGGCAGTGTAACAGCAGGCATACAGGCTACTGTGGACTACTACAATAGTGTCGATAGCCTAATGGGGAAGGCGATAGGGTTCATTGCGGACGGTACTGGTACCGTGTTGGCAGCGCCCTATAACCCTGAGCTGATTGGTATTGACATAATGGAACTATTTGGCCCAAGCATAGTTTCAAGAGCAAGCGATGCGGGTGAGTGGATGATATTTGGGGAAGAAAACGCGTCTAGTCAAGACGCGGACTCGGCTGCGACGGGGCGACTGTTCGTACTTCGAGTGGATGACTATATTCTTGCTGGCGGTTGGTCGGGCAAGTCCTAGCGGTTTCGCATGGGGTATCAACCATTAGGCTTAGGACTCGAACGGGTAGGTGCGCAAGAGCAACTCGAACGATCCGGCAGCACCGGCCCTGCGCTGGTCCACGCGCAGTTGGTGAGCAGCCCGAACACGCCGTCGAGGATCGCTTCATGTGGCCGGATCTCACGCCGGCTCAGCAAGTGCAGGCGCAGGTAGGCATCGGCAAGGTCCGCGGGCGGAGCCGCAAGATCGTCAATGGTGACGGTGACGGTTTCGCCGGTATTGACCCCAAGTTCAATCGCCAGGCAGGACCGAGCCGACGGCGAATCAGCCGTTGCCCCAGCTGGGAACCAAGCGTCGAGCCGCGTGCCTGTCGCTGCGTCCACATAGCTGTGCCCAACCGCCGTGATGCTCCCTGCAGTGCTCATCTGCGCATCCTGCCACCGCGACACGCAAGCCCGTCGCCGCATTCCGCCACGGCAACTGCCAAGCACCGGTTCATCGCCAAGGTGCGGTGAGGTACCCGTCGGATACACCTTCGAACGCCTCCGTACGATCCGCCTCCGTGATGAAGCACGGCGCTCATCGAAGCCGGGCAAGCTCTAGCGGTGGTTGCAAGTGAGTTGAGTGTAGATGTCGGCGGCTGATTGCCAGTGGTGGAGTCGGCGGGGCATGTGGTTGAGTTTGTCCTCGATGGCCGAGAGCCGCAGTTGTGCGATGTCGAGGCTGGTGCCTTTTGGGAGCCATCGGCGCATCAGTGCGTTGGTGTGCTCGTTGGTGGGCCGCTGCCATGGCGAGCGCGGCTCGCACAAGAACACCTCGATGCCGAGCGCGGCTTCGTTGTCGGCCCAGCGGGCCATCTCGCGGCCTTGGTCCCAGGTGAGGCTGCGCATGAGCGCTGCGGGCTGGGCTTATGGGCCTGCGCGACGCTGCGCGGCCGACGGCGCCGGGCGCGCCGCGGCAGCTTCGCCCAGGTGTCGGCGGGCAGGCCGCTGCGCGCGTCGTTCGCGTAGCACGCCCGGTAGATGGTCTGCGCGCACACGCTCATGCCCGCCTCGCGCAGGTCCGCCGCCGCTGCGTGCGGGGACCAACGCAGCCTCAAGCGCTCATTGACCGCAGCGGCCAGCACCGGATCATCCGCCAGCTTGGAGGCCCGAACGCGTCGCGCCCTCGCGCATGCCGCCGCGTGCGCCGAGCGGGCGTCATAGCCCGCCCGCCCGGCGCAACGGGCCAGCTCGCGATGCACCGCGGACCGATCACGGCCCAGCCGCTGCGCTACGTCCGCGACGCCGCGGCCCGCCCCCAGCGACGACTCGACGAACACCCGCTCATCCAAACTCAGCCTCGCTGCCATACTGGACACCTCCATCGGTCGGTTGCATGTGTTGGCAACGGTCATCATGACCGTTCACTTGCAACCACCGATGGAGTTCGCCGATGTTCGCCGGGGCTTGATCCACTCGCGCCCTGCGATTCGGGGTTCGTCCGTCACTGCTGCTTCGATCTGCCCCTGGGAGTGTTTCAGGATCAGGTTGTGGAGCAGTCTGCGCACACATGCCTGTGTGCTTCGTCCGGGGAGGAACGAACGGCGGCGGGTAGTTCCCCCGTCAGCGCCCTGACCTGCGGAAACACCCCTCAGAAACGTCTCCGTAGGACTTTCGTACACCCAAGAAATGAATCACCCCGGGTTGCGTAGAGGCTCGGGTTGTTGGGTCACGGCCGGGGTGGCTGTGACGGTTTGACGGTAGTAGGCGGTTTCGTGTTCGGCGGGTGTGGTGTAGTTGCCGCGGCCGGCGTGCAGGGCGCTGTGGCTGCGTCGGTGGTTGTACCAGTCGATGTATTCGAGGGTGGCGAACTCGACGTCTTGCAGTGCGCGCCATGGTCCTCGGGGGTAGATCAGCTCCCACTTGTAGAGCCCGTTGAAGCTCTCGATCATGGCGTTGTCATAGGAATCGCCCTTGCTGCCGACCGAGGCGACGATGTCGTTGTCGGCGAGGCGCTGGCTGTAGCGGATGGAAAGATATTGCGATCCGCGGTCGCTGTGATGAGTCACCTCGGCGGTGCTGTGGCCGTCGCGGCGGCGCCCCGAGATGGCCATCTCCAAGGCGTCGAGCGCCAGATCGGTGCGCATCGAACGCGATGCCTGCCAGCCCAGCACCCGCCGGGAATAGGCGTCGATCACGAACGACACGTACACCGGGCCGCTGCGGGTGCGCACATAGGTGAGATCGGCGAGCCACAGCCGGTTCGGGGCCGGCACGGCGAAGTCCCGGTTCACCAGGTCGGCGGGCCGGTCGGCGTCGGGGTCGCTGGTGGTGGTGCGCACTGTGGCGCCTCGGCGCACGCCCTGAAGGCCCATGCGGGCCATCAGCCGCTCCACGGTGCAGCGAGCCACCGGTGTCCCCTCGACGCGATTGAGGTGGTCCCACACCTTCGCGGCCCCATACGCGTCGTAGTTCTCGGCGTGCACCCGGGCGATCAACGCGCACAGCGCAGCGTCGCGCACAGCCCGAGCCGACGGCGGCCGAGTCTTGGCTGCGTAATAGGTGGACGGGGCGATCCCGACGCTGTGCTCGGCGAGCACAGCGCAGATCGGCTCGACCCCGAACCGGTGCCGGTGGGCGTCGATGAACGCCACTACCTGCGGGACTGGCGGTCGAGCCCCTTACCCGAAGAAAGCCGACGCCGCCTTCAATATCTCGTTCGCGCGGCGCAGCTCACGATTCTCGCCCTCGAGCTCTTTGATCCGGGCACGCTCCAGAGTCGTCACGCCCGGGCGGGTCCCGCCGTCGATCTCAGCGCGGCGCACCCACAGCCGCACCGTCTCCGCGGTCGGGCCCAGCTTGTCCGCGACCGAGCAGATCGCCTCCCACTGCGAACCATAAAGACGCTCGTTGTCGAGCACCATCCGCACCGCACGCTCACGCAGCTCGACCGGATATCTCCCATTTCCTGGCATTGCTCCATCCTCTCAAGGAACAGAGCCTCCACGAAACAGTGAAGATGTGCGCGGGGAGCGGGCCGTCGATGTCTGACTTGCCGCGAAACCGGCCCCGTGTTTTGCGGGTGCCTTGCCCGAGACGCGTCGATGTCGCCGGCCCGCTCCTTGGACTTGCCAGCTGCGGCCGGTCCGGAACGAGCGACGTGACCTCATAGGAACCTGCGCTGACAGATGCCTCATCACTGTTATGTCCGTCCCGTCCCGGCACAGCCGCTCCGAGATGAAGGACTTCAGCATGCCAGATCCACAACAGGCGGTGATCGGCGGGATTGACTGCCACACCGACTTCCATGTCGTCGCCGCGCTCGACCCTTTGGGCCGGGTACTGGGCACAGAGTCGTTCCCGGCGACGGGTGCGGGCTACCGCTCGGCCCACGCCTGGCTCGCGTCGTTCGGCCCGATCGCCGCGGTCGGTGTGGAGTCGACCGGGTCCTTCGGTGCGGCCCTGACCCGGTCGCTGGTCGAGCGGGGCTGCCGGGTGATCGAGGTCAACCAGCCGCACCCGCATCTGCGCTCGCGTCGCGGCAAGAACGACGCCATCGACGCCGAGGCCGCTGCGCGCAAGGTGCTCTCGGGCGAAGCGACCGCAGCCGCCAAGGACACCACCGGCATCGTCGAGGCGATCCGTCAGCTCAGCGTCGCCCGTAACAGCGCCGTCAAGGCCCGCGCCGCCGCGTTGTGCCAGATCGGCGATCTGCTCGTCACTGCTCCGGCTGCGTTGCGTGAGCAGCTCGACACCCGCCGGACCCTGGAGGGAAAGGCCGCCGTGTGCGCTCGGTTGCGGCCCGATCCGGACCGTCTCGCCGATCCCGCCCAGGCCGCCAAAGCAGCGCTGCGCAGCCTCGGGCGCCGCGTCGCCCAGCTCGGCGCCGAGGCCGACGAGCTCGGTCGCCGGCTCGACCGGCTGGTCGCCGCCGCAGCACCCACAACCCTGTCACGCCTGGGATGCGGCACTCACCACACCGCGACGCTGCTCGTCGCCGCGGGCGAGAACATCGACCGCTTCGGCTCCGAAGCGTCGTTCGCTCATCTGTGCGCAGCCGCGCCGGTCCCCGCGTCGAGCGGGCGCACCCAGCGTCACCGGCTCAACTTCGCAGGCAACCGCGACGCCAACCGTGCTCTGCACATGGTCGTCATCGTCCGGCTCCGCTACTGCGAACGAACCCGCAGCTACATGGACCGCCGCCTCGCCGAAGGCAAGACCAAAAAAGAAGCCATCCGCTGCCTCAAACGCTTCGTCGCCCGAGAGCTCTACCGCACACTGCGAGGCGATCTCGCCACCCTCACAACCCGCACTTGACATCTATAGGAACGTCTCGGGGTGATTCAGGCCATGCGGCACAGCGGGGCCAAGCCAGCGCACAGGCGCTGTCTGCGTCACCGAGAAGCAGACGGGATTCACCGCCGAGGACGAACAGACGCTGGCCGTTCTGGCCTCCTTGGCCGCGTCGGCGATCTCCGACGCCCGCCGGTTCAAAGGCGAGCAGCGAGCCCGAGCCGGCCTTGAGGGCCTGGTGAACACCGACGTTCCTATGGATGTCAGGTGCGGGTTGCGAGGGTGGAGAGGTCGGCTCGCAGGGTGCGGCAGAGCTCTCGGGCGACGAAGCGTTTAGCCTGAATCCACCGGTGTGGTGGGTGTGTGTGGGTTGCCGCGTCCGCGAAAAAGGCCTCCTGATCTGCGACGATTGTGATGTTGGAAGCAACATTCGTCTCAAAAACAGGAGGCACTTTTTGTGTCTGCATCATCGCGCAGTCCGGACCGGTTCGCAACGACGGTTGATCATGAGGGCCTGGTGGCCAACGCGGGCCTGATCCTGGCGGGCACGCTGATGGCCCGTCTGGGTGTTTCGGCGCTGATCGAGCGGTGGGTGCGCACCGGTTCCGCGAACCCGGGCCCCAAGATCTGCACGGTGGTCGCCGCGATGCTCGCAGGCGGCACTCACATCGATCACGTCGGGATGCTGCGCGCCGGGCGCACCGGTCGGGTGCTGGGATTCCGCCCGATGGCGCCGTCCACGGTCGGGACGTTCTTGCGGACGTTCACGTTCGGTCACGTCCGCCAGCTCGAAGCGGTGCTGTCGCGCACGCTCGCTCGCGCATGGCAGTTGGGAGCAGGCCCGGGCCGTGCGCCGCTGACGGTCGATCTGGACTCCACGATCTGCGAGGTCCACGGCAAACAAAAACAAGGAGCCGCGTACGGCCTGCACCAGCGTGCTCGGCTGTCACCCGCTGCTCGCTGCACGCGCCGACACCGGCGAGGTGCTCGGCGCCCGCATGCGCAAAGGCTCCGCGGGGTCGTCGCGAGGCGTGGTGCGCTTCGTCGACGAGCTCGTCGCGAACCTGCGACGCGCCGGGGCTGCCGGGCCGACCACGGTGCGCGCCGACTCGGGGTTCTGGTCCCGGAAACTGATCGACCGTCTCGACGCCCACAACATCAAATGGTCGATCACCGTCGCCCTCAGATCCGCTGTTCGCGCAGCGATCCAAGCGATCAGCGCCGACGCCTGGGCCGACATCGACTACACCAACAGCGGCCACGCCCAAGTCGCCGAGACGACCTATGCCACCGGCCGCGGCAAAGCCAAGCGCACCGTTCGTCTCGTGGTGCGCCGCACCCGCCTCACCGACAGCGCACAGCAACGACTGTGGCCCGACTGGCGACACCACGCATTCAACGCCAACACCGAACACGACACCGCCGCCGCGGACGAGTTCCACCGCGCCCACGCCGTCGTCGAGCTCGCCATCCGCGACCTCAAAGAAGGCACCGGACTCGAGCACGTCCCCTCAGGCCACTACGGCGCGAACTGCGCACCGCTCGCATGCGCCGTGCTCGCCCACAACATCGGCCACTGGACCGACACTCTTGCCGGCGCGCCGCCAGCCACGAACCGCTCCCGCCGCACCCGACTCGTCGCCCTCGCCGCCGTGCTCGTCAACCGATCCGGCACACCCACCCTGCGATACCCCGCCCGCTGGCCCTGGGCACCACAATTCACAGCCACACTCAGCGCTCTCAGGGCTCTGCCCGGACCCTCCGGCTGACCCGAACCGCCCGGAACCGGCGCCCCCACACAAACCCAGCGTCGACAACCCCAAACCACACCCGCACCCCTAGCCGAACACGCCCAAACACACCAAACCACACCCCCAACAACCCCGCACGACCCCAACCCGCCACCGGCCCAGAAATCCCACGCTCACCAACAACCAATCGGTGGATTCAGGTTTAGCGCCTGTGGCACCAGGGAGCTGTGCGCTCACCTGGCCGATGCGGTTGTCGTGGCTCCATCGCGTGGCTCGTTCGCAACGACCGAAGATGTCCCTGCCGCAGCACCCGACGCAGCCGGCTCTGGCTCACCGCCCGCGCCGCCGCCGTCAACCTCCAACGACTCATCAACCTCGGACTCGCACACAACGACCACCACTGGGCCATCACCTCACCCCCGCCCACCGCCTTCGACCGGCTCGCGCACGCCGGGATCATCGAGGTGGCCAACGGATGACCAGAGATGCGAAAGCCCCGGCTCCCGTCCTAGTCGACCTGCCTTGCGGCACGTCCTCGGCCTGGCACTCCGGGACTCACGTCTTTCCTCCAGAACAGCACCGGAGGACGCCCTCATTATCGGCCCATCAGGCCCAAAAAGTCAACTCGGCGCCAGAGACGACCCAGAGATGACGAACGATCTGCCACCAAACGTACAGATCCCGCGGCGAATTGGATGTGCTGGCCGGCTACATCACCTACACGCAGTACTACCAACTCGAGAAGGCGATTCTCGACGACCCCTCCTACGACACCGGCAAGGCACGCAGCGCGCTGGCCCGGTTCGTCACCCTGCATCCGGACAACCTGTCACAGAAGGCCGAGGTCGACGGGCTGACCGAAACGAAGGCCAACGGCTTCGGCGAATCGCAGACCGCATCAACCTGGGCTCGGAGGTGGAACTCACCCACCTCCGCCGCGAACTGGCCTTCGACGGCTCGATCGCGCTGCCCGGCGGCGCCGCCGAGGTAACCACCATCTGCTCCGGCACCGGGCCGCTGGTCGACCCCGACGAAGAACGCCTGTCAGAGATCATCGCCCGCATCAGCATCGACCCCTCGAGCTTCCCCGTTTACGAACGTCGAGGCGACGACCAGGCCTTCTGGCTCCGCACCCCCACGTCGACGGTGGAAGTCCGCGACCAAGACGAACGCGACCGCATCATCGCCCGCCGCTGGCGCATCGACATCTAGCACTTCGAACGCCCTCATGACAGCGGCATCGGCCAGACTCGACGAGCGACGCACGCTCGGCATCATCTGAGCCTGATGTCAGCCCCTTCCGTCA
>CAXXMY010000026.1:0-9753 GCA_963663635.2 Acidimicrobiales bacterium
CGGCTCGCCGGCGACGACCGCATCCATACGGCGGCGCTGGCAGCGGACCGGGTCCTGGAAGGCTCGGCGCCCAAGGCGGTGATCATCGCCAACGGCTGGTCGTTGCCGGATGTCGGCGTCGCGGCGTCCGCAGTGGCCTCGGGAGCCGCCGATGCTGTGCTGTACGCCAGCGGCGACGAGCTCGGCGAACCAACCCGCAGCGTGCTGGCGCGCCACGGTCCTCGGCTGGTGCTCATCGCAGGCGGTCCTGCAGCGTTGGCGTCGGAGGTGCAATCCCAAGCCGCAGCCACGGCGGGAGGTGCCGAGTCGCGTCGTCTGGGCGGCGCGACGCGTGTCGAGACGGCGGCGCTTGTCGCTCGCGACGCAATCGGTGGCGGAGCGACGTCGGTGGTCGTTGCGAACGGCTGGTCGTTGCCCGATGTGGGACTCGCGGCGGCGCTGGCGGCCGCCCTGCCGAACAGTGCAGCGGTGTACACGGAGGGTTCAGCGGCGCTCGGCGATGCATCCGAGCAAGCCATCGGCGAGGGCCGGCTGGAGCGGATTCTCCTTGTCGGCGACGAAACGTCTCTCGGCGTGGAACTGCGTGAACAGCTTGCGGGCTCCGCAGACACCGTCACGCGTGTCACATCGCCCATTCAGGCGTTCTATGACGTTGTGGGCATCGAGGCACCGCCGCGCTTCACGGCGATCACCGCCGGCAACCAGAACACCTGCGCTTTGCGCGCCGACAAGGCCGTCATCTGCTGGAACGAGGACATCGAAGCCATCGCCGGCGTGCCGCAAGGGCGATTCGACGCCGTTTCATCTGCGTGGGGCGGCGTGCGACACGGGCATTCCTGCGCTGTCCGCGACGACAAGACAATTGTCTGCTGGGG
Source organism: Acidimicrobiales bacterium (assembly GCA_963663635.2). GTDB lineage: Bacteria > Actinomycetota > Acidimicrobiia > Acidimicrobiales > Poriferisodalaceae > Poriferisodalis. Next base: position 876 of record CAXXMY010000026.1, read on the forward strand.
CAACAACCAGCAGGGCCAATCAGATGCGCCGAGCGGTGCGTTCACAGCCGTGGCTGCAGGAGGCGCTCACTCGTGCGCTCTCGACGACGACAAAGCGATGGTGTGCTGGGGCGACAACGTGCACGGCCAATCCGAGGCGCCCGAAGGCGCATTCGTCACAGTGACCGCGGGCGCCAACCACTCGTGCGGGATTCGTGAGGATCAGACGAGCGCCTGCTGGGGCCAGCACTATTCCGGCAAGGCCGGCGCACCGGAGGGCAAGTTCATCGAAGTCGGTGCTGGCACCGCACACGCGTGCGGGATTCGTGAGGATCAGACGATCGTGTGCTGGGGCGACAACTCGGCAGGGCAACTCGATGCACCCTCGGGACCTCACAGCGGACTGTCCGTCGGCGGATGGCACGTTTGCGCGATAGGCGCCGACCAGACGGCGAGCTGCTGGGGGTACAACTCGAACCGGAAGGCAGATGCGCCCGCCGGTCGCTTCGCCGCAATCTCCGCAGGATCGCTGCACACGTGCGGTCTGCGAGAAGACGGCACGATCGAATGCAATGGATTCGGCGCGACGGGCTGGGCGAACTTCGCTTCCGGCGACGACGGCGTTGCGGTACAGGCTGTGTACGCCGTCCCGGACGGCGAAACGCCGGTGAGCTCGCGCAGGGAAGGCATCGCCGACACTGTCTCGGCAGCGCAGAATTGGTTCCGGTCCCAGACCGGAGGCCGGCATCCGGTGTTCGTGCGACACGAGGGCTCGATCGACGTCAAAGCCATCCGAGTGGGCCCGTCGCCGACGGCCGCCCAACACAGGAACGGCGAAACCATGGCAACCGAGATCCGTGCGACCCTCGGCCTGCCGCCTTATGTGTCGCTGCTCATCTTCGCGGAAGGAAAATTCGAGTCCTTCAATGCGTGCGGCTGGAAGTCCTTGCAGTTCGTGATGGTCCCGATCGCGAACTGCGACAGCGAACCCAAGCTGGACACCAGATGGCCCTACGGCGCCTCGTACCTCATCGGGCACGAACTCACCCACCTGCTCGGAGCCACACCCGACTGCGCTCCCAACAACGACGGCTCGTCCCATGTCGACGACGACAACGGCGACGTCATCTGGCTGGGATCCGGCAACCGCGACTGGGACAATCCGATGCTCGACGTCGGCCACGACGACTACTTCATGCACGGACGCGACGACTGCTTCGACATCGCAAACCACCCGCTGCTTCGCAACGAGTGACCCAAGAGCAGGACCTCGGCCGAGGTATCACGTTGACCAAACGGGCCACGTGAACCAAACGGGGCACGTAGACGAAACGAGGCACGTAGACCAAGTCGTCCCCGAATTCGACCAGCGTCTCGTCAACCGCAGCAGACCTGTTCACCGCAAGGACGGCGGCGCTGTCCGCGTCTCGGAGTTAGTGCGGTGGGTATCGCCGGTATTTACGGTGAGGGTGTCACCGGCGGTGTCGGTGCGGGGTTCGGCGAACCATTGGTGGGTGGCGGGGTTGCGTCCTAGGCGTTGGTTGTTCTTGTGGAGGTCGTCGTGGCATTTGACGCAGAGGGCGGCGAGGTTGTCGTTGTCGGTGGCGCCGTTGTCGGCGTTCCATTCGTCGATGTGGTGGTACTTGCAGCGGTGCATGGGTGCGCGGCACAGCACGCAGCCGCGGTCGCGTATGGCGATGGCGAGCTGTTGTGCTGCGGTGGCGTGTCGGCGGTTGCGTCCGAGGCGCAGCAGCCGAGCAGGTCCGGCGAACAGTGCGCCGCTGATGCGGGTGTCGGGTGAGAGGTGATCGAGGATCGACCGCTGGACCGGTCCGGCGCCGAGGACTTCGCAGAGCCCGTCGGGTTTGGTGCCGTCGATGACGCCGATGTCGGCGATGATCACGAGCTGGTTGGGTGCTTGCGCGGGCCGCCAGCGCTCAACTGAGCGACCTGGCGGGTTCTCTTTGACCGCGTCACCGTCCGGGCTGCATTCGGCATCGCCGTTCCGGCCGCGTTCGGTATTCCTGTTCCGGTTGCGTTCAGCATCGCCGCTGCGGCCCGGCCCGGTTTCGGCGCTGTGGGTTTGTGCGCCGCTCCCGCTGTTGTGGCTGGTTTCGCTGCTATGGCCGTGTTGGGCGCGTGCGGCGGGGTGTTGGACCGTGACGAGGGCGTTGCGGTCAGTGAGCATCTCGAACACGCTGTCGGCGAGACGCTGGCGGTTGTCGCGTATCTGGCCTGGTGTGCCGTCGCGGCTGCCGTCTTGGCGCCACAGAGCGTCGTTGTAGTTGTCGACGGACTGGCGCACCAGCGCGAAGCTGACCGGGTCGAAACTGGCGTTGAGCACTCCCATGCCGGTGGCCTCGTCGACGAACAGCGCTGCGCAGCGGTCGCGGCGCTGACGGTCCAGCACGGTGCGGGCGGCGTCAGGGTCGTGGCGGGCTGCGAAGTCGCGGGCGTCGCGGCGCAGCACTTCCGGCGAGACAGCGGCGGCGGTCTCGAGGAGCTCTGTGGCGGTGTCGACGGCATCGAGTCAGACCCGCCCGCAACCACGAGCACTAACAGTCTGAGTGTTCGGCATCTGCGCGACCTGCTCGCTGACCTCGGCGGTGCGTTTCGCGTTGCGGACGCTCACACGCGCCTGGTCGCGCAGCACCGTGCGACCCGAACCAGGACACGCGGCCTCCAAAGCGGCGGTCGCTGCGAGCAGCACCGCTTCCACCGCTGAGCGCAGCCTTCCGCCGGCCGCGATCACTTGCGCCAGCACATCGCTGTCCGCGCCGCCCAACGGCACCCGCGACACCCGAGCGACCACGTCACGCGCCCCGCACAGCACCGACAACACCGACTCAACCGGCACCGCCGGCCCAACCGACTCAACCGACTCAACCGACTCAACCGACAACACCGGCTCGACGGAAGCCGACATCGGCTCAGTCGGAACCGACACCGCCTCCACCGGCGCGATCGGCCCGACCGAAGGCATCATCGGCTCCACTGAAGGCATCACGACGGGCGGCACGGCCAAAGCCTCGTCATTCACCAGCATGGAGCACGTCGGCATTCCGGCTGCCACATCGCTACGAACGTCTATATGTGTCATGACGTGCACCGTAAACACACGGTGTTACACGAATGCGTTAGCAGGACTGCCCATCGCCGCCGCTCTACCCCAACTGCCCAACACCCCTGCCCAACACTCCTGCCCAACACCCCCGCGCCACCCCCATCCACCCCTCGCGCCGCCCTCAGGCCTCGCCCCAGCGGCAACTCCTCGCGATTCCGATCGCACCGAAGCAACGGAACACCGCGCAGCCGACAAGCCATCGGCGAGGCCGTCGAGCTGACCCACCCGACGATTGGACCCATGTTGTTTCCCACCGAAAGGAGCCGTCTACGGTCCTGTGCGGTGGGATATCCAAGATGAAGTGTGGGATGTCGAAGCCGAGCACTGGACCCTGACGGCATGAGCATGCAACTGTCGCTGCTCCCCGAAGGCGCAGCAGTCGCACCCAGCGGGCTCGAGTACCACCAAGAGTTCCTGTCCGCTTCGGAGGAAAGCACCCTTCTCGGCCGCATCGATGCCGGCGAGTGGCTCACGGACCTCTCCCGGCGCGTTCTGCACTACGGCTACAAGTACGACTACTCCAACCGCGGGCTCGACGACTCGGCCCGGATCGGACCGCTCCCCGAATGGCTCACACACCTGACGCACAAGGTTCGTGAAGCGGCCTCATCTGATGCCGCGCAGCTGCTCAACGCCGCACGACCATTCGAACAAGCGATCATCAACGAGTACCTGCCCGGCCAGGGCATCGCCCCGCACATTGACCGCGATTGTTTCGGCCCTGTCGTTGCCACCGTGAGCCTGGGGTCCGCGGTCAGCATGGACTTCCGCTGTGGCGCCACCGGCCATGATTACGTCTTGCGGCTTGAGCCTCGCAGCCTCCTGCTCATGCACAGTGATGCACGTTCGGTCTGGCGCCACGGCATCGCCAAGCGGCGCACGGATGTCTGGAACGGGCAGAAGGTCCAGCGCCCCCGGCGCGTCTCCATCACGTTCCGCACCATCGCAGACGCAGAACGCGCACCGGCCTGAGGCACCGCTCGAAGCCCGTTGCACCAGAACACGGAGTGCGGTCTGCGATCGCCCAGCGAGTTCCCCTTCTGCGTAGAACCCCGTCACTCGCGTCCAAATGGGTCTCAGTGCGGGTGCGGCGCTGAGACGAGCGATCTGTCAGCTATTGCACGCCTTGGACTGTCATGCCACTCCGCCCTCCTGACTTCGATGTCGATCCCAACGAACCGTTCAAGCACGATGAACTCGGCCGCGACGGTTCCATCCGAGCGTTGGCCCGCCTCGTGGAGAACGAGCCACATGCCGCAGTCGTCTCCGTCAATGGCGGCTTTGGCAGCGGCAAGTCCGCGTTCTTGCGGATGCTCGCCGCTCAGAGGTGCGCCATGCTCTTGCGATTCGAAGCGAAAGCGACTAGATGCGCTTCGAGCGTGTCGGCGACGACATCGAATTCCGTGAGGGCTACAAGCATGGTGGCGGCATCCGAGACTTGCTGACGCCGACCACACTGGCGCTTTCCGCGGCTCTCGGCCCAGCTCATCCGACTCTTCCAAGATCCCGACACAAACCCGCGGGGGCACAGCTCATCTTCACGACCCATGACGTCTCACTGCTCAACCACCTGAACCGTGACGAGGTGTGGCTCACAGAGAAGAACGACGAGGGCATGTCGCAACTCGAAGCTCTGGTCGAATACAGCGGCGAACGCGTTCGCAAGTCGATCAACCTCGAACGGGCCTGCCTACAAGGTCGCTTCGGAGCTGTTCCGCAGACCGCCCAGCCGACCGGCTGTACGTGGCGCTCTAGGCGACGTCCGAGCGGCCGTACAGCTCTCGCCTAGCGGGTGATCGTGACGGTGTGGGTGTCGCCGTCGTCCGCAGCAACAGTGATGGTGTAGCCGGCGACGGTCACCGAGTCGCCCAGGTGAAGGACCGGGAAGTCATCGACACGCCCGTTGCCGCTGTCACCGGCGACCTTGAGCGGCAGGTGTCCGCCACGAATGACCGAGTCCACCGTGTACACAAGCACGCCTTCGGTGATCAGCGCGGGCAACGTCGTGGTTGCGCCCTCCGGTGCGGTGAAGCGGACGCCTCGGTCGAAGCCGAGCATGCGGCGGCTCTCGATCACGATGACCTCGTGGGAATTGAGCGGCACTGCGGCCATCGCGACCCCGTTGCCGGGCTGAGCAACCGGCGACAGCGTCACAGTTGCCGCGGGCTCGTTAATGCACCGCACCTGTGACTCAGTGAGCCAGCCGAGCTGCCACCGGCTCCACGCCAGCATCTCGGCGATGTCCAGATTGTTGCCGTATCCACTCGTCGTCTGACCATCACCGTGACGCCAGGTGTGCCGCAATCTCGAATCGGTGCTGTCCGCGAAGAACCACGACCGCATGAGCATCAGACCCCACCAGACGTCAACCCGGGACTTGCCCCGAGGTGCGGCCCCGGTGGCCTCGTGCAGGCTCGCATCGAACGGGTACAGGTCCGTCAGGCCGACAGCGTGCATCAGCTCGTGAGCGGCGTTGAAGCCCCATGCGAACAGCCCGCCCGGCTCGGGACGTTTCACATTGCCGACGCTCGCCAGACTGAGCGTGCGGCCGTCTTGGGTGACGGCGGTCCCGAGGTGGACGCCGGAGAAGAAGTGGGTGCTGGGGAACACCGTGAGGACGACGTCGATGTTCGAGAAGTCCACCTGGTCACCGGCAAGCTCGATTGCATGCAAGCTCGCGTCGCGGGAGATTCCGATTCGTCCCGTCGCCGCGATCACCGAGTTGTAGTGCTGGTGCTCGTGCTCGGCGCGCAGCCACTCGTGATGCGCAACTAGCTCGACGTCGAGCTTGCCGTAGCTGACCGTTTCGAGATACGACTCGAGATACGGCAACCCGACAGTGGCTTCCTCGTGCGTGGAGTGATTCGCCGGTACGTCGGGAAAGTCCATGAACAAGACAGCGACCCGCATGGTTCTGATGGATGGCAAGCCCCAGCCCGGCAGCGGAAAACCGGCAGTCGTCGACGAAGTGCCGAAGGGTCGGCATTGCGCAGCGTGGTCGCCGGATGGCTCGCCCTTGGCCCCGGAAACGAAGATCTGCCACTGGTCGCCTTTGATCGTCTGGAACAGAAGCCGCTGCCCGTCGGGCGACCATGCCGGCCAGCGTTCCTGGACATCGCCGCGGGACAGCTTCATCTTGCCGCTGCCGTCGGCGTTGACCATCCACAGCTGCGACTACCCGTTGATGCCGTCCCAGTAGTCCCGTACGTAGGCGATCTGGGTGCCGTCGGGCGCCCACGATGCGTCCTCGGCACGTGTCGAACTGAACAGCAGACGGGGCTCGTCGTCGATCGAGCCTCCGCATGTGCCCGCGGGCAGCCCGGCAGGTTCAGCGTCGGTGGCATCATCGCCGGCGAGATACCCGTCGATGGCGGCTTGGGACACGGCTGCGTCGCCCCCGAAGACGCGCACGTGCACCGTTGCGTTCGCGGCACGGCCCGTATCCAAGTAGGCCGCGGTGTCCTCGGGGATCTGGTCGGGGTCGGCGAGCACCAGCGGAACGCACAGGCGGCCGAGGAGCGGGGCTGCACTGAACGAGTCGAACGGCACTCGGGCCCGGGTGACGCCAACCGAATTGGAAGCGAAGCACGTCCGGCCCGCAGCAGCGCTGTAACGGCCCGACACAAGCGCATCAGCGAACACTTCGCCGCTGGCCACGATCGCCGTGCGGCCCAGCCCCGGCATCACTCCCGGCGTGATCTGTCCTGCTGCTTCCACGCTGGTGCTGAAGCGGTTCGTGTCGGCGACCTGCCGCGTAACCATCCCCGCCTCGGTCAGCGCATCGAGCACGGCGGCACTCACACCGCGGCCCGGGCCATGATCGCCTCCGCTCGCATCGGGCCCGATCACCATCACGCGGGTGACCCCGGCCCGACGCAAGAACGCCAGTGCGTCGTCGCGCAGCCGGTCCGGAGGGGTCATCAGCACCGGCGCGCCCAGCGCACCCGCCACCGGAGCTGCAACCACTGCATCGGTCCAGCGTTCGCCCGAGACCAGCACCGCCGTGTCGATGGTGCCGCCGGCTTCTGCAGTGACGGCCTCGGCGATCAGCAGCGACGTCCGCGTATCGATCACCACCGCCGCATCGCGTGATGGCGACACCGGTGCTGGCTGAAAGGTCGCGCCCGGTTGCTCCGCGGCCCCAGCATTCGACGATGCCATCGGTGCGTCGACTGAACAGCCAGCGACGCTCCGGCCTAGCCAGCGTCGATCTGTGCCACGAACTCGGCAATTCGCAGCAATTCCGCGTCGTGGGCGATCTACACGATCGTCAGGTTTGCGACGAACAGCGCCACGATGAATCCGATCACCAGGTCGTGATGCGCCTTGGCCGAGCGCAGATCGCTCTTGCGTTCAGCGCGGTCGCGTTCGCGCAGTGTGGCCGCTTCGGCGCGATCCGCTTCCCGTAGCGCAATGAGCGTGTCGAACCTCTGATCGATCCGTTCGAATCGTTTGTCGATCTGCTCGAATCGTTTGTCGATCTGCTCGAACTGTTTGTCGATCCCTGCCAGGTCCGTCTTGGTGGCCAGGTCTGACAAGGGCGCGGGGGCCAGGCACGACATCAGATACTCCGCGAGCGGCTCATCGGTGTGCTCACGGAACCAAGCGTAGAGCCGAGATCGATCTTCCTCAGACACGGTCACCTCCGATCGCCGACCTGCAACGCGCCAGTGCGTCCGGTCGCGCCCAACATTGCGCGACCGTAGGTACCGGGCTGCAACAGGACAAGCGGTTTTCGGCACACCTCGGTCATGGCGGCACGCACGCCGTGTCTCCTGCGGTGCGAACCGAACCCCCCCAATGTCACGGGTGAGATGTAGTGGTGTCTCAGCATCGCCAGGGCTCCCTCAGGGCGCTCTCGGTGCCGAGACGCACTTCGCTGCCCGGCGGCCGTTCCTTGGCCGCCCTGTGGCTCTCAGGCGGCCCTCAGACTGTTTGCAGCGCATAACGCGCTCCGTGTGCTGAGCGGCCTAGCGCGGTGACGCCAGAGGGCTAGTGCTGTGTCCGCAAACGTTCGTCGGGTTGGTGTCCGCGTGGCGGGGTGTGGTTTGTGGTTTGGTCGGGGGTATGAGTGAGCGTGTTCGGGTCCGTCGGTTGACCCATGAGGAAGGCCAGGCGTTGCAGCGGATCGTGCGTCGCGGCGCCGGCAAGTCGCCGGGGTCTGATGTGCGATGGCGGCGTGGGGTGGTGGTCCATGCGTCGGCGGGCGGGAACTCGGTGCCGGTGATCGCGCAGCTGGCGGCGACGTCGCCTGATCGGGTGCGCGAGATGATCCACAGGTTCAACGAGTCGGGGATGGCGTCGTTGGACCCTCAGTGGGCGGGTGGCCGTGGTCGCCGGATCACGACTGACGATGATGCGTTCATCGTCGAGACGGCCCGCATCCGCCCGCGCAAGCTGGACCAGCCGTTCACGCGGTGGAGCGTCCGCAAGCTCGCGGCGTATCTGGCCGACAACCCGACCCGGGTGATCCAGGTCGGCCGGCAGCGGCTGCACGAGATCCTCACCGAGTCAGGCATCACGTTCGGGCGCACCAAGACCTGGGCCGAGTCCAACGACGCGGACCGCGACGCGAAGCTGGACCGCATCGAGCATGTGGCGGACAAGCACCCGGACCGGGTGTTCGCGTTCGACGAGTTCGGGCCGCTGGCCATTCGCCCGACCGGCGGGGCGTGCTGGGCGCCGCGCTCGCGTCCCCAGCGGCTGCGCGCGAACTACAACAAGCTCCACGGGGTGCGCCAGTTCCACGGCTGCTACAGCGTCGGCGACGACGAG
>CAXXMY010000027.1:0-48371 GCA_963663635.2 Acidimicrobiales bacterium
ACCTTGGGACGGCACCGAGGTGCACTGGCCGTGGCCGTCGAAGCGCCAGTGGTGGTAGCTGCAGCGCAGTTCGCCGCCCACAACATCGCCGATCGACAACCGCGCCCCGCGGTGGGGGCACAGGTCGCACATCAGGCGGGCGGCGCCGTCGCCGTCGCGCCACAGCACAAGGTCCTCGCCGAGCAGGCGTGTCGCCACCGGCTCGTCGGCAACCAGGTCGGACGTTCCCAGCAGGTACCAGCGGTCGCGCAGCCCCAGTCGCGGATCGCCCTGCGGGATGTCGCACGGCAATGCCCACGGTGGCGGCCGCCGCGCAATCTGGCGTGTGCCGATGCCGGTGTACTGCGACAGCTGCGTCCGGGCGCGTCCGACGAAGGCTCGGGCAGTCCGCTCCAGCGCCGAAGTACTCACCGCGGCCAGAGTCAGTCCCCGGTGAGGTGGGCGACGCGCGGCATGACGTCGTTGGCCAGCAGGTCCATGGAACGTCGCCACGCATCTGCCGACTCGGGTGTCTCGGCGTAGTCGAAGCAGAACAGCAGCAGGTGGCCGAATCCGCCGACGTCGGCGTACACCTTCTCGATGTCCGCGGCGACGGTCTCAGGCGAGCCCACGAACCAGTTGTTGCGGGCGCAGTACTCGACGGTGACCTCGCCGCCGGCGGGCGGGTTGCGCTCGTCCACCAGGAACTTGTGGAAGTCGAATGCGCCGAGCAGCGGGATGAAGTAATCCGTCATCATCCGGCCCATCATTCCGCCGTAGGACAGCTCCCAGGCTTCCTCGTCGGTGGGGGCAACGAATACCTCGCGCACCATGCGCCAGTCGCGGCGGCTGACCTCGCGCCCGGCACGTCGAGCCCCGGCTTCGTAGGAGTCCCAGTGCCCGCTGACGTACTGGGGATTGAGATTCAGGCTCAGCGGGATCCAGCCCTTCTCGCCGGCCATCTCAAGCGTCGGGGATGGCGAGTTCAACCCGGCCACGCCGATCGGCGGATGCGGCTGTTGCAGTGGTCGCAGGTGGTGCACCAGTTCCATGTCGGGCATGCCGTGAGGCACCGAGCCCTTCCAGTGCTTGCCCTCGTGTGTCCAACCAGGCTCCTGAGTCCACATGTTCAAGATGAACTCGACGGCCTCCTGAGTCATCTCACGGTTCTCGCCGGCCATGCCGTCGACGCCGAACATTTCCCAGTCGCTGGGCAGCCCGCTGGCGGCGACGCCGAAGTTGAGCCGGCCTTCGGAGAGGTGGTCGAGCAGCGAGATTCGATTCGCCAGCTCGGCGGGGTGGTAGTAGGGCAAAAGGAAGCCGCCGGGGCCGATGCGGATGTTCTTGGTACGCCGCAGCGCCTCGATGGTGAGCAGGTCCGGTGCGGGGTGCGGCTCCCACTTCGCGGCGTGGTGCTCGCCGATCCAGGCCTCGCCGAAGCCGAACTCGTCGGCCCACTCAATGACCTGCAGATCCCACTCCCAGCCCTCGCGCAAGTCGCGCTCGGGCGGATGGCTCGGCATGGTGAACAGTCCCAACTCCATGAGGATCCCCTGTCACTCGCGGAAGCGCCTCCATCCGGCGCCGATGAGCCGAAACTTAGTGCGGGCGGAAGCCCCCAGCGCCAGTGACCGCTTCTTGAATCGCCGCGCCGGAACCCGTTGACCGCTGGTTCCAACGCCTCGCAGCGGTGCCGGAGCCTTCGACATCAATTGACGCCGCCCCATACATTCGTAGTGACGCCAGGCGATTGCGCATGCCGATCGCGAGGCCGAACGCATAGGGACGACATCCCTGTGGGGAGATCGGAGCGCTGGGATGCCTATTGATCCGGATCGGGAGACCTGGAAGCCGGGGATGACCTGGGAGGACGCGCTCGACGAGATCGCCTATCTGAAAGAGCTGGTCGCGGAGATGGGCGGTCCCGAGCGAATCGAACGCCAGCACCAAGGCGGTCGATATACGGTGCGCGAGCGCATCGCCAAGATGGCCGACCCTGGCTCGTTCGTGGAGATGGGCGGGCTCATGGGCGGTCCGGAGTACGACGACGACGGCAACATCGTGGGCTTCACGCCCGGCGGGTACGTGATGGGGCTCGCCGAGCTGGACGGTCGTCCGGTCGCGATCGGCGGCGACGACTTCACCATCTCGGGCGGCAGCCCGCACAACGTGCACAAGATCCCGCACCAGTTCGCACAGCCCCTCGCGATCCAGTTCGGCATCCCGTATGTGCAGCTGCGCGAGGGCGTGGGTCACAGCTCGAAATCCGACGAGGAATCGGGCCAGATGGCGCTGCCCTCAGGCGACATGTGGTGGCAGTCCGTCGAGATGATGACGAAGGTCCCGGTGGCCTCGGGGATCATGGGATCGGTAGCGGGCTGGCCGGCAGCAGCCGCGCTCATGTCGCACTTCACGGTGATGGTGAAGGGCCAGTCCCAGATTTTCCCGTCAGGCCCGCCCGTGGTGCAGCGCGCCATCGGGGAGACGCTGTCCAAAGAAGAGCTTGGCGGCTACCGCATGCACGTCTACGAGAGCGGCCAGGTCGACAACGTCGCCGAAGACGAAGAAGACGCCTTCAACCAGATCAAGCAGTTCCTGTCGTACATGCCGAACACGGTGTCGCAGGTGGCGCCACGCGTGGACACCGGTGATCCCCCGGACCGTCGTCCCGAAGAGCTCCTCAACATCATCCCGACCAATCGGCGCGCGGGCTACGACGCCCGCGCCTTGATACGTCATGTCGTCGACAACGGCGAGTTCTTCGAGATGCGCCAGCACTATGCCGGGGCGATCATCACCGGTTTCGCGCGGCTCGACGGGTACCCCGTCGGCGTGATCGGCAGCGACCCGATGCGCCTCGCGGGCGCCATGGACGGCGACGGCGCAGACAAGTACGCCCACTTTGTGGACCTGTGCGACGCCTTCAACCTGCCGATGGTGATCTTCTTGGACATGCCCGGTTTCATGCTGGGCTCGGCAGCGGAGCGCAAGGCCACGATGCGTCGCGGCGTGCGCGCGCTGATCGCTTCAGCGGAAGCCAGCGTGCCCAAGGTGGAGTTCAACGTCCGCAAGTCCTACGGCGTCGCAGCAGATGGGCCCAACAGCATCGGGTTGCCTCATGGGCTGAACCTGCGTTTCGGCTGGCCGGCGGGGGAGTGGGGCGGCATTCCCATCGAGGGCGGTGTGGCTGCGGCCTACCGGCGTGAGATCGAAGCCGCGCCCGACCCGGAAACCCACCGGGAGATGCTCGAGGAGCGCCTGCTGAAGCTGCGGTCACCGTTCAAGGCCGCCATGGGTGGCGATGTCGTCGACCTCATCGACCCCCGCGAGACCCGCCGGTTGGCGTGCACCTTCGTCAAGCTCGCTCAGCCCGTCCTCGCCGAGCTTGCACAACGCACCGGCAAGCGCGCCGTTCGACCTTGAGTCACACGAACGAGCGGTCCTGAGCGACGTCGGCGAGCAACGCCGGAAAATGACCACCGCGCGGCATTCGCTCGAGAGCACAATAAGTGGGTGGACAGAACTGAATTTGACTGGATTCGATTCGGCGATGCCGTGATCGACTACGAGATCCGGCGCAGCACGCGGCGGCAAAAGACCCTGGAGCTCACTGTGAGCCCCAGAGGTGTCAGTGTGGCGGTCCCGGCGACAACTCGCCCCGAGGACGTTGCAGCGTTCGTTCGGAGCAAGGCGCGATGGATCTTGGATCGCCTCGCGACCGTGCCCGCCGAGCACGTGTCGCCCCCACTTCCGGACTCGCTTCCATACCTCGGACGCAGCCTGAGCTTGTCTGCCGACAATGCCGACGTCGCCGACGTTGATGTGCGCTTCAGACCGTGGGAACTGAAGGTGTCGTTGCCGCTGGCGATGGACCCTGACAATGCGGCACCGCAGGTCCGCAGCGCCGTCGCCGAGTGGTACTGGCTTCGAGCCTGCGAACACGTTCCGATCGGCGTCGATCGATGGTGGCCAACGATGGGCAGCGGTGCCAAACCCGAAGTGATCATCGGGGACCAGCGGAAACGATGGGGCAGCTGCGCCGCCGAGGGTCCGCTGAGGTTCAACTGGAGGCTCGTGATGCTCGAGCCGAGGTTGCTCGACTATGTCGTCGTCCACGAGCTGGCCCACCTCACCGAACTGAACCACGGCCCCGATTTCTGGGCACTCGTGAACTCGGTGCTCCCGGACGTCAACGAGCGCAAGGCAGCACTGCGAGCAGCCGCAGGAACGCTGCCGCTGTGACAGCGGCCTGCTTCGACGACCAGTCGAAGAGATCTCGAATTCGGCGGCCCCAACGCCGCACCGGACTGCCGTGCGTTACAGGCGCTGGTCGATCCTCGACTTCTGCACGGCATAGATGAAGGACCCCGGCGACTTACAAGCCTTGGTGATTGCGTTCAGATTGACCATAAAGCGCCGAGCCATCTTTGCTGCGTCGAGGCCTTGACGTGTGAGGCAAAAGCAGCGCACCGAGAACGCTCGGACGACAGCACGCTCATTGGCGCTGATCCTGATCGCTTCATCCTTCATGAACACGACGAAGCCGTTGACGCCTGCCATTCGGAGCCAGTCGACATCCTCGACAGATTGGTCTTCGGGCATGCCGTAATGCTCGGCGAGCGTCACGAGACGAAGGCCCGCACTCCGCAACAGCCTCGGCACCTTGACGCGACCGAGGCTGCGATCAAGGAAGATGTCAGGCAGCCCGACGGGATGCGACACGCAAGAGGTCTTCAAGTTGATCGCTCGGTGCGCCGAACTCTTCTTCGAGATCGGCGAGGGATTCACCGGTCCAGAATCTGTCGAGCACATCAGCGACGCGGGCACCGCCATACACGAGCGTCGGCCGGCCAAAAGAGCGCTGTGGATCGGCGACGACACGAGCGCACGAATAATTTGGCAGGCGAATCAGTGAGGCGTAGTCGTCCGGCCCGAATTGGATGTTGATGAGGTACTGATCGACGACTTCACTGAACACGCATTGGCCATTGCGCACAACGACGAGTTCCCGGATGAGTGGGGCTGTTTCGGTGTCAGCAAGGTGCTCTGCGTAGTCATAGAGCAGTTCTGCGCCATCGCTGTACAGGCGCCGAGAAGCGAGCGCATGCTCGATGTCGATCTCGCGCTGCAGCATGTCGAGAGCTGGCCTGACGCTCTGCATCGGACCGCCGCTGCGTCGTACGGCGGCGACGACGAATGCCTCCGCGAGTCCGATGAAGGGGATGCAAGGTCCGCCCATGGTCTCAGGCTCTCGCCACGTGATCACCGGTTCGGCAACGACCTTGGGTCGGTTCGTTGGGCGTCGGACGTAGCCCTTGGCCCAAGTTGCAAGAGTTGAAGACGGAACGTCGATGATCCTCGCAGCCTCGGACATGGTGTACAGGGGAACCTCGAATCGAGGATCTGCGAGCACCGATTCGGTCCAGTCGTCGCCCATCACTGCCTCCGACGCTGCTAGCAGTCTAGGAGTCGACGCGCAGAGCCCAGCGGTGATACACGTAGCGGTAGCAGCGGACATCAAGCGTCAAACCAATTCCCATTCCGCTTCTGCGGGTGGACACGTGGCCGCTGAATCGAACGATCTCTGAGATGGCTCGCAGTTCGGGAGCGACCGGGCGACCCCCGATTAGCCTGACGCGGTGAACGACACTGCGAACGATTCAGGCGCACTTCGATTCGGTTGGCTCTCCCCGTGCATCGGGAACCGGTGGAGCGATCATCGGCCGATCGTGGCCGATCAGGTCGAGCGGCTGCTGCCGGAGGTCATCGGGCATTTCGATTCGCTGTGGATCGCCGACCATTTCTACGGTTTCGATGCCAAGACTGACCCGTTTCTCGAAGCCTGGACCACCATCACCTGGTGTGCAGCGCGTCTCGACGGGGTGCAGCTGTGCCATCACGTGCTGGGGCACGGCTACCGGCCACCCGCGCTGACGGCGAAGATGGCGGCGACGCTGCAGTACCTGTCAGGAAATCGGTTCATCCTGGGCATCGGGGCTGGCTGGCGCGGTGACGAGTACGAGGCGTACGGCTACGAGTTCCCGTCGCCGAAGGTTCGATTCGCGCAGCTCGAAGAAGTCGTCACGATCTGCCGGTTGATGTGGACGCAAGACGACCCGAGCTTTGAGGGTGAGCACTACCGCATCGACGGTGCAGCTGCACCGCCGCTGCCGGAGATCCCTCCGCCGATCTGCATTGGCGCTTCGGGTGAGCAGATCGGGCTCAAGGTGGCGGCCCGGCACGCTGACATCTGGAACACGCCGTGGCGGCGCGATCTCGAATCGCTGCGTCGCAAGTGCGGGATCGTGACCTCGGAGCTTGAGCGTCTCGGCCGAAACCCAGCGGGGCTCGAGATGTCGACCACCGTGGAACGGGCGCTGCCTACCACCGACAGCGAGTCAGCCGAGTACGCCGAGTTTCTTGCCAGCCTCGTCGAGGTCGGCATCCGGCACTTCGTGCTCGACTTCGGCAACCCCGACAGCGCCGAACCAGCGCACCGATTCGCCGAACAGGTCATCGCCCCGCTGCGCGCCGGAGCAGTCTGAGCGCTGCGGGTATTCGGGCATTACAGCCCGAATCCAGGCTCAGTCGGCCAAGAGCTCCAGCTCGGCTGGCGTCGGCGGTCCGTCGACCGCTGCGAGTGAGCGCCGCTCGGCGCGTTGGAGCGTTTCGGTGAACACGGAGTGCGCCGGCTGTCCGTGCGGCTCAAACGCCACGACATCCGAACCGATGAACTCGACCGCCACGGCATCGCCGCGTCGCACGTGGGGGTCTGGCCCGCAGCGCACCCGCAGCTGTGTGCCGTCGAGATTCGCCACCACCATCGAGTCGTGCCCGTAGAACTCCACCAATTCCACCTCGGCTGAGGTGCCGGGGGCCAGCTGGAGCTGCTCGGGTCGCAGCATCACATCCACCGGACCCGCAACGGAGCCGTTTCCGGAGTCTTGGCGTTCACCGGAGAGTGCAGCGTGACTGATCCGCAGGCGGCCCAGCGCGGTAGTCGCCACGCCGGCTGTTGCCGTGCAACGAAGCCAGGACGCTGTGCCGACGAAGTCGGCAACGAAGGGGTCTGCAGGTCGGCGGTACAGCTTGTCGGGTGTGTCGACTTGGGCGAGGCGGCCGTCGCGTAGCACGCCCACCCGGTCACCGACGACGAAGGCCTCGTCCTGGTCGTGGGTGACGAACACTGCCGTGACGCCGAGTTCGAGCAACAGCCGGCGCACCTCGCTGCGGACCTCCTCGCGCAGCGACGAATCCAGATTCGAGAAGGGCTCGTCCAGCAGGAGCACACCCGGCCGTGGGGCAAGAGCGCGGGCGAGGGCGACGCGTTGCTGTTGACCGCCCGACAGGGTGGACGGCATGCGGTCTTCGAATCCGGCCAAGCCGACCATATCGAGGGCCTCGGCGATCCGCCGGGAGGTTCGCTTTGCACGTTCGAGCCCGTAGCCGACGTTGCGGCCGACATCGAGGTGCGGGAACAGCGCCCAGTCCTGAAAGACCATCCCGACTCGGCGGGACTCAGGAGCCATCCATGTGCCGCCGCGTCCTGGCGGGCCTGCGACGAACCTGTCGCCGAGCTGGATGGTCCCAGCCAGCGGGCGTTCGAGCCCCGCGATCAGGCGCAGCAGGGTGGTCTTGCCACAGCCGCTGGGCCCCAGCAGCGCCACCGACTCGCCCGGTTCGACATGCAGCGTCAGGTCGCGAATCGAAAATCCTGCGCCGGTCGCTGTGTCTTCGTCGCGGTGGGGAAGGCGTACCTGGTCGTATGAATGCGACACGCTGTCGAGCGTGATGGAGCGAGCAGAAGGCCAGTGACGATCGTGGTCGCGATGGCGACGTCCAGCCGACGCCGCCGAATCGGCCGATCGTCGGCTCCGATTCGACCTCAACGCCCGGACCGTGCGCACCGAGCGAAGTATAAGCAGAGGCCCGTGCGGTATCCAGCAGGGTGAATGCCCGGTGGTGACGCTCCCTGTCGCATGTCGATAGGCATGGCTAACGCCGAGGGGTGCCAATGCCCGCCTCGCCTGCCTCGCAGTAGGTTGACGCCAGCATTGTCGCCACAGCATTGGCGACACAGCATTGGGGGAGCCTTATGGCACTGACGAACGACGACCGAGTCGAGATCCGGGATCTGATCTCCCGCTACAACAAGGCCATCGACACTGGTGACGCCGACGGTTACGCCAACACGTTCACCCCTGACGGGGAGTTCATTGGGATCGTCGGCACGTTCAACGGGCGGGACGAACTGCGGGCCTTCGCCGCTGCGTATGCGACCGAGGAGCAGTACGCCGAGTTCGCTTCTGCGCAGCATTGGGTGACCAACGTCGTGGCCGAGGGCGACGGAGACGAGGCGACCGTGTTCAGCCACCTGCAAATGGTGAAGCCGCTGCCTGACGGCGGGTCGATCCTGCTGGTGGGGCACTACGACGACATCGTGCGCAAGGTGGACGGGCAGTGGCTGTTCGCCCAGCGGATCGTCGTCTCGGACGCCTGATTCAGCGGACGCCACTGCAACATGTCGCAGACAGAGTCACCGCACGCGTCCTTCGACGTGCGCTCGAAGATGGCGTCGGGCCTGCCGGGCCCCGCGCCCGAATGGAACCCGATCCCGCGCTACAGCTTCGTCGGCGGCAACAACGACTCGCCGAGCGTGCCGGTGGGCGGGTTGGCCGAAGCGGCCGTCAACGCCATCAACAGACACGGCCCGGCGCTTGCCACCTACAACCTCGGCGGCAATCCGCAGGGCTACGAGGCGCTACGGGAATTCATCGCCGCGAACCTCGCTGCCGAAGCCTCCCTGCCGATCAATGCCGACGATGTTCTGGTGGTCTCGGGCTCTCTTCAGGCACTCGACCTGGTCATCGAGACCTTCATCGAGCCTGGCGACGTTGTGGTCGCCGAGGAGGCGACGTACGGCGGGATTATCTCGAAGCTCAACCGGGCCGGAGCGGTGGTCGAACCCGCCCAGCTCGATGACGACGGCATCGTGCCCGAAGCGCTCGATGAACTGCTCTCGCAGCTTGCCTCGCAGGACCGGCTGCCGAAACTCATTTACACGATCCCGACGGTGCAGAACCCGACCGGTTCTGTGATGCCGGTCCAGCGACGCCGACAGCTGCTCGACGTCGCTCGGCGGTGGGGAGTCGTCATCTTCGAGGACGACTGCTATGCCGATCTGCAGTGGGAAGGCGACCGTCCGCCTGCCATCGCAGCGCTGGCACGCGAGGGCGGGGACGTCGGCCGTGTCGTGTACTGCGGCTCGTTCTCCAAATCGATCGCGCCCGCGCTGCGCGTCGGTTTCGTTGCGGCGGAAGCGCCGGTGATGCGCCAGCTGGTGGCGCTCAAGGACGATGCGGGCACCGGAGCGGTCGAGCAGCTGATCCTGGCCGAGTTCTCCTCGGCCCACTTCGTCGACCATGTCCGCGAGCTGAGGGCCACGCTGCGTGAGAAATGCCGTGTGATGCGCCATGCCGTTGCCACCCACTTCGGCGCATTGTCCGCGGTGGCGATCGCGCTTGGCGGCCCCGTCCTGGTGACCGATCCCAAGGGCGGGATCTTCGTGTGGCTGACGTTCCCGACGGGCACCGACACGGCCCGGTATCTCGCACCTGCTGCGGAGCGGGGGATCCAGTTCAACGAAGGAGCGGCCTGGTCAGTCGACCCGCAGTGGGGCGCTCGCCGCATGCGCCTGTGCTTCGGCAGCTTGTCGCACGACGACATCCGCGCAGGCGTCGCTGAACTCGCCGACGTGATCGCCGCAGGATGAGGCAGCGCGGCTGCGCTGCCGTGCGGTGAGTGCCGAATCGCTCAGTCGCGCTGTGTTGTTTGGGGCCGCTAGCCGCGGCCGTGGCGCAGGAGCTTGCCGGGCGTGGCGCCCGTGCACTCGCCGTCTTGGAAGGTCTCGACGCCGTTGACGAGGATGTGCCGGTAGCCGTGAGCGCGCTGGACGCGCCGCCACTCGCCGCCGGGCAGGTCGTAGACCGCCTCGCCGATCCACTCGGGATCGATGGCCAGCTCGTCCATGTCGTACACCAGCACGTCGGCCGGGGCGCCTTCCTTGAGCACGCCACGATCCTTGAATCCGGCCGCATGCGCCGCCAAGGCCGACATCCGGTAGTGCGCCTCCTCGACAGTGATCCGTTGCTCGTCACGCACCATCCACGCCAGGAAGTCGGTCGTCCACGCACCGCCACTGAAGAACTTGGTGTGTGCACCGCCGTCGGAGACGCCGGGGATCGTGTACGGCGAGTCGGTGTACACCGCTGACATATGGTCGACGTTGAACTCGGGACCCTCGCCGAGGAATTCCGTCCGCAGGTCGGTCATGAGCGAGAGGTCGAGCATCACGTCGATGTAGTGCTTGCCTTCCGCGTCGGCAATCTCGCCGAGCGACTTGCCGACGTATTTCTGCATGTCCTCACGGCGGGTAACGCCTTGCACGACCAGCTTGCGGGGCGGTCCGCCGACTGCGCCCTGGGTGTTGGCGAACAGCGTTGCCGCCTCGTCGGTCTCGGCACGCAGCCGTTCCCGGATCGCCGGATCGGACATCTTGCGAATCTTCTCTTCGACGGTGCCCGTGGTGGCCTCGCGCCAAGCGGGGCTGGAGTCGTACAGGTTCCATTCGTCGAGAGAGAACGCGAAACCGGTGCGGATCGAGGCGCCCTGCCCGAAGATGCGCAGCCCGTCGTTATGCGCCTGCTCGAGCCATTCCAGCCGTTCCTCGTGCACCCGGGGGTTGCGCTGGCTCACGGGGACCACATTGTCGACGATCGGGCGGCCGGCTACTTCGGCCAGCCGACGCTTGAAGTCGAGATCCTCGGCGTTGTTGACATCCGCGCTCGTGGCCTGGGTCAGCTGGATGAAGCCCTCGTCGCGCTCGCGCAGCACCTCGGCCAGCACGAAGATGTCGTCGTCGATCATGGTGTCGGTGACCATCGGCGTGCCGTCGAAGTCGGACTGGGTGGAGTTCGGCCCAAGGCGCTGGATGGAAAAGCCGCACAGCCCGGCGTCCATGCCCTCGTGCAGCAAGCGCTGCATCTCCTTGCGTTCTGCGTTGTTGGCCGGTCGCGACTTCGCCGCCTCCAGGCCCATCACGTAGATCATGAGCGAGGCGGTCGGCATGTACTGCAGGACATTGACGCCCTTGGGCGCCGCGTCGAGCGAGTCCAGATACTCCGGGATGGTCTCCCAGTCCCACTTGGGCAGCATCCCCTCCTGCATGGCGGCGAGCGGGATGGCCTCAGTACGCACCATCGTGAGCATGGACCGCTCGCGGAAGTCCGGCTTGCACGGAGCGAAGCCGAAGCCGCAATTGCCCAGCACTACCGACGTCACCCCGTGCCAGCTCGAGATCGAGCAGTACGGATCCCAGCGAATCTGTGCGTCGTAGTGGGTGTGAAGATCGATTGTGCCCGGCGCAACGATGCAGCCGCCGCCGTCGATGACCTCTTTGGACGGCTTGCTCGGGCGGCCGCCGATCTGTGCGATGCGACCGTCGGAGATCCACAGATCCCCCCGGTAGCTCGGCACTCGTGTCCCATCGACGATGGTGCCGTCCTTGATGTGAATGTCGTATTCGTCCACTGTTCCCCCTCGGCCAGTGATCGGAGCGCAACGAAATAGTTCGCGTCGTGAAATTCGACGAGTGCCGACGCGCACCCCGGGCGCCGCGCGTTGCCGCTGGGTCGAATGTTAGGCGCTGGGGGCCGAGTGGCGCTGAATCGCGTGACGGTGCCGATGCAGCGGTGCTGATACCGGCGCGTTGTCGCCTTGCGGCGTGTCAGAAGATGCTGAATCCGCCGTCGATCTTGATGACATCGCCGGTGTGCCAACGCGCGGCATCGCTCATCAGGTACACGGCGATCGCGCCGAAGTCGTCCGGCGTGCCCCAGCGGCGCATCGGGATGCGGGCCATGACGGTGCTGGCGAACTTGTCCCAGCTGAACGCACGCTCGGTCATGGCGGTGTCGACCCAGCCCGGGATGATGGCGTTGGCGTTGATCTTGTAGCGGGCCATCTCCACCGACAGCCCCATCATCATCGCCAGCATGGCGCCTTTGGTCGCCGCATAGGCCTGACCCCGCGCCGACCCCTGGATGGCGGTGCCGCTGGAGGTCAGCACCAGCGATCCGCCTTCGCCCTGGGCGATCATCTGGCGGGTGGCCGCACGCAGCGTGTAGAAGACGCCGTGCAGGTTCACGTCGATGACGCTGAACCAGTCCTCGTTGGAGTGCTCGTGGAAGCCGGCCCGGTTCTGGGTGCCGATGCCCGCATTTGGAAAGCAGGCGTCAACGCGCCCGTAGCGCTCGATGACCGCAGCCATGCATTCTTCGACCTGCTGCTCGTCGGAGACGTCGCACCGCAGGGCCGATGCCGACCCGTTGATCGTTTGCAGTTCGGCCTCGGCCGCAGCGTTCTTGTCGGCGTTGGTGCCCCACACGCTGACGTCGGCACCGGCCGCGACGACGGCGCGGGCGTAGCCCAGCCCGATGCCGCTGTTGCCTCCTGTGATGACTGCGACTTTGCCCGTCAGGTCGAAGCCGTCGTAGTTGTTGGCCACGGCCGGCTCAGCTGCCCTTGATCTGGCGCATGAACGTGCCCTGGTCGAAGTAGTCGCGCCAGAACGTGATGAGGCCGTCGTTCACCTCGAAGATGCCCATCACAGGCAGCTCGATCTGACGGCCCGAGCCGGTGTGGAACCGGTCGACCCGCTCGTTCATCACCGTGTTGCCGGTGGCAGTCTGGCGCAGGACTTCGAACTCAACGGGACCGTCGCCGGCCAGCATGGGGTTGAGGAAGTCGCGCATCTCGTCGCGGGTGTTCATGTCGCCGATCGGGACGTTGTCGTAGTAGCAGTCCTGCGCAACATGGCTCATCGCGGCGTCGAGGTCCTTGCGACAGATGTCGGCGATGAAGTGGTCGACCACTTCGGTCGGCGACGTGCTGTGGCCTTCTGACATGGGTTCCTCCTAGGTGGGCGGCGACATCCGACCGGACACGCCGCCATAGCTGTTCGAACGACAGTGGTGTACCACGCCTGGCGCCTGGCCGCGGCCGGAAGGCGCGGCTGCAAGGGTGCTCGGCTGCGAGGACTAGTGTCCCGCCAATATGGGGGAGGCACCCGTGGCAGACGAGCAGGGCAGCGAGATTGGCAAGGGCGCAGATGCCCGACCTCTGGCCGGCATCAGGGTGTTCGAGCTGAGCATTGCGGTGGCAGCGCCATGCTGCGGCAAGATCCTGACGCACCATGGCGCTGAGGTGTTCAAGGTGGAGGCCCGCAGCTACCCCGACGTCGCTCGGCTTTTCGGCTCGGCCTGGGCCCGCGATCCCGAGCTTGCCGACGTGTTCTGTGACACCAGTCCGTATCTTCCCGAAATGTCGGCGGGGAAGCGATCAGTGGGCCTCGAGATGAAGCTGCCCGAGGGGCTGGAGGCGGCGCAGCGGCTGCTGGCCACCTGCGATGTCTTCCTCACCAACTTCGCAGCTCCGGGCATCGCAAAACTCGGGCTCGACTACGCCTCCGCCGCCAAGGTACGGCCCGACATCATCTACGCCGGAATGACCGGCTTCGGAGTCGATCCCGACAAGCCCTACTACCCGTTCCGCGCATTCGGTCCCAATCAGGCGCCGCTGGTGGGATGGGATGCGCTCACTGGTTTCCCGCATGAGGAACCAGCGGGCATCGCGTCGATCGCGCCACCCGACTACATGGGCGGTCTGCACACGACGCTGGCCATCCTCAGCGCACTGCACGAACGCGACCAGACCGGCCAGGGACGCTTCATCGACATCAGCCAGCTGGAGACCACCGTGTCGTTCTTGGGACCGTACTTGGTGGGGCGAGACCTGGGTGTGCCCGAGACAATCCGCAACGGCAACAGGGTGCCGTGGGCTGCGCCAACCGGCATCTACCCGGGCGCGGGCGACGACGTCTGGGTGGCGATCGAGGTACCAAGCGACGAGGCGTGGCGATCGGTCGCCGCGCTCGCTGAATGGTCAGTCATCGAATCGGACGATGGCAGCGGACAGCCAGCCTTGTCGACCTACCCACACGAAACTCTTGCCGACCGTATTGCCAACCACGACGCGATCGACGCGGAGCTCTCCGCGTGGACGGCGCGTCGCAGCCCCCAACAGGCTGCCGCCGAGCTGCAGGCCGTCGGCGTGGCGGCGTACGAAGTGCTGGATCACCGCGGCGTGCTGGCCGACCCGCAGGTGCATGACCGCCGGCCCTACTCGGTGGCGCCATGCCCGCGGCTCGGGCGGGACCTCTTCGTGCGCGACCCGCTGCGCATGAGCGCAACGCCGCCGTACGTCACGCGCGCAGGTCCGAACATGGGCGGTGACACCGTCGACGTGCTGACCGAGATGGGCTACTCCGGCACCGAAGTGGAGCGGTTGATCGCTGACGGAGCGGTATTCACTGACGCTCGCCCTGAAGTGGTCCTGCAGCGTCCGTTCGACCGGTGGTACGAGTCGGTCGATATCGCCGAGATCTATGACGGCGGAGCCACAGTTGCGGGGAGCGGGCAATGAGCGCCGCACAACAGCAACCCGCACAACAACGACCCGCGCAAAATCGACCCTCACAACAACGGCAAGGTCCGTGGACCGGCACCAGGGTGCTCGACCTGACAGGTCTGGCGGGTGCCTACGGAACTCGAGTGTGGGCTGCGCTTGGCGCCGACGTCATCTGTGTGGAGCCTCCCGCCGGCAATCCCATTCGACGAATGCCGCCGCTCGCGCCGGGCCAAGATGGCCCCGAAGCCAGCCTGTGGTGGGCGTACTACGCGGCTTCCAAGCGAAGCGTGGTACTCGACCCCACCAATGCTGATGACGCGGCAGCGCTGTTGGATCTGATCGGTTCGGCCGAGGTGGTGCTCGACGACGCTTTGCCCGCCACCCAGGAGATCTATCCGTGGCTGGCGGACCGCGGCGAAGGCGGCTTGGGCGTGGCTGGGATCGTCGAGAAGTTCCCCCACCTCACGTGGGTCTCGGTCACTCCGTTCGGCATGACAGGGCCACGTCGCAGCTGGAACTCGTCGAACCTGATCGGCTGGGCATCGTGCGGGTTGGCTTCGACGGTGGGCTTTCCGCATGGCCCGCCGCTGGTGCCAGGCGGGGAAATCGGCGTTCTCATGCACGGTGCGTCGTTGTACGGGGTCATCGGCGCAATGCTCTCGTTGCGTTCACGCGGCCAGGCCGTGGCGCGAGGCGAGCCTGCACTCGGCCAGACCATCGATCTCTCGCTGCAAGAAGTCGGCTTGTGGCTGTCGCCCGAGACCGGTGTGCCGCTCTACTTGGACGACCAGGTGCTTCGGCCCCGGGCCGGCAATCGCCGGCCGGTCACGAGCCCGATGGGCATGTACCCGGCATCGGACGGCTACGTGGCGATCATCGCCATCCAGCCGGCCCATTGGAACGCAATGGCGCAGTGGGTTAGCGAGATCACCGGCAACGACGGCATTCTCGACGAGATCTTCGTGGACATCGTGGTGCGGCGCGAGGCGCTGGAAGCCGTGGACGCATGGGTGGAAGAGCTGACGACGCAGTTCACGAAGCAGGAGCTGTTCGTCGAGGGTCAGCGGCGACGCATTCCCATCACGCCGGTCAACACGGTCGGCGATCTGCGCAACGATCCGCATCTCGAAGCAGTCGGCTGGTGGCGAACCGAGGAGCACCCGGTGCTCGGCAGCTATACCGTGCCGGGTTCGCCGTTCACCACCGATGGCGACTGGTGGGCCTGGCAGCGTGCTCCGATGCTGGGCGAGCACACCGACGAGGTTCTGGGCGAGCTGACCTGATCTTGTGGACGGCCGGTCGCGCGGACCGGTTTCGCTGATGGTGCACTCACTCATCGAGTTGAATGTCTCCGTCGATGTCGGCAGGTGCCGAGCAACTGGACGGTGGCGCCGCCGGCCGACCAGCGGCAGGCTTGAGCAGGAGGACGCGGATGATCAAGCTCACCCACGACGGTGCAGTGGGAGTGGTGACGCTGTCGCACCCGCCGCACAACCTGATTGGCGACGAGTTCATCGACCGGTACTGCACGGCGCAGGAAGACGCTGTGGCCGCCGGTGCGCGAGCGATCCTGGTGCGCAGCGATCTGCGGCACTTTTGCGCTGGGGCGGATGTGAAGGCCTTGGGTCCCGGCGACGGCGTAGCGGGCGATCCCGCTGCGGTGCTTGATCGCCTGGAATCGATCCCCGTGCCGACCGTGGCGGCGATCCACGGAGCAGTGCTGGGCGGGGGCTTCGAGCTCGCGCTGGCGTGCGACATGATCGTTGCCGCCGAATCGGCCCAGGTGGGTGCCGTGGAGGTCACACTTGGGCTGGTGCCGTTACTGGGTGCCATCCAGCGGCTGGTCGCCCGAGCGGGGCCTTCTCGGGCACGTGAGATCACGATGCTGGGCCGCCGTTACCGGCCTGCAGAGCTGGAGCGATTTGGCGTGGTGAACCTGGTGGTGCCCGACGACGAGTTGGAGGACGCCTCGCTGTCGCTGGCACGCCAGCTGGCCGCCGGTCCGACGGTCGCGCTGGGAGTCATCAAGCGGGTCGTCAGCATTGCGGTCAACGACGGCACCCGTGCCGCAGATGAGGCACTGAGCGACGAGCTTGCCGCCATGTGGGCCTCGAACGACGTCCGGCGCGGCACGGAAGCGATGTTCACCGGCGGTCCGGGTACCGCAGTGTTCGAAGGCAACTGAGTGACGGGAGGCGACGAGGTGACTGAAGAATCGCTCGACAAGGCCGACGCGGCTGCCCCATCCGAGGCTGCTGCTCACGCGGCGCCGCTGGCAGGCATCACCGTTGTCGATTTCACACGAGTGCTCGCAGGGCCGACGGCAACGCGGATCCTCGTCGAGATGGGCGCCTTGGTGACCAAGGTCGAGCCGCCGGCGGCCGACATTGCCCGGGCTGCATCGCCATCGGCCGGCCCGACGTCGGGCTACTACCTGCAGCTCAACGGCGGCAAGCGCAACCTCAGCATCGACCTCAACTATCCCGAGGGGCGTGCGGCAGTCTTCGAGCTGTGCAGCCGGGCAGATGTGATCGTGGAGAACTACCGGCCGGGCACGATGGCCACGTTCGGCCTGGACTATCCGTCGGTCAGCGCCGTCAACCCTCAGGTTGTGTACGTGTCGATGTCCGGCTACGGGCAGGACAATCCGTGGTCGTCGCGACCGGCGTTCGCTCCCACTGTTCAGGCTGAGAGCGGATCAACAGCCACGCATCTCGCACACTTCGGCAACCTGCTCGTGCGTCCGACGACGGATTCGACGAGCCAGGCAGACCTCTACACGGGCGTGCAGGGGGCTCTTGCCGCCATCACCGGGCTGTACCAGCGCAGCATGACCGGCCGGGGTACGCACGCTGACGTATCGATGATGGCCACGATGCTGTCGGTCAACGAGCGGCTGCATGCCGAGGCCAACGGTCTGGACCCGTTGGGTGAGCCGACGGCACTGAGTGCGCCCGAATCGCCGATCTTCGAGCTGGCTGACGGGTCGTTGATCACCATCGCTGCCTCGCCGGTGTGGAGCCCGGCATTTGGGCGCTACTGCACGATGATGGGCCGCAACGATCTGAAAGCCGACCCCCGTTACAAGACGCCGGAGTTGCGCCGAGAGCACTACGACGAACTGATTGCAGAGGTCGCAGCGTGGATTCGCACCTTCGGCAGCATCGAGGAGCTGGAGCATCAGGTATCGGGTGCGGGCGGGCTGGCCGTCGGCCGCATCCGGACCTCAGGCGAAGCTCTCGACACCGAGTGGGCCGAAGCTGTCAAGCCCTGTTACTCCGTCGAAGTCAACGGGCGCGAACTGCGCCTCATGCGGGGACCGTGGCGCTTCGACGGCCTCTCCACGGCGCCGCTGCGGTTGGCCGCCCCCCAGGGCGCCCACAACGCCGAGGTGTTGGCCGAATTGGGGGCAACTCCCGCCGAGATCGCAGACCTCGCCGATCGGGGAGTACTCCGCTGCAGCGACTGATCTAGTTCGGGAGCCGGTCGGCGGGAAGAACAACGAATGGGCGCCCCGAGAGTGACTGGACGACTCGAAAGTGTCGTTCGTCCAGCGTGGCTATCGAGTCGGTCTCGTAGCGGTGCGCGAGCACGACAAGCGAGGCATCGGTCAGGCCCAATCTCAAGTCCCGGTAGCGCTCGACCACTGCTCGTGCCCGGATCAGGTCGACACGATCGAAGGACGCCAACTCGTATGCGCCCGACGCCAACTCGGACAACATCGCCAATTCGGCATCGACGCCGGCGACGCAGGTTGTGAAGTAATCGAGTTCGGCGAGCACAAATGGTGATACCACCAATGACCGGGCCTTAGACAGCGTCCTGGCGCATGACTCGTGCAGCCGTTGGTCTGGCACCAAGGCCGCGAGCAGGAAGCTCGTGTCGACGATCACGAACCAAAGCCATGTTCCGCCAGCAGTTCGTCGACTCGTTCGGCGAGCGTCGGGTCGCCCCAGCCTTCGTCGAAGAGGGGCACGGTCGGTCGAATGTCACGAAGGCTGAGAGCTTCTTCTAGCGCCTCGCGCATGATGGAGGCCTCGGATCGTCCGTCTTCGTGTGCGGCCAGTTCCAATCGTTGCTTGAGATCGTCAGGCAGGTAGACCGTCGTTTGCTTCATGCAACATATTGTGCCATGTATTGCACTTGTGGTGCGAACGAATTTCTGGTGCTCCAGCGCGCTGAGGCAACCGGACAGGCCAGTGCTTCGGTGATGGTGTAGGGCTGGCTCAGCTCGGAGGTGCGAGCAGTGCAGGACCGGTGGCGGCGACAGTGACCGGGTCGCCGACGGACAGCACAGCGCCTTCGGGGTCAATGGTGCAGGCGATGCCGAAGATGGCGTTGCCTTCGAGGACCTTGCGCATTCCGGGGGAGTGGCCCTCGGCGGTGTAGCACCAGCGGTGCTTGCGCATCACCAGCGCCGGCTCGCGGTGGCGTTCGCCGGTGTCCTGGTCGATTTGTGGGACGGCGCAGCGGGGCCATCCGATCCGAGCGACGAGGTCGGCATCGCCGATCGAGAACTCGGTCCAGGTGTCCTCTGACCAGGGTTGATCGTTGGTGACAATGAGGTTTGCCCGGAAACGCTCGATCCCGAAGGGCTCGCCCGCCCGGGCCACGAGGTCGTCGAGGGAGGCGGTATTTGCCACAAGCACCGGCGCTGCGTCGGCGAAGCCGGCAAGGCGTCCCCGGAACAGCCGCACTGGGCGGGACGACTCAGGAGTCAGCGCGGCGAGCCTTGCCGCGAATCCCAGGATCTCACTGAAGAAATCGGCTGCTTCGTCTCCTGCGTCTGCGCAGGCGACCTCATCGCCGATCAGCGCATGCACGGTGATGTCGTTGGCATCAGGCCGTTTCACGTCGATCGTGCCGACATCGGGTGCGGTGATCGTCAATCCGCCGTCGATCGGAACGAGAGCGACAGTGGCCAGTGCTGCGTTCTGTCGCTGCGTGACCGCCTCGCCGTAGGCGCCGTCCTCTTCGGGAACCGTCACCACCTGCCATTCGCGATCGCCGTCGAGCCCCGTCGCCGACACCGTCACAGAATCGAGCTCGATTCGGCGGCAGCCCTTGATGGGGTGAATCGTGATGCCGGTGAGCGTCCCGCCGTCATCTGCCGATTCTGAGCGCTCCGATGATGTCATTGTCAGACCCTAGGCTCGCCGAAGGCGGTTCAACTGTGGTCGAAGCTGACCAGGATCTGATTGGCCTCGACGGCATCACCCGCGACGCAGCGAACCTCGGCGACGACGCCGGCGCCGGGCGCGGTGAGCGAGTGGAGCATCTTCATCGCCTCCACCGTCACGACAGTGTCTCCAGTTGAGACAGTGTCACCTGCCACGACCGAAACCTTGACGACGACAGCCGGAAACGGCGCGGCAATGTCGCCGACCGAGCCGGTGTCGGCAGTGTCGGCTGGTGCCCAGGCGTCCGACCGGTCGGGCACATCGAACGAGATGGTGTGTCCGCGCAGGTTGACTGCCACCGATGCCAAATTGGCGCTGCTGGCCACCGCGCTTGGCGAGCCAGAGGCCCATTGACCCTCGATCATCTCAACGGACACCTCGTGCAGATCGCCCGCCATGTCCTCGAGAAGCACTGCTGAATCCGAGCAATGCTCGGTCAGCCGGAATGCCCCAAGCGTTGCCCACGGGCCCGCATCGACCGTTGCCCGTTCGTCGCGGAGCCGTCTTCGCCAGGCCGAGGCGGCAGCGGGCGCCGCATCAGTTGTTTTGGGAGGTGCCGGAAAATCGTCGGCACCCAGCGCGTCGATGACGTCGGTGGTCATATCGCCGGCGCGTAGCTTCGCCGTATCGAGCAACCATCTCAGAAAGCCAGCATTCGTCGGCACGGGTCCCAGCACAAGACCGTCGAGGGCGTCGCGCAACGAGTCCAGCGCCGCGTCACGGTTGGCTCGATGCACGATGAGCTTCGCGACGAGCGGGTCGTAGTAGGGCGAGACATCGCTGCCAGGCTCTACGGCAGTGTCCCAGCGAACGATGTCTGGCACGACCACATGGGTGACGGCTCCGGCTCGCGGGCTGAATCCATCGGCAGGATCCTCGGCATTGATCCTGGCTTCGACGCTGTGGCCGGCGAACGTCACGTCGGATTGCTCGAGGCCGAGCGGTTCGCCCGTTGCCGAGCGCAGCTGCATCTCGACCAAGTCGAGCCCGCAGACTGCCTCAGTGACGGGATGCTCGACTTGCAGCCGAGTGTTCATCTCGAGAAAGAAGAACTCGCCGCTGTGGCCGTCGACGATGAACTCGACAGTGCCCGCGCTGTCGTAGCCGATGTGCCGGGCCAGGGCGACCGCTGCAGCGTGCAGCCCGTCCCGGGTCGCTTCGGGCAGGTTCGGCGCAGGCGCCTCTTCGAGCAGCTTCTGATAGCGACGCTGCGACGAGCAGTCACGTGTCCCCAGGTGGATGACATCGCCATGGCGGTCGCCGATGACCTGCACCTCTACGTGGCGGGGACGCTCGATGTAGCGCTCGACGATGACGCGATCATCACCAAATGAGCGCAGCGCTTCGGTACGGGCATCCGACAGGGCTGCGGCGAAGTCGGCAGGGGAGCGAACGATGCGAATGCCCTTGCCGCCTCCGCCTGCGGAGGCCTTGACGAGCACTGGATACCCGATCCGTCCTGCAGCCGCAGCCAGATCGCCTTCGGATGCACCGGGGATCGTCGGCACGCTGGCCCGTTCCGCGATCGCACGCGCCTCGATTTTCGCGCCCATCCGGGCGATGGCCTCGACATGAGGCCCCACCCATGCCATGCCGGCATCGAGCACAGCGCGTGCGAACCCGGCGTTCTCGGACAGGAATCCGTACCCGGGATGAACGGCGTCGGCGGAGGTCTCCGCTGCCGCGGCCAGGATCGCCGAGACGCTCAAGTACGACTGATCGAGTGCGGCAGGACCGATGCACCGCGCCTCGTCGGCGTGCCGCACAAATGGCGCTTCACGATCGGGCTCGGCATACACCGCGACGGTGCGCCAGCCCAGCCGGTGGGCTGTGGTGAACACCCGGCTCGCGATCTCGCCCCGATTGGCGACCAGCAGTTTCATTGTTGACCTCAGCTACATCCGGTAGACGAGGCCGTTGCCCGGCTCCGGCGCGTCCTGGCGGGCGGCGAGCCCAAGGCAGAGTCCGAGGGCGTCGCGGGTGTCAACCGGATCGATGAGGCCGTCGTCCCAGAGGCGTGCGGTGGCGTAGTACGGGTCGCTCTGGCGCTCGTACTGGTCGGCCACCTCTGCTCGCATGGCCGCGATCTCTTCGTCGGTGGTCTCGGTGCCCCGCATCCCGGCCAGCCTGATGTCGACCAGCACGGTCTGGGCGGTCTCGGCGGACATCGTCGCGATGCGGCTGTTGGGCCACGCGAACAGGAATCTCGGGTTAAAGCCGCGGCCGCACATGCCGTAGTTGCCGGCGCCGTACGAGCCGCCGATCAGCACGGTGTAGCGAGGGACCGTGGCGTTCGCGACCGCGGCGACCATCTTCGCCCCGTGCTTCGCGATGCCAGCCGCCTCGGAATCGCTGCCCACCATGTACCCGGTCGTGTTCTGCAGGAACAGCAACGGCACCCGGCGCTGCTCGCACAGCTCGATGAAGTGGGTGGCCTTCAAGGCGTCAGAGGAGAAGATGATCCCGTTGTTGGCGATGATGCCAACCTGATGTCCCCAGATACGGGCGAAGCCGCAGGTGATGTCGGTGCCCCACTCGGGCTTGAACTCGCCATAGCGGGAGCCGTCGACGAGCCGGGCGATGATCTCGCGGGCGTCGAAGCCGATGCGGTCATCAGCGGAGATGACCCCGTATATCTCCGTCGGGTCATAGTGAGGCGCTTCGGGTTCGATCCATGACAGCCAGCCCGCGCGATGGTCGACCGCCCGTTGGTTCACAGCCGAGCTCAACTCGCGCAGCTTGCCGTAGGCAGAACGCTCGTCAGGGGCCATGTAGTCGGACACGCCCGAGACGCGGGTGTGCAGTGCCGCACCGCCCAGGTCGTCGGGCTCGATGATCTCGCCGAGGGCCGCCTTCACGATGGGTGGCCCGCCCAGGTAGATCCGGCCGATGCCCGAGACCATGATGACCTCGTCGCTGAGTGCCGGAACGTAGGCGCCGCCGGCGGTGCAGCCTCCCAGCACCACCGAGATCTGCGGCAGGCCCATCGCCGAGAGCCGAGCCTGACGGTAAAAGCTGCCGCCGAAATGGTCCTTGTCGGGAAAGATGTCGTCTTGCAGCGGCAGGAAGGCTCCGCCCGAATCCACCAGATAGATGACGCCGAGGCCGTTCTGCGCTGCGATGTCCTGGGCCCGCACGTGCTTCTTGATGCTGACCGGCAGCAGCGACCCGCCTTTGACAGTGGCGTCGTTGGCGATGAACATCCACGGCACGCCGCAGACCACGCCGATGCCGGTGACGATCCCTGCACCCGGGGCGCTGTTGTCGTACAGCTCCCAGCCCGCCAGCGTGGACAGCTCCAGAAAGGGCGTGTCGGAGTCGCAGACGAGGTCGATCCGATCCCGAGGCAGGGTCTTTCCCCGAGCGTGGTGCCGTGCGATGGAGCGTTCGCGGCCCGCGCCGCCGCTGATCGCAAACTCCTGACGCTCGCGCAGCACGGCGAGCAGGTCGGCATAGGCAGCGGCGTTCTTCGCAAACTCGCTGCTGCGGGGATCGATGCGACTTGCGAACTGTCTCATCGCTTCAGCGGATCTGAGTAATGCGGTCACTGCGGCCCCAGGAGCGGTCGGCGGTGAGTATCTCGAGGCCGAGCCGGTCGCCGAGCGCGAGGCACAGGCGGTCCGCCAGGGACAAGCCTTCGTCTGGCCGCCAGCGGTGCGCCGCCCACTCGGCATCGGCCCGGGTGACAGGCTCGACCTTCATCCCAAAGCTCGTCATCGCCGCGCGAGCGCCTTGCCAATTGCGTTGATGACGAAGCAGTTTCTGCACCACTTCCGACCAGTTGGCTGCCGAACAGTAGGCATCGCCGGCGTCGAGCCGTTCCGCCACTGTCGCAGCACCCGGTTCATCGGCGAGAAATGCCAGCGTTGCCGATGCGTCGAGCACGACGCTCACCCGGCGTCCTCCACTGCTGCTACATTGCGGCGCTCGGCGCACAGTTCTGCGACGAGATCCAGACCTGCCAGGTCGTCGCGGACTCGTTCGAGCAACTGATCCCGAGTCAAGAGCATGAGTCCATCATCGGTTTCGAGCAGGACCAACGACGTGCCCGCCACGAGCCCGGCCCGCTGTCGAACCTCTGCGGGCACCACCAACCGTCCACGATCTCCCATTGTCAGCAGATATGTCCCACTCATGTTGTCAGGATACCATCAATCCAGTTCATGGGGTTAGGCAGTGTTTCAGTGGGATCGCATTGAACCAGTGTCCACTGGCTGCGCATGCAATTACACCCGGCGCAGATCAGAAGTTGCGATCCCCGGAGTCCTGACCCAGCAGCACCCGGCCGGCAGTGTCGATCTGGTAGCTGCCGACCATGAAGTGCCCGGCCACGGCGCGTACATCGTTGAGCAGGGCGCCCAGCGGCGATGAAGTGAAGTTGGCCGTGCTGCCAGCCGCAGTCACGAGCGTCTCGACGGCCTCGATGCAATTCTGAACGCTCCACGAGCACGCCAGACGTGCCCGGGCATGCTGTTCGGGCGTGACGTCGCCGCCGGCCGACGCTGTGTCCCACAGCTCGTCGAGCTGGTCGGCCACAAACGCCCGGCCGGCCCCGAACAAGGCTTCGGCGCGGGCCATCGCAGCGTGCGCGTCGGGACGTGCTGCCAGTTCGGACCGAGCGAACAGCGGGGTCTTGGAATCCGCCAGGGAGGCAAACTCGCCAATGGCACGGCGGGCGATTCCCGACGCCACGCCCGTCTTGGGAAACGGGAATCGAAGACCCGAGGGCAGTCGGTAGAAGGGATGCTCGTTGGGCTTGGGCAACGAATAGTTCTCGACGACAGCCGCGCGGTCGGCGGGCACGAAGCACTCGTTCAGCACGACGTCGTGACTTCCGGTGCCACGCAGGCCAACGGTGTGCCAGGTGTCGGTGATGCATGTCGGATCGGCAGGAACCAGCACGTGGCAGACCTTCTTGGGCTCGGTGCCTTCGACGACGTTGGCGATCACCCACCAGTCGGCGCCGGTGCATCCGCTCACGAACGTCCAGCGTCCGTTGACGTTCCAGCCGCCGTCGACTTCGCTCGCAACGCCGCGTGGCACCCCGGAGCCGGCAATGACTACGTCGGGGTGCACGGCATAGAAGCCCGCCACGGTCTCCGGCTCGAGGTGGGCGGCGAAGATCTCGGCTTCTTCGTTGCAGGTCATTGCAACCCAGCCGGTGGAGGGGTGCTCGTAGGACACCCGGTGGGTGAACTCGATGAACTCGGCCGGGTGGCGACCCAGGCCGCCGAGCTCGGTGGGCACGAGTATCCGCATCAGGCCACGCCGTCCCATCTCGACGAGGACATCCCGGTTGGGATTGCGCTCAGCATCGCTGTCGGGGCCGCCGGCCCGCACGCGAGCGAGCAGCTCGTCGCTGAGCTCACGAGGGCTGAGTTCACGGGACCTCGGCGACCGCCGTGGAGAGTCAGAGTCGGCCATCCGGGCAAGCTAACCGCAGCCAAGCGGTGACCGCCTGCGTATCGTCGCGGGGCGACGCCCTCGGCAACTGGCCGACGACCAGCTCACGGACGGCACATGGATCCACACGACAACAGCGCCGCGGACTCAGCGACAGCGCCGCTCGCAGGCATGAAGGTGCTCGATCTCACCGATCATCGCGGCGAACTCGGTCCCTGGATGCTGGCCGAATTGGGTGCGGAGGTCATCAAGGTGGAGCCGCCTGGCGGCAGCCGGGCACGTTCGGAGCTGCCGTTGGACCCGGCTTCGCGCAGCGAAGGTCTCCGCAGCCTGCAGTTCTGCGCCTACAACTCCAACAAGCATTCCATCGTCGTGGACTTTGCAGACGAATCCGACCGCCGGCTCTTCGAGCAACTCGTCGCCGAGGCTGACTTCGTCTACGAGTCGGGTGTGCCGGGCACTCTTGCCGACGCCGGCTATCGCCACGACGATCTCGCCGCGCTCAATCCGCGGATCATTCACGTGCAGGTCACGCCGTTCGGCCTCGACGGGCCACGCAGCGGCGACCCGGCGTCTGAGCTGTCGCTGGCTGCCCTCGGCGGCTCAGCAAATCTGCAGGGCACCCGCGACCGTGCTCCGGTGAAGGCATCGATCGCGCAGGTGTGGCGTCATGCCGGTGTCGAGGCGGCCGTAGCCGGGCTGGTCGCGCATGCACGGATGCGGCTGCGATCCGAGCCGCAGCATGTGGCGGTATCCGCCCAAGCAGCGGTCACCTGGACGCTGCTCAACGCAATGGAGACGCATGCCATCTGCGGGCGCGACTTCGAGCGCTCGGGCACGATGGTCATGCTGGCGGCGCCGCTGCAGCTGCGCTTTGCGACCCAGGACGGCTGGGCCATCACCGTGGCGCGGGGAGTAGCGATCGGTCGACTGCTGGACTGGCTCATCGACGAAGGCCTTGCAGATGAGAGCTGGCGAGTCGAGGACTGGGACACGTTCGATTTTCGGGCCAGCAGCGGCCAGCCGGTCACCCGCACGTTCGCCGAGCTCTACGAGGCGATGGTCGTGCTCTGCGAGCGATATTCGAACGACGTCCTGATGCGGAAGGCGCTGGAGCACAACGAGACCATTGCGCCGATCCACACGGTGGCCGATCTGCTCGACTTCGACCACTTGCGGGCCCGGAGCTTCTGGCGACCGCTGGACACAATGGACAACGGGTTGATCCAGCTTCCCGGCGGTCCGACGTCGATCGATGGCACCCGGATCGGGGGGGTGCGGCAACCCCCGAGGCTGGATGAACACGGCCCGCAGATTCGTGCCCGCTTCACCGACGGTGCCGTCGAGGCAATGGGCGAGGGCACACCTGACGAACCGCAGCCGTTGGCATGGCAGGTGGGCGACGTGGACCTGCCGCTCGCCGGTTTGAAAGTTGTCGATTTCAGCTGGATCGGCGTGGGGCCGATCACGGCGAAGGCCCTCGCGGATCACGGTGCGACGGTCGTTCGTGTCGAATCCGGCGGACGCCTAGACGGCCTGCGCGTCAACCCGCCGTTCAAGGATGACGTCATTGACGTCGACATGGCCCACTTTTACGGCACGTTCAACACGTCGAAGCTCAGCATCGACATCGACCTCAAGACGCCCGAAGGCGTCGATATAGCGAGGCGGATGATCGCTTGGGCAGATGTCGTGGTCGAGGCGTGGACGCCGGGGACGTTCGCCCGCAACATCGCCGATGACGACCTCATCGCCGAGCTGAATCCGGAGGCGATCGTGGTGCACACGTCGCTGCTCGCGAGCGGCGGGCCGCTGTCGGCGCTGGGCGGCTTCGGCTATCACGCAGCGGCCATCGCGGGCTTCTACCCGATCGTGGGCTGGCCCGATCTGCCGCCCGATGGCCCCTACCTCGCCTACACCGACACGATCTCGCCGCGATTCATCACCGCCACGCTGCTGGCGGCACTGGAGCGGCGCCGCAGGACAGGCCGCGGCGCCGTCATCGAGGCGGCGCAGCTCGAATGCGGACTGCAGTTCCTGGCACCAGAGTTGGCCGATTACCAGGCCAGCGGCACCGTTGCGACCCGTACCGGCAACCGCGACCCCGACGTTGCTCCCCAGGGCGTCTACCCGTGCCGGGGAGAGGATCGGTGGTGCGCTGTCACCGTCGCTGACGATGCCGGTTGGAAATCGCTCGTCGAGCTGATGGGCGGGCCGGAGTGGGCCATGGCGCCAGAGCTTGCAACGCTCGAAGGTCGCCACGCTGCCCATGACGCCATCGACGACGCCATCGCCGCGTGGACGGCCGAACACGACGCCGCCGAGCTTGAGCGACGGCTCCTCGACGTCGGGATCGCCGCAGGCATGGTGCAGCGCAGCAGCGACCTGCTCGCCGATCCGCAGTATGCGCACCGTGGTTTTTACCGGTGGCTCAAGCACCCGCGCATGGGAAGCGTGCCCTATGCCGGTCACCAGTACTGCATCTCGGGATACGACCACGGCCCGCGCTTCGCCGCGCCGATGCTGGGCCAGCACACCTTCGATGTGCTGAGCGGGCAACTCGGCCTCACCGACGACCAGATCGTCGACATGGCCGCCGCGGGCGCGCTCGGCTGACAACGTGGCGTCTCAACTGCGGCTTTAGCCTGACGCCGTGAGCTCGGGACATCCGATACCCCTGTCGGCGCTGGATCTGGCGACAGTGTCGGATGGCGCCACCAGCGCGCAAGCATTGGCGGAAACGACCGAGTTGGCGAGAGTCGCCGACCGCTTGGGCTACGAGCGATTCTGGGTGGCAGAGCATCACAACATGGACACGGTGGCGAGTACGTCGCCGGCGGTGCTCATGGCCCATCTGGCGGCACACACCGAACGGATCAAGCTGGGCTCTGGCGGCGTGATGCTGCCCAATCACAGTCCGGCCGTCATTGCCGAGCAGTTCGCAATGCTCGAAGCGCTGCACCCCGGGCGCATCGACCTCGGTGTCGGGCGAGCGCCCGGCAGCGATCGCATCACCGCAGTTGCAGTGCGGGGCGTGTCTCCCGACGGCGAGAACCGAGGCGGCGGCGTGCCCGATCCCTGGCAGGTGGACGACTTTCCGAGCCATCTCATCGACCTCATGGCGTATCTCGGCGACGTGCGAGCCCCTGACGGACCATGGATCGACTTCCGGGCGACTCCAAAGGCGCAAAGCGCGCCCAATGTCGTCCTGCTTGGCTCCAGCGGGTACTCGGCTCAGCTCGCCGGCTACCTCGGGCTGCCGTTCGCCTTCGCTCACCACTTTGACGGCGGGGGCGTGCTCGGTGCAGTGGACCTCTACCGACAGCAGTTCCAGCCATCGGCGGTGCTCGACGCGCCGCACGTGATGGTGAGTGCCGGAGTCATCACAGCCGCTGACACCGAGACGGCGCGTCACCTGGCGGCACCGGCGTTGCTTCGGCGCTGGGGCATTCGCACCGGCAGGTTCTGGCCCTTGCTGGCCCCCGATGAGGCAATCGCACACCCCGAGTGGGAGCGTGCTGCCTCGACGCCGACGAACGCCATCGTGGGCGACCCCGACGAGGCCGCCGCCGGTCTCGAAGAACTCGCACGCGCGACCGGCGCCGCTGAGCTGATGGTGCACACATCGACGTTCGCCCTTCCCGAGCGCATCACCAGCCTGGAGCTGCTGGCCGCAGCGTGGGAGCGACGCGCCGACACCGCTGCCAGACCTGCCCACGGACGTCCTGACGTCGGCGTTTCGGCACCATGAGCGGCCGCGACGGGCCTGCGCGCACAACCGCGATGGGCACGCACTTCGGGTCGTTCGTACTGGACTCACGCGACGGCGAGGTGGTGGCGGTGCGAGGGCACCCGACCGATCCCGAGCCGTCCCATCTCGGAGAGTCGCTCCGTCACTTCGGCGAGAACCGAGTCATGCGTCCCGCAGTGCGGCAATCGTGGCTGCGTGACGGACCCGGATCGGCGACACATCTTCGGGGCAGCGAACCGTTCGTCGAGGTGGAGTGGGACACAGCGCTCGATCTCGTGGCTGCCGAGCTGGCCCGCGTGCGCGACGCTCACGGCAATTCGTCGGTCTTCGGCGGTTCGTACGGGTGGGGATCGGCCGGACGTTTCGGGCTGGCATCGAGCCAGCAGCACCGCTTCATGCGCTTCTTCGGCGGCTGCGCCGACCAGAAGGGCACCTATTCGTCTGCGGCAGCCGAGGCGATCTTTCCCTACATGCTCGGCATGGGGTACCACGCCGGGATCGCGCGGCAAACCTCGTGGTCGGTCATCTGCAAGCACACCGAATTGTTTGTGTGCTTTGGCGGCATGCGCCCCACCAACAACCACGTCACCTACGGCGGCCAGGGTCCGCACCATCACAACGACTGGGTTGCCCGAGCGCACACGGCGGGCGTCGAGTTCATCAACATCGGACCCTTGCGTGACGACTTCGACCCCGAAGTAGGTGCGCGGTGGCTTCCGATCCGGCCCGGCACCGATGTGGCACTCATGGCGGGGATCATTCACACGCTGGTCACGGACGGTCTTGCCGACGAGGAATTTCTGTCGACGTACTGCGACGGATGGGACCGGCTGCGGGCGCATGTGCTGGGCGAGGGCCTTGTGGCGTCCTGCGGAGGCTGGAACGGGCCCGTGCCATGGGCGAATGCTGTGGATTACGACACTCCGAAGACGGCGCAGTGGGCAGCCGGAGTCACCGGCATCGACGTCGACGACATCGTGGCGCTCGCCCGCGAGATGGCCCGCAAGCGAACTCTCGTCAACCTCAGTCTGTCCACGCAACGCGCTCACCACGGCGAGCAGCCGTATTGGATGGCGCTTGCGCTGGCGTGTGTACTGGGCCAGGTCGGCTTGCCGGGCGGGGGCTACGTGTTCAGCTTCGGAACCCAAGGCAACACCGGTGCCGGGCAGGCGCGTGCCCGCATTCCTGGCCTACCGGTGCCGATGCGCCAGCCGGGACCGCCCACGATTGCTGTATCGCGCATCACCGAGATGCTGGAAGGGCCTCGCGAGCCGTTCGATTTCGATGGGCGAAAAGGACATTTCCCAGATGTGCGGCTCGTGTACTGGTCGGGCGGCAACCCCTTCCACCATCATCAGGACCTGAATCGATTGATGCGAGCGTGGCAGCGACCCGAGACGGTCATCGTCCAGGAACCGTTCTGGTCGCCCATTGCACGACGTGCCGATGTCGTGCTGCCGGCGACGACGCCACTCGAACGAAACGACATCGGCGGTGCCGAGACGATGCTGATCGCTATGGCAGCAGTGGCCGAATCAGTAGGGGAGTCCCGCGACGACTACTGGATCTTCGCCCGCCTCGCCGAGCGCCTCGGCTTTGGCGAGAAGTTCACCGAGGGCCGCACGGCGGATGAGTGGGTGGAGGTCATCTACGAGATTCACCGCGCCGCAGACCCAGAGGCGCCGCCGTATGAAGAGTTCCGGCGCGAGGGCTACGTGATGGCGCCCGGCATGGCGTTGATGGGTGATCCCGAGCAGGTCTTTCTCGAAGCGTTCCGCGCAGATCCCGTCGGCAAGCCGCTGCGTACTCCGAGCGGTCGAATCCAGCTGTGGAACGACACGATCGCTGAATACGGCTACGACGACTGTCCACCACACCCGGCGTGGATGGAGCCGTTCGAACGGCTCGGCGGAATCGGCAGCGACCGCTGGCCGTTGCACTTGGTGTCGAATCAGCCTCGAGCGCGCCTGCACAGCCAATTCGACCACGCAGCGCCCAGCCAGGCAACGAAAGTGGCAGGCCGCGAACCCGTGCGGATGCATCCCGATGCCGCTGCCGCCCGTGGCATCCGTGACGGCGACGTCGTGCGCCTGTTCAACGACCGCGGGGCAACGCTGGCAGGGGCTGTGCTTGACGACGCAGTGACGTCGTCGGTGGTGCAGCTGTCGACCGGCGCGTGGTACGACCCCGCTCCCGACGGCACCTGCCGGGCCGGCAACCCCAACACGCTCACCGCCGATGTCGGCACGAGCCGCTTGGGCCAAGGTCCGTCGGCGCACACGTGTCTGGTCGAAGCTGAGCGCTACGAGGGCCCGCCGCCGCCTGTCGAGTCCTACACGCCGCCTCAGATCGTGCCGCGCGACGATCGCTGAGTCACGCGATCCCGAGGGGACCGTGGTCGCGAGCTGTCGGGATCGGTTGATCTAGAAGTCGAGCCCGACGGCGTTGCACAGGAATGCCATGAGCGGGCGGGTCTCGCGGCACCAGTCGGCGACTTGAGACGGGAACACGGGGTCGAGTGCCTCGCTGTGGTCGAAGTCGCGTACTGCGATGAAACTCTTGCGCTTCAGCTCCTCGATCAGCCGATGGTCAGCAGTCCAGCCTCGGGGCGGACGCTTGAGACGTTCGCCTTCAAGCCGCCATCCGTCACGGGCACACCCGTCCCGCACTGCGATCCAGGCATCTGGCTGGTCGTCGATGAGGTTTCGGTACCCGGCGAGGGCATCGCGCTCGGGCATCCAGCTGCCCGCCCCAAAGAAGCACGAATCCGTCGACAGATGGACGTAATAGCCGGGCGCATGCACGTCGCCGGCCCGGACGTGACGGAACTGGATGCCCACGTTGGTTTTGTACGGAGTCTTGTCCGCCGAGAAGCGAAGGTCGCGGTGCACCCGCATGAGCGAGCCCCCGACTTTGCGGTCGCGGGCAGTCATGTGCAACGAGACCTCCTCGAGCATCGGCCGCACCGCTCTGATGAGGTCGAATGCGGGCTCGCGTACATCGGCCTCGTAGCGCTCGCGATTGACGTCGAACCATTCGCGGGTGTTGTTGGCCTCCAGCTCTTCGAGGAAATCGAACAGCTCTGGCCCGAATACCCCTGCGTCCTCGCTCATCGCCGTCCCCTGTGCTTTCGGCGCCATTTGGCGGCTCGAACCGTAGCGAACCGGCGCGCTGGCGCCGCGTGGTGTGCCAAGAGCGCTGTGGCGCGTCGAACGTACGCTGAGGCCATGAGCGACGAGACTGGTTCTGAAGCGTCGAGGACCACAGCGCAGCAGTGGCTGGCGGGCTTTGCGGAAGTCATCGGTGCCCCCGCGCCCAGCGAAGAGGCCATGGAGGCCCTGCTCGACCTTGCGGGCGTCGCTGCGCACGCCTCCGAGCGGTTGGCGGCTCCGATCGCCTGCTGGATGGCGGGCATCGCAGGAATCGAGCCCGCCGAAGCGCTTGAGCGGGCCCGCAACTACGCAGTTGCGCGAGCGGGATGAGAGCCGGCTGCAATCCTGAGCACGCGCGACCGGCCGGGACCAAACCGCCGTCGTAGGCTGGAACGGATGAGCGATCACCAGTTCGGGTTCCGAACTCGAGCGCTGCACGCCGGGGGCCGGCCAGATCCGACGACCGGCGCACGCGCGGTGCCCGTCTACCAGTCCACAAGCTTCGTCTTTGAGGACACAGCGGACGCCGCAGACCTGTTTGCGCTCCAGAAGTACGGCACCATCTACACCCGCATCTCCAACCCCACCGTCAACGCATTCGAAGAACGCGTGGCCAGTCTCGAAGGCGGCATCGGCGCGGTAGCCGCAGCGTCGGGCATGGCGGCCGAATTCCTGACCGCGGCGGCGCTGTGTGAGGCCGGGGACAACCTGGTCACCTCGTCGGCGCTCTATGGCGGGACGCACACAATGTTCGACGTGACGCTGGGACGTTTCGGCATCGAAGCCCGATTCATCGACGGCGATGACATTGAGGCGTACGCGTCGGCGATCGACGACCGCACGAAGTTCTGTTACACCGAGATCGTCGGCAACCCGTCGGGTTCGATCCCGGATCTGGCGGCAATCGCGGAAGTGGCGCAGGCGCACGGGCTGCCGCTGATCGTCGACTCCACGTTTGCCACGCCGTACCTGTGCAGACCGATGGAACACGGCGCGGACATCGTGCTGCATTCAGCCACGAAGTTCATCGGAGGGCACGGCAACTCGATCGGCGGCGTGGTCAGTGAGTCGGGGCGCTTCGACTGGGGCAGCGGACGATTCCCGAACATGACCGAGCCCGTGCCCAGCTACAACGGCATGAAGTTCTGGGAGAACTTCGGCGAATTTGCGTTCTGCACCAAGCTCCGAGTCGAACAGCTCCGAGACATCGGTGCGTCGATGTCGCCGTTGAACGCATTTCTGCTGCTGCAAGGGCTCGAAACGCTTCCCCAACGCATGGACTGCCACGTCGCTAACGCGCAGGCAGTTGCCGAGCACCTCGAAGCGCATCCCGCGGTGACGTGGGTCAGCTATGCAGGGCTGGCGAACTCGCCGTATCGAGAGCTCGCTCGCCGGTACCTGCCGCACGGGCCCGGAGCGATCTTCACTTTCGGCGTCAAAGGCGGTCGCCAAGCCGGCGCCGACTTCATTGAAGCGCTGCAGTTGATCAGCCATCTGGCCAACGTCGGCGACGCACGCACGCTGGTGATTCACCCGGCGTCCACGACCCACCAGCAGCTCTCCGGCGAGGCGCTGACCGCAGGTGGCGTCGGTGCCGACATGATCCGGCTGTCGGTGGGGCTCGAAGATCTTGAGGACATTCTTTGGGACCTCGACCAAGCCCTCGCAAAGGCGGTGCCCGCATGACCCTCGATCAATGGCGTGGCCACGAGCCCGTCAACGGCTGGACTGAGCCGGGAGCCGCAGACCGGCTGGCGCTCATGGAGCGCAGCGAGACAGTCGCAATGGTGGGAGTGTCGGCCAAACCCGCCCGCCCCTCCAACTTCGTCGCGACGTACCTGCTCAGCTCCAGCACCGACTTCGACGTGTATTTCGTGAATCCGGTGGCGGCCGAGGTGCTGGGCCAACCGTGCTACCCGAGCCTTGCGGACCTGCCGCTCGTGCCCGATCTCGTCGACGTGTTCCGGCGTCCGGCTGACCTGCCCGGTGTGGCTGAAGAGGCCATCGACATCGGCGCCAAGGCGTTCTGGGTGCAACTGGGCCTGTGGAGCCCCGAAGCCGCCGAATTGGCGAACGAGGCCGGTCTCGACGTCGTGATGGATCGCTGCCTCAAGATCGAGCACGCCCGCTTCCACGGCGGGCTGCATCTGTCGGGATTCGACACCGGTGTCGTCGATTCCCGACGTACCCGGCGCGGGCACTGAGCCCCATGCGGCGATCCGGGCCGCTCGCGGGCTTGGCGCTGCTGGCCGCAGCTGCGTTGATGGCCGTGTCGTGCGCGGCCGAGCCGACCGACGACGCAGTGCCTGCCGACGGCGATCCGGCGA
Organism: Acidimicrobiales bacterium; assembly: GCA_963663635.2. Classification (GTDB taxonomy): domain Bacteria; phylum Actinomycetota; class Acidimicrobiia; order Acidimicrobiales; family Poriferisodalaceae; genus Poriferisodalis. The sequence goes on from CAXXMY010000027.1 coordinate 34,319, forward strand.
CGGCGGAAAGCGACACCGGCCCAGCCGCTGCGGCGACGAGCGCCGACGACGACACGGCAGACGCCGACTCGTCGGATGCGTCGGCGACGACCGCTGATGACCTGGTGCCGCTGACCTACGACGGCACTGTTCCGGCACCCGAATTTCCCGCCGGATACGACTGGTTCAACGTCAGCCGGCCGCTGTCAATGGCGGGCGACTTGCGCGGCAAGATCGTGCTGCTCGACTTCTGGACTCAGGGCTGCATCAACTGCATTCACATCATTCCCGACCTCCATCGGCTCGAGCAGGAATATCCCGACGAGCTGGTGGTGGTCGCCGTTCACTGGGCCAAATTCGACAGCGAGCGCACGTCCGAGGCCGTCGAGGAGTCGGTGCGGCGCTACGGGCGGCAGCACCCAGTGGTGAACGACGACCAGGAGATCCTGCGGGCGGCGTACGGGGTGCGAGCATGGCCCACGGTTGTGGTCATCGACCCCGAAGGCGAAATCGTGGGGCCCTATGCCGGCGAGGGCGTGTACGACGTCTTGGAGCCGGCGATTGCCGTCATGGCGGAGGAGTTCGGCCACAACGGGCTCATCGATCCGACGCCGCTGGGTGATCTGCTGGCGGTCGCTCCGGCGTTGCCGACAGTGCTCAGCTTTCCCGGCAAGGTGCTGGCCGACGAGCCAGGCGATCGGCTGTTCATCTCCGACACCGGCCGTCACCGCATCCTCGTGGCCACCCTCGACGGTGAGCTGGTCGACGTGATCGGCACGGGGTTAGAGGGCGTCGGCGACGGGGCGTTCGACGAAGCAGAGTTCCGACGACCGCAGGGGATGGCGCTGTCCGCCGACGGAAGCACGCTCTACGTCGCCGACCGCGAGAACCACCTCATTCGGGCCGTCGATCTCGATTCGGGCGAGGTCAGCACCATTGCGGGAACAGGCCGACCGGTCACGCAGTTCCGTCCGGGGCGTGCCACTGACGTCGCGATCGCGTCACCGTGGGATCTGCACCTTTGGGGCGACCTGCTGTTCATCGCCGGCGCAGGGCGCCACCAGCTGTGGGTGCTGAATCTGTCGAGCGGACAAATCGAGGTCTTCGCGGGAACAGGCGCCGAAGGCCTTGACGACGGCCATCGTCTGGCGACAACGCTCTCACAGCCGTCCGGGCTTGCCAGCGACGGCCAGCTGCTCTACTTCACCGATCCCGAGGCGAGTGCTGTTCGGCAGGTTTCCCTTGGGCTCGACGGCCAGATGACGACGCTGGTCGGCCAGCATCTGTTTGTCTGGGGTGACACGACCGGGACGTTCCCCGAGACGCTGCTGCAACACGCCATCGGGATCGAGTACGTCCCGAGCCTGAACCCCGATGGCGAACCCGGCTCGGGGCGGCTGTTCATCGCGGATACGTACAACCATCGAATCAAGGCACTCGACTTGGACGCCATGACCTCAACCGTCGTGGCGGGTGACGGGATTGCCGGGCTGCGAAACGGACTCGGCGAAGCGACTCGGCTGGCCGAGCCGAGCGGACTCAGCGCCACCTCGACCACGCTCTACGTGGCAGACACGAACAATCACCGAATCCGGACACTGGATCTCTCAACAGGCGAGCTCGGCACATTGGCGCTTTCGAATCTGGAGATTGCGGCGGTACGGGCCACCGGGGTGATCGATGACGAGGTGATGCTGTTGCCGCAGCGAGTCGCGCCGGGCCCCATTGAGATCGTGCTGGAACTTGAGCTTCCTGAGGACTACAAGTTCAACGCCGAGGGGCAGTTCACCTTCGACTGGTCAGCCGACGATGCTGCGATTGGAGCGATCGACTCGGCCCACTACGAGGCCCGTGGACCGCAGATGCCGGTGCGTCTGAGCGCGCAGGCCCACGCCGGAACGAACTCAACTGTGCTCACCGCGACTGCGACGGTGTTCTATTGCCCCGCTATCGACGAGACGTTCTGCCTGGTTCGAGACGTGAACTTCACCGCACCGGTGGTCATCGATCCGGCAGGCGCGAACCGCATCGATTTGCCGCACCGGTTGCTGTCTGCGGAGGAGTTGGACGAACGCTTGGCCTCGTGATGACGTCGCCGCCGCGCCGCGGTGATGTCGCACCGCCACCCAGTCGCCCACGGTCGCGGTACCGCCGACGAGCATCTGTGGGGGCCGCCGCGCTCGCGGCATGTGTGAGCTGGCTGCTGCCGTTGGCAAGCGCCGGGGCGCAGACCGTTGACGACGAACAGCCGGAGGGCGACGGCGGATCCACGCTGGTCACCGTCGCACCACAGATCGAGGACGTCGTCGTCGCAGTTCTGCGTGGTCCCGGCGGTGTTGGCTACTGGGTGATCGGTTCCGACGGCTCCATCGTTCCCATCGGGACGACGATCTTGCCGATTCAAGGAGAACCGCCTGAGATCCCCGGGCCTGTGGTGGGAGCCCGATTGGGCGCTCCCGGTGCACTGGGAGTGTGGCTGCGCCTCGCCGACAACAGCGAGGTGGCGATCGGCGATCCCGGCCCCACCGTGCTCACCGGCGAGGAGCGACCGCTGGGCTGGCTGTCCGGAGTCGGCGTCCGGCAGCTGCTGTCGGGTGCGTGGTGGACCGATGTCGACCGCGGGTGCACCGCAGAGCTGTCGCTGCCGGTCCGGATCGGTCAGACGATCATGACTGCGCTCGGCGAGCGGTCGCTCGGGTTCGCCGTTGAGGAGGCCCGGGATCGCCGGATCGGCGGCATCCTGCTGCAAGGGCCCGTCACCGAGCACGTCTGGCGCCGCATCGACGAGCTGCAGGACTTCGCCGGGCGGATCCCGCTGATCTTCGCCGTGGACGAGGAAGGCGGCCGGGTCCAGCGGCTCGCTGCGGTGATCGGCCGTCTGCCTTCTGCTGAGGACCAGGCGGCGCGCCCACCACGCGACGTGGCCGAAGCGGCCGAGCGCCACGGGCGAGCGATGGCCGAATTGGGCTTCACCATGAACTTCGCCCCGGTGGTCGATGTCGGCGCGGGCGAGGGCATCGGGGACCGTTCGTTCAGCAACGATCCCGCCACCGTCACGGCATACGGGATGGCGACGGTCTCGGGATTGAGCGCTGGGGGAGTGGTTCCGGTGGTGAAGCATTTCCCGGGTCACGGCGGTGTATCCGTGGACACGCATGAGGGGCTGGCGACGACGGCACCGCTCGCCGCCTTGCGACAGCGTGACCTGATTCCGTTCGTTGCGGTTGTCGGGTCCAGCGATGCCGCCGTGATGGTCGGACACCTGAACGTCCCGGGGCTGACCGGAGGTCTGCCGGCATCACTCTCGCCTGAAGCTATCGACGGTCTGCTTCGCGACGAGTTGGGCCACAGCGGGCTTGTCGTCACTGACTCGCTGATCATGGGAGCGATACGTGAGCGGTGGACGGTGAGCGAAGCAGCGCTGCTGGCTATCACCGCGGGCGCGGATCTTGCGCTTGTCGGCGGCCTCGAAGACGCCGCCGCGGCGTTCAGCGAAATCGAGCTCGCCGTGGCCGAGGGGCGACTGGGCCTGGACCGGCTGGACGACGCCGCAACCAATGTTCTGCGATCGAAACGTGTCTTCGCGTGCACGTTGGTGGGTCGGGACGGCCTCGGACGCGAGGCTCTCTACGATCCGACGCTGGTCGGTCGCTGAACGGTGGGGCCGCCGAGCGGGCTGGTCAATGGATCGAAAGAAGCGCACCGCTTCTAGATGATGCCGCGCGCTCCACCGTGTGCCGCAGAAGCGCCCGCTCACGACCGTATTATTGCGAATTGATGAGCTCGAGTCGGGCGCGGGCAACCGTGATGCGGATGGCGTCCATTGTCGTGGCCGTGATTGTGGTCGCCGTCGTTGTGTTTTGGCGATTGCAGGTCACATCCTGGTCAGGTGACACTGCGGCTGGTGTCGTCGTGAGCGCGGGTGCGCCACCCGGGGCCGACACTCCTCAGGCAACTGCACAGGACCTGCTTTTGGAGCCGGCGCAAGCGCTCTCGGCTGAACTGCCTTCGCTTGAGCCTGCGGCGGTCCCGCTCATTCCCAAGGCCTCGGCGGCGGCGGCGACGGAGCAAGAATTCTCCCAGGACTCGAGCGCCGTTGTCGAGACAGATTCGGGAACAACGGCAGTGTCGAGCAACGACGAGATCGGGCCGGCAGATGTCGAATCGGCTGGCGGTGAATCCAAGGAGGCCGCGCCGGAGCCACAACAGCCGACGTTGGGCCAGATGTACACGTGGGAGGACGGCGATCGCACCTTGGAGGTGTGGCGCGATCCGAACCTTCTCGTCCAACCCGATAGCGACGGCATCACCCGGGAGGACATCATCGCCAGCACGGGCGACGGCGTCGTGGTGCGAGGCGATGCCAAGGAATCGGTTCCTGCGAAGGGTGATCCCGTGTTCTGGTCGTCTTCGGGCGAGCTGATGGCGTTGCCCGGAGGAGCAGTCCTCGTGCTCGATCCGAGCTGGGACGCCACAGCCGTCGATGATTTTCTCGAGCGCAATGGGATCGATGCCAACCGTCTGACCGAGCTGGACTTCGTCGCCAACGGCTTGTTCATCGACACCGAGCCGGGCTTTCCCTCGCTGAATCTCGCAAACTCCCTCGCTGGCCAAGACGGTGTTGAGCTGGCCAGCCCGAATTGGTGGATCGAGCGCGTCACCAAGTGATGGCATCGGAACGCTCTTCGACTCATTCAGCCCTGGCCCGGCTCAAGCGCTCGGCGCTGGTCGTGTGCCTGCTCGCGGGGACACTCACGTTGCCTGTGCTGGCGAGCAGCGACGCGCATGCGCAGACGCCAGCGGCGCCCACCATCTTCGGGGTGGCCTCGGGTGATCAGGCCTTGACGGTGGCGTGGAGTGCACCCGACGGGGTCAACGTTGCCGACATCACGGCCTACGACGTGCGCTACATCGCAACGAGCGCGAGCGCCGCTGACAAGGCCGACGACACCAAGTGGACCGTCTTGGACCCTGCGTGGGAAGAGGGGAGCTTGCGGGTCATCGTGAGCCCACTCACGAATGGCACCACCTACGACGTGCAGGTACGGGCGGTGACGTCCAGCAACGGCTCATGGTCGGCAACCTCGACAGGGACGCCGGCCGAACCCGGCTCGTCGCGTGCGACGGCGACCGCCTTCGTGAGCGAGCTGCCGGTACGGGGTGTGCTCGATTCCGATACCGATGTCGACTACTTCCGGTTCCAGGTGAGCGGCACGCGTGAGTTCTTCGTCCTGACCACCGGTGCCACCGACACGTACGGCAAGCTGTACCGCAGCAGTGGCAACCTCATCGACGACAACGACGACTCGAATATCTCGAGCGGACCGAGAAACTTCAAGCTCGACGGCAGGCTGACCAGCGGCACGCACTACATCGAGGTCACCGGCTACGACGGCGCAACCGGCCCCTACACCCTGCACCTTCAGACTGCCGCTGACACGACGGGCATCAGCAACGCGACGCCGATCGAACTCAACAGTGCCACGATGGCCGTGTTCAGGGACACCGAGGCCGTCGATCTCTTCGACCCGGGCGATGACGACTACTTCAAGCTCGAGTTGACGGCCGAGACCACGATCACTGCGCGGGTGAGCGGCTTCGTCACCGACACCGTCGGAGCAATCCTGGATTCCCGCGGTGTGCTCATTGCGTCCAACGATGACGCATACCTGGAGCCGACCCGCAACCAATTCGCCCTGCGGGAGACACTCCCCGCAGGCATCTACTACATCGGAGTCGAGCCCTACTACGGCGACAAGTACGGCTTGTACGACCTGTATGTCTACGAGTCGGAGGAGCCCGGCAGCTCCAGGACATCAGCAGCCGAAATCGACATCAGCCATACCGCTGGCGGAACAACTGACGCAGCGGGCGACTACTTCACCTTCACGCTCGCCGAGTCCACGCGGGTGGCACTCGTGGGCTCGAGCCGTGAGGTGGAAATCGAAGCCACCTTGCAGAACTCGGTGGGCTCGACGCTGGACGTCAACTACTACGAAGTGAACTTCTCGGCCGGTCTGAGCAGGGGCATCTACACCTTTGCGATCTTCGAAACTTTGACGGCCGGTACCTATTACTTCAAGGTCGACGCCGAGCAACCGAGTGACACTGGTGAGTACCTCGTGCTCCTGCGAACGGACGGTGCCTACGCGCGATTGGAGCAAGTCTGCCCATCGCCGCCTGTGGGCATCAGTGACACGTTCTATGGATGCCAGTGGCACCTGAACAACACAGGTCAGTTCGGCAGCACTGCCGACGAGGACATCAATATCGACGACACCACCCTCGGCAGCGTCTGGAACACCACCATGGGTTCTGGTGTCAACGTCGTGGTGGTCGATCAGGGCCTCGACTACTTCCACGAAGACCTGACGGACAATGTGCAGCGATCCAGCAACTACAGCTATCGCAGGATCGACGATGTCTTCGGCGAGCGGTCCAGTCACGGCACCGCTGCGGCAGGGCTCATCGCAGCGACCAACAACGGCATCGGCACGCGCGGCGTCGCCCCGAGGGCCAGCATCTACGCATACGACCTGCTCAGCGCGTACAGCACGTACGGTGCCGCCGATGCTGCGTCGCGAAGCCGCGAGTCCACTTCGGTGTCCAACAACAGCTGGGGACCGCTTGACGGGCCAGGTGCCTCTCACGCGAGCCGGTTGTGGGAGCTGGCGATCGATTCGGGAGTGACTGAGGGAGATGGCGGCAAGGGCGTCGTCTACGTCTGGTCAGCCGGTAATGGCGACGACAACGGCGACTGGGCCTCGCTGGACGAGATCGCCACCTACTACGGCGTCACCGCGGCTTGCGCGGTCGACAATCACGGCAAGCGATCGGTGTATTCCGAACAGGGTCCGAACCTGTGGGTGTGTGCACCCTCGAGCAGCGTGCGAAAGGTCAACCCGGGCATCGCAACCACACGGAGCTACAGCCGGTACACGAACGGGTTCGGCGGTACCAGCGCCGCCGCGCCGATCGTGTCGGGCGTCGTCGCGCTCGTGCGTGCGGCTGATCGAACGCTGACCTGGCGCGACGTCAAGCTGATCCTGGCGGCGTCGGCCCGCAAGAACGACGACACCGACTCGGGCTGGGAGACCGGTGCACTGAAGTACGGCTCGACGACCGACAGCTACAACTTCAACCACAAGTACGGATTCGGCGTGGTGGATGCCTCCGCAGCGGTAGCGCTTGCCGGTAGTTGGACCAACGTGCCCGAGATGGGAACGGCAACTGCGTCCTACGACACATCCCGCAGCATTCCGAGTTCGGGCAGCACCGTGTCGACGACGGTTGATCTCGAAGGCGACGTCGAATTCGTCGAATTCGTCGAGGTGAATGTCGATTTCAGTGCGCCTCGCTTTCGGGACCTGAAGATCGAACTGGTGTCGCCTTCGGGAGCGATTTCCGAGTTGACGGTGCCGAATTCAGTCGATTGCGGATCGGGAACCAGGTGCTCGCTGACGGGCGAGTTCAGGTTCGGCTCGGCTCGGCACCTCGGTGAGGATCCACGAGGGACGTGGACGCTGCGAGTCGCAGACCGGGTCTCGGGCGGCGCGTTGAACACCGCTAAGGCGTGGGACCTGAAGGTGTATGGCCACCGCCAGTCGCCCGAGGCAGTTCCGCTGCGATACGTGCGACCCGGCACGGGCTCGCTCGTGGTCGCGTGGGACGAACCCGCGTACACCGGCACTTCTGGCATCACTGGTTACGAAATCCGCCACATCGCAAGCTCGGCCCTCGACAAGTCCGACGGCGAGTGGGACATCGTGACCAGTTCGTGTACATCCAGCCCCTGCACTGAGACGATCAACGTGTCCGATGGCACGCGCCGCGACGTGCAGGTGCGGGCCATGAGCGGACGCAGCGGCACTTGGTCGGCAACGGCGCGTGGAAGGCCGGGTGCGGCCAACAGCGAACCGTTCTTCGCCGACGGGGAGCGCACGAAGCGCATCGTCGCCGAGAACGCGGGCTCGGGGGCCAATGTCGGATCGGTTGTCGCTGCCCGTGATTACGAGAACGACTCCTTCACCTACGCCTTGAGCGGCACCGACGCAGCACTCTTCGAGATCGACGATTCCAGTGGGCAATTGACGACGAAGTTTGATCCCGACTTCGAAGTACGCGACACCTACACCGTCACGATGTCGGTCACCGACGGCAAGGACGACGATGGCACCGCTGACACGGAGATCGACGACACCATCACCGTCACGATCGAAGTCGCTAACGCGGATGAACCGCCCACGTTCCAGCGGTGCGTAACCGCCGACGACTGCTCCGATGTCAGCGGGCTCGAGAACATCGAGTACGAGGAAGGCGGTTTTTCCGAAATTGCCGTGTACGACGTCGACGACTCAGACAGCGAGGAGGTCCATGTAGATGTCGCTGGCGCCGATGGAGATGAGTTCTACGTCAACTCTCTCGGCGAGCTCCACTTCTACGTTGTCCCGGACTATGAGCAACCCACGGACAACGAAGGCCTGAACAGCGACAACGTTTACGAGCTGGAGCTCACGGCGTTCGACGGAACGACCACTGTCAGCGTCCCCATCGAGGTGACCGTCACCGACAAGAACGAGAAGCCGACCATTACGAACGTTCACGACGGCATCTTGGAGTTCGATGAGAACGACAGCATCTCCGTTAACAGATACGGGGCCGAAGATCCTGAGAAGGCCAGCGTCATATGGACGCTGTCGGGCAACGACCGTCTCGACTTCGAGATCAACAGTGGCTTACTGACCTTTGAGTCCGCACCGAACTTCGAGATGCCGGCGGACCACAATCGCAACAACCTGTACGAGGTGACCATCGAAGCCTCCGATGGTGACAACGTCGATGACGTCCCCGTGCAGATCCGCGTCAAGAACGTGAATGAGCCTGCCGTCATCAGCGGCCCTTCGACCAGTAATTTCCCCGAGAACAGCTCCAGCATCGTGGCGTCGTATGACGCGAACGACCCTGAGGAAAGGGAGCGGGTGACATGGTCGCTGTCGGGGACCGACGACGGCTTTTTCGAAATTGACAGCAGCGGAGATCTGAGATTCAAGGTCCCGCCGGATCACGAAGCGGCGCGTGGGAACACGTACCAAGTCACCGTTGAGGCATCCGACGGCAAGGACGCTCTGGGCAATTCCGACCCGTCGGTCGATGACAGGTTCGACGTGACCGTGAACGTCACCGACGTCGATGAGGCGCCGACGATCACGTCGGGGCCGACCAGCGAGAGCTTCGCCGAGGGCCACACGGGCGAGGTCGCCCGATTCGAAGCAGAAGATCCTGAAGGCGAGGATGTGATCTGGTCGCTGCTGGGCACCGATCGCGCGGATCTCACGATCGGGCGCAACGACGGCATCGTGCGTTTCGCCAGCACACCGGACTACGAAAAGCCGGTCGATGGGGGCCGGAACAACTCGTACGTGGTGACGGTGCAGGCCTCTGACGGCATGCTGACCGCAACCCAGTCGCTGACCGTGTCGGTCACCAACGAGAACGAGGACGGCGTCATCACGCTGTCGTCGTCGCAGCCGCAGGTCGGCACGGCGCTGCGCGCGACGCTGAGCGATCCCGACGGGGGAGTGAGGGCACCGTCATGGACGTGGGAGCGCTCGCTCGCAGGGTCGCTGTCGGGTTGGACAACGATCACCGGCGCGAGTTCCTCGTCGTACACACCGATCGGAGACGACCAGAATCGCCATCTGCGGGTCACCGTGTCCTACACGGACCGCCAAGGATCGGGCAAGTCGGCTCAGTTGGAGATCGATGATGCAGTCCGCGCAGCGCCAGTGGGCAACAGAAGGCCCGAGTTTGCCTCAGGCACAGGCGTGCGCAGCATCGATGAGAACACAGAGGCGGATCGCGAAATCGGAGCACCCGTCGAAGCCGACGATCCCGACAGCGACGACCTGACGTATTCGCTCGGGGGCAGCGACGCATCCTCCTTTGACATCGACCCCGACAGCGGGCAACTGCTCACGAAAGTGGCGTTGGATCACGAACGCAAGCCCACCTACCAAGTCAGCGTGACGGCGCGTGATCCATCGGGTCTGAGCGACGCACAATCCGTGACCATCACCGTGGAAAACGTAGATGAGGCGCCGGCGATCACTGGTCCGACGGCGACGGGCTATGCCGAAAGCCGTACTGATGCCGTGGCCCGCTACACCGCAGCCGATCCTGAAGGCGAGGATGTCACCTGGAGCCTCAGAGGCACCGACTCGGCCGCACTTGACATCGACGAAGACTCTGGTGTCCTGAAGTTCAGGAATCCGCCGGACTTCGACGCCTCCTCGGACAACGACTACATGATCACGGTGCGCGCCTTCGACGGCACCTTGTACGGCACTCTCGATGTAACGGTCCGAGTCACGGACGTGAATGAGCCGCCGGTGGTGAGCAGCCCGGGCGGCATGACGAGCTTCGTGCGGCCAGAGAACGGCGTCGGATTCGTGGACTCTTTCTCGGCGACGGATCCCGAGGGAGTGACGGTGACCTGGTCGCTCGGCGGACCGGACAGCGGCGACTTCAAGGTTGAAGATGGCGATCTCTTGTTCCTTGAGACACCCAACTTCGAACAGCCTGCCGACTCGAACAGGCACAACGACTACGAGATCACTGTGCGTGCCTTCGATGGCGAGAAGTACGGCACGCTCGCGGTGACGGTGACGGTCGAGAACGTGGACGAGCCGGGGTCCTTGGAGCTGTCGGCCACGCTTCCCGGGGTGGGTTCGACCCTGAGCGCGATCCTGACCGAGCCCGATGTCCCGGTGACCGATCAGGAATGGATGTGGTGGCGTTCCGATGACCGCAACGACCCAGGCAGTTGGGTGCTGATCGACGGCGCGACGTCTTCGAGCTACCGTCCCGTTGCCGCCGATCTGGGCCACTGGCTGCGAGTTCGTGTGACGTACATGGACGCGTATGGCTCCAAGACCCTGGAAATGGTCTCTATCAACACCGTCCAGTCGATGGCCGGTCCGACCCGCCCGGTCGGCCCGACCGGCCCCACAGGACCCACCGCTCCCGGCGGTGGCGGTGGTGGTGGCGGCGGCGATGTTGACGTTGGCATAGCGACATTCGTGGTAGCCAACGGCTGGAGTGCTGCTGATGTGGGAGTGGCGTCAGTCTTGGCGGCGCGCACTTCTGGCGCGGTGGTGGTGTACACCGCGGGGGACATGTTGTCGGCTGAGACTGCGATGCTGATGCGGGAGGCCTTGCCCGCTGAGGTGGTCATTGTCGGCGGCACTGCTGCGGTGTCGCGTGACGTTCGCACGCAGATTCGCGCCGCGTCATCCGAATCCGGTCTCTCACGCATCACCGGTGCGGATCGTGCCGACACCGCAGCGGGCACGGCGCGCCGCATCCTGGGCGGGCCCTCCCAAGCCGGCAGAGTCACCCTCATCGTGGCCAATGGCTGGTCCCCGCCTGATATCGGCGCCGCTGCAGCACTGGCTGCGCGCAGCGGGCGCTCTGCGGTGCTGTACACCCGTCACGAGAGCTTGCCTGCCGCCTCGGCGGCGCTGTTGCGCGACTATCAGGTCGCGCGTGTGATGCTCATCGGCGGCACTGCCGCGATCAGCAATGAGGTGTACGACGAGATTGCCGCGGTGGCGGGCGGAGCCAGCATCTCGCGGCTGACGGGTGCTGATCGTGTCGACACCGCCGCTCAGGCAGCACGGCGCGTGCTCGGCAGCCCCGCCTCCGCGCCGGACGACGTCACCCTGGTGATCGCGAACGGCTGGTCCGCTCCTGATGTCGGCGTTGCGGCCGCATTGGCAGCGGCTACGGAGAACTCAGCAGTCGCATACACCTCACAAAGAGCGCTGCCTGCGGTCACCGCAGCGCTTATTCGCGACTACCGGCCCAGCCAGGTCATCATCGTGGGCGGCAGCGCAGCAGTCACGAACAGCGTGCGAACAGCAATCACCGACACCGCACCCAGCAGCGCCAACGTGCGGCGCATCACCGGCAGCACCCGCATCGAAACCGCCGCCCGCGCCGCACGGCGCATCCTCGCAAGTTTGTGATAGTCCGCTCCCGGGCGTCCTAGTTGCCGGGCAGGGTGACGGTGACCTCGGGCTCTGGCGGTGGCGGGCCGGTGAGGAAGTTGCGCACGACTTGGCTCCAGGTCAGTCGCCATTCCTTCCAGTTGGCGCCGACGTAGGCCGGATCGGGTCGGTACGGCACGACATCCACCCCGAAGGCCTTCCATTCGGGGCTGCTGACGATGTCGCTGCGCGCCGGACGGGAACCGAAGCGGTCAGCGATGCCGAACTGGAACAGCGGTTGGCCGACAGCGTCGATGAAGCGGCCTCCGAGCGACTGGTTCTGCGCGCCGGCCACGACACCGGCGTAGAAGGCGATACGGACGCAGTCATTTCGCGCCACGCCGATGTCGAGCGACTCGGGCACACCCGGCAAGTATTGGGCGTATACCGATGGCATGCCCGCAGTGGCCCAGGTCATCGGCAGGCGGCCCGCCAATGATTCGAGCGTCACCGGATCAGGTTCGTCCTGGCTGATTGGCCGCTGCGGCGGAGGTCCGCCGCCGGCGAATCGCTCGAACACCGCCTGCTCCCAGGTCGGCGCAAGCTCGACGCCCCATCGAAGCATCTCGTCGAGGACCTGCGGCCAGGGCGTGCCCTCGGCGATGTGGGAGGGATGGAGCCGTTCGAGCGCCAGGAGGAAGTACATGCCCATCCGGCTCGACGCAGGATCTGCGATGACCACAGTCCCCGAGTGGGCCGGATCCACCAGATCGCCGAGTCCTTGCGGCAACGGCGGGGGCAGGGTGGCGGCTTCGGGAAGCTCGTCGATGCGCCGTTGTGGCAACTCGTAATACGAGGGCAGGTAGATGAGGCATGCATCGATGTAGCTGACCGGCGTCATTGAGTAGTCGTCTGTTGCGAGACCTTCGACAAGTGGCCCGGGAGCGAGCGGGACGTACGGCTCGACCAGACCGCTGTCGATGACGTGCTGCAGGTCAAGCGTGTCAACGCCAATGACCACATCGGCGACCGGATGAGCGCGGCTGCGCTCCATCAGGTTGATCACGTCGTCAGGTGTGTCCTCGCGGAACACCACCACTTCGATGCCGGTGCTCTCGGTGAATGCCTCCATCGCCTCGGCGGGCAGGTTGAAGTCGCGATGAGTCAGGATTCGCACGGCCGCGGTACCGCCGTCTGTGGCGCCGCAGGCAGCCAGCACGACGGCCCCGACGGCTGCAATGCCCGCAGCAATGACCCCAAGCCGCGCTGCCGGCTTGGGATGCCGAACAGCACCGTCACCGCCCGGAGCGGCAGATTCAGCTGAGCGAGTCGCCATGAGTCTGTATGGCCAGGATGCTGCCCGCAGAGATCACAAGACTCGCCGTGGGGCCAGTGAGCTCGTTGCTGAGTCCGAGCGTTGCGGCGCTTCGAAGCGAGACCGCGGGCGTCAAGTTCCAGCGGAGCCCGGTCGTTCGCAAGTTCGCGTTCGTCCCGACTGCCAGCAGGGTCAACAGGTTGCCGTCGGTGTCGTCGAGCGGCAATTCCATCCCCACGGTCGCTGCACGCACGACGCTGTCACCGACGTAGGCCGTGATCGGAAGGGCGGCATAGCGCGGGCGCCCCAGCATTGAAACGCTGCTCAAGAGATGATCGAGACGCCCTCCACCACCGCTGAGGATCGCTATCGACGTCGGGTCGAGCCCCCACGCAAAGCTCAGCGCCAGATCGAGGTCGCTGCGGGCCTTGTCGGCTGGGTGCCGTCGGATGACGAGATCCGGCCATTGCCGGCGACAACGAGCGAGCACAGCTGAGCTCACTGAGTCGAAGTCGCCCACAGCCGCATGAGGACGCAAGCCGAGCCGAAGCGCATGCGTGAGTCCTCGATCGACAGCGATCACGCATGTCGGCTCATCTGGCGGAGCCCGTCGCGGGGCGTGCGGCGCGCCGTCCACGATCCACACGTTCGCTGCGTCGAGCGGCGTTTGGTCGTCGGCGTGGCTGCGGGCACCCGCGTGGGTCATGGCACCAGTGTGATGGCCAACGGCCACCAGGCGTCGCGCAAGCAGCGCCCCGGCGGACCGGTACCT
>CAXXMY010000028.1:0-35791 GCA_963663635.2 Acidimicrobiales bacterium
GGTCGAGCCGGCGGCCGAGCTCGTCGGCCTCGGCGCCGAGCTGGGCGACGCGGCGCCCGAGGCTGCGCAGTGCTGGGTTGGCGGCCTGGGCGGGATCGGCGAGACGGTCCGTGTCGGGCCGCAACCGAGCGCACACGGCGGCTGTGCCCTGGGGGGTCCGGCGGGTGTCGAGCTGGTTGCGCAACGCGGCGGGAGCGGTGACGAGCAGGTCGCCGAGCTGGCACAACGCGGCGGAGCGGGCCTTGACGGCGCTGTTTCGGGTGATGCTGAGCTGGCGGATCGCCTCGACGATGCCCGTGGTGTCGGTGGCGGCTGCGGTCGCTTCGCCCGAGAGCACCTTGCGCGCAGCGGCCTCGGCGTCGATGGCGTCGTTCTTGCCGCGACGCGAGCGCAGATGCGGGTGCGGCTGGTTGACCTCGATCACCCGGCAGCCCTGATCGACCAGCGACCGCGTCAGAGCCGCCCCGAACGATCCGGTGGACTCGACACCGACCGTGGTGATCGGGCCGAACGACGCGAGCCATGTGTGGGTCAACCGGTAGCCGGCACGGGTCGCAGGGAACGACTCTGTGCCCAGTACTCGGCCGAGCGGGTCGAGCGCCGCGGCGACACCGAAGTCGGTGTGGCAGTCAATCCCGCCGATCACCGCCTGTTGCTGGTCTGGCATGCTGAAGTCGGCCATCTCGGAGCGGCTGTGCCGGGACGGGACGGACATAACAGTGATGAGGCATCTGTGGGCACAGGTTCCTGTGAGGTCACGTCGCTCGTTCCGGACCGGCCGCAGCTGACAAGTCCGAGAAGCGGGCCGGCGACATCGACGCGTCCCAGGCAAGGCACCCACAACGCGCAGGGCCAGTTAGTTGGCAAGTCAGATGTCGACGGCCCACTCCCCGCGCACATCTTCACTGTTGGTTGGAGGCTCCTGATCTTGGATACGAGGATGGAGTCATGCCACATGAGATGTCGCCTGGGAAGCCGACGACGCGTCGGTACAGCGAGGCGGAGTCCGAGCGTGCTGTGCGTGCGGTGCGTCAGCTTCGAAAGGAGCTGGGCACCGATCACGGGACGGCGGGGCGGGTCGCGGCGCAGCTGGGGATCGGGGTGGAGTCGCTGCGGTCGTGGGTGCGCCAGGCCGAGGTCGATGCTGGGTTGAGGCCGGGTGTGAACAGCGAGGACGCTGAGCGGATCAAGGCGTTGGAGGCCGAGGTCCGGGAGCTGCGTCGGGCGAACGAGATCTTGCGCAAGGCGTCGGCTTTTTTCGCGTAAGGGGCTCGACCGCCCACTGAGGTGACGGTGTCGTTCGTCGACGCTCATCGTGGCGAGCTCGGGGTCGAGCCCGTCTGCACTGCGCTGGGGGTGGCCCCGAGCACGTACTACGCGGCCAAGCACCGCCAACGGCTGCCGTCTGCGCGGGCGGTCTCGGACGCGGTGTGGATGCCGGTCTTGTTGGCGTTGTGGGTCGCGAACCGCAAGGTCTACGGGGCGCGCAAGCTGGGCAAGGCCGCCCGGCGCGCCGGTCACGACATCGGCCGGGACCAGGTCGCCCGGCTGATGCGCCAGCTGGGCGTACGCGGCGTCAGCCGGCGGCGCAAGATGTTCACCACCCGCCGCGATCCTGACGCTGTTCGCGCTCCTGACCTGGTCAACCGCGACTTCACCGCGGATCGGCCAGACGCGTTGTGGGTGACCGATCCGGCCTATGTCGCGACCCGGGCAGGAATGGCCTATGTGTGTCGTCGTGGACGCGTTCTCCCGCCGCATCGTGGGCTGGCGCGTCGCTTCGCACATGCGCACCGAGATGGTCCTCGACGCATTGGAGATGGCCCGCCGCTCACGCGGCAACCGTCGCCTGGTCGGGCTCGTGGCACACTCCGACGCCGGATCGCAAGCTGGACTCAATCGGTCGTCGCAACACCTCGATTGTGGAGGTGTGAGATGGGGACGATGCGGGAGCGTCAGCGCGAGGTCCAGTTGTATCGGGGGCAGATCCGGTCGCCGGGTCGGCCGACGGTCGCGTGGCGGCAGGACCGGGTTCGGTTCTGGGCGGCGATCGCTGACGGCGACAAGACCGGGGACGCGGCGGCACAAGCGGGGGTGTCATCCCCCGTTGGGTTCCGGTGGTTCCGTCACGCTGGCGGGGTGAACCCATGTTTGTACCCGACGGTGTCGGGCCGGTTTCTGTCGTTTGCCGAGCGTGAGGACATCGCGTTGTTCGGGGCCCAGGGCCTCGGTGTGGGTGAGATCGCCCGCAGGCTCGATCGCAGCCCGTCGACGGTCTCGCGGGAGCTTCGCCGCAACGCGTCGACGAGAACGTTCCGGCTCGAGTACAAGGCGACGATCGCGCAGTGGCACGCAGAGCGGCGCGCTCGTCGTGCGAGGCGAGCGAAGCTCGCCGGCAACGATCGGCTTCGCAGCTATGTGGCTGAGCGGCTCTCGGGCGCGGTTCGGTCGTCCGGCGGTCGCGCCTTGGGGCCTGTTGGCCCGAAGTGGCAGGGCCGCAACAAGCCTCATCGTGGGGACCGCCGCTGGGTGCAGGGCTGGAGTCCCGAGCAGATCTCGAATCGCCTGAAGGCCGATTTCGCCGATGATGAGTCCATGCGCATCAGCCACGAGGCCATCTATCAGGCGCTCTACGTCGAACGCCGGGGTGCGCTCGGCCGCGAGCTGGTCGCGTGCCTGCGCTCGGGGAGGGCGCTGCGGGTTCCTCGGGCCCGAGCCCGCCAGGCCGCCTGGGCCCATGTCACCCCGGAGGTGATGATCAGCGAACGACCCGCCGAGGTCGAGGACCGGGCCGTGCCCGGACATTGGGACCGCGATCTGGTGATCGGTCTGAAGCGCTCAGCGATCGGCACCCTTGTCGAGCGCACCACCCGCTTCACGATGCTGATTCACTTGCCACGCGAACACGGCTACGGCGTCGTCCCTCGCACCAAGAACGGCCCAGCCCTCGCCGGCTACGGCGCGATCACCATGAAGAACGCTCTCGCCTCGACGATGACCACACTGCCCGAGCAGCTGCGCCGCTCGGTGACCTGGGACCGCGGCAAGGAACTGTCGGCCCACGCGGCGTTCACCGTCGAGACCGACATCGCGGTCTACTTCGCCGACCCCAAGAGCCCCAGCCAGCGAGGCACCAACGAGAACACCAACGGGCTGCTGCGCCAATACTTCCCCAACCGCACCGACCTGTCGCGATGGACCAGCGAAGAGATCGAAGCCGTCGCCGCGACCATCAACTCGCGGCCACGCAAGACTCTCGGATGGAAGACCCCAGCAGAAGCCCTCGACGAACACCTACGCTCGCTACAACAAGCCGGTGTTGCGACCACCAGTTGAGTCCAGCCAATTCACGTCGCTGCGATTCACCGAACGCCTCGACGAGATCGGCGCCCGGCCCAGCATCGGCACCGTCGCCGATTCCTATGACAACGCATTGGCCGCCACGACCAACGGCCTCTACAAGGCCGAATGCGCCTACGGACCCGACACACACAGCTGGCACGACACCGACCAGCTCGAACTCGCCACCCTGGGCTGGGTGCACTGGTTCAACCAGCAACGGCTCCACGGCCACTGCAACGACACCCCGCCCCCAGAATTCGAAGCAGCGTTCTACGCTGCCCACAAGACCACCCCAACCGGGGCTGGAAAACCAAACCAATGAGTCTCCAACAAAGCCAGAGGGGTTCACTGCCCACAAGACCACCCCAACCGGGGCTGGAAAACCAAACCAATGAGTCTCCAACAAAGCCAGAGCGGTTCACAGTTGGGGTCGCGTCGGGTTGTTGGGGGTGTGGTTTGGTGTGTTTGGGCGTGTTCGGCTAGGGGTGCGGGTGTGGTTTGGGGTTGTCGACGCTGGGTTTGTGTGGGGGCGCCGGTTCCGGGCGATGTCGGTCAGCCTGAGGGTCCGGGCAGAGCCCTGAGAGCGCTGAGTGTGGCTGTGAATTGTGTTGCCAGGGCCAGCGGGCGGGGTATCGCAGGGTGGGTGTGCCGGAGCGGTTGGCGAGCACGGCGGCGAGGGCGACGAGTCGGGTGCGGCGGGAGCGGTTCGTGGCCGGCGGCGCGCCGGCAAGAGTGTCGGTCGGGTGGCCGATGTTGTGGGCGAGCACGGCGCAGGCGAGCGGTGCGCGGTTCGCGCCGTAGTGGCCTGAGGGGACGTGTTCGAGCCCGGTGCCTTCTTTGAGGTCGCGGATGGCGAGCTCGACGACGGCGTGGGCGCGGTGGAACTCGTCCGCGGCGGCGGTGTCGGTTTCGGTGTTGGCGTTGAATGCGTGGTGTCGCCAGTCGGGCCACAGTCGTTGTTGGGCGCCCTCGGTGAGGCGGGTGCGGCGCACGACGAGGCGAACGGTGCGCTTGGCTTTGCCGCGGCCGGTGGCATAGGTCGTCTCGGCGACTTGGGCGTGGCCGCTGTTGGTGTAGGCGATGTCGGTCCATGCGGTGTCGCCGATTGCTTGGATCGCTGCGCGCACAGCGGATCCGAGGGCGACGGTGATCGACCACTTGACGTCGTGGGCGTCGAGGCGGTCGATCAGCTTGCGGGACCAGAACCCTGAGTCGGCGCGCACCGTGGTCGGCCCGGCAGCCCCGGCGCGTCGCAGGTTCGCGACGAGCTCGTCGACGAAGCGCACCACGCCTCGCGACGACCCGGCGGAGCCTTTGCGCATGCGGGCGCCGAGCACCTCGCCGGTGTCGGCGCGTGCAGCCAGCAGCGGGTGACAGCCGAGCGCGTTGGTGCAGGCCGTACGCGGCTCCTTGTTTTTGTTTGCCGTGGACCTCGCAGATCGTGGAGTCCAGATCGACCACCAGCGGCGCCTCGCCGGGGCCGGCGCCCAGTCCCCAGGCGCGCCAGGGTGCGCGACAGCACCGCTTCGAGCTGGCGGACGTGACCGAACGTGAACGTCCGCCGCAACGTCCCGACCGTCGAGGGCGCCGCCGGGCGGAATCCCAGCACCCGACCGGTGCGCCCGGCGCGCAGCATCCCGACATGATCGATGTGAGTGCCGCCCGCGAGCATCGCGGCGACCACCGTGCAGATCTTGGGGCCCGGGTTCGCGGAACCCGTGCGCACCCACCGCTCGATCAGCGCCGAAACACCCAAACGGTCCATCAGCGTGCCCGCCAGGACCAGGCCCGCGTTGGCCACCAGGCCCTCATGATCAACCGTCGTTGCGAACCGGTCCAGACTGCGCGAAGATGCAGACACAAAAAGTGCCTCCTGTTTTTGAGACGAATGTGGCTACCGACATCACAATCGTCGCAGATCAGGAGGCCTTTTTCGCGGACGCGGCAACCCACACACACCCACCACACCGGTGGATTCAGGCTTAGAGGCCGCGCGGATAGGTGGCCGGTCTTTAGCGCAGATTGAGGGCGATATCGGACCTCGTCAGCAAAGGCGCTGGTCAGGCCGCTCCCCGGCCAATAGTCGAAACCAGTGTTTCCGCAGGTCAGTGCCTATCCGCTAATCCTCTAAGGACAGCCGCTCGGCCAGGGGCACCGACGCGGGCAGCAGTGCTCGGGCTAAGGACAGCTGCTCGGCCAGGGGCTTTGATGCGGGCGGCAGTGCTCGGGCTGAGGACAGCGGCTCGCGTGGAGGCACCAACCCAGCCATCGCCACGGCCGCATTCCGGCCGTTCGCCGGCATCGTGCCTGACGTTGTTCGGTCCGCCGCATCGCTGTGAGCCCCTGACGGCTTCATGACAAGCACTGTAAACATACGGTGTGATACAAAAGACTTAACCAAGCCGCCGACATCCGCCACCACGCCAACGGCGAATGGACAACCAAACCCCGCACCCACGCCGCCGACAACACGAATGAACCGCTCTGGGACGTTCCTATAGATGTCAAGTGCGGGTTGTGAGGGTGGAGAGGTCGGCTCGGAGGGTGCGGTAGAGCTCTCGGGCGACGAAGCGTTTGAGGCAGCGGATGGCTTCTTTTTTGGTCTTGCCTTGGGCCAGGCGGCGTTCCATGTAGCTGCGGGTTCGTTCGCAGTAGCGGAGCCGGACGATGACGACCATGTGCAGGGCCCGGTTGGCGTCGCGGTTTCCCGCGAAGTTGAGTCGGTGACGCTGTGTGCGCCCGCTCGACGCGGGGACCGGCGCGGCTGCGCACAGGTGAGCGGCCGACGCTTCGGAGCCGAGCCGGTCGATGTTCTCGCCCGCGGCGACGAGCAGGGTCGCGGTGTGGTGAGTGCCGCACCCGAGGCGCGACAGGGTTGTGGGTGCTGCGGTGGCGACCAGCCGGTCGAGCCGGCGACCGAGCTCGTCGGCCTCGGCGCCGAGCTGGGCGACGCGGCGCCCCAGGCTGCGCAGTGCTGCTTTGGCGGCCTGGGCGGGATCGGCGAGACGGTCCGTGTCGGGGCGCAGTCGAGCGCACACGGCGGCGGTGCCCTCGAGGGTCCGGCGGGTGTCGAGCTGTTCGCGCAACGCGGCGGGAGCGGTGACGAGCAGGTCGCCGAGCTGGCACAAAGCGGCGGCGCGGGCCTTGACGGCGCTGTTTCGGGTCACGCTGAGCTGGCGGATCGCCTCGACGATGCCCGTGGTGTGGCTGGCGGCTGCGGTCGCTTCGCCCGAGAGCACCTTGCGCGCAGCGGCCTCAGCGTCGATGGCGTCGTTCTTGGCGCGACGCGAGCGCAGATGCGGGTGCGGCTGGTTGACCTCGATCACCCGGCAGCCCTGATCGACCAGCGACCGCGTCAAAGCCGCACCGAACGATCCGGTGGACTCGACACCGACCGTGGTGATCGGGCCGAACGACGCGAGCCATGTGTGGGTCAACCGGTAGCCGGCACGGGTCGCAGGGAACGACTCTGTGCCCAGTACTCGCCCGAGCGGGTCGAGCGCCGCGGCGACACCGAAGTCGGTGTGGCCCTCAATCCCGCCGATCACCGCCTGTTGCTGGTCTGGCATGCTGAAGTCGGCCATCTCGGAGCGGCTGTGCCGGGACGGGACGGACATAACAGTGATGAGGCATCTGTGGGCACAGGTTCCTATGAGGTCACGTCGCTCGTTCCGGACCGGCCGCAGCTGACAAGTCCCAGAAGCAGGCCGGCGACATCGACGCGTCCCAGGCAAGGCACCCACAACGCGCAGGGCCAGTTAGTTGGCAAGTCAGATGTCGACGGCCCACTCCCCGCACACATCTTCACTGTTGGTTGGAGACTCCGGGGGTCCCCTGGGATTACTGCCTGTCATGGTTCTCTTCGGCCATGAGTGACTACTCGACGGGCGAGTGCTCCGCACTTGATCGAGGTTGAGATCCCCGAGGGCACCGCCGCCGACGCGTCCACCAACGAGGGGTTATCCGCGATTGGTCTGCCGGACACCTACCCCATTGGCAGTGACGGTTCGGCCATACCTCACAGCCGGTGCCAGTCGGCAGGCCGAGCCTCGTTCGACGCGGGGCTCGACGGCGTCGATTGCCGCTCAGCGACCCCTGGAGGCAATCGCGAACTCGCGTGGTTTCCCAGCACCGGCACTGCACGGCAAGTGTCGCGCAGCCCATTGCCACAATGGTGGTGACGGCACGAACACGGACCCTGCATCTCGTATGTGGCGACATCCGTGGGCCTGACCGGGTGGCGAAGATCGTCATCGAAGCTTGGATGACCGCGACGCTGGGCTGTTAGCGAGACTCGAGCCAGTCGCGCACTGCGCCGGTGAACCTCGCGGCTGGGGCGCCGTCGAAGGCTCGGTGATCCCAGGTCAGCGAGAGGGTGAGCACCGGGCGGGCCTCAGGGCTGCCACTTGACCAGTCGGTCTCAGTGCGGATTCGTCCCACGCCCAAGATGGCGGTGTTCGGTGGGTTGATGACTGGCGTGAAGGCGTCCACGCCGAACATGCCAAGTGCGGTGACCGTGAACGTGGCGCCCTGGAAATCGTCGTAGCGCAACCCTCCCGAACGTGTGCCGCCGGCAAGACGCTTCGTCTCTGCTGCGACCTCGCTCAGGCTCAGTCGATCGACGTGGCGGATAACGGGAACGAGCAGGCCGTCGTCAAGTGCGACCGCGAGACCGACGTGGATGTCCGGCAACAGCGCCACGGCATCGGCGGTGACTTGCGAATTGACCCTCGGATACGCCCGAAGGGCGGCGGCGGCCGCAGCCACGACGTAGTCGGTGTAGCCCGGCACGGCCGCATCCGGGGCGTCGCCGTCGGGGTTGCCGTCGTCGTCGTCGCTAGCACTGCGGGCAGCTTCGACCAGCGCAGCCCGTTCGGCAACCGCGGCGCTCATGTCAACGTCCATGGTGAGGGTGAGCTGGGCCATCGAGCGAAGCGAGGCGCTCATGCGCTCGGCAATCACGCCGCGCATGCCTCGCAAGGGGATCTGCTCGGTGGGCGTCTGCGCAAGCGGTGGTGCCTCGTCCGCTGGGGCGGGCTTCGTCTCGGGTGTGGCGGGAGCGGCACCCGGCACCGGGCTTGAAAGCTCGGGTGTGGGGGCGTCTGCGGTCGGGCTCAGGCGGGACAGCAGCGTCCGGACATGCGCAGCCACATCGGCGCGTGAGATGCGTCCGTCGGCGGAGCTGGCATGCACAGTGCGAAGGTCCACGCCGAGCAGGTCGGCGAGTTGTCGGGCTGCGAAGGTCGCAGGCGGTGACACTGAGATACCGGGACTTGAGATACCGGGACTTGGCACAGCCAGACGTTGCACATCTCCCGTTGCCGCCGGAGCTGCTTCGCCCAGGGCCGGGACAGGCGGTGCGTCGAACGCAGCCTGCACGTCTCGTTCGGTGATGCGGCCATTGGGACCGCTCCCGGCGATGATCGCCAAGTCCACACCGAGCTCTCTCGCCAACCGCTTCGCTGCCGGAGATGCCAGGACACGTTCCCCAGATGCACGTGCCGGCGTCGCTGCCGGAGATGCCAGGACACGTTCCCCAGATGCACGTGCCGGTGCCGCCGCCGGAGCGGCTGCCACAGCGGAGCCCGTTGTCGAAGACTTCAACGCCTGCGAAGAAGCCCGGGGCGGGCCAGCAGCTGCCTGGGGCGGGGACTCCCCCGGTTCGCAGAACCAGCCAATACGCAC
This sequence comes from Acidimicrobiales bacterium, assembly GCA_963663635.2. GTDB lineage: Bacteria > Actinomycetota > Acidimicrobiia > Acidimicrobiales > Poriferisodalaceae > Poriferisodalis. The sequence continues at coordinate 9,028 of CAXXMY010000028.1, forward strand.
GCCGCACTCGTAGTTCTCGCCGACCTCGCCGCTCTGAGCCAGCACGCCGCTGCCCGAAGCCTCAATCTCGGTCTCCACCTTGTCGGTCTCGACCAGCACGACGGCTTGACCAGCATCGACCGGCGTGCCGTCGGGCACCAGCCAACTCAAGATCGTGCCCGACTCCATCGTCAGACCCAGCTTCGGCATCGCAAACTCGGTGGCCATCGGTGTCCTCTTACTCAGCCGTCCGCAACAGCAGGCACGAACCGATAGCGCCGTCGATGTGCCGCCGCAACAGCTGCGCTCACGTCGATCACCTGCGGACCGTTCGGACGGACGGTGACCTCTGCCCTCTCTCCCCGGCCCAGCACGATCTCGCGCTCCCCGTCGAGCGTCAGCACACCGGGACCCCGCAGCGTGACGGGTTGGTCGAATCCCACCTGCTCGCAATGTTCGATGTCGATGTCGGAATAGCTGCCGGGCATCACCGCCGCTCGGATGTGTCTGCTGCGCTGGGCGCCGTGCGACGCACACCCCAATCGGACATGGACTCCGCCGGCTTCATGCCGCCCCAGCGGGGCAACGGCTGCGGCAATGGCTGACAGCCCCACCGATGCCGGCTCGGCGATGGCAGCGACGATCTCGCTCACCGATGCCGATTCCCACACAGCGCGTGCGCCCACAAACGCACCCCGCACCAGACACACATCGACGAGCGCTACATCGGAGTCGCCATTCGACTCCAGCGTGATGTCGATGATCTTTGCCTGCGTTGTCACCTCCGCCGCAGCTCCAAGACCGCTCGCCACCGCACCTGCAGCGAAGCCGACAACCGTGGCTTCCAACTGCGAAGGAAAAACGTTGTTGGTGCCGACCGCCAACGGCACCAACGGCACATTTCGCCAGCCTTTCGCGACATCACGCTGGGTGCCGTCGCCGCCGAGCGCAATCACCGCCCCCACACCCAGCTCACAGAACCGTGCCGCTGCCAACTGGGAGTCGCGGCCGGTGTGCCAGCCGTGCGGCCCCAAGACCTCCACTGGTCCCGAGGGATGAAGGCCCACCAGCGCCCGGTCCCCAAGTCGTGCCCGGTCGCCGCTGATCAGCACCCGTTCAGCTCCGCCTTCGAACGCACCCACCACAGCACGGCGGATTGCGCCGATCTTGACGGCGTCCGAGACCGGTGTGGCCCCTGAGGTGAGCCTTCTTACGTCCTTGCCGGCCAGCGGGTTGGCAACGATGCCGACCGTCGGGCCAGCAGCTTCCCTCACGCGGCCGCGAGCGCTCGGATTCGTTCGCCGATCAGCGCGGCGTTGGGCACCCATTCCTTCTCGAGCACGGGACTGAATGGCACCGGGCTGAACGGTGCGCCGATGCGCTCGATCGGGGCATCGAGATAGTCGAAGGCTTGCTCAGCGATCTGCGATGCGATCTCACCGCCGAGGCCGCCGAATCGGACCGCCTCGTGCACGACTGCAACGCGATTCGTCCTGTGTGCAGATTCGATCACGGTGTCCATATCGAGCGGTTGCAACGTGCGGAGATCGATCACCTCGCACTCGATCCCTTCCGCCGCCAGCACATCAGCAGCCGTTGTGGACTCGTGCACCATCCGGCCGTACGTCACCACGGTGACGTCATCGCCGGGTCGCACGATGCTGGCCGAGCCCAACGGCACTTCGTACATGTCCTCCGGGACGTCGCCGCGCAGGCCCAGCAGGCGCTTGTGCTTCACGAACACCGTCGGGTTGTCGTCACGGATGCACGAGATGAGCAGGCCCTTCGCGTCGTACGGGTTCGACGGCATGACCACCTTGAGGCCCGGAATGTGGCACAGCATCGCCTCGAGGCTCTGGCTGTGCTGAGCCGCGGCCGACAGCCCTGCTCCGGCACTCGTGGTGATCGTGAGCGGCAGCGTGGCCTTGCCGCCGAACATGTACTTCAGCTTCGCCGCCTGATTCACGATCTGATCCATGGCGACGAGGATGAAGTCCATGAACATCAGGTCCACGACTGGCCTCAGGCCGGTGATTGCCGCGCCCGTGCCAAGGCCCACGATGGCCTGCTCGCTGATCGGCGTGTCCACCACACGCATATCGCCGAAGCGCTCGTTCAGCCCGCGGAACGAGCCGAACACTCCCCCGGCTCGGCCGACGTCCTCACCGGCCACGAACACATTCGGGTCGGCCTCCATCATCTGCGCGAGCCCTTCGGTGAACGCGGCTCCGTAGGCGATGCTGCGCCCTGAGGCATCGGAAGTGGCATCGGCAGTGGCGGTCATGATGACGCCCCTGAGTAGGTGGCGGCGGTGAGACCGGCGACGGTGTAGACGTCGACCAGCAGATTGTCCAGGTCGGGCAGCGGACTCTCTTCGGCAAATGTGATCGCCGCTTCGATGGCGGCCTCGGCGGTGTCATGAACGGCTTGGGCACCGTCGGCATCGAGCACGCCGGCTGCCGCCAGCCGACATTCGAACAGCTCGATCGGGTCCCGTTGCTTCCACTCGGCGAGCTCGTCGTCGGTGCGGTACTTCATGCCCAGCGTCTGCACCCCGTGGTGGTTGTAAAAGCGGTACGTCTTGGCTTCGATGAACGAGGGCCCTTCACCCCGACGGGCCCGGCTGACGCCCTCTTTGGCTGCCTCCCACACCGCCATCACATCCATGCCGTCCACGATTGCCCCGGGCATGCCATACCCGGCTGCTCGGTCCACCACATCGGTGATGGCCATCGTGCGCTCACGTGGCGTGAACTCGCCGTATTCGTTGTTCTCGCAGACGAACAGCACCGGCAGCGACAGTGCCGCCGCCATGTTGGCGGCCTCATGGAAGGCCCCGATGTTCGAGGCGCCGTCGCCGAAGAACACCACCGAGACCCGGTCGTTGCCTCGGTACTTGTTCGCGAATCCGGCGCCGACGGCGATGGGCGCACCGCCGCCCACGATGCCGTTCGCACCCAGCATTCCCAGGTCGAGATCGCAGATGTGCATGGAGCCGCCCTTGCCCCCGCAGTAGCCGGTGGCCTTGCCCATCAGCTCAGCCATCATGAAGCCGTAGTCGCCTCCCTTGGCCACCAGATGCCCGTGGCCCCGGTGGGTCGAGCTGATCTGGTCGTCGTCGTCGAGGTTGGCGCACACCCCTGAGGCGACCGCTTCCTCCCCCACATACAGGTGCAGGAATCCCGGCAGCCGGTTCTGCTCGGCCAGCCGCCCGGCCGACTCTTCGAAATGGCGAATGCGCACCATGCGTCGGTGCAAATCCAGCAGTACTTCTGGGCTCGGATCCATGCGTGCCCCCTCGGAGCGGTATTGGCCCGCCACACACTAGTTCCGCGCCTTCGAACCGACCATTGCCGCTGCGACAGGTTGTTCTGTGTCTGAGTTCGACGCGGAGATGGTGTCGCGAATTGAACCAACTCGGGCAGTCTCTCGGGTTGATCTGAGAGGAGTTGTCAGTGAGCGAGAACGGAGCTCGTCGGAGGCCGCGTGTGCTGTCGCCGGAGGCGAAGTGGGAGATCTTCTTGGAGGTGACCTCGCGGGAGATTACCCAGGCCGAGGCGGCCCGCAGGCACAGTGTCGATGTGTCCACGGTCATCGGTATCCGCCGCACGGTGAAGGACGCCGCGTTGGCGGCTTTGGCGGCCCGGCCGGGCCGGCGGGCCACCGAGCGCAACTGGGAGCTGGGGCAGGCCCAAAGAGAGGTCGGCCAGTTGACCGAGGCCGTGAAGTCCCAGGCGATCGAGCTGGCGCTGCTGCGGGGAAAAGCCGGCTGGGCCTGAACGGTGCTGTGCCCGCGAGGGTCCCCGCGCAGACCAAGGAGCTGATCCTCGATCTGGTCGACGACGCGGTGCGCGCCGGTGCTGCCCACCGCTGGGCGTGCTCGCTGCTGGGCGTGTCCGATGACCGGGCGCACCGCTGGCGGCGACGGCTGCGCGACGCCGCCAGCCTCGAGGACCGCCCGCCCGGCGGTGTGGCGCTGCACGCGCTCAGACCCTCAGAGATCGCCGAGATCCTCGCTGTCGTCGAGCAGTGGGGGCCTGTGGACCGCAGCCACCGCAAGCTGGCGCACCGGGGCTCCTATGAGGGCCGGGTGTGGGCGTCTGCGTCCACGCTGCGCCGTGTTCTGGCTGCTCAGGGGCTGATTCTGCCCGAACCGCCGGAGCGGGACCCGGCGCCGCGGGTGCTGTGGCCTGATTGGCTTGTGTGGGAGCCCAACAAGATCTGGTGCTGGGACGTCACCCATTTCGCGCGCGCCCGCCGGGCGGCGTTCGCGATCGTCGACGTCGTGAGCCGCCGCTGGACAGACACGCTCGTGTCGGTCGAGGAGACCTCCACCCAGGTCCGGGTCCTCTTTGACCAGGCGCTCGCCGCCGAGGGCCTCACAGAGCTCATCACCCCCGAAAGAGTCGAACTCTTCGAACAGGACCCGACTGAGCCGATCCTGCTCGCCTGCTCACACAACGGCCCCCAGATGACATCGACAGCCACCCGCGACCTCTTCGCGGGGCTCGCCGTCGCCCAGCGCCTCGACGGCCCCGCACCCCCACTGACCAGGCCTGGATCGAGTCCCTCTTCGGGCACGTCAACGCCGAGAACCCCCACCTCGAACAGATCCGCGACCCGGCCGCGCTCCAAACCGAGCTGCGACGCGCCCGCAGCGACTACAACAGCGTCCGCCTCCACGCCGGCATCGGCTACGTCACCCCCGACGACGAGCACACCGGCCGAGGCGAACAGATCCGCCAAGCGCGCCTCGAGGGACTGCGGCGAGCCCGCGAACAGCGCCTCGACTACCATCGCCACAACAACAACCCCGAGGAACCGGCATGAGTCGGTTCATTTCTCAGCCAACCTCCGCGGTTTTCTCAGACACAGGTCAAGGTGCCCCAACGGGGATCCGCACGGCCCCATTGCGGCCCCAGTGCGGCCCGCAGCGACGCGTAGTGCGGCCCGCAGCGACGCGTAGTGTGGCCCGGTGGCTTCCGAACCTGCTTCACACCCGACTTCCGAACCTCAATCGATCCATCCTGTCGGCGGGCCCGATCCCGGCATCGGGCGCGGCGGTCTGCGCTCGGCCGCCTGGTTCGACATCGAGGGCGACCCGCTCATGTCGGCGCTCTATCTGGAGCGATATGCCAATTTCGGACTGACGCGAGAAGAGCTCCAGTCGGGCAAGCCCATCATCGGCATCGCCCAGACCGGCTCAGACCTCTCGCCGTGCAACCGCCACCATCTCGAGCTGGCGAAGCGCGTGCGGGAGGGCATCCGCGAGGCCGGCGGAATTGCCTTCGAGTTCGGGGTGCATCCCATCCAGGAGACCGGCAAGCGACCCACCGCATCGCTCGACCGCAACCTGGCCTATCTCGGCCTCGTTGAGGTGCTGCAGGGGTACCCCCTCGACGGTGTCGTGCTCACTATCGGTTGCGACAAGACCACACCGGCATGCCTGATGGCAGCCGCCACGGTGAACGTGCCGGCCATTGCACTGTCGGTTGGGCCGATGCTGAACGGCTGGCACGAGGGCCGCAGGACCGGATCGGGCACCGTCGTGTGGAAGGCGCGTGAGCTCTATGCCGCCGGCGAGATCGACGACACGGGATTCATCGATCTTGTGGCATCGTCTGCCCCGTCGGTGGGCTACTGCTCCACGATGGGAACCGCCACCACCATGAACTCCCTGGCAGAGGCGCTGGGCATGCAGCTTCCTGGCTCCGCCGCGATCCCGGCCCCGTACCGCGAACGGGCGCAGATGGCCTACCGCACCGGGCTGCGCATCGTCGAGATGGTGCGGGAGGATCTTCGTCCGTCCGAGATCATGACCCGCGAGGCATTCGAGAACGCCATCGTCGTGAACTCCGCGATCGGCGGATCCACCAATGCCCCGATCCACCTCAATGCGATCGCCGCGCATCTTGGGGTCCCGCTTGGCAATGACGACTGGCAGAAGCACGGCTTCGCAGTGCCGCTGATCGTGAACCTGATGCCCGCTGGGGAATATCTCGGTGAGGATTATCACCACGCTGGCGGTGTGCCCGCCGTGGTCGGAGAGCTGATGCGTGCCGGGCTGCTGCCTCACCCAGATGCGCTGACCGCCAACGGCCACAGCATCGGCGAGAACTGCGCCGAGGCCAAGATCAAGGACGCCGACGTCATCCGTAGTGCCGACGAGCCGCTCTTGGCTGATGCCGGTTTCATCAACCTGTCAGGGAATCTCTTCGACAGCGCCATCATGAAGACGAGCGTCGTCTCCGACGAGTTCCGCCAGCGCTACCTGTCCAATCCGGACGATCCTGACGCGTTCGAGGGACGTGCCATCGTCTTCGACGGACCGGAGGACTACCGGGCGCACATCGACGACCCCGCTCTTGACATCGACGAGAACTGCATGCTGTTCGTTCGCGGGGCCGGACCGATCGGCTACCCCGGCGGTGCCGAGGTCGTCAACATGCAGCCCCCGGCAGCACTGCTGGTGCGCGGTGTCCACTCGCTGCCGTGCATCGGCGACGGTCGTCAATCGGGAACGTCGGGCTCGCCGTCGATTCTGAACGCGGCACCCGAAGCAGCGGTAGGCGGCGGTTTGGCGTTGCTGCGCACCGGCGACCGTGTCCGGATCGATCTGCGTCGCGGCAGCGCCGACATGCTGGTCGACGATGACGAACTGGCCCGCCGTCGGGCCGACCTGGACGAAGCCGGTGGTTACCCGGTGCCGCCATCGCATACGCCGTGGCAGGAGATCCAGCGGTCGCTCGTCTCCCAATTCGACGAGGGAATGGTGCTTCGCCCGGCTGTGAAGTACCGGGACACGGCTCGCACGCATGGCACCCCGCGGCACAATCACTAGGTCTGCGCTCTTGAGATCGGGGTCCTCGCAGCGATGATTCTCGCCTTGCTGGCGCTGTTGGCAGGCCTGGTGCTGCTGATGTGGGCTGGCGATCACTTCGTGTCGGGCGCCTCGAAGCTCGCGACCGCGCTGCGCATCCGGCCTGCAGTGATCGGCGCGGTGGTGCTGGGCTTCGGCACGTCCGCACCGGAGATGGTCGTGTCTTCGCTGGCGGCGATCAATGGCGAGCCCGCGCTCGGCGTGGGCAACATCGTGGGCTCGAACGTGGCCAACGTCAGCCTGGGTCTCGGAGTGGCAGCACTGCTGATGCCGATTCCGTTCTCCCGGACGGCGCTGCGTCGCGACGTTCCCTGGTCGGTGGCCACCGCAGCGATATTCGCTTTGCTGGTCGTGGACGGCAACCTCAGCCGCGTCGAGGGCGGCTTGCTGGCCGTACTGATGGCATTCACCTTGGTGTGGCTGGTCCGCTCGTCGCGCGACGACACCCTCGGGCCCGATGCCGTCACGTCTCCCGTCGCTCAGGATGCCGGTCGGCCGCTCACCAGCCTGATCCGGGCGCTGCTGGGGTTGTTCGGCGTTATCTTGGGCGCCCAGTTCGCGGTGGAGGGCGCCACTGCGCTCGCGGAGCACTGGGGCCTCAGCGACGGCTTCATCGGCTTCTCAGTCGTCGCGGTGGGCACGTCGTTGCCGGAGGTCGCGACCGTTGTGGCGGCTGCTCGAAAAGGGCAAGCCGAGCTGATCGTGGGCAACCTGTTCGGCTCAAACGTCTTCAACAGCCTTGCTGTGGGCGGGGCCATGGGCCTGGTGGGCGCGGGAGCCATCGACGAGCCCTCGCTGACCGGACTCGGAATCGGGGCGATGATGGCCGTGGTCGTGCTGGCCTATCTGGGCGCTCTCGTCGGCAAGCGTGCCAGCCGGATCGACGGCGTCGCCCTGCTCGCCATCTACATCGGCGCAATGGTCCTGCTCGGCGTTAGCTGAGGCCTCAGAGGTCTCAGCATCGAATGTCCTGCGCGCCGCTACGGATTCCTTCGTCGGCGGGGATGAAGAGAGCGAATCGTGACCTGCTGAGCGTGGATCGCAAGGCGATCCAGATCTTTGAGATCCGCCGTAAGGATCGTCGTTCCGGGCTCGGCCATCGCTACGAGGACGGCGTCGACCACCGATCCTGCTTTCGCACGAGTTCGCAAGTCTCCGGCACGCTGGGCAACTTCTCTCGGCAGGGTGTCGTGGGTCTCGCACATCTTGAGGAATTTGTAGACCAGTGCATCAGTGCCTTGCCTTCCAGATATGCACTCCGCGAGCACGATTGTGGGCACGATCGGCGGCCAGAGTCCTTGTCCTTGGAGTTCTTCGATGTTTGCAAGCGATTGCTCGCGCTGCTGCGCGAGATGCGTAACGGCGCCCGAATCAAGGATCAGCACCGGCATCCGGTCACGTCAGATTCTCAATCTTGCTTCAAGCTCTCGGCGAGGGCAGCAGCTCGCCGCTTGTGCTTCTTGGACGGCTCACCGACCTGCGCTCGCAGTTCAGCCAGATAGCTGTCAGTTCCTACGAGCAGGACCTGTCGTCGCTCCTCAGGAATCTCCAACCAGTGCGGCGTTTCCGGGTCCGCCGATGAGTCGCTACGAGAATCCTGATCAACTGGTGTGAGACCTGTCGCAAGTGCAGCTTCTGTCGCAGCGTGCCGGCTTTTCGGATCGACGCTCCTGCTGGCCGAACTCTTGAAACGCCCGCCCCAAGGAGAACCCTTGGGATGCCGTGACTGCGTCATGGAGCCAGCGTACGAGACGGAGCATGCGAGCTTCAAAGAGGTTTGGAGGCTGGAGCTCGGTCGACTGCTCAGTTCGTACGGCGCGCTCGTCGGCAAGCGTGTCAGCCGGATCGACGGGGTCGCCCTGCTCGCCATCTACATCGGCGCAATGGTCCTGCTCGGCGTTAGCTGAGGCCTCAGAGGTCTCAGCAACGAGCCGTCACACAGCAGCGTGAAACAATGAGCCGATGCGTGAGCGCGGGTTCAAGGTCGTGGCGCTGTTCATCGCTTCGGCGGTCGCCATCGGGGGGCTGCTCGGTGTAACCGCCCCGATTGGGGCGCAATCCACGCCGACCGTGCCGCCGCTGAGTCCGGTGACCTTCGAGCGCTTCGGGGGCGCCGATCACTACGCCACCGCTCTGCGAGTCGCAGACGAGGTCGTGACCGATGCGGGCGGCACGGTCAAGTGGGCGGTGCTTGTCTCGGGCACAAGTTGGCCCGACGCGGTGGTGGCTTCCTCTCTGGCTGGGGCACTCGAAGCTCGGCGAACTCCATCGGTGGTTGCAAGTGAACGGTCATGATGACCGTTGCGAACACATGCAGCCGACCGATGGAGGTGTCCAGTATGGCAGCGAGACTGAGTTTGGATGAGCGGGTGTTCATCGAGTCGTCGCTCGGGACGGGCCGCAGCGTCGCGGACGCAGCGCAGCGGCTGGGCCGTGATCGGTCCACGGTGCATCGCGAGCTGGCCCGCTGCGCCGGGCGGGCGGGCTATGACGCCCGCTGGGCGCACGCGTGGGCGTGCGCGAGGGCGCGACGAGAGCGAACGCCCAAGCTGGCGGCCGATCGGGTGCTGGCCGCCGCGGTCGATGAGCGCTTGAAGCTGCGCTGGTCCCCGCACGCGACCGCGGCGGACCTGCGCGAGGCGGGCATGAGCGTGTGCGCGGAGACGATCTATCGGGCGTGCTACGCGAACGACGCGCGCAGCGGCCTGCCCGCCGGCACCTGGGCGAAGCTGCCGCGGCGCGCCCGGCGCCGTCGGCCGCGCAGCGTCGCGCAGGCCCAAAAGCCCAGCCCGCTGGGGGAATACCGGCCGACAGCCGACCGGCCCGACGACGTCGAGGACCGTATAGAGCCCGGCCACTGCGAACGCGACCTCATCGTCGGCAAAGCCAACCTCACCGCCGCGGTCACCCTCGCCGAGCGCACCAGCCGCTACACGGTCACCGCAGCGCTGCCCGACGGCTACGGCGCGCCCCAGGCCGCCGCCGCGGCCGCCGCGGCGCTGGGCCGCCAGCCCGCAGCGCTCGTGCGCAGCCTCACCTGGGACCAAGGCCGCGAGATGGCCCGCTGGGCCGACATCGAAGCCGCGCCCGGCATCGAGGTGTTCTTCTGCGAGCCGCGCTCGCCGTGGCAGCGACCCACCAACGAGCAGACCAACGGACTGCTGCGCCGATGGCTCCCCAAAGGCACCAGCCTCGACATCGGACAACTGCGGCTCTCGGTCATCGAGGACAACCTCAACCACATGCCCCGCCGACTCCACCACTGGACATCAGCACACGACATCTACACTCAACTCACTTGCAACCACCGGTAGAGCTTGCCCTCCCTTGGTGCTCACGCCTCCGGGGGAACTTCACATAGACGTGCAACGGTTCCTCGAGAGCGCGGAAGTAAGCGACGTGCTTGTGGTGGGCTCTGCCGCCTCGCCGGGCATCAGCGACGACGTCTTCGACGAGTTGGTGGACCGCGGGTACATGACCGAGCGGGTGACAGGCGATGACCGCTACTTGACGAGCGTAAGCGCAGCCCGCCGATTGGGGAAGGTCCTGCAGGCACGCAGCACCTCCGCGCCACGAGTGGGCGACATGCCGGGTCTCGGCCGCACCGCAATAGTGGCGAGCGGCGAGGTATTCGCCGATGCGCTGGTGTCAGGGCCGATTGCGGCCGTGGGCCGGCACCCAGTCCTGCTCACACCGGCGGACCGGTTGCATCCAGATCTTGTTGCGTACCTCGCCGACGCGGGCGTTGAGCACGTCGTGCTGATGGGCGGGACGTCAGCACTCGGTGCACCAGTAGAAACCGCGCTCACCGATCTCGGGCTCGCTGTGACCCGGCTCGCGGGGGCGACGCGTTTCGAGACTGCAGTCGCGATGGCGGAGCTCGTCGAGGACCGATACTCCGGCACATCCGGGACGAAGTGTTTCGACAAGGGTCAGATCGGTATGGCACGCGCTCGTGTGCCATTCGACTCGTTCAGTGCTGCCCCCTTGCTGGCCCGGCGATGCGCACCACTGCTGCTCAGCTATCGGCGAGAGACGAACCAGGCAACCGCCAGCTATCTCGAGAGCGTGCGCGCCAGTGCCCCCTCGGGCAGGTCAGACCCCGTGCGCCTCTACGTATTCGGCGGAACCCTCGCCATCTCCAGCAAGGTGATCGACTCCTACCTGAAGGGTGAGGCGCTGGAGGCGGACTTCGACCCGGATGCGTGCGACGACGCAGGCCAGGAACGCGTGCGTGTGGGCATCGACGGCGTGATGCACCAGATCGCTTGGACGAGTGACTGCAGCAGATTGCTGTTGGTGACCGGGTTGGGCGCGCTGTCGGTAGCGAACGGCGACGGCTCGAATCCGGTTCAGTTGCTGTCCTCGGCGCGCAGGGTGGCGTGGGCGTCATGGTCGCCTGACGGCAGGCGGATTGCGTTCGCTAGCAACAAGCGGAGCAGCGATGGCCTCGTCAGGCACATCCACATCATCAATGCCGACGGCTCGGGCGAATCCCAGGTCACCGACGGCCCAGTGAATGACAACCAACCGTCGTGGTCACCTGACGGGCGAAGACTGGTACTGCAACGCCGCGACGGTGCAGCCAGAGACGGTTCAGAATCGGCTGGTGAGCAGGACACGCACATCGTGCTCATCGGCGTGGACGGTCTCAACGAGACGGCCCTCCGCCAGGGCGCCACAGCCGAGCACTACCCGTCATTCTCTCCCGATGGGCGGCGCATCGCATTCACCACCGCCGACGCCGTGTGGGTCATCGACGTCGACGGATCTGATCTCGGCATCGTCACGACAGCCGTTAATGCCAGCGGCGTCTCTTGGTCACCCGACGGCAGTCAAGTCATCGCTGTCCGGAGTTCCGCTCCAGGAATTCCCCGCGCTGTCTACGTCGTCGCCTCAGTCGACGGCTACGGCGAGAGATACCTGCCGATTACAGGAAACCTCAACACCTTCCGCATCCTTCACTCGGAATCACCGCCGCAGTGGTCGCCTGACGGCCAGCGCGTGTTCCTGCACTTCGCCGATGCAGGACCGCGTCACGCCGCCGAGCCCCGGAGCGTGAACTGGCAGCACTTCTTCGAGGTGCCGAACATCCCCGATCGAGGGCCGGGAACGTGCAAGACCGCCGGTCCCGCGTCCACATACTCCGCCGGCTTTCCACGTCCCCCCACTGTGCTTCCGACGACCGGCACGATGCGCATCGCCATGTTGTTCGTGGACTTCCCGGACCGGCCCATCTCCTACGACACCGAGTTGGAGATGTCATCTGCCCGCTTCATCGAGGACTACCTGGAGACGATGAGCGGCGGCAAGCTCGAGGTCGAGCTGCTTCCGCATCATGGGTGGCTGCGCGCTGAACAGCGCCACCAGAGCTACGTCAGGGGTGGGTGGCTCTACGAAGGGATCAGCCACCACGCCGTGGAGCTTGCCGACCCCGACTTCGACTTCTCCGACATCGATCTCGTCATGACCGTGATGCCGACCACGCGTTTCGGAAGCGGTTCCAACCAGGGCTCCATCGTCAGTGCAGACGGCAACGACATGCACTCGATGCGGATCAACCAGAACCCCAGCTCCGGGGGCGGAAAAGTCGACGCTAGGGGCCGGGTGACACCGCAGGAAAACCAGTGGGCGCCGGGTGCCGCACGGGAGCTGATGCGCAGCTTCGGGTTGAGCTACTACCTCTGGGGTCATCTGTATGGCGGTCGCTACATCCCGCCCGGGAATCCGCTCGCTCGTCCGCCATTGCCCGGAGGGATGGCTTGGTCATCGATCGAGTTCGGACCGCTCATCTTCAATGCGAACTACCCAGTGGGGGCGAATTTCACCGGTGACGACCGCTACGAGATGCTGGCCTGGAGCAGGTGGCTGCTCGGTTGGCTCGACCCTGATCAGGTCGAGTGTCTCACCGGGTCCTCCGCCGAGGTCCAATTGTCGCCGGTGGCCGACCCCGGCGGCGGCACCGCCATGGCTGTCGTCGAGGCGTCGCCCACTGGCGTGATCGTCATCGAGAGTCGGCGCCTGCTCGGCCAGGACATGAGACCCGACTGGATGTTCGAGCGGGTGGCCGATGGGTCCGCTGACGAGCAGTTGATCCGCGAAGGAGTGCTCGTCTACACCGTTCACCCTTTCATCACGTTTCATCCGCTGCGGATCGCCCAAGACACCGAATTCGGCTACCTGGATCGGTCACCGCTGCTTGACCTGGGCGAATCAGTGAGCGTCGCGGGCTACACGATCACAGTCACCGGGGATACCGGATCCGAGCACCTCGTCTCGATTCGCAAGAACGACTGACGAACCACGGTCAGGCTTGTATTGACGAATGCGACAATAGGCAGATGCTGATGCGCTCGACACGGCGGGCGCAGCACCTATTTGCCCCCCTGCTGGCTGCCGTCGCAGTCGTCGGTCTCGCTGCGCCCATCGGCGCGCAATCCACACCGGGGGCGATCACACCGGTCGGGCTGGACTTCCAGCGCTATGGAGGCGCTGATCGCTACGCCACATCCCTGGAGATTGCGGAGGCGTTCCTGGACGACGCTGACGGCTCGTCGGAATGGGCGGTGATGGTGTCAGGAACGAGTTGGCCCGACGCGGTGGTCGCTTCCTCCCTGGCCGGCTCCCTCGACGCCCCTGTTCTGCTCACACCACCCCGCGATTTGCTCGCAGACACCAAGACATTCCTTGAGCGAGCAGATGTCAGCTCGGTGATCGTGGTGGGATCCGGCGCCTTGCCCGGAGTCAGCGACAACGTGATCTCGGAGCTGTGGGCGAACTGCTTGGAGGTCGAGCGCATCAGCGGCAGCAGCCCGAGCGCGACGAGTGTCGCGGTCGCTCGACGGCTGGGTGAGGTCATGCAGGCTCGCTCGCCCCGCTCACCACAGGTCGGATCGATGCCGGGGCTCGGCGCCACGGCCATCGTCGCCAGCAGCGAGGTCTTCGCCGATGCGCTGGTCTCAGGACCGGTGAGCGCATACGGAGACCATCCCGTGCTGCTGACCTCGCCGCAGCGCCTCGACGCCGGCGTGGAGACGTATCTCGGCGAGGCGGGGGTGGAGCACGTCGTGCTGATGGGCGGCACGGCGGCACTGAGCACACCGGTTGAGCAGGCGCTCGACAACCGAGGAATCGCTGTGACGAGGCTGGCGGGTGCGACACGATTCGAGACAGCGGTGCTCATGGCGGAACTGGTGCACGAGCGCTACGCCGGGTCATCCGGTCGCGCGTGCTTCACGCATGAAGAAGTCGGCCTGGCACGGGCCCGTGTGCCGTTCGACTCGTTCAGCGCAGCACCCCTGCTGGCCAGCAGGTGCACTCCGTTGTTGCTGACCGATCCGACAACGACAAACACGGCAACGAGCGGGTATCTGGGCGTGGCCGCGAGCGGCGCTGCCTCATCGGGCGCGGATGATCTTCGGGTCCACGTCTTCGGCGGCCCCGCCGCAATCTCCCGTTCAGTGCTGGACGACTATGCAGCTCGCCGCGCAACCTCGGCTGGCCTCGATCCCGAGCCCCCCACGGACGCGTGCGGGACTCCCGGCCGCCAACGAATCGTCGGCGAGTTCCGCGAGGAACCGCGCCAGCTCGCCTGGACGGCCGATTGCAGCCGGCTGCTGCTTGTTCACTACGACATGTCCCTGTGGATCGCGAACGGCGACGGCTCCGACGCCAAGCCGCTGCTGCCTCTCGGGCGCAAGGTCAGCTGGGCGGTCTGGTCGCCTGACGAAAAGCGCATTGCCCTTTCCTCCAACAAGAGATCCGGGGAAGGTCTCGTGCGCCATATCCACGTCATCAATGCCGACGGGTCCGGGGAGGTGCATCTGACCGACGGCGTCGTGAACGACGATCATCCGGCTTGGTCGCCTGACGGCCGACGATTGGTCATCCAACGGCGCGATGGTGCAGCTAGGGACCGAACCGAGACCGCGAAGTTGCAGGACACGCATCTCCTCACGATGGACGCCGACGGGCGCAACCAGGTGCCGCTGCTGCAAGAGGGCGCTGTTGAGAGCCTGCCGGCGTGGTCGCCGAGGTCGACGGACTCGACCAGCAACTCGTGCCGCTTGATGCCCGCATCGACCAATCCCGGTCGTTCGGGGTCGGAGGGCTTCGATGGACTCCCGACGGTCGCCGCTTCGTCTTCCACGTTCACCTCATCGAGATCATGGATCGGCGGGTGACGCGTTCGGACTGGATGCATGTCGTCGATGCGCCCCGTGCAGCCGTTGTCACGGTCGCTACCTGCAAGCCGTCATCGAGATCGAGTCTGCATACACCCGGATTCCCCCTGCCGGACTGGGCGGCGCCTTCGATGGGCACGCTCAGGGTCGCCCTGCTGTTCGTGGACTTCTCCGACGCGAACGTGCGATACAGCACCGAGGCAGAATCGGCTTCGTCGCTGCGTTACGTCGAGGACTATGTCGAGGCGATGAGCTATGGGAGGCTCGACGTCGAATTCGTTCCGCATCACACCTGGCTGCGAGCCGAGCGGGAGCACCACCACTATCTCGGCGACTCAACCTACGGGAACCTGCTCTGGCAGCCCATTGGTGAACATGCTGTCGAACTCGCCGATGACGACGGCTTTGACTTCTCAGACATCGATGTCGTGATGACCATCATGCCCAGCAGGCTCTTTGGCGGCGGTGGCAATGAGAGCGGCGATGTCACAGCTGACGGCAACACCATGCGCGTCATCCGCGTCAATCACAGGCCCGAATCGGTGGGCCGCACCAATCCTCCGGTCAACCTCGACTACCCATCGATCAATCCATGGGGCAGAACCGCAGCGCACGAGCTGATGCACAGCCTCGGCTTGGCCGACTTGCGCTGGGAGCACCTGATCGGCATCAGGCTGTGGCCAATCGGGCACCCGCTCGCGCCGGCAGCCCTGCCCGAAGGTGACTACTGGGCTCCAATTGAATTCGGAGCGATGGATCTCAACGGACGCGTGCAAGTCACCGGATCGCCTGCACGCGACCGTCGTATCGAGATGCTGTCGTGGAGCAGGTGGCAGCTCGGCTGGCTCGATCCTGACCAAGTTGAGTGCATCTCAGAACCGTCAGCACAAGTGCGGCTCTCTCCCATCGCCGATCCCGGCTCCGGCATTGCGATGGCGGCAGTCCAAGTATCCGCCAATGGCGTCATCGTCATCGAGAGCCGACGACTTCTGGGGTACGACACCCCGACGGATCACAGGTACCAGCAAGTCGCTGAGGGATACTCAGATCCGCAGTATCTCGACGAGGGCGTGCTGGTGTACACGGTGAGTTCACAGCTTCGTGTGCACCCCGTGTCGATGGCCCACGACGACGGGCGCGGCTACCTGACCGACTTTCCGCTTCTCGACGTCGGTGATTCAGTAAGCGTGGCCGGTCACACCATTACCGTCCTTGACGACACGGGCTCGGAGCACGTCGTGTCGATCCGCAAGAACCGCTGAACGCCAGTTCGCCGCAGCGAAGACGGAGCCGCGCCACTCAAGTACGTCTGCGCTCTACCGGCAGAAGCCGTTGTCAGCATCCCAGGCGCAGTTGGGCGTCTTGGCGTTGACGTTGATGACACCGCCGAGCTTCTTCCAATCTCCGGCACTGGCGTCGAATTGGTAAAACTCGCTGCCCTCGAGGAAGAAGGCGTCAGCGTTGCCGTTGAGTCTCGTCCGGATGCCGTTCAACACCAGTGGGTGATAGATCTCCAGCGAGCGGGTCACCAGCACGAGATTTGTCCTGCTGAGTCCCCCAGGCAGTTCGGCCGCAATGCGCATCGCTTCGACATAGGGGTATGCGATGAAGTATCCCCACGCATGGCGATGGTTCTGGGGGTCAAGACCGGCTGCTTCGAGGTTGGATCGCATGAATACGAAGAAGGGCTCTTCGTCAAAGTCGGTGCGTCCGGCTGAACGCGAGATCGGAAACTTGGTGCCGCCCCCGGCCACGCGCCAACCGTCAGCGGCATTTCCCGCCGGCCGCACATAGCTCTCAACGTTCTGGCAGATCGACGGGACGAACATGGCGCCGCCTCGTTGCTCGATATCGGCCTTCAGTCCATTCGACTCGGCCAAGCGCATGGTGCTGAGGCACGCCGGCCCAAACGTCATCGACAGGAGGACATCTGGCTTTGATTGCTTGATGGCAACCATTTGCTCGCTCAGGGAGTCGAACGCCACCGGGTGCGTGAACGCGGAGAACTCGCTGATCACGTCGGGATTGGCCTCGGCCCATGCCACGAACGTGTCATGCCAAGTGTAGTGCTCGTCTTGGTCGGCGACCAGGGCACTGACCCGGACGGGCAGTTGATCCTGGAGATTCCGCTTGATCCACTCGGCCCACAGGATTGCTTCGGTCGAGTACGACAACTGCGAACCGGTCGTCCATGGACGATGAACGGGGTCGCCCGCAGCGGGTTGCGTTGAAATGTTGAAGAGGTGAGGAATGCACCCCTCATTCGCCCTCTCCGCTGCAGCAACGGTCGGGCGTGCTCCGAACGTGAGCACCGAGAAGATGTTGCCCGCCTCCACAAACTCGTCGATGGCGTCGACCGTCAGGAAACCGATGAACTTGTCGTCCTTGACCTCGATGCTCAGGTGTCGCTCCCGGTCATGGATGACGATCGGGTCGTTCTCGTTGACCCAGTCGAAATAGTTCTCCATGCCGACCGAGATGTCGAGGAGCGGCCGGAGAGTACCTGTGTGCGGGGCTGTATGGCCGATGCGGATCCGGCTCGCGGTGATGCCGGTCGTGTCGGACCAGTCGTAGGGACACTCGTTGAGGTCGATGCGGAAGCTAGCGGGGCCTCGCAGCACATTGTCGACACCGATGCCGTACTTGCCCGCCCGGATGTTGGCAGTGATGTCGGCGACAGCGGCAGCTCGGCGGGCGGCGGCCTCCGCCAATATGCCGTCAATTGTGGAGCGGTCCGGATTGTCGAAGTCGAAGACAGGCTCAGGGGGCGCCTCGTCTTCGGGCTCCTCGCCGGTGATTTCGGCGAGTGCTCGACCCGAGACCACGGCAGTGCCGCCGAACACGATCAGCGAGCGGGTATCGGCTCGCAGCCATTCGACCGTGCTCGCATCCATCTGCTTGACCTCAGTCAGCAGCAGCGGGGCGCACAGCAGGCCCAGCAGTGGACCTGCGCCGAACGAGTCGAACGGCACATGGGCGGTTGCAAGTCCTGCCGTGGACCGATCGAAGCACTTGCCGCCGGACGGACTCGCATACATGCCCTCGATGAACTCCGCGACGACCTGAGCAGTGCTGAAGCGCGTGCGGCCGCCCAGCCGGGTCGTGTCCACGCCGAGCCCCCGCAATTTCGTATCGGCCTCCTCGGATATCGCCGCCGGGCCGCCCATGATCACCGCGTGATCGACATCTCCGGTCAAGACATAGTCGATTACCTCGCTGGAAAGCTCGAAGCCAGGTGTGAGCAGGACCGGGTGTGATCCGCGTGCCGAGAAGCCGCCCGCCACCATCGCGTCGACGAACACATCCGAGCTCGCCAGAATCACGGTTCGACCCTTGCCGGTCATGTGTCCCGGCATGCCCATTCGCTCGGCGACGGCCACCGATGCGGCCGATGGATTGATCCCAGAAATGCGCTCGGCGGAGCCGACCAGCTCCCTCAGCCCTGTCAACGCCCGGTGCGAGACGACCAGCCCGCCGCCGACAACCACCGCCTCGGTCACTCCCGAATCGGTCAAGAACGCTTCTGCTTCCGCGCTGAGGCCATTGGCCGGGGTCAGCAGCACTGGCGCGTCAAGGGAACCCGCTAGGCCCGCCGCGATCACCGCGTCACGCCACGAACTGCCCGACACGATCACCACCGCATCGATGCTTCCGCCTGACTCCTGCACGAAACGGCGCGCCACCGCGAGCGATGTAGCGTAACGATCCTGGCCCCAAAGGCGCTCGATGCTCGGCGCGTCATCACTGCTCTGTGCTGCCGAGGCAACCGGTACCACTGGCAACAGCGCCACAGCCAACGCTGCTACGAGTGCGATTCGCTTCCGGATTCCGATTCGACTTCGGACACGGCTATGACGCGTCATGACGACCCCGGACACTAGGCGGTCGCATAGCGCCTGGATCACAGATTCTCATTGGTCAAGCCCTTCGGCGACATCGAGGGCGTCGCATCGCTCGCCCTCGGCATCCGCGTCAATGACCTGCCCGGCACAAGCTGAGCTCAGCCAGCCTCCCCCCGCACCCCACGGCGAGTGGAGTCAGCCTTTTCATGCGCAGAAGCGGCGCCACGCTGCCAGATCCACAGCAGGACGATGCCGAACAGCGAGCATGCGGCGGCGCCGTAAAACGCGCCAACCGTCGCGCCGGAGATTGCGGCAGTGACACCGAGCAGCGGTCCGCCGATACCAACCGACAGCTCGAAGAACATCGTGAACGTGCTCACGGCTCGAGCTCTCTCATTCGGCGGCACTCCGTCCACTGCAGCGAGCATGAGTGCCGGGTAGAGCAGCGAGCCGCCGAGGGCCAGGATCACGACGCCGATGTACAGACCCGGCCGCGTCACGAATGTCCCGATGACCGCCATGCCTGTTGCCGCCCCGATGAGCGACGCTGTCGCCGTTCGCTTGGTGCCGAGCTTGTCGGGGAGCTTGCGCCCGATGACGCGCAGCACCAGCACCAAGATGCCGTAGACGAAGAAGACCGGTCCGAAGTCGCCGAGATTGTTCTCCTCGGAGAGCTTGGGCAAAAAGCCCTGCAGCGCCGGGAAGATGATGATCCCCATGGCCAGGATGGTGCCTGGCCACAGCGCGGGCTTGTAGAAGATTCGGCCCGCATTCTTCGAAGCCGGTTCTGCAGGCGGCATCGGTGTCGCGGGTCGCGGTGTTCGTACAGCGTCGCCCTCGGAAACGAGCTCGAACACCGACGGCCGAGCCGCCCGCACAAGGCGCACTTGCGTGCCTGACATCCGGCCGACGGCTGCGTTCCTCGCTTGACCGTTCGAAGCTGCCACGGCGTACGGGGCTGCCGTCAGGTGCGCGTCTTTCGGCAGCAACATGCCGATGAAGGACGCGGCGAGCATGAGCAAGCCGGCCACGACAAAGGCAGTGTCATACCCGCCCAGCGTCAACGACGAGTCGCCCCAATCTCGGGCGACCTCGCCCAGCCCCGGACCGATTGCCACCCCCGAATAGATGGACACCGAGAACCAGCTCAGCGCCTCGCCTCGCCGGTGTTCAGGTGCCAAATCGCTGACCATCGCGGCACTGCCGACAAAGAACGCCCCCTGGAACGCGCCCGTCAGCAGTCGCATGATCAAGATGACGAGGTACGTGTCGGCCCAGACATGCCCGAAGAATGTGAGGGCGGTCATGAAGCACCCCGACACCACCAGAAAGCGCCGGCCCCATGCGTCACCGAGGTGGCCGATCAGGGGTCGAGCTGCGATGGCAGTAATGGCGAACACGCCGATCGCGAATCCGACGGCCACGTCGCCGCCGCCGGTCTGGTTGGTGACCAGCAAGGCAGTCAACGGCAGCATCGACGAGAACGACACCGCTGAGAACAGCGCACTGAGGTTCAGTACAAGGAATGGGACACTGAACAGCCGCGAGCCGTCCAAAGAGGTGTGCGCGGCGTTCGGCGTCGCCGAGAAAGTCGTCTGTGACATTGGGCGATGGCCTCACACGCACGGCGCCGGCAATTCGATGCCATTGCGCCGTGTCGGCCGCACCATGCTAGGGCCGATGTACTCGCCGCCGCCGAACGCCAGAGCTCGATGAGAGGCGCCCTCACGTTCGGTGCAGGGTCAGCACTCCGTTGCGGCGGCGAGCGCGCCACAGGCCTCAGCGAGCCGTACCGGCTCGAGCGTGCAGATGTGCTCGGTAAGGCACGCCTTCGGGATGACCGTGAGGTTGTCGAAGCTCGCCACGCTCTCGGCGGGTATACCGTCGGCAGGACTGAGCCGCAACTCAGTCGGAATGTCTCTGACCGTTCTGGTCACGGGCGCTGCGAGGACACTGTTCAGCACCCCGATAGCGGCGTTTCTGGTCATGACGAGATACGGACGGCGACCGACATCGGCAAGTTCTCCCCACCACACCTGCCCACGCCGCAGCGCGGTCACCATGGCTCCTCGAGGATGCTTCGACGGAGCGCTGCCCGTGCAAGGTCGTCCTCGGATTCCGTCGGCGGCTGTCGGCTGTAGCCCTCGACGACTGCCCTGTCAATCAACCGCTGTCGTTCAGTTTCGGTGACGGCTCGGATGCCTGCTCGCACCGCCGCGGCGCGGCTCTCATACACGCCACCTGCTACAAGCTCGTCGAGCTCCGCCAGCAGGGGTACCGGCACTCGAACGGCGATCTGTTCAGCAGCCACACCCGAAGCATACCAAAACCACATATATATCGGTATGTACAATGCCAGGAGTCGACGACACATTCGACTTGCCGCTAGCTGGGAACGGATCGCGATGAGTGACACTCCGACGGTCGTGCGAGGCGCGTGTCATCACGACTGCCCTGACACTTGCGCCTGGGAGGTCACTGTCCACGAGGGCGTCGCGGTCAATCTGCGAGGCGACGCCTCCCATCCGTTCACCGACGGACAGCTGTGCCCCAAGGTGAACCCCTACCTGGATCGGTTGTACCACCCCGATCGCCTGCTGCATCCGCTCCGGCGCGTGGGGCCGAAGGGCGAAGCCCGGTTCGAGCCGATCTCGTGGGATGCGGCGATCAGTGAGATCGCGACGCGACTCAGCGCCGCAGTCTCCCGCCACGGCGGTGAGACGATCCTGCCCTACTCGCTCGATGGCACGCAAGGTCTCATCCAGAAGGGCGTCATGGCGGATCGGTTCTTCGCTGCGCTGGAGGCGACGCGGCTGAACCGGCATATCTGCGGGGTCACGGCATGGCTCGGAGCGTCAGACGTCCTCGGCGTTCCCCTCGGCATCGACCCGACCGAAATGGAGCTCGCCCGCACGATCGTGCTGTGGGGCACCAACACATTGCTCACCAACCGTCACCTGTGGCCATATATCGAGACCGCCCGCAGCAACGGCGCTTGGGTAGTCGTCGTGGACCCTGTGCAGACGATGACCGCGACTCGCGCCGATCAGCACGTGCAGCTGCGACCCGGCACCGACGTCGCCCTCGTGCTCGCAGTGATCGCAGAGTTGGACCGTTTGGGCCGCATCGACGAGGACTACCTCGCAGCACACACCCAGGGTTGGGCCGATCTGCGCGCCGACGCACAGGCCATGACACTCGCAACCGCAGAGCGCATCACCGGTATCGGCGCCGACACAATTCGCCGGCTTGCCGCTCGCATCGCCGAGGAACCGCCGGTGGCGCTTCGGGTGCTCGTCGGCATGGAGCACCGCGAATTCGGTCGTGACCTGCATCGAGCTGTTGCGTCGCTCGCAGCTGTATCGGGCGCAGCGCGGCACCGTGGCGGCGGGCTGGTGCGCTCGACGCAGGTGTATTTCGACACAGCGCTCGCCGACATCACACCGCCAGACGGGCCGCAGCGCGTGGTCAACATGTCGTCTTTGGGCGATGCGCTCAGCGATGTGCTCGACGATCCCCCGGTCACTGCCCTCGTGGTCTACAGCTGCAATCCGGCTGCAATCACCCCGGACCAGAACCGCGTGATTGCAGGACTCGAACGCGAGGATCTGTTCACCGTCGTCATTGAGCAGTTCATGACCGACACGGCCCGGTACGCCGACATTGTGCTGCCCACCACCACGCAGATCGAGCAGCTCGACCTCATGAACGCCTGGGGTCACCTGTACGTGTCGTTGAATCTGCCCGCGATCGAGCCACTGGGCGATTGCCTGCCAAACACCGAGATCTTCCGGCGGCTCGCCGGCGCCATGGGCCTTGACACACCGGGTCTGGCCGACAGCGACACCCAGATGGTCCGCGACCTGCTCTCGGGTGGCCACCCTTGGCTCGACGGCATCGACTACGAGCGTCTGCTGCGCGACGGCTGGGCACGGCTGGCGGTGCCGCCGGGTTGGTCAGCGATGACGAGCCGGGAAGTCCCCGCCGCATCGGAGCCAGCGTCCCCAACAGCCGACGTCGGCGACCATCAACGTCTGGGCCCATTGGGCCTGGGGCCGCGTCAACTGGGGCCGCTTCAACTGGGGCCGCTGCAACTGGGCCCGCTGCGATACCGCGTCGCAGCCGAGTCGCCCCACGGCGACTCGGCGCTCGCCGAGCAGTATCCCCTCGCGCTCATGTCACTGAAGCAGCACCAACGCTTCCTCAACAGCCACTACGGAGGGTTCGAGCACCACTTGCCCGATCCTCCGCACCCGCAGCTTGAGATCAGCACTTCGGACGCCGAACTGCGTGGCATCGCCGACGGGGACGAGGTCCGTGTCTTCAACGACCGCGGCGAGCTCACGCTGCACGCTGCCATTTCGCAGCGCCTCCAAGCTGGGCTGGTGGCGATCCCGTTCGGATGGTGGGCGGGAGCCGCTGATGCACGCACGGTCAATGCACTCACGAACCCGGCGCTCGGAGATCCGGATCCGACCGTCGGCTCGGCCGCCTTCCACGACACCCTCGTGGAGGTCGAACCTGCACAACGAGACCCCAGCCGCAAGGTGTGAGCGGCGCGCCGGTTGCTGGTGTGCGAAGCCTGCGGCGGGGCGCAGGCCCATCGCCCTAGCCTGCGGTTGCGATGAACGTCGCCGAGCTGCTCGAACGCGCACCCCACAACGATGCGGTTGTCCTCATCGACCGGTCCGCTTCGCCTCCCAAACACGTCACCGCGGCAGCGCTGAGAGAGCGAGCACTGCGCTGTGGCGCAGGCTTGGCTGCACGCGGTCTCGGGCCTTCAGCGCGCGTCGGCCTGCTGGCCGGCAATTGCGGCGAGTTCTACGACGTGTTGTTCGGTGCACCCGCTGCAGGCCTGGTGTTCGTGCCACTGAACACCAAGCTGCCAGCGGAGACTCAGGCGTACATCGCAAACGACGCCGACGTACAGCTCGTCATCTGTGATCTTGAGCACGCCGCGCTGGTGCCACCCGATGTGCCGAACATCGTGATCGGCTCGCCACAATGGGACGAACTGGCAGCGCACGAACCGCTCCGGGCCCCAACCGACGTCAACGACGACGACATCGCCGTGCACATCTACACCTCGGGCTCGACCGGACGGCCCAAAGGCGTGTTGCTCACCCACCGGAACATCACCTTCACGGTGCTGGAGTACGGCGCAGCGATGCCCGGCGAGGTGATGCTCGTCTCGGCCCCGCTGTACCACAAGAACGCCTCGATGTCGTCGAAGCTGGCGTTCGCCAACGGCGGCACTGTGGTTCTCCTGCCCCGATTCACCGGCGCCGGTTACATCGACGCCATCTCCGAACACCGTGTGACGATGTGCTCGGGCGTGCCGACGATGTTCGCGCTTGTCACCGCCGAGATCGCAGCCCGAGTGGCGGCCGGCGAGCAGATTCCTGACCTTTCCTCCGTGCAACGCGCCTTCATCGGCTCAGCGCCGCTGACCGAAGCCCTCCACAGCGACGTTCAGCGCCTGCTTCCGGGAGCGATGGTCTCGAACGGATACGGCACAACAGAAGCCGTGCTCGAATTCGGCCCCCACCCGCAGGGCAAGCCACGGCCCAAGATCTCCGTCGGCCACGCACATCCCAAGGTGGAGCTGCGACTGGTCGACCCTGCGACCGGCGAAGACTCAGATGCGGGCGAGCTGTGGGTGCGTTCGCCCGGCGTGATGGCCGGCTACCACAACCTGCCCGACGTCAACGCAGAACGGCTGACCGACGGCTGGTACCACACGGGCGACCTGATGACCCGCGATGCCGACGGCTGGTATTTCTTCGTCGGCCGGGTCGACGACATGTTCGTCTGCGCCGGCGAGAACATCTACCCCGATGCAGTCGAGCAGATGCTGGAGCAGCACCCCGCGGTGCATCAGGCGGTCGTCGTGCCAGTGCCTGACGACCTGAAAGGTCAGCTCCCTGCCGCCTTCGTGCGCATCGAGCCCGGCCGCACGCTCACCGCTGACGAGGTCAAACGTCACGCGCTTGCGAACGGCCCGGCCTACGAACATCCCCGACACGTCTGGTTCGTCGACGAGATCCCGCTGGCATCGACCGCCAAGATCGACCGCAACGGCTTGGTCAGGCGAGCCGCGGAGCTGGTCGCAGTCCCGGCACCGTCCGACACCCACACGGACGAGGCGGACACTTCGGACACCGCGGACGCTGTGCCGCACGCACGCTGACCCCCGCTCGAAACGAGATGCCAACGGGCGCTCCATCACGACTTCGCATCTTGGCCCGCACGTCGCTGCACTTGTTCAACGAAACGCGGGCCGACTGGGGTCGTGCTCGTATCGGCGGGCTGTCGGCAGAGATCGCGTTCTTCGCCCTGCTGGGCCTGTTCCCAGCCGTGATCGTGTTCGCCGCTGCACTGGGCTCCCTCGACGTCCTCATTGGCCAGAGCGCGGCTGGCGAGACTGAACAGTTGCTGATCGATCGAATCAGCGACACCTTCGGATCCCAGAACACGCTTGACTCAACTGTGGCCGATCTGTTCGACCGCTCTGACGCTCGGATTATCACTGCGGGTGTGGCAGTTGCCATGTACGCCGCCTCACGAGGCTTCGTTGCTGTGGTGCGCGCACTCAACGTCATCTGCGGCCACCGCGGGAGGCGCAACTGGCTGTCGACTCGCGTTGTGGGTTTCAGTCTCACGATCCTGACGCTGTTGGTTGCGGTGCTCGTGGCTGCGATGGTCGTCGTCGGCCCGCTGCTCGGTGGAGGCGAACAACTCGCGGATCGAATCGGCGCCGGCGCAGCCTTCAGCACTGCCTGGGACTGGCTGCGTTGGCCTGCCGTGTTCGGTGCCGTCGTCGCGTGGGCAGCAACCGTGTACCGGATTGCGCCGCGCCACTCTGAGCGGTGGCGGCACGAGCTGCCGGGAGCTGTGCTGGCCACGTTTTGGTGGCTAGCAGTCTC
The DNA here is from genome assembly GCA_963663635.2 of Acidimicrobiales bacterium. Lineage (GTDB taxonomy): Bacteria > Actinomycetota > Acidimicrobiia > Acidimicrobiales > Poriferisodalaceae > Poriferisodalis. The sequence goes on from CAXXMY010000028.1 coordinate 34,838, forward strand.
GCTCGGTTTCGGTGCCTACTTGAATCTGGCCTCGAACGGTGTCAACGCCGTGTTCGGCCTGCTTGGCGGTGCGCTCAGCCTGCTGTTGTGGCTCTACCTGCTCGCCATGGGAATGCTCGCCGGCGCAGAGGTCAACACCGTCCTCGAACGTCGCCGCACCGCAGGACTCGGCTCCCAAGCGTCGGCTGTCGCATCCGGCTCCCGAGCGTCGGCTGTCGCATCCGGCTCCCGAGCGTCGCCCGTCGCATCCGGCTCCCGAGCGTCGCCCGAGGCACCGTCCTAATGTGACGCGCATGTGGATTCGCCTGCGTCAAATAGCTGTCACGACTGCCGACCTCGGCCGTACGGCCGTCGACATTCAGACCGTGCTGGGCGTCGAGCCGTGTCACATTGACCCCGGTGTCGGCGTCTTCGGTCTGAAGAACACGCTGTGGCCCGTGGGTACCCAATTCTTGGAATGCGTGACACCCATCAAGGACGACACCGCGGCGGGCCGCTACCAGAATCGTCGCGGCGGCGATACGGGCTACATGGTCATCACCGAGGTGGACGACGTGGGTGCGCGACGCGCACACGTCGATGATCTGGGGGTCCGAGTCGCGTTTGAGATGAACTATCCCGACGACGGCATCGTGGGCATGCAACTTCACCCCGCCGACACCGGCGGCGCGTTCTTCGAAATGGACCAGATGACCAGCGAAGGCGCTGGGGCAGTCGGCGGTCCGTGGTGGCCCGCGGGCAAGCACTGGGCGCCGTTCGTGCGTACCGAACTGGTGAGCGGCATCGCCGCCGCCGAATTGCAGAGCCCCGACCCGCAGCGGCTGGCCGAGCGGTGGAGCCAGATCGCGCAGATCGATCTCGAAAGCGACGCGGATGGCAATCCGATCATCCCCATCGACAACGCCACGCTCCGATTCGTGGCCGAAACCGACGGCCGTGGCGAAGGGCTCGGAG